>NZ_JCALEB010000003.1:0-668870 GCF_059813155.1 Mycobacterium sp. NGS19
CGTTGACCTGGGACTACCTGAGTGGTCCCGACTGGGATCGAACCAGTGACCTTCCGCGTGTGAGGCGGACGCTCTCCCGCTGAGCTACGAGACCGCGCACCCGGACCATGACCCGGCGAACGACGTCGAAGACTAGCACGGGCGGCAGTTTCGGCCAGAATACGCTGAGCAGATGGCCGGTCTGAGGAGCGGCCGAGGAATTTGTGCGGCCATACTGGGGTGGACTATCGTTTCGGTTCGCACGTGGCGACGTTCTCGTCCGTGGCGCGCGGATGTAGCGCAGTTGGTAGCGCATCACCTTGCCAAGGTGAGGGTCGCGGGTTCGAATCCCGTCATCCGCTCGAAGGTGCAGTCGCATCAAACCCAGCGGTGGAGTGGCCGAGTGGTGAGGCAACGGCCTGCAAAGCCGTGCACACGGGTTCGATTCCCGTCTCCACCTCTAATCAGGCGCGGTTAGCTCAGCGGGAGAGCGCTTCCCTGACACGGAAGAGGTCGCTGGTTCAATCCCAGTACCGCGCACTAGTGTTATCGCAGGTCAATGCCTGTTTTCAAGTCCTTCTCCAAGCGGCGTGCACTCAACGTGCACAACACGCGTTCTCAGCCGTTCCCCTGAGGCACGATCGCCGCGTATGTCGCCATTTCGCTGGGCATCGCACAATCGCAGTGCATTGCACCAACACGCCGGCAATGCACTAATTCGCCTGCGCCCCTTGCGATTTCGATCAGCAGCGGTGTTAGCTATGCCGCGTGACAGCCTCGATTGCAGCGCCGGCCGACGCTCGGCGCGTGTTCCCCTGGGAGCCTGACGGCGCCGGCGCGGCGCGCTGGTACGACGGCACCACCTGCACCGTCGGCCCGGCCACTGTGACGATCACCGGGCGGCAATTCGACGACGGCACCGTGCTCCGCGGTGTGACCCTCGAGCTCGCCGACGCGGAGCTCCTCGACGCCGCAGAGGCCCGCTCGCTCGCTGCGGTGCTCCTCGAGGCCGCCGACGAGCTCGAACAGCTTTTTACCGGCGGCAGTAAGAAGAACCGCCGATGAGCGCCGAGGGCCGAGCCCGCATCGCCCGGCGGAGGGCCGCGCGGCTCGGTCTGCGACTGTCCCAGCGCGGCGCAGTGTTCCGGCTCGTCGACGGCCAGGGCGCCGCGCTCGAGGTCGGGCCGCTCGCCGCCGTCGAGGCGTACCTCTCGACCCGGTACACCGCGCGGCGGCCGGGACCGCGATCCACCACCGCCGCGCCGCCGGCGTGGGCGCCGCTGATCGAGTACTACCTCACCTACCTCGCCGCAGTCGGCCAGCGCGAAACCACGATCGGCTACCGTCGCGCCCTGCTGTGGCGCATCGCGCGCGGCCTCGACTGCCCGCCGGGCGACGTGACCGGCGAGCGGCTGGTCGCATGGTTCGGCCGGCAGACGCATTGGTCGATCGAAACGCGCCGCAGCTATCGGGCCGCCGCGCGGGGATTCTTCACCTGGGCGTACAAGACGGGCCGCGTGCCGGTGTACCTCGGCGATGAGCTCCCTCGCGTGCGACAGCGCAAGGCACCGCCGCGGCCGGCGCCCGATCATGCTTGGCGGCACGCACTCGCAGCGGCCGACCCGCGGACCACGCTGATGCTGCGGCTCGCCGGCGAGGCTGGGCTCCGACGGGCCGAGGTGGCGCGCGTGCACCACCGCGACCTCGTCGAGGACACGACCGGATGGTCGCTGGTCGTGCATGGCAAGGGCGGCAAGACGCGGGTGGTGCCGATCAGCGACTCGCTGGCTGATGCCCTACGCGAGACGTACCCCACCGCCGGCGGTTGGCTATTCCCCAACGGTGTCGGCGGTCACCTCAGCGCCGGCCAGGTCGGCAAGCTCGTGGCCGCCGCGCTGCCCGACGGCTGGTCGATGCACACATTGCGGCACCGATTCGCCACCCGCGCCTACCGCGGCACGCGCAACCTGCGCGCCGTGCAAATATTGCTCGGGCACGAGAGCGTCGCGACGACAGAACGGTACGTCGGCCTCGACGACTCCGAGGTCCGCGCCGCGATGGAGGCGGCCGGCTGATCGAGCAAACTTAGTCGAGTAGCCGTTTTGGCTGTTGGCTTCCGAGCCGCTCCCACTTCACGCCCCGCGCATCCGTGAAGGTGAAGTACACGTATTCGGTCGGTTGCTCGTCGCGCGGCACCGTCTCGAGGTGAAGTTGAAACGTGGCTTGGCCCGGCGCAAGTACAGGTACGAGGTCCGGACAATGCCGATGAATGATGGTCGGCGTGGGCGAGTAGGAGGAACCATCTTCGTGCTGTGCCCTGACCTCCGCGACGCTCGTGACCCACGGCATCGCTTCCTTAGTTCCAAGGTGCGATCCATCGGGGATGCGGACGTTGAAAACGGGCTCTCGGCTGTGATTGCGGATGACCACATACCGATACTCAGGCTTCCCATCGGGTTGGACAGGAGCTTGATTGGCAGGCGGCACCATCTCAGCACGCGGGACGGCCTCCGCGATGATCAGCCGCGCCTGATGCGCGACCTGATCACGCCGCTCGCGCTGTTGACGTCTCCACTCTTCAACGGCTAGTGCCAGCACACCTAGGGTCGACAAACTACCTAGTGCGGCGAGGTACTCCGGCAGGCTGCCCATAGCGAGCCGCCAGCCCCTCGTGTGCAGCATTGCGGCCTGAAAACACACGGCGACGAGGAGTACCAGGGTCAGGACCGCGAACGCGGCTGCCAGCCAGCCAGCGTGACGCTTCCACCAGTCTTTCACGCGGACGGAGCATAACCCCTAGTCCGGTGCAGCACGGAGAACCGAGCATTCGGCCGCTCACCGCGCCGTGACATACCCGCGAGCCATCCCGTCGGCATCCCGTTTGTTGGCGATCGGCCGAAAAAATTGAGCCGCGGTTTAAAAAAAATTTTCTAGACCACCGCGGCGGTCTGGGGGGCCCGGCCCTTCCAGAAAATGAGGCCCTGACCTGCGTCGATGCTGTATTCGGGCTGATGGCCGTTCAGAGCGGCGGCCAATCGAAGTAGCACAGTTCGCCGAGTTCCGGGTCGACGTTGCGGGGCTGACTGGGGCGGGTAATGGCGGGTCGCTGGTCGTCGTGGTCACCGTTGCCGCGCTGCTCGTTACAAGTTGCGTGGAGCAGCCGGTCGGCGACGGTGTTGCCTACCCCGTATGTGGAGCGGCTGCGGCTGTGGTCGGCGTGGAGGGTGCGGCCGTCGTAGTTGCGTTTCGGGTCCTTGTAGAGCTTGCGGCCGCACCACCAGCACGGGGTCCCGTCGACGTGGCGTAGCAGTAGCCGGGCTCGGTGTTGTTGGTGTTGGTGGCCGAGGCCGCGTGCGGTGCTGCTGGGCCGGGGTGCGCGGTGTGAGGTGTTGGGCATCAGATCATCTCCTCGGGCAGTCGGTAGGTGGCGGGCCGTGCCGGGCCTGGTGGACAGCGGCGGTGTGGGTCCGAGCGGGCAGCGGTTGGCGTGGTCGTTGGGGTTGAATGACGGTGTGCCGCAAGTGCAGCGGGCGAGCTCCGCGGGGAATGCGGCGGCTTGGGCGAGGAGTTCCTCGCGGTACCGCTCGTCGTGCTCGTCGGTGGGGGTCACGGTGCCGGGCTGCGGGAGGTGGCCATGCCGTAGCCGGTTTCGCGGCCCGGCACCGTGGTCGCGCGCGGGTGCATAGTCCGCAGCGGCGACGTCTGGTTTCAGTAGAACCAAGTAGAACCGGCGTCGGCATCGACGGGCTCGAGGCTGTGCCCTTGCTCGGTCATGGGAACGGCCGTCTCAGCGGGCACCGCAGCGAGGACCTCGGCCATGCCGGGATCGGCCTCGATTAGCGTCAGCCAGTGCGCTTTTCGGGCGGCCGTGATCTTGCCGGCCGATACCGCCTCGTCGACGTGACGCTCGATTTCGGCCTTGCGGGCGGCCGCGGCGATCTTGCGGCCCTCGGCGGCGTCGTGGCGCAGCGCGGCGAGCGTCTGCGTGTCGACAATCTCGAGGTCGTGCCGCTTTGCGGCGGCGGCGATCTGAGACGGTGGCGCGTCGGCCATCAGCGGCGCACCGCGCAGCGCGTCCTTGAGGGTGTCGAGGACGAGTTGCGTGTCGGTAGTGTCCTCGGGCAGGCCGAGCCGGTCGAGGAGCACCGCGGCCTCGGCGTCGTCAAATTCGAGTGTGAGCGCCATTGTGGTTGTCTCCCTTGGGGTTAAGCGGCGAGGCCGATCAGTTTCTTGGCTGCGTATGGGCGGTCGACAGCGAATGCGGGCACGGCGTACGCCTGGACCCATGTGGACCGGATGCTGCGGTCGTCGTAGACGTCGACGGTGAGCGGGGCCTCGAATCCGACGGTTCCGACCATGCCGCCCTGGCACACATACGCGGTGCCGGCCGGAATGCGCGGGTTGCTGAACATCTTGAGCCCGACGGAATCGAGCATCGCGCCGAGGTTTTCGGCGTATGCCTCGCGCAGCGCCCGCGCCTGCGACGGGTGCACGAGCAGGGTGTCCAGTTGGATGCCGAGCTCGTCAAGGTCGGCGAGCTCCTGGGCCTGTGCGAAATGAGCCGTGGGCCGATCAGCCGACGGCGTCAATCCCGTATCAGGGCCGACGAATTGCAGAGAATCCCAATCCTGGGTGACGGCGACGCTGTCGATGTCGGCGGCCTCGAGCGCCTCGACGGCACGGGTGTCGAGCTTGCGTGCGATCGTGTTAGCGAGCTGTGTCGTCTGTTGATCCAGGTAACTGACCTGGTTTCTGGTGCGAGCCTCATCGGCAACGGCGAATTTCGAGCCCCAGTCCTCGACGACGGCGAGCTTGGGCTCGGGCTCGACTCCCTCGACGACGCGGTACTCGGTGCCGGGAGAACGCTTTTCGACGTCGCTGGTGAAAAAGTCGCTCGCTGCGATGACGCTATAGAGCAGGCCGCCGCCCTGTACCTGGGCGCCGAACGGGCGAAACACCTTGGGCAGCAATATCTGATCGTCGGCGAGTTTCGCGATCTGGTCGCGAATGATCGTCGGTTGCTTGAGCGCGGCGTCGACGGTGAGCCGGCGTCCGGTGAGCTCGGGCAGCAGCGGGTTGGGCATTGGTCAATTCCTCTCAGATCAGGGCGATTTCGGCTGCGGTGCCGTCGGCGGCGCCGGTGACGGCGTATCCGACGGCGACGCCGGTGCTCAGGGTGGTTGCGGTGCCGTTGGCGCCGACCTGCACGGCGGCGCCGGCGGTGATCGCGCCGGCCGCAGTGACCTTGACGACGCCGGCGCGGGCGATCTGCACGAGCTCGCCGGTCGCGGCGTCGTGGGCGGCGACGCCGAGGACACGGCCGCCGGCGCTCGCGTGGGCGACGGCAATGTTGCCGCCGACTCGGTTACCGGAGACCGCGACGAAACGGCGGCCGGTGACGTCGGCGGTCGCGACCGCTGTCACGTCCTGCCCTGGCCGGTAGACGTAGACCGATTCAATGGTTGTGGACACGATCAAACTCCAATCGTCGAGCGGTTGGTTCGCCGCCGACGTGCGGCAGCAACTTGCACAGCACGCCGGCGGCGCGCCTCAAGGTCGTCATCAGGTGCGAACGCGGCGGCAGCGATCACGACCGGGCGGCCGCGGTGGGCGGCGGCGACGTCGAGGCCGAACAAATCGCCGACGTCTTGCAGCGAGCGCAGCGTCGACACCGCCGGCGCAGCAGCGCCGAGCAACGCGAGCGCGGTCAAAACGAACGGCCACACGCGGCCGGTGGCCGGGTCCTCGTACTCAAGCCATCCCTCGATTGAGCGATCGGGGTATGAAAATCGGATCAGCTTCGCCACGGCCGCAGGGACATTCACGAGGTCGCCGACCAACGCGTTGCCGCCGTCGGTCAGCCTCAGATTGTCGACGTAACCGAGGGCCGGCGATGCGTCGCCCATGCCGGTGTGTCCCAGCTTCACGACGGGTTTGCGGATGATCCCGGCCCGGTGGGCCTCGATGGCCGACCGCAGGTGCTCGGGGCCGATCTCGAACTCACCCGTGACACCGTCCCAGCGGCCGCACTTCAGCAGTTCGAGACCGGGCACGCGGCGCACATCAACGGGCACGGCGACCTCCCGGCTCAGGCGATTCTGTTGCGGCGCTGCGATTTGCGCTCGGCGCGGGCGAGGACGGGTAGGGCCGGGTAGAGCCAGTCGCGGCCGGCCCTGTGGGCCGGTAGCCGGCCGCGACGGCGAAGGTCCCGCACGTTGGCGAGAGTGCAGTCGAGCAGGTCGGCCACCTCACCTGCGGTGAGCAGATCGTAGGTTCCACATGTCGCAGGGTCGCTGGAATCACCTTGTGCTGCACGCAAACTTGCGGCCGGGCTTGCGGCTGCGATTGCTTTGCGTAATTGCTTGGCGAGGTGGGCCAGCCGGGCCGGCGGCGTCGTGGTCGCGCAAATGTGGTCGACAACGCTGGCGACATAGCGGGCGTCGGCGACGTCAAGGAACACGCCGCGCTGCGCGGCGATCACGACAGGCCCTCGGTGTTGTCAGGTGAGGGTGCCCAAGTCATTAGGACGTCGCGCAGCGCGTCGACGAGCCGCTCGCGTGCCGCGCCGCGTAGGTGGTCGTTGATGAGGCCCAGCAGCGGGCCGAGCAGCAGGCCCGGCCCGGTCGCGGTGATGTGCTGCTCGTGGTAGCCGGTGGCGAGGGCCTCGGCCAGCGACCAGCCGTGCGCCTCGAGCTCGGCGTCGCCGATGAGCCGGCCGCGCAACACTATCTCGGCGGCCTCGGTCGCTTGGCAGTCGCGGGCGAGCGCGGCGTCATCGGTGATTTCGGCCTCGGCCGCGGCGATGCCGCCGGCGACGGCGAGCCGCTCGACGAATTGCGGGCGCCAGGGCTCGGTTACGCACGCCGCCAGCGTGAGCAGCGGGCCGACGAGCGCGGCGCCCGGTGTCAGGCCGGGCCGGGCATGGCACTCGGTCAGCACGAGCGTCATGCCGGCGTGCTCGTCGTCGCGGCTGGCGGTGAGCCGGCCGTGCAGCAGCAGCGCCGCGGCGCGGCGGCACACGAGCTCGTGACGCACCTCGGCGGGGTCGCGGCCACCGCGCGGTAGACCGTGGCGGGACTCGAGCTCCTGGGCGAACGTCTCGAGGCAGTCATCGCAGAGCCGGCGGGCGGCGGGTGCGCCGCACTCGGCGCAAGGTTGGGCGGTCATCGGTTCTCCTGACGTCGGTTGGCGGGGTGTCGATCGCGACAGGCTTCGCGTAATTGCTCGACAGCGTCGACGAGCCGATCACTAAGCCGCAGACACTCGTCGGGGTCGGCGGTGTAGCTGAGCGCGCCGACGGTGATCCGAACTCGCGGCGGCGGCCCGGCGAGGGCCGCGACGGTGACCCTCACGTCGGGCTGGCGATTCAACCTCATGGCTCGCTGGCCTCGTGATTAGTCACGCCGGGCGAGCGATCGGCAACCGTTCCCCCACCCTTATAAAAGGGTGGGGGGAAACGTGATTGCGTGGCGCGTGATTGCCGTGATTTGGTGCGTGATTGCTCTACCTGCGGTTTCGTTGTTCGCGTGATTACTTGGGGGGCAGCGTGATTCGTTGTCGGCGCTGTTGGTCGCGTGATTCCTCTACCTGCGGTTTTCCCGAAAACGTGATTACGCATGATTTCTCTGCTCACTGCTCTCCCGCCGTTCGCTCGGCCAGAAACCACGCGGTCTCGTCGCCTCTGCCCTTGCCGCCGCCCACCCGTGTCAGGACGCCGTCGGCTACGTACTTGTTGAGGCGCCGGCGGGCCTTCTCGACGGCCGCGTCGAACGCGCGCCTCTCGGCTGCGGGCGCACCGACGCCCGGTGGCTTGAGCCCATAGAGCGCACACGCGCCGTCTTTCGCGGTGAGGCCATCGTGGCCTGTTGCCTTGACGAGCTCGACAACGTCGGTGTGGTGAAACACCGTGAGCACGCCGGCATCCTGGTCGTGCAGCAATTGGTATGGGCCGACCTGTTCGGCCGGTGCGCGGACGTGCTTGCACTCGACCACCGGATCGCCCGGCTCGCCGAGCAGCAACACGATTGAGCCGGTGCCGTTGGTGATCCACGCCGAGCCGTACACGTCGGCGGCGTCTTTCGGCGGGCCGCCGCCGGCGCCGCGCTTGGTGGTGTGGTGGAGCTCGGCGAGCTCACGGCCGCTGGCGAGTAAATGTTGGCGGGCACGGTTGTATCCGGCGCCGACCTCGTCCTCGCTGAGCCCGATCGCGGCATCTTTGAGCGAGTCGACGTAAACCGTTGCCGCGTCGGCGGCCTCGGCGAGCCGTGCGAGCACCGTTGGGTTACGGGCGACGTCGGCCGGCGGCGGGCCGCGCCAGATCACCAGGCGCTCGGCGAGCACGTCGCGGTCGGCTTCGGTGAATTGGCGGGCGAACGAGCGCGCGATTTGTCGCGGCCGGTCCATCGCGAGGTAGAGCACGCGGCCGGGCCGCGGCGCCACCTTGTAGCCCAGCACATCGGTCGCGAGACCGAGTTGCGCGCGGATGAGTAGGCCGGCCAGCGTTGTTTTGCCGAGGCCCATCGGCCCGGCGATCATCACTGACTCGCCCTCGGCCCACAGAACCTCGCCGCCATCACCCCATAGCGCCGGGATCGTCTCGGGTATGTCGAGCACGAACGATGCGCCGTCGACCAACCGTGCGCGCATCGCGGCCGATACGTCGTCGTCTGGCGGCGGGTCGGGTGGGCCGGGGTAGTCGGCGGGCCGCGAAGGCCCGCGGTCGAGGTCAACCGGCGTGCCGTTGGCTCGTCGGCGCTGTCGGGTCTCTGCGGCGACGCGCCGGGCGACGGTCAGGCCGGGGTGCTCGTCGTCGGTCATCGGCGACACCACCTCAGGCGGTCGGGATCACGCTGCCGGCTGTGCTCGAGGGGCGGCATCCGCAGCGACGCCTGGTGTCTGCGCCGTAGCTGCTCGAGAAGTTCGGCGCCGCGGCCGTGGCGCCGGTGTCGGCCGGTGGCCGTAGAATCAGCGGTGTTGGTGGTGGTGTGGTGACCGCTTACGACGCCGGCCGGGTCTCCTTGTGGGGCCTGGTCTTCGTTTTCGGGAGGCCCCGACCCTCGCTCGGCCGTCACGACGACACCGCGCCGCCGAACGGCCTCATGGCGGCGTCGACTTCGTTGAGGTCTACGCGCACTAGCCGTGCGCTGCCGCGGTAGCCGGTGAGCCGGCCGTCGGCAATCATCTGCCTGATGGTGCGGTCTGTGACCGCTAGATACTCTGCCGCCTCACCGATGGTGACGAAGCGGCGGAGAACTGATGCTGACATGCGAGTCCTCCGGGCATCACTAGTTGCCCGGACTCGCATCCGGCGGGCCGTCTCGGGTGCGCGGCGGCGCCCGCAGACACCGCGATATTAGCAGCGTGAGGAGACACGCGGCAGCGAGCGGCTATCTCCCGCCGTTACCCATGTGCAGCGCCGTCCGCAGCTCGTCCAGGGTCAGTGTGATCTCACCGCGGTCTCGGTCGACGCGCATGAGCGCCAATAAGGCGGCAGACGTCGACGATGGACCTTCCAGCGGATGCGCCGCATTGAACGCGAGCGTGGCGAACAGCCGTACAAGGCGATCTTCGTCCGCCGCCACATTGTTTCGGCATTTGCCTGCGCCGCAGGTGATCTGGTGATGTTCGCGGTCTGGTCGCGTGTCGTGAGGACCAAGCGGTACAAGCCCGACCTCGGCGCTTAGCGCCGGGTCTGCGACACGCCACCAGTCTGCTGACGAATCACCGCGCAGATAGGTGATTTTGACGTTGTTTCTCCCGCGCTCGGGGAGCCAGCGCCCTTGCTTGTCCGTCCATTTGTAGCGCACGACTAACGTGGCACCGCTGTCCCGGCCGTGGCGGCACTTGATGGCGAAGTCCGGATAATCAGCCATCACAGTTCCCTGCTGTCAGCGAGTTTGCTCAGCAGTGCCGCTATCTCGCGGTCGCGGCCAGCGGCCACGTGCTGGTAACGCAGGGCGGCCTGTGGCGTGGAATGTCCGAGCCGAGCCATGAGCTCGGCCAGACTCGCGCCTGTGGCGGCGGCCAGCACCGCGCCGGAGTGGCGTAGGTCGTGCCAGCGCAGATCATCGCGGCCGGCTTGCGCACGGGCCTTATACCAGTGTCGTTGCAGCGTGGACGGTTGCAGGTGGCCGCCGCCGTCTGCCGGAAATAGCAGCGAATCGCGCTTGCTGCCAACAAATTTCGCGAGGTGGTCCTCGATAGCTGGGATGATGTGCGGCGGGACGGCGACGTCGCGCACGCCGGCGTCAGACTTAGGTGTCGTGATCACGTACTTGCCTCCGCTGCGGATGCGTACCGCGGCGCGGCGAATGCGGATCACTTCGTCGGATAGGTCGATGTCGCCGCGGCGCAGTTCGATAGTTTCGCCGAATCGCAGCGCGCACCACGACGCGAGAGTGACCATGAGCCGCAGCTTCTCAGGCATCGCCTCGGTGAGCGCGGCGAGCTCCTCGACGCTCGCGGGCCTGATCTTGTGGACGCGCTTGGCCCGGCCGGCGCCGACGATGCGGCACGGATTGGCGTCGAGGAGTTCGTCGTTGATCGCGCTCGCCATGATGGTGCGCAGAAGGCTGTAAGCGTGGCTTCGCAGCGTCGGGCGGTCGACGAGCGTCTTGCCGTACCAGTCGCGCACGTCCTTCGGCGTGATCGACGCCAGTGGCTTCGGCCCGAAGGCGGGCAGCAGATGGTCGTCGAGGATCGTGGTGTAGTGCTCGCGGGTGCGCTCCTTAATGGGCCGCCCGGCGACCTGGCGGCCGGCCAGCCAAGTCGCGGCGTAGTCGCCGAACGTTGTCTTGGTCGGCTTGGTGACCGCGGCGGGATTCCATTTGCCGGTCTCAGCCTCCACGCGGCGCTGGTGTAGCCATCCCTCGGCGTCGATGCGCGCAGCGAAGGTGTGTGGCGCGGCGACGCGGCGGCCGGCGGGGTTGGTGTAGAGGGCTTGATACCGGCCCGACGGCAGCTTGCGGATGGTGCCGAACGGGCGCTTCTCACGGGCCACGGTGCCTCCGATTCGTGCACAATTCGTGCACAATGAACCTATCAGAGCTTCCGCTTGGTTCCGTGTAATTCTCGCGGTACTGTGTCGCGTTTGACCAGTTCACCGCCTATTTTTGCTGGTCAGAACCAGTACCGCAGAAGCGCCGGAAATCAAGTTCAATCCCAGTACCGCGCACCAGCATCGACGCATGCCCGAAGACACGATTCTCCGCGCTTCATCAGAGCCTTCAATAGCACCTGACGACTCGGCATACGCGCGTTCGCTGACGTCGGCCCAGTCGTCTGCGCCATTGCCTCACCCATTGCTGCTCAGAACCAGGACGCACGGCCGATTGACGCGGTACAACTTCGGTAGATCTGCGGCAGCATGGTCCATCGAAAGGACGCCGACATGAAGAAGCGGCTCGCGCACCAGCGGATCTCCCTGAAGCAAAGAACGAAGCTCGCCCTGGCCTTGCTCGCCTCCGGGACGCTCGCTGCCACCACCTTGTCTGCAACCGCCAGCGCCGACGACGACTTCTCGAACGACCTCAAGTTCCAGTCGCCGTCGGGCGACGTCTGGTGCGTCATGCAACGCAACCACAGCAACTTCGATCCGGCCGACTACGGCAAGGGCGAAGCCACGTGCCAGGTTCAAGATCCCACCTACGCCATGCCGCCGCGCCAATATGTCGGGCCTGACGGACGGCCGAGCACCTGCTTCCTAGGCGGCTGGGGCAGTCAGATCTCGATGTATGAGGGCAGGCCGCCGCACCTCGACTGTGTCGGCGGTGTGCTCGTCGACCCGCCGTTGCCGCCACTGAACTACGGCGAAACCATGTCACTCGGCGCCATCACCTGTGCCAGCGAGCCGTCGGCCATGAGATGCACCGACACCAGTACGGGGCGCTTTTTCCGGATCTCCCGCGACAACTACGACCTCGGGTGAGCAGCGCGCCCGACCGTGAAGCCGGAATCTAGTCGGTCCCGGCCGCAGGTGGATGATCCGAGTCGAGCGCGCCGACCGCGCATAGATGCCGTTCCCGGCAGCAGCGGCGGCGCTGAGGTGCTGAAAACCGGCAGGTTTTGGAATCGCTGACCAACGGGAACTGCTCACTCACTTCGAACGACCGACGAAGCGGTAAAGCCGCGCGGTTGCTCGCCACGGTGAGAGGGGATCAACAATGGCGCAGGTGAACGGGCGCAGGCACACAACAATCAAGAGCTGGCCGCGTCTTCTCGCGGTGATGGTGCTGTCCTTCGCAGCTCTCGTCACGGCGCCCCTCCCCCTCGCCTCCGCCCAGCCCTGTCCCGACGTCGAGGTCGTGTTCGCCCGCGGCACCGGCGAGCCTCCCGGCGTCGGCGGCGTCGGCCAAGCGTTCGTCAACGCTGTGACCGAGCAAGCCGGCGGTCGGTCCGTCGCCGTGTATCCGGTCAACTACGAAGCCAGCGGCGACTTCGGCGCGGGCATCCAGTTCGCCAGAACCGTCGTCGACGGCATCCGCGACGCCGGCTCGCACATCGAAGCCACGGCCGCCAACTGCCCCAACACCAGGATCGTGCTCGGTGGCTACTCGCAAGGTGCGGCGGTCGCGGGCTTCGTCACTTCAGCCTCCGTCCCGGCGAGCATCCCCCCGGAGTTCTTGTCGTACATCCCCCAGCCGATGCCGCCGCAGGTCGCAGACCACGTCGCCGCTGTCGTGCTCTTCGGCAAGCCGTCGGACGCGTGGTTGCAGCAGTACGGCGCGCCGCCGATCGTGATCGGCCCCTTGTACAAGCCCAAGACCCTCGAACTCTGCAATCCCGACGACACGATCTGCAACGGCACTCCGGGTGGTCAACCCTCCGTCGCGCATGCCCTTTACGCGCTGAACGGGATGGTGAACGAAGGCGCAGCGTTCGCCGTGGGGCGGCTCTGACCGCCTCGCAACCGTCAAGACCGCTAACGCCTGTACGCGGACACGCCGCGGAATCTAGGCTGAGCGCAAAGCGAGCAATCAGATTCACGCGAAGGGGCGGGCATGAGATTCACGACGGTACTTGCGCTTGCTGTGGGCTTCGTCGCGGCGCCGTGGGTGAGCGCGGGCACCGCGTCCGCCTGGCCGTCGTATTGCGACGGCGTGGATTGCGTTCCGGGCGTGGCCCACAACGCCGTCGAGGGCCAGCACTGCATCGCCTCTGACCGCTACGCCTTCGGCCTCGGCTCGTCGCCTACCGACACCCTGATCTGCTCCGCCACCAACCGCTGGGTGTCGACAGAGCCTCTCGTCGGCGTACGTCCACTGGGTGCGCCCTGCCAAGGCGAGAAGGGCACAGCCCAAAGCCCCGACGGCCTGCCGCTGAGCTGCAACGGCCACGGCTGGGTGCAGGACTTCAACAAGATCTATTACGGCCCTTCGGTTTGACTCGACGCGCCGCGCACTCAACGGGCCTACGTCAGTTCGCTTGGGTCGCGGTGCTTGGCCAAGTTCTCGAGCCGCAACAGGCACTCCCGGTTCCGGACGTCCATCGCAATCTGCGCCAGTTGATCTGGCACCACATTCAAAGCGCCTCGCGCGGGGGTTTCTGACATCTCCACCCGACACCCGTTCGGGATGTCTGAAAGCCGCAGCGTCACCTTCGCCGCACCGAGCGGTCCCATCTTGGCCAGCAACACGAGTTCGCGTTCGGGCTCGCACTTTTCGGCGACGGTCTCGTCGTCGATCACCAGAGGCCACACACCGATCGAGTGCTGGATCGTGGAACCCGGCGCCGGCCAGTTCTTGTCGACGGCGCGCATGCGACTGTTGCCGACCACCCACTGCGAGTAAGTCCACCCGTCGGCCAGCACGTCCCAGACCCGGTGGCGTGGCGCGTCGATGTCACGCGTGACGGTCATGCACGAATCCTTCCGTCGCAGATGCTGACTTCCGGCCGACTGTTACCCGGCCTACGCGCAGCCGACGCGTGAACCTCATTACAACGGCGAGCTCAGCCTCCGACGGGGAAGCACCAACTCATCGGAACGAATGGCACGGGCGCACCGATGCACATGGTCACCGGAACCGGCGGCGGCGCGGGTGGCGGCGGCGCCGGTGCCACGCATGCGTTGGCTCCGGGATCCCAAACCGTCCCGCCGTCGCAGGCCCAGCTGACTGCCGGACTGATGACTGTCGTGGCGGCGAGAGGTCCCAACGTCAACGCGGCCAGCGACACTATCCACACCGCGATGCGGCGCAACTTTGTATTCATCCGAAGCCTCCTCGACGTCCCCGACCTCGGTCACTCAAATTTACGCTTTCTCGCATTTTGCGATCGCGAAATTCTGCTGTGGGCTTAGAGACATTAGTCCCTTCGCCCGGTGACCAATCGCCTTGGTGCAGCGCGAGCTTCGCGCCGTAGGGTCGATGTGACGTCGGACAAGGTTGGTTGCGTCTGGTCCCTCGTCAGGCGACCTGGATGCAACCGCGGATGTTAAGAAGCCAGCACCGCTCCTCCGTCGCCGCTCCGGCTACCCCAGCGTGGCCTTGATATCGGGGATCATCGCCTGCAACTGCGCTCCCCAGTAAGCCCAGTTGTGCGTCCCGTTCGGCGGGAAGTTGAACGTCGCATTGTGCCCACCGGCGGCGGTGTACTTGTCCTGGAACTTGATATTGCTGTCCCGGATGATGCTCTCGAGCACCTTGGCCGGTACGTCCGCGCCGCCGAGTTCGTTCGGCGTGCCGTTCCCGGCGTACACCCACAGCCGCGTGTTGTTGTCGACCAGCCGCGGGATCTGAACCGTCGGGTCGTTGCGGGCCCAGGCCGGATCGCTGGACGGACCCCACATCGCGTCCGCACTGAAGCCACCGGAGTCGCGCATCGAGATGCCGATCAAAAACGGCCCCATGGCCTGCGACGGGTCCAGCAGAGCCGACAGCGATCCGGCATAGATGAACCTGTCCGGGTGATACGCCGCGAGGATCAGTGCCGACGAACCGGACATCGAAATACCCACCACCGCATTGCCGGTGGGGCTGATGCTCTTGTTGGCGGCCAGCCACGACGGCAGCTCGGACGTCAGGAACGTCTCCCACTTGTAGGTCCACGTCCCGCCGTTGCCCACCGCCGGCTGGTACCAGTCGGTGTAGAAGCTCGACATGCCGCCGACCGGCATCACGGTGGCCAAGCCCGAATTCAGCGTCCACTCGAACGAGGGAAGCTCGATGTCCCAGCCGTTCCAATCGTCGCGGGCTCGCAAGCCGTCGAGCAGATAGATCGCGTGTGAGCCACCGGGCTGAAACTCGACCTTGATGTCACGGCCCATCGACGGCGACGGGACCTGAAGATATTCGACTGGAAGGCCTGGCCGGGAGAATGCTTTGGCGTCCGGTGCGCTCAACACGCTTGCCAAGCCGGGCAGTAAGACTGCGACCACCGCAGCGATCAACAGTCGACGCGCCCGGCGAACCGGCCGCAGCTCGCCTTCACCCATACCAAACCTCCAATGCCGAGTGCCACTCTCGCCGGAACTTACTACCCGCCCGGCGTGACCTCAATCACCATTCCTTTTTTGCGCGGCGCCGACGGTCAACTAAAAGTTGACGCTGTGGCATGGTCAACCTAAGGTTGACGCCATGCCTGCTACGCAGCTCGTCAATGTCCGTCTCGACGATCTCATCGACGCCATCAGGAAAGTTCACGCCGACGCCCTCGACCAGCTGACCGACGCGGTGCTGGTCGCCGAGCATCTCGGCGAGCTCGCCGACCACCTGATCGGCCACTTCGTCGACCAAGCGCGCAGGTCCGGCGCGTCATGGACCGAGATCGGCAAGAGCATGGGCGTGTCCAAGCAGGCCGCGCAGAAAAGGTTTGTGCCCAAACTCGAGACGACGCTGGACCCGGCGCAGGGCTTCAGTCGGTTCACCCCGCGCGCCCGGGCGGTGGTCGTGGCGGCGCAAAACCAGGCGCGCGAAGCAAGCAACGCCGAGATCACTCCGGCGCACCTCATCCGTGCACTGGCCGCCGACGAGAACTCGCTGGCGATGCGCGTCCTCGCTGAGCGTGGTGTCGACGTCGCAACGCTTCGTAGCGCGGCACCGCTGCCGCCGCGACAAGACGACATCCCGGCCCTCGTGCCCTTCAGCAGCGCATCACGCAAGGCTCTCGAGCTCACATTCCGCGAGGCGCTGCGGCTCGGCCACAACTACATCGGCACCGAACACATCCTGCTGGCACTGCTGGAGACAGAGGATGGCGACGGGCCATTGCACCGCCTCGGCGTAGCCAAAGCCGACGTGGAGGCCGACGTGGTCGCCGCATTGCAGGCGTTCGTCGGCGCTGAGGGAGCCGCAGCTGCTGACGATCCCGCGTAATGTCCGGCTCATGAAGCTCGACGAGCACGCGCGGGCGCTGATCGGATACGGCGCCGACGCCACCCTGGTCACCCTCAACCCCGACGGCAGCCCGCACGTCAGCGTGGTCTGGGTTGCGTTGCGCACCACACCCGAGGACGACGACGAGTTGGTGACCGCCCATCTGGGCGAGCACCGCAAGGTGCGAAACATCAAGCGCGACAACCGGGTTGCGCTTACCGTCCTCTCCGAGGACCGCAGTGGGCCCATGACGCCCTACCTTTCGATCACGGGCACGGCACGCGTGGAGGAGGGTGGGGCGCCCGAACTGTTGCGAGAGCTGGCCAAGACCATGATCGGCCCGGACGCGAAGTTCCCTCCGATGGACGACCCGCCGCCCGGCTTCGTCACTCACATCACGATCGCCAAGACCGGTGGCGTCGGCCCCTGGGCTGAGTAACCCATGTTTTCCGGCGCTTTCGTGTGACATCATGCGAGGCAGCTAAGGAGGACATGATGCGCCGCTGGTTGCTCGGACTGTTCGCTGCGATGCTGATCGCCGGCGTGTCCGTCGCACCTGACGCCTCTGCGGGCGTGGGCCCGATCGGTCGCCTCGGCGATACCCTGCGCGTCACCGACGGCACCGTCACCGCCGACGTCACGGTGAGCAGTGTGCTGCCGTCCGACATTCCGCCCGGATGGGGCTATCCGCCGCGGTGGCCCCGCTCGGAGGTCTGGCGCGCGCAGGTCGCGGTCACCGCGGTCGAGGTGCCCTCGAAGTCCGCGATGGCGCCGAAGTTTTCGTTTCAGGGCGTCACCCCCACCGGCGACGCCTACCTCCCCCGCAGCACCGACGCGCCCGACGCGCTGCAATACGCACTGCTCAACGCACCGCAAGGCTCGACCGTCAGCGGCGGTGTGTACTGGGACTGTTACCGCGACCTGGTGACCAATGTGGTGCTGATCGACCCGAAGACCGGTGTCCACCTGGCGCAGTGGAACATCTAGAGATCATCACCGCCTGCCGCGCTGACATCGACGAGCTGGCCGCCGTCGCCTCCCGCACGTTCCCGCTGGCGTGCCCGCCCGGCGCGACTGCTAGAAACATCACGGCTTTCATCGAGAACCAGTTGTCCGCCGAGCGGTTCGCGGAGTACCTCGCCGATCCCGATCGGGCCGTTCTCGTCGCCCGCGCCGGCAGCCGAATCCTGGGCTACTGCATGTTGATTCGGGGTGTACCGGACGAGCCGGACGTGCAGCGCTCGGTAACCGTCCGGCCCGCCGTCGAGCTGTCGAAGATGTACGTGCTGCCCGACGGCCACGGCGCCGGCGTCTCGGCCGCGTTGATGACCGCAGCCCTGAAGACAGCCACGGCGATGGGCGCCGAAAGCATCTGGCTGGGCGTCAACCAGCAAAACCAACGGGCACAACGCTTTTATGCGAAACACGGCTTCGAGGTCAACGGCACCAAGACATTTCAGCTGGGCAGTGCTGTCGAACACGACTTCGTGATGGTGCGACGGGTCCGCCCCATGCCCGATGTGCTGCAATCGGTCCAATGACCGACGACGACGCCGCCGCCAAGTTCACCCGGCTGGACTCAATGACATCCGTCGACGCAGCCGAGCTGCCGGCGCTCTATGCCTACCCCGACCAGCTGAGCGGGTGTTGGGTGCGGGCCAACATGATCGCCAGCGTGGACGGCGGCGCCACCGTCGACGGGCGCGCCGGTGGGCTTGCCGCTGCGGGTGACCGGGTGCTGTTCAAGATCATGCGCGAGCTCGCCGACGTGATCCTTGTGGGAGCCGGCACCGTCCGCGCCGAGAACTACTCGGGCGTCCAGTTGAGCGTGGCCTCCCGTCAGGCCCGCCAAGCGCGCGGCCAGTCCGAGATCCCACCGATCGCCGTGGTCACCGCGTCGGGCGCCCTCGATCCGGCCAGCCGCCTGTTCACACTCACCGAGACCCCGCCGCTGATCTTCACCACCGCCGCATCTGTCGAGGCCACACGCGACCGCCTGCAGGGCAACGCCGAGGTGCTCGACGCGTCGACTGGGGACCCGATCACCGTCGACCCGGCCGCGGTTCTGGGCATGCTCGCCGAGCGGGGGCTTCGTCGCGTGCTGTGTGAGGGCGGCCCGATGCTGCTGGGCGACATCGTGGCGCTGGGCCTGCTCGACGAGCTGGCGCTGACCATCGCGCCAATGCTGGTGGGCGGCGGCGCACCACGCGTGCTGACCGCACCGGGTTCCGTCGACATCCGGCTGCGCACCGCGCAGATCCTCAGCGACGCCGACGGCTACCTGTACTTGCGCTACAGCCGGGCCCTTTAGGTCTGCTCGCTAGTCTGGTCGGCATGCCGTTTTCCGGGCCGGGGCGCGCCGTGGCGATCGTCGCGACCGTCGGCGTGCTCGCCGGATGCGCCCCTGGCTTGGCTGCCAACCCGCGGTACGCCACCGACTCAGGTCACGGGTCGCACGCCGGCCCGACATCCGCGCCCGCCCCGCACGGCCCGCCGCCGGTCGAGGCACCGAAGAACGACCTCGCGTGGAAAGACTGCAGCTCGCGGCTGTTTTCCGAGCTGGCCGTGGCCCCGCCGGTCGGGGTGACGTTGGACTGCGCCAATTTCGACGCCGACCTCGACCCCATCAACAACGCCAGCGGAACCGTGACCATCGGCGTGGTCCGCGCCCGCTCGGCGCAGACTCCGCCCGACGCCGGGCCGCTGGTGGTCACCACCGGATCGGATCTGCCGTCGTCGGTCCAGTTGCCGACGTGGCTGACACGCGCCGGAACAGACGTGCTCAAGAGCCGGCCGGTCGTGGCTATCGACCGTCGCGGGATCGGCCTGTCCGGTGCGCTGGACTGCCGCGACTCGTTCGACCGGCAGGAAATGCACGACCAAGCTCAGTTCGAATCCGGCGACGATCCCGTCGCCAAGCTCGGCGAGATCGTCGTGACCGCCACCACCAACTGCACCGACACCATCTCCCCCGGCGACAACGCCTACGACAACTCCCACGCCGCCGAAGACATCGAGCGACTGCGGACGACGTGGGACGTGCCGACGCTGGCACTGCTGGGCATCGGGAACGGCGCGCAGGTGGCGCTGGCCTACGCCGGCCGGCATCCCGACAAGGTGGCCCGGCTGGTCCTGGACTCGCCGATTCCGCCCGCGATCAACGCCGAAGGCGCCGAGGAGCAGCAGATCAAAGGCGAGCAGGCCGCGCTTGACGCGTTCGCCGCCCAGTGTGCGGCCGCGAACTGCCCGCTCGGGCCGGATCCCAAGGGCGCGGTCGACGCGCTGATCGCGGCGGCCCGCGCCGGCCGTGGGCCGGGAGGCGCATCGACGGCAGCGGTCACGTCGGCGATCAGCACCGCGTTGGCGTTCCCGCGCGCAGACCGGGCGTCGTCGACGAACGCGCTGGCGACCGCGCTGGCGTCGGCACGCTCCGGCGACGTCAACCAGCTCAACAACCTCATCAATCAGGCGCAGTCGACGCGGCAGACCGACGGGCAGTTCGTCAACCAGTGCAGCGACTCCCTGAACCGGCCCACGCCCGACCGGGTCCGCGAACTTGTCGTCGAGTGGGGTAAGGAGTACCCGCAGTTCGGCGCCGTCGGGGCGCTCGATCTGGTCAAGTGCCTCAACTGGCCCAGCGGCACCGCGCCGCCGGATCCGAAGAACCTCAAGGTGAACGTCCTGCTGATGGGCGGGCTCAACGACGCGGTCGCGGGCAGTGACGGGGTGGCGTCGGTGTCGGCGACCGTGCTCAACGCCGGCGTGGCCAGCAAGCGGGTGATGTGGCAGGGCATCGGCCACGGCGTCAGCATCTATTCGCCGTGCGCGGTGCCCCCGCTGGTCGGCTACCTCGACAGCGGAAACCTTCCCGCGACCGACACGTATTGCCCCGCCTGATCTCGACATCGGCGTCGGGTACGGTGCGCTCGTGGCGCTTACAGACTCGGTACTAGCTGTCTTCCGGCCCCGCACCACCCCGCCTACTGCCTCTGCGGTGTTGCGCACGATCTTGTGGCCGCTGGCAATTCTGTTCGTGATCCACCGCAGCTACGTGCTGGCCACCAACGGCTACATCACCGACGACTACGGGCCGGTTTATCGCGCCGTGTCGAACTTCCGCCGCGGACTCGACATCTACAACGAGCACTTCGACTACGTCGACCCGCACTACCTGTATCCGCCCGGCGGCACACTGCTGATGGCGCCGTTCGGTTATCTGCCGGTGGACGCCTCGCGCTACTGGTTCATCTTCTTCAACACCGTCGCGATGGTGCTGGCGGCATACCTCCTGGTACGGCTGTTCAAGTTTTCCGTCACCTCGGTCGCGTTCCCCGCGTTGCTGGCCGCGATGTTCTGCAGCGAAGCCGTCATCAACACACTGGTTTTCGCGAACATCAACGGAATCATCCTGCTGCTCGAGGTGCTGTTCTTCCGGTGGCTGCTGGACGGAAAAGAGAGCCACCAGTGGTGGGCCGGTGTGGCGGTCGGGCTGTCGCTGGTGGTCAAACCGCTGCTGGCGCCGCTGCTGCTGTTGCCACTGCTCAACCGCCAATGGCGCGCGTTGGTGACCGCGATCGCCGTGCCGCTGGTGTTCAACATCGCGGCCTTCCCGTTGGTCGCCGACCCGATGAACTTCTACCGGCGGACCTTGCCGTACATCCTGTTCACCACTCGGGACTACTTCAACAGCTCGATCGCGGGCAACGGCATCTACTACGGCTTGCCGTCATGGCTGATTCTGTTGCTGCGGTTGATCTTCGGCGTCTTGGTGGTTGTCTCGCTGTGGCTGCTGTACAAGTACTACCGCACCCGCGATCCGTTGTTCTGGTACTGCACTTCGTCGGGTGTGCTGCTGATCGCGTCATGGCTGCTCGGTTCGCTCGGTCAGGCCTACTACTCGATGACGCTGTTTCCGTTCTTGATGACGGTGGTATTGCGCAACTCGGTGATCCGCAATTGGCCGGCATGGCTTGCTGTCTACGGCTTCTTGTCCGCCGACAGGTGGTTGCTTCAGTACTGGCCCAGCACCGGCAGGGCGCTGGAATATCTGCGTGTCACCTGGGGCTGGTCGCTGATGCTGGTGGTGGTGTTCAGCGTGCTCTACTTCCGCTATCTAGACGCCAAGGCCGAAAACCGGCTGCAGTTCGGAATCGACCCGCCTTGGATGACGGCCGACGAGCGGCGCGCTAGCGTGAACGCATGACGTCTCGCCCGAAACTCGAACTGTCAGACGCGGAATGGCGTGAGCGGCTCACGCCCGAGGAGTTCGAGGTGCTGCGGCGAGCAGGCACCGAGCGGCCGTTCACCGGCGAGTACACCGACACCAAAACCGAAGGTGTCTACGAATGCCGGGCCTGCGGTGCCGAGTTGTTCCGCAGCACCGAGAAGTTCGAATCCCATTGCGGCTGGCCGTCGTTCTTCGACCCAGCCCGATCCGACGCCGTGATCCTGCGGCCGGACACCTCACTGGGCATGACGCGCACCGAGGTGCTGTGCGCCAACTGCCACAGCCATCTGGGTCACGTGTTCGCCGGTGAGGGCTACCCCACCCCGACCGATCAGCGCTACTGCATCAACTCGATCGCGTTGCGCCTCAAGCCCGCTTCGTGATTTCGGTGCGCTAACCGGCGGTCAGCGCCGGTTAGCGCACCGAAATCGCTTAAGGCAGGCGCTCGACGAGCTGTTCCACCGAGACCCGCGGGCCGGTGAAGAACGGCGTCTCCAGACGCGTATGCCGACGCGCATCGGTAGCCCGCAGTTCGCGCATCAGGTCGACGATGCGGTGCAGCTCCGGCGCCTCGAACGCAAGAATCCACTCGTAGTCGCCCAGCGCGAACGCCGGCACGGTGTTGGCGCGCACGTCTTTGTAGGCCCGCGCCGCCATGCCGTGCTCAGCGAGCATGCGGCGGCGTTCCTCGTCGGGCAGCAGATACCACTCGAGCGAGCGCACGAACGGGTACACGCACACGTATGCCCCGGGTTCCTCACCGGCCAGAAACGCCGGGATGTGGCTCTTGTTGAACTCGGCGGGCCGGTGCAGCGCCACGCTGCTCCATACCGGGGTGCTGGCCCGGCCCAGGGCCGTGGTGCGCCGGAAATCGGAATAGGTGGCCTGCAACGCCTCGACCCGGTCGGCGTGCGTCCAAAACATGAAGTCCGCATCGGCCCGCATGCCCGCGACGTCGTAGACGCCGCGCACCACGACGCCGTTGTCCTCCTGCTGCTTGAGGAACGTGGCGGTTTCGTCGACGACGGACGTGCGGTCGTCGCCCAAGGCGCCCGGACGTACCGCGAACGCGGAGAACATCAGGTAGCGGATCGTGCTGTTGAGTTCGTCGTAGTCGAGCCGGGCCATGCCTCTATCGTGCCACGGACGCCCTGACGAGCCGGTTGGCCGCCGCAGCGCCCGAGGCGATGCACGCGGGCACCCCGATGCCGTCGAGGTAGTTGCCCGCCACCGCCAACGTGTCGGGCAAGCCGGCCCGGATCCGCTCGACCAGACCGCGGTGGCCGGGCCCGTACTGCGGCATCGCGTCCAGCCACCGCGCCACGTGCACGTCGACGGGGTCGACCGCGATCCCGAACAACGCCGCCAGGTCGTCGAGCGCCCACGACACCAGTTGATCGTCGCTGGCCGTGTGGGCGACGTCGTCGCCGAAGCGCCCGAAGCTCAGCCGCAGCAGCTCGACGTCGCCGGGTCTCCCCCACTTCCGGCTCGACAGCGTTATCGCCTTGGCGCGCAACGGTTCTCCGCTGGCCACCAGCACCCCGGAGCGCTGCGGCAGCTGAGTGCCGGCGGGCAGGGCCAACGCGAGCACCACCGACGACGCGACCGGGATGCGGGCAGCAGCCGACGCGGAGTCGGGGGCGACGTCGGCGAGCAGAGCCGCCGCCTGCTGCGCGGGCACCGCCAGTACCACCGCGTCCGCGTGCTCGTCACCGACCTGCCAGCCGTCGGCGTCCCAGCGCAGCGACGTCACGGCGCTCTGCACTATCCGCGCGCCGCTTCGGCGGCGAAGCTCGTCGACGAGCCGCCGGTATCCCCCCTCGACGGCGCGGAAGACCGGGCCGCCCGACGGCGGCGGCAGCGCCGCGCGTGCCGCTGCAGTCAGGCTGGCTGCGCCGTTGTCCAGCGCCGACGCCACTCCGGGCGCGGCCGACCGCAGACCGATGCTGGCCGCCGAGCCGGCATAGACGCCGGCGAGCAGCGGGTCGACGGACCTGGTTACCACCTGCGAGCCGAACCGATCGGCCACCACGTCGGCGACGGAGACGTCGGCGCCGGTTGTCCACCGCCATGGTCGCGACGCCTCGGCGGCGATCTGCGCGACGGTGGCGTCGTCGACGAGGCCGGCCATGGACTCCGCCGAGGTGGGGATGCCGTTGACGGTGCGTTCCGGTAGCGGGTGCAGGCCGCCGCCGGCGTAGATCAGCGGGCGAACCCCGGTGGTGTCGACCTGTGCGTCGGCCATCCCGAGCTCGGCCAGCAGCGCAGGCACTTCCGGACGCCGCGCGACGAACGCCTCGGCTCCCACGTCGACCGCGTGTCCCGCGAACGGAACGGTGCGCAGCGTTCCGCCCAGCGTGTCGGCGGGCTCGAAAAGCGTGATCTCGGCGTCCTCACCCAGCAGCCGCCGCAGCGTCCACGCCGCGGACAGGCCCGAAATACCGCCTCCCACAACGCAATACAGGACGGTCACAGAGAGTGCACCAGCGTGACCAGTTCGGTGACGACACCCGGGTCGGTATCTGGTAGCACCCCGTGGCCGAGGTTGAAGATGTGCCCCGCCGCCCCGGCGTCCACCGCGCGGCGCCCGTCGTCGACCACGCGGCGAGCCTGCGCCTCGACCACCGGCCAGCCGGCCAGCAGCACCACCGGGTCGAGGTTGCCCTGCAACGCGGTCCCGGGACGCACACGGGACGCGGCGTCGGTGAGCGACGTGCGCCAGTCCACCCCGACCACCGAGGCGCCCGCCGCCGACATCGCGCCGAGCAGCTCGGCGGTGCCCACGCCGAAGTGCGTCATCGGAATCCCCGCGGCGGCCAGTGCGTCGAAAACCCTTGTGCTGTGGGGCAATACGTACTCGGTGTAGTCGGCCAGCGACAGCGCGCCGGCCCAGGAGTCGAACACCTGGATCGCGTCGACGCCCGCGTCGACCTGGACGCGCAGGAACGCGATGGTCAGGTCGGTCAAGGACGCCATCAGCGCATGCCAGCTCTGCGGATCACCGAGCATCATCGCCTTGGTGCGCTCGTGGTGCCGGCTCGGGCCGCCCTCCACGAGGTAGGACGCCAGCGTGAACGGGGCGCCGGCGAAGCCGATCAGCGGGACGTCACCCAGCGCATCGACCAACAGCCCCACCGCCCGCGAGACAGATGAAACACGTTCCGGCTCAAGCGGTTTCAGTGCCTTGATATCAGCAAGGGTCCGGACGGGGTGTTCGATCACCGGCCCGACGTCGGGCACGATGTCCAATGCGATACCCGCCGCACGCAGTGGCACCACGATGTCGGAGAACAGGATCGCGGCATCCACCCCGTGCCGGCGCACGGGCTGCAGGGTGATCTCGCAGACCAGTTCGGCGTCGAAGCAGGCCTCCAGCATGCTGCGCTGGGCCCGCACTGCGCGGTACTCCGGTAGCGACCGGCCCGCCTGGCGCATGAACCACACCGGGATACGGCTCGGCTTGCGGCCGGTCGCGGCCGCCAGGTACGGCGCCTTGGGCAGGTCACGGCGGGTACTCATCACCACCCATGCTGCCATGGGCAATCCGGCGCGCCTGCCACCCCGCGGCCTGCGATGGACTAGCGTCGAGGGTCATGAGCTCTGCCGAACCGGCTCCGTTCCAGGCGGCGGTCGCGGCGATGAATGCCGCCGAGGTGCGCCGGGAGATCGAGCTCGGCCCCATCCGGCCGCCGCAGCGGCTCGCACCGTTCAGCTACGCCCTGGGCGCGGAGGTGCGGCATCCGGACACCGACATCGTGCCGGAGCGGTCCGAAGGTGACGCGTTCGGACGGCTGATCCTGCTCTACGACCCCGAGGGCGCGGAGGCGTGGGACGGCACCATGCGCCTGGTGGCCTACATTCAGGCCGACCTGGACTCCAGCGAAGCCGTCGACCCCCTGTTGCCAGAGGTCGCCTGGAGCTGGCTGGTGGATGCGCTGGAGGCGCGGGCTGGAGCCGCCACCGCGCTGGGCGGCACGGTCACCGCCACGACGTCGGTGCGATACGGCGACATCTCGGGTCCGCCGCGGGCACACCAGCTGGAGCTGCGAGCCTCGTGGACGGCCATCACGCCGGAGCTCAACGTGCATGTGCAGGCGTTCTGCGAGGTGCTCGAGCATGCGGCGGGGCTGCCGCCGGTGGGGGTCACCGACCTGGGGTCGCGTTCGCGGGCGTGAGTGTCGCGGAACCCGAGCGGGTGGGCTCGGACATCGAAGAGCCCGAACCGATGCCATTGCTTCACCCATCGGACGGCGTGCCGAAGCTGTCCGCGTCTGCCGACGAAATCGCATCTGCCGCTGAGCTTTTGGCGTCCGGGCACGGCCCATTCGCCGTCGACGCAGAACGTGCGTCGGGATTCCGCTACAGCAACCGGGCCTATCTGATCCAGATTCGGCGCGCTGGTGCAGGCACGGTGTTGGTGGATCCGGTCGCAGCCGACGGTGACCCCACCGAAAATCTGCGCCCGGTCGCGGAGGTGCTGAGCACCGACACCTGGGTCCTGCACGCCGCAGACCAGGACCTGCCCTGTCTGGCCGAGCTGGGCATGCGGCCACCCGCCCTCTACGACACCGAGCTGGCGGGCCGGCTCGCCGGATACGACAGGGTGAACCTTGCCGCCATGGTGAGCCGACTGCTGGGGCTCGGGCTGGCGAAAGGTCACGGCGCCGCCGATTGGTCGAAACGGCCGCTCCCGCCGGCGCTGCTGAACTACGCGGCCCTGGACGTCGAGGTGTTGCTGGACCTGAAGAACGCCGTCGAGCAGGTGCTGGCGGAGCAAGGCAAGACGCAGTGGGCGCAGCAGGAATTCGACTACCTGCTGACGATGGAGCCTGCCCCGCCGCGGCGGGACCGGTGGCGCCGGACATCGGGCATCCACAAGGTGCGGGATGCGAGGGCGCTGACCGCGGTTCGAGAGCTGTGGACTGTGCGCGACGAGATCGCCCGTCGCCGAGACATCGCCCCCGGCCGGATCCTGCCCGACTCGGCGATCATCGAGGCCGCGGTCGCCGACCCGAAGACCGTCGCAGAGCTGACCGCCCTGCCGGTCTTCCGCGGCCCGCGCCAGCGGCGCAACGCATCGGTGTGGCTCGCGGCGCTCGCCCGGGCCCGGGAAAACCCTGAGCAGCTGACGAATTCCGAACCGCCGAACGGACCTCCCCCGGTGTCTCGCTGGCATCGGCGCAAGCCGGAAGCGGCGGCCCGATTGCAAGCGGCGCGCGAAGGCCTGGGCGCCCTGTCCGAGCGGGTCGGTGTGCCGACCGAGAACCTGCTGTCGCCTGATCTGTTGAAGCGGCTGTGCTGGGACTGGCCCGGCGGGACCGCGGCCGATATCGACACGTTCCTGCGCGACGGCGGCGCGCGGCCATGGCAGCGAGAGCTCGTCGTTCCGGCGCTCGCGGCGGCGTTGACCTGAACTCAGCCAAACAGATACCTACCTTGTGCCAACCGCGGTAGCTGGTCATCACCCAGCGCGGTCAGGCAGAAGCCCCAAACTTGTTCAACCACATCGCCTTCCATGTTGCCGACGTATGCGTAGTGGTAGAACACCGATCCGATCAGTGAGGCAGGCCCTGTTGCCCCACTGATCGCGGACATCACCTGACCGTGGCGAGGTCCCTACTCGAACTTGTCTGCGCCGCTTGGGTTTTCGGCGCGCTCGACGTCGGTCGTCCCCAGCGCGGCCACCCAGCCGGTGATCTGCCGGGCGATGTCCTGATCGGTGAGCCCCACCTCGGCGAGCACCTCCTTGCGCGATGCGTGCGCCAGGAACTGTTGCGGCACACCGACATCGCGGCACGGCACGTCGACCTCGGCGCGCCGCAGCGCCGCCGACACCGCGGAGCCGACACCACCGGACACGCCGTGGTCTTCGATCGTGACGACGAGCTTGTGACCGACCGCCAGCTCGCGGATCGCGTCGGGTACCGGCAGGACCCAGCGCGGGTCCACCACCGTGACGCCGATGCCCTGGTTGCGCAGCCGCTCGGCCACCGACAGCGCCGTCGGTGCGAACGCGCCGACCGCCACCAGCAGCACGTCCGCGGACAACCCAGCCGCGGGCTCGGCGAGCACATCGACACCGCCGACTCGACGGAGCGCTGGAATGTCCTCTCCCACATCGCCTTTGGGGAAGCGCAGTGCGGTGGGACCGTCGTCGACGTCCAACGCCTCGCCGAGCTCCTCGCGCAGCCGGGCGGCGTCACGGGGCGCGGCCACCCGCATGCCGGGGACAATGCCCAGAATCGACAGATCCCAGGTGCCGTTGTGGCTGGCGCCGTCGTTGCCGGTGATGCCGGCCCGATCCAGCACCATGGTCACCGGCAGCTTGTGCAGCGCGACGTCCATCATGATCTGGTCGAACGCCCGGTTCAGGAATGTGGAGTAAACCGCCACCACGGGATGCAGGCCGCCCATCGCCAGCCCCGCGGCGGAGGTCAGCGCATGTTGCTCGGCGATCCCGACGTCGAACAGCCGGTCCGGGAAGCGCTCGCCGAACTTGGACAATCCGGTGGGTCCGGGCATCGCAGCGGTGATCGCCACGATGTCGCGGCGCTGGGCGCCGTAGGCCACCAGTGCGTCGGCGAACGTCGACGTCCAGCCCGGCGCGGCCACCGCGGTGGACAGTCCGGTGTGCACGTCGATGACCCCGCAGGAGTGCATCTGCTCGGCTTCGTCGTTCTCGGCCGGCGCGTATCCCATGCCCTTGCGGGTGACCACGTGCACGATCACCGGCCCGCCATAGCCGCGGGCGCTGCGCAACGCGGTCTCGACGGCGTGTTCGTCGTGTCCGTCGACCGGCCCGACGTACTTCAGCCCGAGGTCGGTGAACATCACTTGCGGAGCCAGCGCGTCCTTGATGCCCACCTTCATGCTGTGCAGCGCCTGGTAGCACAACTCGCCGATCACCGGCATGCCGCGCACAGCGCGCCGGCCGCCTTCGAGCATCCGCTCGTAGCCGGGTTGCAGCCGCAGCCGAGCCAGGTGCTCGGCGAACCCGCCGATCGTCGGGGCGTAGCTGCGCCCGTTGTCGTTGACCACGATCACGATCGGGCGCCCGCCCGCCGCAATGTTGTTCAACGCCTCCCAACACATCCCGCCGGTCAGGGCGCCGTCCCCGACCACGGCGACCACATGGCGGTTGCGGTGGCCAGTCAGCTCAAAGGCCTTCGCCAGCCCGTCGGCGTACGACAGCGCCGACGACGCGTGGCTGGACTCCACCCAGTCGTGGTCGCTTTCGGCCCGGCTCGGATAGCCCGACAGGCCGTCCTTCTTGCGCAGGGTGTCGAACCGGTGCGCGCGACCGGTCAGCATCTTGTGCACGTACGCCTGATGGCCGGTGTCGAAGATAAGCGGGTCGTGCGGCGAATCGAAGACGCGGTGCAGGGCCAGCGTCAGCTCCACCACCCCGAGGTTCGGCCCCAGATGCCCGCCGGTGGCAGCGACCTTGTGGATCAGAAACTGCCGGATCTCGTCGGCAAGGTCGGTGAGCTGCTTTTGCGAGAGACGTTGCAGATCTGCAGGACCGCGGATCTGTTCCAGCATTCCGCCAGTGTACGCACGGACGCCGGCCGCAAGTCTGCTATGACGAGGCGGCCGTAAGGATTGCGACGCATTCCACATGGTGGGTCAGCGGGAACGCGTCGAACACCCGCAGCTGCTCCACAGCAAACCCATGCTGACGGTAAAGCGCGACGTCGCGGGCGAACGAGGCAACTTCACAGCCGAAGTGGATCACCCGCGCCACCCCGCTGTCGGCCAGCAGCTTGATCACCTCCTTGGCGGCGCCGGCGCGCGGCGGGTCGAGCACTGCGACGTCGGGCCGCTCACGCAGGCCGGTCAGCACTTTGCGCACCGATCCGTTGACCACCTGCACCTGCGGCAGGTCGGCCAGCGCCCGGGCAGCCGCCGACGACGCCGAGCGCGACATGTCGACGGACAGCACCTGGCCGATCTCGCCGACACCGTCGGCCAGCACCGCCGCGAACAGCCCGACGCCGCCGTACAGATCCCAGGCCGTCATCCCCCGAGCCAGGTCGGCCCAGTCGGCGAGCAGTTCGCTGTACACCCGGGCCGCGTCGCGGTGGGCCTGCCAAAAACCGGTCACCGGAACAAGCCAGGTCCGCTCGCCCACCCGCTGCACCGATTCGCGGCTGCCCTGCACCACGCGGAAGTCGGGTCGCGGAAACCCCCGGCCGCGCGGCCCCCGGCCTACCCACGGACCTGCGCTGACCACGTGCCGCTGCCCGTCGTCGTCGAGCACCACATGCACCTCGGCGCGCGACTCGAACGTGCGGTCGACGACGCCGTCGAGCATGCGCGGCGGCAACTGTCCGCAGTCGGGCGCGGTCACCAGATCGTTGGAGTGATAGCGGTGATAGCCGACCCGGCCGTGCATGTCGACGGCCAGCCGAGCTCGGGTGCGCCAGCCCGTCGCCTCGCCGATCCCCACGCGCTCGGCGACGAGCTGCCCAGGGTTCAAGCCGGCGAGATGCTCGAGCTGGTTCGCCACCACCTGACCCTTGAGGACGCGGGCAGCGTCGGGATCGGCGAACGCCAGGTCGCAGCACCCGGCACCCTGCGGCCCGGCGACCGGGCACAGCGACTCGATCCGGTGCGGCGACGGGTCGACGACCTCGACGGCCTCGGCGTGCCAGTACGCGTGCTTGTCGGCGGTGATCCGCACCCGCACGGTTTCGCCCGGCAGCGCGTAGCGGACGAACACCACGCGGCCCTCGTGGCGCGCCACGCAGCTGCCGCCGTTGGCGGGCGCGCCGACAGTGAGCGTGAGTTCGGTCAATCGAGGATTCCGCGGCGGGCGTCACCGGGCGCGCTGTGCGGCTGCAGCGTCTTGAGGCGCTCGGAGGAGCTGAGCTGCCACGGCACCGATGTCACCATGACGCCCGGTTCGAACAGCAACCGGCCTTTCAGCCGCAGCGCGCTCTGGTTGTGCAGCACGTGTTCCCACCAGTGGCCCACGACGTACTCGGGAATGAACACGGTGACCACCGTGCGCGGCGACTCCTGCCTGAGCCGCTTGACGTAGTCGATCACCGGCCGGGTGATCTCGCGGTACGGCGACGCAATCACCTTGAGCGGCACCGTGATATCGCTTTCTTCCCACTTGTGCACCAGGTCGCGGGTCTCGTCGTCGTCGACGTTGACCGTGATCGCCTCCAGCGTGTCGGGCCGGGTGGCCCGCGCGTAGGCCAGCGCACGCAGCGTCGGCAAGTGCAGATTCGACACCAGCACCACCGCATGGTTGCGGCTGGGCAGCACCACGTCGCCCTGCTGCTCCAACTGGTCGGCCAGTTCGCGACTCACCGTGTCGTAATGGCGGTGAATCATCTTCATCAGTACGAAGAGTCCCGACATCGCAAGGATCGCGATCCACGCGCCCGCCACGAACTTCGTCAGCACCACGATGATCAGAACCGTGCCAGTGCACAGAAACCCGACGGTGTTGATCACCCGGGAGCGCTGCATCCGCCGGCGCTCCGCGGCGTCCTCCTCAGCGCGCAACAAACGGGTCCAGTGCAGCACCATCCCGATCTGGCTCAGCGTGAACGAAACGAACACCCCGACGATGTAGAGCTGGATCAGCGCAGTCACCTCGGCGCGGAACGCGACGACGAACGCGATCGCGGCGAACGCCAGGAACAGGATGCCGTTGGAGAACGCCAGGCGGTCGCCGCGGGTGTGCAGCTGGCGCGGAAGGTAGCGGTCCTGCGCGAGAATCGAACCCAGCACCGGGAAACCGTTGAACGCGGTGTTGGCGGCCAGGACCAAGATCAGCGCGGTGACGCCGGCGATCAAGAACAGCCCCGGCGGGAAGTCGTGGAACACCGATTCCGCGAGCTGGGCGATCAGCGTCTTTTGGTGGTAGTCGGCCGGTGCGCCGATCAGCTGTTCGTGCGGCCGCTCGGCGATTTTGGCGCCGGTGGCCTTGGCCAGCAGGATGATCCCCAAGAACAACGTGACGGCGATGAGGCCGAGCATCAGTAGCGTGGTTGCGGCATTGCGCGACTTCGGTTTTCGGAACGCCGGCACGCCGTTGCTGATCGCCTCCACACCGGTCAGCGCGGCGCAGCCGGACGAAAACGCCCGTGCTACAAGGAACGTCAATGCAAAGCCCATGATGTCGGTGTGTTCGGCGTGCAGCTCGAAGCCGGCCGACTCGGCGCGCAGCGGCGTCTGCAAGACGTACAGCTGGAAGAAGCCCCAGCCGAGCATCAGGTACATGCCGATCATGAACGCGTAGGTGGGGATCGCGAACGCTGTGCCGGATTCCCGTATCCCGCGAAGGTTCGCCGACGCCAGGATCAGGATCGCGGCCACGGCGAACCCGGTTTTGTGCTGCGCGACGAACGGCAGCGCCGAGCCGATGTTGCTCATCGCCGACGACATCGACACCGCGACGGTCAGCACATAGTCGACCAGCAGTGCACTGGCGACGGTCAAGCCCGCGGTGCGCCCGAGGTTGGTGGTCACCACCTCGTAGTCACCGCCGCCGGACGGGTAGGCGTGCACGTTCTGGCGGTAGCTGGCGATCACCACGAGCATCACCGCGGCGACGGCCACACCGATCCACGGAGCCATCGAGTAGGCGGCCAGCCCGGCCACCGACAGCACCAGAAAGATCTCCTCCGGCGCGTACGCCACCGACGACAACGCATCGGAAGCGAACACCGGCAGCGCGATCCGCTTGGGCAGCAGCGTGTGCGCCAGTTTGTCACTGCGGAACGGCCGTCCCAGAAACAGCCGCCGGGCCGCGGTCGAAAGCTTGGACACGAGGACCAACACTATTCGCACCGGGCAGGTGGCTGTAGCGTTGTGCCCACAGTTGTGCGCGCCGCGGGAGGGGCTCCCAGCCACCGGAAAGGACGGAAGTTGCGCGTCGTGGTGATGGGATGCGGCCGCGTCGGCGCCTCGCTGGCCGACGGACTGGCCCGGATCGGCCACGACGTCGCCATCATCGACCGCGACAGCACGGCGTTCCACCGGCTATCGCCGGAATTCCCCGGCGAGCGGGTACTGGGCATGGGGTTCGACCGCGATGTGTTGCTGCGGTCCGGCATCGAAGAGGCCGGCGCGTTTGCGGCGGTGTCCTCCGGCGACAACTCGAACATCATTTCGGCGCGGGTGGCGCGCGAAACATTCGGCGTGCAGCGGGTGGTCGCCCGCATCTACGACGCCAAGCGCGCCGCGGTGTACGAGCGGCTGGGCATTCCCACGGTGGCCACCGTGCCGTGGACCACCGACCGGCTGCTGAACGTGCTGACCCGCGAGACCGAAACCACCAAGTGGCGCGACCCGTCGGGCAACGTCGGCGTGGCCGAGGTTGCGCTGCACGAGGACTGGGTGGGCCACCGCGTCACCGACCTGGAGGCGGCGACGGGCGCGCGGGTGGCGTTCATGATCCGGTTCGGCGGCGGTCTGCTGCCCGAGCCGAAAACCGTGATCCAGGCCGGCGATCAGGTGTACATCGCGGCGATCGCAGGACGCATCGCGGAGGCGATGGCCATTGCGGCACTTCCCCCCAGTGAGGACTTGGGTCCATGAAAGTCGCCATCGCCGGGGCCGGCGCCGTCGGGCGCTCGATCGCTCGCGAGCTCATCGAGAACGACCACGAGATCATGCTGCTGGAGCGCAATCCCGAGCACATCGACGTCGACGCAATCCCGGCGGCCCGCTGGCATCTCGGCGACGCCTGCGAATTGTCGCTGCTGGAATCGGTGCACTTGGAGGAGTACGACGTCGTCGTCGCTGCGACCGGTGACGACAAGGCCAACGTGGTGGTGAGCCTGCTGGCCAAGACCGAGTTCGCGGTGCCGCGAGTAGTCGCGCGGGTCAACGACCCCCGCAACGAGTGGCTGTTCGACGACGCGTGGGGCGTCGACGTCGCCGTGTCCACGCCGCGAATGCTGGCCTCACTCGTCGAGGAAGCGGTTGCGGTCGGAGATCTGGTGCGGCTCATGGAATTCCGGCAGGGCCAAGCCAACCTGGTGGAGATCACCCTGCCCGACAACACCCCGTGGGGCGGCAGGCCGGTGCGCAAGCTGGAGCTGCCCCGCGACGCTGCGCTGGTGACCATCCTGCGCGGTCCGCGGGTGATCGTGCCCGAGGCCGACGAGCCGCTGGAAGGCGGTGACGAGCTGCTGTTCGTGGCGACCACAGAGGTCGAAGACGAACTGCGCAAGCTGCTGCTGCCAGAGGTGTAGTCGTCGAGAGCGACGTTGTGTCGGTTGCTAATCGACCTATTCCTGCAGAACGTCACTTTCGCGCTGTTCGGCGTCGTGCACCGCGCGCTGGGCGATCCGGATCGGGAAATACATCGACAGCGCGGCGAGGATCGTCAGCGGCCATCCCATCGCGATCCGCGCCACGCCGAGCCAGTTGGTCTGGCCCAAGTCGTACAGGTAATGCTGCACGAGGAATCGCGACAAGAACACGCCCACCCAGATCAGTGTCGCAATGTCGTAGGCCCACACCGCTTTTCGCACCTTGCGCCAGCTGGAGTCGTGCTCCTTGATGACGCTCCAGATGTAACCCACGATCGGCCGGCGCACCACGACCGAAATCGCGAACACCGCGGCCCAGAACAACGAGCTCCAAATGCCCAACAGGAAATAGCTTTTGCTCTCCCCCATCACATATGCGATCACCGCGCAGATGGCTACGCCGAGGAACCCTTGCACCGCAGGCTGCACGCTTTCCCGCCGGAACAGCCTCCAGACAAGGATCAACGCTGCGACCGCAAGCGCGGAAATGATCGCCGGCATCAGGCCGAACGCCGTTGACACCGGGACGAAAACCACCACCGGCAGTGAGGAGTAGACCAGCCCGCTGACCCCGCCCATCTGGGCCAGCAGCTGCCGCGGAACGTCGCGCTTTTCTTTCACACGAATTTCGCGGTCGAGGTCGCTCAACGCTGGATTTCGTAGTGGGGGTTGTAAATGGCCTTGGATCCGTTTTCGAGCTTGCCCAGCCGACCGTGCACTCGCAGGGTGCGTCCGGGTTCGATGCCCGCGATCCGCCGCTGGCCCAGCCACACCAGCGTCACCACGTCGGTGCCGTCGAACAGCTCGGCTTTGACCCCGCCGGCGCACCCCTTCGCATTGGTTTCCACACTGCGCAGCGTGCCGACCATGGTGACTTCCTGACCGCGCTGACAGTCGATCGCCCGCTGGGCGCCGGTACTCGCCGCTTCGTCGGTGAGCTCTTCGGCGTCGAGTTGCTCGGGGTCTTCGGTCAGCCGACGAGTGAGCCGTTTCAGTATTCCGTCGGCCCTGCCATCGGCCACAGCCATGACCCGCTCCTGACACGTCTGTGTGTTTGCATCCTGCCCCCGCAACGGTAGACCTCTTGAAGTCGATCTGCCATGTGACCTAGGAGTTGCTGTGCGTGTCGCGCAGCGAGGCAGGCAGGATCGAACAGTGGCGGTCGACCTGCGCGGAGTGTGCACGGTGCTGCTGCCCGGCACCGGTTCCGACGACGACTACGTCTACCGGGCCTTTTCCCCGTCGTTGCATCGGGCCGGCGCACGGGTCGTCCCGGTGGCACCGCGGCCGGGCGGCCTGGTCGCCGGCTACCTCGCCGCGCTGGACGACGCGGCGGCCGACGGTCCGATAGCCGTCGGCGGCGTGTCGATCGGCGCAGCGGTCGCGGTGGCGTGGGCGCTTGCTCACGCGCGCCGCGCGGTGGCGGTGATGGCGGCGTTGCCGGCCTGGACCGGCTCGCCGGCGACCGCGCCCGCCGCCCTGGCCGCCCGTCAGTCGGCGCTCGTGCTGCGACGTGACGGCCTGGCCGCAGCGACGGCTCAGATGCGTGCGTCGAGCCCGCCATGGCTTGCCGACGAACTCGCCCGCTCCTGGGCTGCGCAGTGGCCGGCACTGCCCGACGCCATGGAAGAGGCGGCCGGCTACGTCGCACCCACCTGCGCGCAGCTCGAAGGGCTGACTGTCCCGTTGGGTGTCGTGGGTGCCGTGGATGACCCGGTGCATCCGGTGGACGTGGCTGTCCAGTGGGCTACCGCGGCGCCGAGGGCAGCCTTGCGCACGGTGACCCTGGACCAATTCGGTGCCGACCCCTCAGCGCTCGGGGCGGCGTGCCTGGCCGCACTCAACGAAGCCTGAGCGCGCTAAGCGCCGCCCATCGAGGTACGCAGCTGCTGCATCGCCGAGCCGGGCGCGGTGCGGCGCGCCGTGGGCTGCGGCGGTTCGTCCTGCTGCTGAGGTTGCTGCTGAGCTTGCTGGGCGGCGGCCTGCTGCTCGGCCGCGGCCCGCAATTGGGCGGCCATCACCTCGGGCAGCTGCACCGGCAGCGGCGTGCGCACCGGCAGCGGCGTGTCGCCTCGGCGAACCACCGTGTCGGCCAACGCATTGCGGGCCTCGGCCGCAAGCGCGTCGATGGTCTGGTCCGGTCCGTTGACCACGCAGCGGACCATCCACCGGTAGCCGTCCACTCCGATGAACCGCACGGTGCCGTTTCCGACGCCCACCACTTCGCGGCCCCACGGGCCGGACTCGATCGACACTTTCGCGCCGTCTTTGCGCAGCGCCTCGGCCAGCTCCGTGGCGACCTCTCGCCACAACCCGGTGCTCTTCGGCGCGGCGTAGGCCGCGATCGTGAACCGCCCGTTGGGCGTGACAACCCAGACCGCGCTCGGCACGCCCATTTCGGTGACGTCGACTTGAAGCTGGCCGGTTTCAGGCACCGGTATCAGAACCGAGCCCAGGTCGAGTCGCGCGACTTCGGCCTGCGCCGGGTCGTCGAAGTCTTCGATGTCGAACGGCCCGTCGACGTCCGGGTCGATGGATTGATTGCCTTCTGCCATCACAAACTCGCATGTCCTCCGGAGGAGCCGTGCCCGCCCTCACCGCGCGTCGTCTGCGCCAGGCCGGCTTCGTCGAACGACGACACCTCGATCAATTCCGGCAATTCGACCCGCTGCACCAGCAGCTGGGCGATTCGGTCACCGCGGTGCACGACGATCGGCGTGCGGGGATCGAGGTTGATCAGCGCCACCTTGATCTCGCCGCGATAGCCGGCGTCGATGGTGCCGGGACTGTTGACAATCGAAAGTCCAACGCGCGCAGCCAATCCCGAGCGCGGATGCACCAGTCCCACCATCCCGTACGGGATGGCCACCGCGATGCCGGTGGATACCAGCGCCCGCTCGCCGGGACCGAGCTCGACGTCTTGTGCGCTATAGAGGTCGACACCGGCGTCGCCGTCGTGGGCTCGGCTGGGCATCGGCAAGTCGCGGTCCAAGCGCACGACCGCCAGACGGGTGGACACGACCCCAAAGACTACCCTTGGCCGGGTGTCGGCAAGCCCCGCAACGTCGCAATCGGTGCGCTATCGCGAGCGGTTGACGGTGCCGTGGTGGTGGTGGCCGCCGGCGTTCGGGCTGGCCGCGCTGGTGGCGCTGGAGGTCAACCAGGCGGCGCGCCAGCTTCCCGGCTGGGTGTCGTTCGCATTGCTTGGCGCCGTCGCCGCGGGCGTGTTGATCTGGTTCGGCCGCGTGGAAATTCGCGTGGTCGACGGCGCCGAGGGCGCCGAGCTGTGGGCCGGTCCGGCACACCTGCCGGCCGCGGTGGTCAGCCGCTTCGCAGAGATTCCGACATCGGCGAAATCGGCGGCGCTGGGTCGCCAACTCGATCCTGCGGCCTACGTTCTGCATCGACCGTGGGTCGGACCCATGGTGTTGCTCGTTCTCGACGACCCCGATGACCCGACGCCTTATTGGCTGGTGAGCAGTCGCCGCCCGGAGCGCGTGCTAACGGCGCTACAGCAGTCGCCTGCGCCCTGAGCGCCCTTAGGCCGCGCAGTCGGTACAGATCATCCGGCCGTCCTTTTCACTGGCCAGCCGGCTGCGATGGTGAACCAAAAAACAACTGGAACACGTGAACTCGTCGGCTTGCTTCGGAATGACGCGCACCGACAGCTCTTCCCCCGACAGATCCGCACCGGGCAGCTCGAAGGACTCGGCCGACTCCGACTCGTCGACGTCAACCACCGCCGACTGCGCCTCGTTGCGGCGCGCCTTGAGCTCCTCGAGTGAGTCCTCGGACACGTCGTCGGTCTCGGTACGCCGCGGGGCGTCGTAGTCCGTAGCCATCCCCTTGCCCCCTTATCTACTTATTGCAGCAGAGCTTTGTACCAGCCTCGAACGCATCCGCCAAACGATTCGTGCCCGGATTCCGAACTGTTCAACTGTGATTTACATCACACTCCTTACGGGAGTGTTGCGGATCACGTCGGCGCCTGCCTCTACAGTGCAGGGGTGGTCGCGCTCATCACCGAAGGCACCGCCTACGACCGGCACGGACGGCCGTTTCGGCGACGAAACTACACGCCGGCCATCATCGTCGGGGTGGTGCTGCTGCTCGCCACCACCGTCATCTGGGTAATCGCCCTGACCCGTCCTTCCGATGTGCATCAAGCCACCGCCTGCAATCCACCACCCGGGCCGAGCGACCCGTCGCAGCCGACGCTGGGCGAAGAAGTCTCGCGCGCCAATATGACCGACGTGGCGCCGGCCAAGTTGGCCGACGTGAAGGTCAGGGTGCTCAACGCCAGCGGGCAGGGCGGACAGGCCGCCACGGTGGCCGACGGCCTTCGCGATTTGGGCTTCGGTCAGCCCAGTGCCGACAACGACGCCGTCTACGCCAACACCAGGCTGGTGTGTCAAGGGCAGATCAGATTCGGTAAGGCCGGTCAGGCGGCCGCGGCGGCGGTCTGGCTGGTCGCGCCGTGCGTCGAGCTGTATCAGGACCAACGTCCCGACGACACGGTTGACTTGGCGCTGGGCACGGAGTTCAAGGCGCTGAGCCACAGCGACGACATCGACGCGATGCTGGCCAGCCTGCGACCTGAGGCGGCCGCACCGCCGGATCTTTCGCTGCTGCCGAAGATCCACGACAACTCGTGCTAGCCGTCGGGCAGCCGATCGTGGGCCCCTAGGCGCTCGAGCAGTTCGTGAAGTTCGGCAGCGATACCCGGTGCCGCCACCAACGTCAGGTCGGGCCCGTCGGCTTGCGGTAGCTGAACATGGGCGCCGGCTTCGGCGGCGATCAGCGCAGCGGCCGCCCAGTCCCAGCGGTTGAGCCCATGCTCGTAGTGGGCGTCCAGCAGGCCGCTGGCCACCATGCAGAGATCCAGCGCGGCCGAGCCTGCCCGGCGAATGTCGCGTACGCGGGGCAGCACGCCGGTCAGCACCTGGGCCTGAGCGGCGCGCCGCTGCGGTGAATACCCGAAGCCGGTGCCGACCAGTGCCATCGACAATTCGTGAAGCTCATTGCACTGCAAGGCTTTTGACAGTCCGTGTCCGTCGACCATGCGCGCCCCCAGCCCCCTGGCCGCGGAATACACCTGATTGCGCGTCACGTCGGCAACCGCGCCTGCCACCGACACGCCGCCGCGCTGGGCGGCCACAGACACCGCATAGGCGGGTATTCCGTACACGAAGTTGACCGTGCCGTCGATCGGGTCGAGCACCCAGGTGACCGCGTCAGCGTCGGCGTCGACGCCCGATCCGCCGCCCTCTTCCCCCAGCACCGGTTCGCCGGGACGCAGCCGGGCCAACCGGTCGCGCAGCCGCCGTTCGGTCTCGGTGTCCACCACGGTCACCGGATCGGTGCGCGTGCTCTTCGACTGCACCACGTCGTCGGAATCTTGCCGGCCGCCGCCGAAGACGTCGGCGCGACGAGCGCGCACGAACTCGGCCGCCTCCGCCGCCAGTTTCTCAGCCACCGAGCGCAGTTCGGCCGCGTCGTCGTCGCGTACGGTCACCGCAACATCGCAGCACGCGAATCCCGACTCGCGCCAGCGGCAGCCAGTAGGGTTGGGGTCGCGTCGACTGCCGCCGCCTCGCCCAGGAGTGCCCATGACCGCCACCGACACCCCGATCACCGACAGCGCAAGGCCCGCCGGCGCGCGTCGTCGCGGGTTCGGCGTGGACGTCGGCGGAAGCGGCGTCAAAGGCGGAATCGTGGACCTGCAGACCGGCCAGTTGATCGGCGACCGGTTCAAGCTGCCGACGCCGCAGCCGGCCACTCCCGAGGCCGTGGCCAAGACGATCGCGGCCGTGGTCAGGGAGTTCGGCTGGACCGAGCCGCTGGGCGTGACGTATCCCGGCGTGGTCACCAACGGCGTGATCCGCACGGCTGCCAATGTCGACAAGGCGTGGATCGGCCTCGAGGCCACGAAAGTGATCGGCGCGGCACTCGACGGGCAGCCGGTGACCGTGCTCAACGACGCCGACGCGGCGGGCCTGGCCGAAGAAAGGTTCGGGGCGGGCAAGGACCAGACCGGCGTCATCGTGCTGCTGACGTTCGGCACCGGTATCGGCTCGGCGGTGATCCACAACGGCGTGCTGCTGCCCAACACCGAATTCGGCCACATCGAAGTGGGCGGAATGGAGGCCGAGCACCGGGCTGCGTCGTCGGTGAAGGAAAAGCACGGCTGGAGCTACAAGCGCTGGGCGCCCGAAGTGACCAAAGTGCTGGTGGCGATCGAGAACGCAATCTGGCCGGATCTGTTCATCGCCGGCGGCGGCATCAGCCGCAAAGCCGACAAATGGATCCCACTGCTCAAGTGCCGCACCCCGGTGGTTGCAGCAGCGCTGCAGAACACAGCCGGAATCGTCGGCGCGGCAATGGCCGCAGAGGTCGATGTGACCAGCACAATCAGCCCGCTCAGCGGGGTTTGAGCGGGCACTGTCGTTACAATGGTCGTCGGCGGCCGCAAATCGAAGACAGCGGCGAGAATCAAAGACTGAAACAACACGCCGACATTCGACACAGCGCAAGGCAGCCGCAACTGGGCCGCTCCAGGTGAGGCCCCTGCGCAACGCTGGCGATGTCGGCAGACGCGAAAGGGTGTACGTGGCAGCGACGAAGGCAAGCCAGGCGACCGAAGAGCCGGCGAAGCGCACCGCTACCAAGACCCCCGCCAAGCGGACAGCGGCCAAGGCGTCCGCGCCGGCCAAGCGCGCGACGAAGGCGACGAAGACGGCTCATTCGAAGTCGACGGCGGCTAAGGCGCCCGATAAGGCAGCCGCGAAGGCAACCACCAAGCCCCGGACTGCCCGCGACGAGGCGGTTGAGGCCGAACCGGCCAAGGCGCCCTCGCGCAGCCGGTCGAAGAAGGCGACGTCGCCGGAGTCCGTCGACACCAAGGGCGCCGGCGTCGAAGACGCCGCCGAAGAACTCGACACCGATCTCGAACTCGAGGAGCCGGTCGACGACATCGTCGTCGACGATGCGGATCTAGAACTCGAGGACCTCGAAGAGGAAGTGGACGAGGACGCCGCCGAGGAGGCCGAGGAGGCCGAAGGCGAGAGCGAGACCGCCGAAGCGAGCGAGGAGTTGCCGGCCGCCGAGGACGACGAGATCGCCGAACCGAGCGAGAAGGACAAGGCGTCGGGCGACTTCGTCTGGGACGAAGAGGAATCCGAAGCGCTGCGCCAGGCCCGCAAGGATGCCGAACTGACCGCATCGGCCGACTCGGTGCGCGCCTACCTCAAGCAGATCGGCAAGGTGGCGCTGCTCAACGCCGAGGAGGAAGTGGAGCTGGCGAAGCGGATCGAGGCCGGCCTGTACGCCACGCAGCTGATGGCCGAGATGGCCGAGCGCGGCGAGAAGCTGCCCCCCGCTCAGCGTCGCGACATGATGTGGATCTGCCGTGACGGCGATCGTGCGAAAAACCATCTCCTCGAAGCGAACCTGCGACTCGTGGTGTCGCTGGCCAAGCGTTACACCGGCCGCGGCATGGCGTTCTTGGACCTCATCCAAGAGGGCAACCTCGGTTTGATCCGCGCGGTCGAAAAGTTCGACTACACAAAGGGTTACAAGTTCTCGACCTACGCCACCTGGTGGATCAGGCAGGCGATCACCCGCGCGATGGCCGATCAGGCGCGCACCATCCGTATTCCGGTGCACATGGTCGAGGTGATCAACAAGCTCGGCCGCATTCAGCGGGAACTGTTGCAGGACTTGGGCCGCGAGCCGACACCCGAAGAGCTGGCCAAGGAAATGGACATCACGCCCGAGAAGGTGCTGGAGATCCAGCAGTACGCGCGTGAACCGATCAGCTTGGACCAGACCATCGGCGACGAAGGCGACTCGCAGCTGGGCGATTTCATCGAAGACTCCGAGGCCGTAGTGGCCGTCGACGCGGTGAGCTTCACGCTGTTGCAGGATCAGCTTCAGTCGGTGCTGGAGACGCTGTCGGAGCGCGAGGCCGGCGTGGTGCGGCTGCGGTTCGGGCTCACCGACGGACAGCCGCGCACGCTCGACGAGATCGGTCAGGTGTACGGCGTCACGCGCGAACGCATCCGCCAGATCGAGAGCAAGACGATGTCAAAGTTGCGCCACCCCAGCCGTTCTCAGGTATTGCGCGACTACCTGGACTGAGCGCGCTGCTCAGCCGTTTCTGGTCAGGCCGATCACGACATCGGGTTGCTGCGGATTCGCGTAGTGAATGGTCAGAATCAACGAGCTGTTGTCGACTGACACCTGCGCGCCGTTCGAGTCGTTGCCCGTCCACGTATTGCCCTGCCGGCGCAGGTCCCACGCGTTGATATGTAGGCAATCGGGTCCGCATTCGGTTACGGGCCAGTTGACTGTGCCACCAACCTTTTTCCCCGACGCTCCTGGGTCGAGCATGGTCGCGGTGTAATTGCCGGGGGTCAGATCAGCCCATGCCGGGCTCGCCAGGCCAACCGCAGCACCGGCAAGCAAGGCCCCGATCGCTAGTCCTCGAGTAATCGTCGTCATTTCGCCGCCTCCTTCGCCCGAGACGTCTTTGTCAGGGGATGCGAAGCAGTATCACAAGCGATCGACAGCATTGTCTCAGCAATCAGCAAACCGTCCCGACAATTGTGTGGCGGCTTCTGCGTCGGCTATCAGCATTGCTGTTACACGACAGCAAACTATCGGCATTGCCCGTGCCGCCTGATGCACTGCTGACGAGCGGAAAACGTTGTCCCACAACGCTTTCCGCGAACCCTTCGGAATGCCCGGCTCCGCTACAACCGACCAGCCGCAAACGACCCCGCCTGCGCCGCCAGCCCAGACGTCACATACGACAGGTGCGCGGCGGAAAACATCTCGTCGCGACTCGGTACCGACACGTTCCCCGGCGAGCAGATCGGATCTCCCGGCGCGCACAAGTCGATGGCCTTCGCTCCATACAGCGGGCTGATCACGTTCAGTGGCGCACCCACATACCTGTCCGCCGGGTTTCCCAAAACAGCAACGGCGGCAACATGATCCGCGACGTCCGGCGGCATCGGCGCCGGCTCGAAACCCCCGATCGGAACCGGTACCGCGGTGATCAAATCGATCACGATCGCGCCCTGCGAGTATCCGCCGAGCACTAGCTTGGTGTTGGGACAGCTCGCCGCCGTCGCCTGCACATGAGCGCTGGCATCCGCAGCACCAGTCGACGCCGACGGGGCGAAGTCCTCACTGGCCGGATAGTTCACCGCATACACCCCGACCGACCTCCCGCCGGCTCGGGAACGGAGAGCATCGACGAACGCCTGCCCCACTCCCCCGATGCCGGGCGGCTCCGTCGTCGCCCGGGCGAAGACCACCTCCACGTCGGGACACGGCGCTGCGCCGGCCGGCGGCGATCCAGTCACCAGCGCGCAGGTTGTCAACGCCGCGGCGCACAACGCCGGCATCGGATGCAATTTCATGCGTTCGATATCCCCACATCTGGCGCTGCCAAACGCCGGCCCGCCACCGACAGGCGATGGCGGGCCGACCGCAGGTGCTGCTGTTAGCCCACGCCCTGGTTTCCGGTCGCGCAACGCGACACCAGGATGCGGCCTCCGCCGTTCTTGGCCAGCGCTTGCTGCTCGGCATCGGCGAGGGTCGGGCCATACCAGCCGTAGTAGTTGTCGTACTGCCCGTACACGCCGCGGTCGCCGACCGCCAGCGCCGCGCACCAGTTCTGAGCCCATGCGATGAACACGCAGTGTGAGCCGCCGTGGTTCTGGCACTCGACGAGCGAGCGGATCCGCGCGCCGTCCAGGTCGTTGTAGTTGTTGCCCCAGCCGTAAGCACCGGTCTCCGGTGAGAACGAGATCGCGACGTACTTGTCTTGTGCATTGGCCGGTGCGGCGGTGCTCACAGCCCCGGCGACCACTGCGCCGGCGGCCAACAGCATCGCGGCGGCAGCCGCCTTTGTCCGCCGGTTCTGGGACTTGGTTTGGATGGTGGACATGGTGTCTCCTTCGGGTGGCGCAACCTCCGGTGGGCTGCGTTCACCTGCTAGGAGCGACCACTCGCCCCGGCGGGGACACTTTTTTCGAAATCTTCAAGACGAAGTCGATGGGCCTCCCCCGAGCCGCCACGCGCTCAGCTGCGTACGCGCACCTTGTACGTCGACGGCCACGACTGCCGGGACTCGTCGCCCACCAGCGGAGTGCCCTTGCCCCCGACCTTGACGTCGTAGGGCTCTTTGCCCGGTCCCACTTCGCGTTTGGCGTGCTCCTGTGCCAGGTAGTACAGCTCGTCGATCGTGGCTTCGGAGTACGCCACGAACGTGGTCTGACGGACCACATCCTCGGGCGCGGGCGCCATCCGCTCCGGCAGCAACCGCGACGCCAACGCCGCCAGCCCCAGCAGCGCGAACGGAATCACCCAGTAACAGACGAACGACAGCGGGGTCGTCGTGTCGAGAATCGTCGCATCGCCTTGAATGATCGGCGGAATCGCCGACGACACTGTCATCCCGGCGAATGCGGCGACCCATATCCACGTCAGCAGCGTGGTGATGTGGCCGAAAAGCTCACTTTCGATCACCTCGGGCGGCTGACCCACTTCGGCGAATTCACGCACGAACGGCCTTCCGATCAGTACACCGATGAGCGCAACGAGGAAGATGCCGGCGTTGCTCAACGGCTGCATCCAGCGTTCCAGGAACGACTGGCTCACCGTGAACGTCAGCACCCCGAGCACCACAAATGTTGCGACAGCACCGATTTCGAGCGTCCGCGCGGGCGCACTCTTAACGCGTGCAATGACGAACGACAGCACGGCAATGCCGAGCGCCACCAGCACCGCAGCGGTGAAGGGGACATTGCCGACCAGCACCCAGTAGACGACCCACGGCGCGAAACCCAAGAGAATTCCCACGGACGGTCAGTGTAGGGAGGCACTTGGATACGCTCCGCAGGGTGCGGCGCAACTTGTCTTCCGGCTCGCCTTTTGAATCGGCAGTGGGTTATGCGCGCGCGGTCCGGGTCGGGCCACACATCGCGGTCTCCGGCACCACCGGCAGCGGCACCGATGTCGCCGCTCAGACCCGCGACGCGCTGCACCGGATCGATGCCGCACTGCGTGAAGTGGGCGGCTCACTGGCCGACGTGATCCGCACTCGCATCTATGTCACCGACATCAGCCAGTGGCGTCGCGTCGGCGCGGCGCACGCCGAGGTGTTCGGCGACATCCGGCCCGCGGCCACCATGGTCGAGGTCTCCGCGCTCATCGACCCGGCGCTGCTAGTCGAGATCGAGGCCGACGCCTACGTCGCCGACTGAAGCGGCGGAAACCGGCCGTCCGCCCCGGGCCGATATTCGCTCACCGCGAAAACCGCCCGCACCGGCAGCGGACCGTACAGGTGCGGGAACATCATCGAGGCGGGATCCGTTGCTACTCCGGGCTCCCAGCGCACCGGCCCTTCAAGCCGTGAGGGGTCGATGTGCAAGAGGACGAGGTCGGTTCGCCCGGCGTAGAGCCGGTTGGCCGGAAGGTGCACCTGTTCGGGTGTGGACAGATGCACGAAGCCGGTCTCCCGTAGCGACGGCGGGCGGTACTCGCCGAGTCGTCGCGCGTCCGCCCAATCTGTTGCTGAACAGAGATGTAACAGGACAGACATCTGGGTAACCATGCGCCTACTACAGGCGATGTGAAACGTGAGACACGACACACCCGCAGCGGGCTTCGGAACAAAGCCGAACGGGAAAGTGTCTGTCACAGTTAGAGACGCGAGAGGGGCCCACAGCCACAACGCGAGAAGGGAACACCAATGACCGCAACGCTTACCAGTCCGGAACTCACCAGGGCTGACCGCTGCGATCGCTGCGGTGCTGCGGCTCGCGTTCGGGCCAAGTTGCCCTCCGGAGGCGAACTGCTCTTCTGCCAACACCACGCCAACAAGCACGAGGCCAAGCTGGTCGAGCTGGCGGCGGTGCTCGAGGTGAGCGCCGTCGAGGCGTAACCGCCGGGGTGCTGGGCAGGCGCACCGTCGTTCAGCAATGCTGGACGGGTCATGACTGACCAAGCGCCGGCGCGAGTGTCCAAACACCAGGTTCGCCACGTCGTCATCCGGACGCTGGGCAAGGCTTGGGACGACTCAATATTTTCCGAGTCGGCGCAAGCTGCGTTCTGGCAAGTGCTGTCGCTTCCCCCGCTGTTGCTGGGGCTTCTCGGCAGCCTCGCCTACATCGCGCCGTTCTTCGGTCCGGACACACTGCCCACGATCGAGCACCGGCTAGTCAGCGCCGCGAACAGTTTCTTCTCCCCCAGCGTGGTCAACGAGATCATCGCGCCGACGATCACCGACATCGTGCAAGGGGCTCGCGGCGAAGTGGTGTCACTTGGCTTCGTGATCTCGCTATGGGCGGGATCGTCGGCGATTTCGGCGTTCGTCGATTCGGTCGTGGAAGCGCACGGCCAGACACCGCTGCGCCATCCGGTGCGGCAGCGGTTCTTCGCGCTGGGCATCTACGTGGCGATGTTGGTCGTCGCGATCGTGGTGATGCCGTTGATCGCGCTGGGCCCGCAAAAGATCGCGCAGTGGATTCCCGACAGTTGGAACACGGTATTGCAGTACTGCTACTACCCGCTGCTCGGACTGGGCCTGGTGCTCATCGTGACGGTGCTCTACCGGGTGTCGTTGCCGAACCCGCTGCCCACCCATCGCCTCGTCCTCGGGGCGGTGCTGGCCACGTTGGTGTTCCTGCTGGCCAGCTACGTGCTGCGGCTGTATCTGCAGTGGATCACCAGCACCGGCTACACCTACGGCGCGCTGGCCACCCCGATCGCCTTCTTGCTGTTCGCGTTCTTCCTCGGGTTCGCGGTTGTGATCGGCGCCGAACTCAACAACGCGATCCAGGAGCAGTGGCCAGCACCGGATACCCATGCCCGGCGGTTGCGGTGGTGGCTCAAGGCACGGGCCGAAGAGATCGTCGCCGACGAACCGCAACCCGAACCGCAACCGGCGACGGCCGAGCGGATCAGCCCCTCTTGAGCGTTTCGTAGATCCGCTTGCAATCCGGGCACACGGGCGATCCCGGCTTGGGAGAGCGGGTCACCGGGAACACTTCGCCGCACAGCGCCACCACGTGGGTGCCCATCACGGCGCTCTCGGCGATCTTGTCCTTCTTCACGTAATGGAAGTACTTCGGGGTGTCGCTGTCGGTCCCGTCGTCGACGCGTTCGTCGGGCTTGGTGCGCTCGATCGTGTCGGTCTGCATGCTCGCCATTGTGCCCGGTCCGGGAACCGTAATAAACCGCCTCCGCAGGCCGCGCCATGTTGTGAAACAGTGGAGGGATGAAACACGGCCACGAGCTGAGTTTCGACGACGACGGTCGGCCCGTCCTGATCACCGCCGCCGCGCTCCCCTACGAAGAAGAACACCGCAGGCGGGTGCGCAAGTACCTGACGTTGATGACGTGGCGCATCCCCGCGCTGATTCTGGCTGCGATCGCGTACGGCATTTGGCACAACGGATTGATCTCGCTGCTGATCGTCGCGGCGTCGGTGCCGCTGCCGTGGATGGCGGTGCTGATCGCCAACGACCGCCCGCCGCGCCGCGCGGAGGAACCTCGGCGGTTCGACAAGCAGTCCCACCGCACGCCGTTGTTCCCGACAGCGCATCGCCAAGAACTTGACCTAGGGCACGCTGCCGCGCCGCAATTCGACCGGCCGAATCCGACCGAGCCCAAGCCGGATTAGGGCACTCTGGCTTTATTTCTCAGCCTATTCTCAGGCCGCCACTGAATAACCGCAGTTCAGAGGGGCTACCCGACTGATTGCACGGGAACTTCGACCGCGCTTCGAGCGTTGCACTCCATGACAGTTCGAGGCGATCAGGAGGCCGCAATGGCAAATGCCACCACCAGCCGGGTTGACAACGATCTGGACGCCCAGAGTCCAGCTGCCGACCTCGTGCGGGTGTATCTGAACGGCATCGGCAAGACGGCGCTGCTCAACGCGGCCGACGAGGTCGAGCTGGCGAAGCGGATCGAGGCCGGCCTGTACGCCCAGCACCTGCTCGACACGCGCAAGCGCCTCGGCGAGAACCGCAAGCGCGAGCTGCAGATGGTCGTGCGCGACGGCGAGGCAGCGCGGCGCCATCTGCTCGAAGCCAATCTGCGGCTCGTGGTGTCGCTGGCCAAGCGCTACACCGGGCGGGGCATGCCGCTGCTGGACCTGATCCAGGAAGGCAACCTCGGCCTGATCCGCGCGATGGAGAAGTTCGACTACACCAAGGGCTTCAAGTTTTCGACGTACGCCACCTGGTGGATCCGTCAGGCGATCACGCGCGGCATGGCCGACCAGAGCCGCACGATCCGACTGCCGGTGCACCTCGTCGAGCAGGTCAACAAGCTGGCGCGGATCAAGCGCGAGATGCATCAGAACCTCGGCCGTGAAGCAACCGACGAGGAACTGGCTGCCGAGTCCGGAATTCCCGTCGAGAAGATCAACGACCTGCTGGAGCACAGCCGTGATCCGGTGAGCCTTGACATGCCGGTCGGCAGTGACGAGGAAGCCCCGCTCGGCGACTTCATCGAAGACGCCGAGGCGATGTCGGCTGAGAACGCCGTCATCTCCGAGTTGCTGCACACCGATATTCGGCACGTGCTGGCCACACTCGACGAGCGCGAGCAGCAGGTGATCCGCCTGCGGTTCGGCCTCGACGACGGCCAGCCCCGCACGCTCGACCAGATCGGCAAGCTGTTCGGGCTCTCCCGGGAACGGGTGCGTCAGATCGAGCGCGAGGTCATGGCGAAGCTGCGCCACGGCGAACGCGCCGATCGGCTTCGCTCCTACGCAAGCTGACTCCCCCCACGGTGTGCCCACCGGAACTTCCGGTGGGCACACTGGCGTGACGGGACGGGTGATGCGTGTTGTTGCCGGTGCGGCGCGGGATGCCCCGACGGCGCGAGGCCGCCTTTTTGCCAGCTAGACCGGTAGACTGCAGCCGACGGAGGGTGGGTGAATGAACGATCTTGTCGACACGACCGAGATGTATCTGCGGACCATCTACGACCTCGAGGAAGAGGGCGTGGTGCCGCTGCGTGCCCGCATCGCCGAACGGCTCGAGCAGAGCGGTCCGACCGTCAGCCAAACCGTGTCGAGGATGGAGCGCGACGGCCTGCTGCATGTCGCCGGCGACCGTCACCTGGAGCTGACCCCCAAGGGGCGCACACTGGCCGTCGCCGTGATGCGCAAGCACCGCCTGGCCGAACGCCTGCTGGTCGACATCATCGGGCTGCCGTGGGAAGACGTACACGCCGAGGCCTGTCGCTGGGAGCACGTGATGAGCGAGGAGGTCGAGCGGCGCTTGGTGCAGGTGCTCGACAACCCGACCATCTCTCCGTTCGGCAACCCCATCCCCGGCCTTGCCGAGCTGGGCGTCGACCCGACCTCGCAGCCCGAGCGCGGCAGCTTGGTCCGGTTGACCGAGCTGCCCGCCGGTGCTCCCGTGGCCGTGGTGGTCCGGCAGCTCACCGAACACGTGCAGGGCGACGTCGAGTTGATCACCCGGCTCAAGGACGCCGGCGTGGTGCCCAACGCCAGGGTGACTGTGCAGACCAATCCGTCCGGCAGCGTCACGATCGTGATTCCCGGGCACGAGGACGTCGAACTGCCCCATCACATGGCGCACGCGGTGAAGGTCGAGAAGGTCTAGCTCGCCCGTCGACCGAATCTTCGCCGCGGCGGCAGGCCGACCCCGAGCCGATCCGCCACGCGGTAACCGCTGATCGCCAGTTCGCGAACCGCGTCCGGGCGCAATCCCGATTGAAGCGCGGTGTCGAGCATCGAGGCCATCCGGTGCTCGTTGTCACAGCGCAGCGCCGCATCAAGTGCCACCCCGGCGAGCGGACCGTCGCCGCGGGCATAGGCCGAAAAGGCAAGCAACACAAGGGCTTCCACTCTCCACGGCGTCGGAAGCACACGTGACAACATCGCCCACAGCTCCTCGGCCTCAGCCGCCTTGTCGCCGACCGCTAACGCGAACAGCGTGTCTCGCACGTCCACATTGGCCAGGGCGCAAGCCATTTCGGCGACCTGAGCATCCGAGGGCTCCGTTCCGCCAGCCATCTTCGCCGCGAGTGCGACCGCAAAGTTGACGTCACCTCGCGGGGATTGTTCATCGCTTTCTGCCCGTGCCTTGAGTCGCCGCCGAATCCGCCGCGCCAACCGCTCGACGCGCGCGGCATCGGTCACCTCGACCACCTTCTGCAGGTCTTCGCGGCGCGCATAGAGCCGCCGACCGTCCAGCACGGCGGCCATGGCCAGCGGCGACGATGCCGGGTCGTCGACGGTGCCGCCCGCTCCGCACATGTCGGCGCAATGCCACCGACCACCCGCGGCGACACGATTCACCACGTGAGTGGCCAACAACGTAATGTCTTGTAGTGCAAGCACATCCGACAACGTCGACGCGAGGTCGCGAAAGTCGTCGGCGCACGCAGGACACAACGCCCCGTCAGCGTCGACGATCACCGCGATCGCCGCGTCCGGCCCGGCCGCCGCGGCCACCTCGGCGACATGCTCGACGGTGTCGGCCAGCTGTGGCGACAGATCCACCCGCATCACCGCCCCCATCTCGCCGCGGTCGACGGTGACGAGCACCAATGATTTCTCGGGAACGAAGCCAAGCACCGCGGGCAGCGCCGCGATCAGCGCGCCGGGCCTGTTGAGAATGAAGTCAGGCTGTGAAGTGGTCATGTTCTGACCCTTGCGGGCGGCACCGTCGACAACGGGGCGCTGACGAACCGATGGTCCCTCGCTGTGGACGAACGCAAGACTGTGGATGAACCGCCCCAGCCGCGGACGTAGGGCACCGGGGCACAGCTCTTGGTTCGGTCCGGGTGCAAGATCACGCCAAACGGCGTAGATGTCTACACATGGCAATGGAGTACGACCTCGTCGTCATCGGTTCCGGCCCCGGGGGGCAGAAGGCCGCAATCGCCGCGGCGAAGCTCGGCAAGTCCGTCGCCATCGTCGAGCGCGGCCGGATGCTCGGCGGCGTCTGCGTGAACACCGGAACCATTCCGTCGAAGACACTGCGCGAGGCCGTGCTCTACCTCACCGGCATGAGCCAGCGCGAACTGTACGGCGCGAGCTACCGGGTCAAGGACAAGATCACGCCGGCTGATCTGCTGGCTCGCACCACGCACGTCGTCAACAAAGAGCAGGACGTGGTCCGCTCGCAGCTGATGCGCAACAACATCGAGGTCTACATCGGGCATGGCCGGTTCGTCGACGAGCACACCGTCCTCATCGAGAACCCGAACCGGGGCGACCGGATCACGATCACGGGTCGCTACATCGTGATCGCCACGGGCACCAAGCCGGCGCGTCCGGCCGGTGTCGAGTTCGACGAATGCCGGGTGCTGGACTCCGACGGCATCTTGGACCTCAAGGCGCTGCCGTCGTCGATGGTCGTAGTAGGTGCAGGCGTGATCGGCATCGAGTACGCGTCGATGTTCGCCGCGCTGGGCACCAAGGTGACCGTCGTCGAAAAGCGCGACACGATGCTGGACTTCTGCGACCCCGAGGTGGTCGAGGCCCTGCGATTTCACCTGCGCGATCTGGCGGTCACATTCCGGTTCGGCGAGGAGGTGACAGCGGTGGACGTCGGCTCCGCCGGCACTGTCACGACCTTGGCCAGCGGCAAGCAGATCCCTGCCGAGACCGTGATGTACTCCGCCGGCCGCCAGGGCCAAACCGATCATCTCGACCTGGCCAACGCCGGGCTCGAGGCGGACAGTCGCGGTCGCATCTTCGTCGACGACAGGTTCCAGACCAAGGTCGACCACATCTTCGCCGTCGGCGACGTCATCGGATTTCCTGCGCTGGCCGCAACCTCGATGGAGCAGGGTCGGCTGGCGGCCTACCACGCATTCGGCGAACCCACCGCCGGCATGACGGACCTGCAGCCGATCGGCATCTACTCGATCCCGGAGATTTCCTACGTCGGCGCCACCGAGGTGGAGCTGACCAAGAACTCGATCCCGTACGAGGTCGGGGTGTCGCGGTACCGGGAACTCGCGCGCGGCCAGATCGCCGGCGACTCGTACGGCATGCTCAAGCTGCTGGTGTCCACCGACGACCTGAAGCTGCTCGGCGTGCACATCTTCGGCACCAGCGCCACCGAGCTCGTGCACATCGGCCAGGCGGTGATGGGCTGTGGCGGCACCATCGAGTACCTCGTCGACGCAGTGTTCAACTATCCGACGTTCTCGGAGGCATACAAGGTCGCCGCGCTGGACGTGATGAACAAGATGCGCGCGCTGAGCCAGTACCGCTCGTAGCTAGCAGTCGTCCTCGAACACCGCGGGCGCGGTGTCACCGGCCCCGCCGGCTTCTGCCCGATGCAGCAGGTCGGCCACGCGGCGGTCGAACGGAGAAGAGTACGAGACGCTGTCGTCGCAACCGCCGCCGTGCGGGCCGCCCACCAGTCCGACCACCGTGCCGTCGATGCGCCACGGCGCGCCGCTGGTACCGGCCATCAGGCCCGCGCATGTCAGCGACGGGAACCCGCCGGGCGCCGTCGCAGTGGCGGCGCGGCAGCCGATGGGAGCACCACCGGTGCCCATCGGGTAGGCGGTCACGGTGACGACGGCCGCGGGCGGCGGCGCTGCACCCAGGCGCAGCCCTGCACCGACCACCGATTCGATGGAGCGACCGTCGTCACGGCTGACCCGTGCCACGGCGAAGTCGGCGACGGGATCCCTGCTGGCCAGCCATCGCGGGTCGAGGTAGATCGCTCCGACGGTCCAGGTGCCGGCGGCGCCGGCCCGGCCGCCGAATCCGGGCGCGAATGTCGTCGGATAGCCCGAGGCCACGCAGTGTGCGGCGGTGAGGATCAGGTCGCCGGTGGCCGAATGCAGCACCGATCCGGTACAGGTGTGCATGTCTGAGGCCCCAAGGAACAACGCCCCCACCAGCGGATCGGGAGCGACGGGCGCGGCGGTCGCCGACGTCGGTGGCGGCGGCGCATCCGCGACGCCGGGCTGATGTCGCGGCGTACAGCTCAGCAGGCAGACGGCCAGAAGCAGCAGGGGAGCCAGCCGCACACGCATCATGTCGATCATCCTGGAACGCAACGATGCCAGTGTCGCGTTGAGCAAACAGGGGTACCCGCGTTCGCGATATTGCGGCCTGCGGTGGCGGCTCAGCCGATCGGCAGCGACACTAGACGTCACCGGGTCCGCGGAAGGAGGCGAGAAGAATGGCTGAGCACCGCGATGAATACCGGCCGGACCAGAGTGGAATGTACGAGCTCGAGTTTCCGGCTCCGCAATTGTCGTCGCCCGACGGCCGCGGTCCGGTGTTGATTCACGCACTGGAAGGTTTCTCGGACGCAGGCCATGCGATCCGGCTGTCTTCGCGCTACCTGCGCCAGGCACTCGACACCGAGCTGGTGGCATCGTTCGCGATCGACGAGCTGCTGGACTACCGCTCGCGCCGACCGCTGATGACGTTCAAGACCGACCACTTCACCGCATACGACGATCCGGAACTGAGCCTCTACGCGCTGCACGACACCGTCGGGACACCGTTTCTGCTGCTGGCCGGCATGGAACCCGACCTGAAGTGGGAGCGGTTCGTCACCGCGGTGCGACTGCTGGCCGAGCGGCTGGGCGTGCGGCAGACGATCGGTCTGGGCACCATCCCGATGGCTGTGCCGCACACCAGGCCGGTGACCATGACGGCACACTCCAACAACAAGGAGCTGATCGCCCATCATCAGCCCTGGGTCGGCGAGGTGCAGGTGCCTGGCAGCGCGTCGAATCTGCTGGAATACCGGATGGCCCAGCACGGCCACGACGTCGTCGGCTTCACCGTGCACGTCCCGCACTACTTGGCGCAGACCGATTACCCCGCCGCGGCAGAGGCGCTGCTGGCCGAAGTCAGCAAAGTCGCATCGCTGCAGATCCCGTTGGCGGCGCTCACCGAGGCCGCTGCCGAGATCCGCGCGAAGGTCGACGAGCAGGTGAACTCCAGCCCCGAAGTTGCGCAGGTGGTGTCCGCGCTGGAGCGTCAGTACGACGCGTTCGTCGCGGCCCAGGAGAACCGGTCGCTGCTGGCGCGCGACGAAGAGCTGCCCAGCGGCGAAGAACTGGCCGGGGAGTTCGAACGCTTCCTGGCGCAGCAGACAGGTGACTTCTCGGACGGTTTCCGAGACGGCGACGACAAGAAGTGAGCTGACCCGGGCCGCCGGCCCGAAGCGGAGGTGGCCCTATGACTGCGCGGACGACGAATCTGCGGCCGGTACGCGACGTGCGAACGACGCTGGAGTTCCGCACGATTCACGGCTACCGCCGCGCGTTTCGCGTCGCCGGTGACGGGCCCGCGATCCTGCTGATCCACGGCATCGGGGACAACTCGTCGACCTGGGAGGCCGTGCAGACAAAACTCGCGCAACGGTTCACGGTGATCGCCCCGGACCTGCTCGGTCACGGCAAGTCGGACAAACCGCGGGCCGACTACTCGGTTGCCGCGTACGCCAACGGCATGCGCGACCTGCTGGCCGTGCTCGACATCGACCGGGTGACCGTGATCGGGCACTCGCTCGGCGGCGGCGTCACGATGCAATTCGCTTACCAGTACCCGCAATTGGTGGAACGCATCGTGCTCGTCGGGACGGGCGGGGTGACCAAGGACGTCCACTTCGCGCTGCGCCTCGCGTCGCTGCCGATGGGCACCGAGGCGCTGGCGCTGTTGCGGCTTCCGGGAGCGTTGCCTGCGTTGCAGACCGTCGGGCGCATGTTGGGCGCCATGCTCAATGCCGCTGCCACCGCGGCACCGGGCCTGGCCCCGACGCGGTTCGGCCATGACCTGCCCGACGTGCTGCGGGTGCTCGCGGAATTGCCGGAGCCGACGGCGTCGTCGGCGTTTTCGCGGACGCTGCGCGCGGTGGTGGACTGGCGCGGCCAGGTGGTGACCATGCTGGACCGATGTTATTTGACGCAATCTGTTCCGGTGCAGTTGATTTGGGGAGAGCACGATTCGGTGATCCCGGTGGCTCATGCGCAGATGGCGCACGCCGCGATGCCGGGTTCACGGCTGGAGGTCTTCGAGAACTCCGGCCATTTTCCGTTCCACGACGACCCGGACCGCTTCGTCGAGGTCGTCGAGCAGTTCATCGATTCCACGGAACCCGCGGAATACGACCAGGATCGGCTGCGGTCGCTGTTACGCGCCGGCGTCAGCGACCAGACGATTTCGGGTCCGATGGACACCCGCGTCGCGGTGCTCGACGCGATGAGTTCCGACGAGCGCAGCGCAACCTGATCCGGCGCTCCCGCTGAGTAGAGTCGGGCGCATGGGTACCGACGTGTTCGTGGTGCGGGTATTCACCGACGCGGAAGGAAACTTCGGCAATCCGCTCGGCATCGTCGACGCGAGCACCGTCGCGCCGCGCGACCGGCAAGGGCTCGCGGCTCAATTGGGCTACAGCGAAACAATTTTCGTCGACATGCCCGATCCGGGCGCAACCACCGCCCACGCTCGCATCTTCACTCCTGCGACGGAGTTGCCGTTCGCCGGGCACCCGACGGTGGGGTTGTCGTGGTGGCTCAAACAACAGGGGCTTGCGATCCGCACGTTGCAAGTGCCAGCGGGTGTGGTCGCCGTCGGCTACGAGGACGAGTTGACGACGGTACGCGCACGCGCCGACTGGGCGCCCGAGTTTGTCTTCCACGAACTGCCCTCGCCGGATGACGTCGTCAACGCGGATCCCGACGACTACCCCGACGACGACCCGCACTACATCTGGGCCTGGCTCGACAAGTCGCGCGGACACCTGCGGTCGCGGATGTTCGCGGCCGATCTCGGCGTCGCCGAAGACGAGGCGACCGGCGCCGCGGCCGTACGCATCACCGACATTCTCAGCCGAGATCTCACGATCACCCAGGGCAAGGGGTCCGTCATCTCCACCCGGTGGAGCCCTGAGGGGTGGGTGACGGTGGGCGGCCGCGTCGTCGACGACGGCACCGTGCGCGTCGACTGAAGGGGTTACTTCGACGCGCTGACCTTGCGATGCGCCCGCAGCGCCTCGATCTCCCGCTCGAAGTCGTCGGCGGAGGTGAACGACCGGTACACCGAGGCGAACCGCAAGTAGGCCACCTCGTCCAGATCGCGCAGGGGACCCAGGATGGCCAGGCCGACCTCGTGGCTGGGCACCTCGGGTGAACCGGTGGCCCGCACGGTGTCTTCCACTTGCTGCGCCAGCAGGTTGAGCGCGTCGTCGTCGACCTGGCGGCCCTGACATGCCCGTCGCACACCGCGGATCACCTTTTCGCGGCTGAACGGTTCGGTGACCCCACTGCGCTTGACCACCGCCAGCACGGCCGTCTCGACGGTGGTGAACCTTCGCCCGCATTCTGGGCATGAGCGTCTGCGTCGGATCGCTTGGCCCTCATCGGTTTCCCGTGAGTCGACCACCCGGGAATCGGGATGGCGGCAGAACGGACAGTGCATGACTGCTCCTTCGCCGCGAAGACATTCGGTCGAGTCGAACGCCTCCGAGACTACCCGCGGGCGGCGGACGCGGGCCAACGTCGCCGGGGACATCATCCGAGCGGGGCGATCAGCGTCTGCCCGGCATCCAGCGCTGCAGAGTCAAGGTGATTGAGCTCCCGGATCCGCTCGATCACCCCGGCCACCGGCGCGTCCGGCGCCACTCTGGCCGCAAGCCGCTGCAGATTCTCGCCGGGCTGCACCTGTACGACCGCCAACTGCTGCGGCGCGGCGGTGCCCGTCGTGTCGGCGCTGCGGGCTTGGGCGATCGCGATGAGCCACACCGTGATCAACGCCGCGACCGCCGCCAGCATGACGGTCACGGTCGCGCTGACGCGTCGCGGCCGGTGCGGTGCATACGACATCGCCACGCCTGTGCGCCGATATGTGAGGGCGGCACCGCCCGGCCGCTTCGGTGCGGGACGGCGAGCCCTAAGCGTCGGCGCCGGTACGTCCCAGTCGATCACGGTCATGAGCGCCCCTTCTGTCGCCACCGTTCGCTCCTTTGTTCGAATATAGTCGATCATGCGTTCGAATCCGAACGTTTGATCGATGTGTACCAGAGGCATACGACAGCCCACTCGCCACGACATGGCGCTCGTGACCACGCATCACGAACGCGACACGCCTCGAACACATGTTTGAAGATGTCGGTGACGACCGCTAGATTTGCACTTATGAGTGACAGCAGCGGTCTCACCCAGCGTCAGCGGACCATCCTGGAGGTGATCCGCGCATCGGTCACCACCAGGGGATATCCGCCGAGCATCCGGGAGATCGGCGACGCCGTCGGCCTCACTTCCACGTCGTCGGTGGCACATCAGCTGCGCACGCTGGAACGCAAGGGCTATCTGCGCCGCGACCCGAATCGTCCCCGCGCCGTCGATGTCCGCGGGGCCGACGACGCGGCGACGGCCGTCACGACCGACGTCGCCGGTTCGGACGCGCTGCCGGAGCCGACGTTCGTGCCCGTGCTCGGACGCATTGCCGCAGGCGGCCCCATCCTCGCCGAGGAGGCGGTCGAAGACGTGTTCCCGCTGCCGCGAGAATTGGTGGGCGAGGGATCGTTGTTCCTGCTCAAGGTCGTGGGCGAGTCGATGGTCGACGCCGCGATCTGTGACGGTGACTGGGTGGTGGTGCGACAGCAGAACACCGCCGACAACGGCGACATCGTCGCGGCGATGATCGACGGAGAAGCCACCGTGAAGACGTTCAAGCGGACCGGCAACCAGGTCTGGCTGATGCCGCACAACCCGGCGTTCGATCCGATTCCCGGCAACGATGCCGCCATTCTCGGCCGTGTGGTCACGGTGATCCGCAAAATCTGACCCGCACACCGCGCCTCGGGTGCATGGTGGACTCATGCGAGCGTCCCGGGCGGTGCAGGCGATAGGAGCAGCGGTGATGGGAGCAGCGGCGCTCGTCGTCCCCGCGGTCGGCTCGCCCAGCGCCGAAAGCCATGTCGCGATGTGCCCGCGGGGCATGGTGCCCAATCCCAACGGCTACGGCTGCATTCCGCAGCTGGGACCGGGCGGCGCGTTCGTCGGCGCCCCGAGTCAGGAAGTGCTCACCCGCTGCGACGGCAACATCTACATCTGCGTGTGGCCGTACCCGGTTCCCTGATCCGCACCACGGAGCAGCCCGCGGGGCTCACCGCCGAACGGACTGCGCCAGTTGACGTTTCGCCGGCTCAGACGCCCAGCGAGCGTCCGATGATCTCCTTCATGATCTCGGTCGTACCGCCGTAGATCGTTTGCACCCGGGCATCCAGATACGCGCGCGCAATCGGGTACTCGCGCATGTAGCCATAGCCGCCGTGCAGCTGCAGGCACCGGTCGATCAGATGGACCTGCTTCTCGGTGGAGTACCACTTGGCCATCGCGGCCTGGTCGGCGGTCAGCTTCTCGTCGAGGTGCAGCCGGATGAACTCGTCGACCATGATCCGCACGACGGTTGCTTCGGTGGCCAGCTCGGCGAGCAGAAAGCGGCTGTTCTGGAAACTGCCGATCGGCTTGCCGAAAGCCTTGCGCTCCTTGGTGTATTGGAGAGTCGACTCGAGCACGGCTTCCATCGCCGCGGCCGCCATGATCGCGATCGAGATCCGCTCCTGGGGCAGGTTCTGCATCAAGTAGATGAAGCCTTTGCCTTCCTCACCGAGCAGGTTCTCGGCGGGCACCTTGACGTCGGTGAACGACAACTCGGCGGTGTCCTGGGCATCCAACCCGATCTTGTCCAGATGACGGCCGCGCTCGAAGCCTTCCATCCCGCGCTCGACGACCAGCAGCGAGAAACCCTGCGCACCCTTCTCCGGATCGGTCTGCGCGACGACGATCACCAGGTCGGAGTTGATGCCGTTGGTGATGAAGGTCTTTGCCCCGTTGAGGATGTAGTGGTCACCTTCTTTGACCGCGCGGGTCTTGATGCCCTGCAGGTCGCTGCCGGTGCCCGGCTCGGTCATCGCGATCGCGGTGATCAGCTCGCCGGTACAGAACTTCGGCAGCCAGCGTTGCTTCTGTTCTTCGTTGGCCAGCCTCAGCAGATACGGGGCCACCACGTCGTTGTGCAGCCCGAAGCCGATTCCGCTGTAGCGGCCCTTGGTCGTCTCCTCGGTGATGACCGTGTTGTACCGGAAGTCGGCGTTGCCGCCGCCGCCGTATTCCTCGGGCACCGCCATTCCCAGAAAGCCCTGCTTGCCGGCCTCCAGCCAGACGCCGCGGTCGACGATCTTGTCCTTCTCCCACTGCTCGTGGTACGGCGCGACGTGGCGTTCCAAGAAGGAGCGATACGACTCGCGGAACAGCTCGTGCTCGGGCTCGAAAAGGGTGCGCTGGTATCTGACGACATTGCCCACGGGGTGACCTCCGGTATCGGGAACCTGCGCCCAAAGATATACCAACCGGATGGTTGGTTTGGCCCCGGCCACGCGGCCTACAGTGAGGCCGTGGCCGAGATCATCCGCGTCCAGGAGCGTGGGCGGATCCTCGAGTTCGCGTTCGACGACCTGATGCGCTACCACGGCCCCGGCTCCCCCGGCGGTGTGGCCAACGCATTCAAAGTTCTGCAGCGCGCGTTCGAGGTGCTCTCGCCCGACGCGCCGCCGCCGCGCCGCGAGGTGGTGGTGCGCACCGCGTTCCGCGGGCCGGGGGCACGCGACGGGATCGAGGCGGTGACGCGGGCAGTCAGCGACGGTCGCTACGTCGTGGATCCCGCGTTGTCACGTCGCGACCTCGGACGGCTGCGGGAGAGTTTTGTCTTCGAAGTCCGCATCGGCGACCGTTCAGTGACGCTGGTGCTGCGCGACGGCTTCGTCACTGAAGAATTCATCGACCTGGCCCAGAACGACGCTCGCACAGAGGCGCAGGAGGCACGGCTGGACGTGTTGAAAGCCGAACTGGCGCAACGCATTATGGCCGCAGGCGCAGCCGACGTGTACGAAATCGCATAGGCGCCGACGCTAGCTCGACACGAATTCGCGCAGGCTCGCCGCCAAGGCCACCGGAACCCGCGCTTTGATCCGGGTGCCGTCGGCGTTGTGTTCGGACTCCTGCACGCGGCCGTCGGCATGGACGCGGGCCACCAAATCGCCGCGGTGATAAGGAATCACGACGTCGATCGCGGTGTCGGTGGGTACGGCGAGCTCGGCCATCCGGGCCCGCAGGTGGTCCAGCCCCTCGCCGGTTCGAGCGGAGACGAACACCGCGCCGGGCAGCGCGCGTCGCAACTTGGCGAGCATGAGATCACCGGCGGCATCAATCTTGTTCACTACCAACAGTTCCGGTGCGGCATGGGCGTCGTGTTCGATCATCACCTCGCGGATCACCGCGCGCACCGCGTTGATCTGTGCCAGCGGATTGGCGTCCGACCCGTCGACCACATGCACCAACAGGTCCGCGTCGACGACCTCTTCCAGAGTCGAGCGGAACGCCTCGACCAGCTGCGTGGGCAGATGCCTGACGAACCCGACGGTGTCTGTGATGACGAACGGCCGCCCGTCGTCGAATTCTCCTCGGCGCGTGGTCGGTTCGAGGGTGGCGAACAAGGCGTCCTGGACCAGCACGCCGGCGCCGGTGAGTGCGTTGAGCACACTCGACTTGCCCGCGTTGGTGTACCCGACGATCGCGATCGACGGCACGTCGCTGCGCAACCGTCGGCCGCGCTGGGTGTCGCGGGCCTGCTTCATGCCTTTGATCTCGCGGCGCAGCCTGGCCATTCGCTCACGGATCCGGCGGCGGTCTGTTTCGATCTTCGTTTCACCGGGGCCACGCAGACCCACACCGCCGGTACTGCCGCCTGCGCGGCCGCCGGCCTGACGTGACATCGACTCGCCCCAGCCGCGCAGACGCGGCAGCATGTATTCCATCTGCGCCAGCGACACCTGCGCCTTACCCTCCCGGCTGGTGGCGTGCTGCGCGAAGATGTCGAGGATCAGCGCGGTGCGGTCGATCACCTTCACCTTCACGGCTTTCTCCAGCGCCGTCAGCTGTGCCGGACTCAGCTCGCCATCGCAAATCACGGTGTCGGCGCCGGTGGCGAGCACGATCTCGCGCAGCTCGTTGGCCTTGCCGGAGCCGATGTAGGTCGACGCGTCGGGCTTGTCGCGGCGCTGGATCACGCCCTCGAGCACCTGCGAGCCCGCCGTTTCAGCCAGCGCCGCCAACTCGGCCAGGCTGGCCTGGGCGTCGGCCGCACTGCCTTCGGTCCACACGCCGACCAGCACCACGCGTTCAAGCCGCAGCTGGCGGTACTCGACCTCGGAGACGTCGGCAAGTTCGGTCGACAGCCCGGACACGCGGCGCAGGGCGGACCGGTCTTCGAGGGCCAGTTCGCCGATGCTGGGTGTGTCGTCTACAGGAAATTCTGGATCAGTCATAAGCAATAAGACATGGTGCCCGCCGGATCTGCGGCGCGCACCTGATTTAACACCGCTGCGCCTGCCACCATTCCTCCGAGATTTCCCCGCCGGCGACCAGTACCGACGGACCGCGCAGGTAGCTGGTCGCCGCGGTCACGGTGACGAGCACCTCGCCGCCCGGGACACGAACCGTCAGTGAGCCCGTGGACGCGCCGTCGTGCGCCAGTGCCGCCACCGCGGCGGCGACGGTTCCGGTTCCGCACGAACGGGTCTCGCCGACTCCCCGTTCATGCACCCGCATCGACACCGCACCGCCGACCGGCGCCGTCAGCACCTCGACGTTCACGCCGTCGGGAAATTGATTGCGGTCGAACACTACCGGCGCCGCAACGTCCAAGGCGCGTAGCTCGTCGTCGGTCAATTCCGCATCGACGCACGCCAGATGCGGATTGCCGACGTCGACGGCCAGCCCGCTGAGGCGACGGCCGCCGATGACCGCCTCGCCGGTGCCAAGCTGGTTGGCTTTGCCCATTTCGACGGTGACGTCGGCGAAGGTGTGGTCGACGCGGTGTACCTGCACTGGCCGCGGACCCGCCAGCGAGCCGACGACGAACTCGTCGCGCGCCTCCAGCCCGCTGGCGCGCAGGTAATGGGCGAACACGCGCACGCCGTTGCCGCACATTTCGGCAACCGACCCGTCCGCATTGCGGTAGTCCATGAACCAGTCCTGCGGCTGCACGCCTTCGGGCACCCGCGGAATTGCTCCGCAAGCCGCCGCGGCGCCGGCGGTGGTCACCCGCAGCACCCCGTCGGCACCGAGCCCGCGGCGACGGTCGCACAAGGCGACCACCAGATCCGGAGTCAGTGGCAGCTTTGCCTCGATGTCGGGCAACAGCACGAAGTCGTTCTGGGTGCCGTGGCCCTTGGCGAAGATCATGTGCGCCGCCCTCCCCCGTACGCGGGTGGTAGCCCCACGATCCCGGCTGCGCCGGCATCACAGTCGTCGGGACGCATCACCTGCCCAGGATACGTGCCGCCATGCCCGCACCACGGCCTCTGCATTGCCCGGATCGGCGCCGTCGAGCCACTGGATGCGGTGGTCGCGGCGGAACCACGAGCGCTGGCGGCGCACATAGCGGCGGGTGGCGACGAACGTCGGTTCACGCGCGGCGCTGCCGTCGCCCCCGCGGCCGAGCTCGGCGATCACCTGCGCATAGCCGAGCGCCCGTGACGCCGTCACGCCGTCCCGCAGACCCCTGCCTAGCAGCGTGACGACCTCGTCGACCAGCCCGTCGGCGAACATCTGCTCGGTGCGCTTGGCTAGACGCTCATCGAGTTCGGCTGTGTCCCAATCCAACCCGATGATCACGGTGTTCCAGCGCGGAGTTCCGATGGTCGGCGCCGACGCCGCGAACGGCCGCCCGGTCAGTTCCACCACTTCCAGCGCCCGCACGATCCGCCGCCCGTCGGACGGCAGGATCGACGCCGCTGCGGCCGGGTCGACCTGCGCCAGTTCGCGATGCAGCCGCTCGACGCCAATCTCCGCCAGCCGCTGCTCCCAGCGACCGCGGACCACAGGGTCGGTGGCGGGGAAGGCCCAGTCGTCCAGCAGCGACTGCACGTAGAGCATCGATCCGCCGACGATCACGGGCACCCCGCCGCGGGCCAGGATCGCCTCGACGTCGGCGGCTGCGCCGCGCTGGTAGTTGGCGACGGTCGCGGTTTGGGTGACGTCGAGGACGTCGAGCTGGTGGTGCGGGATGCCGCGGCGCTGCTGAGGCGCCAGCTTCGCGGTGCCGATGTCCATGCCGCGGTAGAGCTGCATCGCGTCGGCATTGACGATCTCGCCACCCACAGCCTCTGCGACGTCGAGCGCCAGCTGCGACTTGCCGGTGCCAGTCGGGCCGATGATCGCGATCGGCCGGCTCATGGCACCCACACGCCTACGAAGTAGCCCACTCCGAACGGCGCGCCCCGGTACAGCTCCTTGGCCGATCGCGGGCGGTCGCCGGCCAAACCGGCCAGCACCTGCCAGGCCACCCGGCCGGGAATCGACGGCGGCACCTGGGCCAACGCCCCGACGTCGCCCGCCGCGAGGGCGTCGTCGAGCGCCCTTTGCACCTCGACAGAGGCGGGGTCGTAGCCGCCGGGGGCTCGTTCGGTCAGGGTGTTGGCGCCGTCGGCGACGACGAGCACGCCCACCGGCTCGGCGCCCCGGTCGACGACGTCGCGCAGTTCCCGCCCGCGGCGCAGGGCGTCGTCGGCGGTGTGGCCGGCGTTGAACACCCGCACCTCGGCGTGCGCGTCGGGGCTCGACTCGCCGCGCGCCCAGGCCGTCATCAACGCGGCCAACGGCAGCTGCCCGACGTCGGCGGCAGTGGGCGACAGCCCGACACGCACGTCGACGCCGTACCCGGCGAAGGTGCCGGCTTCATGCGGTCCGATCACTTGATCGGCCGGACCCACGCCGACGGCCAGCCAGCGCGGTGGCAGCGCGCCGGCCGCTGCGAACACCGCACGGCGCAGGTCGACGAGCTCGGCGGCCGCCGCACCGGCTAGCTGCGGCACCAGCACAGGTGCCGACGGGACGATCGCGACGGCGCTCAGCACGGCTTCACGGTATGCGCTGCGCGACGGCGGCGTGGTCCGCCGAATCAGAGGCCAGCGCTTCGCCGCGAGCGAGCGCGACGATCGCAGCGACCATCGCCACGACGGCCACCGCCAGAGCGAACCACCCGATGTCGTTGGTCTCGAGCGTTTCGCCGAGCACGACGATGCCGAGCACGGAGGCGACGACGGGCTCTACCACGGTCATCGCGGGCAGCGACGCGGTCATGGTTCCCGCCCGGAAGGCCGACTGCTGCCACGCTGTTCCGGCGAGGGCGACCACCACCCATGCGTAGAGCTCGGGACTGCGCAGCAGCGGCAGAATGCCGTCGTCGAGTTGGTCGACGACGCCCTTGGTGAGCACGGCGAACACACCCCACAGCGATCCGGACACCAGCGCCAGCAGCACCGCGGCCACCGAGCCGGACCAGATCCGTGCGCCGATCACACACAGCAGCAGCGCAGGCCCGAGGACCGCCGCGACCACCGACCAGGTTTCCAGCGATGCCCGCGACTGCCCGGCCTGCGGATTGCCGACGGTGACGATCACTGCGACGCTGCCCGCGAGGATCACCGCCCAGAGCCATTCCCAGCGGGTGACCTGGTGACTGGCGAGTTTGGCACTCATCGGCAGAGCGAACAGCAGCGAGCTCACGATCAGCGCCTGCACCAGCAGCACCGAGCCGAAAGCCAGTGCGGCGGCTTGAAACCCGAAGCCTGCGGCGGCCACCAGACTGCCGGCCCACCACTGCCGGTCGCGCAGCAGGCGGGCGAACAGCTCGACGTGGCCGACCGGCTCGTCGGTGATTTGGTGCGCCGAGCGCTGGTGGATGACGTCGCCGATCGCGATGAACAGGGCCGCGCCCAGCGCGAGCAGGGCGGCGATGTCGGCCTTGGCCATCAGCGCTCCTTTGCAGGTAGCGGAACGTGGGGGCGCACACCACATCGACCTGCTTGAATAGCGGAGGTCGAGGCGTTCGCGGTTTCGACGATAGCTACCAGGCGCCGCGCTGCGCGGCAGGTGTGCGGGCTGCGACCCGCGAGAGGTGTACGAGATGACGGAAAGCGATGCCGCCCACCCGGAGGCGCAGGACTCCCGGCCTTCCGCTGTACCGAGGCCGGTTCCACGACCGGGGCCGGTCCGTCCGGCCGCTCGGCCGGGTGCGTCGGCCGGCAGCGATCCGCATCGGTTCGGGCGGGTGGATCCCGACGGCACCGTCTGGCTGATCACCTCCGCGGGTGAGCGGGTGATCGGGGCTTGGCAGGCCGGTGATCCGGAGGCGGCCTACGCCCATTTCGGGCGCCGCTACGACGACCTCAAGACGGAGATCGAACTACTGGAGCGGCGGCTGGCCTCAGGCACCAGCGACGCCCGCAAGATCCGGTCGTCGGCGGCCAGCCTCGAAGAAGGGCTGGCGACGGCGGCGGTGTTGGGTGACGTCGACGCGCTGGCCGCGCGGCTGCGGACGATCCGCGAGCGCGCCGACGAAGCTGCGCAGGCCGAGAAAGCGCGGCGCGACGAGCACCGCGCCGAGCAGATCGCCCGCAAAGAGGCGCTGGTCGCGGAGGCCGAAGAACTGGCGGCGAATTCGGTGCAGTGGAAGGCGGCCGGCGATCGGCTGCGGGCCATCCTCGAGGAGTGGCGGACCATCACCGGCGTCGACCGCAAGACCGACGACGCGCTGTGGAAGCGCTATTCGGCGGCGCGGGAGACGTTCAACCGCAGGCGCGGCTCGCATTTCGCCGAGCTGGACCGGGAGCGCGCCAGTGCGCGGCAAGCCAAGGAGCGGCTGTGCGAGCGCGCCGAGGAACTGGCCGATTCCACCGACTGGAATGCGACGGCCGCGGCGTTCCGTCAGCTGCTCGCCGAGTGGAAGGCCGCGGGCCGGGCGGCCAAAGAGGTCGACGACGCGCTGTGGAAGCGGTTCAAAGCGGCGCAGGACAAGTTCTTCTCCGCCCGCAACGCCGTGAGCGCCGAACGTGACGCCGAGTTGCGGGCGAATGCTGCCGCGAAGGAGCAACTGCTGGCGCGGGCCGAGAAACTCGACACCACCGATATCGCTGCCGCCCGGGCCGAGTTGCGCTCGATCGCCGAGAAATGGGACGCGATCGGCAAGGTGCCCCGCGATCGCGCGGCCGAACTCGAACGCCGGCTGCGCGCGGTGGAGAAGCGGGTTCGCGAGGCCTCGGCGCCGGACTCCATCGATCCGCAGGCGCAGGCTCGCGCGGAGCAATTCCGTGCTCGCGCAGAGCAATTCGAACAGCAAGCGCAGAAGGCGGAGGCGGCCGGCCGCACCGCCGAGGCCGAGGAGGCACGCGCGAACGCGCGGCAGTGGCGTGAGTGGGCGGAGACCGCCGAGGGGGCGCTGGGCAGACGCAGCCGCTAGGCGCCGCTACTTTTCGGAGTCGTCCTCGTCGTCGTCGAGGGTTTGCAGAAGGTCCTTGGACTGGCGTTCGGCGGCCGCCCGGCGGCGTGCCTCCTCGGCCGCGATGTGTACCGCGGTGCGGGTCCACACCACCCGTGCCCAGTGGAACGTCAGCAGAATCACCGCGATCCAGGCGATGATCAGCCCCACGCCCGGACCTGGATGGCCCGCGCCGGCCGTCTGCCGCGACCACACCGCCAGCATGCCGGCCGCGCTGGCCACCGCTGAGCCGGCGAGCGCAAGCCAGGCCAGCGCCCAGCGGCGGGTCAGCAGCGCGAGCATCGAGAACCCGACAGAGAACACCAACGCCAGCCAGCTGAACACCCGCTGCGGCAGCGCGATTGCGGCCTCCGCCGCGCGGGGACCACCGAGCAGCGCGTCGAAGCCGCGAGCGTGGCCGGTATGCGGCAGCACGAACGACAACAGCAAGACGAAGACCAGGATCGCGACCACCAAAGCCCGCGCGCCGGGCTCGATTTCGCCGGCCACCCGTCGCTCTGCGGCGTCGATGTCCTTCTTGAACGCCTCGAAGTCGTTGTTGCTCACCGTGACACCCCGATGCGCGGCAGCCCCAACCCGACGGTGCGCGGGCGCCGCCCGGCCTCGTGCGCGTCACCGGCGCGGGTGCGGCGGTGGGTGAGGACGGGCCCGTCGGCGATGAGGTGGTGCGGCGCCGCACCGGTGACGACGGTGGTGACGACGTCGCCTGGGCGGATGTCGCCGTCGGGCGCAAAGTGCACCAACCGGCCGTCGCGAGCCCGACCACTCATCCGCGACGTGCGGTCGTCTTTGCGGCCCTCCCCCGCAGCCACCAGAAGTTCCACCGTCGCGCCGACCTGGGCGCGGTTCTCCTCCAGCGAGATCCGTTCCTGCAGCGCTATCAGCCGCTGATACCGTTCTGCCACAACATCTTTGGGCACTTGACCGGGCATGTCCGCAGCCGGAGTGCCCGGCCGCTTGGAGTACTGGAAGGTGAACGCGCTGGCGAACCTGGCGCGCTCGACCACCTCGAGCGTGGCTGCGAAGTCATCTTCGGTTTCACCGGGAAACCCGACGATCAGGTCCGTGGTGATCGCGGCGTGCGGCATTGCGGCGCGCACACGGTCGATGATCCCGAGGTAACGCTCGGCGCGGTAGGACCTGCGCATCGCCTTCAGTACGCGGTCGGAGCCGGACTGCAGCGGCATGTGCAGGGCGGGGCAGACGTTCGGCGTCTCGGCCATCGCCTCGATCACGTCGTCGGTGAATTCGGCCGGATGCGGTGACGTGAAGCGGACCCGCTCGAGCCCGTCGACGTCGCCGCAGGCGCGCAGCAGCGACGCAAACGCGCCGCGTTCGCGCGCCAGCCGTGGGTCCGCGAACGACACGCCGTAGGCGTTGACGTTCTGGCCCAGCAGCGTGATTTCGAGCACGCCTTGGTCCACCAGCGAGCGAACCTCGGCGAGGATGTCGTCGGGGCTGCGGTCGACTTCCTTGCCGCGCAACGCAGGCACGATGCAGAACGTGCAGGTGTTGTTGCAGCCTACCGAGATGGAAACCCAGGCGGCATAGGCGGATTCGCGCGCCGCAGGCAGGTTCGACGGAAATTCCTGGAGCGCCTCGGCGATCTCCACCTGCGCGGTGCTGTTGTGCCGGGCGCGTTCCAGCAGCACTGGCAGTGAACCGATGTTGTGGGTGCCGAAGACCACGTCCACCCACGGGGCCCGGCTCAGCACCGCGTCGCGATCCTTCTGCGCCAGGCAGCCGCCCACCGCGATCTGCATTCCGGGGTCGCGGTGCTTGCGCGGGGCCAGGTGGCTGAGGTTTCCGTACAGCTTGTTGTCGGCGTTCTCGCGCACCGCGCACGTGTTGAACACCACCACGTCGGCGTCGGCGCCGTCGTCGGCTTTGACATATCCGGCCGACTCCAGCAGCCCGGCCAGGCGCTCGGAGTCGTGGACGTTCATCTGGCAGCCATAGGTGCGGACCTGGTAGGTCCGGGCCGCCTGCGATGACGTCGCCACCGTCTGAGTCACGTGCCCAATGGTACGGAGGGCCTCAAATCGCAATTCTGGTCACCGGGTCAAGCTGAGCATCCGCTGGGTATGGTCAGCCCCATGGCTGAGGGCGCGACACCGATGGTTTCGCTGCGCGGCGTCAACAAGCATTTCGGCGACCTGCACGTGCTCAAAGACATCGACCTCGACGTGCAGCGGGGCGAGGTGGTGGTGATCCTGGGCCCGTCGGGATCGGGCAAGTCGACGCTGTGCCGCACCATCAACCGGCTGGAACCCATCGACTCCGGCACGATCACCGTGGACGGCGTCCCGGTGCCTGCTGAGGGCCGGGCGCTGGCGCGGCTGCGGTCCGATGTCGGCATGGTGTTCCAGTCCTTCAACTTGTTCGCCCACAAGACGATCATCGACAACGTCATGCTCGCCCCGGTCAAGGTCCGCAAGGTCAAACGCGACCAGGCCCGCAAGGAGGCGTTGGAGCTGCTGGATCGTGTCGGCATCGCCAACCAGGCCGACAAGTACCCGGCGCAGCTGTCCGGCGGCCAGCAGCAGCGGGCGGCGATCGCCCGATCATTGGCCATGCATCCGAAGGTGATGCTGTTCGACGAACCGACGAGCGCGCTCGACCCCGAGATGATCGCCGAAGTGCTGGGCGTCATGACCGATCTGGCCTCTGACGGCATGACGATGGTGGTGGTGACCCACGAGATGGGATTCGCGAGGCGCGCTGCCAACCGGGTCGTGTTCATGGCCGACGGTGCGATCGTGGAAGCGGCAGAACCGGCGCAGTTCTTCGAATCTCCCGAGAGCGACCGTGCCAAGGACTTCCTCGGCAAGATCCTCGAGCACTGACATTGGAACGCCGCATGCGTCGACGACCGCTTCAGCTGGCCGCGCTTGTTGCGATGCTGATGTCGACGCTCATGATGTCCGGTTGCGGCACCGGTGGCCACAAGGTGACCGTCGGTGTGAAGTTCGACCAGCCGGGTCTGAGTCTGCGCAAACCCGACGGTTCGCTGAGCGGATTCGACATCGACGTAGCCAGGTACGTCGCAGAACACTTGGGCTACAAGCCGAATGAGATCGAATGGAAAGAAGCGCCGTCGGGCCAGCGGGAGACCTTGATCCAGAACGGCCAAGTCGACTACATCGTCGGCACCTATTCGATCACCGATGCGCGCAAGAAGAAGGTCGCGTTCGCGGGCCCGTACTTCCAGACCGGTCAAAGCCTGCTGGTGCGGTCGGACGAGACGGACATCGTCGGCCCGGAGTCGCTCCAGAACAACAAGAGGCTGTGTTCGGTAGCCGGTTCCACACCGGCGCAACGGATCAAGGACAAGTATCCGGGCGTGCAGCTGCAGCGCTATGACACCTACTCGCTGTGCGTGGAGGCGCTCAAGAACCGGGCCGTCGACGCCGTCACCACCGACGGGGTCATCCTCGCCGGCTACGTGCAGCAGAATCCCGGCGTGCTCAAGCTGACCGGGAAACCGTTCTCGACGGAGCTCTACGGCATCGGGGTGGCCAAGGACAACGACGAACTGCGTACGCAGATCAATGATGCGCTGCAGAAGATGATCGACACCGGGCAGTGGCAGAAGTTCTTCGAGGAGAATCTCGGCGCGTCGGGCTATACGCCTCCTCCGCCGCCGAAGATCGACCGATATGTGGCGCGCCCGGCGGCCGAGGCCGGCTCGCAGGTCTTGTCGCAGTATCGCAGCCAGATCATCGACGCCTTCTGGACCACGATCAAACTCGCTCTCTACTCGGCGATTGGTGCGCTGGTGCTCGGCACAATGCTTGCCGCGATGCGCCTTTCGCCGGTGCCGATACTGCGGTGGCTGGGCGCGGCGTACGTCACCATCCTGCGCAACACGCCGCTGACGTTGATTCTGTTGTTCTGCTCGTTCGGTTTGGCACAAACCCTCGGAATCACACTCGCCTCGGGGAAGTCGCCAACCTTTATCGAAGACAGTAACTTTCGGCTGGCCGTGCTGGGGTTGGCGATCTACACCGCCGCCTTCGTGTGCGAGTCGGTCCGCGCCGGGGTGAACACCGTACCGCTCGGACAGGCCGAGGCGGCGCGTTCGCTGGGGCTGACGTTCAGTCAGAACTTGCGAATAGTCCTGCTGCCGCAGGCCTTTCGGGCGGTGATCGCGCCGCTGGGGTCGGTCCTCATCGCGCTCATCAAGAACACCACGATCGCCTCGGCGATCGGTGTAGCCGAGGCGGCGCTGCTGATGAAAGACATGATCGAGAACACCGCCGCACTGCTTGCCGTCGGCGCGATCTTCGCAGCCGGCTTCGTGGTGTTGACATTGCCGCTGGGTGTGGTCTTCACGTATCTCGGACGACGGTTGGCGGTAGCGAGGTGAGCGAATCGACAGTGCTCTACGACGTGCCAGGGCCTCGCGCGGTGGCACGCAACCGGATCGTCTCCGTGGTCATCGTGGTGGCGCTGGCAGCAGCGATGTGGGTGGTGATAGCCCGGCTCGACGCGAAAGATCAACTGAGCGCCCAGAAGTGGCGACCTTTCACGACGTCGAATCTGTGGCAGACCTACATCCTGCCCGGCGTCCAAGGCACGTTGACAGCGGCGGCGATATCCATCGTGCTCGCGTTTGCGTTGGGCGTGGTGCTGGGAGTGGGCCGGTTGTCGACATCGCGGGCGATCCGGTGGATGTCCGGCACGGTCGTCGAGTTCTTCCGCGCGGTGCCGGTACTGATCATGATGATCTTCGCGTACTTCCTGTATGCGCTGTACGACGTATTCCCGTCCAAGCAGTTGGCGTTGGCCGGTGTGGTGACAGGGTTGACGTTGTACAACGGCGCGGTGATCGCCGAGATCGTGCGCGCCGGGGTCAATGCGCTGCCCCGGGGCCAGTCCGAGGCCGCGTTGGCGCTCGGTCTACGTCCCAGCCAGACGATGCGGTTGATCCTGCTGCCGCAGGCGATCACGGCGATGCTGCCCGCGCTGGTTTCGCAATTGGTGGTGGTGCTCAAGGACACGGCCATCGGCTACCAGATCACATTTCTGGAGATGGTCCGCCAGGGCACCTTGATCGGTGCGCAGTACAGCAACTATGTGCCCGCTCTGGTGGTGATCGCTGTCCTGATGATCATGGCGAACGTGACGTTGTCATGGCTTGCCGGCCGGCTGGAGGCTAGGCTGCGTCGTCGTAGCCGTACCGCTGCGGCGACGGCGCCAGTCACACGAACGGCCGAAATGGACACGGCTGGAGCGTAGAGCTGCAGGGGGAAGTTCTTGGGAGACAAGCTGCTCAGCCGCCGCCGCCTGCTGATACTTGGCGCCCTCGTGCTCGCGGTCATCGCCACCGTGGTGATCCTCGTGGTGAGGCAGCCGAGTGCAGACAAGATCACCATCGGCGTGAAGTACGACCAACCGGGTTTGTCGCTGAGAAAGCCGGACGGCTCGATGAGCGGTTTCGACGTGGATGTGGCGAGATATGTGGCCGGGCAGCTCGGATACCAGGATGACCGGATCGAGTGGAAGGAGGCGCGGCCGGCAGACCGCGAACAGCTGATCGAGCAGGGCGAGGTCGACTACGTCGTGGGCACGTATTCGATCACGCCAGAGCGTAAGCAGAAGATCGGCTTCGCCGGACCCTATTTCCAGTCGGGGCAAAGCCTGTTGGTGCGTGCGGACAACAACTACATCGTCGGCCCAGAGTCGTTGACTGGCAACCGGATAGTGTGCTCGGTGCCGGATTCCACATCGGCGCAGCGGATCAAGCAGAAGTATCCGGATGTGCAGTTGCGGTTGTATGACACGTACTCGGCGTGCGTGCAGGCGTTGAAGGACGGCATGGTAGAGGCGGTGACCACGGACGCGGTGATCCTGGCCGGCTACGCCGCACAGGATCCCGGCACGATGAAGCTTGTGGGGCAGCCGTTTTCGCTGGAACTGTACGGAATCGGACTGGCGAAGGACAACAATGATCTTCGGGTGAAGATCAATGGTGCGCTGCAGAAGATGATCGACAGCGGCGCATGGCAGGCGGCGTTCGACAAGAACCTGGGGCCGTCCGGCTACAAGGCGCCGCCGCCGCCGCGAATCGACCGGTATTGAGATTTGCCCCTGCGCCGAGTGTGAGGTTGTTCCACGCTTTTCATGATGAGGCGTGGATCAACCCGACACTCGGCGCAGCAGCGCCCGGCTCAGCCGTCGTCGCGGCCAACCGCGCGCACCGTCGGACATCAGCGCCGCACGAGCGGCATTGCGGCCGCACACACCGTGCACTCCCCCGCCCGGGGTAGCGCCCGCACTGCCGAGAAAGACGTTTTCGACCGGTGTCTCGGCTCGGCCGAATCCAGGGGCAGGCCGAAAGATCAACTGTTGGTACAGCTGAGACGTTCCACCGTTGACCGCTCCGCCGTGCAAGTTGGCGTCGCTGGCCTCGAGGTCGGAAGGCCGCTGAGTGACTTTGCCGACGACGTGCTCGCTGAACCCGGGCGCGTGTTCTTCGAGCACTTCGTCGACAGCCTGCGACAGTCGGTCGGCGGACGCGTCGTCGAATACGCCGCGAGGCAAATGCGTGTAAGCCCAAGCACTTTCAGTGCCTGCTGGTGAGCGGGTGTGATCGGCGGTGGTCATCTGCCCGAACAACATGAACGGGCGCTGTGGAACGGTGGCGGTGTTCAAGTCGGCCATCCACCGCACCAGCCCGTCATGGTTGGCACCGAGGTGTACCGTGCCCGCTTCGGTCAAGGCCTTGGACCGCCATGGGATCGCAGAGTCCAACGCATAGTTGATCTTCAAAACCGGTGTGTCCCAAATGAATCGGCTCATACCGCGAGACACCACGTCGGGGATCACATCGGCAGGGAGCAGTTCGCACAAGAGCCGCGGCGCAGACGTGTCAGCGATCACGGCCCGGCGCACCTGCACGGTCGTGCCGTCGGCGACGCGCACTCCGACGGCGCGGCCGCCGCGCACGTCGATCCCGACGACCTCGCGGCCGCACTGGATCTGCGCGCCGGCGGAGGTAGCCCTGTTGACCAGCGCCGCCGCCAGCTGACCGGCACCGCCGACGGGTACCGGCCAGCCACCGTCTTGGGCCATCATGATCAGCAGGTACCCCATCACCCCGCTACCGGGAGCGTCGATCGGCACATCGGCGTGCATTGCGTTTCCCAACAGCAAAAGCCGGGCCGCCTCGCCGCCGAAGAGCTGCTCAGCCATCACACCGGCGGGCAGCATGAGCATGTGGGCCAAATCGAGAGCGCCGGATGCGCCGAGCTTGCGTAAGAGCGCAGTTGCACCGCGAATCGGGGGGAACGGCGCAAACAGAGTTGCCAGCAGGCCGTCCTTGATGTCTTGCCACTGCTCGAACAACTCGGCCCACCGCTGCCCGTCGCCAGGATGGCGTCGGTCGAGTTCGGCCACGGTGCGGTGCAGGTCTCGGTAGATCAGCGGCGCATCCTCGTCATCAGCCGAGCTTGGATGTCCGACGACGGCTGGGGCATGAGTCCAGCGCAGCCCATGCTCTTCGAGGTTCAGCGCCTGCAGCGCCGGCGACACCACCGACAGCGGGTAGAACGCGCTGTACAAGTCGCTAATGTATCCCGGGAACAGTTCGGCGCTTTTGACCGCGCCGCCCGGTGCGGGTTGTGCTTCGAGCACGAGCACATCCCAGCCGGCATCGGCAAGCATCGCGGCAGCCACCAGCCCGTTGTGGCCGGCGCCGATGACGACCGCGTCAGCCGTTCGGCTGCTCACTGAGGCTCACTGCGGCGTTCGGCCAGAGCAGCCAGCCTGCGCAGGCATTCCTTGTTTCTGGGCCATGCCGCAGCCAGCGCCAGTCGGCGCGGCACCCAACTGAGCGGACCGCCGACAGGGACCTCAGCCATGTCGATCCGACATCCGTCTTCATTATCGAAGAGCCGCAACGTTATTCGCGCCCCGCCGAACGGCCTGCCCTTTGCGAGGAGAACGATCTCTTCCTCCGGTTTGCACGACTCGACCTCGGTCTCATCGTTCAGCACCACCGGCCAAATGCCGATCGTATGGTGAATCTTGCTGCCCGGGGCGGGCCAGCGAGGATCGACTGCCCGCATCCTGGTGTTGCCGACCACCCATTGCGAATACGTCCAGCCGTCCGCGATCACCTCCCAGACCCGCTGACGCGTTGCCGTCGTGTCCCGCGTCGCGGTCAGTGGGCTGTCGGCTTCTTTCGGCGATGTCATTCCGCGTCCTTTCAGTGGCTTCCTGTTCGGGTGAGGATCAACCGGTTCGCAGCCGACTTCACCGAGTCGGGCAAGAACCAGTTAGTGACGCCTACAGCTTTCGAAATACATGACCCGCCAATGACCTTCCGATCGCCGCGCATCATCGCGGCGTAGCCCTGCTCGGCCACTCGGCATGGGTCTTCTTTGGGCATACGGCCGAGCAAGGTGTCGGCCATACCAGCGCGCGCGAAGAAGCGGGTCGCGGTAGGGCCAGGCATCAACGCGGTGACGCTGACTCCGGTGCCGCGCAACTCGTCGTGAAGAGCCAGGGCAAACGACTGGACGAACGATTTCGACGCGTTGTAGATCGACTGATCCCATCCGGGCATTCCCGCCACGATCGACGAGGTGAACAACGCCCTGCCGGCTCGGCGAGCAGCCATGTCTTTGATCACCAGCTTGGCCAGATGGACCGTGGAGCGCACGTTCAGCGCGACGATCGCGAGGTCGTCCTCCAGACTCCCCTCGAGAAAAGGCCCGGCCCGACCGATACCGGCGTTGAGCACCGCCGCGTCAAGCGGGCGCCCGTCTTCGGTGACCGCGCGGTAGAGACGTTCGACTCCCTCGGGATGGCGAAGATCCACCTGAACCGGCCGGGCACGCACGCCAGCGTCGGCAAGCTCGTCGGCTCGTGAGACCACGGCTGGCTCGTCAGCGGCCAGGACCAGGTCGTATCGATCTCTGGCGAAGCATCGGGCCAGTTCGTATCCGATCCCGCTCGAGGCGCCCGTCACCAATGCGAGGCGGTTTTCCATCTCGGCTGGCTACCCTGAGCCAGCCACGCCAAACGCCCCACCCAGCGTCTACGTCCGTCGCCGCTCCAGCTCCAGCGCCAGCTCGGTCTTGACGACGTCGAAGCACAGGGCTTCGCTGTAGCCGCGCCGCGCCAGCATTCCGACCAGCCGCCGCATGACCTTGGCTTGGTCGCCGTCGAGGTTCTCCCGGCGCAGCTTCGTGCGGACCAGCGTGACGGCCCTGTCATGCTCACTAGCCGCATCGAGCCGACCCAGCGCCGCCTCGATGACGTCATTGTCGAGACCCTTGGTCCGCAACTCGGCGGCCAACGCGCGCTTGCCTTTTGACGCGCTGGCTCCGCGTGACTGCACCCACTGCTCGGCAAACCCGGCGTCGTCAACCAGACCGACATCAGTCAACCGATCCAGCACCTTGGCGCTGACGTCGTCGGGATAGCCACGCTTCTTCAGCTGTGCGGCCAGCTCTGCCCTGGTGCGGGCCCGCGCGGTGAGCAGGCGCAGACACAGTGCCCGCGCCTGCTCCTCGCGCTTCTCAGAAGTCGACGGGGGCTGGCAGTACGTCATCGGTGATCACGGCGCCAATGCCGAGCTTCTCCTTGATCTTCTTCTCGATCTCGTTGGCCACGTCGACGTTTTGGAGCAAGAAGTTGCGGGCGTTCTCCTTGCCCTGGCCCAGCTGCTCGCCTTCGTAGGTGAACCACGAGCCGGACTTGCGGATGAAGCCCTGCTCCACCCCCATGTCGATCAGCGAGCCTTCGCGACTGATGCCCTTGCCATACAGGATGTCGAACTCGGCCTGTTTGAACGGCGGGCTGACTTTGTTCTTGACGACCTTGACGCGGGTGCGGTTGCCCACCGCGTCGGTGCCGTCTTTCAGTGTCTCAATTCGCCTGACATCCAAGCGAACTGAGGCGTAGAACTTCAATGCCTTTCCGCCCGTGGTTGTTTCGGGGCTGTTGTGCACCATCACCCCGTCGGCGAAGTAGTTGTGCGAGCCTTCGACCTCGATGTCGAAGCGGTTCATCGACCGAGTGCGCGGCTTGACGTGGACGTCGAGGACGCGCGCAGGTACCAGCCGCTCCGAGGGTTCGACGAACTGCGGCGTCACCGTGCCCTGTCCGCGGAAACGAGGCAGCAACTTGTACTCCATCGACGGCGCGATGTAAGGCGCCACCAACTCTTGGAATTTCGCTGTGGCCTCCGTGGAGAACACCAACACTGCCTTACCAGCCCTGCCCAGCTGACGGAGCCTGACATCGAGGCCATGGGTGTCACGAAGATAGTCCCGCAATCTCATTCGGGTACCTTCGCTCATCGCCTCAACGCAGATCTCGATGCGGCCACTGCCCCCAGCGGTGCGCTGCTGCACTCCTTTCGACCGCACAGTGAAAGAGCCGTCGTCCATGTACCAGATCGCCAACGCCAGCGGGGTGAGCGCCTTGAGGTACTCCTCGGAGAAGAACTTCTTGCCGTCTCCGAGATAGACCGCACGCTGCAATTCAGCTAGTTCCGGCAACGGAGTGAAGTCCACGAAGCGAGCGCCTTTGTCGTTCACTCTCATCGTGTGCTTGATATTGCCCAGTAGGGCGGTCTTCCACTGCAGGTAGTCCACTTGCTTGGCGCCATGTCCCAACCGGAACCGCACACCGTTGCGGTTGCGCCGGTTCGGTGAAAGGTTGCCGTCTCCCATGAGCGAACCGAGCACCACCTGGAACTGTTGCTCGCTGAGCAGATGCGGCTCGCTCGCCATCACACGATCGCCCGCGATGATGTCACCAGCCTCCGTCCAACCAGCCGGCGTGCGGATGAGGTGGTTAGGCGTCAGGGCGAACTGCGACTTGCCGTTTCCGCCGGACTTCTCGACGGTGAACTGCAAGAACCGCTCGGCGGGACCATTGTTGAACCAGTTCACGATCTTGCGGGGCACGATCCGGTCGGTGTCCGGGTCATAGGACAACACCTCGACGTCCATCTTCTGGTTGACGATCTTGCCGATCTTCTCGGTGGTGCCGTCGGCCAACTGGACGCGGGTGTCATAGGAACCGCACCCGAACATCACACCGATCTTTTCCCGCAGCTGGTTGATGAAGATCGCCGTCGTCCCCGAATTGCTCAGCGCGCCCGTGATCTTCCGCAGCGCCTGGCTCATCAACCGGGCCTGCAGACCGACGTGGCTGTCGCCCATTTCGCCTTCGATCTCCGCGCGCGGCACCAGCGCCGCCACCGAGTCGATCACGATGATGTCCAGCGCGCCGGAGCGGATCAGCATGTCGGCAATCTCCAGCGCCTGCTCGCCGGTGTCGGGCTGGCTCACCAACAGCGACTCGGTGTCCACACCGAGCTTCTTGGCGTATTCGGGGTCCAGCGCGTGCTCGGCGTCGATGAACGCCGCGATGCCGCCCTCCGCCTGGGCGTTGGCCACCGCGTGCAGAGCGACGGTGGTTTTACCCGAGGACTCGGGGCCGTAGATCTCGATGACCCGGCCTTTGGGCAGGCCTCCGATACCCAGCGCCACGTCGAGCGCGATCGAGCCTGTCGGGATCACCGAGATGGGTTGACGCACCTCGTCCCCCAGGCGCATCACCGAGCCTTTGCCATGGGCCTTCTCGATCTGGGCCAGCGCCAGTTCCAGCGCCTTGTCGCGGTCAGGAGCCTGCGTCATGAGTGATGCCTCTCTCACGTAGTGATGTTCGGTTGATCGAGGTCTCGATCAGTTGGTCGCGACGCTAGAGCAGACCACCGACAAGTCCCGTCCGCCGCACATCGACCACTGTAGACGAACATCTGTTCGACTCAAGATGACACGCCGAGCCACTCACCATTGGTCGCGAGGCACGTCGAAGTCGGCGCACAGCGCCCGCCAGACGTCACGCGGATCGACACCGTCCTCGATCGCCTGCGCCGCTGTGCGTCCTCCCAGACTGGTCAGCACATGGTCGACAAGCACCGACGCCCCATACGCGGCACCGAACTGTTTAGTGACCAGTTCGTGGAATTCCGTCAGCCGCATCGCAGCCCAAATTACGCCACCGCGTCGCGGCACACCCGTACCGGATCTGCCACGTCGGCGACGCTCGCGGCCGCCTGCCGCGCGGCCGCACCGTAACCGGGTGACGCCAGCACCTCCCCGACCGACGATGCCAGCGCCTCGGCGGTCAGCGGCCGAACCAGCCGCGCACTTCCTTGTCGCACAACGCGATTCGCGATCTCCCACTGGTCTCCGCCCCCGGGCACCACCACCAGCGGCACGCCGGCCAGCAGGGTCTTGCTCACCATCCCGTGCCCGCCGCCGCACACGACGACGTCGGCACGCGACAGCAGCCGGTCCTGACGCCCCAACCCGACGACCGCCCACGGCGGCGCCGGCAGATCCTCACCGGCGAGCCGCGACACCACCACCCGCGCCCCGTCCGGCAGCGTCGTGCCCGGAATCAAGCAGTCCAGCGCTACCTGCGCCAAGCCCAGCGCACCGGTCTGCGCCGTCGACGGCGCCACCACGACGACGGGCCCGTCGCCGGGCGGCAGCGACAACTCGGCGTCGGTGGGCTCGAAGTGCAGCGGCCCCACCACCACGGCCTCGGCCGGCCAGTCCGGCCGAGGCACCTCCAACGCCGGCAGGGTCGCGATCAGCCGCCGCAGCGGATCGACACCCTTCGCCGGCAGGCCCACGGCCACCCGCGCCGCCGCGCGTTGCCGCTGCCCCTCCCGCAGCGAGCGCGCCGTCAGGCGGCGCATCACGGCGTCTCGCACGCGGCCGCGGATTCCGACACCGGGCGCGAGCCCACTTCCGATGGGCGGCAAGCCTTTTGACGGCATATATAACGGATGGGGAGACAACTCGATCCACGGCACGCCGACCATCTCGGCGGCCAGCGCTCCGCAGGCGGTGATCACGTCGGACACGATCACGTCGAGCTCCAGGGCCGCCAGCGCAGGCGCATTGAGCACCGCCATCCGCGCCGCCCGCTGGTGGATCTTCGCGCCGGCGTCACGGTCGTCGTCGAGCTCGGTGGGGTCTAGGCCCAAAAGCTCGATCGCGTCGACACCCGCGGCGCGCGCGGTGTCCAGCCACTGCACGCCGGTCAGCAACGTCGGCTGATCACCGGCGGCCAGGAACTTCAGGCACAACGCGATGGCCGGGAACGAGTGCCCCGGATCAGGCCCGGCGACCACGGCCACACGCACCGGCCTACCCTGCCACACGCAATGCTCCTAGGCTGGCGGGCATGACCGATCAGCTGCCCGCCCGTCCAGTGACCACCGACCCGGCGGCCGTCGTCGAGCGCTTTCTCTACGCCCTGCGCGACAAGGATTTCGACGCCGCCGACGCCGCGCTCGCCGAGGACGTCGTCTACGAGAACGTCGGCTACTCGAGGGTTCGCGGCCGCCGGCGCACGATGAAACTCATGCGGGGGCTGAGCCGGCCCAGCGCGGGTTTCGACGTCAAGTTCCACCGGATTGCCACCGAAGGCTCGTCGGTGCTCACCGAACGCACTGACGTGCTGGCGTTCGGCCCGTTCCAGGCGCAGTTCTGGGTGTGCGGCGTGTTCGAGGTCCGCGACGGCCGAATCACGTTGTGGCGCGACTACTTCGACGCGGTGGACTTCCTCAAGGCGGTGGTGCGCGGGCTGCTCGCTATCGCGATCCCGCCGCTGCGGCGGTCGCTGTAGCTAGCCGATCAGCCGTCGAGGGCCGTTGAGTTCGTCGAACGCCTGCGCCCAGCCGAGCAGACGGTCGGTGGCGCCGACGAGCTCGTTGCGGTACTGCTGACGCGACATCGGCGAGCTCGACGTGGACACCAGCTGCGCGGCGGCGTTGACCATGTCGTGGTACTGGCGCACGCCGTGGTCGAGCTGCTGGGCGAAAGCGTGGATCGTCGGGCTCAGCGACACGCGTGACGACGGGGTGGCGCGCATGGTCTTCTCCATCGAGACGATGTCGCGGGCTGTGGCCGCCATCGTTGCGGCTGCCTCGTCGGCGGTTCGGGTCACTTCCTGAATTTCATTGGGCGGCAACAGCTCTGCGCGCTCGATGACCCCGAGCAACGAGAACATCCCGCGTTCTGCCGCGGCGAGCGCGGCCATGGGCTCCCGCGCCGCCGACCCGAACGGAGGCAGCCGGCGCACCACGCCCGGGCGGGGTGCGGGCAGTGGTTCCTTATGCAGCCAGCGCCACCGCAAGCCCAGCAGCGTCGCCAGCCAGGCCGATCCCACCGCGAACGCGCCGGGGATGGGCAGCGCCCACGCCGGCGTGCTCCACGACGCCAGTAACGCCGTCACCATCGCCCAGAACAAGAACGTGCCGGTAAACAACAGCGTCAGCCGCGCCGCCCAGCGGCGCTTGCGCAGTAGCCGCGCCCGCGGATCGGCGGCACGCTTGATCGTGTGCGCCAGCAGGTCGGCGTACTCACTGACGGTGTCGACACCCCGCTGCCACAGCGAGCGGTAGGCGCTTCGAGGTTTCACCGCCATCGACACGGGCCTTACTGCTGGCTGAGGGGGTTCTGCTGCGCCGGCTCAGTAGCCGGGGTGGCCGGCGTGGGCGACGCTGTCGTGCCGCCGGCGGGCAGAGCCTCCCCACGCATCGACGCCCGGATCTGCTCGAGCCGCGAATGCCCGGCCATCTGCACGCTGGCCTGCTGTACCTCGAGCATCCGGCCCTGCACCGAGTTCTGCGCCAGCTCGGCGGCACCCAGCGCGTTGGCGTAGCGGCGTTCGATCTTCTCGCGGACCTCGTCGAGGCTGGGCGTGTTGCCCGGTGCGGCCAGCTCGCTCATCGACCGCAGCGACGCGCTGACCTGCTCCTGCATCTTGGCCTGCTCCAGCTGCGAGAGCAGCTTGGTGCGCTCAGCGATCTTCTGCTGCAGCACCATCGCGTTCTGCTCGACCGCCTTCTTGGCCTGCGCGGCAGCGTTGAGCGCCTGGTCATGCAGGGCTTTGAGGTCCTCGACGCTCTGCTCGGCCGTGACCAGCTGTGCCGCGAACGCCTCGGCAGCGTTGTTGTACTCGGCGGCCTTGGCTGCATCCCCTGCCGCAGTGGCCTGGTCGGCCAAGGTCAGCGCCTGGCGCACGTTGACCTGCAGCTTCTCCACGTCGGCGAGCTGACGGTTGAGCCGCATCTCCAGCTGACGCTGGTTGCCGATCACCTGGGCGGCCTGCTGGGTGAGCGCCTGGTGCTGGCGCTGTGCCTCCTCGATGGCCTGCTGGATCTGGACCTTCGGGTCGGCGTATTCGTCGACCTTGGACGAGAACAGCGCCATCATGTACTTCCACGCCTTGACGAACGGGTTGGCCATGAGTCGGTTCCACCTTCGTTTCTGGAGTTGGTGTCGTGCTGTCGGGCCTAGACAACGGGCGTGTGGCCAATTTATCCGTTTCCCGCCGTCAACCGCAGGGGGTCACGCGAGCGCCATCTGCTCTTCGGGCACGCCCTCGTCGGCCGCCAGGGAGACGACCGGCGGGATGACCACCTTGGTTGCCTCGTCGATCTTGGCCGCCGTGGTGACAACGTCGGCCACCTCGGCGCGCTCCTGACGCTGCAATTGGCGGCCGGCATCCGTGAGCACCTCGGACAGCGGGATGTCCAGCGCCCCGCAGATCGCAGTCAGTAGTTCGCTCGACGCTTCTTTGCGTCCCCGCTCCACCTCCGACAGATAGCCCAGGCTCACTCTCGCCGAGTCGGAAACCTCACGCAGGGTCCGCCCCTGCGACATGCGGGCGCGGCGAAGCACGTCGCCGATCACCTCGCGCAGCAACGCTGCCATGGTGCACTCCTTCAGTGGCGGATCTCTACGGACGACCTCTCCATTGGCAACGTCAGCCGCCCGCCGGATGGTTCCCGGCGGCCCGGTCCTCAGCCCGGCGTGCGCCCTTGACCGCCTGCGTGACGTAGTCGATTCCGGTGACCACCGTGAGCAGGATCGCGCCGGCCATGATCACCACCGCGGCGGTGTGCCACATCCCGGCCAGCGGCAGGATGAACAGCCCGATCGCGACCGTCTGCACCAGCGTCTTGAGCTTGCCGCCGCGGCTTGCCGGGATCACGCCGCGGTGCAGCACGGCGAACCGCAGCACGGTCACCCCGATCTCGCGGACGAGGATGACCACCGTCACCCACCAGGGCAATTCGTGCAGCAGGGAGAGCCCGACGAGCGCCGCGCCCAACAGCGCCTTGTCGGCTATCGGATCGGCCAGCTTGCCGAACTCGGTGATCATCCCGTAGCTGCGGGCCAACGCGCCGTCGAACCGGTCGGTGATCATGGCCACCGCGAAAATCACGAATGCCGCGATCCGCCAACGGCTTTCATCGCCACCGTCGGCGAGCAGCGCGAACAGGAACACCGGCACGAGCACAAGCCGGACAGCGGTCAGCACGTTGGCGATATTGACCAGCCGCGCCGTCGGTGACGTGGTCGCCGCCGCCGGGTCACGTGAGGTGGGCGCTGGCACCGCATCAGAATATCCGTTGCACGCAGCCGATATGTTCGGTGTGTGAGCGACGCGCGTCCCGACGGCCTGGTGATTCGGCGGGCGAGAACATCCGACGTGCCGGCCATCAAGGACCTGGTCGACATCTACGCCGGCAGGATTCTGCTGGAGAAGAACCTCGTCACACTGTACGAGGCAGTCCAGGAATTCTGGGTCGCCGAACTCGACGGCGAAGTGATCGGCTGCGGGGCTTTGCATGTGATGTGGTCGGACCTCGGCGAGGTACGCACGGTCGCCGTGCACCCGAAGGTCAAGGGCCGGGGCATCGGCCACGCGATCGTCGACCAGTTGCTCCGCGTCGCGCGCGAACTGGAGCTGCAGCGCGTGTTCGTGCTCACCTTCGAGACCGAATTCTTCAGCAAGCACGGCTTCGTCGAGATCGAAGGCACCCCCGTCACCGCGGAGGTCTACGAGGAGATGTGCCGCTCCTACGACACCGGTGTGGCGGAGTTTCTCGACCTGTCCTACGTCAAGCCCAACATTCTCGGAAACTCGCGAATGCTATTGATGCTCTAGGCGATCTCGGGGCGCTAACCGGCGCTCAGCGCCGGGAAACGCACCGAAATCGCTACTCGCCGTCGTCGGCGGCGTCGACGCCGCGGATCGACGCCAGCGTCGCGGCGAGTTCGTCGGGCTTGACCAGCACTTCGCGGGCCTTGGACCCCTCACTGGGGCCGACGATGCCGCGGGTCTCCATCAAATCCATGAGCCGTCCGGCCTTGGCGAACCCCACCCGCAGCTTGCGCTGCAGCATCGACGTCGATCCGAACTGCGACGACACCACCAGTTCCACGGCCTGCAGGAAGACGTCCATGTCGTCACCGATGTCGGGGTCGACCTCTTTGCGCTCGCCGCTGGTCTTGGTGGCAGTGACGCCCTCGGTGTACTGCGGCTCGGCCTGGGCTTTGCACGCGGCGACGACAGCGTGGATCTCTTCGTCGGTGATGTAGGCGCCCTGCAGCCGGATCGGCTTGTTGGCGCCCATCGGCAGAAACAGCCCGTCGCCCATCCCGATCAATTTCTCGGCGCCCTGCTGGTCGAGGATCACCCGGCTGTCGGTCAGCGACGACGTCGCGAATGCCAACCGGGACGGCACGTTGGTCTTGATCAGTCCGGTCACCACGTCGACGGACGGGCGCTGCGTGGCCAGCACAAGATGGATGCCGGCGGCGCGGGCCTTCTGCGTGATCCGCACCACTGCGTCTTCGACGTCGCGCGGCGCCGTCATCATCAGGTCGGCGAGCTCGTCGACGATTGCCACCACATAGGGGTACGGCTGGTACTCGCGCTTGCTGCCCAGCGGCGTGGTGATCTGGCCCGCCTTGAGCTTGGCGTTGAAGTCGTCGATGTGACGCACCCGCGAGGCCTGCATGTCCTGGTAGCGCTGCTCCATCTCCTCGACCAGCCATGCCAGCGCGGCCGCCGCTTTCTTCGGCTGCGTGACGATCGGGGTGATCAGGTGCGGAATGCCTTCGTACGGCGTCAGTTCCACCATCTTGGGGTCGATCAGGATCATCCTGACCTCCTCCGGTGTGGCACGGGCCAGCAGCGACACCAGCATCGAGTTGATGAAGCTCGACTTGCCCGAACCGGTGGAACCGGCCACCAGCAGATGCGGCATCTTGGCGAGGTTCCACGAAACGTATTCGCCCTCAATGTCTTTCCCGAGTCCGATCACCAGCGGATGGTGGTCGCGACGGGTGGACGGATCGGTGAGCACATCGGCCAGCCGCACCATCTCGCGGTCGACGTTGGGCACCTCGATGCCGACGGCGGATTTGCCGGGGATCGGCGCGAGCATCCGGACGCTCTCGGTGGCGACGGCGTAGGCGATGTTCTTCTGCAGCTGCGTGATCTTCTCGACCTTCACGCCGGGCCCGAGCTCTACCTCGTAGCGGGTGACGGTCGGGCCGCGAGTGCAGCCCGTGACGGCGGCGTCGACCTTGAACTGCTGCAGGACCGACGAGATCGCCTCGACCATGTGGTCGTTGCTTGCGCTGCGCCGCTTCGGCGGATCGCCGGGGATCAGCAGGTCCAGCGACGGCAGGACATAGGGACCTTCGACGACCCGGTCGAGCACGGCGAAATCCGCGGCGGCGGGCTTCTTCGCGCGGCGGCGCGGTTTGGTCTCGGCGGGCGGCCCCGCCGCGACGGGAGGTTCGGGGATGGTCGGCGCGTCCTCGTCGAGCGGGTAGGCGTCGGCGTTCGGGTATCCGCCGTAAGCCGGTTTCGACGCCTGCGCCTCGTCGTAGTCGTCGTATTCGGACGAGTCGTCGTCCTTGTCGTCGTAGTCGTTGTCGTCGTTGTCGTACTCGTGCCGGGCGGGCAGGCCTCGGACGGCGAACATCGCGCGCAGCGTCGCCGGCACCTCGCGGACGGTGGTGCCTGAGAGTAGCAGCACGCCGAACAGCACCCCGATGAACAGCAGCGGCGCGGCGATCCACGCAGTCACGCCGTCCGCCAGCGGTCCGCCGATCGCGAACCCGACGAAACCGGCGGCGTGCTGGCGACCGGCAGGTGTCGACGGCGAACCGGACCACAAGTGCCAGAGTCCGAGAGCGGGCAGCGCGATCATGGTCGAGCCGAGCACCAGCCGGGGCCGCGCCTCCGGTTCGGGTTCGGTGCGGGTCAACGTCACCGCGACGGCGAGCGCGATGATCGGCAGGAGCACCACGGCCGAGCCGATCAGCGTGCGCAGCGCCGTATCCACCCACAGGCCGACAGGTCGGGCTGCGTCGAACCAGCTGCTGGCGGCGATCAGCACCGCAACGGCGATCAGTGCCAGCGCGATGCCGTCGCGGCGATGACCCGGCTCGATGTCGTGAGCCCGGCCCACCGACCGTGCCGCTGTGCCGGTAGCCCGGGCGACCAGCAGCCAGGTAGCCCGTGCGCCGCGGCCGACCGCAAACGCTCCGGCGGCGACGGATCCATGGCCGGCCGGCTTGCGCCGATTGACCGGTTTCTTACGTGGTGCCGGCCGCGAGCCGCTCCGCGAACTGGCCTTTGACCTGGTCGTTCGACTCCCCGAGCGGGCTGCGGTCTTGCTGGGCATGCCGGCAAGCCTAGTCCCATGAGCCTCAATCGCACCATTCGCCACACTAGTTACAAAAGCGTCTCGTTATGCCGACTTGGCGGTCACGATGTCGTCGGCAAGCGGCGCTATCACCGCGATGATCTGGGTGACCGTCTCCCCCGGCACACCGGCTGCCTCCAGGCTTGCGGTCAGGTGGCCGGCGACCCGATCGAAGTGCCGCATCGTGATGCCGCGGCCTTGGTGTACCTGGCGCATCGACGCCCCGGTGTACGGCTCGGGTCCTCCGAGCGCGGCTGCGAAGAATTCGACTTGCCGGCCTTTGAGGCGCGACATGTTGACGCCGCGGAAGAAGCCGGCGAGTTCGGGATCGTCGAGCACACGGCCGTAGAAGTCGTCGACCACGGCGTCCAGGGCCACGGCTCCGCCGATTTGTGCGTAGATGGTGGACATGCCGACCAGCGAACGGCACCGACGTTGCGGAGTCATTGTCGCGGAGTGGCACGGTCGCTACGAAGTGCTCACGGTTACGGTGAAGCGGATCTCATCCGCATTGAACCGAGGAGTCACATGGCCGTTGTCGTCGTCGCCACCATGACCGCCAAGCCCGAGTCCGTCGACACTGTGCGCGACGCCTGTAAGCGGGCGATCGAAGCGGTGCACCAGGAGCCCGGCTGTGAGCTGTACGCGCTGCACGAGAGCAATGGCACGTTCGTGTTCGTCGAGCAGTGGGCCGACGAGGAGGCGCTCAAGACGCACAGCACCGCACCCGCGATCGCGACCTTGTTCGGTGAGGTCGGCGAGCACCTGGACGGCGCGCCCGACATCAAGATGCTGCAACCCGTGCCTGCGGGCGATCCGGCCAAGGGCACGCTGCGGGGCTAGCAGATGGGTTCGCTAGACGGAAAGGTCGCGTTTGTCACCGGCGCGGGCCGCGGGCAGGGTCGCGCCCACGCAGTGAAGCTGGCCTGCGAAGGCGCCGACGTCATCGCCGTCGATCTGTGCGACCAGATCGCCTCGGTCCCTTACCCTTTGGCCACTGCCGACGACCTGGCTGCGACGGTGAAGCTGGTGGAGGAGACCGGGGCACGCATTGTCGCCACAGAGGCCGACGTGCGTGACGCGGCCGGGTTGGCCAGCGCGTTGCAGGCGGGGGTCGACGAGCTCGGCGGGCTGGACATCGTCGTTGCCAATGCCGGGATCGCCCCGATGCAAGCCGGTGAGGACGGCTGGCGCGACGTGATCGACGTCAACCTCACCGGCGCGTTCCACACCGTGGAGGCCGCGAAGCCCATCATGGTCGAGCAGGGCCGCGGCGGGTCGATCGTACTGATCAGCTCGGTGATGGGACTGGTCGGCGGTGGCAGCGAGGATCCCGGGTCCATCGGCTACGCGGCCGCCAAGCACGGGATGGTCGGGCTGATGCGGGTGTACGCCAATCACCTTGCGCCGCATAAGATCCGGGTGAATTCCATACACCCGGCCGGTGTCGACACCCCGATGATCAACAACGAGTTCATCCGCGGATGGCTCGAGGAGGTGGTCGGCACGGCCGACGTCGACATGGGCAATGCGTTGCCTGTCGACGTGCTGGCGCCAGAGGACATCGCCAACGCGGTGGCGTTTCTGGTGTCCGACGCTGCCCGCTACATCACCGGCGTGACACTGCCCGTCGACGCCGGATACGTCAACAAACGCTGACGCCGTCGAAACCCCGGGCGTCAGACCTCGATGACTGTCGGCACGATCATCGGCTGACGACGGTATGTCTCGCCCACCCATTTGCCGACGGTGCGCCGCACCGCCTGGGCGATCCGCGTGGGCTCGGTAACCCGTTCCTGCGCAAGCAGTTCCAGCTCTGCTTCGACCTTGCGCATGGCCGGCTCCAGCGCCTTGGGGTCTTCCGAGAAACCCCGCGACATCAGATGCACGGGCGCGGCCGGCCGACCAGTCCCCCGACGCACCACCACCGTCACCGCCACGAAGCCCGACGACAGGATCAACCGCTCGCCCAGCGTCGCATCGCCGACGTCGCCCAGCACCAGCCCGTCGACGAACATCTTGCCGACGTGGACCGCTCCGGAGATGCGCGCCCTGCCTGCGACCAAGTCGACGCTGACACCGTTCTCCGCCAGAAGAATCGACTCTTCGGGCACACCGGTCTTGGCAGCCAGCGCGGCGTTGGCCCGCAGATGCCGCCAGGTGCCGTGCACGGGCATCACGTTGCGCGGCCGGACCCCGTTGTACAGGAACAGCAGCTCCCCGGCGTGAGCGTGACCCGAAACATGCACTCGCACTTGATTATTGGTGACCACGCGAGCGCCGATCTTCGACAATGCGTCGATGACGCCGTACACCGCCTCTTCGTTGCCGGGAATCAGCGACGACGACAGCACGATGAGATCGCCCGCGGTCAGCGTGATGCTGCGGTGCTCGCCGCGGCTCATCCGCGACAGCGCCGACATCGGCTCGCCCTGCGTGCCGGTGGTGATCAGCACCACCCGCTCTGGCGGCATCTCCTCCGCGGCGCCGATATCCACCACGTCGTCGTCGGCGACCTGCAGGAACCCCAGTTCTCGTGCGATGCCCATGTTGCGCACCATCGACCGGCCGACGAATGACACCTTGCGGCCCAACGACACCGACGCGTCGATGATCTGTTGCACCCGAGCCACATTGGATGCGAAGCATGCGACGATCACCCGACCGTCGGCCGAGCGGATCAGCCGGTGCAGCGCGGGTCCGATCTCGCTTTCCGACGGGCCGACACCCGGCATTTCGGCGTTGGTGGAGTCGACGAGCAGCAGATCCACGCCGCTGTCGCCGAGCCGCGACATGCCGGGCAGGTCGGTCGGGCGACCATCCAACGGCAACTGGTCGAACTTGATGTCGCCGGTATGCAGAACGGTGCCGGCGCCGGTGTCGATCGCAATGGCCAGCGCGTCGGGAATCGAATGGTTGACCGCGAAATAGCGGCACTCGAACACGCCGTAGCGCTGCTTTTGCCCTTCGGAGACCTCGATCAACGTCGGCTTGAGGCGGTGTTCGCGGCACTTCTCGGCGACCAGAGCCAGCGTGAACTTCGAACCGACGACGGGGATGTCGCCGCGCAGTTTCAACAGGTACGGGATGGCCCCAATGTGGTCTTCGTGCGCGTGGGTGAGCAGCAGCGCCTCCACGTCGTCGAGCCGGTTTTCGATGTGGCGCAGGTCGGGCAGGATCAAGTCGACCGCAGGTTCGTCGTGACCGGGAAACAGCACCCCGCAGTCGACGATCAACAACCGGCCGAGATGCTCGAAAACGGTCATGTTGCGGCCGATTTCGCCGATCCCGCCCAGTGCCGTCACGCGAAGCGCGCCGGGCGCCAACGGCCCCGGCGGCGTGAGCTCGGCCATCAGCGCAGGACCGCAGCGGCGCGCATGTCGGCGGCCAGTGCGTCGACTTCTGCTGGGGTGGCGGCGACTTGGGGCAACCGCGGATCACCGACGTCGATGCCCTGCAGACGCAGGCCGGCCTTGACCATGGTGACACCGCCGAGCCGCTTCATCGCGTCGCACAGTGGGCTCAGCGACACGTTGATCTTGCGGGCGGTCGCGACGTCTCCGGATTCGAACGCGGACAACAGCTCTCGCAGCTGGCCGGCGGCCAGGTGGGAGATCACGCTGATGAAGCCGATGGCGCCCATGGCCAGCCACGGCAGGTTCAGCGGGTCGTCACCGGAGTAGTACGCGAGCTTGGTCGACGCGATGATCTCGGCGGCCCCGTGCAGATCGCCTTTGGCGTCCTTGACAGCGACGATGTTGGGATGGTCGGCCAGTGCGCGGATGGTGTCGAAGTCGATGGGTATCACCGACCGCGGCGGGATGTCGTAGAGCACCACCGGCACGTTCACCGCGTCGGCAACGGCGGTGAAGTGAGCGACCAGTCCGGACTGCGGCGGCCTCGAGTAGTAGGGGGTGACGACGAGAAGGCCGTGCGCCCCTTCGGCTTCGCATGCCTTGGCCAGCTTGATGCTGTGCGCCGTGTCGTAGGTGCCGGCACCGGCGGTCACCTTGGCGCGGTCGCCGACGGCTTCCAGGACCGCGCGCAGCAGCGCGATCTTCTCGTCATCGGAGGTAGTGGGGGCCTCGCCGGTGGTGCCCGACACCACCAGCCCGTCGCATCCCGACTCGACGAGGTGGGTGGCCAGCCGCGCAGCGGCGGACAGGTCCAGCGAGCCGTCTGGCGCAAACGGCGTCACCATCGCGGTCAGCACGGTGCCCAGTCGCGCGCCGACGTCGATTCCGCTGGTGCTCACAGGCACTTAGGCTACCCGTCAAGCCTCGGTTGCCAGAGGAGACGTCGCGACCTCCGTCCCGTCGGCAAGCGTGGTGATCGCGAAGTCGGCGAACACCGCGGGCGCGACATCGGCGAGCTGGCGCAGGCAGGCGATTGCCAGCCGGCGGATCTCGACGTCGGCGTGTTCACTGGCCCGCGTCGCGACGAAGTGCCGCCACGCCCGGTAGTTGCCCGTGACCACGATGCGGGTTTCGGTGGCGTTGGGCAGCACCGCCCGCGCCGCCTGGCGGGCCTGCTTGCGTCGCAGGACCGCGTTCGGCTGGTCGGCGAACTTGGCTTCGAGCCTGTCCAGGAGCGTGGTGTATGCGTGACGGCTGGCGTCGGCCGCGTCGAGGAACAGCTGCTGTAACTCCGGATCGTCCTCGATGCCCGGTGGCAGCACCACCTGGGATTCGCGCTCGTGGACGAAGCGCTGCGACAGCTGCGAGTAGGAGAAGTGCCGGTGGCGGATCAGCTCGTGGGTGCAAGAGCGGGAGATCCCGGTGATGTAGAACGACACCGACGCATGCTCGAGCACCGAGAAGTGCCCGACGTCGATGATGTGCCGCAGGTATGCGGCGTTGGTCGCTGTCCGCGGGTTCGGCTTCGACCAGCTCTGGTAGCAGGCGCGGCCGGCGAACTCGAGCAGCGCCTGCCCGCCGTCCGCGTCCGTGCTCCACGGGACGTCGGGCGGCGCGACGAACTCGGTCTTCGCGATCAGCTGCACCTTCAGCGGCGCGGTCTGGGCCACGGTGGGCAAGCCTAACCGGCGATTTCGGTGCGCAAACAGGCGCTCAGCGCCGTTTTGCGCACCGAAGTCGCAACTCGTCGACCAAGTTGCCACGCTCGCCGACGGCCACTTCGCTCAGCCCGAGCCACGTCGCCATGTTGTGCAATTGCTCGGCCAACGCGGTGGCGACGCGTGACGGCGACTCCCCCGGCTCGACGAAAGCGCCGACGACGTGCAGCGCGTCGTCGGCGCGCTTGAGGTCGACGCGGCCGACCAGTCGGCCGTCGAGCAAGAACGGCCACACGTAATAGCCGAATCGACGCTGGGCCGCGGGCGTGTAGATCTCGATGCGGTAGTGGAAACCGAACACCCGCTGAACACGGGGCCGGAAGAAGATCAGCGGGTCGAACGGGCACAGCAGCGCCGTGCCGCGGTCGCGGCGCGGCACCATCTGCCCGGTACGCAGATACGCAGGCGCGGTCCAGTCCTCGACGTCGACGCGTTGCAACTCACCGGCTGCCAACAGCGCGGCGATCGCGGGCTTGACCTGACGGGCCGACAGCCGGAAGTAGTCGCGGATGTCAGCCTCAGTACCCACACCCAGTGCCGTCGCCGCCCGCAGCGTCAGCTGCCGGATGGCCTCGTCGTCGTCGAGGCGGCGCGCCAGCACCTCCGGCGGCAGCACCCGCTCGGTCAGGTCGTAGTGACGTGCGAAACCGACGCGCGTGGCCGTCGTCAGTACTCCCGACGCGAACAAGGCCTCAGCCACCCATTTGGTGTCGCTGCGGTTCCACCATGCCCCTTTGGCGCGCCGCGGCTCGGACTCGAGATACTCCTCGATCTGGCCGGCCGTGGACGGGCCCAGTTCGGCGACCGCAGCGATGATGTCCTCGGCGAGTTGTGGGTTGGCCTTGACGATGTGCTTGCCCCACCGGCCGTACCGGTACTCGCGCATCCGCCAGCGCATCAGCGGCCAGTCGTCGACCGACATCAGCGCGGCTTCGTGCGCCCAGTACTCGACGAGCAACCGCGGCGAGCGCGCGCTGTGACTCCACGCCGCCCTGTCCAGCAGTGCGCGGTCATAGGGTCCCAGCCGGCTGAACACCGGCGCGTAATGAGCGCGGACGACTACCGATACCGAATCAAGCTGGAGCACTTGGATTCTCGCTATCAAGCGACGCAGATGCGCACGGGTGACGCGTGCGGGCACCGGCTCGGCGAATCCTTGGGCGGCAACCGCGATCCGACGAGCCTGATCGCGGGTGAGGACCGTCATCGCCGACGGTAGGTGCTGAACCGGTAGCGCAGGCCACTGCGGCTCGACTGCCACTCCGAGTCCTCGGCAACCCAGCTCTCGTCGAGAACCGGAGCCACCGCGTCGTCGTCCTGCCGCGGGATGTCCAGATCGATCTCCGTGACCTCGCACACCGACGCGTGGGGCAGCGCCAGCGGATAGATCTCCCCTCCCCCGATCACCCACACCTGTTGATCTGTGAGCGCATCGTGCAGTGACGTCACCACGTCAGCTCCGTCGGCGCCGTAGTCGGATTGTCGGGTGACGACGACGTTGCGGCGCCCCGGCAGCGGACGAACCTTGGGCGGCAACGACTCCCAGGTGCGCCGGCCCATCACGACGGTGTGGCCCATCGTGAGTTCTTTGAAGCGGGCCATGTCTTCGGGCAGGCGCCACGGGATACCGCCGGCGCGACCGATCACCCCCGAAGTCGTTTGGGCCCAGATCAGCCCAACGTGCGTCATACCGCCACGGGCGCCTTGATCGCCGGATGCGGGTTGTAGTTGACGATCGCGATGTCGTCGTAGGTGTAGTCGAACAGCGAATCCCGGTGCGCGAGAACAAGTTGCGGGTACGGGCGAGGCTCGCGGCTCAGCTGCTCGGCGACCTGCTCGACGTGGTTGTCGTAGATGTGGCAGTCGCCGCCGGTCCAGACGAACTCGCCTACGCGCAGCCCGGCCTGAGCGGCCATCATGTGGGTGAGCAACGCATAGCTGGCGATGTTGAACGGCACGCCGAGGAACAGGTCGGCACTGCGCTGGTACAGCTGACAACTGAGCCGGCCGTCGGCGACGTAGAACTGGAACAGCGCATGGCACGGGGCCAGCGCCATCTTGGGGATGTCGGCCACATTCCACGCCGATACGATGATCCGTCGGGAAGTCGGGTCGGTGTGCAGCAACTCGAGCGCGGCGCTGATCTGGTCGATGTGCTCACCCGACGGTGTAGGCCAAGACCGCCACTGCACGCCGTACACCGGCCCCAAATCCCCTGTCTCCGAAGCCCATTCGTCCCAGATCGTGACGCCGTGCTCGCGCAGCCAGCCGACGTTGGAGTCGCCGCGCAGAAACCACAGCAGCTCGTAGATGACCGACTTGACGTGGACCTTCTTGGTGGTGATCAGCGGGAATCCGGCGGACAGGTCGTAGCGCAGCTGATGACCGAACAGGCTTCTTGTGCCAGTGCCGGTGCGGTCCGATTTCGGCGTTCCCCGCTCCATCACCAGGCGCAGCAGATCCTCGTAAGGCGTGGCGATCGGCACGTCGGTCAGCTTACTTGTCGGGACGGCAGGTAGAACGGAACCATGCCGAGCGTCGCAACCACCGTCAGCACCCCGGACGGGTCCTGCCCCGTCACCCTGCACACGCCTCACGGCAGCGGCCCGTGGCCGGCCGTCGTCATGTACCCGGATGCCGGCGGCGTGCGCGACACGTTCCACGAGATGGCCGACACGCTGGCCGGGTTCGGTTACGCGGTGCTGCTGCCCGACGTCTACTACCGCCACCCCGGCTGGCGGCCGTTCGACATGAAGACCGCGTTCAGCGACGCGGCTGAGCGTAAGCGGCTGTTCGGGATGATCGGCAGCATCAGCCAAGACATGATGGCCTCCGATGCGGCCGCCTACTTCGACTTTCTCGAGCAGCGGCCCGAGGTGCGCGGGGACCGGTTCGGCGTGTGCGGCTATTGCATGGGCGGGCGGATCTCGGTGATCGTCGCGGGCCGGGTGCCTCATCGGGTGGCGGCGGCCGGGTCGATTCACGGCGGTGGACTGGTCACCGACGGCGAAGACAGTCCGCATCTGCTTGCCGATCGGATGACCGCGACCGTGTACGTGGCCGCAGCCGAGAACGACGGGTCGTTCACTGCAGAGCAGGCGGAGATCCTGGACAAGGCACTCGAGGCCGCCGGGGTGCCGCACACGATCGAGACCTACCCTGCCGCACACGGATTCGCGGTGCCGGACAACGTACCGTACAACCCGCAAGCCGCCGAGCGGCATTGGCTTGCGCTGCAGCGCTTGTTCGAGGCGGCGCTGCCGGGCTAGCGCTTCGGACGGCGCAGCAGCGCCGCCAGGCTGCGGCGAATGCCACGGAACGCGTAGAACGCGGAAACGATGCAGATGGCGATCAGCACCACCAGCATGGGCAGCCAGTTGTTGCCGTGCTTGTCCTTGGTCCACCAGATGATGGTGAACAAGACCGCGGAGATGAACAGGATGATGTCGCGCCAGTTGCCCTGGTAGCCGGCAGCGGCCACTCTGAGTCGGCGGGTGCGTTCGTTGGCCTCGACGAGATCGTCGATGCGCTGGTCGATCGTGCGCTGCAGGGCTGCACGGCGAGCCGCTTGCTCCGGCGGCAGGGCTTGCAACAACTCCATGTCTTGTTTGATCGTGCCCCGGAAGTCAGGACCCTTCAGCTGGCCGGCCGCCAAACCCAGCATGGCTCCCCCGGCCAGGGGCGCGGCGCCGATGGCGAGTTCGGCAAGACCGGGCATGTGGCAGTCCTCTCGTCACTCCATCAACAGTGCGGCCAGCGTGCCACCGAGTTCATAGCCCTGTTCGCGCATTGCCGAAGTCACTGCGCCGGTGACTTCAAGCGTCCCGGCAGCTTTGGTCAGTTCCAGTCCGGTGGCGAGCTTCTCGACGGCCGCCGCCGCGCCGACAGTGTCGAGCCTCGGCGAAACGTGGTTCTTAGCCGACCCTAGAGTTGCTGCGGCATGGCATGCGAGTATGGGTTAACGCCCCACCAACTGCTCGTACCTCTGCCGCAGACGGTCCAGCTCCGGCGAATGCACGGTTGCGACGGCATAGAGCTCGTCAAGCTTAGAGAGGTTCTTCTCGGCGCACGAACGGCTCTTAGCCTTCTCGATTTGGCTTTGTATTTTGTCCGCGTTCGCAGCCACGGCAACTGTGCCTACGTCGAGTTTCTGGGAATCGTCGTGAACAAGGTTCAAACGAACGGCCAACACCGTTGGATAATTGTTTCCGCTTTGCCGCTGCGGGCCTACCGTTACCTGCATCCGGTCAATCGAATCAGGCTTGACGACGAACTGCATAGTGGTGGATGCGTTCTCATGCTTGAGATCACCGAATTCAAAATCGCCTTGCAGGGGAAACTGCAGTGCATAGTTACCGGTTATCACGGCCGGTCCAGCTCCGCTCTCGGTGCAGTCATACAGCATAGCGGAGTAAAGCAATTCTGCCTCCACCTTTGTTACGACAGCCTGCTTATCGCCATTGTTCTTGAGGGTAATGTCGACAGGAGTTACGCTAAAAGACATCGGCCGATCTGGATAATTGCTCCCAGTGATAGAGGTACCCTCCGTACCATCTATCTCCTCGGGAGTCCCGACCGCAAGTGCGGCAACCTCAAGGGCCGGGGCGTCCGTTTCAGATGGAACCACGAGTTGTACGACAAATAATACAATTCCGATGATGCCGACCGCCGCGCCAAAAGCTGTCCATGCCGGATGCTTGGCTAAGGCCGTTAAGGCGCGTGTGAAGAAGTTGCGGTGTGGACCTAATGGGCTACCCGGCGGCTTAAAGCCGTCACCACCCGTAGGTCGAGTAGGCGCGGACCAGTGTTCAGAACTAGCTCCCATCTCAGGGTGATGCGGTTCCGAGCCAAAGGGTCGATTCATTTCTAATATACTCCTTTTTCGGAAGCGAAGACTTGGCAGAAGCATAACCGCTCGCCGCTTATCGCGAAGCAGAATCGCGTTCGTTATAACTATGATCGGCCGCCAGCGTCGCCCCAAAAGGCGTGTTGAGCGACGAGGCTGCAATCAGCAACGGCGAGCCAAGATACCACTGCGATTCTAGCTCGTTAGCGTTTGATATTTCTTCCGCATTCGGTCTAAGTCGGGAGCCCGGTAACCTTGAATCGAGTACAGTTTGTCCAACACTTGTAAATTCTCTTTTACACAAATCTGATCTACGGGAGACCCATCTCGAGCCTCGAGGTCCTTTCGCGTGGCTGCGGTCAGCACCGTTCCAACGTCGAGCGTCTCCGACCCGTCATGAGTAAGTGTCAAATGTACCGCCATGACGGTCGTAGCGGAAGTCTGCTTGTCCGGGCCCACAGTCAGCGTTATACGGTCGACGGCGCCGGGCTTCACTTCGAATCGCATACTCGTCATATGTATCCGCTGCTCAATGCGGTTCGCATTATCCGCGGTCGGTAACTTAATCGAATACGCGCCATACACCGACGAAGTAGTAGTGGCAGAAGCCGGCTTCGTACAGTCGCTCAGTTGAGCGAAGAACAAAGCCTCTGCGTTGACTTGCGTGATGAGGGATGGCTTGTCGCCATTGTTCTTAAGCGTGATTTCGACCGGCGGTGCGATAACACTCGTCAAGGTCTCGTCTTTGCCGGCCGAAGTCCGCCGAGCCTCGATTTCTTCGGCAGCTCCCATATTCACGATTGCAACTTCGATGGCCGCAGGCGTGTAGTTCGAGCTATCCGTCAATTGAATGATTGATATCACGATGCCAATGACTCCGGTAATCGCCCCCAAGGTGGTCCATAGGGGGTGCTCGATGAACATCGAAGTTTTTTGCCTGACCAGCTTTCCGCGGGACGACTTGCGCTGTGGCGGCTGCGTCGGACTCTCAGACTTCGGAAAGGTTTCGGAGTCCGACGCGTTCTCCGCAATTCGCGGTGTCAGCGAATCTTGATCGTCGACGGTCATCCCCCTCTGGCCGGAAGTTAGTTGCAGTCTCGACTCCCGAGCGCAGGCAAGTATTGCGTACGATACCGCAATCCTGCAGCAAAACGAGGCAGTCGAGCTACCGATCGATGTTCAATTTAGTGACCACCAGATTGGGGTGGGTACGCTTAGCTGACTTTCCGCGAAGCTAACGTCTCGGTCGGAGCGCATCCCAGCAGCGTCCCCAGAAGCCTTCCACGCGTCACCGTTGTGATCGCAGTGAAAGGGATGGTCTTCACTCCATCAACAGTGCGGCCAGCGTGCCACCGAGTTCATAGCCCTGTTCGCGCATTGCCGAAGTCACTGCGCCGGTGACTTCAAGCGTCCCGGCAGCCTTGGCCAGTTCCAGTCCCGTGGCGAGCTTCTCGACGGCCGCCGCCGCGCCGACGGTGTCGTTGTTGCCGTGCACCCACAGCCCATACGGCCGCCCCGCGACGTGATCAAGGCTTGGGTAATAGACGGTGTCGAAGAAATGCTTGAGAGCACCGGACATGTACCCGAAGTTGGCCGTCGTACCGAATAGGTAGCCGTCGGCGTGCAGCATGTCGGGCAAGGTGGCCGCGAGTGCCGGCCGCACCACCACGTCGACCCCGTGAATGTCCGGGTCGTTGGCTCCGGCAAGAACAGCTTCCAGGAGCTCGCGGGTGGAAGGCGACGGGGTGTGATGCACGACCAGCAGCGTCTTGGTCATCGCCTGGCCTCGCGGGCTTGCATGTCGACGGCCTTGCTCATCGCCTTGCGGGCCCGAGCCCGGTCACCGGCATAGTCGTAGGCGCGAGCGAGCCGATACCACCGGCGCCAGTCGTCGGGATCGCGGTCGAGTTCTTCACGCACAGCGTCGAACAGCGCATCAGCCGCATCGCGCCGGATCCGACCGGACGGCAGCCGCGCAACCGCGCTGACATCGAGCTCCATGCCGTCGTCGTGGATGAGGTGGGCCAGGCGCTGGTGAGCCAGGCCCGCACGAAGCGTACTGACCATCACCCAGAGCCCGATGAGCGGAAGGACCATCAGGGCCAGGCCGAGCCCGATCGCTGCGGCTTGACCCGAGACGACGAGCGCGGTGGCGATGCGGCCCAGCATCACGAAGTAGACGATCAGCGCGACGCAGAAGAAACCGATCAGCAGCTGGATGCGGCGCGCGTCGTTCACAGGTCGAGCAGCGGTTCGATGCCGACGGTCAAACCCCGCCTTTCTCGGATGCGCCGCACCGCGAGCAGCACGCCGGGGACGAACGACGTGCGGTCGATGCTGTCGTGACGAATAGTCAGCGTCTCCCCTTCGGTGCCGAACAGCACCTCCTGATGCGCGACGAGCCCGGCCAGCCGCACAGAGTGCACCGGGATGCCGTCGACGTCGGCGCCCCGTGCGCCCGGCAACGCACTCGAGGTGGCATCGGGGTTGGGCGGCAGACCTTTTCGCGCCTCGGCGATCAGCTTTGCGGTGCGCGCCGCGGTGCCCGACGGCGCGTCGGCCTTGTTGGGGTGGTGCAGTTCGACGACCTCGACGGATTCGAAGAACCGGGCCGCCTCTTGGGCGAAGCGCATCGACAGGACGGCGCCGATCGCGAAGTTCGGCGCAATCAGAACCGCCGTCTGAGGCTTGTCTTCAAGCCATTCTTCGACTTGCCGCAATCGGTCGTCGGTGAATCCGGTCGTGCCGACGACGGCGTGAATTCCGTTGTCTATCAGAAACTTCAGGTTGTCCATCACGACGTCGGGATGGGTGAAGTCGATGACGACTTCGGTGTCGGTGTCGACGAACAGCGACAGCGGATCACCGGCGTCGACCTCCGCGGAAAGCGTCAGATCGTCAGCCTTCTCGACGGCCGCGACCATCGTCGCACCGACCTTGCCTTTGGCACCCAGTACTCCGACTCGCATGCCGTGCAGCCTACTGCCGCGGCCTGCCCCCGCGAGCGCGCGTGTCTGTACAGCGACACGCCGTCGCACCTGCCATTTCACGCACGTTCGCGCTTTACAAGGGTGCGCCGCCGCGCAGATGCTCGAAGATCAGCGACGTCTGCGTGCCCGCGACATCGGGGTCAGCGTTGAGGTTCTCGACGACGAACGCCCGCAGGTCCTCGGTGTCGCACGCGGCGACGTGCAGCATGAAGTCGTCGGCGCCCGCCAGGAAGTACACATCGATCACCTGCGGCAGTTTGCGGATCTCGGCGATGAAGTGGCGGATGCGTCCGCGAGCGCTCGACTGCAGGCTCACGGCGATCATCGCCTGCAGTGGCCGGCCGATCGCCGCCGGATCGACGTCGGTATAGAAGCCGCGGATCACGCCGATGTCCTGCAGGCGACGCAGGCGACCGTGGCACGTGGACGCCGCGATGCCCACCAGCTCTGCCAGCGCGCTATTGGATATCCGCGCGTCGTCGTGGAGAGCGGTGAGAATTCGCCGGTCGACGTCGTCGAGTTGCGGCTGAACATTCTTCGGGCGCTCCCCGCGGTCCACCCCGATCTTCGTCGATCGTTCTGTCACACTGCGACTCTACAGAATTTTGTACCGGTGGATTGCACGGAAACCGAAGCTTCTTCAGAATTGGTTCACCGGCCATCAAGGAGCCAGCATGCGCGTCGGCGTCCCCACCGAACTCAAGAACAACGAATACCGGGTCGCGATCACGCCGGCTGGAGTAGCCGAGTTCACTCGGCGCGGGCACGACGTCGTCATCCAGGCGGGCGCCGGCCGTGGCTCGTCGATCTCGGACACCGACTTCAAGTCCGCCGGCGCCCAGATCGTCGCCGACCCCGAACGCGTCTGGGGGCACGCGGATCTGCTGCTGAAGGTCAAGGAGCCGATCGAAGCCGAATACGCGTTGATGCGCCGCGGCCAAACGCTGTTCGCCTACCTGCACCTCGCGGCGTCGCAGCCGTGCACCGAAGCACTGCTGCGCTCGGGCGTCACCGCGATCGCATACGAAACGGTGCAGACTGCCGACGGCGCACTGCCTCTGCTGGCACCGATGAGCGAGGTCGCCGGACGACTCGCCGCCCAAGTAGGCGCATACCACCTGATGAAACCGACCGGCGGCCGCGGCGTACTCATGGGCGGCGTGCCCGGCGTCGGGGCCGCCGACGTCGTGGTGATCGGCGCCGGCACTGCCGGCTACAACGCCGCGCGCATCGCCTGCGGCATGGGAGCCCACGTCACTGTTTTCGACGTCGACGTCGCCAAGCTGCGCGCCTTGGACGCGGAGTTCGGCGGACGTATCAGCACCCGCTATTCGTCAACCCTCGAGCTGGAGAGCGCGGTCAAGCGCGCCGACCTGGTGATCGGCGCGGTGCTCGTCCCCGGGGCGAAAGCACCCAGGTTGATCTCCAAAGCCCTTGTGGCGCAAATGAAATCCGGCGCCGTGCTGGTGGACGTCGCCATCGACCAAGGCGGCTGCTTCGAGGACTCCCGACCCACCACCCACGACGAGCCGACCATCCCCGTGCACGACACCGTCTTCTACTGCGTCGCCAACATGCCCGGTGCTGTGCCCCGCACGTCAACATTCGCGCTCACCAATGCCACGATGCCCTACGCACTCACACTCGCGGACCGCGGCTGGCGCGACGCATGCCGAGCGAATCCTGCATTGGCAAAGGGACTTTCGACGCACCAGGGCGCCTTGCTCAACAAGCAGGTGGCGCAGGACCTCGGCCTGCCCTTCACCGAACCGGCGGCCGTGTTGGGTTAGCCGACGTCAGTTGAGAGCGGAGAAGGTCAGCGAAGTCAGCTCGCCGATCAGCGCCCGGTCGTTGTCCGCCTTCGGATCGTCACCGGCCGTCCGGGTCATGATCGCCAGTAGAACCTTCCGCCCATCCGGCCCGTACGCGATGCCGACGTCATTGGTGCTGCCGTAGTCGCCGCTGCCGGTCTTGTCGGCGCTGGTCCATCCCTGCGGCAATCCCGCGCGCATACTCGACGTCACATTGGCCCTCATCCAATCGTCGAGCTGCTGGCGACTGGACACCGTCAACGCCGTACCGGTCAATAAATCGCGGTAACCATTGCCCAGCGCCCGTGGGGTCGACGTGTCGCGCGGATCCCCCGGCAGCGCGGTGTTCAGTTCGGTCTCCCAGCGATCGAGGCGCGTCCTGTCGTCGCCGATGCTGCGCGCGAACGCGGTGATCTGCCCCGGCCCACCGATCGTGGTCAGCAGCAGGTTCCCTGCGGTGTTGTCGCTGCGCTGCAGCGCTGCCGCACACAGCTGCCCGAGTGTCATCGCATGCCCGGCCTGTGGTTCCGTGACGGGCGAATTGGGCACGACCGCTTGGGGATCGACGAACACCTCATCGCTCAGATGCAGTTCTGCGCGGTCGCAGCGTTGCAGTACGCTCGCCGCGGCGTAGCCCTTGAACGTCGAACACATCGCGAACGTGTCGTCGGCGTGGTACTCCGCTGAGCGCCCCGACCCGAGGTCCGACGCGAACAGCCCCACTCGGGCGTTGTGCCGACGTTCCAGAGCCGCGATCTGTTCGTCGAGCGCAGGCAGCGGCTCGGCTGGGTCGGCCAGCGTCGACTTCACGCTGCACCCGGCGGCACTTATCAGCACCGCACCGAGGAGCAGCCCGCGCCGCGACAGCTCAGCCATCGGCGGTCAAACTCCGGCGATACCGACGCATGCCGGCGATCCACCCCTCGTAGTCAGAGCCCTTCATCGGGTACATGTCGAGCACTTCCGGGTGCGGCAACACCAGAAACCTGTTCTGCTGCACCGCATCCAACGTAGCCCTAGCCACCGTCTCAGGCGTCAGCACCTCACCCGCACTGGTGACCGAACGGCCCGCCAATCGTCCATCGGCATCAGGGGATTCACGCAGCTCGGTCAGCAGCGGAGTCTCCACCCCCATCGGGCAGACGCAGCTGACGCCCACGCCGTCGTCGCCGTAGGTGATCGCCAACCACTCCGCGAAGGCGAGCGCCGCATGTTTGGACACCGCATATCCAGCGGCGCCGAGTTGAGTCAGCAGCCCGGCGGCGGACGCCACCGACACGAAGTAGCCAGAGCCGCGCGACACCCAGGTGGGGATCAGCTGCCTGACTGCGCGGATGTGCGCGCGCAGGTTCACGTCCAGCACCCGGTCCCAGTCCGCGTCGCCGGTGCCCAGCCCGGGCGCTCCCCCGATGCCGGCGTTCGCGACGTAGATATCCACCTCACCGAAATTTGTTGTGGCCGAGCGGATCAGCTCGACGATGTCACCCTCGACGCTGGCGTCGCCCTGGCGTGCCACCGCATCCCCCGCGATTGACTCGGCGGTCCGCTGCGCCGCCCCGCCGTCGACGTCACCAACCACCACACGCGCGCCCGACTCGGCGAGCGCGAGGGCCAGCGCTCGCCCGATACCCGAGCCCCCGCCGGTGACGACTGCCACCCTGCCTTCGACGTCCATTCGTCAGACCTTCCGAAGCCGCTGTGGGAGTTCGCGTTTCGATTTGTACGGACCGAGCACCGCCGCCCCGTACGGTCCGGCCAGCACCCGCCGCGCCACGGCGTTGACCTCGTCGAGAGTGACGGCGTCGATCAGGCCGAGCGTGTGCTCGATGCTGCGGTGTTCGCCGTAGTTCAGTTCACTGCGGCCGATCCGGTTCATCCGCGACGCCGAATCCTCCAGTCCCAGAACCAAATTGCCGCGAAGCGAGCCCTTCGCGATGCGGCATTCCTCGGCGGTGATCCCGTTCCGAGCGACATCGTCGAGTACTGACATGGTGACGTCGACGACGTCGCCGAACCGGTCCGGCAGGCATGCCGCGTAGACGGACAGGGCACCGCTCTCGGCGAACGTGTCGACCGTCGAGTACACGCTGTACGCGAGCCCGCGCTCCTCCCGGATCTGTTGGAACAGCCGCGAACTGAGCCCGCCACCGATCGCCGTGTTGAGCACCGCCAGCGCCCAGCGATGCTTCCAGTGCCGACCGGGACAGCGGACCCCGAGCATCATGTGCGTCTGATCCGCGTCGCGTGGGCACAGTCGCAGCGTCGGACGCCCCGGCACCCGCCCGGCGCCTTTGCGCGGCGGTACCGGGATGCGGCCCCGCTGCAGCCGGGCACCGAAGTACTGGCGTACCAGCGACACGACGTGGTCATGCTCGACGTTGCCGGCGACCGCGATCACCATCCGCTCCGGGGTGTAGCGCCGCACGTGGAACGAATGCAGCTGCGCACGCGTCATCGCCGACACCGACGTGTGAGTCCCGATCACCGGCCGGCCCACCGGGTGCGAGCCGAACAGCGCACCCAGGAACACGTCGGCGATCGCGTCCTCGGGATCGTCGTCGCGCATCGCGAGTTCCTCGAGTACGACGTCGCGTTCGAGTTCGACGTCGTCGGGCGAGCAGATCCCGTTGAGCACCACGTCGGCCACCAGATCGACCGCCAACTCGAGATCGGCGTCGAGCACGTGGGCGTAGTAGCAGGTGTGCTCTTTGGCCGTGAACGCGTTCAGCTCACCGCCGACCGCGTCGACGGCCTGCGCGATCTGCACCGCGGTGCGGGTGGGGGTCGCCTTGAACAACAAGTGCTCGAGAAAATGCGCCGCCCCCGCCACGCTGGGACCTTCGTCGCGGGAACCGACACCCACCCAGACGCCCACCGACGCCGAGCGGACGCCGGGCAGGCATTCGGTGACGACGCGCAGACCGCCGGGAAGTGTGGTGCGCCGGAGGTCGGCGCCGGCGTTACGGGCCGGTGTGCGCGGCATCCGCTGGGGCAGGTGAGGCCTCGGCTGAATCGTCGTCGGAAACCAGGATCAGCGAGATCTTGCCGCGGTTGTCGATGTCGGCGATCTCCACGCGCAGCTTGTCGCCGACGTTCACCACGTCCTCGACCTTGGCGATCCGCTTGCCCTTGCCGAGCTTGGAGATATGCACCAGCCCATCGCGCCCGGGCAGCAGCGACACGAACGCGCCGAAGTCGGTGGTCTTGACCACCGTCCCCAGGAACCGCTCGCCCACCTTGGGCAGCTGCGGGTTGGCGATCGCGTTGATCCGGTCGATCGCGGCCTGCGCCGACGGGCCGTCGGTGGCGCCGACGAACACGGTGCCGTCGTCCTCGATCGAGATCTGGGCGCCGGTCTCCTCGGTGATCGAGTTGATCATCTTGCCCTTCGGCCCGATGATCTCGCCGATCTTGTCCACCGGAACCTTGATCGTGGTGACGCGCGGCGCATACGGGCTCATCTCGTCAGGCCGGTCGATGGCCTCGGCCATCACGTCCAGGATGGTCAGCCGCGCATCCTTGGCCTGCGACAACGCATTGGCCAGCACCTTCGACGGAATGCCGTCGAGCTTGGTGTCCAGCTGCAGTGCGGTGACGAAGTCCTTGGTGCCGGCGACCTTGAAGTCCATGTCGCCGAACGCATCCTCGGCGCCCAGGATGTCGGTCAGCGCGACGAACCGCCGCTCGGTGCTGCCGTCGTCCAGCTCGACGTCGTCGGACACCAGACCCATGGCGATGCCGGCCACCGGCGCCTTCAGCGGCACACCCGCGTTGAGCAGCGCGAGCGTGGACGCACACACCGAGCCCATCGAGGTGGAGCCGTTGGAGCCGAGCGCCTCGGACACCTGCCGGATCGCATACGGGAATTCCTCGACCGACGGCAGCACCGGCACGAGCGCCCGCTCCGCCAATGCGCCGTGACCGATCTCGCGCCGCTTCGGCGAGCCGACGCGGCCGGTCTCGCCAGTGGAGTACGGCGGGAAGTTGTAGTGGTGCATGTAGCGCTTGGTGGTTTCCGGGCCCAGCGAGTCGATCTGCTGGGCCATCTTCATCATGTCCAGCGTGGTGATGCCGAGAATCTGGGTCTCACCGCGCTCGAACAATGCGCTGCCGTGCGCCCGGGGCACCACGGACACCTCGGCGCTCAGCGCCCGGATATCGGTGATGCCACGGCCGTCGATGCGGAAGTGATCAGTCAGAATACGTTGGCGCACAAGCTTTTTGGTGAGCGACCGGAACGCCGCGGAGATTTCCTTCTCACGGCCTTCGTATGTGTCGGCGAGTCGGGTGAGCACCTCGGCGCGGATTTCTTCGGTGCGCTGGTTGCGCTCGACCTTGCCCGGGATCGTCAGCGCCTGCGTCAGGTCGTCAGTGGCCACCGACGACACGGCGTAGTAGACATCGTCGCTGTACTCGGGGAACACCGGGTAATCTGCAGTCTCCTTGGCGGCCCGATCGGCCAGCTCCTGCTGAGCCACGCACAGCGCCTTGATGAACGGTTTGGCCGCTTCCAGGCCTTCGGCCACCACCGACTCGGTGGGTGCCTGCGCACCGCCGTCGATGAGCTCGATGACGTGCTCGGTGGCCTCCGCCTCGACCATCATGATCGCGACGTCGTCACCCACGACGCGGCCGGCGACCACCATGTCGAACACTGCCCGCTCGAGCTGCGCGACTGTGGGGAACGCGACCCAGGTGCCGTCGATCAGCGCCACCCGAGCACCGCCGACCGGCCCGGAGAACGGCAGGCCGGCCAGCTGCGTGGAGGCCGATGCGGCGTTGATGGCGAGCACGTCGTAGAGCTCGTCGGGGTCCAGCGACAGGATGGTCACCACCACCTGCACCTCGTTGCGCAAGCCGTCGACGAACGACGGGCGCAGCGGGCGGTCGATGAGCCGGCACGTCAGGATCGCGTCGGTGGACGGCCGCCCCTCGCGGCGGAAGAACGAGCCGGGGATGCGGCCGGCAGCGTACATGCGCTCTTCCACGTCGACGGTGAGAGGGAAGAAGTCGAAGTGCTCCTTGGGTTGCTTGCTCGCGGTGGTCGCCGAGAGCAGCATGGTCTCCTCGTCGAGATAGGCGACCACGGCGCCGGCGGCCTGCTGGGCCAGCCGGCCGGTTTCAAAGCGGATGGTGCGGGTGCCGAAGCTCCCGTTGTCGATGGTGGCGGTTGACTCGTAAACGCCCTCGTCGATTTCGGCTACAGACATGACAATCCGGGGGCCTTCCTTCGTTCGGTTGTCGTCGCACGGAGGCAGTGGCGGGCAACCTGAACGGCATCGGCCTGATGCGGCTACGGCCGTCGATCGAAGCGGCCGGACTCTGTATGCGGAGCCCGACAGCCACTACCGAAGACCGCCCGATGCAGGCTGGCCACTGTCTGACATGCGAGTCCGAGCCGGATGGCTCGGAACGTCCTTACTTTACACCGGTGCTGGTGGCAACCCTATTTCGCAGCCGAGCTTGCTCCGCCCAGGTGGTTGCGACGACTTAGTCCACGACTTAGTCTACGCTGGCGCTATGGAGGTCGGCGTCCACGATGCGAAGACTCACTTCTCGAAACTGCTGCGGCGGGTAGAAGCCGGCGAGGAAATCACCATCGTCCGCGGCGGTGAGCCGGTTGCGGTACTGGTGCCGAGTCCCGCTCGACGGCAGCGCGAATTCGGCGTCGACGTCGGCAGGTTCGTCGTCCCCGATGACTTCGACGCCCCTTTGCCCGCTGACGTGGTGCAGACGTTCGAAGCATGAGATTGCTGCTCGACACCCACGTGTGGTTGTGGCTGCAAACCGACCCCACCCGCATCAGCCGACAGGTGCTGGCGATGCTTGAAGACCTCGGCAACGAGCTCGTGTTGTCGTCGGCCAGTTCCTGGGAGATCGCGATCAAATACGAGCTCGGCAAGCTACCGCTTCCCGAGCCGCCCGCCGATTACGTGCCCGATCGGATGCGGCGGTCCGGTGTCGTACCCCTTGCTGTGACTCACAGCCATGCGCTGCGAGTAGCGCAACTGCCGCCGATACACCGAGATCCGTTCGATCGCATGCTGGTGGCACAGGCCGCGCTGGAGGACCTCGAGATCGTGACGGCCGATCCCGTGTTCAGTCGCTACGGCACGCCGGTGCGCCTAGCCCGAGATTGATCGCCGGCAGCGTCACCGGCGCATGCCGAGGCGGTCGATCAGCGACCGGTACCGCTCGACGTCGATCTCGGCGAGGTACTTGCCCAGCCGGCGCCGCCGGCCGACCAGCAGCAGCAGGCCCCGCCGCGAATGGTGGTCGTGCTTGTGCACTTTGAGGTGCTCGGTGAGGTCGTTGATCCGCCGAGTCAACAGCGCGATCTGGGCCTCCGGCGAGCCGGTGTCGGTCTCGTGCAGGCCGTATTCCCTCAGGATTTCTTTCTTCTGTTCGGCAGTGAGCGCCACGAATTCAACTCCATACGTCGGTCCACGATCTTCGAAAATCAGCGAGGCCGCCGCGGACTGCAGCACGTCGCCATGTCGGCGGCGAGTTTAGCAGGATGTCACTGGGCCGACAGAATCGTGCGGGCCCGCTCGGTGTCCTTCTCCATCTCGCTGATCAACTCCCCGACCTCGGCGAACTTGCGCTGCCCGCGGATGCGGGCGACGAAATCGACGGCGACGTGCTGGCCGTAGAGGTCGGCGGAGGTGTCCAGTACGTACGCCTCGACGGTGCGGGTCCGGCCGGAGAACGTCGGGTTGGTGCCGACGGACACGGCGGCCTGATAGCGCTCGCCCGGCACGACCGAGCCGACGACGGGCCCGTGCCCGAGCACGGTGAACCAGGCCGCATACACGCCGTCTGCCGGAATCGCCGCATACATCGGGGGCGCCACGTTGGCGGTCGGAAAGCCCAGCACCCGGCCGCGGCCGTCGCCACGCACCACCACGCCCTCGACGCGATGCGGGCGGCCCAGCGCCTCGGCCGCAGCCACGACGTCACCGGCGTCGACGCAGGACCGGATGTAGGTGGACGAGAACGTCACCGTCTGGTCGTCGTGGTGCTCGGCGACCAGCGACATCGCCCGCACCGCGAACCCGAACCGCTCCCCCGCCTGCCGTAGCGTTTCCACATTTCCTGCCGCCTTCTTGCCGAACGTGAAGTTCTCCCCGACCACGACCTCCACCACGTGCAGCCGCTCCACCAGCAGCTCGTGGATGTAGCGCTCCGGCGTCAGCTTCATGAACTCGGCGGTGAACGGCACCACCAGGAACACGTCGATGCCGAGTTCTTCCACGAGCTCGGCGCGGCGGGTCAGCGTGGTCAGCTGGGCCGGATGGCTGCCCGGGAACACCACTTCCATGGGGTGCGGATCGAAGGTCATCAGCACCGTCGGCACGCCTCGCGACCGTCCTTCTTTGACCGCGGTCGCGATCAGCTCCTGATGGCCGCGATGTACGCCGTCGAACACCCCGATCGTCAGGACACATCTGCCCCAGTCAGTGGGGATCTCCTCCTGACCGCGCCAGCGCTGCACAGCGGCAAGCCTACGACCCACGCGATGAGCGCTTGCGCGAAGAGCCAACTCGCGCGATGAGCGCTTGCGCGAAGAGCCAACTTGCGCGCGCGCGTGACATCCCCGCTATCGCCCGCCAGTGCCTACACTTTCACCCGTGACTGCTGCCGACGACGCCCGTGGGCTGACGTCGGTCGCCCAGGACTACCTGCGGGTGATCTGGAAGGTCCAGGAGTGGTCCGGCGACAAGATCAGCACCAAGATGCTCGCCGAGCGGCTCGGGGTGTCGGCCAGTACCGCCTCCGAGACCATCCGCAAGCTCGCCGACCAGGGATTGGTGGAGCACGAGAAGTACGGGGCGGTGACGCTGACCGAGCGTGGTCGGCGCGCCGCGGTGTCGGTGGTGCGCCGGCACCGGCTGCTGGAGACGTTCTTGGTGCAGGTGCTCGGCTACAGCTGGGACGAAGTGGACGACGAAGCCGAGGTACTCGAGCACGCGGTCAGCGACCTGATGATGTCGCGGATCGACGCGAAGCTCGGCCATCCACAACGGGACCCGCACGGCGACCCGATTCCGACGCTCGACGGCCGGGTGCCGACGCCGCCCGCGCGGCAGCTGTCCGAATGCGCAGACGGCGACCACGGCTCGGTGGCGCGGATCTCCGACGCGGACCCCGAGATGCTGCGCTACTTCGATTCCGTCGGGATCGCGCTGGACTCGCACCTGACGGTGCTGGCCCGGCGAGACTTCGCCGGAACACTGTCGGTGGCGATCGACGACGGCCACGACGGCGACCCCGGTAATCGCACAGTGGAGTTGGGCCACCCTGCGGCAGAATCGATTTGGGTGGTGCCCTGCTAGAGCGTGGCCGGCCGCAGCACCACCACGGATTTCGTCCGGCCGGCTTCGTCACGCAGCAGCGCGATCACCCTGCCGTCAGGAGCCGTCGCCGCGTAGACCCCGTCGATGCCGGCCGACGCCAAAGCCCTTCCGTGCCGGGCAGATTCGGCCTCTTCGGCACTGAGATCCCTGCGTGGGAAGCAGAGCAGGCACGCCTCGTCGAGCGAATACGACAGCCGTGGTTGAGCCGCAAGCTCGTCGAGCGCGTGAGCATCCTCGACACCGAAGGGGCCCACCCTGGTGCGCCGCAGCGCAGTCAGATGCCCGCCGACGCCCAGCGCCGCGCCGACATCGCGGGCCAGCGCGCGGACGTAAGTGCCTGACGAACAGTCCACCGCGACGTCGACGTCCACGAAGCCGTCGGCGCGTCGAATCTGCAACACGTCGAAGCGGTCGATCCGCACCCTGCGCGCGGCCAGATCGACGGCCTGGCCTTCGCGAGCCAGCCGATACGCCCGCTTGCCGCCCACTTTGACCGCGCTCACCGCCGCCGGCACCTGTTCGACTTCGCCCCGCAACGACGCAACCGCGGTCCGGATCGCATCGTCCGTCACTGCGTCGGCGGGCGTCGTCGCCACTACGTCACCGTCGGCGTCGTCGGTGGTGGTGGTCTGCCCCAGCCGCATCGTCGCGGCATACGACTTGGTTTCGGTAGTCAGCAGGCCAAGAATCTTGGTCGCGCGCTCGACGCCCACCACCAACACACCGGTGGCCATCGGGTCCAGCGTGCCGGCATGCCCGACCTTGCGCGTGGAAAAGATCCGCCGGCAGCGGGCGACGACGTCGTGGCTGGTCATGCCGGCGGGTTTGTCGACGACGACCAGGCCTGCACTCACAGCACGATCGCCGTCAGCGCCAAGCCCTGCCGCACCGACCACCGACCGTGCAACGCTTTCAGCGGCGGCCCCGACAACGTCGTCGGGTCGATCAAGATCTGCGATACGAACTCGCCGCCGGCGCCGTCGGAGTCCACGTCGAACACGATGTGGGCGTCCTCGAAACCCAGCCACCGGCGAGTCAGCGGAAACCACGCCTTATACGTTGCCTCCTTGGCGCAGAACAGGATTCGATCCCAATGCAGATCGGGAGGCAGGGCAGCCAGCTGCCGCCGCTCGGCGGGAATGCTGACCGCGTCGAGCACGCCGTCGGGAAGGACGTCGTGCGGCTCGGCGTCGATGCCTATCGACCGAACATCAGTGATCCGGCCCACAACCGCACCGCGGAAACCTTCACAGTGCGTCAGGCTGCCCACCACGCCGTCGGGCCAGCACGGTTCTCCCTTGTCGCCCTTGAGGATCGGCACGGGCGGGATGCCGAGCTTGCCCAGTGCCACCCGGGCGCAGTAACGGGCAGTGACGAACTCGTTGCGCCGCTTGGCAACCGACCGCGCGATCAGCGGCTCCTCGTCGGGCAGCGGCGCCAGATCCGGTGGGTCGGTGTACAACTCGGCTGCGGCCACCGTCTCGGGCACCACGGTGGAGATCAAGCTCGAGGCCGGCTCATTGCTCTTCGGGCAAGCGTTCATCGCCTGCGGGCCTCGATCCGCTCGCGCACCCGCTGCGCATTGGCGCGCATCTCCGGCGTGATCACGAAGTGGCCGCCGAACTCGTTGAGGTAGCCCGGTGCGTACTGCGGGTCGGGCAATACCTGCCGCAGCCACCGATATGGCTTGCGGCGCCGCCACTCTCGCGGATAACCCACCGACACCTCTTCGAACCGCACGCCGTCATACCACGTGGTCCGCGGAATGTGGAGGTGCCCGTAGACCGAGCAGATCGCGTTGTAGCGGGTGTGCCAATCGGCGGTGGCGGTGGTGCCGCACCACAGCGAGAATTCGGGATAGAACAGCGCCTCGCACGGCTCGCGCACCAGCGGGAAATGGTTCACCAGCACCGTCGGTGTCATCCAGTCGAGCTGCTCGAGTCGTTTCCGCGTGACGGCCACCCGGTCACGGCACCAGGCGTCGCGGGTGGCGTACGGCTCCGAGGACAGCACGAACTCGTCGGTGGCCACCACGTTGGCCTCGCGCGCGATGGCCAGACCTTCGGCCTTCGACGACGCGCCCGCCGGCAGGAACGTGTAGTCGTAGAGCAGAAACATCGGCACGATCGTCGCGGGACCACCCTCACCGGTCCACACCGCATACGGGTGCTCGGGGGTGAGGATGCCCATCTGGTCGCACATCTCGACCAGGTAGTCGTAGCGGGCGCGGCCGAACAGCTGCACCGGGTCCTTACTCGTCGTCCACAGCTCGTGGTTGCCCGGTACCCAGATCACCTTGGCGAACCGGTGACGCAACAGGTCCAGCGACCAGCGGATGTCGTCGGTGCGCTCGGCGACGTCGCCTGCGACGATCAGCCAGTCGTCCGGCGACGACGGATACAGCGACTCCGTGACCGGCTTGTTCCCCACGTGACCGGTGTGCAGGTCACTGACAGCCCAAAGTGTCGCCACAACCGACCAGGGTAGCCAACTAGAACAGGTTCTCTTTTACCGTCGTGCCGGCGTTGTCGCGCTTGTACACTCCCCCTGCGGGGATGCCGAACGGAGGGGCTGCGATGGCGACCAGGCTGCGGCTGTTCGCGGTGATGTGTGCGGTGGTCGCGGCGGTGGTGGTGGCGTGGCAAGCTGCCCCGGGCGGCTTGACCTCTCCACCGGACGTGCAGCTGCGGTCCACGGCCGTGCCGTTGGATACGCCGAGCACCACGATCAAGTCGCCGGTGATCGATTTCAACAATCCCCGCCCGTTCGACCCGTGTCAGGACATCCCGATGGACGTGATCCAGCGGCTCGGTCTGGCTTTCACGCCGCCCGAACCGGAAGACGGGTTGCGCTGTCACTTCGACGCCGCCAACTACCAGATGGCGATCGAGCCGATCGTCTGGCGCAGCTACGAACAGAGCCTGTCGTCCGATGCGGTCGAGACCACGATCGCAGGCCATCGCGCAGCGTGGTTCTGGGTGATGAAGCCCACCGACTGGAACAACCGCTGGTGGTTTTCCTGCATGGTGATGTTCGAGACCAGCTACGGAGTGATCCAGCAGTCGCTGTTTTTCTCGCCCATCTACTCCAACCCCGACGTGGACTGCCCGACCGAGAACATGACCCGGGCCCAGCAGCTGGCGCCGTACTACAAGTTCTGAGCCGAAGCTCTGAGCCGAAGTTCTAGGCCAGGGCGCAGCGGACTTCTTCGGCGATGCGCTGAAGCGTTGCATCGTCGTGTACCGGCGGGCCCCACGTCGGCTGCACCGGTAGCTCCACCCAACTGGTGCAGCCCGCATAATCGGCCGTGCGAACGAGCCGCATCGGGCTTGTCAGCGGGCAGGCCTGCACCACCAGCACAGTCAGCCGGTGCTTTGGGCGGAAGTCGAGCCGGTCCTCGCGCACAGACTGCTCGGTCCAGATGTGCAAGGGCTCGATCTTCCGCAACCCGTCGGTCTCCGAAACCTGAACCGCTGCAATCACTTTCGCGGCGGCCCGTACTACCACGTGATCCTGTCCGCTGTCTGCCGCCGCCGGGGCCAGCAAGTCTTGGTGTTCGGGCCGCACGCGTTCGGCATGGCTGTGCGCGACCGTCGGGAACAGCAGAAACCGGTCCGCCGCCACGTCGAAGCGCTTCTCGCCGATCCCGCCCTTGCGCAACAGCACGGTTTGGCGGCCGTCGAGCAGCGCATGCACCGCCGCGCTCCACTCCTTGAGCGCGGGCGTCGTCGGGGTCATACCCGCAGCCGGGCGCGCACTTCCGGGCGACGCAACGGCGGCACCGTCTTCGGCGGCTGTTTGCGCGGCGGCAACAGGGACAGCAGCCGCGACGTCGATGCGGCGACTTCGGCGACCGCGGTCTCGAACGCGTCGGCGTTTGCGGCCGACGGCCGGGTGATTCCGCTGACCTTGCGCACGTACTGGCGGGCGGCGGCCTGGATCTCCTCGTCGGTGGCAGCGGGTTGCAACCCGCGCAGCTCGGTGATGTTTCGGCACATGCCCACGACGATAGGCTCAGCAGATGTCTGATGACGTGCTGCTGATCGAAACCTCCGACCGGATCCGCACGATCACGCTCAACCGCCCGCGGGTGCGCAATGCGCTGAGCAAGGAGCTGCAGGACAAGTTGTTCGCGGCGCTGGCCCAGGCGGAAACCGACGACGACGTCGACGTGGTGATCCTGACCGGCACCGATCCGGCGTTCTCGGCCGGCGTGGACCTCAAGGAGATCAGCACCAGCCTCGGCGATTCCCGCGACAGCCTGTCGAAGGTGCGGTGGCCGGCGCTGTCCAAGCCCGTGATCGGTGCGATCAACGGCGTGTGCGTCACCGGCGGCTTCGAGCTGGCGCTGAGCTGCGACATCCTGATCGCCTCGGAGAACGCCCGGTTCGCCGACACCCACGCGCGGGTGGGTCTGCTTCCCGGCTGGGGCATGTCGGTGCGGCTGCCGCAGCTGGTCGGCCGTGGCATGGCCTATCGGATGAGCCTCACCGGCGACTATGTGAACGCCTATGACGCTCTGCGTATCGGGCTGGTCACCGAGGTGGTGCTGCACGACGAACTGATGAGCACCGCACGGGCGGTCGCCACGTCGATCGTCAACAACAACGGCGCCGCGGTGCGCGCGTATCTGGCGTCGTATCACCGCATCGACGAAGCGCAGACCCGCGAGGCGTTCGCGATCGAGCAGGAGTCCGCACAGCAGTGGCTGCGCACGAACGCCAGCAGCGACGACATCGCGGCCAACCGCGAAGCCGTCATCAAGAGAGGCCGCGCGCAGATTCACGACTGAAAACCCGCGACCAGTAGGATTCTGTCGGTTGAGCTGGCAGCCGAAGGCATCGCCAATGGCGTGCAGACTCGCTCCGGCTCGCCGGATCCGATTCCCTCCTCGGCGTGCTTTTCCCGAACACGTCGAGAGAAGAATGACAGGTGAGTGACAATTCCGGCGACCGCGAAGGCGGCCGCCCCGATCCGCTGATCCGGTTGGATGCGACGTCGGACGCCATCGGCGCACTGCGCGACATCTTCGCCGCCGAAGAAGACTTGGACAGCGTCTTGGCGCGAGTGGCATCGACAGCGGCACAAGCCGTTCCCGACGCCGACGCCGTCACCATCACCGTGCTCGACGGAGACGAGTTCCGCACCGCTGCCGCCACCGACGAGCGAGTGGTCGACCTCGAGCGTGTGCAGCACGAGTCCGGCAGCGGACCGAGCGTCGAATGCGCCGAACAGCGTCGCCCAGTGCGCGACCGCATCACCGAGCACTCGGGGCGCTGGCCGCAGTTCTGCGAAGCCGCCCAGCGTCAGGGGCTGCGGGCGTGCCTGTCGGTTCCGTTGCTCGTCGGTGATCCCGATCATCAGGAACTGGTCGGCTCGTTGAACGTATACAGCTACACCGCAACGGCTTTCGATCCGTTCGACGAGGGATTCATGCGCCTGTTCACCGAGGCGGCCGGCGCGGCGATCACCAACGCCCGGCGCTGGCAGCAGTCCCGCGAGACGGTCACCCAGCTCGAGCGGGCGCTGACGTCGCGCGCCGACATCGACCAGGCGAAGGGCGTGCTGATGGCGCTGCATGGATGCAGTGCCGACGAAGCATTCCAACTGCTGGTCAAGCAATCACAGGACCACAACGTCAAACTCCACGACGTCGCCCAGCGTCTGCTCGCCTCGGTGCAGACGAACGGCGACGGGCGCGGCAACCGCAGAGGGCGGTAGCCTGCCCCCGCCGGTCGGAAATACGCCCGGCGTTGAATCGGTTTTCTAGGACGAAAACGAGAGACCAGCAAATAGTCCGAGGAGGTGATGACCATGCTGAAGTTGGACCCGTTCTTCCGTGACGTCGACCGTCTGACCCAGCAGCTACTCGGCGGCGCGGTAGGCACACCGGCTCGTCCCGCGGTCATGCCGATGGACATTTGGCGCGACAACGAGCAGTTCGTCGTGGAACTCGATCTGCCTGGCGCACACGCCGATTCAATCGACATCAATGTCGAGAACGACGTGCTGACGGTGCGCGCGCAACGGCCCGCCGCGCAGGACAACCGACAGTGGCTGGCCTCCGAACGCCCGCACGGCGTATTCAGCCGACAGATCTATCTCGGCAGCGGTCTCGATGTCGACAACATCAAGGCCGACTACACCGAGGGCGTGCTGCGGCTGACGATCCCGGTGGCCGAACAAGCCAAGCCGCGCAAGATCGAGGTGGCTACCGGCCTGAAGGAGAAGCAAGCCATCAGCGCCTGATCTCTACGGGTGCCAGTGTGCGGGTGACCGCCCACAGCCGCCCGCTGGAGCGGTCACCGCCGATAGTCCGTGCTGAGACGCTGCGGGAGGTTGGGGACGGCGATCAAATGCAATGGCAACCGGACGCGGCCAGACCGTTGACGGCGCCATCCGCGAGGACGCGCCTCGCGTGCGCATCCGCCCGCCCGGCGACACGGTGACAAAGTCCGCGGCCGAGTCGATCAGCGCCTCAGTGTGTTCACACGGGGCCGGCAGCAGCCGGCCCCTTTTCTTATCCGAATGAGACTGCGCGACAACCGCTTCCGAAGGAAATGCGGCATCGGGCGACTGGCGTTGATGTCTGCGAGAAGACCATGAAGGAGGTATCGCACGTGCACCGTTACACCAACGGAGTGAAGACGGCCGCCTTGCTGGGTTTGCTCACCGGGCTGATCCTGCTGGTCGGGCATTGGCTGGGTGGTGGCACGGGGCTCGTGATCGCCGCCGCGATCTCCATCGCCATCAACCTGGTCCTTTACTTCCGCGGCGACACCGTTGCCCTGCGGGCGATGCGGGCCCGGCCGTTGAGCCGTGCCGAGGCTCCCCAGCTTCACGCCATGGTGGCTGAATTGTCCACGCAGGCAGGCCAACCCATGCCGAAGCTGTACGTCAGCCCGATCCGGCAGCCCAACGCTTTCGCCACCGGGCGAAACCCCAGGCATGCGGCAGTGTGCGTCACCGAGGGCATCCTCGAGCTGCTGAGCGCCCGCGAGCTTCGGGCGGTGCTGGGCCACGAGCTGGCGCACGTGTACAACCGCGACATCCTGACGTCGACCGTTGCGGCAGCCCTTGCCGGCATGGTAACGATGCTGGCCGATCTGGCGTGGTTCACGCCGATCGAGGCCAGCGACGACGACGACGGGCCGGGCTTGCTCGGAAGCGTGCTGACGCTGATCTTGGCGCCCGTGGCGGCCACCCTGATCCAATTGGCCGTGAGCAGGAGCCGTGAACTCGCCGCGGACGCCGACGGCGCGATGCTGAGCCAAGATCCGGCCGCGCTGGCCAGTGCGCTGAAGAAGATCCACGCCGGAACTCGACTGATGCCGTTGCCCGCAGAAGGGCAGTTGGCTAGCACCGCACATCTGATGATCGCGAACCCACTGCGCGGCGAGGGATTGGAAGCGTTGTTTTCGACGCATCCGCCGATGCGCGAGCGCATCGCCCGCCTCGAGCGGCTGGCGGACCAGATGGCCGCCGCCGCTCCGGCGTACGCCATGAGGTGGTGACCGGCGGCGTCGCCGTGTCAACCAGTGCCGGGGACGGCCCAGCGGCCGGACAGCGCGCGCCAACCCACGAAGATCAACCGCAGCAGGATGAACGACGACAACCCGGCCCAGATACCGGCCAAGCCCCAGCCGAAGACCAGCGACAGCCAGATCAGCGGCAGGAAGCCGAGCACCGCGCTGAGCACTGTGGCGTTGCGCATGAATTTCGCATCGCCGGCGCCCAGCAGCACACCGTCGAGGCCGAACACCACTCCGGCGACCGGTAGTTGAGCCACGAGGAACCACCACGGCACACCGACGGCGTCGAGCACGGCCCGATCGTTGGTGAACATCTTCGGCACCACTGCAACGCCCGCCGCCAACACCACCGCAAGCACTGTGGCTGCAACCGCAGAGAACGTCGTCACCCGCCACGCCACCGACTTGGCGTGCTGTGCCCGTCCCGCCCCCAGGGCGGCGCCAACCAGTGACTGCGCCGCGATGGCGAGTGAATCCAGCACGAGCGCAAGGAAATTCCACAGCTGCAGCGCCACCTGGTGCGCGGCCACCGACACCGCTCCGAATCGCGCCGCCACCGCAGCGGCCGACACGAAGCACACCTGGAATGCCACCGTGCGCACCAACAGGTCGCGACCCATGACCACCTGGGCCCGCAATACCCGCCAGTCGACACCGAGCGGTACCCGTTCGACCAGCAACGCCCGAGCGAACAAGAGCGCAGCAAGCCACTGCCCGACCACGTTCGCGACGGCCGAGCCGGGTAGCTCCAAGCGCGGCAGGCCAATCCAGCCGAACACCAGCAGCGGGCACAGCAGCGCCGACACCGCGAATCCGATGACGACGTACCGCAGCGGCCGCACAGTGTCCTGCACGCCCCGCATCCAGCCGTTGCCGGCCAGCGACATCAGCATCGCCGGGGCGGCCAGTACGGCGATCCGCAGCCACGACAGCGCTTCGTCGGCGATGGGCGGCTTCGACGCGATCGCGGACACGACCGGCACCGCGGCCGCCTGCACCACGGCTACGAACAACACGCCCAGAGCCAAAGCCAGCCAGCTGGCCTGTACGCCTTCGCGGACCGCCGCCACCCGGTCTGCGGCACCGAAATAGCGGGCTGACCTTGCCGTGGTGCCGTAGGACAGAAAGACCAGGCCCGAACCGACCATGTTGACGATCAGGCCACCGATCGCCAGACCCGCCAGCGCCAACGCCCCGAGACGGCCGACCACAGCGGTGTCGAAGAGCAGGTACAGCGGCTCGGCTGCCAGCACGCCGAGTGCCGGCACAGCCAGCGCCGCGATCCGGCCCGCGCTCGCGGTCGAGTCCTCCGACGCCGTCATGCTCTCCCTCACTGAACCGCGACTCCGCAACCGCGCTGGGTGACATTCTGTGCGCGTGGCAGGGGCTGCCCCGTCTGGGGTGGTGACGTTTCTGTTCAGTTCCGCGCCGATTTTCACCGGATCTGACAGACACCGATTGACCAGCGATGCACGATATTGACGTGGGCGCCAGCTGGGACGGCGACAGTCGTCTCGCACCGGCAGGGCTGATCTGCAGTTCCTGCACCGCGCACTGCAGTTCAACGGCCAAGTTCTGCAGCGAGTGCGGTGCTCGGCTGACCACGCTCACCCACGCGGCCGAGTACAAGCAAGTCACCGTGTTGTTCGCCGACGTCGTCCATTCAATGGATATCGCAGCTGCGGTGGGGCCGGAGCGACTGCGCGAGATCATGAGCGAGCTCGCCAGCCGTTGTGCCGCGGTCGTGCAGCGCTACGGCGGCACCGTGAGCAGTTTCACCGGCGACGGGATCATGGCCGTGTTCGGGGCACCGGTCGCGCTGGAGGATCATGCGGTGCGCGCGTGCGTGGCCGCTCTGGCGATCCAGGACGAAGCCAAAAAGCTGGCCGTCGACGTGCGAAGGCGCGATGGCGTGGAATTGTTGCTGCGGGTCGGACTGAACTCCGGTCAGGTGATCGCCGGTGAAATGGGGTCCGGACCGTTCGGCTACACCACCGTCGGCGAGCAGGTGGGGATGGCCCAGCGGATGGAATCGGTGGCGCCCGCGGGCGGCGTCATGCTCAGCGCATCAACCGCACGACTAGTCGAGCACATCGCAACCCTCGGTCCGCGAGAGTTGGTTCGCATCAAGGGTGCTGACGAGTCAGTACCCGCGCACCGGCTCGTCGGCATGCGCCGGGCTCGCGCCATCAGACGCACTGAGGCGAACTTTGTGGGTCGCCGACAGGAGATGTCCGTCATCAAGGGCCTGTTAGATCGCGCCGTCGGCGGCCATGGCGAGGTCGTCGATGTGGTGGGACCCGCCGGTATCGGCAAAAGCCGTCTGCTGCGCGAGGTTTCGGCCCAGGCCGCGCAGCGTGGTGTCGCGGTCTTCACGACTTTCTGCGAGTCGCACACCAGCCAGATCCCCTTTCAAGCCGTCGCAGGATTGCTGCGTGCAATAACCGCAGTGGAGGGATTGGACGCGCACGCTGCCCGAAATCATCTCCGCCGGCTGTTTTCTGACGCGGACAAAGACGATCTGTTGCTGTTCGAAGACCTCTTGGGGATTGCCGGCGCTGAAGAGCCCCGTCATCGGATCGATCCGGATGCACGTCGACGGCGGTTGACGGCTCTGGTGAGAGCCACCTTGTCGGCGCGGAAAAGTCCGGCGGTGTACGTGGTGGAAGACGCCCATTGGATTGACGCAGTCAGTGAGTCGATGATTGCCGATGTCCTCGAGGTTTTACCGCGGACGCCTTCGCTGACGATCGTCACCTACCGTCCCGAGTACCGTGGGGCGCTGGCGCAACCGCCTGGCGCTACAGCGATAACGCTGGCGCCACTGAGTGACCAGGACTCGGCTCAGTTGATCATCGAGTTGCTTGGACGGGATACATCCACGGCGCCGCTGGGCCAGCTGATCGCCGAAAGATCCGCCGGCACACCACTTTTCACCGAAGAGATCGTGCGCGAATTGGCGGAGCGAGGTGTGCTTTATGGCAAGCCGGGCGCGTACAGGTCGACAGCACAGGTAGCCGAAGTCGTTGTGCCGCCGACGTTGCAGGCCACCATTGCCGCTCGCATCGACCGTCTCGAACAGGGGGCCAAACGCACGTTGAGCGCGGCTTTAGTGATCGGTGCCAGATTCAGCTTGGGACTGGTGAGAGCATTGGGTGTCGAGCCGGCCGTCGACGACCTGGTGGTGGGCCAGCTGATCGATCAAGTCGGGTTCACCGATGATCCCGAGTACCTCTTTCACCATCCGCTGATCCGGGCGGTGGCGTATGAATCACAGCTCAGATCCGATCGCGCCGAGTTGCACCAGCGGGTCGCAGCCGCTCTGCAAGCTCGCAGACCGGAATCGGCTGACGAGCACGCGGCGTTGATCGCCGAGCACCTTGAAGCTGCAGGCGATTTGCACGCAGCCTTCGACTGGCACATGCGGGCCGGACACGTCCTCACCCATCGCGACATCCTAGGTGCGCGGATGAGCTGGGAGCGCGCTCGTCAGGTGGCCGACCGGTTGCCCCCCGAGGATGTACGTCGCATGAGCATGCGTATCGCCCCGCGTACGTTGCTGTGCGCGACGGTCTGGCGGGTCAGCGGCAGCCTCGACGACACTGGCTTCGACCAATTGAGCGAATTGGCAACCGCTGCAGGGGATAAACGGTCCTTGGCCATCGGCATGACCGGACTCGTCACCTTGATGCAGTTCTACGGCGAGTACGAAGAGGCTTCGCGATTGGCGTCCTATCATGTCGAATTGCTTGATTCCATCGGTGATTCCGAGTTGACCGTCGGTCTGTTGATGACACCGATGATCATCAAATGGGCCGTCGGTGAAGTGAGCGAGGCTTTGAAACTGAGCCAGCGTGCAATAGACGAGTCCCGCGGCGACCCCACGATGGGCGACTTGATCGTGGGATCGCCACTGGCGTTCGCACTGGTGATGCGTGCGTCAGCGCGGTGTGCGCTGGGCATCGCAGGCTGGCGCGAGGACTTCGACAACGCCGTCGCGCTTGCCCGCAGAACCGATAAGTTCACGTTCTGCGCCGTTGTCATGTTCAAATACATTGCCGCGCAGAGCGGAGCGCTGCTCGCCGATGACCAAGCGCTGCATGACACCGCTGAGGCCTTGGAGATTGCGAAGCAGTTCGGCGACGATTTCACGCTGACCAACGCAGAGTTCAGCCACGGGCTCATCTTGGTGCGCCACGAGGACGCCGACCGCAACCTGGGCTTCGAGCTGTTGCAGAGGGCTCGGCGAGCAGCGCTCGAACATCGGAACCTCGTCGTTGCCGCATGGTGCGTCGACATCGATTTCGCAGTGGAGAAGATTCGTACCGGCGACTACGACAATGCCGTCGGCTTGTGTCGCGCCGTGCTGCAGAATGAAATTCGATCTGGCGAACTGACCAACCGCGGTTGGTGCACCAGCGTTCTCGTCGAAGCCTTGCTCAATCGGGGTCGCGACGGCGACCTCGACGAAGCGCAAAAAGCGATCGACGACCTGGCGGCGACGCCGACGGAACCCGGGTTCGTCTACCACGAGCTGCCATTACTGCGGTTGAACGCAATGCTTGCCAAAGCTCGTGGCGAGCAGAATCGCTATCGCGATTTCCGTGACCGATATCGCCTGCGCGCCGAATCCTGCGGGTTCGCGGGCCACATCGCACTGGCTCGCGCCATGGACTAGTCGAGCGGGCCAGATGGCATCGTCGAAGATGCGCGTGACGTGTCAGCCGACAGCGTGCAGCAACGCGGCGACGACGTCGTCGATCGAGCCGTCGATCGAGTACCCGGCCGCCAACTGATGCCCTCCGCCGCCGAACTGCGCCGCCACCGGCGTCAGATCGAATGACTTGGCCCGCATCGACACCGACCAGTGCTGCGGCTCGATCTCCTTGAACACCACGGCGACCTCGGCCTGCTGGGTGGTCCGGACGATGTCGACGATGCTCTCCACCTCTTCGGACCGGCTCGCCTTCCACTCGTCGTGGTCGACCACCACATACACCAGGCCGCGCCCGGCGACGGCGTCCGGCAGTAGCTGCGCCGTCGACAACACGCGCGACAGCATCGGCAGCCAGGCAAAGGGGTGCGTGTCGAGAAGCGCCCGCGATATCGCGGCGTTGTCCGCGCCGGCTTCGACGAGCCGGGCGGCCAGCCGCAATGCGCGCGGACTGGCCCACCGGAACGATCCGGTATCTGTCGTCAGCCCGGCATACAGGCACGTGGCCACATCGCGGTCGATCGGCCTGCCCCACGCGTCCAGCAGTTCGGCGACCAGCAGGGTGGTCGAATCCGCTTGCGGATCAACGAAATTCAAGTCTCCGAACATCGCGTTCGACTTGTGGTGATCGATCACCAGCACCGCGTTGCCAGAAGCGGTCAGCTCGGCCAGCGTGCCCAACCGGTGCAGGCTGGGCGCGTCGACCGTCACCACCAGATCCGCGTCGCGGCGCATGTCCGACGGCGGCACCAGGAACTCGCACCCGGGCAGCATTCGCAGTGATTCGGGAAGGACCGGAGGCGTCGCGAAGCTGACCTCCACGTCGACGCCTTCCCGGTCGAGCACCAGCGCCAGCGCCAAGCCGGCACCGACGCTGTCCGCATCGGGGTGCACGTGGCACACGATGTTGACTGTGCGAACCCCGGCCAGCGCGTCGGCCGCGCCATGCGCATCGACGCGAGTACTCGATACTTCAGTCGTCTCGATCGCGGTCACCGTCGTCTCGCTCGTCCGTGTCGGTTGTGGCGCCCCCGTTATCTCCTACCACACGGTACGGCTGCGCGTCGCCCGCCGGCTTCGCACCCTGCCTCACCCTCGCCAGATCGGCGTCGGCCTGACGAGCCCGTTCGAGTAGCTCCTCCATCCGAACGGCCGCATCAGGCACGGTGTCGCGCACGAAGGTCAGCGTCGGAGTGAACCGAACCCCGGTGCCTGCACCGACTTTCGTGCGCAGTACGCCTTTGGCCCGCTCCAGCGCGGCCGCCGCACCGGCGTAGTCGGGATCGTCCTCGAGGGTGCGCCCCATGACCGTGTAGTACAGCGTCGCGTCGTGCAGGTCGTTGGTCACCTTCGCGTCGGTGATCGTCACGCCGGCCAGCCGCGGGTCTTTGATCTCGTATTCGATTGCCGATGCGACGATCATCGAGATCCGCTTGGCCAGCCGACGCGCGCGCGCCGGATCAGCCATGGCTCATCCGCGCCTTTTGGTCTTCGCGCAAGCGACTCATCCGCGCCTTTTGGTCTTCGCGCAAGCGGCTCATCCGCGCCTTTTGGTCTTCGCGCAAGCGGCTCATCCGCGCCTTTTGGTCTTCGCGCAAGCGGCTCATCCGCGCTGCTTCTCGACCAGCTCGTACGTCTCGATCACGTCGCCCTCCTTGAGGTCGGAGTAGCCGATCGTCAGACCGCACTCGTAGCCGTCGCGGACTTCGGTGACGTCGTCCTTCTCCCGGCGCAGCGACTGCACCGTGAGATTCTCGGTCACCACGACGTTGTCACGCAGCAGCCGGGCCTTGGCGTTGCGCCGGATGATGCCTGAAGTGACCAGGCAACCGGCGATCACGCCGACCTTGCTGCTGCGGAACAGCGCCCGCACCTCGGCGCGGCCCAGCTCGCGCTCCTCGTACACCGGCTTGAGCAGCCCGCGCAGCGCCTTCTCGATGTCGTCGATGGCCTGGTAGATCACCGAGTAGTAGCGGATCTCCACACCCTCGCGGTTGGCCAGCTCCGTGGCCTTGCCTTCGGCGCGCACGTTGAAGCCGATGATGATTGCGTCCGACGCCGACGCCAGGTTGACGTTGGTCTCGGTGACACCGCCGACGCCGCGGTCGATGACGCGCAGCTCCACTTCGTCGTCGACCTGGATGCCGAGCAACGCCTCTTCCAGCGCTTCGACGGTGCCTGCGTTGTCGCCCTTGAGGATCAGGTTCAGCTGGCTGGTTTCCTTCAGCGCCGAATCCAGGTCCTCGAGGCTGATCCGCTTGCGGGCACGGGCAGCCATCGCGTTGCGCTTGCGGGCACTGCGGCGCTCGGCGATCTGGCGGGCGATGCGGTCCTCCTCGACGACGAGGAAGTTGTCACCGGCGCCAGGCACCGACGTGAAGCCGATGACCTGAACCGGCCGCGACGGCAGCGCCTGATCGACGTCCTCGCCGTGCTCGTCGACCATGCGCCGCACGCGGCCGTACGCGTCGCCGGCCACCACCGAGTCGCCGATGTGCAGCGTGCCGCGCTGTACCAGCACGGTGGCCACCGGACCGCGGCCGCGGTCCAGGTGCGCCTCGATGACCACACCCTGGGCTTCCATGTCGGGGTTCGCCCGCAGGTCCAGCGCGGCGTCGGCGGTCAGCAGCACCGCCTCGAGCAGCTGCTCGATGTTGGTGCCCTGCTTCGCCGAGATGTCGACGAACATGGTGTCGCCGCCGAACTCCTCGGGAATGAGCCCGTATTCGGTGAGTTGACCGCGGATCTTTTGGGGGTCGGCGCCTTCCTTGTCGATCTTGTTGACCGCCACGACGATCGGCACGTCGGCGGCCTGCGCGTGGTTGATGGCTTCCACCGTTTGGGGCATCACGCCGTCGTCGGCGGCGACCACCAGTACCGCGATGTCGGTGGCCTTCGCGCCGCGGGCACGCATCGCGGTGAACGCTTCGTGACCGGGGGTGTCGATGAACGTGATCAGCCGTTCGTTGCCGTCGAGGTTGACCGACACCTGATACGCGCCGATGTGCTGGGTGATGCCACCCGCCTCGCCTTCGCGGACGTTGGCCTGGCGGATCGTGTCCAGCAGTCGGGTCTTGCCGTGGTCGACGTGGCCCATGACCGTGACCACCGGAGGCCGGGTCTGCAGGTCCTCTTCGCCACCCTCGTCTTCGCCGTAGGTGAGGTCGAACGACTCGAGCAGTTCGCGGTCCTCGTCCTCCGGACTGACCACCTGGACGTTGTAGTTCATCTCGCTGCCCAGCAGCTCGAGCGTCTCGTCGCCCACCGACTGGGTTGCGGTGACCATCTCACCGAGGTTGAACAGCGCCTGAACCAGCGCCGCCGGGTTGGCGTCGATCTTCTCGGCGAAGTCACTCAGCGACGCGCCGCGGGCCAGCCGGATGGTTTCGCCGTTGCCCTTGGGCAACCGCACGCCACCGACAACCGGGGCCTGCATGTTTTCGTATTCCGCGCGTTTCGCCCGCTTGCTCTTGCGACCGCGCTTGGGCGCGCCGCCGGGACGACCGAACGCGCCGGCTGCTCCGCCGCGTTGACCAGGCCGACCGCCGCCACCGGGACGGCCGCGGAAGCCACCGCCCGCGGGTGCGCCGCCGGGCGCACCGCCGCGGTAGTTACCACCACCGGGCCGCCCGCCGCTCGGCGCGCCGGGGCGTCCGCCGGTGCCGGGCCGGGGCGCGCCGGGTCGCGGCGCGCGGCCGGGAACGCCGCCGCCGGGACGCGGAGGCATGTTGCCCGGCGATGCGCCCGGACGCGGGCCGGGCCGCGGCATGCCGGGGCGAGGTGCTTGCGGTCGAGGGATCGGCCGATCGACCGGCTGCGCGGTCGAGAACGGGTTGTTGCCGACGCGCGGGGTGCGCGGGGCCGGCTTGGGGGTAGGCCCGGGCCGCGGTGCGCCGGGAGTGGGCGCTGGACGAGGCGGGCTGGCCGGCGGTGCGCTGGCCGCGGGTGCCGACGGTTGCGCGGGCGGCTTCGGGGTGGGAGGTGCCGGGACGGCAGGCGGAGCTGGCGCGGCTGGGGTGGGCGCGGCCGGCGCGGGCGCCGCTTTGACTGCGGTACCGCCGTCGGCGACCGCCTTGGCTGCGGCGCCGTTGCCGTCCTTGGCGGCAGCTTGAGCTGCTTTGCCGCCGCCGAACGACTCCCGCAACCGCCGGGCGACCGGCGCTTCCACGGTGGAGGATGCCGACTTGACGAATTCGCCTTGTTCGCTCAGCCGTGCGAGAACTTCTTTACTGGTGACACCGAGTTCCTTCGCCAACTCGTGTACGCGGGCCTTACCTGCCACTACCTCTCCATCTCTCGAGGCGACGGCTGTGAAAGGCCAGCGCCTCGGGTTTAGCTACGACACATGGTCATCGGGACTTCACGGTGTGCTCATGTTCTTCGCTACCTGTTCTGTTGCCGGGTCTCGAGCGTGGTGATGTGCTCGACGGCCGCGGATATGTCCGGTGGACCGGTGATGCGCAGCGCTCGGCCGAAGGCTCGCCGTCGGACCGCTGCGCGAAGGCACTGCTGGTCGGGATGCAGCCAGGCACCCCGCCCCGGCAGATTACCTGCGGTGTCAACGGTCACGACGAACTCGCCATTCCCCATCGACACAGCAACCACGCGAAGCAGTTCGGCGGCCAGCTCTCGTCTTCGGCACCCGATGCAGGTCCGTACCGGCCCCGGTCGGGAAGCCGAAGTCTCGCGCTGGATCACGGCCTAGTTTAGCGGCACCCGGGCCGGAGTTTCACCACAGTGTTGACTACGCCGTGGGTTGACCCTGCGTGGCCTCGTTGTCGCTGCGGATGTCGATCCGCCAGCCGGTGAGCCGGGCCGCCAGCCTGGCGTTTTGCCCTTCCTTGCCGATGGCCAGCGACAGCTGGAAGTCCGGCACGACAACACGCGCGGCGCGCGCGTTGGGGTCGACGACGGACACGGACACCACTTTGGCGGGCGACAGGGCGTTGGCGACGAACCGCGCCGGATCCTCGTCGTAGTCGATGATGTCGATCTTCTCGCCGGACAGCTCGCTCATCACGTTGCGCACCCGCTGGCCCATCGGACCGATGCAGGCACCCTTCGCGTTGAGCCCGGGCACCTTCGACCGCACGGCGATCTTCGAGCGGTGGCCGGCCTCGCGCGCGACGGCGACGATCTCGACCGAGCCGTCGGCGATTTCGGGGACCTCCAGGCTGAAGAGTTTGCGGACGAGGTTCGGGTGCGTGCGCGACAGCGTGATCACCGGCTCGCGGGCGCCGCGACTGACCCCGACGACGTAGCAGCGCAGCCGGTCGCCGTGTTCGTAGCGCTCGCCGGGCACCTGCTCGGCGGCCGGAATCACGCCCTCGGAGCCCTTGGTCTCACTGCCCATGCGCACCACCACCAGCCCGCGCGCGTTGGCGCGGGCGTCGCGCTGGATGACGCCGGCGACGACGTCGCCCTCCCGGGCAGAGAACTCGCCGTAGGTTTTCTCGTTTTCGGCGTCACGAAGCCGTTGCAGCATCACCTGGCGAGCGGTGGTGGCGGCGACCCGGCCGAATCCCTCGGGGGTGTCGTCCCATTCTGTGATGACGTTGCCATCGGCGTCGGCTTCCCAGGCGATCACCTTCACCTCGCCGGTCTTGCGGTCGATGTCGATCCGCGCGTCCGGGTGATGACCGGGAGTGTGCCGGTATGCGGTCAGCAGCGCCGACTTGATGGTCTCGAGCAGCTCGCCAACCGACATGCCCCTGTCGACTTCGATCGCATGCAGCGCCGCCATGTCGATGTTCATGAGGCCACCCCGGCCAAAGCCAGCTCGCGTGGGTCCGGCGTCGAAAACTCCACCTCCACAACGGCATTCGCGATGTCGGCAAGCGGGATGTCGTGCACAGCCCAGTCTGCCTTCTCGCGCACGACGAGCCGCAGGACGGCGCCGTCGGTCTCACCGATGCGGCCGGTGACCGACGATCCGTCGGCCAGCGTGAGTCTGGCCTTGCGTCCGCGGGCGCGGCGGAAGTGCTTGTGCGTGGTCAGCGGGCGGTCGACGCCCGGCGAGCTGACCTCGAGGACGTAACTGGTCGCGGCGTCGTCCACGTCATCGAGCAGAGTCGAGGCGCGGCGGGAAAGATCGGCAATGGTGTCGAGGTCCAGTGGTTCGTCGCCGTCGGCGATCACGGTGATGCGCGGCGGACGGGTTCTGGTGTCGAGGACCACGTCTTCGATCTCGTAGCCGGCGCGCGCGAACTCGTTATCGAGTAGCTCGATCACCTGTTCCTGCGACGGCAACCCGGTGGATCGCTCAGTCACGGCGAGCTCCTCATCTTGAGTTGTCCGGCTCAGGCTCCGAACAGATGGAGCCAGCCATCAACGATACGCCAGAACCGCGGCTCGAAACGGCGATCGAGGTTCGACGATCGCGGTCGGTCCCGACGCGCCTGCCTGCATGCGCTCGCCGGTGCCGGCAAGCCGAAATGGCAATATGTCGCCATGCCCGGCGCCGCACCGCACCTGAGTCGGCGACGCGTGCTGATCGGCGCGGCCGCTTTGGCGGCGCTGGGGGCGACAGCATCCGCCTGCAGCGGCGCGCCTGAGCCGCCCCAACCTGACCCGCTGGAATCGCAACTCGAGCTTGCCCAGCGCGACAGCCAGATGGCCCGCGCAGCCGCCGCCGCAGCCGGACCGCTCTACGCCCCGGTGCTCACGGTCGTGGCCGACGAACGCGCCGCGCACGCCAAGGCGCTGAGCCAAGAGATCGCCCGCGTGGCCAAAGAGACGTCGACGACGTCGCCGCCACCGAATCCCCCTTCTGCCGCACCTGCCGGGCCGCCGCCGTCGCGCGACGACGTGATCGGAGCTCTGCGCGAATCCGCCGACCGCGCAACCAAACTCGCCGCTGATCTGTCCGGCTACCGGTCCGGCCTGGTGGGCTCGATCGCAGCCGCGTGCGCCGCATCACTGGCCGTGCCGCTGGCAATGAAGGAGCCGGCGCAATGACCACGCCTCACCCCACCCCGACCAACAAGCCGGACTCCCCCGACGACAAAGCCATCGCCGACGCGATCGCGGCCGAGCACGCGACGATCTACGGCTACGGCTTCGTGTCGGCCCACTCGATGCCGGACATGAACGAGCTGGTGTCGGATTCCCTGGCCGAACACCGCGCCCGGCGGGAAGCGGCCATCGGAATGCTCGCGTCGCGATCCGTGGCCGCACCGGTGGCCGCCGTCGGCTATCAACTGCCGATTGCAGTCAAGAACTGGAAGGACGCAGCGAACCTGGCCCTTCGGATGGAATCCGACGACGCGGTGGCATGGCGAGCGGTGCTCGAACACGCGAAATCGTCCGAGGACCGCGCTTTCGCGATGACGGCACTGACCCAGTGCGCTGTGCGCGCCGCACAGTGGCGACAGGTGGTGGGCGCGTGGCCGCTCACCGTGCCGTTCCCCGGCGGCACCGAATGAGACTCAGCCCGAGATCGCGTCGACGATCTCAGTCGCCGCAGCGTCGACTGGCACCTCGCGTGTTTCGCCGCTGAACCGGTTGCGCAGCTCGACCACGCCACCGGCCCATCCCCGGCCGACCACCACAATCCATGGCACCCCCAGCAACTCGGCGTCTTTGAACTTGACGCCCGGTGACGCGCCGCGGTCGTCGAGCAACACGTCGACGCCCAACCGGTCCAATTCGCGGGCCAGCTCGATTGCGCCGTCGCGGGCCGCCGCGTCCTTGTTCGCGATCACCAGGTGCACGTCGAACGGCGACACCGAGGACGGCCACCGCAGCCCGAGCTCGTCGTGGTGCTGCTCGGCGATCACGGCGACCAGCCGCGACACCCCGATCCCGTAGGAGCCCATGGTCAGCCGCACCGGTTTGCCGTCCTCGCCGAGCACATCGGCCGAGAACGCGTCGGTGTATTTGCGGCCCAGTTGGAAGATGTGGCCGATCTCGATGCCGCGCGCCGACACCAAGGGGCCCGCGCCGTCCGGCGACATGTCGCCGTCGCGTACCTCGGCGGCCTCGATGGTGCCGTCGGGTACGAAATCTCGTCCGGCCACCAGCCCGACGACGTGCTGGCCGGGTGCGTCGGCTCCGGTGATCCAGCTGGTGCCGTCGACGACGCGGGGGTCGACGAGATACCGAACACCGTTCTGCTGCAAGCCTTTCGGACCGATATAGCCCTTCACCAGAAATGGGTACTTGGCGAAGTCCGCGTCGTCGAGCATCGCGTACTCGGCCGGCTCCAAAGCCGCCCCCAACCGTTTCTCGTCGATCTCGCGGTCACCGGGAATACCGATTCCCAACAACTCCCAGTCGCCGCCAGGCTGACGGACCTTGAGCAGCACGTTCTTCAGCGTGTCCGCGGCGCTCACCGCACGGTCCAACGCCGAGTTGGCCCAGTCGAGCAGCGTGGCGATGGTCGGCGTGTCACCGGTGTCGTGCACCACCGGCTCGGGCAGGTGCTCATACGGCAGTGGATCCGGTGCCGGTGTGGTGACCGCCTCGACGTTGGCCGCATAGCCCGACTCCACGCAGCGCACGAAAGTGTCTTCGCCGACCGGACTTTCGGCCAGGAACTCCTCAGACGCGCTGCCGCCCATCGCCCCGGACACCGCCGAGACGATCACGTAGCGCACACCCAATCGGTCGAAGATCCGTTGGTACGCTTCGCGATGCGCATGGTACTGGGCCTTGAGCCCCGCCTCGTCGACGTCGAACGAGTACGAGTCCTTCATCACGAACTCGCGCACCCGCAGGATCCCCGCCCGGGGCCGCGCCTCGTCGCGGTATTTCGTCTGGATCTGGTAGAGCAGTAGTGGAAAGTCCTTGTAAGAGCTGTACTCCCCTTTCACGGTGAGCGTGAACAACTCCTCGTGCGTGGGGCCCAGCAAGTAGTCGTTGCCGCGGCGGTCCTTCAGCCGAAACACGCTGTCGCCGTACTCCGTCCAGCGATTCGTCGTCTCGTACGGCGCACGCGGCAGCAGCGCGGGGAACAGGATCTCTTGTCCCCCAATGGCATTCATCTCTTCGCGGACTATGCGCTCGATCTTGCGCAGCACCCGCAATCCGACCGGCAGCCAGGTGTAGAGGCCAGGCCCGGCGGGCCGGACGTAGCCCGCGCGGATCAGCAGCTTGTGGCTGGGCACCTCGGCATCGGCGGGGTTCTCGCGCAGTGTGCGCAAGAACAACTCGGACATGCGGGTGATCACAGCCGACAACCTTAGAGCTCGCCGGCCTCTACTGCTTCACGGGTATGCTGCGCGGCCGCGATCTGCCTGGCGGAGAACCCGATGAAGAACGCGGTGACGCCCACCAACACCGCGACCGCGGCGACCCACAGCAGCGAGTACGTGTAGCCGCGGTCGAGCGCGTCGAGCTGCGCCGGCGTCATGTTGCGCACGGCCCCGGTGGTGCCGCCGAGATACAACGTGCGCGACGTCTGCACGGCCTGGATGACAACCAGCACCAGCGGGCCGCCGAGGTTTTGCACCATCAGCGTGAGCGCCGACACGGGGCCGATCTCTCGCGGGCCCACGTCGGCCAGCGCGCACAGCGGCAGCACCACCGAGATCACGCCGATGCCGAAGCCGCCGACGATGATCGGTACGAAGAGGTCCGGGAAGTACGGGATGGCGCGGTTCAGCGTCGAGCCGTACAGCATGGCGCCGAGGACAAACGAGCCGCCACCAATGATCAGCCAGCGCGGGGCGATCAGCGGCGCCACGCGAGCCGCTGCCACGTTGCCGAGCCCGAGCGCAACGGCGAACGGGATGAACGACGTTCCCGCACGCAATGCCGAGTAGCCCATCACGTCCTGGACGTACAGCCCGATCATCACTGTCAGCGTCAACAGGACGCCGCCGGCCAGAAATAGCGACAAGAACGTCATCACCCGGTTGCGGTCGGCGAACAACGACAGCGGCACGATCGGGTGCTCGGCGGTGCGTTCGACCACCAGGAAGCCGCCGAACAACAGCACGGTGGCGATCGCTGCGCCGAAGATCCACGGGTTGATCCAGCCCAGCGGCGGCCCCTGGGTGAAGATCAGCACCGCCGTCGTGCACGCCAGCGTGGCCAGCGCCGCCCCGGCCGCGTCGAGGCGGAGACGTTCGCGATGTGTCTCACACAGCCGGGTGAGCGCAATCGCAATGATCACCATGCCGATCGGCAGATTGATCAGGAAAGCCAGCCGCCACGAGATCACCGTGAACGCGCCGCCGAGGACGAGGCCGAGCACCGAGCCGAGGCCCATCATCGCCGCCGACACCGCCATCGCCTGGTTGCGCGCCTGACCGACGGCGTACGTCGACGCGATCAGCGCCAGCCCGGTGGGTGCGGCGACGGCTGCCCCCATGCCCTGCACGGCACGGGCGGCGATCAACATCGCCGGGTCGAACGCCAGCCCGCAGATCAGCGACGCCACGGTGAACACCGCGACTCCGCCGACGAATGCGCGCTTGTGACCGATCGCGTCGCCGACGCGCCCGCCCAACAACAGCAGGCCGCCGAACGTCAGCACGTACGCGGTGATGACCCAGCTCTTAGCGGCGTCGGATAACGCAAGGTCGGCCTGCATGCGAGGCAGCGCCACCACGACGATGGTGCCGTCGAGTGTCGACATCAGTTGCATGCCGGTGATCGCGACGATCGCGATCCCGATGACGCTGGCGGCGAGCGGCGACGAACGCTGGGTCCGCCGCGCCGCAAACATGGCTGCCTACCCTACCGAGGGCCCTGTCCGCGGCTTAGACGCGCTGTCGAGCTCTACAGCTCTCCGGCGTCCAATGTCGAGCTCTACAGCTCTCCGGCGTCCAATGTCGAGCTCTACAGCTCTCCGGCGTCCAATGTCGAGCTCTACAGCTCTCCGGCGTCCAATGTCGAGCTCTACAGCTCTCCGGCGTCCAGCGCGTCCTTGACTTCCTGCGCATGCGCCACCTCTTCGGAGGTGTAGCCGATCAGCAGCGCGGCGCCGCCGACGATCACGGCCACCCCCGCGACCCACAGCAGCCCGTAGGTGTAGCCGTGGTCGAGCGCGTGCAACTGCGCGGCGTTCATGTTCTTCACCGGGCCGGTCGTGCCGCCCAGGTACAGCGTGCGCGAGGTGATCACGGCCTGGACGATCGCCAGGATCACCGGACCGCCGAGGTTCTGCAGCATCAGCGCGATCGCCGACACGGGCCCGATGCGGTCGAAGCCGACGCCCGCGATCGCCGACACCGTCAGCGGCACGACGATCATCCCGATGCCCACGCCCCCGACGGCGATCGGCACGACGAGGTTGGGGAAGTACGGGATGCCGCGGTTGAGCGTCGACCCGTAGAGCATGGCGCCGAGCACCAGCACGCCGCCGGCGATCACCAGCACCCGTGGCGGAAACTGCGATACCAGCTGCGACGACAGGCCCAGACCGATGCCGAGGGCGATGACGAACGGGATGAAGCCGACGCCGGCGCGCAGCGCGCTGTAGCCCATGATGTCTTGCACGTACAGGCCGATCAGCACGGTCAGCGTGAACATCACGCCACCGGCCAGGAAGATCGCCGCGAACGTCGCCACGCGGTTGCGATCGCGGAACAGGTCGAACGGCACCAGGGGGTTGTCAGCGGTGCGTTCCACCAGCGCAAACGCGCCGAGGAAAACCACCGCCGCGATGCCGGAGCCGACGGTCAGCGGCGACAGCCACCCGGCCTCCGGGCCCATCGAGAAGCCGAACACCGCGGCCGTGCAGCCCAGCGTGGCCAGCAGCGCGCCGGTGGCGTCGAGCTTCATCGGCTCGCGGTGCGTCTCGGTCAGCGTCGTATAAGCCAGGTACAGCATCAGCAGCCCGATCGGCACGTTCACCAAAAAGGCCAGCCGCCACGACACTTCGGTGAGCGCTCCGCCGACGATCAGGCCCATCACCGAGCCGATGCCGGTCATCGCGGCGAAGATCGCGGTCGCGGCGTTACGGGCCGGGCCCTTCGGGAACGTGGTGGCGATCAGCGCGAGCGCGGTGGGCGACGCGATCGCCGCACCTACTCCCTGCGCCAGCCGCGCGACCACCATGGTCGCCTCATTCCAGGCGAGTCCGCACAGGATCGAAGCGATGGTGAACATCGCGACGCCGGCGATGAATGTGCGCTTGCGCCCAATCGTGTCGCCGAGGCGGCCGCCCAGCAGCATCAGACCGCCGAACGTCAGCACATAAGCGGTGATCACCCAGCTGCGGCCGGCGTCGGACAGATTCAGCTCGTCCTGGATCCTGGGCAGCGCGACGATCGCGACCGTGCTGTCCATCGTGGCCAGCAGCTGCATGCCGCCGATCGCGACCACCGCGGCGATGAACCGGCGCGACGGCAGCCACGCTGGGCGCGACCAGCTCGTCTGCCGGGCGACCTCGAGGGCGGCCTGATTGGCGCGATCCAGAGACATCCGCTCCGCGTCATTGAGAGCCGTCATGGAGAGTTACCTTACAGTACTCTTAGCTTTTCTTTAATTCCGCGAATCCCGCGACGGCCCCGATGACGATGATCGCGGGAGGTCGAATGCCTTCTTCGCGAATCTTTTTCGGCGCGTCAGCAAGCGTCGCGCGGACGGTCCGCTGCGCCGCAGTGGTGCCCTGCTGCACCACGAGCACCGGGGTTTGCGCAGGTCGGCCGCCCTTGAGCAGCGCGTCGGCGAAGAGCTCGATGCGCTCGACCGCCATCATCAGCACGATCGTGCCCGACATCGCGGCCAGCGCATTCCAATTGACTAACGAATCCGGGTCGTCCGGTGCGACGTGACCGCTGACGACCACGAACTCGTGCGTCACGGAGCGGTGCGTGACCGGCACACCGGCCATGGCGGGAACCGCGATTGCGCTGGTGACGCCGGGCACCACAGTGACCGGCACGCCCGCGTCGACGCAGGCCAGCAGCTCTTCGTAGCCGCGGGCGAAGACGAACGGGTCGCCACCTTTGAGGCGCACGACGAACTGACCCGCCTTGGCCCGCTCGATCATCACGTCGTTGATCGCGTCCTGAGCCATCGCGCGGCCGTACGGAATCTTCGCGGCGTCGATCACTTCGACGTGCGGCGGCAGCTCTGCCAGCAACTCGGCCGGCGCCAGCCTGTCGGCGACCACCACGTCCGCGTGCGCCAGCAAGCGCCGGCCCCGCACGGTGATCAGCTCGGGATCACCGGGACCGCCGCCTACGAGCGCGACGCCGGTGTGCACCACGTCAGGGGTCTCCGTGGCGATGACACCGCGCTGCAGGGCTTCGCGGATCGCCGACCGGATCGCCGCGGAGCGCCGGTGCTCACCGCCGGCCAGCACCCCGACCTCCAAGCCTTCGTACTCGAACGAGGCGGGTGTGACGGCGGTGCCCTCGCGGGCGATGTCGGCGCGGACGCAGAAGATGTGGCGCGATTCGGCTTCGGCGACGACGGCCGCGTTGACGTCCGGGTCGTCGGTGGCGGCGATCGCGTACCAGGCGCCGGCGAGGTCGCCCTCGCGATACTTCCTGAGCTGCAATGTGATCCCGGTCATGGCTTCGACCGCCGGGGTGGCGGACCGGGTGACGACGTGCACGTCGGCCCCGCTGGCGATCAGCAGAGGCAGGCGCCGTTGCGCGACGCTGCCGCCGCCGACGACCACGACCTTCCTGCCGGCCAGCCGCAGCCCGACCAGGTACGGGTTCTCGGTCACTAGTTGACCCTAGGGCTCGCGGCGTGAGCGACGAAGCGCGCCACCGACTGTGGTGCGGCCGCCGGGTGGGTGTGCAAATAGGAGGCGTGGACGCCGCGGTGCACTGCGCCGTCGCGGACCGGGGTGTTGCGGTCCCGGTATACCCATGCCGGCTGGTATGCGTCGGTGAATTCGACTGTGGTGCGGTGGAATTCGTGGCCTGTGACACGGTCCCCGGCGGCGTGCAGCGACGACTCCGCGACGGCGACGGCGTCTCGGTAACCCAGGGTCAGATGGTCGGTGAAGCGCGCGGAGCCGGACAGCACGCCGCACATCGGATGCCCGTCGAGTTCCGCCACCAGGTAAGTCAGTCCGGCGCACTCGGCGTGGACTGGGGCGCCGCGAGCAGCCAGAGCGTTGACTTGTTGGCGCGCAACGTCATTGGCGGCGAGCTCAGCGCCGAACTGCTCCGGGAACCCGCCCGGGATGACGAGCGCGTCCGCGTCGGCCGGTAGCGCGTCGCTGAGCGGGTCGAAGCCCACGACGTCCGCTCCGGCGGCTCGCAGGAGTTCGACGTGTTCGGCATAGCCGAACGTGAACGCCTTGCCGGCGGCGATCGCGACGGTGACCCGCTCAGCGACGCACTCGACGGCCGGCTCCCAGGCGGCGGCGGTGACGGTGCTGCCGGCCAGCCCGACTACCGCATCAAGGCTCACGTGTGCGCCGACGAGTTCGGTCATCGCGTCGACCGCGTGCTCGGCGAGCGCGCCGTGTTCTGCGGCGGTGACCAAGCCGAGATGCCTTGCGGGAACGGCCAAGTCGACGTGGCGGGGAATCGCGCCCAGAACCGCGACACCGGCGTGACCGCAGGCTTGGCGCAGCACCTCTTCGTGGCGGGTCGAGCCGACGCGGTTGAGGATCACGCCGGCGATCCGGACGGCAGGGTCGAACGTCGAAAACCCATGCAGCAGCGCGGCGATGCTGTGGCTCTGGCCGCGGGCGTCGACAACCAACACCACCGGCGCGCCCAGCAGTTTCGCCACGTGGGCAGTGGATCCTGTGGCGACGAGCGCGCCGTCGAGGCGTCCGTCGAACAGCCCCATCACACCCTCCACCACCGCGATGTCGGCACCCGCGGTGCCGTGCCGGTACAGCGGCCCGATGAGCCGCTCGCCGACCAGCACGGGGTCGAGGTTGCGGCCGGGTCGACCGGCGGCCAGCGTGTGGTAGCCGGGGTCGATGTAGTCGGGGCCGACTTTGAACGGAGCGACGGCGTGGCCGGCGCGCCGGAGCGCGCCGATCAAACCCGTTGCGACAGTGGTCTTTCCGCTTCCCGATGCGGGCGCGGCAATGACGACGGCTGGGGTCATCGGGTCACTCACCGTCCTGCGCGAGCGTGCGCCCAGGTACAGGACACGCCGTCAGAACATGAGCAGACACGCACGCTCGCGGGAAGGGTGCCGTCACCACTCGATGCCCTTCTGGCCTTTGCGGCCGGCATCCATGGGGTGCTTCACCTTGGTCATCTCGGTCACCAGGTCGGCGGCGTCGAGCAACGCTGCGGGCGCGCCACGGCCGGTGATCACTACATGCTGCGTGCCGGGGCGGCCGGCGAGGGTGGCGACCACCTCGTCGACGTCGACCCACCCCCACTTCAGCGGATAGGTGAATTCGTCGAGCAGGTAGAAGTCGTGGCGCTGTTCGGACAGCCGCCGGGCGATCTCGGCCCAACCGTCCGCGGCAGCGGCCGCGTGGTCGTCGGCGCTGCCGTGTTTGCGGGCCCAGGACCAGCCGGCACCCATCTTGTGCCACTCGACCGGCGCGCCGACCCCGCGCTCGTCGTGGAGCCGGCCCAACTCGCCGAACACGTTCTCCTCCCCGACTTTCCACTTCGCGCTCTTGACGAACTGGAACACCGCCACCGACAGCCCCGCGTTCCAGGCGCGCAGTGCCATGCCGAAGGCCGCCGTCGACTTGCCCTTTCCGTCGCCGGTGTGCACCGCAAGCAGCGGGGCCTGGCGGCGAGCCCGGGTGGTCAGCCCGTCGTCGGGTACCTCGATCGGACGGCCCTGCGGCATGGTGACCTCCTTCTCAGGCAGCGCCGCGGACGACGTGGGTGAGTGCCTCGGCGCGCAAGTGTGCCAACCGCACGGTCGGCGCACCGAGCCGCGCTGCGAGCTGTTCGGCCAAACCGAGGCGCACCCACGATGTTTCGCAGTCGACGACGACCGCTGACGCGCCTTCGGCCACGAGCAGGTCCGCGGCCGCCCCGGCCCTGCCGACCGGGTCGGGGCCGCCGGTCGCACGCCCGTCGGTGAGCACGACGACCAGGCTGCGCCGCGCCGGGTCGCGCACACGCTCTCTGGCGACCATCGCACGCGCGGCCAGGAGCCCTTGCGCCAGCGGCGTTCTCCCGCCGGTGGCGAATCGGGTGAGCCGTCGCGACGCGATGTGCACCGACGACGTCGGTGGCAGCAGCACGTCTGCGCCGTTGCCGCGGAACGTGATCACCGCGACCTTGTCGCGGCGCTGGTAGGCGTCACGCAGCAGCGACAGCGTGGCGCCGCTGACCGCGGACATCCGGTCGCGCGCGGCCATCGAACCGGACGCGTCGACGAGAAAAATCACCAGGTTGGCCTCGCGCCCTTCGCGGATCGCGCGGAGCAGGTCGTCCGGACGCACCCGTGGCGGCCCGGGCCGGTGCGTGCGGCGTGCGGCCGACAGCACTGTGCCGAACAGGTGGATGCCGGAACCGTCACGCGGATGAGCGGACATCACGGCGCCGGAACTATTGCGGGCCCGCGATCGGCGCCCGGGCGCACCGTCGCCGAGGCCGGGCACCGTCAGTAGCCGGGTGCGAAACGGCGGCATCGGCGGGGCGCTGGGCCGCGGTGGCGATGGAGCAGTATGCGAATCAGCTTGCTGCTCTCCATTATTCGTTACTCCACCGCCAGGCGGGTCTGGTTCAGGTTCGGGTTCGTCGCCCGCCTGAGCCAGCGCCTCGTCGAGCGCCTGCGGGTCCAGATCCGGCTCGTCGAACGGGTCGCGGCGCCGTCGGTGCGGCAGCGCCAGCTGCGCGGCCACCCGGATGTCCTGCTCCTCCACCGCGCCGGCGCCGCGCCAGGCGGCGTGCGCCACCGCGGTGCGCGCCACCACCAGGTCTGCGCGCATCCCGTCAACACCGAACGCCGCGCACAGCGCCGCAATCCGCCGCAGTTCGCGTTCCGGCAGCACGACCTCGCCAACCACCCTGCGCGCGTTGGCAATGTGGCGTGCCAACGCGGCGTCCCGCTCGGCGTAGCGACGGCCGAAGCCAGCCGGGTCCGCCTCGAACGCCATGCGCTGGCGGATCACTTCGGCGCGCTCGTCGACGTCGCGGGAAGCGCGCACATCGACGGTCAGGCCGAACCGGTCCAGCAGCTGCGGACGCAGCTCACCCTCCTCCGGGTTCATGGTGCCGACGAGCATGAACTTCGCCTCGTGCGTGTACGACACGCCGTCGCGCTCGACGTGCACGCGGCCCATCGCGGCAGCGTCCAGCAGCACGTCCACGAGGTGGTCCGGCAGCAGGTTCACCTCGTCGACGTACAACACACCGCCGTGCGCCTGGGCCAAGAGCCCCGGCGTGAAGGCGTGCTCGCCGTCGCGCAGGACCCGCTGCAGATCCAGTGACCCGATCACCCGATCTTCGGTGGCGCCGATCGGCAGCTCGACGAGACACCCGAAGCCTGCCTCGGCGAGCACCGCCGAAAGTCCGCGCACCGCAGTCGATTTCGCGGTACCCTTCTCGCCGCGGATCAGCACCCCGCCGATCTCGGGGCGCACCGCGCACAGCACCAGCGCCAACCGCAACAGATCCTGGCCGACGATTGCGCTGAACGGGTAGATCACGACGCGACACCACGCGCGCCTGGCCGAACCATCGGCACGTGTGGGATGCCGTCCTCGACGAATTCGTCTCCCTCCCGGACGAATCCGTGCTGGGCGTACATCTCTTCGAGGTAGGTCTGCGCATCGATGCGGCACGGAAAGTCGCCGACATCGGCCAGCGCGGCCTGCAGTACGCGGGTGGTGTGGCCGTGGCCGCGCGCTTCCTTGCGGGTACACAGCCGGCCGATCCGGAAGGCCTTGTGGCCTCCGGTGTGTTCCTCCAGCAGCCGCAGCGTGCAGATCACCTCACCGCGTGGCCCTTCGAGCCAGAAGTGGCGGGTTTCGGGGAGAAGGTCGCGGCCGTCGAGCTCCGGGTAGGCGCAGGCCTGCTCGACGACGAACACCTCGATCCGCAGCTTCAACAGCTCGTACAGCGTCGCGGTGTCCAGGTCCTTGGCCCAGGTGCGGTGCAGCGTGACCGTCATGCACCTAACGCCTTTCGGGTCCACTCCCATACTTCGGCCCGCAGCCGCGGCTCGTCGGACAGCTTGGTGCCCAGCGACGGCACCATCTCCTTGAGCTTGGGCAACCACGACTGGTACCGGTCCTCGAAGCACTGCTCGAGCACCTCGAGCATGTCGTGCACGGCCGTCGACGCGCCCGGCGAAGCACCGAGCAGACCGGCGATGCTGCCGTCCGCCGACGCGATCACGGTGGTGTCGAACCCCAGCACGCCGCGTGTGCCACCCTTCGGTTTGATCACCTGCACGCGCTGCCCGGCGACGATGGTCTCCCAGTCCGACGACTTCGCCGACGGCACGAAGTCGCGCAGCGCCTCGATGCGGTCCTCGTCCGACAGCAGCAGCTGGCCGACGAGGTACCGCACCAGACTCAGCTCGCTGACGCCGACGCTGAGCAGCTGCGTCAGGTTGCCCGGCTTGATCGAGAACGGCAGGTCGGTGACGTGGCCACGCTTGAGAAACTTCGGTGACCACCCCGCGAACGGCCCGAACAGCAGCCACGACTTGCCGCTGATGATCCGGGCGTCCAGGTGCGGCGCCGACATCGGCGGCGCACCGACCGCCGGGAAGCCGTACACCTTGGCGCGGTGTCGCTCAGTGAGCTCGGGGTTGTCGGTGCGCAGGAACTTGCCGCTCACCGGAAAACCGCCGTAGCCCTTGATCTCCGGGATGTTCGACTTCTGCATCAGCCGCAGCGCGTCACCGCCGGCGCCGACGAACACGAACTTGGCGTTGATCTTGCGTTTGGCTCCGGTGCGGTTGTTGCGCACGGCCACGGTCCAGGTGCCGTCGGACTCACGGGACAGGTCGCGAACCTCGTGGCCGAACAGCGCTTCGGTGCCGTGCTGGACGCTGTAGGCGATCAGCTTTCTGGTCAGGCTGCCGAAGTCGACGTCGGTGCCGTTGCGCGCCCAGTTCAGCGCGATCGGTTCGCGAAACGTGCGGCCGGCGGCCATCAGCGGCAGCCGGCGAGCGAACTCGTCGGGATCTTCGATGAGTTCGATTCCCTCGAACAGCGGGTTGTGCACCAGCGCGTCGCGGCGGCGGCGCATGAACTCCACCTGGTCGGCGCCCATCACCCAGCTCGCATGCGGAGTCGGGTTCAAGAAACTGCGCACGTCGCTCAGCACACCGTTTTCCACCGCGTAGGCCCAGAACTGCCGCGACAGCTGGAATTGCTCGTTGACGTTGACGGCCTTGGTGATGTCGATCGACCCGTCGGCCTGCTGCGGCGTGTAGTTCAATTCGCACAGCGCCGAGTGGCCGGTGCCGGCGTTGTTCCACGGGTCGCTGCTCTCGGCGGCCGCTCCGTCGAGGCGTTCCACCAAGGTGATCGACCAGTCCGGTTCGACCAGCCGCAGCAGCGTGCCCAGCGTGGCGCTCATGATCCCGGCCCCCACCAGCACGATGTCTGTCCTGGCCCTAGCGTCTGACGGCATCGTCCAAGGTTATCGACTCGGTGCCGTGGCGTCGTACCAGGCAGCAGGGTGCGCGGCGATTAAGGTGAGCAGCGTGGCGGCTGTGTGGGAGCCCGACGTCCTGAATGGATGCTGGCAGAGCACGTTGCCACTGGGCGCCGACCCCGACGGCGAGGGCGAGATCGTGGCCACGCTGATCCGCCGCGGCGCCCCGGCGCCGGCGAAGCACGCAGTGCTCGCGGTGCACGGCTACACCGACTATTTCTTCCACACCGAGCTGGCTGACCGGTTCGCCGCCGCGGGCTTCGCGTTCTATGCCATCGACTTGCGCAAGTGCGGGCGGTCCTGGCGCGCCGGGCAGACTCCGCACTTCACCACCGACCTGTCGCGGTACGACGTGGAACTCGAGCGCGCTGCGGCGGTGATCGCACGCGAGACGGCCGGTGCCCGCATCCTGGTCTACGGCCACTCGGCCGGCGGGCTGATCGTCACGCTGTGGCTGGACCGGCTGCGTCAGCGCGCCGGGATCGCAAGGCTGGGCGTCAGCGGCCTGGTGCTCAACAGCCCGTTCTTCGACCTGCCCGGCCCGGTGATACTGCGGGCCGGAATCACCTCGGCGGCGATCCGGGCCGCGGCGCGGTTCGGCAGCAAGCGGGTGCTGCGGGCTGCCGGCGAGGGCGGCTACGGCACCAGCCTGCACCGCGACTACGGCGGTGAGTTCGACTACAACCTGGCCTGGAAACCGTTGGGCGGCTTTCCCGTCACCGCCGGGTGGATCAACGCGGTGCGTCGCGGGCAGATGCAGCTGCACCGCGGCCTCGATGTGGGGGTGCCCAACCTGATCCTGCGGTCGGACCGCAGCATCCCGGAGACCAAGGACCCGCAGTCCATGCAGCGCGGTGACGCGGTGCTGGACGTGTCGCAGATCGCGCGCTGGGCAGGGTGTGTGGGCAACCGGACCAATGTGGTGCCGGTCGCCGACGCGAAACACGACGTGTTCTTGTCGCTGCCCCACGCGCGCGAGCAGGCCTACCGCGAGCTCGCTGCCTGGCTGGACTGGTACACGGCGGCGGTGTCGCCCGAACGAAGCGATGCGAGGCAGAGCTCATGACGCATTTCGACCTGGCCATCATCGGAACCGGCTCGGGCAACACGATTCTCGACGAACGCTACGACGACTTCAGCGTCGCCATCTGCGAGCAGAACATCTTCGGCGGCACGTGCCTCAACGTGGGCTGCATTCCGACCAAGATGTTCGTCTACACCGCCGAAATCGCCGAAACCGCCCGCGAATCGACACGTTTCGGTGTCGACGCACGTGTCGACGCGGTGCGCTGGCCCGACATCGTGTCCCGGATCTTCGGCCGCATCGACCCGCTGTCCGTGGGCGGCGAGAACTATCGGCGAGCGTCGCCCAACGTCACCGTCTTCGACCGGCACACCCGGTTCGGCCCCAGCCGCAACGGCCGGCACACGCTGCGCGTCGACGGCGGTGAGGAGTTCACCGCTGACAAGGTGGTGATCGCCGCCGGCTCACGCGTCGTGGTTCCCAAGGCGGTCGCCGACTGTGGCGTGACGTACTACACCAGCGACACGATCATGCGGATCCCCGAGCTTCCGCGGCATTTGGTGATCGTCGGCGGGGGATACGTCGCCACCGAGTTCGCGCACATCTTCTCGTCGCTGGGCACCCACGTGTCGCTGGTGATCCGCGGCAGCACGCTGCTGCGCGGGCATGACGACACGATCATGATGCGGTTCACCGACATCGCCGCCAAGAAGTGGGAGATCCACGCGCACCGCGAGATCATCGACGCCCGCCAAGACGGCGACGAGGTGGTGCTGACGTGCGACGAGGGGTCGACCATCCGCGCGGACGCGCTGCTGGTGGCTACCGGCCGCGTACCCAACGGCGACCTGCTGGACGCCGAGCAGGCCGGCGTCGAGGTGCAGCCGAGCGGGCGCGTGGTGGTCGACGAATACCAACGCACTACGGCCCGCGGCATTTTCGCCCTCGGCGACGTCAGCTCCGCGTATCAGCTCAAGCACGTCGCGAACCACGAAGCCCGGGTGGTGCGGCACAACCTGCTGCAGGACTGGGACGACACCGATGCGATGGTGGCCTCCGACCACCGCTACGTGCCGTCCGCGGTGTTCACCGACCCGCAGATCGCCAGCGTCGGGCTCACCGAAAACCAGGCCAGGGCAGCCGGTTACAGCATCAAGGTCAAGGTGCAGGACTACAGCGACGTCGCCTACGGCTGGGCGATGGAGGACACCACCGGGTTCGCGAAGCTGGTCGTCGACGACGACACCGGTCTGATTCTCGGCGCGCACATCATGGGTTACCAGGCGTCGTCATTGATCCAGCCCGTGGTGCAGGCGATGAGTTTCGGCTTGCCCGCACAAGACATGGCGCGCGGCCAGTACTGGATTCACCCGGCGTTGCCCGAGGTGATCGAGAACGCACTGCTGGCGCTGTGCGGTGAGCCGCCGTGGCCGCCGTCGCGCAGGCACTAGCGCCGCGGCGCGGTGGTGCTACAGCGGCGTGACATAGGCGGCGCTGATCCCGCCGTCGACCAGAAACGTCGACGCGGTGATGAACGACGCGTCGTCGCTGGCCAAGAACGCCACCGCAGCGGCGATCTCCTCCGGTTCGGCGAACCGGCCCACCGGCACGTGGACCAGCCGGCGGGCCGCCCGCTCGGGGTCTTTGGCGAACAGCTCTTTGAGCAGCGGGGTGTTGACCGGACCCGGGCACAGTGCGTTCACGCGTATTCCGCTGCGCGGGTACTGAACTCCGAGCTCACGCGACATCGCCAGGACGCCGCCTTTCGACGCGGTGTAGGAGATCTGCGACGTGGCCGAGCCCATCACCGCGACGAACGACGCCACGTTGACGATCGAACCTCTTCCGGCGGCGCTCATGTGGCGCAGCGCCGCGCGGCAGCACAGGTACACCGACGTCAGGTTGACGTCTTGCACGCGCTGCCATGCGGCCAGCCCGGTGTTTTCGATCAGGTCGTCGTCGGGCGGCGAGATGCCGGCGTTGTTGAACGCGATGTCGACTGAGCCGAACGTGCTTGCGGCGGTGTCGAACAGCGCGTTGACGCCGGATTCCTCGGTGACGTCGACCGGCACGAACAACCCGCCGAGGTGGTCGGCGGCTTCCTGGCCGCCGACGCGGTCGACGTCGGCCACGACGATGGTCGCGCCCTCGTCACGTAGCCGCCGCCCGGTGGCCAACCCGATTCCGCTTGCGCCGCCGGTGATCACGGCGACCTTGCCGGCCAGCCGCTGCGTCAGGTCGATCATCAGGCCTCCCCCGGCGCCTCTGCTACAGCGATGAACACGTTCTTGGTCTCGGTGAACGACAGCGGTGCGTCCGGCCCCAGCTCGCGGCCCAGACCCGACTGCTTGAAGCCGCCGAACGGCGTGCTGTACCGCACCGACGAATGCGAGTTCACCGAAAGGTTGCCCGATTCCACCGCCCGCGCCACGCGCAGCGCCCGAGACAGGTTGTCGGTCCAGATCGATCCCGACAGCCCATAGGGCGTGTCGTTGGCCAGCGTGATCGCGTCGGCCTCGTCGTCGAACGGCAACACCGCGACCACCGGACCGAAGATCTCCTCGCGCACGGTGGGATCCGACCGCCGCGGCGTCAGCACCGTCGGGGGAAACCAGAAGCCCGGCCCGGACGGGGCACTACCGCTAAACGCCACCGGCGCGTCGTCGGGGACATAGGAGGCCACCCTGTCCCGGTGCGCCCGAGACACCAGCGGTCCCATCTCGGTGGCCCGCGACGTCGGGTCACCGACGACGACGCCCTTGACAGCCGGCTCCAGCAACTGCATGAAACGGTCGAAGACGTTGCGCTGCAACAGTATTCGGCTTCGCGCGCAGCAATCCTGCCCGGCGTTGTCGAACACGCCGTAGGGAGCCGTCGCGGCGGCTCGTTCCAGGTCGCAGTCGTCGAACACGATGTTGGCACTCTTGCCGCCGAGCTCGAGTGTGACTCGCTTGACCTGTGCGGCAGCCCCGGCCATGACCCGGGTGCCGATTTCGGTGGAGCCGGTGAACACGATCTTGCGGACATCGGGATGGGTGACGAACCGCTCGCCCACCACGGCGCCCGCCCCGGGCAACACCTGCAGAAGACCCTCCGGTAACCCGGCCTCGACCGCAAGCTCGCCCAGCCGGATCGTGGTCAGCGGCGTCCATTCGGCCGGCTTCACCAGAACTGCGTTCCCGGCGGCCAGCGCGGGAGCGAACCCCCACGACGCGATCGTCATCGGGAAGTTCCACGGCGTGATCACCCCCACTACCCCGAGCGGTTCGTGGAACGTGACGTCAAGACCGCCGGCGACGGGAATCTGCCTGCCCGTCAACCGTTCCGGGCTCGCGGCGTAATACTGCAGCACGTCGCGGACATGGCCGACTTCCCACTCGGCCGACGTGATCGGATGCCCGGAGTTGGCGACCTCGAGCGCCGCGAGTTCGTCGACGTGTGCGTCCACCGTTGCCGCGAACGCACGCAACGATGCCGCCCGGTCCGCGGGAGGTGTTGCAGCCCAGCGCCTTTGGACATCCAGCGCCCTGGCCACCGCGTCGTCGACGCCGGCGACATCGGTCGGCTCGACCGTGCACAGCACTTCCTCGGTGGCCGGGTTGATCACCTCCGTCACGAGCGCACTCCCGCGTACGTCCTCGCCGCGTCCACGACGGCCGCGAACAGCCGCAGATCGTTGAGCCGCTCTTCGGGATGCCACTGCACCGCGAGAACGAAAGCGTCGCCGGGCATTTCGACCGCTTCGACCACACCGTCGTCGTCGCGCGCGCCGACCACCAATCCGTCGCCCAATTCGGCGATGGCCTGGTGGTGATAGCACTGCTCCTGTGACTGCTCGCCGATCAGCGCGGCCAGCCGGGTTCCGGGCACGGTGCGGATTCTGGACGTGGAGAACACCGCGTTGCCTTGCTGATGGCGCGAGTGCCCCAGGACGTCGGGCAGATGTTGATGCAGCGTGCCACCCAAAGCCACGTTGAGCACCTGTGCGCCGCGGCAAATGCCCAGCACCGGCATCCGCCGGCACAGCGCGCCGTGGAGCAGCGCGAATTCCCATGCGTCGCGGTCGGGCCGTGGCTCGTCGGTCTGCGGATGGCGCGGCTGTCCGTACCGGGCTGGGTCGACGTCCTTGCCGCCGGTGATCACCAGCCCGTCGAGGCGGTCGAGCACGCGGTCGGTGATCTGGGCGCTGACCGGCTGAGGCGGCAGCAGCAGCGCTATTCCCCCGGCCTGCGTCACGCCCTCCAAGTAGATGTGCGGCAGGAAGCTGGCCCGCACATCCCAGACACCGGTCTGCGCCTGCTCGAGATAGGTCGTCAGCCCCAACACGGGCCTAGAGCCGCTCAAAGCCCCGCACCCTCTCCCAGTCCGTCACCGCGGCGTTGAACGCGGCGAGTTCGACGCGCGCGTTGTTGAGGTAGTGCTCGACGACGTCATCGCCGAACGCCGCCCGCGCGACCGCGGAGTCCGCGAACAGCTCCGCGGCCTCGCCCAGCGTGGTCGGCAACCGTTGCGTGTCGCTGTGATAGGCGTTGCCCCGCAACGGGTCTGGCAATGCCAGCTCATGCTCGATGCCGTGCAGGCCACCTGCGATCAGCGCCGCCACCGCCAGGTACTGGTTCACGTCGCCGCCCGGCACCCGGCACTCCACCCGCATCGCAGCGCCGCGGCCCACCACCCGCAGTGCGCACGTCCGGTTGTCGATGCCCCACGCGATCGCGGTCGGGGCAAAGCTGCCGTCGGCAAAGCGCTTGTAGGAGTTGATGTTCGGCGCGTAGCACAGGGTCAGCTCGCGCAGCGTCGCCAGTTGCCCGGCGACGAAACTGCGGAACAGCGCTGACATGCCATGCTCGTCGTCGGAGTCGGCGAACGCCGCGGACCCGTCGTCGCCGCGCAGCGAGATGTGGATGTGGCAGCTGTTTCCTTCGCGTTCGTCGAACTTGGCCATGAAGGTCAGGCTCATGCCGTGCTGGTCGGCGATCTCCTTCGCGCCGTTCTTGTAGACGGTGTGGTTGTCGCAGGTGACCATCGCGTGGTCGAAGCGGAACGCGATCTCCTGCTGGCCGCGGTTGCATTCACCTTTGACGCCTTCGCAATACATGCCCGCGCCCACCATGCCGCGGCGAATGTCGCGCAGCAGCGGCTCGATCCGTGACGACGCCAGCATGGCGTAGTCGACGTTGTAGTCCGAGGCCGGTGTCAGACCGCGGTAGCCGCGCGCCCACGCGTCGCGATAGCTGTTGTCGAACACCATGAATTCCAGTTCGGTGCCCACGTAAGGCACCAGACCACGCTCAGCTAGCCGGCCGATCTGGCGGGCGAGGATGCTGCGCGGCGCCGCGGTGACCGGACGACCGTCGTGCCACGACAGGTCCGTCAGCACCAGCGCCGTGCCGGGCAGCCACGGGATCAGGCGCAACGTGGCGAAGTCGGGGGTCATCACCATGTCGCCGTAACCGGTCTCCCAGCTGCTCATCGCATAGCCGTCGACGGTGTTCATGTCGACGTCGACGGCCAGCAGATAGTTACAGCACTCGGCGCCGTGGCGGGCCACCTCTTCGGTGAACAGCCGCGCCGAAACCCGCTTGCCGGTCAGCCGGCCTTGCATGTCGGCGAACGCGACGATCACCGTGTCGATCGCGTCCTCTTCGATCAGCTCTTCGAGCTCGCGCGGGCTCAAGGGCGCTCTCACCATGTCGAGAAGTCAATCATTTCAGCGCCGTTGGCACTCGGGGCACAAGCCGTGCAGTGTCAGGCCGGCCCGCTCGGACAGCGTGAACGAGCTGCCCTCGATCGCGTGCTCCAGCGCCGAGGTCAGCCGCTGCGCCGGCACCTCGATGATCGTGCCGCAGCGCGTGCAGACAGCGTGATGGTGCGGACTCTCCGCGATCCCGTACGTGGTGACGCCGCCCTCGACGGTCAGCGCGTGCAGCACGCCGGCGTCGACCAGTGTGGTCACCGTCCGGTACACCGTCGCGAGGTCCGGCACATCGGGTTGGCCCGAATCACCAAGGCGCGCATGGATTTCGGCGACTGACAGGTGCCCGTGAACCGGCTGCAGGGTGGCCAGCACCGCGATCCGCGGCGCGGTCCGGCGCAGCCCGTGCGCCCGCAGCACCTCGCCGATCCCGTTCACCAGATCAGTGTCTCACCACCGACAAGCCAGGCACCGATACCCGCTCTTGCAAATCGCTTGCAAGACGACATACCGTCGGACAGTGGTGACCGATGCACCGCCGCAGCCCACTTCTTGGCTGGCACGCGCGCGCGCCGCACTGACCCGCCGCGAATGGTTGGCACTGTCGTCGATGTTCGGCGTCATCGCGCTGCTGCACCTGGTCGGCTGGATCACGCTCGTCGGGTTCGTGGCCCCGGAGCACTACAGCGTCGGCGACAAAGCGCTGGGCATCGGCGTCGGGCTGACCGCATACACGCTGGGCCTTCGGCACGCGTTCGACGCCGACCACATCGCCGCCATCGACAACACCACCCGCAAGCTGATGAGCGACGGCCAACGCCCGCTGGGTGTCGGGTTTTTCTTCTCGCTCGGTCATTCGACGGTGGTCTTTGGCCTGGCCGTGCTGCTGTCGCTGGGCGTCAAGGCGATCGTCGGTCCGGTGGAAGACGACTCGTCGGCGCTGCACCACTACACCGGGCTGATCGGCACCAGCGTGTCCGGGCTGTTCCTGTACCTGATCGCGGCGATCAACCTCGTCATCCTGGTCGGCATCGTGCGGGTCTTCGTGCGGATGCGCGGCGGCACCTGCGACGACGCCGCGCTGGAAGCGCAACTCAACGGTCGCGGCCTGCTGAACAGACTGTTCGGCCGTTTCACCCGGTCGATCACCAAGTCGTGGCACATGTACCCGCTCGGGCTGCTGTTCGGGCTGGGCTTCGACACCGCCACCGAGATCGCGCTGCTGGTGCTTGCCGGCACCAGCGCTGTCGCCGGGGTGCCCTGGTACGCGATCATGTGCCTGCCCGTGCTGTTCGCCGCGGGCATGAGCCTGCTGGACACCGTCGACGGCACGTTCATGAACTTCGCCTACGGCTGGGCGTTCTCCAAACCGCTGCGCAAGGTGTACTACAACCTCACGGTCACCGGGCTGTCGGTGGCGGTGGCGTTCGTGATCGGCAGCGTGGAACTGCTGGGCCTGCTGGCTGAGCAGCTGGGGCTGTCCGGCGGGGTCTGGGACTGGGTCGCCGGTGTCGACCTCAACATCGTGGGCTTCGTCATCGTCGGGCTGTTCCTGTTGACATGGGCGGTGGCCGTGTCGGTCTGGCGCTTCGGCCGCATCGAGGAACGTTGGGCGGTGGCGACCGACAACTGACGGTAGGGTCAGTCAGGTGGCCGCAGGTGACGAGTACCCCGAGGCCATCACGCTCGGGTTGCACGACGTGCCGCCAGCACACCTGGTGGACGCGATGCCCAACAACGTGGTGCTGGATCTGGGCTGGGGCCGGCTGGTCTTCGGGCAGACGTTCTCCGATCCCGACGAACTCGCCGAGGTGCTGCGCCGCGAAGGCCCCGGTCGCCGTGACATCTGCATGTACGCCCGCGAAGCGCACGTCGTCGTCGCCCGCAGCCCGCACGAGCTGTTCATCGACCCCAGCCACACCTACCGGTTGCGGTTCACCGACGAGTCGCTGGACTGGACGCCCACCGGAATCACGGTGCGGCCCTTGGAGTCTCGCGACGACGCCGACGAGATGAACCGGGTGTACGTCCGCTGCGGAATGGTGCCCGCCCGGGTGGACGTCATCTGGGACAACCACCTCAACTGCGAGGCGGTCACCTATCTGGTCGCGGTGCGCGACACCGACGGTGCGATCGTCGGCACCGTCACCGGCGTGGACCATTGGGTGCTCTTCGACGATCCGGAGCACGGCACCAGCCTGTGGACACTTGCCGTCGACCCGGCCGCCGGGCTGCCCGGCGTCGGCGAGGCGCTCACCCGCGCGCTCGCCGAGCACTACCGCCGGCTGGGCCGCTCTTACATGGACCTGTCGGTGGTGCACGACAACCACGCCGCGATCGCGCTCTACGAGAAGCTCGGCTTCAACCGTGTGCCGGTCCTGTGCATCAAGCGCAAGAACGCGATCAACGAGCCGCTGTTCACCGCGATCACGCCCGAGACCGTCGACGACCTGAACCCGTACGCCCGCATCATCGCCGACGAAGCGTTGCGGCGGGGCATCCAGGTGGAAGTGCTCGACGCCGAGACCGGCGAGCTGCGCCTCACCCACGGCGGCCGCAGCGTCGTCACCCGCGAATCGCTGTCGGAGTTCACCTCCGCGGTCGCGATGAGCCGCTGCGACGACAAGCGCCGCACCCGCCGCATCGCCGTGGAGGCCGGCATCACGGTGTCGCGCGGGCGTCTGGCCACATTCGACGAACAGGACCACAAGTTCTACGACGAGGTCGGCGACGTCGTCGTCAAACCCACGCGCGGCGAGCAGGGCAAGGGCATCACGGTCGGTGTCGACGGGCACGACGAACTCGACGCGGCACTGGCACGAGCGCACGAGCACTGTCCTGAGGTGCTGATCGAGCAGCGCGCCCGCGGCGAAGACCTGCGCCTCGTCGTGATCGACGGCAAGGTCGTCGCCGCGGCGATCCGCAAGCCTGCGGAGGTCATCGGCACCGGGCGGCACAGCGTGCGTGACCTCATCGAGGCGGAGAGCCGGCGCCGGTCCGCCGCGACCGGCGGAGAGTCGCGCATCCCGCTCGACGCGGTGACTGAAGGCACGGTCCGCGAAGCCGGCTGGTCCTTCGACGACGTGCTGCCGGAAGGCACCCGGCTGCGGGTGCGCCGGACCGCCAACCTGCACCAGGGCGGCACGATCCACGACGTCACCGCCAAGGTCAGCCCCGAGTTGTGCCGCGTGGCGGTGAAGATGGCCGAGGCCATCGGCATCCCGGTGACCGGCATCGACCTGCTGGTGCCCGACGTGAGCGGCGAGGAGTACGTGTTCATCGAGGCCAACGAGCGCCCGGGGCTGGCCAACCACGAGCCGCAGCCAACCGCCGCGGCATTCATCGACTTCCTGTTCCCCGGGCACCCCCGGCTGCCGCAGGCCTGGACTCCGGAAGCGCCGCAGCCCTGACAGTCACCAGGTGCTGGTGCGCAACACGATCTCGGCCGCCAACTGCGCCGTCGACTGCTGCGCGTGGCGCCGGCCCAGCATCTCGACGATCCGGTAGTCGCCGTAGACGTAGCGCTGGCTGGCCACCGCGACCGCCCGCGCGGCCGCCGTGCTGACCATCGCCGTGGTGTTGACCTCGACGGGCGGGCAGTGCTCGTCGCGCACCACGCCGGTCAAGTCGGGGACGCGCGGATGCCCCCGGTCGATCACCACCAGACCGGTGAACCGGTCGAGCCGGCTCGCAGCCAGCTCCCATGCGAGTTCGCCGCCGACGCGATCGCCGACCAGCACCGCCCACTTCACGTCCAGCGAGTCGAGGATCCCCACCACCGATTTCGGCGTCAGCCGACGATCCGGCGCGATGACGACTGTGCGCAGCGACGCAGTGTGCAGCCGGTGGCACAGCGGGTCGTACGCCGCGGGCGCTTGCTGCGTTCCCCCGAGCAGCGTCACGACAGGTCCTTTCTCAGGACCGGTCACGCCGACCGTTATCGGGAATCCGTCGACGGTGAGCATCGTCGAAGGCACTTGTTGGACGCTACAGGTGTTGACTGCGGCGGCGGGCCGTTTTCGCGTGTCTGCCAGCAGATGCTCAGCTGCTCAGGCGTCTTGCATTCGCTGGGCTTGCCGGTCGGCGATCTCGAGGAACGTTTGCGGCAGAGAGGCTTTCGGCGCTGACGACTGGCCGGCGCCGAGAGTGGTTGTGGGAAAAGCCATTCCGAACACCGCCATCGAGCCGACGTTCTCGAACGACTCGTAGACGCTGCTGTCGACACCGTGCAGGGTCATTGTCTGCTGGTACACCAGCTGATTCGGCCGCGATGACGCCAGCTTGCTGGTGGTGATCGGAATGGGCGGCGAGCCGCGGTCGAAATAGGTGTCGAACCGTTGGCAGCGGTCGGCCTCCGCCGCGATTGCGTCGAGGTTCATCGGCGAGGTGAGCACCGTGATCACGATGCGGGCGCCGTCGTAGATCACGTTGTACTTCGCCGCGCTGCCGGGACCGCGTTCGGCGTGCGACGTGATCACGTCGGTGAGGCCGTTAGAGCAACCTTGGGGCCGCGAGGGCATCGGCGGCGGAGCGCCGGCTTTGCCGGACTCGCCGGGCTGCTCGACGATGCGTCCGTAGCCGACACCCGGCGGGAAGTCGGCCGCAGTCAGCAAAACCTTGGCGAGCTTGGCCCCCGGCCACGTCGGGGTGCCGCTGACCGTGGTGGCGCATCCGGCGACCGACACCGCCGAAGCGACGGCCGCGATCAGGGCGAGGGGCTTGGGCACGCTGTCAGGGTACTGGTGACGACGGGCCGGGCCGGTGGTCCGCTGGCGACGAGTTCCCATACCGCATCGACGTCGACGTGTGCGCCGAGCAGGTCGGCGAGGATATCGAGTTGCGCGTCGCGCCGGGCGGCCACGTCGACGTCGTCAGCCACGACGAACCCTTCGCGGCCCGCGGCGGCCGCCGCCTGGGTGAGCCAGTCGCGCCGGAATACGTCGTTGTCGAACAGCCCGTGCCAATGCGTCCCGTACACGTTGTCGCGCCGGATCCCCACGTCCGACCAGTTCTCTTCGGTGCACCTGCGCAGCTGCCCGTGGTGGATCTCGTAGCCGGCGAGCGGCGCGTGGTGGCGCAGCAGGGTCTTGTCGGGGCAGAACTGCACGTCGGCGTCCAACAGGCCGAGTCCGGCGACGCTGCCCGCGCGGGACTCGACGCGGTCGTCGATTGTGCTGCACAGCATTTGCAGACCGCCGCAGATGCCGAGCACCGGTTTGCCGGCGTCGGCGTGGCGTTGCACGGCTTCGGCCAGACCATGCGACCGCAGCCAATCCAGGTCTGCCACCGTGGCTTTGGTGCCGGGGATCACCACGACGTCGGCGCCGGCGACCGTGGCCGGGTCGGTGCTCCACTGCACCCGCACGCCGGGTTCGCAGGCCAGCGCCTCGACGTCGGTGGAGTTGGAGACGCGAGGCAGGCGGATCGCGACGACCGTCAGCCACTGGGTACCGCACGGTGGCTGAGGCTTGCCGACGATCCGGTCCGCCAGCACCGAAAGCGAATCCTCGGTGTCCAGCCACAGCTCGTCGACGTAGGGCAGCACGCCGTATGTGGGCCGGCCCGTGAGCTTTTCGAGCTGCCGCAGTCCCGGCTCGAGCAGAGCCGGGTCGCCGCGGAACTTGTTGACCACGAAGCCGGTGATCAGCTTCTGGTCGTCCGGATCCAGCACGGCGAGCGTGCCGAACAAGTGCGCGAGCAGCCCGCCGCGGTCGATGTCGCCAACCAGCAGCACGGGCAGCTTCGCGGCTCTGGCCAGCCCCATGTTTGCGAGATCCGTTGCCCGCAGGTTGATTTCGGCAGGCGAGCCGGCCCCTTCGCAGATCACCGCGTCGAACTCGTCGCGCAGCGCCTGCAGCTCCTCGGCCACCACGGCAGCAAGCCGCTCGCGGTGCTCGATGTAGTCGCCGGCGCTGACCGTGCCCGTCACCCGGCCGCGCACCACCAGCTGCGACGACCGGTCGCCGCCCGGCTTCAACAGGATCGGGTTGAAGCGGACACTCGGCTCCAGCCCGCACGCCCGGGCTTGCACGGCCTGCGCGCGGCCGATCTCGCCGCCTTCGACGGTCACCGCCGAGTTGTTGGACATGTTCTGCGCTTTGAACGGGGCGACCTTCACGCCGTTGCGGGCCAGCAGCCGGCACAGCCCGGCGACGACCATCGACTTGCCGGCATCAGAGCTGGTGCCCGCGATCAGCAGCGCCCCGGTCACCGCGGCTGCGTCATTCGGCGAGCGTCAGGATCTCGGCGCCGTCGTCGGTGACCACCAGTGTGTGCTCGAACTGCGCGCTCCACTTGCGGTCCTTGGTGGCCACGGTCCAGCCGTCGTCCCAGATCTCGTAATCCAATGAGCCGAGATTGATCATCGGCTCGATGGTGAACGTCATGCCGGGCTCGATGATCGTGGTGACCGACGGCTGGTCGTAGTGCAGCACCACCAGGCCGTTGTGGAAGGTGGTGCCGATGCCGTGCCCGGTGAAGTCACGAACCACGTTGTAGCCGAAGCGGTTTGCGTACGACTCGATGACCCGTCCGACCACCGACAGCGACCGGCCCGGCTTGACCGCCTTGATCGCGCGCATCATCGCCTCGTGAGTGCGCTCGACCAGCAGCCGGTGCTCATCGGAGACGTCGCCGGCCAGGAAGGTGGCGTTGGTGTCACCGTGCACGCCGTTGATGTAGGCGGTCACGTCGATGTTCACGATGTCGCCGTCTTCGATCACCGTGGAATCGGGGATGCCGTGGCAGATGATCTCGTTCAGGGAGGTGCAGCAGGATTTCGGAAAACCCTTGTAGCCCAAGGTCGACGGATAAGCGCCGTGGTCGACCATGTACTCGTGGGCGATGCGGTCCAGGTCGTCGGTGGTGACGCCGGGCGCGACCGCCTTGCCCGCCTCGGCGAGTGCGCCCGCGGCGATGCGGCCCGCGATGCGCATGTTCTCGATCACCTCAGGGGTCTGCACCCACGGTTCGCTGCCTTCGTTCACGGTCGGTTTCCAGGCGTACTCGGGCCGCGGAATCGACGGCGGCACCGGGCGGGTGGGTGAGAGCACGCCGGAGCGCAGGGCAGCACGAACAGGCATGTCCACCAGCCTAACGATTACCGAGCCCGCGCAGCGTCGGCAGCTTCGGACCCCGCTGCCGCGGCCCACGGATGGTCAACGAGCCGAGGATCAGGCGGCCGGTGAACACGACATGTGGCGTGCCTTCAGCCGGCGGTTCTTTGCGACGGTCGCGTGCGCTGCCGCCGTAGACCGTCACGTCGTCGATGGACGCACTCGCGCCGTCGGGTAGCCGGATGTCGACCGAGCCGCGGACCATGTCGAGTTCGATGACGACGACCGGCCCGGCGAAGCGGGCCTTGGTCAAGTCGAGTTCGATCGAGCCGAAGCGGCGGACCAGGGCGAGCCGGGTGGGCACCACCCATTCCCCGTGGCGCCGCAGCGAGCCGGCCCAACCGCGCAGCTCCACCCGATCCGCGGCCGACGTGACGATCGCGCCGGGCGCGGGCAGGTCGCCCACCACGCCGTCGAGCTCGCCGCGGGTGCGTGCCCGCGAGACCTGTGACGAGCGCTCGTCGAACTCGTCGATGTCGATCAGCCCGAGCGCCAGCGCATTGGCCAGCCGCCGCAGCGTGCCGTTGCGGTCGGCGTCGCTGATGCGCAGTTCCAGGGGCTGTTCACTGGTCATGACCCCTCCAAGTTACCGCGCGCTGGCCCAGCTCTCGCGGGCGCGAGATCAGGCCAGATAGTCCGGCGGCAGCTGCGAGAGCATGTACTTGACCATCCGCACCGCATACTCGGAGCTGCCGCCCCCGACGATCAGCGCCGCGAACGCCATGTCGCCGCGGTAACCGGAGAACCACGAGTGCGAGCCACCCTGGAACTCCGCCTCCCCGGTCTTGCCGTAGACCTCCCCCGCGTCGGCGATGTCTTTGGCCGTGCCGTTGGTGACCACCAGCCGCATCATCGGCCGCAGGCCGTCCAGCATCTGCGGTGTCACGTCGGTGCGCTTGCCGGTGATTCCGGTGGGCCGGCCCGTGATCAGTTGCGGCACAGGCGTTTTGCCGGCGGCCACCGTGGCCGCGGCCAGTGCCATCCCGAACGGGCTGACCAGGACCTTGCCCTGCCCGAAGCCGTCCTCGGTGCGTTCGGCGAGGTTCACCGTCGGCGGCACCGAGCCCGTCACGGTCGGGATACCGGCCACGTCGTAATCGAGCCCGATGCCGTACTGCGCGGCTGCGTCGCTCAATGCCCGCGGCGGCATCCGGCTGGCCAACTCGGCGAACGTGGTGTTGCACGAACTCGCGAACGCCCGCGACATCGGCACCACACCGAGATCGAACTTCCCGTAGTTCGGCACCGTGCGGTGCCCGATGTCCAGCGTGCCGGGGCAGCCCAGCAGCGTGTTGGGCGTGGCCATGTCCCGTTCAATCGCCGCACCCGCGGTGATCATCTTGAACGTCGAGCCGGGTGGGAACAGGCCCGTCGTGGCCAGCGGACCTTGGGCGTCGGCCGCGGCGTTCTGTGCGACCGCCAAGATCGCGCCCGTCGACGGCCTGATCACGACGATCATCGCCTGCTTGCCGACGTTGCCGACCGCGCGCTGAGCCGCGTTCTGAATCGAGCGGTCCAGGGTGATCGACACCGACGGTGCAGGCTTGCCGGGCACCTCGCTGAGCACGCCCACGTCGACGCCGTTCTGGTTGACGCTGACCACCCGCCACCCGGCTTCGCCGTCGAGCTGGGCTGTCACCGCCTTCTTCACCTGCGCGACCAATGCCGGTGCGAACCCGTCGTCGGTGGGCAACATCTCCGGTTGCGGCGTCACCACCACCCCGGGCAGCTGCCCGATCGCCGGCGACACGCGATTGTTGTCGTCGGGCCGCAGCGTGACCAGGTCCACCCGCTCGGTGGTCGAGCTGGCCTGCTCGGCCAGCCGCTGCGGGTCCAGCGTGTTGTCGAATGGCCGCAACGCCTCGACGACCGCCCGCGCCGTCGGCATCAGTTGCAGCCCAGCCTGCTTGGCGTCGAGCTCGTAGTGGTAGAGGTAGCCGGGCTTGAGCACGTCCGAGCCGCCGACCTCGTTGACGGACGCGCGGGTCGGCGGGTCGGCGCGCAGGGCAAGTGTCTGGTGCTCGCCGAGTTTGGGGTGCAAACCGGCAGGTGTCCAGCGCACCTGCCAGCGGCCTTCCTCGCGGATCATCGAGAGCCGGCCGTCGTACGTCCATGTCCGGTTCTTCGGCAGATGCCAGGTGTAGCGGTAGTCGACGGCGCCGGTGTCCTCGTAGAAGCTCGCGGCCACCACCTGTGCGTCCAGGCTGGTGGCCTGCAGACCCGCCCACGCGGCATTGAGCGCGGCGCGGGCGTCGTCGGGGCGGTCGGACAGCGCGGCGGCTGCGCTGGTGTTGCCGGTGGCCAGCGCGGCGAAGAACTGCTGGGCGGCCGGGGCCGGTCCGTCAGGCCGAGGTGTGCAGCCGACGAGTGCGCCCGCCACCAGGACGGCGACAGCCAGGAAGGTTGTTACTCGTGTTGCCATTGAGGCTGATGTTACGAAGTGGTCACGCGCCCTCGGCGGAGGCGCACCGACCGAAAGCGATTTCGGCGCGCAAACCGAAGCTCAGCGCACGTGCGCGCGCCGAAGTCGCGGCTCAGTCCAGCAGCACGGTCGCGAACGTGCCGACCTCGGCGAAGCCGACGTGCGCGTACGCCGCGCGGGCGACGGTGTTGAAGTCGTTGACGTACAGGCTGGCGATCCGGCCGCTGTCGACGACAGCCGCGACCACCGCTGCCGTCCCCGCGATGCCCAGGCCGCGGCCGCGGTACTCCGGGTGCACCCAGACACCCTGGATCTGCCCCACGGCCGGGGACTGCGAGCCCACCTCGGCCTTGAAGATCACTTGGCCGTGCTCGAAGCGAGCCCAGGCCCGGCCCGCCGCGATCAGGCCCGCGACGCGCCTCCGGTAGCCGCGGCCGCCGTCGCCGAGCCGCGGGTCGATGCCGACCTCGCCGATGAACATGTCGATCGCCGCCACCAGGTACGGCTCGAGCTCGTCGACGCGCACCCGCCGCACCCCGGCGTCGATCACACACGACGGCCGCGTCGCCATCGCCATCAGCGGCTGATGGGCACGCACGTCGCGCGCCGGCCCCCAGGCGTGCTCCAGCCGACCCCACATCGGCAGCACCAACTCCGCTCGGCCCACCACCGACGAGCACCGCCGCGCCACGCCCATCGCCTTGTCGGCAAACGCGTGCAGGTCGCCCGTCGTGCCGCGCAGCGGGATCAGGTTTGCGCCTGCGTAACAAAGGGATTCGTCGGGTCCGCGGCGGGTCCACAGCTCGCCGCCGATCGCCACCGGATCGACGCCGTACTCGGCGACCCGCGCCGCCACCATGCAGCTGCCGACCGGGTCGGCGTCGAGCACCCGCTGCACCGCCGCTCCGTCGCGCGCCACCGAGACACGCCGTTCGTCGACCAGACGAAGGATCGGTGGAGCCGACATGGGGATTCTTTCTGCCGCTCTTTCCGGCCGGAAGCTACGCCATCAGCTTACGGTCACCACCGGTGAACCGCTGGCATCTGAGCCACGCTCTTCTGCGATTCGCATGGCCTCTTCGATCAGCGTCTCGACGATCTGCGATTCCGGCACGGTTTTGATCACCTCGCCCTTGACGAAGATCTGGCCCTTGCCGTTTCCCGAAGCCACGCCGAGGTCGGCTTCACGGGCCTCCCCCGGCCCGTTGACCACACAGCCCATCACCGCGACCCGCAGCGGCACGTCGAGACCCTCGAGCCCGGCGGTGACCTCGTTGGCCAGCGTGTAGACGTCGACTTGCGCGCGGCCACATGACGGGCACGAGACGATCTCCAGCGAGCGCGGCCGCAGGTTCAGTGACTCGAGGATCTGGTTGCCGACCTTGACCTCTTCGACCGGCGGCGCGGACAGCGAAACCCGGATCGTGTCGCCGATGCCGCGCGACAGCAGCGCCCCGAATGCGACCGCGGATTTGATCGTGCCCTGGAATGCCGGACCGGCTTCGGTCACCCCGAGGTGCAGCGGGTAGTCGCACTGCGACGCCAGCAGTTCGTAGGCGGCCACCATGATGACCGGGTCGTTGTGCTTGACGCTGATCTTGATGTCGCCGAACCCGTGTTCTTCGAACAGCGACGCCTCCCACAGCGCCGACTCGACCAGCGCCTCTGGAGTGGCCTTGCCGTATTTGGCCAAGAATCGCTTGTCCAGCGAGCCGGCGTTGACGCCGATGCGGATCGGGATACCGGCGTCACCGGCCGCCTTGGCGACCTCCTTGACCCTGCCGTCGAATTCCTTGATGTTGCCGGGGTTCACCCGCACCGCCGCGCAGCCGGCGTCGATCGCGGCGAAGATGTACTTCGGCTGGAAGTGGATGTCGGCGATCACCGGGATCTGGCTGTGCCGGGCGATTTCGGCCAGCGCGTCGGCGTCTTCCTGCCGCGGGCACGCCACCCGCACGATGTCGCAACCGGACGCCGTCAGCTCCGCGATCTGCTGCAGGGTGGCATTGACGTCATGGGTCTTCGTCGTGGTCATGGACTGCACGGCGATCGGGTAGTCGCTGCCGATGCCGACATTGCCCACCATCAGCTGACGGGTTTTGCGCCGGGGCGCCAGCGTGGGAGCGGGCAGGTTCGGCATGCCGAGGCCAACGCTGCCGACGGTCATCTGTATCTCCTAGAGAGCTATTGGAACAGCCGGATCGGGTTGACCACATCAGCGGTCACGGTCAGCAGCATGTAGCCGACCACCACGATCAGGACCACGTACGTCGCGGGCATCAACTTCAGGTAGTTGACCGGCGCCGCGGCGGCTTTGCCGCGCACCGAACGGATCATGTTGCGCACCTTCTCGAACACCGCGATCGCGATGTGGCCGCCGTCGAACGGCAACAGCGGGATCAGGTTCACCGCGCCCAGCACGAAGTTCAGCTGGGCCAGCAAGAACCAGAACATCACCCACAGGCCGTGGTCGACGGTGTCGCCGCCGATGATCGAGGCACCGACCACGCTGATCGGCGTGTCCATGTCGCGCTCGCCGCCGCCGATCGCGTGCAGCAGCGCACCGACCTTGGTGGGGATCGCCAGCAGCGCCTGACCGAGCCGCACCCCGAGATCGCCCGTGAACGCGAACGTCGCGGGCACCGCGGTCAGTGCGTTGTACTGCGTCGGGCCGGGTTGAGGCGCAGCCTTGATGCCGATGGCCCCGACCTGCGACGCCGTGTCGCCGACGAACCGCTGCGTGCGGGTGACGTTCACGACGGTGTCGATGCGCTGGCCGCCACGTTCGACGACCACCGGCGTCGGCCCCGTCAGCGGCTGGACCGCGGCGACGACGTCTTCGAAGCTGTGCACGTCCTTGTCGCCGATCTTGACGATCACGTCGCCGGCGCGGATGTTCGCGGCGGCGGCGGGACCGGCGCCGGCGCATTGTCCGAGCTTGCCCTTCGCGATTTCGGGCTGCACACATGTGGTTTCGCCGACGACCGCGCGGGTGTCGGGGTTCAGGTTCGGCAGTCCCCACACCACTGCGATCCCGTAGACCACCACGAGCCCGACGAGGAAGTTCATCGCGGGGCCGGCGAACAACACCGCCACCCGCTTCCATGCCTTCTGCTTGTACATCGCGTAAGGCTCTTCGTCGGGCTTGAGCTCCTCGACCGACGTCATGCCCGCGATGTCGCAGAAACCGCCGAGCGGAATGGCCTTCACGCCGTACTCCGTCGAACCCAGCTTGTTGGCTCGCCGCGTCGACCACAGCGTCGGACCGAACCCGACGAAGTACCGCCGCACCTTCATTCCCGTCGCGCGCGCGGCCCACATGTGGCCGCACTCGTGCAGCGCGACGGACACCAGGATGAAGGCTGCGAACAGCACGATGCCGATCACGAAAATCATCGGGCGGGTATGACCTCCTGCGCGAAGACGCGACGTGCCTGGGCCCGCGCCCAGTGCTGCGCGTCGAGTACGTCCTCCACGGTAGCGGGTTCGGCGGCCCACTGGTCGGCACTGGCGAGCACGTCGGCGATGGTCCGCACGATCGCCGGGAAGCGGATCCGCCCGGCCAGGAACGCGGCGGCGGCCTCTTCGTTGGCCGCGTTGTAGACCGCGGTCAGGCAGCCACCCCGCTTGCCCGCCTCGCGGGCCAGGTCGACGGCCGGAAAGACGCTGCCGTCCAGCGGCTCGAACTCCCAGCTGCTCGCGGCCGAGAAATCGCAGGCCGCCGCCGCCCCCGGCACGCGATCGGGCCAGCCCAGCGCCAGCGAGATCGGCAGCTTCATGTCGGGCGGGCTGGCCTGGGCGATCGTCGAACCGTCGGTGAACGTGACCATCGAGTGCACGATCGACTGGGGGTGCACCACGACGTCGATGTCCTCGTAGCGCACGCCGAACAGCAGGTGCGTCTCGATGAGCTCGAGTCCCTTGTTCACCAGCGACGCCGAATTCAGCGTGTTCATCGGCCCCATCGACCAGGTGGGGTGCGCCCCGGCCTGCTCGGGCGTCACGTTCTCGAGGTCGGCCGCCGACCAGCCGCGGAACGGTCCGCCCGAGGCGGTCAGCACCAGCCTCGCCACCTCGCGCGGCTGCCCCGCCCGCAGGCATTGAGCCAACGCGGAGTGCTCGGAGTCGACGGGCACGATCTGGCCCGGCCGGGCCGCCTTCAGTACCAGCGGGCCGCCGGCGACCAGCGACTCCTTGTTGGCCAGCGCCAGCCGTGCGCCGGATTCCAGCGCGGCCAGGGTGGGCTTCAAGCCGAGCGCACCCACCAAAGCGTTGAGAACCACGTCGGCCTCGGTATTGCGGACCAGTTCGGTCGCGGCGTCGGGCCCGCTGTAGGTGACGTCGCCGACGGCCTCGGCGGCGGCCGGGTCTGCGACGGCGACGTTGGTGACGCCGGTGGTGTGGCGCTGCTCGGCCAGCAGCTGGGCGTTGGCCCCGCCGGCCGCCAGACCGACCACCTGGAACCGGTCGGGATTGGCTGCGATCACCTCTAACGCCTGGGTGCCGATTGAGCCGGTGCTGCCCAAAATGAGCACTCGCGTCGGCTTGCTCACCTGCCTATTGTGCCCGAGCCGACGGCCCGGCGGGCCACACCCACGCGGCGGCTCCGGCCACAACGCGTCCCGAACTCGTAACACACATCGCCGCCCCATGAGGCTCGGGCGGCGGGCAGCATGGGTCTGGTGCCGACGCTGTTGTGGTTTCGCCGCGACCTGCGGCTCCAAGACTTGCCGTGCCTGCTCGCCGCCGCGGGCGACGGTGACGACGTGCTCGCCTGCTTCGTGCTCGACCCGCGACTGGAGGACTCGTCGGGCCCACGTCGGTTGCAGTTCCTGTGCGACTCGCTGCGCGAACTGCGCGAGGGGCTCGACGGTCGGCTCTACGTCACGCGCGGCCGTCCCGAGGAGCGAATCCCCACCGTTGTCAACGAGATTGGCGCCTCGGCGGTGCACGTCTCGGACGACTTCGCGCCGTTCGGGCGCCGGCGTGACGCACAAGTGCGCGACGCGCTCGGCAACGTCCCGTTGCAGGCGACGGGCTCGCCGTATCTGGTGTCACCGGGCCGGGTGACCAAGGACGACGGAAGTCCGTACAAGGTCTTCACCTCGTACTTCGACCGGTGGCGGGATATCGGCTGGCGTGCACCGGCCGGCTCCGGTGCGAATTCGGCGCGCTGGCTCGATCCCGCCGGGCTGACCGGTGCGGTGAAGATCCCTGATCCGGGCGTCGAGATCGACGTGGCGGCCGGCGAGAGCGCCGCCCTGCGGCAGTGGGAGCGGTTCCGCGACGGCGCACTCGACGGCTACGCCGAGAACCGCAGCCGGCCCGACCGCGACGGCACGAGCCGCATGTCGGCGCACCTGAAGTTCGGCACGATTCATCCGCGCACCATGGCCGCAGATCTGGACGCGCGCCGCAAGGGACATGCTGCGTTTTTGCGGGAGTTGGCTTTTCGTGATTTCTACGCCGCGGTGCTTTTCCACTGGCCGCACAGCGCGTGGTGGAACTGGAACCGCAACTTCGACGCGATCGAGGTCGACACCGGCCCGGACGCGCAGCGCAAGTTCGAGGCGTGGAAGGCCGGGCAGACCGGGTTCCCGATCGTCGACGCCGGCATGCGGCAACTGAGTCGAACCGGTTTCATGCCCAATCGACTCCGGATGATCACCGCGTCGTTTCTGGTCAAGGACCTCCACCTGCCATGGCAGTGGGGGGCGCGGTGGTTCCTGGAGCAACTGGTGGACGGCGACATGGCCAACAACCAGCACGGCTGGCAGTGGTCTGCCGGCTGCGGCACCGACGCGGCGCCGTACTTCCGCGTGTTCAATCCGGCCACCCAGGCCGAAAAGTTCGACCCCGCGGGTGCTTACATCGCCCGGTGGGTGCCCGAGCTGGGCAGCGCCGACTACCCCGACCCGATCGTCGACCACGCCCGCGAACGCAAGGAGGCGCTGCGTCGCTACGGGCAGATCACTTGAGCACGAGCCCGGCGTCCACCGGCAACGTGACGCCGGTGACGCATCGTCCCGAGCGACCGCACAGGTACACCACCGCCTCGGTGATCTCGGCCGGATCCATGAACGCAACCGGCAGCAACGGACGTTGTGCCGCACCGAATTCGCGATGTTCGTCGGCGTGCCCGCGCATATTCTCGTTGTTCACCATCGGCGTGTTGACCCCGCCGGGGTGCACAGTGTTGACGCGAATGTTCTTCTCTGCCAACGAGGTTGCGTAATAGCGCATCAGGCCGACGACGCCGTGCTTGGCCGCGTTGTAGCCGGCCGCCCCATGATTCATCGATGCGAACGAGTAGTTGACCGACTTCAGCCCCGCCGCTGAACTCGTGATCACGATTGCCCCGCCGTCGTCGTGCGCCAGCATCGCAGGCAGCGCGGCTTCGATCGTGAAGTAGACGCCGTTGAGCATCACGTTCACGGCGTCCAGATACGCCGAGATGTCACGCGACTGCTCACCGCCCAGCGGCGCGATCCCCGCGTTGGCGATCACGAAGTCCAACCGTCCCAGCTCGGCGACGGCCCGGGAGACCGCGGACGTCAAGGCGTCGAAATCGCGTACGTCGGCGCGCTCAGCCACGATGCGACGACCAGTCTTCTCGACCAGGTTGACGGTTTCGTCGAGGTCCTCGGGCCGGGCCATCGGATAGAAGACGCTGTCGATCTGCTCGCACAGGTCGACGGCGATGACGTCGGCACCCTCCTCGGCGAACCGGACGGCATGCGAACGGCCCTGCCCGCGCGCGGCTCCCGTGATGAACGCGACTTTGCCGTCGAACAGCCCCGCCATGGTCGTCTCCTTCCCGGTGAGCAGACATTACGCCCGCGTGGCGCTGTGCCAGAATGTCGGCCATGGCCAGCACCGAGGTTGAACGACGCACCAAAGTCGACGTCGCGGAAGTGCCCTCCGCCGAATGGGGTTGGAGCGGCGACGCCCCCAGGCTGTGGCACTGGGTCGGCATCTTCATTGCGGGCTTTTTGCTGCTGATGATGCGCGGCAACCACGTCGGCTGGGTGGAGAACTGGTATCTGATCGTGTTCGCTGCCCTGATCCTGGTGGTGGTCGGGCGCGATTGGTATCTGCGCCGGCGCGGCTTGACGCGTTAGGTCCGCGTCAGGTCTCGGCCGCCAGCTGGCCGCACGCCGCCGCGATGTCGCGGCCGCGGGTGTCCCTGACGGTGCACGACACTCCCTGGGCGCGGACACGCCGGACGAATTCCCGCTCGACGGGCTTGGGGCTGGCGTCCCAGCGGCTGCCCGGAGTCGGGTTCAGCGGAATCAGGTTTACATGCACCAACGCGCCGAGCGCCGCGTGCAGCCGCTTGCCCAGCAGGTCTGCGCGCCACGGCTGGTCGTTGACGTCGCGGATCAGCGCATACTCCACCGAGACGCGCCGGCCCGTCGTATCGGCGTAGTACCGGGCCGCGTCCAGCGCCTCGTCGATCTTCCAGCGGGTGTTCACCGGAACCAGGGTGTCGCGCAGCTCGTCGTCGGGTGCGTGCAGTGACAGCGCGAGCGTCACGCCCAGCTGTTCGTCGGCAAGTCTGCGGATCGCGGGCACCAGTCCGACGGTGGACACCGTGACCGACCGTTGCGAGATGCCGAACCCGTCCGGCGGCGGATCGACGATGCGCCGCACCGCGGCCAGCACGCGGTTGTAGTTGGCCAGCGGCTCGCCCATGCCCATGAACACGATGTTGGACAGCCGGTCACCCTGCTCGCGCAGGTGCGCCGCGGCGGCCCGCACTTGTTCGACGATTTCGGCGGTCGACAGGTTGCGCGTCAACCCGCCCTGCCCGGTGGCGCAGAAGGGGCACGCCATGCCGCAACCCGCCTGCGACGAGATGCACACGGTGTTGCGCTGCGGGTAGCGCATCAGCACTGATTCGAAGGTTGTGCCATCCGGCGTGCGCCACACCGTCTTTCGTGTCTGACCGTCGTCGCATTCGACCTCGCGCACCGCGGCGAGCAGCGGCGGGAACATCGCATCGGCTACGGTGTCGCGCATCGCGGCGGGCAGATCGGTCATCTGGTGCGGGTCGGCGATCAGCCGGCCGTAGTACTGGCGCGCCAGTTGCTTGGCGCGAAACGCCGGCAGCCCGAGGTCGGTGACGGCCTCCACCAGGCCGGCGTCGTCGAGGTCGGCCAAGTGCCGCGGTGGTGAGGATTTGGGCATGACAATTGTCAGTATCTCATCGCACGATGGCCGAAATTCGGTGGACGAGCCGGGTTGCCAACGCCAGCATGGCGAACGTGCTTGCCATGCCGCTGCGTTCGGCCGCCGCGCTGACGTTCGTCTATGCCCTGGGCTATCCCATTGGGGCGCTTGCCGTTTGCGCTGTGTCACCAATGGTGGTGTTGGTGTTCCGGTTCGGGTTGGCCGCGGCGATTCTGGGCGCGTGGGCACTGGTGGCGCGTGTGACATGGCCCACGGGCGTGGCGCTGGTTCACGTCGTGGTCAGCGGCTTGCTGGGCCAAGGATTCCTGTTCGTCGGCCTGTACCTCGCGCTGCAGCACGGAGCACCCGCTGTGCTGGGAGCCGTCGTGGTGTCGATGAACCCCGTTGTCACGGCGCTGCTGGCGGCGATGTTTCTCGGCGAGGCGCTGACGGTGACGCGGATGGTGGCGCTGCTGCTCGGCGTCGCGGCGGTGCTGGCCGCTTGCGCGGGCCGGCTGGAGGCCACCGGTGTGGATGCGGCGGTCGGCCTGCTGCTGGCCGCCTTGGTGGGCATCGCTGCCGGCGGTGTGTACCAGCAGCGGTTCTGCGCCGGCGTTGATTTCCGGGCGACGGCGACGCTGCAGAACGCGGCGTGCGTGGGCCCGGTGCTGGTGCTCGCGTCGGTGTCGCCGCTTGTGGTCCACGACCTTTGGCACGCGACGTTTGCGGTGGCCGCGGTGGTGCTGCTCAACGCGACGCTGTGCATGACGATGTACGTGCGCGCCATCACGTTCTACGGTGCGGCGACGGTGTCGATGCTGTTCTGTGTGATCCCGGCCGTCGCGGGCCTGCTGTCGTGGCTGATGCTGGGTCAGCGACCGGACGTCGGCGTGGGTGTAGGCCTAGTGCTCGGAGCGGTGGCGTGCTGGCTGAACGCCCGCGGATCACGCCAGCAGCGTCAGCACGATCCAGCCGGCGACGGCCGAGGGCAACATCGCGTCGATGCGGTCCATCAAACCGCCGTGACCAGGTAGCAGCGCGCCCATGTCCTTGATCCCGAGGTCACGTTTGACCTGGGACTCGACCAGGTCGCCGAGCACGCCGGTGATCACCAGCAGCAGGCCCAGCGGCAACCCGACCCACCACGGCCGGTCGAGCAGGAACGTCACCGACAGCACCGAGGCGGTGACACCGAACAGCAGTGAGCCGCCGAGTCCCTCCCAGGACTTCTTCGGGCTGATCGCGGGCACCATCAGGTGCCTGCCGAACAGGACGCCGGCGACGTAGCCGCCGATGTCGGCGAACACGACGGTCGCGATCACCGTGAACACCCGTTCGCCGCCGTGATCCTGCGGGATCAGCAGCGCGCTGCAGCTGGCGAACACCGGCACCCACGTCGCGAGCAATACCGTCGCCGAGATGTCACGCAGATAATTCACCGGCTGCTGGGACAGGCCCTGGCCGACCAGCCGCCACACCATGCAGACGACCACGGTGGCGCCGTAGCCGACGAGCAGGCCCTCGGGACCGAGGGGCCACGTGAGCCACAGGATGGCCTGGCCGCCGAGTAGCAGCGGCACCATCGGGATGACGTAGCCGGCCTCGCGCAGCCGGCGGATCACCTCGTGCGTGGCGATCGGGATCGCGACCGCCAGCATCACCAGCCAGCCCGTCGGCGCGAACAGCAGCACCCCGATGGCCAGAGCGCCGAGGGTGGCGCCGACCGCGATCGCCGCCGGGAGGTTGCGCCCGGTGCGCGATTTCTTTTGCTTCGTCTGCGCGTCGGCGCCTGTCGACGGATCGGTTTCTGCCACGGATCTCGGTCGCTGCTGGTCGGTCAGACCTCGAGCAGCTCGCCCTCTTTGTGTTTCACGAGATCATCGATCTGCGCGACGTACTGATGGGTGGTCTTCTCGAGTTCCTTCTCGGCGTGCTTGACCTCGTCTTCACCGGCCTCGCCGTCTTTGCGGATGCGGTGCAGTTCCTCCATCGCCTTGCGACGGATGTTGCGGACGGAGACCCGGGCGTCCTCGCCCTTCGCCTTGGCTTGCTTGACGAGCTCGCGGCGGCGCTCCTCGGTGAGTTGCGGAATCGCCACGCGAATCACGTTGCCGTCGTTGCTGGGGTTGACGCCGAGGTCGGAGTCGCGGATCGCCTTCTCGATCGCACCGAGTTGTGACTGCTCGTAGGGCTTGATGACGACGAGCCGCGCCTCGGGGACGTTGATGCTTGCCAGCTGGGTGATCGGCGTCATCGCGCCGTAGTAGTCGATCGCGATGCGGGCGAACATGCCGGGGTTGGCGCGGCCGGTGCGAATCGACGCCAAGTCGTCGCGCGCCACGGCGACGGCCTTCTCCATCTTCTCTTCGGCATCGAAGAGGGTTTCGTCGATCACGGTGCCATCCTTCGTCTCGCTCCTCGGGTCCGCGGCCTCACGTGGTGACCAGTGTTCCGATCTTCTCACCTGCGACCGCGCGGGCGATATTTCCGTCGATGAGCAGGTTGAACACCAGGATCGGCATCCCGTTGTCCATACAGAGGCTGAACGCGGTGGCGTCGGCCACGCGCAACCCGCGGTCGATGACTTCGCGGTGGGTGATGGTGGTGAGCAATTCGGCCTCTGGATTGTCGCGCGGGTCGTCGGTGAAAACGCCGTCGACGGCCTTGGCCATCAACACCACGTCCGCGCCGATCTCCAGCGCCCGTTGCGCGGCGGTGGTGTCGGTGGAGAAGTACGGCAGGCCCATGCCGGCGCCGAAAATCACGACGCGGCCCTTCTCGAGGTGACGACGGGCGCGCAGCGGAATGTACGGCTCGGCCACCTGACCCATGGTGATCGCCGTCTGCACCCGCGTGGCGATGCCCTCCTTCTCCAAAAAGTCTTGCAGCGCAAGGCTGTTCATCACCGTACCGAGCATGCCCATATAGTCGCTGCGGGTGCGTTCCATGCCGCGTTGCTGAAGCTGGGCGCCGCGGAAGAAATTGCCGCCGCCGATCACGACGGCCACCTGCACGCCACTGCGAACAACCTCGGCGATCTGGCGGGCCACAAGGTGCACCACGTCGGGGTCCAGGCCCACCTGGCCGCCGCCGAACATTTCGCCACCCAGCTTGAGGAGCACCCGGCGATACGGCCCGCGCTGCGGGGATGAGGTGCCGTCGAACTCCGTCATCACCCCTCCTTCACGCACCCCGCATGAGAGCGCCACCGGAAGCTCCCGCCGGGCTGGGTCGTTCCGATGGCACCCTTATCCTGCCTCATCGGCGCGGGCCGGTGGGCCCGGGTGCGCCGATTCCCGACTTCCGGACTCACGGATTCTCGATCCGGCGACGACCGCGCAAGATGCCCCGATTAGGGCATGCTAACTTCCACTACGGCGCGTAGTTCACAGCTGGCTGTCAGATGGTGCTCAGGAATCGAGCGTCGGATCGGTGTGGAGGAGGTCGAAGGCCCGGCATGAAGGTACTGAACTGTCGCACCAAGGCGCTTGTCGCGCTGAGCAGCGTGTTGACCGCTGGGTCTTTACTGCTGGGCGGCCCGGGAGCAGGAACCGCGATCGCTCATCCAGGCCACGACCACGGTTCTGATTCAGGCGACAGCAGCGGACCGTCCGGGTCCAAGAAGGGCAACGACGCCACCACCCCCTGCGTGGGAAGCGCCGGGGCGTGCACGGTCCGCCCCACGTCGAAGGTGGGATCTCAGCCGCTGCAGCAATCCCCTAGCCAGTAGCCAAACCAATTCTTGACGCCACCGACCAGGAGAGAGCCATGATCCGTGCGTTCGTCGTCGCGGCAGCCCTCGGGGCCGCCGGTATCGTTCTGGCCGCGCCGGCCGGGGCGCACCCATCGTGCGACGAGGGTGGTCACGAACCCTGCTACCAGACCGAGGGCCCGTTCTGGCTCGACACTCCCGCGAACTACGCGAAGTTCGTGCCGAAGACGCTCAACAACTACGCCAACTTGCCGGGCGACACTATTCACGGCTACCAGGAAGCGATCGCTGAGACGATCCGCCAGTACACCGGGCTAGGCAGCTCAGATTCGGATTCTGACGCCGGGCACGACGAGTCCGAAGGCCACGACTCCGACGCTCAGGCAGGGTCGTCTCGTTCAGCGACGCGGTAGACGCATTATGTCGGCGGGCAATCCTGTATGCGCCGCCACGGCCGCGCCTCTTCGAGCTCGTAAGCCAACTCCAGCAGCCGGCGTTCGCGACCGCGAGCCGCGCTGAACATCATCCCGACGGGGAGCCCGCCGGAGGATTCCGCGAGCGGCAGTGAGATCGCCGGGTCGCCGGTGGCATTCTGCAGCGGGGTGAACGCAACCCAGTCGACCAGCCGGGTGATGATCTGCTCGTAGTCGGCGCGGGGGTCAAAATGCCCGACGGGTGGCGGTGGATCGGCGACAGTGGGCGTCAGCACCGCATCGAAGGTGCGAAACAGCCTGGCGGTTCGTCGTCGCATCGCCGACAACCGGGCAATGGCCAGCGGCAGTTTGTGCAGGTTTCGAGCGGCGTGGCGCTCGAAACCAAGCGTCAGGTTGTCCAGCTTGGTGCGATCGAAGCTCGACCCGAACATCCTACGCCCGTTGCGCACCAGTGCGAAACTCAAAAAGCCGTAGTACAGGAGGAAATCGTCAGCGAAAAACGGTGGCACCGGCGGACTTTCGAGGTGATGGATGCGATGCCCCAACTCCTCCAGCAGGTTTGCGGTCTTCAACGTCAGCTCCCGCACCTCCGGCGAGGACTCCCGGAACAGCGAGCGCGTGACCACCGCAATGGTCAGCCGCTCGTCGCCGGATCGGGTGAGGTCGCCTACCGGCGGCAGTTTCCGGTTACGCCAGATCCGTTCTGCTTCACGGTAGAACGCCGCGGTGTCGCGCACCGAGCGGGTCAGCACCCCGTTGTGCACCACGCGCAGCGGCATCTGGCGGGTGGGCCTGTCCAGCGGTAGCCGTCCACGAGTGGGCTTGAGACCCACCAAACCGTTGCACGAGGCTGGAATTCGGATCGAGCCGCCGCCATCGTTGGCGTGCGCGATAGGCACCACACCCGCGGCGACGAACGCACCCGACCCTGAGGACGACGCACCCGCGGTGTGCTCGGTGTTCCACGGGTTGCGGACCGGCCCGATCCGCGGATGCTCTGCGGCGGCGCTGAATCCGAACTCCGAGAGCTGTGTCTTGCCCAGCGGGATCAGACCCGTCGCCAAGAACATCCGCGCGAAATCGCCGTGCGATGGTGCGGGCGTGGGTTCCCATGCATCCGTGCCCTGCATGGTCGGCCATCCGGCAACGTCGACGTTGTCCTTCACGAACGTGGGGACGCCCGCGAAAAAGCCCGACAGCGACGCAGCCGCCGCCTGCCGGCGTGCTTGCGAAAACGCTTCGTGCGCAAGGCCGTTCAGCGCCGGGTTGACGGCCTCGGCGCGGGCGATGGCCGCGTCCACCAACTCCACGGCGGACACGTCACCGGCCCGCAGCCGGGAGACGAGCCCGAGGGCGTCGTCGTCGCCTAACGCGTCGTCGCGGAAGGCATGGACACGCACCCGCCTAAGCCTGTCCCACCTCGAATCGGGCGAATCGCGTCACAGTGATGCCGGCCTCGTCGAGCAGTGCCTTGACCGTCTTCTTGTTGTCGGACACCGACGGTTGGTCAAGCAGCACAACGTCTTTGAAGAACCCGTTGAGCCGGCCCTCAACGATCTTCGGCAGCGCCTGCTCCGGCTTGCCCTCGTTGCGGGCGGTCTCCTCGGCGATCCGGCGCTCGTCGGCTACCACGTCCTCGGGCACGTCGTCACGCGTCAGGTACTTGGCCTTCAGAGCGGCGATCTGCAGCGCCACCGCATGCGCTGCGTTCGAATCGCTGCCCTCGTATTCGACGAGCACGCCCACAGCCGGTGGCAGGTCCGCCGACCGCCGGTGCAGGTAGGTCTCGACCTTGCCGTCGAACGCAGCGACCCGGCGCAATTCGAGCTTCTCGCCGATCTTCGCCGACAGGTCCGCGATCGCCTGCTCGACGGTCTTGTCGCCCACCGACGCGGCCTTCAATGCGTCAACGTCGGCAGCACCGGAAGACACCGCCGCAGAGACGATGTCGTTCGCCAGCTTCTGAAACTCGTCATTCTTGGCGACGAAGTCGGTCTCGCAGTTGAGTTCGATCATCGCGCCTTCTTTGGCGGCGACGAGCCCTTCGGCAGTGGACCGCTCGGCACGTTTACCGACGTCCTTGGCGCCCTTGATGCGCAGCAGTTCCACGGCCTTGTCGAAATCGCCGTCGCTTTCGGTCAGCGCGTTCTTGCAGTCGAGCATGCCGGCGCCGGTCAGCTCCCGTAGTCGCTTGACGTCGGCAGCGGAGAAGTTCGCCATGTGAGCCTTCCCTAGGAGGTTTCAGTCTTGGTTTCGGTGGCAGTCGGCCCCGGGTTGGTCGGAGCGTCTTGCGGTGCGTTTTCGGCTGCGGCGGCAGTGGCGCTGGCGAGCAGTTCCTGCTCCCATTCGGCCAGGGGCTCAGCTTGGACCTCCGCCTTGTCGCCGTTACCCAAGCCGGCGCGCGCCTGCAAGCCCTCGGCGACCGCGGCGGCGATCACCTTGGTCAGCAGCGCCGCAGAGCGGATCGCATCGTCGTTGCCCGGGATCGGATAGTCCACGAGGTCCGGATCGCAGTTCGTGTCCAGGATCGCGATCACCGGGATGCCCAGCTTCCGGGCCTCGCCGACGGCGATGTGCTCCTTGTTGGTGTCGACGACCCAGATCGCCGACGGCACCTTGTTCATGTCGCGGATACCGCCGAGGCTGCGCTCGAGCTTGTTCTTCTCGCGGGTCAGCATCAGGATTTCCTTTTTGGTGCGACCCTCGAAGCCGCCCGTCTGCTCCATCGCCTCGAGCTCCTTGAGCCGCTGCAGCCGCTTGTGCACGGTCGAGAAGTTGGTGAGCATGCCGCCCAGCCAGCGCTGGTTCACGTACGGCATGCCGACGCGCGTGGCCTCGGCCGCGATCGATTCCTGCGCCTGCTTCTTGGTGCCGACGAACAGGATCGTGCCGCCGTGCGCGACCGTCTCCTTGACGAATTCGTACGCCTTGTCGATGTAGGTCAGCGTCTGCTGCAGGTCGATGATGTAGATGCCGTTGCGGTCGGTGAAGATGAACCGCTTCATCTTGGGATTCCAGCGACGGGTCTGGTGCCCGAAGTGGGTGCCGCTGTCGAGCAGCTGCTTCATGGTCACTACGGCCATGCTCATGCCTCACATGTGTCGGTTGTCGCCCGGCGCCGGGTGACGACGGGCCCTGGCGTCTGCGGGATGCCGCACCCGTCCGGGGACGGGACCGCACGGCATTCGGTTGGCTGCAGACGCGCGAAGTCAGCCCGCTTGCACAGGCTGCGGGTAGGAGTTTACACGCCGCCAGCAGGCGGTTTGTCCACAGCCGAGCCGGGCCTGTACTGGCGCGGGCGCAGCGGCTGGGCTGCACTGAACTGATGAAGCGGTTCGCGGTGCTGGTGGCCGCACTCGTCGTCGCAGCGCCCGCATCCGCTGACGGCTACCGGTTCGACTGGCCGCTGCGCCCACAACCGGCCGTGGTGCGCACGTTCGACGCGCCGACGCCGAACTGGAACCGCGGTCATCGCGGCGTCGATCTGGCCGGCACTGCCGGCCAACCTGTGTTCGCCGCCGGCGCTGGCACGGTGGTGTTCGCCGGCCAGCTCGCGGGCCGGCCGGTGGTGTCGATCGCCCATCCCAGCGGTTTGCGGACGTCCTACGAACCGGTGCAGCCGTCGGTGCGTCCCGGGCAGCAGGTCGCGACGGGCACGGTGATCGGTGAGCTACTAGCCGGGCATCCCGACTGCGCGGCAGCGGCCTGCCTGCATTGGGGCGCGATGTGGGGTCCGGCGTCCGCGGCCGACTACGTCGACCCGCTGGGCCTGCTGGCGGCGACCCCGATCCGGCTCAAGCCCGTCGCCGCCGGGTGATGCCGGCGCGCTTTCCGAAGCTTTGCGCCGTTTTGCACGCCGGAATCGCACGGCTAGGCGCGGGGGTGCGCCTGGTCGTGCACGGCTCGCAGCCGCGCGACCGAGACATGGGTGTACAACTGCGTCGTGGCCAGCGTCGAATGGCCCAGCAGTTCCTGGACGACCCGCAGGTCGGCCCCGCCTTCCAGCAAATGCGTCGCAGCGCTGTGGCGTAAGCCGTGCGGACCCATGTCGGGGGCATCGGCGACGGTGCCGACGGTCTGGTGGACGACGGTGCGGGCCTGGCGGGGATCCAGACGTCGGCCGCGTGCCCCCAGCAGTAGGGCACGACCCGACGCGGCAGTGGCCAGCGCAGGCCGGCCCTCGGCCAGCCATCGGGTCAGCGCGGCATGTGCCGGTGCGCCGAACGGCACGGTGCGCTGCTTGTCGCCCTTGCCCAGGACGCGCAGCAGCCGGCGGTCGGTGTCGACGTCATCGATGTCCAGCCCGCACAGCTCGCTGACGCGGATCCCGGTCGCGTACAGCAGCTCGACGATGAGCAGGTCGCGCAACGCCATCGGGTGTCCTTCGGCCGCACCGATTTTCGCAGCCGTAATCGCCTCCAGCGCCTGGTCCTGACGCAATACCGCCGGCAGCGTGCGGCGCGCCTTGGGCACCTGCAGCCGCGCCGCCGGATCGGTGTCCAGCAAGCCACGCCGCACCGCCCACGCAGTAAAGGTCTTCGTCGCGGAGGTGCGGCGGGCGAGCGTCGTGCGGGCGGCACCGCCCGAGGCTTGAGCGGCCAGCCAGGCCCGCAACAGCGGCAGCGTGAGATCGCTGAGCGCAGGCTCGCTACGACGCGCGGCGACGAAGTCCAGCAACGAGCCGACGTCGCCGAGATAGGCGCGGCGCGTGTGCTCGGAGCGTCCCCGCTCCAGCGTCAGGAACTCGGCGAAGTCGTCGAGAATTGCGGCGAAGGCGGCCGGTCGGGACACGAAGACCACGGTCGCAGATGCCGGCCGTGGAATCCGTCAACCGCGCCGCGTGTCTAGCTCTCCCCCGCTTCGGCGGCGGCCAGCTCCTTTTTCCACTGCCGGAACGTCTCCTCGGTGCGGCCGCGACGCCAATAGCCCGAGATCGATGCCCATTTGGCCTCGACGCCCCGTTCCTTGCGGATGTAGGGCCGCAGATTGTGCATCACGGCCTGCGCTTCGCCATGGATGAACACCTGGACCTGGCCCGGCAGCCAACGGGCCTCCTTCACCGCGGAGATCAACGGCGCATTGTCGCCTGCCCGGTCTTCGGGCACCAGGTCGGCGCGACCGCCGCGGTAGATCCAGTATGTCTGGATGTCGGCGCCCGAACGCAGTTCGATCTCGTCGTCGGGGCCGGCTACCTCGATGAACACCCGTGCGACGGCGTCGGCGGGAAGCGCTTCGAGTGAGGCGGCGATCGCGGGCAGCGCCGATTCGTCACCGGCCAGCAGATGCCAGTCGGCGCTCGGATCGGGTGCATACGCCCCGCCGGGACCCATCAGATACGCCGGCTGCCCGGGCTGCGCCGCCAGTGCCCAGGGTCCGGCGACCCCATGCTCGCCATGGACCACGAAATCAATGGCGATTTCGCGCTTCTCGGGATCGGCCCACCGCACAGTGAGCGTGCGGACGACCGGACGGCGGTCTTGCGGCAAGACCTGGAAGCTGTCGAGCGTGAGCGGCGCGGGCAGCGCGGCGACGTCGACGTCCTCGCGAACGAACAGCAGCTTGCAGTAGGCGTCCGTGAACTCGTTGGGGGTGAAGGTGTCAAAGCCCTTGCCGCCCAGGACAACTCGCACCATGTGCGGCGACAGCTGCTCGGTCCGCACGACCTCGAAGCTGTGCACCGGCCGTCCTGCCACATCGCCTCCCCGCTGGTTATCGGCTCGTCTCGACCATACCGACACAGCCAGCGGCTACAGCAACGCGGTGATCGCGGAGACGATCGCGAGGCACAGCACGACGATGCCGACGAGCGCGACGAAAGCACCGGCGGCCCTCAGCCTGTCGCGGCGGCCGGCGTCGGCGTCGGTGACAACTCTGACCGAGCGCGGCATCAGTCCGAACATCTCCCGGTAGGGCACTCGGGCGAAGCCTTGGCGCACCCGCTCGCTTTCCGTGCGCCCCTCGGCGTCGACGCCGACACCGTTGGCGAACAGCACAACTCCCGCCACGAACACGAGCGCGCCCACAATCGCGAGCACCACCGCCACAATCGCCATGGGACTTCCATACCCACTGCGCGCAGAACTAAGTCCTGGATCTGGGCAATCGCCAGCGGCCCTGGTCTTGAACCGCCAGCCCGGCCAGTTCCAGTAGCGCGAGTTGTCCCTGCAGCTGGGCGATCGGAAGGCCCGACTCGATCGACAACTCGTCGGCCGAGCGGACGCCGCGGGCGGGCAGCGCTTCGTACACGCGCTTTCCGATCTCGCTGAGATCGTCCAACGGCGACGACGGGCGGTCCGGCTCTTCGGCGAACTCGCCTACGCGGCCGATGAGTTCGACGATCTCGTCGGCGCGGGTCACCAACTCCGCACCGCCGCGGATCAGCACATGGCACCCGGCCGACGCCGCGGACGTCACGGGGCCCGGCACCGCGCACACCACCCGACCCAGCGCCCGCGCCCACGCCGCGGTGTTGGCCGCTCCGCTGCGCAGACCTGCCTCTACGACCACGGTGGCGCCTGACAGCGCGGCCACCAGGCGGTTGCGGACCAGGAAGCGGTATCGGGCCGGCCGCACGCCGGGCGGATATTCACTGATCAACAATCCCGTGCGTTGGATCCGATGCAAAAGCGCCGAATGGCCAGCGGGATACGGCACGTCCGCCCCGCCTGCGAGCACCGCGACAGTGCACCCGTCTTCCGACAGCACCGACCGATGGGCGGCGCCGTCGATTCCGAACGCCCCGCCGGACACCACAGCGACACCGCGTTCGCAGAGCCCGGCCGCCAGATCACTCGCGACGTGCTCGCCGTACACCGTGGCCGCGCGCGTGCCGACAATCGCCGCCGCACGCATCGCCACCTCGTCGACCGCCGCACACCCGAGCGCCCACAGCGCCAACGGCGCGATGCCGTCGGGATGCCGACGCCGGTCCACACCGTTGAACGACGTGAACGCCAGCACCGGCCACTCGTCGTCGTCAGGCGTGATCAGCCGCCCGCCCAAGCGGGCCACGCGGTCCAGATCATCGGCGGCGCAATCGAATTCGCGGCGCGCTTCGGTGTTTCGAGCGAGTCGCTCGGAAACCGCCCCACGCCGCACCCGCTCGGCTGCCTCTACTGCACCGACCTCAGCCGTAAGCGCGGAAAGCTCCGCGCACGGCGGCTCGACCACCCGCGACAGGTACGCCCAGGCCCGCTGTTCTTTGGTCATCGGTCCACGCCGATCTGACGGAATCCCATCGCGACGGATACGTCCTCGAGACTGGGTCGCTCACGGCCGCCGAGATCGGCAAGCGTCCACGCGACCCGCATGGTCCGGTCCACTCCCCGTACGCTCATCAGGCCTTTGTCGAGGGCTTTGCGCAGGGGCTCCATGGTGCTGGGGTTCAGCCGAAAGCGTTGCCGCAGAAGCGGACCCGGTACTTCGGCGTTGGTTCGCACGCCGTATGGCCGCCACCGCTGCTCGGCGGCCGCGCGCGCCTGCGCCACCCGCTCCCGCACCACACTGGTGGGCTCACCCACGTCGGCACTGAGCACACCGGTGCGGGCCCGATGCATGGTGATGCGCAGATCGACGCGGTCGAGCAACGGACCGGAAAGCCGGCCCAGATAGCGCCGCTTGACCGCCGCCGCGCAGATGCAATCTCGCGGATCCGCCGGAGCGCACGGACACGGGTTGGCGGCCAGCACCAGCTGGAAACGGGCCGGGTACACAGCCACCCCGTCCCGGCGGGCCAGCCGAACTTCGCCTTCCTCCAGCGGAGTCCGCAGCGCCTCGAGTGCGTGTGTCGCGATTTCTGCGCATTCGTCCAGGAACAGGACGCCGCGGTGAGCGCGGCTGACCGCGCCCGGCCGCGCCATGCCGCTGCCACCGCCGATCAGTGCCGCGACGCTGGAGGTGGGATGCGGCGCGACGAGCGGCGGCCGCGATATCAGCGGCGTGGTGGGCGACAGCAGACCGGCGACGGAGTGGATGGCCGTGACCTCCAGCGACTCCTCTTCCGTCAGCGGGGGCAGCAGCCCCGGAAGCCGTTGTGCCAGCATCGTTTTGCCGATGCCTGGGGGGCCCACCAGCATGAGGTGGTGAGCGCCCGCGGCGGCCACCTCGACTGCATAGCGGGCTTGCGGCTGGCCGACGACGTCGGCGAGGTCGGGACCGTCGTCGGGTTCGGCGGCTGGGCTTTTCCCGGCGCGCTCGAGAGCATCTGCGCCGTTGAGCCAGGACCGGACCTGCCCCAGCGTGCGCGCGCCGTGCACCTCGATACCGTCGACCAAAGCCGCTTCCGCGAGATTCTCGACCGGAACCACCACGGCCGGCCAGCCGTCGCGTTTGGCGGCGATCACCGCAGGCAGCACTCCGCGGACCGGCCGGACCCGGCCGTCGAGAGCGAGCTCCCCGAGCAGCACTGTCTTCTCCAACCGCGCGTTGGCCACCCTGCGGTCGGCCGACAACACCGCGGCGGCGAGCGCCACGTCGTACACCGAGCCCACTTTCGGCAACGTCGCCGGCGACAACGCCAGTGTGAGCCGCGACATCGGCCAGCTGTTGCCGCAGTTGATGATTGCGGCGCGCACCCGATCCCGGGACTCCGACAGCGCCGCGTCAGGCAATCCCACCAGGTGCACGCCCGGCAGACCCGACGTGATGTCTGCCTCGATCTCGACGATTTCTCCCGCCACGCCGCGCACCGCGACGGAGAACGCCCGGCCCAGTGCCATCAGCCGACACCTTCTAAGTGGCTGAGCTCGGGAGTGCGCCGACGGCCGATCCGCACGCCGATCACGTCGATGCGCACCGCCGCCCAGCGGGCGTCTTGTTGAGCCAGCCACAACGCGGCCAGCCGGCGCAGACGCCGCACCTTGGTGGGGGTGACGGCCTGCGCCAAGCCGCCGAACTGATCGGAGGTGCGGGTCTTCACCTCGACGAAAACCACAGTGCGAGAAGCGAGATCGGCGGCTATCACGTCGAGCTCGCCGTACCGGCAACGCCAGTTGCGGTCCAGCACAACAAGCCCGAGGAGCTGTAGATGGTCGACGGCCAATTGCTCGCCGAGTGCGCCGAGTTCGGCGCGGGTCAACGTTGTCATGCACCCAGCTTCGGGTGGGCCTCTGACAAGGCTCTGACAAGAAGTGGCGGAGCGCGCGGAAAGCTCAGAGACCGGCCCGAGTTATCCCCAACTCACGTTTCGTCCACAGCGAGGCGGCACTGGTCGCAGAACTATGACGGGTTGGCGAAGGCCTGCAGGAGGGCTGCGATTTGTGCACCTGACACATTCTGGTTGCACGACAACCGAAGATCGGTCAACGGCTGAGCGATGGCCCGCAGGTCGTTGTACTGCTGCGGGTGGGACGCGAAGTATGCCCGGAGATTGGACTGTGCCTGCTCAGGTGTCTCCGAGCCCGCGCCGGTGATCGCGTCGTTGGCGTCGGGATGGGCGTCGAGATATTGGCCGGCTTGCGCAGTCACGCCGCTGATGGTGTGAGCCAACCCCGCAGCGGTGCACGACGCAGGCTGTGCCGCCGCGCTCGGCACGGTCACGACGGCCGCCGCGCCGAGTGCCGTCGCGGCGAAGAGCCCGACCAATTCACGTCGCACAGTTTCGCGTGTGGATTTCATCGCTTTATGTCCTTCTGTTCTGCAATTGGGCGCAATCTGTTCTGAAGCCAACGTACCGCGGCTGGCAAGACCGAAAAATGCGCCGAATCTAGGACTCTGCGCTGAGCACCCGACGGGGATTGGCGACGAGCATCTGCTGCAGTTGTTCATCGGTGACGCCGCGCGCTCGCAACGCCGGAACGACATCGCGGGTGATGTGCAGGTAATGCCAGTTTGGCAATGACGCCGGCGGGCGGCCGCCGGCGAAGAAGTCGATATAGCAGGACGCGTCGTGACTCAGCACGAGCTGGTTCGCGCGGCCCATCGCACACAATCGCGCCACGGTTGCCACGCGCTCGTCGAACCCGAGGATCGTGTCGATGCCGAAGCGGTCCATGCCCAGGTAAGCGCCCGAATCCGCGACCTGCAGCAGGTAATCGATGTCCGTGGTGTCACCGCTGTGCCCGATCACCACTCGCGTCAGGTCGACACCCTCTTCGGCGAACACCTTGAGCTGATCAAGGCCCCGCCGGGTCGTGGCGTGGGTGTGGGTGGAAATCGGCGCGCCGGTAGCCACGTGCGCACGCGCCACCGCGCGAAGGATCTTTTCGCCGCCCGCAGTGACGCCCGCCTCGTCGGTGGCGCATTTGAGGATGCCCGCACGCACCCCGGTTTCGCCGATGCCGTGCTCGATTTCGTTTACGAGGTAGTCGACCAACACCCCGGATTTTCGGAATTTGAAATACGCCGGGATGTCGTAGAAGTCGTAAATCCCTGTCGCCACGACGATATTCAGCGGACTGGTGATCGGCACACGCTTGAGCCTGCCGATCGACCGGCCGATTCCGATCACCGTGAGGTCGACGATCGTGCGGATCCCCGCCGCGTAAAGCTCGTCGAGCCGACGGGCCGCGTCGTCGAGCGCGCTGCCTTCGTCCCAGTCGGTCGGGACGTTCTCGACGATGTCCGGATCGAGGACGAAGACGTGCTCGTGCATCAGTGTGGGGCCGAGCTGCTCGGCGCCGACTGCGCCGCGCAGGGTCTGCACCTGACTCACGCCCGCAGACTAGACGCGACGATCGGTCAGCGGCGCGATTTTCCTGCCAATTCCGCCGCGAGCCGCCTTGCCAGCGTGATCGGTTGGGTGGACCTCTGCATCTTCGATCCGATCAGAGCGCCGTCGTACAGCAATTGGATCCGGCGCGCCGTCGCACGGGGCTGCGCGGCGCCAGCGCTTTTCAGAAGCGCGGCAACGGTGTCGAGGAACCACTCGCGATGGGCGCGAACCGGTTCGAGTTCGGTTCGGGGGTACTCGGTGGCCGCGTTCGCATACAGACATCCGCTGAAGTTGCGTTGAGTGGCCGCAGTCGCCGCCAAGTCGAAGAACACCAAGACCTTGTCGACGGGATCACGGTGCGTGGCGGCCGCCGCGGCCCAGCGGTTGCGATCAGCCTGATCCAAATCGCTGAGGTAGGCCCGCACCAATGCGTCCTTGGAGCCGTAGCTGGTGTAGAGGCTGGCTTTGTGCACCCTGGACTCACGCAGGATCTGGTCGATGCCGACCGCTCTGATCCCTTGTGCCGCAAACAATTTCGCGGCGGTATTCAACAACCGCTCGGCGGGCTTGGGCGTCACCTTGCGTTCACGAGACGATGCGGCCAGCTCTTGCGTGGTCGAGTGCATAAGCAAAGCGTAGCCCCACCACTCGACTAGACCGACCAGTCTGTCTATGACAGTGTCCCCATGCAGATCCACCGACGAAACGAGCGCAACAGTGACCCTGTACCTCTACGAGATCAATTCCCGCGCCACCCAGCTCGACACCGACCAACTGCTCAAGGGCATCGACGTCCGCATCCGCGAAGGCGGAGGTGAGCTGATCGAGGTACAGGTGACCGAAGACGCCCGCCGCATCTTTGCGATCGCCGAATCCGCCGGTGCCGCTCCTTCACTCGATGCAGGCGACATCGACGCCGACGAGATCAGCGGTCCCCATCAGGTTCGGCTGGTCGGCGCCGATCTGAGTGAACTCAAAGCCGCCCGGCCCGCCGCCGGCTATCTCGTGGAATGGGATCTGCCCGCCGATCTGGACATGGAGTCCTATCTGGCTCGCAAGAAGGCCAACTCGCCCAACTACGCCGACGTGCCCGAAGTGAGTTTCCTGCGCACGTATGTCCGCGAAGACATGGACAAGTGCCTGTGCTTCTACCAGGCGCCCGACGAGCAGGCGGTACGCCGCGCGCGTCAGGCCGTCAGCGCCCCGGTCGACCGTCTGCACCGGCTGCAAGGCACCGATGGTCACCACGATCAGTGACGATCTGGACACCGCCCTGCACACAGCGGTGCTTTCGGTGGCCGGCCGCGCCGCCGCCCTGGACGCCCAATTGACCGACGTCCGCACCGATCTCGCCGCGCTCGGCGCGGCAGGGCTCTTCGACCCAGCACTCACCGAAACCGGACTCGCCGACTGCGTGCGCATTCTCGACGAACTCGCCGCCCACAGCTTGGCGGTCGCGTTTTCGGCCTGGGCGCACGTCATGACGCTGCGCTACCTGCGCCACGCACCGACGGCGCTGTGTGAGCAGCACCTCGACGCGTTGCGCACCGGGCGACGGGTCGGTGTCACCGCAATGGCTGCGGGCCTCAAGCACGTCGTGGGACTCGAGCAGCTGCCCCTGATCGCCGAGCGAAGAGACGACGGGCTGAGCGTCACCGGCCCAATCCGCTGGGCCTCCAACCTGTTCCACGACGCACTGATCGTGCTTCCCGCTCGGGGTCTCGCCGACGAAACGTATGTGCTCGCCGTCGACGCCACCGCCTCCGGCGTCACCGTCAAGCCCGCCGAATCGCTGATGGCCCTGGGCGCCACCGTTTCCGGCTCTGTGCGGCTGCAGAACGTCGAGGTGTCAGCCGAACACGTCGTCAGCACCGACCTGCAGCAGTTCGTCACCACCGTCCGGCCGGCTTTCCTGCTGCTGCAGACCGCCTTCTGCGTCGGCGTGGGCCGAGCCGCTTTGGCCGGCGCGCGACAGGCCGGCGGCGTGCTGGCCGGTAGCTTCCGTGCCGACCTCGACGATCACATCCAGCAGTCCGGCGGCCTGCGCCAGCGGCTCTACGAATTCGCCGCCGACCCGTCGCGGCCGCCCCTCTCCGAGTTGATCCGGCTGCGGCTGCAGGCCGCCACGTCGGCGCTGTCGGCCACCCGGCTCGAGTCCACGTTGGCCGGAGGAGCCGGCTACGTCACCGGCAGTGCGGCCAACCGTCGTTTCCGCGAGGCGGCGTTTCTGCCGATCCAATCGCCGTCGGAAGGACAACTGCGGTGGGAACTGAGTCAGTACGAATAACTCACGGCGCTAAGCGTTTCGGAGCCACCACCGCCCTGCGCGACATCACGCTGGCCATTGAGGACGGGGAGTTCGTCGCCATCTTGGGACGCAGCGGAAGCGGCAAGTCCACCCTGCTGCGCATACTCGCCGGGCTCGACACCCTCAGCGCCGGAACGATCGAATGGGCCCAGGACGGCGGCCGGCCTCGCACCGGTGTGGTTTTTCAGCAGCCTCTGCTCATGCCGTGGCTCACCGTCGCCGACAACGTGGCGTTTCCGCGCCGATTCGCCGCGCACCGCAACGCGTTCGACGACGACCACGCCACCGCGCTGATGGCCCGCTTCGGTGTCGACGTCCTCGCCGACCGCTATCCCGAACAACTTTCCGGCGGTCAAGCGCAGCGGGTGGCAATCCTGCGGGCGGTCGCGACGTCGCCCCGGTTGTTGCTGCTCGACGAGCCGTTCAGTGCATTGGACCCTGCGACAAGAAGCGATTTACAACGCTGGCTGGCCGAGTTGGCCGACGAGTTGGACGTCACCGTCGTGCTGGTCACTCACGATGTGGACGAAGCGCTGGCCCTGGCGGATCGCGTCGTGCTGCTCGGCACGAGCGGTGAGCTCCGGGGGCAATGGCATCTCGCCGACACGCCAGGGGCGGACAAAACCGGTCTGCGGGCGCACATTCTGCGCCACTACCAGCACGCCGCGAAGGTGGCCCGATGATGTCGCTGCAGCCGAACCGTCGTCAATTCCTCACTGGCGCAGCAGCGTTGGCCGCTGCCGGCGGGTTGTTCGGTATCGGCGACCTGGCGCGCAGCGCAGCCACCAGTACGGTCAACGCCAGCGGGAGGCTGCGGATCGGATATCTACCGATCACCGACGCCGCTCCCCTTCTGATCGCGCACAGCGCCGCGCTGTTTCCGGCAGGCGTCGTGGCCACGGCCAAGCCGGTGATGTTCCGCAGTTGGTCGGCGCTGGCCGAGGCATTCATCACCCGCCAGGTCGACGTCGTCCACCTGTTGATGCCGATGGCGGTACAGCTCCGTTACGCGCTGGGCGGCGCTGTGAAAGTGCTGGGCTGGAATCACACCAACGGCTCTGCGCTGACCGTCGCACCGCACATCACCGACCTCGCCGATTTGGCGGGCACTCAGGTGGCCATCCCGTTCTGGTGGTCGATCCACAACATCGTGCTGCAGCAGTTGCTGCGCGCCCACGGACTGCGACCAGTGTTGCGCCGCAACGCTTCTCGTGCGCAACGCACCGTCGAGCTGATCGTGATGAGCCCCTCCGACATGGTGCCGGCGCTGGCGAACCGCTCTATCGGCGGCTACGTCGTGGCCGATCCGTTCAATGCCGTCGCCCAGATCAAGAAGATCGGCCGGATCCATACGTTCCTGGGCGACGTGTGGCGCGACCACGCCTGCTGCGTGCTGATCACCCGCGACGACGTGATCGCCGACCGCGCGCAGGCGGTGCAGTCACTCGCCGATGCGGTGGTGGCAGCGCAGCTGCGTATCAACGACGACCGACGCGCAACCGCGGTCGCACTCGCCGGCGGACGCTATCTGCCCCAGCCCGTCCCGGCGGTTCAATTGGCGTTGACGTATCCCAAGCCGCCCTATCCGCTGGCGCATCCGGACTGGCAGCCTCAGCGCCTGGGCTTTCAGCCGTTTCCCTACCCCAGCTTCACCGAGCGGCTGATCGAGGCGATGGGGGAAACCATCGTCGACGGTGACCGACGCTTCCTCGACAAGCTGGACCCGGCGGCCGTGCACCTCGACCTGGTCGATGACCAATTCGTGCGCAAATCCCTTTTCGCTCAAGGGGGGCCAGCCGCCTTCGGCCTCAGTGACGACCTCATCCGACACGAACAGGTACAAGCGATATGACCACCGCGCCCAGCGCCGCCGTCGATGCCGTATCACCCGAAAGGCACGATGAGGCAACGCATCCCGCAGACTCCTCGCCGCCACGCTGGCAGCGGGTGGGGCCTGCGCTCGCGGCGATCGCGGTGAGTGTCGGGCTCTGGTGGCTGGTGACATCGGTATTGTGCGCGCCGCAATCGCTGCTGCGGCAGACCGCACCGCAGAAAGCCGTACCCGCGATCGGCGAGTTGCTGGGACGCGGCGTGCTGCTTCCCGACACCGGTATCAGCCTCTACCGGCTGGTGATCGGGCTGCTGGTGGCCGCGGTCCTCGGGATACCGGCCGGACTGCTCGTCGGGCTGAGCAGCACCACGGAACGCGCCGTGAGTCCCGTCGTGGCGTTCATTCGGATGATCTCGCCGCTCTCGTGGACGCCAATCGCATTGGCCGTCTTCGGTATCGGCAACCAGCCGGTGATCTTCTTGATCGCCGTCGCAGCGGTCTGGCCGATCCTGCTCAACACCGCCGCCGGCGTACACGCTATCGACCCGGGCTATCTTTCGGTGGCACGGTCGTTTCACGCCACCCGTGTCGAGCTGCTGACCGCGGTGGTGCTGCCGGCGATCCGTGCCCACGTTCAGACCGGTCTGCGACTGGCCTTGGGGATCGCCTGGGTGGTCCTGGTTCCTGCGGAGATGCTCGGTGTGCGTTCGGGTTTGGGCTATCAGATCCTCAATGCCCGCGATCAACTGGCGTACGACCAAGTGGTCGCAGTGATTGTCGTCATCGGCGTGATCGGTTATCTCCTCGACTCGTCGGCCCGCGTGCTGTTGGCCCCGCGCAGACCGCGCACTCGAGCATCACGCCCGGCGCCGGACACTGCGGCCGAATAGGTCCCGTACCCTTCCGGCATGGCGAAACGCCCGGCCAATGTCGATGACGTGCATGAGATCGCTGCAGCGATGCCGCACACGACGCGCCTCGAGGGCCCGAAGGGCAATGCGATCTATCAGGTAGGCGGAAAGTCGTTCGTGTTTTTTCGTAATCCGCGGCCTGATGCCCGAGACCCCGCGACGGGCGAACCGTATTCCGACGTCATCGTCATCTGGGTGGGCTCCGACGCGGACAAACAGGCCCTGGTGCAGGATCCGCAAAGCCCGTTCTTCACCACCAGCCACTTCGACGGCCACCTGTCCGTCTTGGTGCGCGCGTCGCAATTAGATCGCATCTCCCGCGACGAACTCGCCGAACTGATCCAGGACGCGTGGCTTTCGCGCGCGTCGAAACGCCGTGGCGCCAAGTGGCTGACCGAGCATGGCTTAAGCGGTGAGCGTCATTTCCGCCGATTCAGCGCAAGCAAATTTCGCCGGTGCGTACAACCACTCGTCTGGGGCTCTCGCCGGGGTGACGCGCACCGCACGCTAAAGTGCTTTCGGATATATTGCGCCACAGCTGATTTCGCTCATAGCACACAGGTCTTCAAGTCAGCCGTTGAATGCTGTCACGACACGGGCGCCGAATGGCAACAACTTCGCGACAGTTCAGCCAGCAAATGTCACGAGCTATTGCCCAAGCTTGTTTGCCGCAGTTATCTTTCGAAACGAGGAAACCAACGCAGTACCAATGTCTCCGCGCCGCAGGCATTAATCTGACCGGTCGGCTCGTTGCGACGGCCTGTTTTCAAGCCGAGGAGAAGATGAAGGGCGTCACCCGGTTATTCGTGTCGGTGGTGGCCGCGGTCACCACCGCTATGACCGTCGGTGCAGCCACAACGCAAGCCGCGATGGACAACGAGCTCAGTGTGGTCGACGGTCATGGCCGGACGTTGAACATCCAGCAGTGGGACGTGTTGATCAACAGTGTGTCGCCGTTGGACAGCAATCCGCTGACCCGCGAGTGGTTCGAAACCGGCCGTGCCGTCTACCACGTGACCGGCGAGGACGCCGAAAACTTCCAGGGCACACTGGAATTGGGCTATCAAGTCGCCTTTCCGTGGGAACTGGGCAGCGGCATCAACTTCAGCTACACCACACCCAATCTGAACCTCGACCAGACGCAAGTGGCGCCCGTTCCGCAGCTGCTGATCACCACGCCACCCTTCATTCCCGGACTCGGCATCAGCATCGACCTCGGAAACGGCCCCGGGCTGCGCGAGATCTCCACCTTCAGTGTCGACGTCTCGGGAGCCGACGGCGCCGTGGCGGTTGCCGGTGCACACGGCTCGGTGACCGGGGCGGCAGGCGGCGTAACGCTGCGCCCTTATGCGCGGCTGACGTCGAAAGACGGCGACAGTGTCACGACTTACGGACAGCCGCTCGAAATGCACTGACGAGCCGTCGGCTCAATCCGGCAGCCGCAGCTCGGGCTTCTCCACCTCTTCGATGTTGACGTCCTTGAACGTGATCACCCGCACCTGTTTGACGAAGCGAGCCGGCCTGTACATGTCCCACACCCAGGCGTCGGCGAGGCGCAGTTCGAAATAGACCTCCCCGTCGGCATTGCGGGGAATCAATTCGACGCTGTTGGCCAGGTAGAACCGTCGCTCGGTTTCCACCACGTAGCTGAACTGGCCGACGATGTCCTTGTATTCGCGGTAGAGCGAGAGCTCCATCTCGGTTTCGTATTTTTCGAGATCTTCGGCACTCATCTACCCGACTGTCCTTTGCTCACTATTTCCGTATTTTCTCTCACGCCTGCTCCATGCGCTCCTCGGGCATCACGAACTCGACGACCGACCTGCGCACGTTGATGAACGAATAGCGGTGTATCTCGCACGGCCCGAGCCGTGACAAGGCCGCGGCGTGGGCCGACGTGCAGTAGCCCTTGTGCTCGGCGAAGCCGTAGCCCGGGTACTCGGCGTCCTTGGCGACCATCCAGCGGTCCCTGCTGACCTTCGCCAGGACGCTGGCCGCGGCAATGCACGCGGCGGCCGCATCACCCCCGATCACCGGCAGCGAGGGCATGGGCAACCCCGGCACCCGGAAGCCGTCGGACAGCACGTAGCCGGGGCGCACCGGGAGCCCGGCCACCGCGCGGCGCATGCCCTCGATGTTGGCGACGTGCACGCCGCGGCGATCCACCTCGTGCGAATGCACGAACACCACGTGGTAGGCCAGCGCGTAGCGGCGGATCAGCGGATACAGCGCCTCACGGGCCTTCTCGGTCAGCTTCTTCGAGTCGTCGAGGGCGGCCAGGCTCTTCAAGCGGTTCGGCCCGAGCACGCACGCGGCGATCACCAGCGGCCCGGCGCACGCCCCTCGGCCGACTTCGTCGACGCCCGCCACCGGACCCAGGCCGCTGTTGTGCAGCGCCGACTCGAGCGTGCGAAGACCCGACGACTTGCGAACGACCGCGCGCGGCGGCCAGCGAGTGCCCATCGCTGCTACCTACTGCTGTTGCTGAACGTCCACCGAACTAACCCCACCCCATCGCGACGGCGGCCAGGCGATGAACCTTGCCTTGCCGATGACATTGTCGATCGGAATCGTGCCCGCAGTCGGGTCTCCCGTGCACAGGATCCGGCGTTGAAGGTCCGCTGGCGTGCTCGTGCAGTGCGCACGGGAGTCCGCCGAATGGGTGCGGTTGTCACCCATCACCCACAGCCGCCCCTGCGGCACGCTCACGGGCCCGAACTCAGGTCCCAAACAGCGGTACAAGGCCGGATCGAGACCCTCGACACCCATGGTCTTCGCATCCAAGAAGGGCTGGTTCAGAGGCTTGCCGTTGACGGTCAGGCCCGTGTCGTTGCGGCATTCGACGGTCTGGCCGCCCACCGCGATCACGCGCTTGACCAAGTCGTTCTCGTCGGGCGGCACGAACCCGACGAACGACAGAGCGTTCTGCACCCATCGCACGGGTGGATTCGTCGACCGGATCGACTTGTAGCCGACGTTCCAGTTCGGTGGGCCCTTGAAAACGATCACATCGCCGGGCTCGGGGGTGCTGAACCGGTAGGTCAGCTTGTCGACCATCACCCGGTCACCGGTGCATCCGGAGCAGCCATGCAGCGTCGGCTCCATCGATTCCGACGGGATCAGATACGGCCGCGCGATGAACGTCAGCATCAGGTAGTAGAGGCCGACCGCGATCACGAGCAGGATCGCGCCCTCTTTCAGTGCGGACTTCTTGCCTTTCGACTTCTTCGCGTCGGCTTTGGCGTCAGACTCGGCTTCCGCGGTCAGCGGTCGCTCTTGCGGCGCGTCTGTCGATTCGGTTTTGTCCGTCACGGGATCAGCGTAGCCACGCAGGCATCAGGGGCGAGAGAGCCCCGGCGGTCAGCGCCGCTCCTTGATCTTGGCCTTCTTGCCGCGACGTTCCCGCAGGTAGTACAGCTTCGCCCGGCGCACATCGCCACGCGTGAGGACCTCGATGTGGTCGATGTTGGGCGAGTGCACCGGGAAGGTGCGCTCCACGCCCACGCCGTAGCTTTCCTTGCGGACCGTGAACGTTTCCCGGATGCCGCCGCCCTGCCGACGAATCACCACGCCCTTGAACACCTGGATCCGCTCCTTGGATCCCTCGATGACCTTGACGTGCACGTTGACCGTGTCGCCGGGGTTGAAAGCCGGGATGTCATCGCGCAGCGATGCCTGGTCGACGAAGTCCAGCGTGTTCATATCGAAATCTTCCTCGCGGTCGCGGCAGGGGCGCGTGAAAACGCAGCCCCGTCAGGTTTGACGTCGTGATCCCTGCGGCGCGGGAACGATCTCCCAGCGCGCAGACAACTGGTCAATTGTGCCAGATCGCCCGCATGGGCGGAAATCGCGTCCGACACACCGCGACCGGCGCCCCGGCGTAACGGCCCGAGCGACCGAAAAACTCGATAGGCTGGCGCATCAACGGACGGCGGTGCGGTCGGACCGTTCTACACCACACCAATTGATTGAGGAGAGACATGCGGCGGCCGCGGTCGGTTCTGAGGACGACGACTGCGGTACTGGTGTCTGCCGTGCTGATCGCAGCGTGCGTCGCCAAAGAGCGCGGCGTCACCGGAATTCACCGGAACCACAACGGGTTCACTGCTCTGGCCACGCACATCCCGGCTCCCGGCGCTCCCGCCGAAGTGGTGGCCGCCGCCGCCTTGGACGGGCTGGAAGCGCGCGTGGCGCAGGCCACGCTGCAGGCCACCGAGAGCGGTGCGGAGATCTCGGTCGCGGTGGTCGATCGCACCACCGGAAAGACCGTGTCCAACGGCGACGATTCGCCGATGCCCATCGCCTCGGTGGCCAAGGTGTTCATCGCCGACGACCTGTTGGCACAAGTAGCCAAGGGGCAGACGCAACTCACGCCCGGTGACCGCGCGGCGCTCGAGGTCATGCTGCGTTCGTCTGACGACAACGCCGCCGAGGAATTCTGGAACCGCAGCGGCGGCAGCGCGGTGATCTCTCGCGTCGTTCAGCGCTACGGCCTGACCGCGACGACGACCCCGTATGACGGGCGCTGGTTCAACACGTTGAGCACCGCAAACGACATCGTCCGCTACTACGACATGCTTCTGGACGGCAGCGGTGGCCTGCCTGTCGAGCTGGCCGACATCATCGTGTCCAACCTCGCGCAGTCCACGCCGACGGGCGTCGACGGCTATTCGCAGCGGTTCGGCATCCCCGACGGCCTGTATGCCACGCCGGTCGCGGTGAAGCAGGGCTGGATGTGCTGTTGGGACGGTCCTAATTGGATGCACTTGTCCACAGGCGTGGTCGGGGCCGACCGCCGGTACGCGATGGCGATCGGATCGCTGCAGCCCAGCGACGACCTGACGGCACGCAACACGATTACCCAAGCCGTCAAGACGATGTTCCCGAACGGACGGATCTGAGCGCTGGCGTCCGCCCCGCGTCAGACGCCGAAACGGTATTCCACGTGGCGCGCTCTCGCACTTCCCCGCGGTAGTTCCCGTCTCGGCGGCGACGGGCTGCTCGTCAGTCCAACAGGTCGGGGCGGCGTTCGGCGGTGCGGCGCAACGACATCTCCCGCCGCCACGCCGCGATGCGGGCATGGTCGCCGGACAGCAAGACCTCCGGCACGTCGAGTCCGCGCCAACTGGCCGGACGGGTGTAGGCCGGCCCTTCGAGCAGGCCGTCGGAATACGAATCCTGTTGGTGCGATTCGGGATTGCCGATGACCTGCGGCAGCAGGCGCACCACTGCCTCGATCATCACCAGCGCTGCCGACTCACCGCCGGGAAGCACGTAGTCGCCGATCGACACTTCCTCCACGCGCATCCGCCGGGCGGCATCGTCGATCACGCGCTGATCGATACCCTCGTAGCGGCCACAGGCGAACACCAGATGCGGCTCAGCGCTGTAGCGCTGGGCGTCGGCCTGGCGGAACGGCACACCCGCCGGCGTCGGCACCACCAGAAGCGTTTCCGCCGAGCAGATTTCGTCAAGCGCCTCCCCCCACACCGGCGCTTTCATCACCATTCCCGGGCCTCCGCCATAGGGCGCGTCGTCGACCGAGTGGTGCACGTCGTGAGTCCACTTCCGCAGATCGTGCACCCGCAGGTCCACGATGCCGGCCTCAATTGCCTTGCCGGGCAACGACTGTCGCAGTGGGTCAAGGTACTGCGGGAAGATGGTGACGACGTCGATGCGCACGGCTACGTCAACTCCAGCAGACCGTCGGGCGGGTCGATCTGGATCAGCTTGTCGGCCAACGAAACCGACGTGACGATCGCCGTGACGAACGGCACTAGCAGTTCGCTGCCGTCGTCGCGGCGGATCGCCAGCAGCTCGCCGGCCGCGGTGTGCAGCACCTCGGTGACAGCACCGACTGGAAGCCCGTCGACAGTGTGGACCCTTAGGCCCTCGAGTTGGTGGTCGTAGAACTCGTCGGGGTCGTCGATCGGCGGCAGATCAGCGGAGTCGATGACGAACACGGTGCCGCGCATCGCGTCGGCGGCGTCGCGGTCGGCGATCCCGGCCAGCCGGACCAGCAACCGGGCGCCGTGCGGGCGGACCGACTCGACCGTGTAAGTGGCTTGTGTCGCGCTCTTCGGAGCCCGACCCCGCAGGGTGGCGCCTACCGCGAAGCGGCTGTCCGGATCATCGGTGCGCACGTCGACGACGAGCTCACCGGTGACACCGTGCGCTTTGACCACCCGCCCGACGACGAGCTCCACGACTATCGGTCGGTGTCCACCACGTCGACGCGGATCCCCCGGCCGCCGATGCCGGCGACGAGGGTGCGCAGCGCGGTTGCTGTGCGCCCGCCGCGTCCGATGACCTTGCCGAGGTCGTCGGGGTGCACATGCACTTCGACGGTGCGACCGCGGCGGTTGGTCACCATGTCGACGCGGACGTCGTCGGGGTTGTCCACGATGCCGCGGACGAGATGCTCGACGGCATCGACGACCACAGAGCTCATCGCTTAGCTTTCTGTGCCGGCGGACTCGGCGGCAGGTTCAGAAGCCTCCCCCGCCGGCTGGTCTTCCGCCTTGTCCGCCGCTTTCTTGGCGGCCTTGCTTGATGTCGCCGCCTTCGCGGCTCCGACCTTCGCGGGGGCCTTCTTCTTCGGCGTGGTGGCCTCGGTGGTCGGGCCGCCCTCCGCCTCGGCGAGCGCAGCGTTGAACAGCTCGAGCTTGCTCGGCTTGGGTGGGGCCACCTTCAGCGTGCCCTCGGCGCCGGGCAGACCCTTGAATTTCTGCCAATCGCCGGTGATCTTCAGCAGCTTGAGCACCGGCTCGGTGGGCTGCGCACCCACGGACAGCCAGTACTGGGCGCGCTCTGAGTCGATCTCGATGAGGCTCGGGTCTTCCTTGGGGTGATACCGGCCGATGATCTCGATGGCGCGGCCGTCGCGGCGGGTGCGCGCGTCGGCGACGGCGATGCGGTACTGGGGATTGCGGATCTTGCCAAGCCGGGTGAGCTTGATCTTCACAGCCATGCGGATACTCCTGTAGGTGTCACGCGGCAATTCAGCGATGCCAGGCGGTTGCCGGATCCGGTTTTGCCTCGCGTGGGTCTGACCAGCCGACTATTGTGCCAGACCGCCGCTCAGCGGGCGAAATCGGCGAGTGTGCGGTTTCGTAGGCGACACGACGTCGCCGCGTACAAATCCGCACACTCACCGACACACGACCTCATGAACCGCGACGTTGGATCATCGAATCGCTGCCATGACTACCGACTCTGCGGACGAGAAAGGTACGGGGATGAGCACATCGTCGTGGGAAGCCGAAGATGAGTTGCGCCGCTTCGCCTTTCATATGGAACCGCAACTGAAGGCGGACGACGACGGGTGGAGGGCGTCGTATCCAGGTGCTGACTGGTCGGTGTGCGGGCGCAGCAGAGGCGAAGCGTTACAGAGGCTCGGCCAAGAATTCATCCGGCGGCAGAATGCGGGCGAGGATCCCCTGGCCCACGCCGACCAGGTCTACCGCCGCCACCTACGTGAGCCCGTTCCGGGCGTGTACGCCGTCGACAACGAGCTCTACCGTCACCTGGTGCACGCGCCTGCGGACGAACGCCAGCGCGCCATCGAAGAGGCCGAGCGCAGACGCAGAGCGGGCCAGACCTACACCTTGGACGATTATCGACGAGGCCGGATCTCCGAGGCGTGAATAAGACCCCGCCGCCTCTAGACCACGCGGTCGAAACACTTCACCTCGACCCGGCGGGTGATCCTCCAGCCGTCGGACGTGCGGACGAACTCGTCGACGTACCAGAGCCCGCAGAACATCACCTGCTTCTGTTCGCCTCCGAGCACCATCGGGTTGAAGCAGATCGTCCTCGACGACGCCCTGTCGCCGTCTATCCGGATGTCGACGTTGCCCAGCATGTGCGCGTACGACGGGAAGTTCGGCAGCACCTCCGCAAGCCATGACTTCACCTCGGGATAGCTGCCCACGATGCCGCCGAAGGCGCTGTAGTCGATGTGCGCATCCGGGGTGAACACCCGATCGAGGTCGTCGAACCGCCGCTGGTCGATCGCGGTCGAGTAGTCGATCAGCAGCTGCTGAATTTCCAGCCGGTCGGAGATCTCCTGCAAGCTCAACATGGCAGTTGATTGAACACGATAGGCTCACGCGCCATGACTGTTTGCTCTTCGCGCAAGCGCTCATCGGCTCGATGGTTCGCAGCCCTCGTGGTCGCCTTCTTCGCCCTCGCGGCACCGGTCGCCCAGGCCGACTCCGACGTGCAACCGCCCGGCACAGCCGTCGTGCCAACCGGCCCGGCGCCGGCCTGGATTGTCGCGGACATGGACTCCGGTCAGGTGCTCGCCGGCCGCGACATCGACGTGCCCCATCCACCGGCCAGCACCATCAAGACGCTGCTGGCACTGACCGCCCTCGACGAAGTGGGCCTGGGCAATACGGTCACCGCGACCGTCGCCGACACCGACGTGGAATGCAACTGTGTGGGCATCAAGCGAGGCCGCACCTACACCGCCCGCCAGCTGCTCGACGCGATTCTGCTGGTATCGGGCAACGACGCCGCCAACACGCTGGCCGACATGCTGGGCGGGTTCGACACCGCAGTGGCCAAGATGAACGCCAAAGCCGCCGCGATCGGCGCCACCGCCACTCATGCCGCCACCCCGTCGGGACTCGACGGGCCGGGCGGTTCCGGCTGGACCACCCCACGCGACCTCGCCATCATCTTCCGTGCGGCCATGGCCAATCCGGTGTTCGCGATGATCACCGCCCAACCGTCGGCGATGTTCCCCGGTGACAACGGCGCCGTGCAGATCGTCAACGAAAACCAGCTGCTGCAGCGCTACCCCGGCACGCTCGGCGGCAAGACGGGCTTCACCAACGCGGCCCGCAAGACTTACGTCGCCGCCGCCGAGCGCAACGGCCGACGTCTGGTGATCTCGCTGATGTACGGACTGGTCAAAGATGGCGGCCCCACCTACTGGGACCAGGCGATGAGCCTGTTCGACTGGGGTTTCGCGCAGAGCCAGCAGAGCGGGATCGGCCCGCTCTAAGCGGCGAAGGCGCGGCCGCGCAGGATCACCACGTCAGGTGCACTCAGCACGGCCGCGCCGGTGCGGGGATCCTCGGCGAAGCAGATCAAGTCCGCTGACGCGCCGTGCTCTAGTGCCGGCCGGCCCAACCATCGCCGCGCACTCCAGCAGCCCGCGCCGAGCGCGTCCGTGGGACTCATCCCGATGCCCTTGAGCGCGTCGATCTCGTCCGCGATCCGCCCGTGGGCCACCATCGATCCTGCATCGGTGCCCGCGTAGATCGGCACACCGGCCTCCCGGGCGGCCGCCACCCGTTGGCGGCTGGTCGCGTAGAGGTCACGCATGTGCTTGGCGTAGACCGGGTATTTACTTGCGCCGTCGGCGATTCCGGGAAAGTTGTCGATGTTGATCAGCGTCGGTACCAGCGCCGTGCCGTTCGAGACCATTGCATCGATCACGTCGTCGGTGATCCCGGTGCCGTGTTCAATGCAGTCGATTCCCGCATTGACCAGCCCTGGCAGCGCATCCTCGCCGAACACATGCGCAGTGACCCGGGCGCCCACCGCATGCGCGGCATCGATTGCCTTTTTCAGCACGTCGTCGGACCACAGCGGCGCCAGATCGCCCATCGACCGGTCGATCCAATCACCGACCAGCTTCACCCAGCCATCGCCCCAATGGGCCTGTGCCACAACGGCTTCCGGCAGCTGCGTCTCGTCCTCGAGATCGAGCGCCAGTCCGCGGCTATACCGCTTGGGCCTAGCGAGGTGACGCCCGGCGCGGATGATGCGCGGCAAGTCGGCGTGGTCATCGAGGCTGCGGGTGTCGAGAGGCGAGCCGCAATCACGCAGCAGCAGCGCGCCGACGCCACGTTCGATCTCCGCCTGCATGATCGCCTCGTCGAGGTCGGCGGGTCCGTCCGCACCGATCCCGACGTGGCAGTGCGCGTCGACGAGCCCGGGCAGAATCCAGCCGCCGTCGAACACGGTGTCCGCTTCCGCTACCGGCTCAGCGCTCAACTGGCCGTTGACGATCCACCACTCGACCGGCTCGCCGTCGGGCAGGCCGCGCCCCCGCACATGCAGGCGTGACGTCACTTCTTGCCGGGGAAGTTCAGCTTCGACAGGTCCAAATCCGCCAAGGCGGGCGGTAATTCGTCAAGACCGGGCGGCATCTGCGACAGGTCGGGAAAGCCCGCCGGCATGCCCAACGGACTGCGGACCTTCGGCGGAGTGGGACCCCGTCCCTTCTTGCCCTTCTTTCCCTTGCCGCCCTTGGCCTTTCGGGAACTCTTGCGCCCGAAGCCCGGCATGCCCATCTGGCCGGCCATCTGCGACATCATCTTGCGCGCCTCGAAGAACCGATCGACCAGCTGGTTGACCTCCGCCACGGTGACACCCGAGCCGTTGGCGATCCGCAGCCGCCGTGACGCGTTGATGATCTTCGGGTCGGCCCGTTCCTCGGGTGTCATGCCGCGAATGATCGCCTGCACGCGATCCAGCTGCTTGTCGTCGACCGCGGCCAGTGCCTCTTTCATCTGGCCGGCTCCGGGCAGCATCCCGAGAAGGTTGCCAATCGGTCCCATCTTGCGGATCGCGAGCATCTGTTCGAGGAAGTCCTCGAGCGTCAGCTCGCCCGCGCCGATCTTGGCGGCTGCGGCCTCGGCCTGCTGGGCGTCGAAGACCTGCTCGGCCTGCTCGATCAGACTCAGCACATCGCCCATGCCCAGGATCCGGCTGGCCATCCGATCGGGGTGGAAGACGTCGAAGTCCTCGAGCTTCTCACCGGTGGACGCGAAAAGAATCGGCACGCCGGTGACCTCGCGAACCGACAGCGCCGCGCCGCCGCGGGCGTCGCCGTCGAGTTTGGTCAGCACCACCCCGGTGAAGCCGACGCCCTCGCGGAACGCCTCGGCCGTCGCGACGGCGTCCTGGCCCACCATCGCGTCGAGCACGAACAACACTTCGTCGGGGTCGACGGCATCGCGTATGGCAGCGGCCTGCGCCATCAGCTCCTCGTCGATGCCGAGGCGACCCGCGGTGTCGACGATCACCACGTCGAAGAGCTTGGCCTTGGCCTCGGCCAGCCCCGCCGCCGCGACCGCCACCGGGTCGCCCGGACCGGCCTGCGCCGCGCCTTCCACCGATGTGCCGGGGTGCGGTGCGAACACCTGCACTCCCGCTCGCTCGCCGACGATCTTGAGCTGATTGACCGCGCCTGGCCGCTGCAGGTCGCATGCCACCAGCAAAGGTGTGTGGCCTTGTCCCTTAAGCCATTTCGCAAGTTTGCCGGCCAGCGTGGTCTTACCGGAGCCTTGCAAGCCGGCCAGCATGATCACCGTGGGCGGTGTCTTGGCGAAGGCCAGCCGGCGGGTTTCGCCGCCAAGGATCGCGATCAATTCCTCGTTGACGATCTTGACGACCTGCTGGGCCGGGTTCAGTGCGGCGGAGACCTCCGCACCCTTGGCGCGCTCTTTGATGCGTGCGACGAAGGCGCGCACGACCGGCAGCGAGACGTCCGCCTCCAGCAGTGCGAGCCTGATCTCGCGGGTGGTGGCGTCGATGTCGGCGTCGGACAACCGGCCTTTGCCGCGCAGGTTCTGCAGAGCACCGGTCAACCGGTCTGACAGGGTTTCGAACACGTGGGCCAGCCTAGCTGGCGTGCTCCGCCGGCTTCTGCGGCGGCGGATGCGGCAGCACGGCCAGCAGCTCGCGTTCCAGCGCCTGCCGCAGACCGTCGACATCCCCGCCGACCAGGGGCGGCGCCACCACGCCGAATACGTCGTCCACCGACGAGCCCAATGTCGTCACCTTGGCCCACGCGATGTCGACGCCTGCTTTTTCGAACACGCGGGTGAGCACAGCCAGCAGGCCGGCCCGGTCGGTGGAGCGGATCTCCACCAGCAGCTGACCGGGTGTGCTGCCGTCGTGCCACAGGATCCGCGGCGGTGCCGGCACCTGGTTGGCGGGCACCGCAGCCAGCGCCTCGCCGGCCCGGCCCGTCCCGTACCGGGTGGCCTCGTGGTGGCGCTGTTCCAGCGCGCCGATCACGTCCAAATCGTCGTCGAGCGCCTGGATGAGTTGCTGACGCAGCAGTTCCGCCGCCGGGGGTGCGCCGAAGTGCGGAGAGACGACGAACGTGTTGATTGCCGAGCCCTCGTGGCTGTTGACCGACGCAGAATGCACGCTCAGCGAGTTCAGCGCCAGCACACCGGCTTCCTTGGACAGCAGACCCCGGCGGTCGGGCGCCACCATGGTCACCTTGAAGATGTGATCGCCGTCGCCGGGTCTCAGCTCGACGTGCACCTTGCCGTCGGCTGCAAGCGAAACATATTGCTGTTCAATCGGATCCGCGTGCGGCAGCGGCTCGCCTGCCATCACCGTGCGGCATCGGCGCACCAGGTCACCGATCAGCAGCGCCTTCCAGTCGCCCCAGACGCCGGGTCCGGTGGCCAGCGAGTCCGCTTCGGCGAGAACGTGTAACAGCTCGAGCAGCAGCGGGTCGCCGTCGAGCCGGTCTACCACGAAGGTGATGGTGTCCGGGTCTTGCAGGTCACGGCGGGTGGCCGTGGTGGGCAGCAGCAGGTGGAAGCGCACGATTTTCGACAAGACCTCCACGTCCGACGGCCACAGTCCCAGCCGGGTGCCGATCTGGGTGGCCAACTCGGCGCCGATCACACTGTGGTCTCCGCCGCGGCCTTTGCCGATGTCGTGGAGCAGCGCACCGAGCAACAGAAGATCCGGGCGCGATACCCGGGTGGTGAAAGCGCTTGCCTTCGAGACGGTTTCGACGAGGTGCCGGTCGACCGTCCAGGTGTGCACGATGTCGCGAGGCGGCAAGTCGCGCACAGCTCCCCACTCTGGAAAAAGCCTGCCCCACAAGCCCGTCCGGTCCAGTGCCTCGATGGTTGCCACTGCCGTGGGCCCGGCGGCGAGCAGGACCAAAAGGTCGTTGAGCGCCTCGCGTGGCCAGGGAGTTCGCAACTCGGGGGCCGCGTCGGCCAGCCGGCTCAGCGTCGAACCGGCCAGCGGCAGCCCGGTGATGGCCGAGGCGGCCGCGACCCGCAGGATCAGCCCCGGGTCGCGTTCGGGGCGGGCGTCGCGGGCCAGCACCACTTCGCCGGCGAACTCGACGACCCCTTCGTCGAGAGGTCGGCGTACCGGACGACGTAACACCGAAAGTCCCCGGCGTGGCAACGCATTCGCCGCTGTGCGCAATCCCGCGTCGACGTAGTAGCTGACGGTGCGGGCCGCGTCGCTCAGCATGCGGGCCAGGTCGAAGCGGTCACCGATGCACAGCGCCGCACCGATTTCGTCGGCGTACTGAGCCAGCAGCAGGTCGCGGCCTCGCCCCGAAACTCGGTGCAGCTCGGTGCGGACATTGAGCAGCGCCAGATGCGCCCCGGCCAGTGAACCGCTGGGGCCGTCCGAGTTTCGGCTCGAATAGTGGTCGGCCAGCTGTGCGATTGCCAGCGCATTCAGCAACTGCACGTCGCGCAGTCCCCCGCGGCCGCTTTTGAGGTCGGGCTCGGCGCGGTGTGCGATCTGACCGAAGCGTTGCCAGCGCGCATGCGTGTGCTCGACGAGTTCATCGAAACGAGAACGGATTCCGGTGCGCCACTGTCGTCGTGCGCCGCCGACGAGCAGATTCGACAACTCGGCGTCGCCGGCGATGTGGCGCGCCTCGAGCATCGCCAACCCGGCCGAGATGTCGTCGCCGGCCACGTGCAGCGCCTCGGCTACCGTGCGCACGCTGTGGTCGATGCGAATGTTGGCGTCCCACAACGGATACCACAGTTGATCGGCGACCCTGCTGACGTCATCGGCAGGCATGTTGTCGTGCAGCAACATCAGATCGAGGTCCGAATACGGCAGCAGTTCACGACGGCCGAGGCCGCCGGTAGCCACGATCGCGAAGCCGCTCGTGTCGGTGATACCGATTTCGGTTGCCTTGGTGGTCAGCCAGAACTCGTGTAAGTCCGAGAGAGCGTCGCGCAGTGCGGCGGAGTCGAGATGGCGCGGTCCGCCGGCCAAGAGCTGCTGCGTGGCAGCGACCAAATCCTTTGCGGGGCGGGGTGATCCCGCTGCCGAAGGCTGGGGTGTTTCGGCAGCGGGATCAGGCGTGTGCGGTGTCATCCACTCACAGCGCGTCGGCGCCCCGCTCCCCTGTGCGCACCCGGACCACCGTTTCGACGGGGCTCACCCACACCTTGCCGTCGCCGATCTTGCCGGTGCGTGCAGCCTGCACGATGATGTCCACCACCTTGTCGACGGCCGAGTCGTCGACAAGCACTTCGACGCGCACCTTGGGAACGAAGTCGACGGAGTATTCAGCGCCGCGGTAGACCTCGGTGTGGCCCTTTTGTCTGCCGTAGCCCTGCACCTCGCTCACCGTCATTCCGAGAATTCCGGTTTGTTCCAAACCGGTTTTGACGTCCTCGAGAGTGAACGGCTTGACGATCGCGGTGATCAGCTTCATGTGTCCTAAACCTCCGCCCCGTGACGCCCGATGATCGAACTGCCGCCCACGCCAGCGGCACTCAACGCAGAGCCTGTGCCGAGGCTGGCGAAATCGTATGCGGTTTCGGCATGTTCGGCCTCATCGATACCGTTCACTTCATCCTCTTCGTTGATGCGCAGACCGATCGTGTACTTCACGATCAACGCCAAGATAGCCGCCCCGATCGCGGAGAACGCCATAACCGAGAAAGCACCCACCGCCTGGCGCCACAGCTGGTCCCATCCACCACCGTAGAACAAGCCGGTACGGCCGACCGCCGCCGCGGCTCCTGATTCCGGCGCCAGCAGGAAGCCGACGAGAAGGGTGCCGACCAGGCCGCCGACCAGGTGCACACCGACGACGTCGAGCGAATCGTCGAACCCGAGCCGGAACTTCAGGCCAACGGCCAACGCGCAGAACACACCTGCGCACAGGCCGACCACGATGGCGCCCAAGACGTTGACCGACGAACAGGACGGAGTGATCGCGACCAGGCCGGCCACGATGCCCGACGCGGCGCCCAGCGAGGTCGCCTTGCCGTCGCGGATGCGCTCGGTGAGCAACCACGCGAGCATCGCGGCGGCCGTGGCGATGGTGGTGGTGACGAACGTGGACCCGGCAAGGCCTCCTGAGGACAATGCTGAACCGGCGTTGAACCCGTACCAGCCGAACCACAGCAGCCCGGCCCCGAGCATCACGAACGGCAGGTTGTGCGGCCGCATCGGCGTGCCGGGCCAGCCGCGGCGCCTGCCCAGGACGATCGCCAGCATCAGGCCGGCCGCACCGGCGTTGATGTGCACCGCGGTACCACCGGCGAAGTCGATGGCCTGCAGCTTGTTCGCGATCCACCCGCCGTGGTGGACGATGTCGCCGGCCGTGTTCTTGACGTCGAAGTCGAACACCCAGTGCGCCACGGGGAAATACACGACCGTCGACCACAGAGCCGCGAAGAGCAGCCAGCCGCTGAATTTCAAGCGATCCGCTACGGCACCAGACACCAGCGCCACGGTGATGATCGCGAACATCAGCTGGAACGCCACGAACACGGTCTGCGGAATGGTGCCCGCAACCGGGATGGGCACCCCGCCGGCGCCGGCGGCATCGGGCGCGGTGGCATTCGCACCGATGAGCCCGTGCAGACCCCAGAACGTCGACGGGCTGCCGAACATATTGCCGACGTCGTTGCCGAACGCCAGCGAGTAGCCGTAGAGAACCCACAGCACGGTGACGACGCCCATCGCGCTGATGCTCATCATGATCATGTTGAGCACCCCCCTGGCGCGCACCATGCCGCCGTAGAAGAAGGCCAGCCCGGGCGTCATCAGCAAGACAAGCGCCGAACTGGCCAGCATCCAAGCGGTGTCACCGGCGTCCGGCACACCCATTAGCGGGAAATCAGCCACTCGCAGCTTCCTCCTTCGCCGAAGCCCTGCGACCCCGCTGGCCGCCGAGGCATCCGACCGTCGGCTTCAGACAATGCGCAGTGGTTGTTTCGTCGAGGACGCTGCGGTGTTTCGCTCGTGTGAACGGATAGGCGGTCGCGGTTTCCGCGGTGTTACGCGGCCTTTGCTTGCCTTGCCGACCAGACGCGGAATCGCATTACCGGCACCGGATCCATGCGACTTGGTGTCTGCTCGGCGGGAAACGAGGGCACCTCAGCCCAACAGCGCGTCGACGAAAGCGGCCGGCTCGAACGGCGCCAGATCGTCGGGCCCTTCGCCGAGCCCCACCAGCTTCACCGGCACACCGAGTTCCTGCTGCACGCGAAACACGATGCCGCCCTTGGCTGTGCCGTCGAGTTTGGTCAGCACGACGCCGGTGATGTCGACGACGTCGGCGAACACCCGGGCCTGAGCCAACCCGTTCTGACCGATGGTCGCGTCGAGCACCAGGAGCACCTCGTCGACATGAGCTCGGCGGCTGACCACCCGCTTGACCTTGCCGAGCTCGTCCATGAGCCCGGTCTTCGTGTGCAGCCGCCCTGCGGTGTCGATGACGACGACGTCCGCGCCGTCCTTGATGCCGGCGTCCACCGCGTCGAACGCCACCGATGCCGGGTCGGCACCCTCGGCGCCGCGGACCACATGCGCGCCGACCCGTGACGCCCACGTCTGCAACTGGTCGGCCGCCGCGGCGCGGAACGTATCGGCGGCGCCGAGCACCACACGTCTGCCGTCGGCTACCAGCACTCGCGCCAACTTGCCGACGGTGGTGGTCTTCCCGGTGCCGTTGACGCCGACCACCAGCAGCACCGACGGGGCGTCGGCGTGCGGCAGCGCCTTGATCGAGCGGTCCAGTTCTGGGCGCAGCTCGGTGATCAGCACTTCGCGCAGCACCGCCCTGGCGTCGGCCTCGGTGCGCACAGTGCTGCTGGCCAACCGGGACCGCAGCGACGACACCACCGATTCGGTGACGGTCGGTCCCAGATCGGCAACCAGAAGGGTGTCCTCGACTTCCTGCCACGAGTCCTCGTCGAGGTCGCCGCCTCCCAGCAGACCAAGCATGCTGCGGCCAATTGCGTTCTGCGACTTGGAAAGTCGTCCGCGCAACCGTTCGAGCCGGCCCTCGGTGGGGGCGATGGTCTCCAGCTCGGGCGGCGCTACCGTCTCTTCGCCGACAGGCGGTGCAGGGGGCGTGTCGACCGGTTCCACGACCGGAGCCGGCGCGGGTCTTTCGACCGTGGGCTCGACGGGCGGCTGCGGCGGTATGACCTCCTCGACCGTGGGCCTGGGGCTCGCGCGCTCCTTGAGGTCAGTCGCTGACGATTCGGTGAACGTGATCCCCGATGCTGCGGTATAGCCGCCGGAGCGGTCGATCTGTGTGGCAGTGTCTGAACGTGACAATGTGATCCGTCGGCGCCGGTACAGCAGCAGCCCCACCACCAGCGCGGCGACCAGCAGAACGGCAACGACAGCGAGTGCTATCCACAGACCTTCTCCCACCCGGCCATTCAACCAAGGGCGCGCGGTGATGACTTCCGCTGGGATGGCCGGGCGCAAGCGCAGACACATCGACGTCTGCCTGACCGAGGACGTCGACAACGGCAGCCTGACCACCGGACTCGAGCGCTACCGGCTGCCCTACAACGCGTTGACGCAGACCAGCCTGAGCCAAATCGACCTGTCGGCCGGCTTCCTGGGGGCCTCGTTGCGTGCGCCCGTGCTGGTCGGCGCCATGACCGGCGGCGCCGAGCTGTCCGGGACCATCAACCGCAACCTGGCCGCGGCCGCTGCGGAACTCGGCATCGGGATGATGCTCGGCTCGCAACGGATCATGCTGGACAGCGCCCTGGGCGAGCGGGCCGCCGCGAGCTTCGACGTCCGTGACGTCGCGCCCGACGTCCTGCTGATCGGCAACATCGGGCTTTCCCAACTGACCAAGTCGACGCTGCCGGATCTGGTCAAAGCCCTGGACCGGGTGGGCGCCGACGCGTTGGCCGTCCACACCAATCCGCTGCAGGAGGCGATGCAAACCGGCGGCGACACCGACTTCTCCGGTTCGGTCAACAGGCTGCGCGACGTGTCGGCAGCGCTCGGATATCCGATTCTGCTCAAAGAAGTCGGCCACGGCCTCGGAGCGGCGGCGGTCGCCGAATTGCTGCGGGCACCCGGCGAGCTGCCTGTCGCGGCCATCGACGTCGCCGGCGCGGGCGGGACATCGTGGTCGCGGGTGGAGCAGTACGTCCGGTACGGCGAGCTGCGTCACCCGGAGCTCGCCGACTGGGGCGTGCCGACAGCGGACGCAATCGTGCAGGTGCGGCGGGCACTGCCCGACATTGCACTGGTGGCGTCGGGCGGCATCCGCTCCGGCATGGATGCCGCCAAGGCGCTGGCATTGGGAGCTGACGTGGTCGCGGTGGCGCGCCCGCTGTTGGCGCCGGCGATCGCATCGGCGTCGGCGGCGCTGGAGTGGCTGACACGCTTCGTCGACGAGTTGCGAATCTGCCTACATGGTTGCGGAGCAAGCGATTTGGCGGATCTGCGGCAGATCGGCGTGTCGCGAGATTGACGTTTTGCAGAGGAGGTGCGAGTGCCGACCTGCACTACGTGAGGACTAGCCCGCGGTCACCACGGATTCCCCCCGGTCGCTGCGCTCCTGCCCCGCCGGGATCTCCTGCCCCCGCAGCCGCTGCGAGATGACCTGGGTGATGCCGTCGTCGCGCATCGTCACGCCATAGAGCGCGTCGGCGACTTCCATCGTCGGCTTCTGGTGTGTGATCACAATCAGCTGCGACTGCGACCGCAGCTGCTCGAACAGCGCAATCAGCCGGCGCAGGTTCGCGTCGTCCAGCGCGGCCTCGACCTCGTCCATGACGTAGAACGGCGAGGGACGCGCGCGGAAGATGGCCACCAGCATGGCGATCGCCGCCAGCGACTTCTCACCGCCGGACAGCAGCGACAGCCGCTTGATCTTCTTGCCGGGCGGACGCGCCTCGACGTCGATGCCGGTGGTCAGCATGTCGTCGGGGTTGGTCAGCAACAGCCGTCCTTCGCCGCCAGGGAACAGCGCGTCGAACACCACCCGGAACTCGCGCTCGACGTCGTAGTAGGCCTCGGCGAACACCGACTCGATACGCGCGTCGACGTCGGCGACGACGTCGAGCAGATCTTTGCGCGCGGCCTTGACGTCCTCGAGCTGGGTGGACAGGAAGTTGTAACGCTCTTCGAGCGCGGCGAACTCCTCGAGTGCCAGCGGGTTCACGCGGCCCAGCTCGGCCAGTTCTCGTTCGGCCCTCTTGGCGCGCCGCTCTTGGGTGGGCCGGTCGAACGGCATCGGTGCCGGCGGGCTCACCTGCTCGCCGCGCTCGCGGGCTTGCTCGTACTCCGCAAGCTCCAGCTCTGACGGCGGCAGCGGCACATCGGGTCCGTACTCGGCGATGAGGTCCTCGGCGGCCATGCCGAACTGTTCGAGGATGTGCTCCTCGAGTTGCTCGATCCGCAATGCGGCTTGGGCCTTGGCCACCTCGTCGCGATGCAGCGCCTCGGTCAACGTGCCGATCTTGGCGGTCAGCGCGGTCACCGTCGTACGGGTCTGCGACAGCGCGGTCGCGCGTTGTGTCCGCTCGGCGGCCAGTGCGTCGCGGATCTGTGAGGCAGCAGCGACCACCTGTGCCAGGCGCAACGCCACCTGCCGGCCGGATTCTGCGACCGCCGCCGCCACCGCCGCTGCATTCCGGCGCGCTTCCCGCGCACGCTCTGCCCGGATCCGCGCTTCGCGTTCGGCGGCCGCGGCCCGGCGCAGCGAATCCGCCCGCCCCCGAACGGCGTTCACGCGTTCCTCGGCGGTGCGCACCGCCAGCCGCGCCTCGATCTCGACCGCTCTGGCCGCTTCAGCGGCGGCCACGCTGGCCTGCCGCTCTGCGGAGTCGTCGGCGACAGGCTCTTGCACTTGCTCCGCGTTGGCGAGCCGCTGCTCGAGGTCGGTCAGCTCCTCGACCGTGCGGGCCCGGGTGGCTTCCAATTCGGCGCGCTGCTGCGTGAGCCGGCGCCACTCCTCCTCGGCGCTGCGTGCGTCTTGCCCCAGCCGGCCCAGCTGCTCGTAGGCCGACGAGATCGTCGCGTCGGACTCGTTGAGCGCGGCCAGCGCCTGCTCGGCGGCGTCCTGTCGGGCGGACTGCTCGGCCAGTGCGCCGGCAAGTGCAGCGCCCAGCTCGTGCACCTGCTTCTCGGCCCGCGCGAGTTCGGCGCGCGCGTTCTCGATCTCCGAGGTGATTTCCAGCGTGCTCGGACGCCGGTCGGAGCCGCCGCTCACCCAGCCGGCGCCCACGAGGTCGCCGTCGCAAGTCACTGCGCGCAGCCGCGGATGCGACGCCACCAGATCGAGGGCCGCATCCAGGGAATCCACGACGGCGACGTCAGAGAGCATCGCCGCCACGGCGCCGCGGAAGCGCTCCGGCGCCTCCACCAGGTCGATGGCCCATCGGGCACCCGGCGGCAGGTCGATCGGCCGCGCCTCGGCGGGGGACGGCCAGTCACCGACGACGATCGTGGCCCGTCCGCCGTCGGATTCCTTGAGCGCCGCCACCGCGTCGGCGGCCGTCTTGCCGTCCTGAGCCGCCACCGCATCAGCCGCCGCGCCCAGGACCGTCGCCACCGCCGCCTCGTAGCCGTGGTGCACCTTGACCAGGTTGGCCAGCGGGCCGAAAAGCCCTGGGCCGCTTAGGTTTTCGAGGATCCAGCTGGCGCCGTCCTTGCGGTCCAGCCCCACCGCCAGCGCCTCGATGCGAGCGCGCAGCGAGGCGACCTGGCGTTCTGCGGCGCGCTCGGCGGCTTGAAGTTCGGCGACGCGTTCGTCGGCGAGCCGCAATGCCGCCACCGAGCGGTCGTGATGCTCGTCGAGGCCGACTTCGCCTTGGTCGAGCTCTCCGACCCGGGCCTGGACGGTCTCGAATTCGGCCTGTGCCTGTTGGGCCCGGGCGGCGGCTTCGTCGATGGCCCCGGTCAGCCGGGCCACGGCCTCGTCGATCGACTCCACCCGAGTGCGCATCGTGTCGACCTGGCCGGCGAGGCGGGCCAGCCCCTCACGCCGGTCGGCCTCGGCGCGCACTGCAGCCAGGTGGGCTTGCTCGGCCGCAGCGGCCGCTCGCTCGGCCTCGGCCATCCGCGTGCGCGCCTCTTGCAGTCGCGCGCGGGCCTCGTCGAGCTCGGCGACCAGCCGCGACTCGGTGGCGGCCACCTCGTCGGCCTCGGCGTCGAGCATGTCGGGGTCCACGCCTGAGCCCCGCGGCGGCTCCTCGTCGAGGTACTGGGCGCGCTCGGTCGCGATACGCACGGTCGCCGAGACGCGTTCGGCCAACGCGGACAGCCGAAACCACGTCTGCTGCGCGGCTTCCGCGCGTTCGCTCAGCGTGGCCACCGCTTGTTCGTGGGCGGCGAGTTCGACGGTGGCCGACTCGAGTAGTGCGGTCGCCTCGTCGTGTTCGCGGCGCAGGGTGGCCTCGGCATCACCTACGCCGGCGAACTCGTTGCGGCGTGTCACCAGGTCGTCGGCCGCCAGTCGCAGCCGGGCGTCGCGCAGGTCGGCCTGGATGGTCTGGGCGCGACGGGCCACCTCGGCCTGGCGGCCGAGCGGCTTGAGCTGGCGGCGCAGCTCGGTGGTGAGGTCGGTGAGCCGGCCGAGATTCGCCGACATCGCGTCGAGCTTGCGCACCGCCTTCTCCTTGCGCTTGCGGTGCTTGAGCACGCCGGCGGCCTCCTCGATGAAGGCTCGCCGTTCCTCCGGTCGGGCCTCGAGGATCTCCGACAGCTTGCCCTGGCCGACGATCACATGCATTTCGCGGCCGATACCGGAGTCACTCAGCAGCTCTTGGATGTCCATCAAACGGCAAGAGCTGCCGTTGATTTCGTACTCGCTGGCGCCGTCGCGGAACATCCGCCGGGTGATCGACACCTCGGAGTACTCGATCGGCAGCGCGTTGTCGGAGTTGTCGATGGTGACGGTCACCTCGGCGCGGCCCAGCGGCGCGCGCGACGAGGTGCCGGCGAAGATGACGTCCTCCATCTTGCCGCCGCGCAGGGTCTTGGCGCCTTGCTCGCCCATCACCCAACTCAGCGCGTCGACGACGTTGCTCTTGCCCGATCCGTTCGGGCCGACGACGCAGGTGATGCCGGGTTCGAAGCGCAGAGTCGTCGGCGAGGCGAAGGACTTGAAGCCCTTCAGCGTCAGACTCTTGAGGTGCACGGGCTCTGAGACTAGCGCTCGACGAAGCCGTGCATCGGCTCTGTCGCGTCGGTCCAGTCCGCGACCACGTTGTCGACGGTGCCCGGCGTGTCGCCGCTTTGCAGCAGCTGCAGTAGACGTTCGCATGAGTCCCGCGGACCCTGCGCCACCACGAGCACGCGGCCGTCGGGCTTGTTCGAGGCGTAGCCCGTCAGGCCGAGTTCGAGCGCGCGTTTGCGGGTCCACCACCGAAAGCCGACGCCCTGCACGCGGCCGTGCACCCAGGCTGTCAACCGTGCGTCAGCCAATGTTCTCGACCTCGAAGGTGACCGTGGTGCCTTGCTTGAGCGTGCGCCCGACTGTGCAGACCTGCTCGACGGCCCGATTCACCACCGTCAGCAGCCGGGCTGTTTCGTTGTCGGAGAGGCCGGAGAGGTCGACTTCGAGGCGCTCCTCCAGCAGCGGGTAGATCTCCTTATCGCGGTCCGGCGGTCCGGCGACGCGGATGGTGGCGCGGTAGTCGTCGCCGAGTCTGCGCCGCAGCGGCTGATCGGAAGCCATCCCGCTGCATGCCGCCAGCGCGATCTTGAGCAGCTCACCGGGCGTGAAGACGCCGTCGACGTCCTCGCTGCCCACCAGCACTTCCGCGCCGCGCGAGCTGCGGCCGGTGTAGCGGCGTACCCCGGTGCGCTCGACCCACAGTTGCGTCATCTACTTCCTCCTTCCCGAGACGGTAACTGCCGCGTAGAACTGCGAGTGCGGGCCACGCGGAATACCGTTTCGGCGTCAGCTGCGGCGCGGCCGCGGTTGGCAGCGCGGGCAGTAGAACGACGAGCGGTTCATGAACTTCTCGCGGCGGATCACCGCACCGCAGCGCCGACACGGTGTGCCTTCGCGGCCGTAGGCATCCAGCGACCGGTCGAAGTAGCCGGATTCGCCGTTGACGTTGACATACAGCGCGTCGAACGATGTGCCGCCGGCTTTCAGTGCGTCGCGCATCACGTCGGCGGCGCAGTCGAGGATCAGCCGAAGCTTGGGCCGGCTCAACGACGACGCCACCCGCGCCCCGTGCACCTTGGCCCGCCACAGCGCCTCGTCGGCGTAGATGTTGCCGATGCCCGACACGACGGTCTGATCAAGCAGCTGGCGTTTGACCTCAGAGTCTTTGTGCCGCAACACCCTGACGACCGCGTCGGGGTCGAAGAGCGGGTCGAGGGGATCGCGGGCCAGATGGGCGACGGGCGCCGGGACGTCGTCGGCCATCTCGGCCAGCATCCAGCCGCCGAACGTGCGCTGGTCGACGAAGCTCAGCGCGGTGCCGTCGTCAAGCAGTGCGGCGATCCGTACGTGATCTGTCTTGGGCACGGGCCCGAGCAGCATCTGGCCGCTCATTCCCAGATGAACGACGAGCGCTGTTTCGTCAAAGAGGTTGAGCCACAGATACTTTCCGCGCCTGCCCGTGCCGACGATGCGTTGCCCGATCAGGCGCGCAGTCAGGTCGGCGGGACCGGCCTCGTGGCGGCGGACCGCACGAGGATGGTGGACGCGAACGGCGGTGATCGTGCGGCCGGTGACGTGGGAAGCCAAGCCGCGCCGGACGGTTTCGACTTCGGGCAGTTCAGGCATCCAGTGACGCCGCGTCCAACGCGTTCCACGCCGCCGCGGCGGCTTTCTGCTCGGCTTCCTTCTTGGTCCGGCCGACGCCGACGCCGTACTCAGTGCCCGCAACCACCACCTTCGCGGTGAACTTCTTCTGATGCTCGGGGCCGGCCGACGTCAACGCATAGGTGGGTGCGCCCAGGCCGCGCGCGGCGGTGAGTTCTTGCAGACTGCTCTTCCAATCCAGTCCGGCGCCCAATGTGGGTGCGGTGTCGATCAGCTCGCCGAACAACCGCAGCACGGTCTTGCGGGCGACGTCGAATCCGTGGGCGACGTAGACCGCGCCCAGGAGGGATTCGACGGCGTCGGCCAGGATGCTCGACTTGTCGGCGCCTCCGGAGTTGATTTCGCCGCGGCCGAGCCGCAGGTATGCACCCAACCCGTGGTCGGTGAGGCCGCGGCCGACGTCCGCCAACGCCCGGGTGTTGACGATACTGGCGCGGAACTTGGCCAGGTCGGCCTCCGAGCAGTCCGGGTGGCGGTGGAACAGCTCGTCGGTGATCGTCAGCCCCAGCACCGCGTCGCCGAGGAACTCCAGCCTTTCATTGGTGGGCAGGCCGCCGTTCTCGTAGGCATAGCTGCGGTGCGTCAACGCCAGCGTCAGCAGGTCGTCGGGCAGGTCGACACCCAGGGCAGCGATCAGTTCCTCGCGTGCGGGGCTCACGGGCGATCCGGCGTCTTTTCCGACATCATCCCGGAGAGTTTGGCCCATCGCGGATCGATCTGGTCGTGGTGGTGGCCCGGTTCGGCCTCGGCGAGCGCCACCCCGCACTCCGCGCACAGCCCGGGGCAGTCGTCCCGGCACACCGGGGACAGCGGCAGCTCCAGCCCGACGGCGTCGATCAGCGGCTGCTCGAGGTCGATGGTGCCGTCGATGACGTGGCCGACCTCGTCTTCTGCGGTGGTCGCCTCGGTGGTGCTGTCGGGATAGGCGAAAAGTTCGGTGAAGTGGATTTCGATGTCGCCGCTGGTCGCGGTCAGGCAGCGCGCGCACTCCCCCGACGTCGGCGCGTTGACGGTGCCCGTCACCAGCACGCCTTCGGATACCGACTCGAATTTCAGGTCGAGTTCCAGGGGCGCACCCTCGACGATGGCGATGAGGTCCAGCCCGATGCGCAACGGGCTGAAGACGGTCTGTTGAAGCGGCTGCATCGACCCGGGGCGCCGAGGAAGCCGTGAAACGTCGAAGGTGAGCGGCGACCCGGGAGTGTGGTGGATTGCCGCGCGCGACTGCGTGGCCATGGCTTCCATGGTAGGCGGAGCTGCCCAGCCGCTCACCGGTCGCTGGCTGATCTGGGTTTTCGCCGCCAAAAGCGGGTATGACGTGCGTCGAACGGGTGCATCCGCGCCCTCGTCATCCGGAGTGCGCATGGTCAGCTGGCTGGATCGGCTACAGCGGCGCAGTCGCGCCGCCGGATTCGTCATCGCGGTCATCTACAAGTACGTCGACGACCAGGGCGGCTACCTCGCCGCGCTCATCACCTACTACGCCTTCGTGTCCCTGTTTCCGCTGCTGCTTCTGCTGACGACGGTGCTCGGTGTGGTTTTGGCCGGCCACCCCGAGCTCCAGGACCAGGTGGTGCATTCGGCGCTGAGCCAGTTCCCCGTCATCGGCAATCAGCTCGGCGAGCCACATCACCTCAGCGGCGGAGCGACCGCGGTGGTGGTCGGGGTCGCCGGTGCCCTCTACGGCGGCCTGGGCGTCGGCCAAGCTCTGCAGAACGCGATGGACACCGTCTGGGCCGTGCCGCGCCATGCGCGTCCGGACCCCATCCGCTCGCGTGTCCGCAGCCTCGTGTTGCTCTTTCTGCTCGGCTCGGCGCTGGTGGGCGCGACGCTGCTGTCCGCGCTCGGCCGGGAGTCCGCCGTGCTGGGCATCGCCGGAAAGGTTGCCGTGATCGTCGCGGCGGTCGCGCTCAACGCGGCGGTGTGCCTGGTCGCTTTCAAGGTGACCACCGCTCGAGAGCTGACCTTCCGCCAGGTCGCACCCGGTGCGATCACCGCGGCCATCGTCTGGCAGCTCTTACAGTCCTTCGGCGCTCTCTACGTGACCCACGTGGTGAAGTCGGCCAGCATGACCAACGGCGTCTTCGCTTTGGTCCTGGGATTGCTTGCGTTTCTGTACCTGACGTCCGTCGCGCTGATCATCTGCGCCGAGATCAACGCCGTGCGCGTCGACCATCTTTATCCACGCGCGCTGCTGACACCGTTCACCGACGACGTGTCATTGACGCACGGTGACCGCAAGACCTATGCGGGGCAGGCAAAAGCCCAGCAGGCCAAGGGATTCGAGCACATCGAGGTATCCTTCCACCCCGAAGCCAAGCCCGAAGCCGAAAAGCAGAACTAACGTTGCCGTCGCGGTCCGCCCGGTCCCGGCTGGTTCGGCTCGGCCACCGAGCTGGCGGTGGCGGTGTCACCCGCCTTTGTCGCGTGGATCACGACCGTATCGTTCACTGCCACTTGACCATTCGCGGCTTGGCTGCCCAGCGTATAGGTCTGCGTGAACCCGTCGGCGCTCTTGGCGGTGATCGACGTGTCGGACACCGCTGTGACAACGCCGGTCTGGACGAGTTCGGTTGTGTAGCTTCCGTTTTGGGCGGCGACGACGAACTCCCCGTGCAGGGGCGCACCACCCGGGCCGGTCCCGCCGGGGCCCATGCCGCCCGGACCGAAGCCCCCCGGGCCGCCCGGACCGAAGCCGGGGCCACCAGGACCCGGCCCGCGCATCCCCGGACCGGCCGCATCGGCACCGTCACTTGTCGCCGCGTAGATCGCCGCGCCGCCGAAAGCCGCAATCACCGCCGCGATGCCGACGGCTGCCAGCGTGTGCTTTCTGGACCAGCCGCCCTGCTGCGGAGCACCCCAGACCGGCTCCTGCGCCGCGGTGGAGGTGATGTCCGAACTCATACCAAGCCTTCCCGTCGAACCGTCGGTCCCGCTGAGTCCCAATGTGCGCCGCAAACTTAGGCGCTGACTGTGCGACGGTTCAGCATCGGATGTGCACCGCAGCGTTTTCACAGCGGGCGCATAGGGTCGGCACAGGGGTCGCCAATACGCGACAAAGATAATCGTGGTCGTGTCCGACACCTCACCCTCGGCGGTCAACGACCGAGTGGTCATGCGCCGCGCCGACGGCCGACCCATCCACGTGCTGGTCGTCGACGACGAGCCCGTGCTCGCCGAACTCGTGACAATGGCGCTGCGCTACGAGGGCTGGACGGTCTCCACGGCAGGTGACGGCGCCAGCGCGCTCGCCGCCGCCCGCAAGCAGCCACCAGACGTGGTGGTGCTCGACGTGATGCTGCCCGACATGAGCGGGCTAGACGTGCTGCGCAAACTCCGCGACCAGATTCCCGGGCTGCCACTGCTGCTGCTCACCGCGAAAGATTCGGTCGAAGACCGCATCGCCGGACTGACCGCTGGCGGCGACGACTACGTCACCAAGCCGTTCAGCCTCGAGGAGGTGGTCCTGCGACTGCGCGCGCTGCTTCGCCGCACCGGGGTCGCCACCGAAAGCAGCGGCGCGAAAATCGTCGTCGGCGACCTCGTTCTCGACGAAGACAGCCACGAAGTCACCCGTGGCGGCGACGTCATCCCGCTCACCACAACCGAATTCGAGCTGTTGCGATTCATGATGCGCAATGCCCGCAAGGTGTTGAGCAAGGCGCAAATCCTCGATCGAGTGTGGAGTTACGACTTCGGCGGCCGCTCCAACATCGTCGAGCTTTATGTGTCCTACTTGCGCAAGAAAATCGACAACGGTCGTGCACCGATGATCCACACGCTGCGCGGTGCGGGATATGTCCTCAAACCTGCCGACTGACAAGCGTTGGCTTCGCCCGCGCGCATGGTCGTTGCGGACGCGGCTTCTCGTCACCGTCGTGGCCCTGCTGGGGTTCGTTTGCGTGGGCATCGGCGCGGGCACCGAGCTTGCGCTGCACCGGTTTCTGATGGGCCAGCTCGACGAGCAGGTGATCGATGCCGGCCGACGCTCCTCGGCGCTGTTCGATCTCGGGCCGCCACCTCCCCCGCCGCCCGGATTCCCCAGGCGCTCACCACGATTCCAGCCGCACGCCGGTCCCGGCCCGGTGTTTCTCGATGCGCCTGGCCAGGCCACTCGCACGGTCGGTGCCGTGGTTCTCGACGGGCATGTGCAAGACGCCGGCATCATCACCCCCAGTGGCGCCCGGGAAGGCATCAGTCAGGCGGCGGCCCAGCAGCTCGCCGGGATCACACCCAGCTCCCGTCCGGTCACCGTCGACCTCGACGGGCTCGGCCGCTACCGCGTGGTCGCGCGGCACTCCCACAGCGGCCCGGTGATCGTCTCCGGCTTGCCGATGACCGGCGTCGACGACACGCTGCTCACCGTCGGTGCGATCTTCGGAGTCGTCGCCGGCATTGCGCTGATCGCCGCGACGGTGGCCGGCATTGTGATCATCCGCCACCAGCTGGCCCCGGTGTCACGGGTCGCGGCCACCGCACGCGACGTCGCGGACCTCGAACTCGATCGCGGCGAAGTAACGCTGCCGACCCGTGTGCTCGCGGTCGACCCGGCGGCCGCCAACACCGAAGTCGGACAGCTGGCCACCGCGCTCAACCGCATGCTCGGACGGATCTCCGACGCGCTCGCCGCTCGGCATGCCAGCGAGATGCGTGTGCGCCAGTTCGTCGCCGACGCCAGCCACGAACTACGGACCCCACTGGCCGCCATCCGCGGCTACACCGAACTTGCCCAGCGCCGCCGCGACGTGCTGCCCTCAGACGTCGCGCATGCGATGGGCCGTGTCGAGTCCGAAGCCGAGCGCATGACGCACCTCGTCGAGGACATGCTGCTGCTGGCCCGCCTGGACACCGGACGCCCGCTGCGGCGCGATCCCGTCGATCTGTCTCAGCTGGTGGTCGACGCTGTCGCCGACGCGCACGTCGCCGGGCCGGATCACGAGTGGTCGCTGGAACTGCCTGAAGAACCCGTGGTGGTCACGGGCGACGAGGCGCGGCTTCAGCAGGTTCTCGTCAACCTGCTCGCCAACGCCCGAACGCACACTCCCGCTAGAACCACGGTGACGACGTCGCTGTCGAGCGACGATTCGGGCGGCGCGGTGCTGACCGTCGCCGACAACGGGCCGGGCATTCCAGAGCCGTTGCAGCCGGAGATCTTCGAGCGTTTCGCGCGCGGCGACACGTCGCGGTCGCGGCGCGAGGGAAGCACGGGGCTGGGCCTGGCCATCGTGTCGGCGGTCGTCAAGGCTCATCACGGCACCATCGAGGTGTGCAGCGTTCCCGGCGATACCGCGTTCACGGTGCGGCTGCCGGGATCACAGCCACCCCACAGCGGCGACAAATCCAGTGCATAGCGGCCGACGCCACGATGGACGGATGACGCTCACCGCGGCGCGGCCTGCCCTCGACGCGGCGCCCGCCAAGCCTTTGCCCCGCTTTGGTTGGCAGCGTGCGGCATTCGTCGTACTGCTTGCCGCCACCGCGGTGCTGTACCTGTGGCATTTGTCGGCCAGCGGCTGGGCTAACAGCTTCTATTCCGCTGCAGCACAAGCCGGTTCACAAAGCTGGACCGCGTTCCTGTTCGGTTCCAGCGACGCGGCGAACGCGATCACGGTCGACAAGACACCGGGCGCGTTGTGGGTGACCACCGCATCGGTGCGGATCTTCGGGCTGAGCTCGTGGAGCATCCTTGCGCCGCAAGCCCTTCTGGGCGTCGCTGCGGTGGCACTGATGTATGCAGCGGTGCGGCGCGTCAACGGCGCAACCGCGGGCCTGCTGGCCGGGGCGGTGCTCGCGGTGACGCCTGCGGCCACACTGATGTTCCGCTACAACAACCCCGATGCGCTGCTGGTGCTGCTGCTGGTGGCGGCTGCCTACTGTGTGCAACGTGCCTGCGAAAAACACAGCAGCCGTTGGTGGTTACCGCTTGCCGGCGTCGCCGTCGGTTGCGCGTTCCTGGCGAAAATGGCTCAGGCGTTTTTGGTCCTGCCGGCATTCGTGGCCGCTTATCTGTTGACCGCGCCCGCACCATGGCGGACGAGGCTGGCGCGCACCGCGGCCGCAGGAGCTGCACTGCTGGTCTCGGGCGGGTGGTACCTGCTTTTGGTCACGCTCTGGCCCGCGGATCGGCGGCCCTATATCGGCGGCTCGCAGCACAACAGCATCGTGGAGCTCGCCTTGGGCTACAACGGTTTCGGCAGAGTCACGGGCAACGAGCCCGGCGGCTTGGGCAATCTCGATTACGACGTCGGTTGGGCGCGGCTGTTCGACCGCGGTATGGGCACCGAGATCGCGTGGCTGACTCCAGCTGCGGTGATCTGCCTCGTCGCCGCGCTGGTGATCACCCGGCGCGCACCCCGCACGGACGCAATCCGGGGCACCAGCATTCTCTGGGGCGGCTGGCTGGCGGTCACCGGCGCGGTGCTGTCCTTCAGCAACGGCATCATCCACCCGTACTACACGGTCGCGTTGGCGCCGTCGGTCGCCGCGGGCGTCGGCATCGGCGCGCCGTTGCTTTGGCGGCGGCGTAATGACATCCGCGCTGCCACAACACTTTCCGCTACTTTGCTGGTCACCACCGTGCTGGCATGCGTGCTGCTTGCTCGCACCGACTGGTGGCTGCCGTGGCTGCGCGGCGGGATCGCGGTTGCCGGGTTGGGCGCAGCGGCGCTGGTCCTGGTGGCCGGTCGGTTACCGGTCACAGTGGCGCACTGTGTCGGCGCGCTGGCCGTCGTCGCCTGCCTGGCCGCACCGGCCGCATACTCGGTCGCGACCGCCGCGACGCCACACCACGGCGCGATCCCGAGTGCGGGTCCGTCCGGCGGATCGCCGAGATTCGGGCTTTTCGATTCACCGGATCCGTCGCCGGCGCTGGTGGCTGCGCTCACCGCGGACGCGGACCGATTCACCTGGGCCGCTGCGACAGTCGGCTCGTCGAACGCCGCCGGATATCAACTCGCCAGCGCAACGCCGGTGATGGCGGTCGGCGGGTTCAACGGCACCGATCCTTCGCCAACTCTGCGCGAGTTCCAGGACATGGTCGCTGCCAAGAAGATTCACTACTTCATCGACAGCGGAATGCGTCGCCCGATGCGCGGATCATCCACCGGCAGCCATGAGGCAACAGACATCGCGGCATGGGTGGCGGCTCATTTCCCGGCGCGGACCATCGACGGCGCCACGCTGTACGACCTGACGTAGCGTCAACGTCACAGTCTGCGCATAGCTTCATCCCACGGACCGCCCACACCGCCCCGGGACCATAGAAGTCATAATGCCCAACCACTTCAGGGAGCCACCGCATGACCCTGCTCGACGACCGCATGACGATTGGTGCCGCAGAGACCGCGCCCGCGCGACGCCATCTGCGCTGGGAGCGCCCCGCGCTGTTCGTGTTGGTGGCTGCCACCGCTGTGCTGTACCTGTGGGGCCTCGGTTCAGCGGGATGGGCCAACGACTACTACGCAGCCGCGGTGCAAGCCGGCACCCAGGACTGGAAGGCGTGGCTGTTCGGATCACTGGATCCCGGCAACTCGATCACCGTCGACAAGCCACCCGCCGCGCTGTGGGTGATGGTGGCATCGGCGCGGCTGCTGGGCTTCAGTTCGTTTTCGATGCTGCTGCCGCAGGCACTGATGGGAGTGGGGGCTGTGGCGCTGGTGTACGCGGCGGTGCGCCGATGCAACGGTGCGGCGGCCGGACTGATCGCCGGCACGGTGTTGGCTGTCACGCCCGTCGCCGCAGCGATGTTCCGCTACAACAATCCCGACGCGCTGCTGGTGTTGTTGCTGACGGCCGCGGCGTACTTCATGGTGCGGGCGATCGAGTCGGGCGCGACCCGCTGGATGGCGTTGGTCGGAGCGGTGATCGGGTTGGCGTTTCTGACAAAGATGCTGCAGGCCGCCCTGGTGTTGCCCGGCTTTGCACTGGTGTTCTTGTTCGCCGCGCCGGGCCGGGTGCAGAAACGGTTGTGGCAGTTGCTGATTGGCGCCGTGACGATGGCGTTATCGGCTGGCTGGTTCATCGCGTTGGTGAGCTTGTGGCCGGCCGGCTCGCGGCCCTACATCGGCGGCTCGACCGACAACAGCCTGCTTCAGTTGGCGTTGGGCTACAACGGGGTCGAACGTGTGGCGGGCGGCGAGGGCATGCCGGCCGGCAACAGTCCGATGTTCGGCGGACCCAGTGGAATCACCCGGTTGTTCGGCCAGTCGATGGGCACCGAAATTTCGTGGCTGCTGCCCGCGGCCCTGATCGGTCTGGTCGCAGGCGTCTGGTTCACCGCCACCACGCCCCGCACTGCCCGGGTGCGGGCAAGCCTGCTGCTGTGGGGCGGGTGGCTGCTGGTCACCGGTGCGGTCTTCAGCTTCATGGCGGGCATCATCCACCCGTACTACACCGTGGCACTCGCGCCGGCGGTCTCAGCACTGATCGGCATCTCGGTGCGCGAGTTGTGGCGAGGACGTGAATTTGCCTGGGCCAGAGCTATTTTGGCGGCCATGATCGCCGTCACCGGGGTGTGGGCGTTCATCCTGTTGCACCGCACACCGGACTGGCTGCCGCCGCTGCGCTGGGTAGTGCTGGCCGCATCGGTCACACTCGCCGCGGTGCTCGCGGTCGGCGCGCACCGGCTCGGAAAAGCGACCGTGATGGTCGCCGCCGCGACGCTGGTGGTCGGGCTTGCCGCGCCCGCGGCATACGCGATCGCGACGGTCAGCCGGTCGCACGGCGGCCCGATGCCCACCGCGGGCCCGGTCAGCGGTGACTTCGGTCCCAGCGGTCGCGGCCCCGGAGACTCGGGAACCAATGACGCGCTCAACCAACTCCTCGTGAACAGCCAAACACGTTGGGCCGCAGCATCCGTCGGCTCGATGACCGCCAGCAGCCTCGAGTTGCAGACCGGGGCGTCGATCATGGCAATCGGCGGCTTCACCGGCGGCGACAACTCCCCGACGCTGCAGCAGTTCCAGCGGTACGTGGCAGAGCGCCAGATCCACTATTTCATCGCCGGCCGAATGGGCGGTCCGGCTGGCCGCTCGGGCAGCGCTACGCAAATCACCACCTGGGTGCAGCAGCACTTCGCCGCCACGGACATCGGTGGGACGACGGTGTACGACCTGCTCTCGCCGGCGACTCCGTAACCGGGCAGCGGTCAGGCGTGCTGCATGTAGTCGTGAGTCCCGGCGGCCGTGCGCAGTTGATGACGGCCCCGGCCCACGGAGCGCAGTGTGCCGTTGAGGTACTCCTCGAACTGCGCCAGCTTGCTGTCGACGTAGATGTCGCACTCGCCGCGCAGCCGATCGGCCTCGGCATGTGCCGCGTCGATCATCCTGGTGGCCTCGGCCCGCGCCGACTGCACCACCTCGGTCTGCGACACCAGACGCTGCTGCTCTTTGATGCCTTCCTGGACGGCCTTCTCGTAGGAGAGGTTGCCGTTCTCGATCAGGCGGTCGGCCTCGCTCTTGGCACGGGTGGTCATCACCTCGTACTCGCGCTTGGCGGTGGCGGTGATGCGGCTGGCCTCGTCCCGCGCTTCGGCGAGCATCTGGTCACAATGCGCGCGGGCCTCGGCAACCATGCGATCGGCCTGCGACTTCGCGTCTGACAGCAGCCGATCGGCTTCGGTGCGGGCGTGGTTGAGCACCGAGTCGGCCTCGGCGGTGGCCGTCGCCACCATCGACTCCGAGTGCTCCTTGGCCTCGCGCAGCATCGTGTCGCGCGCATCGAGAACGTCCTGAGCGTCGTCGAGCTCGCCGGGGATCGCATCTTTGATGTCGTCGATCAATTCGAGGACGTCGCCGCGCGGAACTACGCAGCCCGCCGTCATCGGCACACCGCGAGCCTCTTCGACGATCGCGCTCAGCTCGTCGAGCGCTTCAAAAACTCGGTACACGGCCACCCTCCAGCCCTAGTCACCGGCGACCGGGATCGCCGCAGCATCTGTTGAGACCAGTGTGCCTGGTGTTACGCCTGTGACTAGGAAGGCTGGAGGGGTGTGTCGGCTACCGTAGCGCGGCTGCGATCGCGTCGCGGGCGCGGTCGAGCATCGACGCGAACGGCCCGGCAGCGAAGTTCAGCTTGGCCGACTCGACGCCGGGGTGTGGCCGGGTGGGTGCGATCGCTTCGGCGGCCCGCACCGCCGTGGCCATCCGCTTGAGGTCGTCACCGTCGAGCTTGCGCTGCAGCTTGTCGAACTCCTCGAGTTCCTCGAGCTCGGCGTGCTCGACGACCGCCTGCTGGAACTTCTTGAGCTCGTCGATGAACTCCTTGGAACCGATGTCCATCTTTTCGAGCTTGGACAGCTGCTCCTTGGCGTCGTGCTCTTCCTTCAACCGAGCGTCGACGATCTCGTCGCCGTTCCCGAGCTCGCCGCGGGCCCGCGGATGCACCACCATCTCTTCTGCGGTCTCGTGTACCGCGAGCAGCTGACGCAGTTCGACGAACGCCTTCTCTCGGGCCTCGTCGCTGGACGCCGAGAAGACTTCCTCGAACAGGTCCTTGATCAGATTGTGTTGTCCCTTAAGGAACTTCACCACGTCATCGGTCGACTGGACGAACGTTTCAACCACGGCAACAAACCTCCGGAGATACGACTTGGATTGGGCGCGAATGGGCTGTGCGCCAACTCCGGGCTACCCGTCGTGGCAGTGGGCTAATCCTTCAGCTGGCCTGCAGCTTGGCTTGCAACCGCTTGTTGACCGCCTCGGGCAACAGGTCGGAGACGTCCCCACCCATCGATGCAACCTCTTTGGCCAGCGATGACGACACGAAAGAGTACCGCGGGGTGGTGGCGACGAAGAACGTGTCGACGCCTGCGATGTGCTTGTTCATCTGAGCCATCTGCAGCTCGTATTCGAAGTCGGTGCCGGTGCGCAGTCCCTTGACGATCGCGGTGAACCCGCGCGCCTTGACGAAGTCGACGACGAGACCCTGCCCGGATTCCACGCGCAGGTTGCGCAAATGGGCGCAAGCCTCCTCGATCATCGCAATGCGTTCGTCGACGTTGAACATTCCGCTCTTCTTCGGATTCGTCAGCACCGCGACGATCACCTCGTCGAATTGCGCGGCCGCGCGCTCGAAGACGTCGATATGTCCGAGTGTCACCGGGTCGAAAGACCCGGGGCAGACCGCGCCACTCATGGGTGACGACGCTAGCAGCCGCGCGATGTGCATGCTCGCACCGTGACGAGGGTGCGCTCCGGTACAGCAGAGCCCGGCGTGTCGGCGTGCAGACGCGCGCGCTCGCGCCCGTGTCGGCGTGCAGACGCGCGCGCTCGCGCCGCGGACTAGGGGGAAGCGGCGGCGAACTCCAGCCGGGTGTCGCCGTAGCGGCGCTGTAGCCACACCGTCCAGCCGTCCGGCCACACCAGCGGCGGCGACGACGCCCGACGCTCCACCACGACGACGGTCCCGTCGGCGGTCCACCCGCCCAGGCTCAGCGCGGTCAGCATTGCCGTGACGTCGCCGGACCCCATGTCATAGGGCGGGTCGGCGAAGACCAGATCCGCAGGTTGCGATGCGCCGGCGCCGAGCACCGCCGCCACCGGCCGCGCGATCACCGTCGCCCCCGGCAATTCGAGCGTGCTGGCGTTGCGTTCGATCACGGCCGCGGTGCGCGCGTTGGCCTCCACGAACGTCGCGCGCGCCGCGCCGCGTGACAGCGCCTCCAGCCCCAGCGCGCCCGAACCGGCGTACAGATCGAGCACCGCGATGTCCTCGAAGTCCAGTCTGGCGGCCAGCACGTTGAACAGCGCCTCGCGGACCCGGTCACTGGTGGGCCGGGTGCCTCTCGGCGGGACCGCGATCCGGCGTCCGCCGGCGCGCCCGGCGATGATGCGGGTCAGCTGATCACCATCAGCAGATCGCCGCCCTCCACCTGTGCGGTCTGGGACACGGCAATCCGGCTCACCGATCCCGCCTTGGACGCGGTGATGGCCGCTTCCATTTTCATGGCCTCGATGGTGGCGACGGTCTGGCCCGCCGTCACCTCGTCGCCTTCGCTGACCGCCACCGTCACGACGCCCGCGAACGGCGCGGCGATGTGGTCGGGGTTGGTCCGGTCGGCTTTCTCGGCGGCCGGCACGGCCGTGGCGACGCTGCGGTCGCGCACCAGCACCGGCCGCAGCTGGCCGTTGAGGATGCACATCACGGTGCGCATGCCGCGCTCGTCGGGGTCGGAGATCGCCTCCAGCCCGATCAGCAGCTCGACGCCGCGTTCCAGCTGCACGCGGTGTTCCTCGCCGTGGCGGAGGCCGTAGAAGAACTGGTTGGCCGACAGCCGCGACGTGTCGCCGTACAGTTCGCGGTGCTCCTCGAAATCCTTCGTCGGACCGGGGAACAGCAATCGGTTGAGTGTTGCTTGACGTTGCGGCCCAGGGCTTTTCAACGCGTTCTCGTCGTCGGCGGTCAGGTCCTGCTGCGGCTTGGCGGGCGCGCGGTCGGCGAGCGCCTTGGTCCGCAGCGGCTCGGGCCAGCCGCCGGGCGGATCGCCGAGCTCGCCGCGGAAGAACCCGACCACCGAGTCGGGGATGTCCAGGCGCGAAGGGTCGGCAGCGAACTCGTCGGCGGTGATGCCCGCCCCCAGCAGCGCCAGCGCCAGGTCGCCGACCACTTTCGACGACGGGGTCACCTTGACCAGCCGACCCAGAATCCGATCTGCCGCAGCGTAATTGGCCTCGATCTCTTCGAAGCGGTCGCCGAAGCCCAGCGCGATGGCCTGCTGACGAAGGTTGGACAGCTGACCGCCGGGAATTTCGTGGCGGTACACCCGGCCCGTGGGGAATACGGGTCCGGACGCTGCGACATCGAACGGCGCGTAGACCTTTCGCAGCGCCTCCCAGTAGGGCTCCAGGTCGCACACCGCCGACAGCGACAGCCCGCTGTCGTACTCGGTGTGTGCGGTGGCGGCGACGATCGCCGACAGCGCAGGCTGGCTGGTGGTGCCGGCCAGCGGCGCGGCGGCGCCGTCAACCGCGCTTGCCCCGGCGTGGATGGCCGCCAGGTAGGTGGCGAGTTGGCCGCCCGGTGTGTCGTGGGTGTGGACGTGCACCGGCAGGTCGAAGCGGCTGCGCAGCGCGCTCACCAACGCCGTCGCCGCTTGGGGCCGCAGCAGCCCCGCCATGTCTTTGATCGCGAGGATGTGTGCACCGGCGTCCACGATCTGCTCCGCCAGCTTCAGGTAGTAGTCCAGGGTGTAGAGCGTTTCGCCGGGGTCGGACAGGTCACCGGTGTAGCTCATCGCGACTTCGGCGACGGCCGTACCGGTTTCGCGGACCGCATCGATCGCGGGCCGCATCGACTCGACGTTGTTGAGCGCGTCGAAGATGCGGTAGATGTCGATGCCGGTGGCGGTCGCCTCCTCGACGAAGGCGTGGGTGACGGATTCGGGATACGGCGTGTAGCCGACGGTGTTGCGACCGCGCAGCAACATCTGCAGGCAGATGTTGGGAACCGCTTCGCGCAGCGCCGCCAGCCGTTCCCACGGGTCTTCCTTCAGAAAACGAAGCGCCACATCGTATGTCGCACCGCCCCAGCATTCGATGGACAGCAGCTGCGGGGTCATCCGGGCGACGTACGGCGCCACCATCAGCAAGCCGTTCGTGCGCAACCGGGTGGCCAACAGCGATTGGTGCGCGTCGCGAAACGTCGTCTCGGTAAGCCCCACGGGCACAGACTCTTTCAGCCACCGGGCGAACCCTTCCGGGCCCAGTGCCGTCAACCGTTGCTTGGACCCCTGCGGTGGCGGCACCGACAGATCGACCGACGGCAACTTGTCATGCGGATACACCGTCGACGGCCGCGGACCGTGTGGCTGGTTGACAGTGACGTCGGCGAGGTAGTTGAGGATCTTGGTGCCGCGGTCGGCCGGAGTCCGCGCGGTCAGCAGCCATGGCCGCTCTTCGATGAACGAGGTGGTGACTCGTCCGGCGCGGAAATCGGAATCCGCCACCACCGCAAGCAGAAACGGGATGTTCGTCGCCACCCCGCGGATGCGGAATTCGGCGAGCGCGCGGCGCGCACGGGCGACCGCCGTGGAGAAGTCGCGTCCGCGGCAGGTGAGTTTGACCAGCATGGAGTCGAAGTGCGCGTTGACCTCGGCGCCCAGATTGGTGGCGCCGTCGAGCCGGACGCCGGCACCGCCGGTGGAGCGATAGCCGGTGATGCGGCCGGTGTCGGGACGAAAGCCGTTGGCCGGATCCTCGGTGGTGATGCGGCACTGCATCGCAGCGCCGCGGATGCGAATCGAATCCTGGTGCAGCCCAAGGTCTTCGAGTGACTCCCCGTCGGCGATGCGCATCTGGCTGCCCACCAGGTCGACGTCGGTGATCTCCTCGGTGACCGTGTGCTCCACCTGGATGCGCGGATTCATTTCGATGAACACGTAATGTCCGCGCTCGTCGAGCAGGAACTCGACCGTGCCCGCATAGGCGTAATCGATGTGACGCGCGAACGCCACCGCGTCGGCGCAGATCCGCGCACGCAGCTCGTCGGGCAGGTTCGGCGCCGGAGCGAGCTCGATGACCTTTTGGTGGCGACGCTGCACGCTGCAGTCCCGCTCGAACAGGTGGATGACGTTGCCCTGCGTGTCGGCGAGGATCTGCACCTCGATGTGACGCGGGTTGATCACCGCCTGTTCCAGGTACACGGCCGGGTCGCCGAAGGCCGACTCGGCTTCCCGGCTGGCGGCTTCGATCGCCTCGGGTAGCGCTTCTGGATCGGTCACCCGCCGCATGCCGCGGCCACCGCCACCGGAGACCGCCTTGACGAACAGCGGAAACTCCATGTTCCGTGCGGCGGCCACCAGCTCGTCCACCGACGTCGACGGCGCCGAGGACGTCAGCACCGGAAGACCTGCGGCGCGCGCGGCCTCGATCGCGCGGGACTTGTTGCCGGTCAGCTCGAGGATGTCCGCGTTGGGTCCGATGAAGGTGATGCCGGCGTCGACGCAGGCTGCGGCCAGCTCTGGGTTCTCCGACAAGAAGCCGTAACCGGGGTAGACGGCGTCGGCTCCGGCACGCAGCGCGGTGCCGACGATCTCGTCGACCGAGAGATACGCCCGCACCGGATGGCCCACCTCACCGATCTGATACGACTCGTCGGCCTTGAGCCGGTGCACAGAGTTGCGGTCCTCGTATGGATACACCGCGACGGTGGCGATGCCGAGTTCATAGGCGGCGCGGAACGCGCGGATCGCGATTTCGCCTCGATTGGCGACAAGAACCTTCTGGATCACGAGATCAGCGTCGACCAGTAATCCCAGAACTGCACGACGATCAGCAGAATCACCGCGGTAACCCACAGGGCGACCAGCGGCCAGCGCCATGTGTAGAGCAGGCGGCCGGCGGCGTGCCGGCCCAGCGGCGCCAGCGCCACCGACGAGACGACGACCAGCAGCGGGATGGTCACCGCCCACACCACCATGCAGTACGGGCACAGGGCGTTGATCCGGTACAGGCTCTGGAAGATCAGCCAGTGCACGAACACCGCCCCCAGCAGCGTGCCAGCCGCGAGCCCGAGCCAATACCAGCGCGGCAGGCCCACCCGACCGACCGCGAGCACGCCGGTGACCACCACGACGGTGAACGCGACGATGCCCAGAAGCGGATTGGGGAAACCGAAGAGCGCGGCCTGCGGCGTCACCATCACCGACCCGCAGGACAACACCGGGTTGATGCTGCACGACGGGCGGTACGACGGGTTCTTCAGTAGCTCGATCCGCTCGACCGTCAGCGTGAACGACGCCGCCAGCCCGATCACCCCGGCGATCAGCACGTACCAGGCGCTGGCGCGAGCGATGCCCACCCCAGCACGACTGGGCGCCTGGTCCACCGCGTTGTCGGCCGACGGGGACTGGTCGGGCGCGGCGACGGTCATTGCGCCGGGGCGGGGCTCGCCGGTGGCGGCGCCGGCGGCAGGGCCCCGAGAATGCCTTTGACCTGATCGGTCAGCGTCTGCGGCGTGGTGGTGCGGGTGATCGGGAATTCCTTGCCGTTCAGCAGGATCGTGGGGGTGCCGGTGATCTTGGCGTCTTTGGCCATGCCCTTCACCACGTCGAGGTACTTGCCGCTGTTGATGCAGTCAGCAACCTTGGGGCTGGCGCCGGCTTGCTGGGCCTGCTCGATCAACCAGGCGTTGTCGTGGAACGGACCGGCGACCTCGTCGGGCTGGACGCCGCGTTGATACAGCATCGAGTGGAACTTGCGGAACGCGGGGATCGACTCGTCGGCCACGCAGTAAGCCGCCGCGCCGGCGCGTGACGAATAGTTGTTGCTGCCCGGCCTGTTGTCGAGGATCGCCACCATCCGGTAGTCGACCTGGATGGCACCGCTGTCGATCAGCTGGCTGACCGTGGGGCCGAACTGCTCTTCGAAACCGCCGCAGGCGGGGCACAGGAAGTCCTCGTAGATGGACAGCACGGCCTTGGCCTGGCCGGCGTCGTTTTTCACGAGCCTGTCTTGTGCGGCAACCGTGATCGCCCGTCCGCTGTGCGCGGCGGCCGGGCCGTTGTCCTTCTTGTGCAGCATGATCCAGCCGACCAGAGCGACCGCGAAAATGATGACCAGCGCGGTGAGCCCGCCGCGCACCAACAGTTCACGCTTGCGGTCGGCCGCCTTCAGGTCATAGCGCTTGGATTTGTTCGCCACAGCGCTCAGACTACCGGCGGCCCTCAGCGCGTCCTGCTCAAACGTGGGTCAGGTGCGCTCGCAACGCCGAGGTGATCTCGGCCATCGCCAGCTGACTCCCGCCGCCCAGCGGCCAGAAGTTGCAGAACGCGTGGATCAGCGAGGACATCCGCCGGCAGTCGACCGTCACCCCGGCTTCTCGCAGGCGCTCGACGTAGGCCTCGCCTTCGTCGCGCAGCGGGTCGAAGCCCGCGGTGATCACGATCGCCGGCGGCAGGCCGGCGAGGTCGTCGGCAAGCAGCGGCGACACCCGCGGGTCGGTGACGTCCAGTCCCGATCCGTCGAGGTACTGCTGCCCACACCACTTCATGTCGTGTGCCGTCAGAAAGAACCCGTTGGCGAACAACGCCCGCGAGCGGGTGCCGCCCCGCAAATCGGTCACCGGATACAGCAGCAGCTGCAGCGCCGGCGGCACGCCGTCGTTACGCCCCCACCGCGCGATCACGGCCGCGAGGTTGCCGCCGGCACTGTCGCCGCCGACGGCCACGACTCCGCGCCGGGTGCCGAGCTCGTGGCCGTGCTGCACCGCCCACCGGTAGGCGGCATAGGCGTCCTCGAGTCCGGCGGGCGCCGGATGCTCGGGTGCGAGGCGGTACGCCACCGACAGCACGTCGATGCCGGCGTCCCGGCAGATCAAGCGGCACACGTTGTCGTGGGTGTCCAGATCGCCGAGCACCCAGCCGCCGCCGTGGAAATAGAGCAGCAGCGGATTGGCGCCGCCGCTGTCAGGGCGGTAGTGCCGGGCCGGGATCGGGCCGGCGGGTCCGGGAACAGACAGCTCGGTGACCGAGGCGAGCGGAACCGGGTTACGGTCGATGGCGTGGGTGGTGCGGCGCACCCGCTCGCGGGAGTAAGCCACGTCGTCGCGCGCGGTCAGGCCTTCTTCCCCGGAGAGCTTCAGCGACACCAGGGCCAACTGCAGGGTCGGGTCGAGGGTGTTGCCGTCGATCGTGACGGCCCGCGCCATCAACCGTTTCGCGGCGTCGGGAATCGCGGGCAGCACACCTGCGCCGACCTTGTTGGCGAAGAGCGCCGCCGCGACGCGGGCCTGGGTGAGGCGGTGGTGGTTTCTTGCCGATGGCGAACCGTGCGATGTGGAACGCGTTGGGGTGTCGGTCACATCCATGGACGGTAATCGCTTCGAGGTTGCGCTGGCAGACTGGTCGGAATGACTGCTCCGCTGATCACGCTCAATGACGGCAACGCCATTCCCAGCGTGGGTCTCGGCGTGTTCAAGACACCACCGAAGGAGACGGAAAAGGCGGTCCGTGCTGCGCTCGAGGCCGGCTACCGGCACATCGACACGGCGTCGATGTACGGCAACGAGCGCGAAGTCGGCCGCGCGGTCGCCAAGTCCGGCATCCCGCGCGAGGAGATCTTCGTCGTCACGAAGCTGTGGAATTCCGACCAGGGATACGACCGGACGATGAAAGCCTTCGAGAAGAGCATGAAGCTGCTCGGCTTGGAGGGCGGCTATCTGGACCTGTACCTGATCCACTGGCCGGTGCCGGCGATCGGCCGGTTCGTCGACACCTGGCGGGCGTTCGCCGCGCTGCGCGACCTCGGCCGGATCCGCTCGATCGGCGTCTCCAATTTCGCGCCGGAACATCTGAGCACGTTGATCGACGCCACCGGCATCGTGCCGGTCGTCAACCAGATCGAGCTGCATCCGCTGTTGACGCAGGTGGAGCTGCGTGAAGTGCACGCGCAGCTGGGAATCGCGACGGAGGCGTGGAGCCCGCTCGGCCGGGGCCGGCTGCTCGAGCATCCCACCGTCACCGAGATCGCCGAGCGGTACGGCAAGACTCCCGCGCAGGCGATCATCCGCTGGCATTTGCAGATCGGTAACATCGTCATCCCCAAGTCGGTGAACCCTGAGCGGATTGCGAGCAACTTCGACGTGTTCGACTTCGAATTGAGTGAGGAAGACGTCACCTCGATCTCCTCGCTCGACAACGGCACCCGGCTAGGTCCCGATCCACGCACCTTCAACTCCACGGGCAGGTGAGATGACGCCGACCATCACCCTCAACGACGACAACGTCATTCCGGTTGTCGGCCTCGGCGTGGCAGAGCTGTCGGAAGACGACACCGAGCGGGCGGTCAACGCGGCCTTGGAGGCCGGCTACCGGCTGATCGACACCGCGTCGGCGTACGGCAACGAGGCCGCCGTCGGCCGCGCGATCGCGGCGTCCGGCATCCCGCGCGAAGAGGTGATCGTCACCACCAAGGTCGCCACCCAAGACCAGGGCTACGGCAGCACCAAAGAGGCCTGCGCCGCAAGTCTCGAGCGACTGGGCCTGGACTACATCGACCTCTACCTGATCCATTGGCCCGCAGCGCAATTGGGCACGTACCTGGACACCTACGGCGCTATGCAGATTCTGCAGCAGGAAGGCAAGGTGCGCTCGATCGGCGTCTGCAACTTCCTCGAGGAGCAGCTGACCTCGATCGCCGACATCACCTACACCCACCCGGCGGTCAACCAGATCGAGCTGCACCCGCTGCTCAACCAGGCGGAGCTGCGCGCGCTGCACGCCGATCGCGGCATCGTCACCGAGGCTTACAGCCCGCTGGGGGTGGGCAAGCTGCTGGACAACCCGACGCTGGTGTCGATCGCGCAGGCGCACGGGAAGACGCCCGCGCAAGTGGCGATCCGCTGGAGCATTCAGCTCGGCAACGTCGTGATCCCGCGGTCGGGCAACCCGGAGCGGATCAAAGAGAACATCGACGTCTTCGACTTCGAGCTGACCGACGAGCAGATGGACTCCATCAACGCGCTCCACGACGGCACCCGGTTCCGCCCCGACCCCGCCACCTACACCGGCACCTGAGCAACCAGGTCAACCCGTCGGACAGGTGCTCGCGCCCTCTCGCAAAACGCCGGCCGACGACTCGTCGATCGGCAGCCCGTAGCCGCGCAGCACGTTCACGAACTGCACCGAATACTGGCACCAGAACGCCTTGTTGGGCGGCATCCAGGTGGACGGTGCCTGGTCCCCCTTGTCCTGGTTCGCCTGCCCGGCGACCGCGATCAGGTTCGCGGGGTCGTTGGCGAACCGCACCCGCATGTCGTCGGACCATGCCCGAGCGCCCAGATCCCATGCCAGCGCCAAAGGCACGATGTGGTCGATCTGCACCGCCGCGCCGGTCTGCTCGCCGCGCACGAATGCAACCGTGGCATTGGTGTACGGGTCGTGAAGCATGCCGGTGGCCACCGCGTGCGGGCAGCGCTTGATCGAAACGTAGGTCTTGTCGACGAGGTCGCGGTCCAGGATGTCGTTGCGGGTGTCGCAGCCGTTGTGACCCAGCGGCGCGTCGTTGTCGTCGGTCCAATTCTCGCCGAACGCCGCACGGCGATAGTCGTTGCTGCGCACCCGAATTGGGATGATCGCGATGCCGGCGAGCACGTCGGTGCCGGGGGCGACGGTGGGCACGTCCGCCTGGGCGGTGAACGCCTCGGAGCGATGCCGCCATGCGGTGGTGCCGGCCTGCAAGGCGACGAAAAGGGCGACCATCACGGCGGCGGCCAACAGCGCCCAGGTGCGTCGGCTCATGCCTTGTCCAGGAATTCGACGCGGTCGGATTCGATGAATTGCGCTGCGAGCATTGCCATTCCACGATGGTGCGGGTGCTCTGGATAAAGCGACTCACACATTGCCCGGGCGGCTTCGATGATCTCCCGGTGTTTCGACAGCGACAGAAACCTCAGCGTGATGGGACGCCCGGATTGGCTGTGGCCCAGCACATCTCCTTCGCGGCGCTCCTCCAGGTCGAGGTCGGCGAGCTCGAAGCCGTCCAGCGTGCCGGCGACAGCCTTTAGTCGGCGCCCGGCCGAGGATCCCTCCGGGAGCCGGGTGGCGAGCAGACACAGGCTCGGATGCCGGCCGCGGCCGATGCGGCCGCGCAGTTGATGCAGTTGGCTGATCCCGAACCGGTCGGCGTCCATCACCAACATCACCGTCGCGTTGGGGACGTCGACGCCCACCTCGATCACCGTGGTGCACACCAGTACGTCGATCTGTCCGTTGCGGAAACCGGCCATCACGGCGTCCTTCTCGTCAGCCGACAGCCGGCCGTGCATCAGGCCCAGCCGCAGACCAGACAGAGCCCCGCGCCGCAAAGACGTGTACAGCTCGAGGACCGTGGTCGCCGGCGGTCCCCCGGTGCTGGGGTTGTCGCTCTCGTCGATGCGCGACGCCACCACGTAGGCCTGCCGCCCGGCCCTGACTTCTTCGGTGATGCGCTGCCACGCGCGGTCGAGCCACTTCGGCTTGTCGTTGACGAAGATCGTGGTGGTGGTGGTGGGTTGGCGTCCGCGCGGCAACTCGCGCAGTGTCGACATCTCGAGGTCGCCGTAGACGGTCAGCGCGACCGTGCGCGGAATGGGCGTGGCGGTCATCACCAACAGATGCGGGGTCAGGCCCTCGGGAGCCTTGGCGCGCAGGCGATCCCGTTGCTCGACCCCGAACCGGTGTTGCTCGTCGACGACGACCATGCCGAGGCTTTTGAACTCGACAGCGTCCTGCAGCAGCGCGTGGGTTCCGATCACGATGCCGGCCTGACCGGACGCGACCTCCTCACGCACCTGCCGCTTCTGCTGCGGCGACATGGATCCGGTCAGCAGCGCCACCCGGGTGCCGTCGTCCGCGCCGCCGAGTTGACCCGCCATCGCCAACGGGCCGAGGATGTCGCGGATCGAGCGGGCGTGCTGAGCCGCAAGCACTTCCGTGGGTGCCAGCATCGCGCATTGATATCCGGCGTCGACCATCTGCAGCATGGCCAGCACCGAGACGACGGTCTTGCCGGAGCCGACTTCCCCTTGCAGCATCCTGTTCATCGGTCGGCTGCCGGCCAATTCGGCGGACAGCACGTCGAGCACGTCGCGCTGGCCCTGAGTCAATTCGAACGGCAACTGCCCCAGCATCGCCGCGACCAGTCCGTCGTCCCTTCGTGGTGCCGGTGGCCCGCTGTCGCTGCGTTCGCCGTGTCGCCGGGCCACCAGAGCCCACTGCAGCCCGACCGCCTCGTCGAAGGTGAGCCGCTCGGCGGCACGGTCCCGTTCCACCGAGTTGGTGGCCAGGTGGATGGCCCGCAACGCCTGGTCTTCTGACATCAGAAGGCGTTGGCGCACAACGTCTTCGGGCAACGGTTCCTCGATCGGGTCCAGCACGTCGAGCACTTGGCGCACGCAGGCGTAGATATCCCAGCTCTGCACTTTGGCGTTGGCCGGGTAGATGGGGAAGAATTCCCGCTCGAACGCCGCGAGCAGCTGCTCCTCACCGGTGGCCCTCGCGGCATCGGCGATGGTTTTCAGTGACTTGGTTCCGGCGGTCTTTCCCGTAGGCGAGCTGAGCACCAAGAACGCCGGATGGCTCAATTTCATTGTGCCCCGGTAGTGTTCGACCTCACCGGACAGCATGACCCGGGTGCCTTTGACCAGCTTGTCGAGCATCCAGTCCGCGTTGAAGAACGTGGCGGTGACCCTCGGCCGATGTGTCCCCAGCGTCACTTGCAACCACTTGCGCCTGCGCTTGCCCGGCTTCGGTTTCATCCAGTCCGACTTCGTTTCGGTGATCTCGTCGACGAACGTGACGTGTTCGCCTTCTTCCAGGTCGAATTCGTCGTCCTCGCCGCGCACCGACATTCCCTCGCTGTACTTGCGGGGGTAGTGCCGGAGCAAGTCGTTGACCGTTCGCATTCCGAAGTGTTCTTCGAGCTTTCTGGCGGTGTTGCGGCCGAGGACGTAGTCGAGCCGGTCGTCGAGCGTGGCCATCGCTACTCGACCCCGATCAGCAGCGCATCCCCGCGGTGACCGGTGTGATAGGTCACCAACTCCGTGCCGGGGTGATGACGATGCACGTGCGCTTGGAGGTCGGCGCCCACGCAGTCGTCGACATCCGCCCCGATCAGCACCGTCACCAGCTCACCGCCCGTGCCAAGCAGAAGGTCGAGCAGCCGGCGGGCCGTCGACGCGATGTCGTGGCGCACCACCAGCACCTCGTCGCCGGCGATGCCGAGCCCGTCACCGGGTTCGCACGGCCCGGCGAACGTGAGCGCCTCTTCGGTGGCGACGCGCACCGATGCGTAGCGAGTGGCCGCAGCGGCCTGCGCCATCGCATACCCGTCGTCGACGGCGGCGCGGCCCGGTTCGTGCACGGCGAGCGCGGCCAGTCCCTGCACCATCGACGCCGTGGGCAACGGGACCACGTCGAGACCCCAGCCGGTGGCCGCGGTGCAGCCGGCGACAAGTTCCTCGGCGGCGACGAAACCGTTGGGCAGCACCATGATCTGGCCGGCGCCGGTGTCGACGACCGCGCGCAGCAGCTCGGTGGCGCTGATCGACGCCGACGGGTCCTTCTTGTCGTCGGCGCACCGAAGCACGTGGGCGCCTTCGTCGGCGAACAGCTGCGCGGCACCGTCACCGTCGACGACCGCGAGCACCGCCCGACGCCGCACCCACCGGCTGGGCGCGGCGCCCCCGCGCAGCGTGGAGATCTGGATCTCACGCGGCGTGCCGACCGCAAGCCCGGCCTCGACCGCCGCCCCAGCGTCGTCGGCGTGGAGGTGCACCGAGTAGCGGTCGCCCCCGTCGCCCGCGATGGCCACCGAATCACCCAGCTGTTCCAGCCGTTTGCGCAGCCCGTCGATTCGCTCGGCGCTGGCGTCGATGTGATACATCACCTCGTAGTGAGGCGGGCGCGCGTCGGCATTCGGTTCCACGGTGGCCCGCTCTGCCGGCGGCGACGGAACGTACTCGCCGCGAGACGGCGTCTGCCCGGTGAGCACCGCGGCCAACGCATCGAGCAGCACCAGCAGCCCGCGCCCGCCGGCGTCCACGACTCCGCACTGGGCGAGCACGCCGAGCTGTTCAGGGGTCTTCTCGAGCGCGACGACGGCCGCATCCGCCGCGGCGAGCACAGTGCCGGGCAGGTCGTCGCCGTCGGCGGCGCAGTGTTCGGCCCGGGCAGCAGCCGCCTGCAGCACCGAAACGATGGTGCCCTGCACCTCCTCGCCCATCGATCCGACGACCAGCACGACGGCGTGGCGCAGGACCGCGCCGAAGAGCGCCGGGCTGACGTCCGCGAGCTGATTTTCCGTGTCGGCCGCCGCAGACGCCGTGACGTCGGCCAGTGCCCGCAGGATCTGGGACAGGATGACCCCCGAGTTGCCGCGGGCGCCATGCAGTGCGCCGCGGGCCAAGGCCGCCGCAACCTGGCTCACGTCGCCGGACCTCTTCGCGTGCCGCTCGGCTTCAGCCAGCGCGGCACGCATGGTGAACAGCATGTTCGTCCCGGTGTCGGCATCCGCGACCGGGAACACGTTGAGCCGGTTGATCTCCTCGGCGTGCACCACCAGACCGCCGACCGCCGCGTGTGCCCAGTCGAGCAGGCCGGATGCATCCAACCGCCGACCCGACATCACACCTCCTCGCGCGGCGCACTCGTTGCGAGCCTAGCCAGTCGGGCCGACAGGCCCGCGACGGTTGCGCCTGCCGCGTTTTTGGTGATCATCGGGGTGGCCGGTATCCTGGTGCGGTTGTCGACGTCACCTGCTCTGCAGTTGCTGGCCAGCGCGACGACACAGACGTAACGATCCGAATGGAGTTTCTGCTATGGCTGCCGTCTGCGATATCTGCGGGAAGCGTCCGGGCTTCGGCAAGTCGGTGTCGCACTCGCACCGCCGGACCAGCCGTCGCTGGAATCCCAACATCCAGACCGTGCGCGCCGTTGACCGCCCCGGTGGCAACAAGCAGCGGCTGAACGTGTGCACGTCCTGTCTGAAGGCCGGCAAGGTCGTCCGCGGCTGACGCTTACAACAGTCGTCTGCGCCTGACGCTCACGGCAGTCGCCAGTCCACGGGTTCGCCGCCCAGTTCGGCCAACAGGGCGTTCGCTCGGCTGAACGGTCGCGAGCCCAGAAATCCTCGATGCGCCGACAGCGGCGACGGATGGGCCGAGTCGATGGTCGCCACCCGGGATCCACCTTCGGCCAGCATCGGCTTCAGTGTCGCCGCGTCTCGACCCCACAAGATCGCCACCAGCGGCTGCGGGCGCGCCGCCAGCGCCCGGATCGCGCATTCGGTGACCACTTCCCAACCCTTGCCGCGATGCGATGCCGGGTTTCCCGGCCGCACCGTCAGCACCCTGTTCAGCAGCAACACTCCGCGCTCGGCCCACGGCGTCAAATCGCCGTTCGACGGCGCCGGATAGCCCAGATCGGCGCTGTACTCGGCGAAGATGTTCTCCAGACTGCGCGGTAGCGGTCGGACCTCCGCAGCCACGGAGAAGCTCAAGCCGACAGCATGCCCAGGCGTCGGATACGGATCCTGCCCGACGATCAGTACACGGACCTTTTCGAAGGGAAAAGTAAAGGCCCGCAACACATTTCGCCCAGCGGGCAGGTAACGTCGACCGGCCGCCAGCTCAGCGCGCAGGAACTCGCCCATCGCCGCCACTTGATCCGCCACCGGCTCGAGCGCCTGCGCCCAGCCCTCGTCGACGAGTTCCTTCAGCGGGCGTGCCGTCACGGCCGTCAAAGTTACGCCAGCCCTTTTACCAGAAGGACCACCGTGTCGGCGCCAGCGTGGCGATCCTGCGAGATCTCGACGTATTCCGGCGATTCGGCCCATGCCCGGAAGTCCGTCTCGTCGGGGAACGACATCAGCACCACCTTGTCGCAGTCCGCGGTGCCCTCGACCAGACGCGGCGACTCGTCGGCAGCCAGCAGGGTTCCAGGATGACGGCGGAAGACCTCCATGAACCTTGCTTGATACCGGTCGTAGGCGGTGCGATCGGTGATCTTCAGTGCAGCAATGGCGAACACGGTCACGGCGTCACGGTAGACGGCCCGATGGCTCCCGATGGCTCCCGATGGCTATTGAAACGATTGCCAGCCCGCGTGTCCGCGCCAATCGGCACCGTCGACCAGAACCCGGGGCGGCCCGTCGACCACGGTGCCGATCACCCGCCATCCGTCCGGGACACGGCCGTCGAACACCGCGACCAATGCGTGGTCCTCCCCGCCGCCGAGCACCCACGACCACACATCGGCGCCGACCACCTGGGCGGCCTCCAGTAGCGCGTCGTAGTCGGATGCCAGCGCAGTCGTCGACAACTCGATGCCGACTCCGGACGCATGTGCGACGTGACGCAGATCGGCGACGAGCCCGTCTGATACGTCGGTCATCGCCGAGGCGCCGGCTTTTGCCGCAACCAGGCCTTGACCGTAGGGCGGCTGGGGCACCAGATGCCGGCGCCGCAACTCGTGAAAGCCGGGAAAGTTCAACTCGCACAACGCAAATCCTGCGGCCGAACGGCCCAGCTCGCCGCACACCCCGACCACCGAACCGGCCGCCGCGCCACTGCGGGTCACCGGCGGGCGGCCGCGAAGATCGCCGAGCACGGTCACGGACACCACCCACTGCGGGGCGCTCACGAGATCGCCGCCCACAATGCCGGCTCCGACGCGGCGGGCTTCCTCCCTCATGCCGTCGGCGAGCTCAGCGACCGCAGCTGCCGACGTGTGGGCCGGCGCGCCGAACGCCACCACGAACCCGGTTACGGCGGCACCCATGGCCTCGATGTCAGAAGCGTTTTGGGCGATCGCTTTTCGGCCGATGTCACGCGGACTCGACCAGTCGCGACGAAAGTGCCTCGACTCGACGAGCATGTCGGTGGAGACCACCACCCGGCCGTCTGGGGCGGCCAGCACTGCCGCGTCGTCGCCGGGCCCCAGCAGCGTGTGTGGAAGCTGTCCGCGACCGACGAGCAGGCGGTCGATCACCGAGAACTCCCCCAGGTCGGCCAGCGTCGGATCGTCGCTCACGTCGCACTCTCCATCCGCTGAACGCCGGCCTTGCCTGCGGTAGCTTTGACCTCTGCCGGGCCCGGGGCACCGGCCAGTGTATTGCGCAGATGCGGCCGACGAAGAGGAGAGTCGCGGGTGGTCGAAGCGTTCACGCTAAGTTGGCCCACCTGAGGGACGGGCCGCCGCGGGCATGGCTGCTGGCAGCGGTCGGTGTGGCCGTGGCAGCCGCGGTCGCGGTGCTGGTGATCGCGGTCTGGCAGGCGCGCACAGCGCAGCCGCGACCGCTGCTGATTCCCGCCGTCCCGGTTCCCCAGGCGAACAGTCCCGAATGCGCGACATTGATGAACGCGCTGCCCCAGCGACTCGGCGACTACCAGCGGACCACCCCGGCCAACCCCGTGCCGCCGGCCACCGCGGCGTGGCGTTCGGAATCCGACGCCGAGCCGATCCTGTTGCGCTGCGGGGTCGGCCAGCCCGCGGACTTCGTCGTCGGTGCGACCATCAACACCGTCAACACCGTGCAATGGTTCCGGGTGGCCGAACCGGGCACCGGCCGCAGCACGTGGTTCGTGGTCGATCGCCCCGTCTATGTCGCCCTCACCGTCCCAGAGGGCACCGGCGCCACACCGATCCAAGAGATGTCCGACGTAATTGCCGCCAAACTGCCCGCCGTGCCGATCCGTCCAGGGCCGCCGCGGTAGACGGGGCGCAGCGACAGTCAACGCAAGCCGACACCGCGGGCCAGCGCGGTGTCGACCATCGCGGACAACAGCGTCGGATAGTCGACCCCGGCGGCCGCCCACATCAGCGGATACATCGAGATCGTCGTGAAACCCGGCATCGTGTTGAGCTCGTTGACCAGCGGCCCCGTCTCGGTCAGGAAGAAGTCGACACGAGCCAGACCCTGGCAGTCGATTGCGTCGAATGCCCGACGGGCGAGCACCCGAACCTGATCGGCGACGTGGTCGTCGATCTTCGCGGGGACGTCGAGTTCGGCGACGTCGTCGAGGTATTTGGTGACGAAATCGTAGAAGCCGTCCTCGCGGTCGCGTACCCCCTGAACGCGGATCTCCCCCACCGCGCTGGCACCGACCGTGCCGTCCGGCCACTCGAGCACGCCGCATTCCAACTCGCGACCCACAATTGCCTTCTCCACCAACACTTTTGGGTCGTGCCGACGGGCCTCGGCAATGGCTGCGGGCAGTTGGTCCCAGCTCGTCACCCGGCTCACGCCGAGCGAAGAGCCGGCGCGGGCCGGTTTGACGAACACAGGCAGACCCAGCCGCTCCTTGTCCTGCTCGGTCAACGAGCTGTGCCGTGCCCGCAGCACCGCATAGTCGCCGATGGGCAATCCGTCGGCGGCCAACAGTTTCTTGGTGAATTCCTTGTCCATGCCGGCCGCGCTGGCGAACACGCCCGCCCCGACGTAGGGCACACCGGCCAGCTCCAGCAGCCCTTGGATGGTGCCGTCCTCCCCGTACGGGCCGTGCAGGACCGGAAAGACGACGTCGACGGACGTCAGCGCCTCGCCGAACGCGACCTTGACTCCCGACGACGCCGTGACCTCGGGAAGCTGGCGGTCCTTGATCACCAGGCGGTCGGGATCCGCGCCGGTCAGCAGCCACGTGCCGTCACGTGTGATACCGACCGGCACGATGTCGAACCTGCCCGGGTCGAGGTGGCGCAGGATGCTGCCGGCCGACACGCACGAGATTTGATGCTCGTTGCTGCGTCCGCCGTAGATCACGGCGACGCGCACGCGGCGGCCCTTGCTGGCAGTCACAAGCTAGAGAGGCTACCGGTCGCACGGCCGGCAGCCGCTCACAGCGCGCCTTCCACGTCGGCCACCAGGTCGTCGGTGTCCTCGATGCCCGCCGACAGCCGCACGAATCCGTCGGGCACCGGGTCGCCCCAGCGCGCGCGTCGGTCGACCGATGTGTGGATGCCGCCGAAGCTCGTCGCGGCAACCAGCAGATCACTGCGCGACACCAGCCGGTGCACCGCGGCGGCGTCGGCCAGTTCGAACGCAAGGACCCCGCCGAAGCGGCGCATCTGCCGGGAGGCAGTCGGATAGGCGGGATCGTCGGAAAGGCCGGGGTACCGCACCGAGCGGACTGCGGGGTGAGATCGCAGCGCAGCGGCCAGCGCTTCGGCGTTGCGGCACTGGCGTTCGAACCGCAGACCGGCGGTGCCCAGACTGCGCAACACCAGCCAGGCGTCGAACGCACCGAGAATCGGCCCGCTCAGCAGACGCTCTCCGGCCACCGCCGCAAGAATCTCCGGCCGGCTGCCCGCCACATATCCGGCGACAACGTCGCTGTGTCCGGCCAGAGACTTCGTCGCGCTGGCCACCACCACATCTGCGCCCAGCGCCAGCGGCTGCTGACCCAAAGGTGTCGCGGTGGTGTTGTCGACGACCAGCGTCGCACCGCGGCCCCGGCAGATCGTCGCCAACCGGTGCAGGTCCACGACATCGAGAAGCGGATTGACCGGCGACTCGGCCAGCACCACGTCGGCGTCGACGGCCGCGTCGTGCATCTGATCCGACGCCGCTTGGCGTACCGTGACACCTTGTGTGGCAAGGTATTCCGCCGCATATCGGCGCACCTGATAGTAGCCGTCGGCGGGCACCACGAGCACCTCGCCGGGCCGTGCCAATACGCGCAGCACCGCGGTGATCGCCGCCATGCCCGAGCCGAATACCAACGCCTGCGCCGCACCTTCAAGCCGCGCGATCGCTGACTCCAGTTGCCGCCACGTGGGATTGGACGCGCGACCGTAAGTGTCGAACTCGTCTGATTCGTCTGGTGAAAGGTGATACGCAGATGCCGGCACCGGCGCCGGTCCCAGCGGCTGGCCTGGAACCGACTGTGCTTCAACGGCTTTCACACAGCGAGTGGAGTCACCGTACGAGGCCGACACCGTCGCTCACTCCGGCCGGGTGCGCCGCCCGAGCAACAGCGCCATCGCGTCGTGCACAGAAAGACCGTGGTGGCACACCTGATTCACCGCGTCGGTCAACGGCATTTCGACGTCATAGCTCGACGCCAGCGCCAACACCGATTGGCACGATGTCACGCCCTCGGCGACGTGCCCGGCGGCCGCCTCCATGGCCGACTCCATGGTGCCGCCGCGACCCAGCCGCTCGCCGAAGGTGCGGTTGCGCGAGTACGGCGACGTACAGGTAGCCACCAGATCACCCACACCGGCCAGGCCCGCCAAAGTCGCCGGCTTCGCGCCGACCGCGATGCCCAAGCGCATGATCTCGGCCAGGCCGCGAGTGATGATCGCCGCGGCCGTGTTCTCGCCCAACCCCACCCCGGCCGCCATACCGCACGCAAGCGCGATGACGTTCTTGCACGCACCACCGATCTCGACGCCTATCACGTCGGCGTTGGTGTACGGCCGGAAATAGCCGGCGCTCAGCATTCGCTGCACTGCCACCGCGCGGCCGGAATCGCTGCATGCGATCACGGTCGCCGCAGGTTGGCGCTCGACGATCTCGCTGGCCAGGTTCGGTCCCGACAGCACCGCGACACGCGACGGGTCTGCGCCCGTCACCTGCACCACAACCTGACTCATCCGCATCAAGGTGTCCATCTCGATGCCCTTGGCCAGGCTGACAAGTGTCGCGTCTGCTTCGATCAGACCCGTCCATTCCGACAAGTTGGCACGCAACACCTGTGCCGGCACCGCCAGCAGCACAGTCGTCGCACCGGTCAGCGCCTTGGCCGGATCGGCGGTCGCCCGCACATCCGTCGGCAACTTCGCGTTGCCCAGGTAGCGGCGGTTGCGATGTTCGGAGTTGATCTCGTCGGCGATGTCGGGGCGTCGTGCCCACACCGTCACCGAATTGCCGGCATCGGCGAGCACTTGCGCCAGCGCGCTGCCCCAAGCACCCGCCCCCATCACCGCGACGTCACAAGTCGGTCGCTCCGTCCCCACCGCCTTACCCTAACCGCACATCCCCGGCTGGCAGGATGACCACTATGGGCGGTGACGTCGGTCTGATCATCGCCGTCAAGCGGCTCGCGGTGGCCAAGACCCGGCTGGCACCGGTCTTCTCGGCGCAGACCCGCGAGCGGGTGGTGCTGGCAATGCTGCTCGATACCATCACCGCGGCGGCGAAGGAGCCTTCGCTGGCGACCTTGACGGTGGTGACGCCGGATGACGTGGTCGCGGAGGCGGCGCGGCAGCTCGGCGCACACACTCTGGCCGATCCCACACCGCCCGGCCACCCGGACCCGCTCAACAACGCGATCCTCGCCGCCGAATCGGTGATCGCGGACTCATCGACTCCGCCGCCGAACAAGGTTGTGTTGCAAGGGGATTTGCCCGCGCTGCAAACCCAGGAGCTCGGCCAGGCGATCGCCGCGGCACGCGCACATCGACGAAGCTTCGTCGCCGACCGGCACGGCAGCGGAACGGTGGCGCTGTTTGCCTTCGGCACCGCGCTGAAACCGGCCTTCGGCGCGGATTCGGCTCGGCGGCACCGTGATTCGGGTGCAATCGAGCTGACCGGCGCATGGCCCGGATTGCGCTGCGACATCGACACTCCCGACGACTTACAAGCGGCCCGTCGACTCGGGGTGGGTCCGGCCACCGCTCGAGCGATCGCACTGTGCAGGTGAACGGAAATAGGACAGCGAGTTGCCGATCGTCACTTCTTCGGCGGTGAGTAGCCCGTCCGGCCGCCGATGAGGAATGATCGACAGGGTGACTGAAACCGAAGCCGACGTCAGTGCGCCAGAAACACAGTGGCGCTCCGCTGCCAGGCCTGGCGCGGTTGACTCAGCCCCGGAGGCGCCGCCGGCGGCCACCGCGGAAGAGGTCGTCGATGCCCTGCCCGACGACCGGTACCTCAACCGAGAACTGAGCTGGCTGGACTTCAACGGCCGTGTCCTCGCGTTGGCCGACGACACGTCGCTGCCCCTGCTCGAACGCGCCAAGTTCCTGGCGATCTTCGCGTCCAACCTCGACGAGTTCTACATGGTGCGAGTGGCCGGGCTCAAACGCCGCGACGAAATGGGACTGTCCGTTCGCTCGGCCGACGGGCTGTCGCCGCGGGAACAGCTGCGACGGATCGGCGAACGCACCCAGCAACTCGCGATCCGTCACGCCAGAGTGTTCTTGGACTCGGTCCGCCCGGCGCTCGCCGAAGAGGGCATCGTCATCGTCACGTGGGACGACCTCGACGACGTCGAGCGCGCCGAGTTGTCCACCTACTTCCACGAACAAGTCTTCCCGGTGCTGACGCCGCTGGCGGTCGACCCCGCACACCCCTTCCCGTTCGTCAGCGGCCTAAGCCTCAACTTGGCGATCACTGTCAAGCATCCCGAGGACGGCGGCCAACACTTCGCGCGAGTCAAAGTGCCCGACAACGTCGACCGGTTCGTCGAATTGGGCAGCCGCCGCGGCGTCGACGGCGCCGTGCGTTTCCTGCCGATGGAAGAGCTGATCGCGGCATTCCTGACTGTGCTGTTCCCAGGCATGGAAATCGTCGAGCACCACGCGTTCCGCATCACTCGCAACGCTGATTTCGAGGTCGAAGAGGACCGCGACGAAGACCTGCTGCAGGCCCTCGAGCGCGAGCTGGCCCGGCGGCGGTTCGGTTCCCCGGTGCGGTTGGAAGTCTCGGACGACATGACCGAGCACATGCTCGAGTTGCTATTGCGTGAGCTCGAAGTCGACCCGGGCGACGTGATCGAAGTTCCAGGCCTGCTGGATTTGTCGTCGCTGTGGCAGATCTACGGCGTCGATCGCCCGGCGCTCAAAGACCCTCCGTTCGTCCCGGCGACGCACCCGGCGTTCGGTGAACGCGAAACACCCAAGAGCATTTTCTCCACTCTGCGCGACGGCGACGTGCTGGTGCATCACCCGTACGACTCGTTTTCCACCAGCGTGCAGCGCTTCATCGAACAGGCGGCCGCGGATCCGAATGTGTTGGCCATCAAGCAAACTCTGTACCGCACGTCAGGTGATTCACCGATAGTCAACGCGTTGATCGATGCCGCGGAAGCCGGCAAGCAGGTGGTGGCGCTGGTCGAGCTGAAAGCCAGGTTCGACGAGCAGGCCAACATCAAATGGGCCCGCACGCTGGAGCAGGCGGGCGTGCACGTGGTGTACGGACTCATCGGATTGAAGACGCACTGCAAGACCTGCCTCGTAGTGCGCCGCGAGGGATCGGTCATCCGGCGCTACTGTCACGTCGGCACCGGCAACTACAACCCGAAAACCGCACGGCTGTATGAGGACATCGGTCTGCTCACTGCCGCACCCGACATCGGCGCAGACTTGACCGACCTGTTCAACTCGCTGACCGGATACTCGCGCAAGGTGTCGTACCGCAACCTCTTGGTCGCGCCATATGGGGTGCGAAAAGGGATCATCGAGCGGATCGAGCGTGAAGTCGACGCCATGCGCGCGGGTGCGCAGGGCCGAATCCGGCTCAAAGCCAATGCGCTTGTCGACGAGCAGGTGATCGATGCGCTGTACCGGGCATCGCGGGCCGGCGTGCGCGTCGAGGTGGTGGTCCGCGGCATTTGCGCATTGCGGCCAGGGGCTGCCGGTTACTCCGAAAACATCAGCGTGCGTTCAATTCTGGGCCGCTTCCTCGAACACTCACGTATCTTCCACTTCAATGCAATCGACGAGTACTGGATCGGCAGCGCCGACATGATGCACCGCAATCTCGACCGGCGCATCGAGGTGCTGGCTCAGGTCAAGGACCCCAAGTTGACCGCCCAACTCAACGACATCTTCACCTCGGCGCTGGATCCGTCGACGCGCTGCTGGGAACTCGGATCCGACGGTCAATGGACTGCGGCACCTCAGGCAGGTCATAGCGTGCGTGATCACCAGGTCTCGCTGATGGAGCGGCACCGGCATCCCTGATGGCAAAACCGATTCGTGCAGCCGGTGCGGTGCTGTGGCGTTTTGTCGACGGCTCTGCGGACATCGAAGTGGCATTGATCCACCGGCCCCGCTATGACGACTGGTCCCTGCCCAAGGGCAAATTGGATCCGGGTGAGACCGAACCGGCGGCAGCGGTGCGCGAAGTCTTCGAGGAGACGGGCCAACTCGCTCATCTGGGGCGCGCACTGGGCACGGTGCGCTATCCGATCGACCAGGGCATCAAACGCGTGCGGTACTGGGCCGCGCGTGGTCTGGGCGGGCACTTCACGCCCAACGGCGAAGTCGACGACCTCGTGTGGCTGTCGGCGACCGACGCGATGGGCAAGGTGTCCTATCCCCATGACCGGAAAATTCTGCGGCGCTTCGGCGAGCGGCCCCCGGACACGAAGACAGTGCTGATTGTCCGCCACGGCACAGCGGGCAGCAAAAAGCGGTACAAGGGTGACGACCGAAAGCGGCCGCTGGACAAGCACGGTCGCGCGCAAGCCGAATTACTGGTAGGCCAGCTGCTCGCGTTCGGCCCCACCTCGGTGTACGCCGCGGATCGTGCTCGATGCATCCAGACCGTTGCACCCCTTGCCGACGAGCTGCACACCGAAATCGCCGCAGAGCCCACGCTGACCGAAGAAGCCTATTGGCATGATCGCGACAAAGCGCGTCGGCGCGTACTGGAAATCGTCGAGCAGGACGGCACTCCGGTGATTTGCAGTCAAGGAAAGGTCATTCCGGACCTCATCCAGTGGTGGTGTGAGCGCGACGGGATCCGGCCGGCCAAGAGCCGAAACGCCAAGGGCAGTACGTGGGTGCTGTCGCTGCACGGCGGCAAGCTCGTCGCCGCTGACCACATCCCGAGCCCAGCGCCGCACTGACGGCACGCAGCTGCCGGCAACGCAAAACCGCCGCGGGTGTTTCGCACCCGCGGCGGTCAGCGTCGGTGAATTTACTTGCGGCCGCGCTTGGCCGGAGCCTTCTTGGCCGCAGTCTTCTTGGCCGGCGCCTTGGTGGCCGCCCGCTTGGTGGTGGCCTTGCGCGCGGTTGACTTCGCAGCAGTCTTCTTTGCGGGGCTCTTCTTGGCGGCCGACTTGGTGGCCGTCCGCTTGGTCCCCGCCTTCGTCGCGGTGGTCTTCTTGGCGGCCGACTTAGTAGCGGTCCGCTTGGTTGCGGCCTTCTTGGCCGGCGCCTTCTTGGCCGCCTTCTTCGCCGTGGCCTTCTTGGCTGGCGCACGCTTGGTTGCCTTCGACGCGGCAGCCTTCCTGCCCGAGCGACCGCCTCCACTCGATCCGCGCTTCACCGCCGGACCTTCGGCCGGGAGTCGCTGTGCGCCAGACACAATCGCCTTGAACTGTGCGCCGGGACGGAAAGCCGGAACAGAAGTCGGCTTCACTTTGACCGTTTCACCGGTGCGCGGATTGCGCGCGACGCGCGCCGCGCGGCGACGCTGTTCGAATACACCGAAACCGGTAATGGTGACGCTTTCGCCCTTCTGCACCGCGCGCACGATGCTGTCGACGACACCTTCCACGGCCTCTGTCGCGTGGCGACGATCCGAGCTCAATTTCTTTGTCAGTTCGTCGATGAGCTCTGCCTTGTTCATGCATACCCTCCGAAGCCAGCGGTCCCAATCTGGACCGACTAGAGGACACGGTAAACCCTCGACCTGCTGATTTCCAAGAGCCACGCGCAATTTCAGGCAAATTCGGACGAATTATCCGCAATCCGCTTGCCGCGCTTGGCAGGTGGTCGGAAGGCGCCGAAACGGCGGGCGACGCCGCCGATTTGGCCGATCTTGATCGCTCAGATCGCCGCCGACGTGGTTGGTTTCCACGCCGGCCGAGCCGCTTCGAAGGCTTCGATCTGATCGACTTTCCGCAGCGTAAGGCCTATATCGTCGAGTCCTTCGAGCAGCCGCCAGGCGGTGTAGTCGTCAATCGTGAACGGCACCACCACGGTTGCTGCTGCCACTGTCCGATCTTGAAGATTGACAGTGATTTCCAAGCCCGGATTCTGCTCGATCAGCTTCCAGAGCAGTTCGACATCCGGCTGGGCGACTTCGGCTGCCAGCAAGCCAGCCTTACCCGCATTGCCGCGGAAAATATCGGCGAATCGCGACGAGATCACCACCCGGAAGCCGTAGTCCATCAGAGCCCACACCGCATGCTCGCGGGACGAACCCGTGCCGAAGTCGGGGCCGGCCACCAACACCGACCCCTTGTCGAACGGTGCGATGTTCAATACGAAATTGGGATCGTTGCGCCAGGCGGCGAACAAGCCGTCGTCGAATCCGGTTCGGGTGACTCGTTTCAGATACACCGCGGGGATGATCTGGTCGGTGTCAACGTTGGACCGCCGCAGCGGAACTCCGATCCCGGTGTGGGTACGAAACGCTTTCATTGGCTGATCTCCTCAGAATTCAGTTCAGGTCCGCGGGGGCGGACAATCTGCCGCGGACGGCGGTTGCGGCGGCAACCGCCGGTGAGACCAAATGTGTCCGGCCACCCTTGCCTTGGCGGCCCTCGAAATTGCGGTTCGACGTCGACGCGCACCGCTCGCCGGGCCCGAGCTGATCCGGGTTCATGCCCAGACACATCGAGCAGCCGGCCTGACGCCACTCCGCTCCGGCAGCGGTGAATATCTCGTGCAGTCCTTCGGATTCGGCTTGCGCGCGCACCCGCATGGAACCTGGCACCACGAGCATCCGAACGCCGTCGGCGACTTTCCGGCCGCGCAACACGTCGGCGACCACGCGCAGATCTTCGATTCGCCCGTTCGTGCAGGACCCGACGAACACCGCGTCGACGGCGATGTCGCGCATTGGCGTACCGGGGCGAAGGTCCATGTACGTCAACGCTTTTTCCGCGTCGCGGCGCTGGTCCTCGTCGGTCATCAACTCCGGGTCGGGCACTGCCTCCGACAGGGGAACGCCTTGGCCGGGATTGGTACCCCAGGTGACAAACGGGCTCAACGTGGAAGCGTCGATGTACACCTCGGTGTCGAACTCGGCGCCGTCGTCGGTGCGCAGCCGGTCCCATTCGGCGACCGCGAGATCCCACTGGTCGCCAGACGGCGCATGCGGGCGGCCGCGCAGATAGTCGTAGGTCGTCTGGTCGGGTGCCACCATGCCTGCGCGTGCGCCGGCCTCGATGCTCATGTTGCAGATGGTCATCCGGGCTTCCATCGACAGCGATTCGATGGTGCTGCCCCGGTATTCGATGACGTATCCCTGGCCGCCACCCGTTCCGATCTTGGCGATCACCGCCAAGATGATGTCTTTGGCGGAAACACCGGGCGGCAGCTGGCCGTCGACATTCACCGCCATTGTCTTGAACGGCCGCAACGGCAAAGTCTGCGTAGCCAGAACGTGTTCGACTTCCGATGTGCCGATGCCCATGGCCAACGCGCCGAAGGCGCCGTGCGTGGACGTGTGGCTGTCGCCGCAGACGATCGTCATGCCGGGCTGCGTGAGACCGAGTTGCGGACCGATGACGTGGACGATGCCTTGCTCGGCATCTCCCATCGGATGCAGGCGGATGCCGAATTCAGCGCAGTTGCGGCGCAACGTCTCCACTTGAGTGCGCGAGACGGGGTCGGCAATCGGCTTGTCGATGTCGACCGTCGGCACATTGTGGTCCTCGGTCGCGATCGTCAGATCCGGCCGCCGCACCTTTCGTCCGGCAAGACGTAGCCCGTCGAAAGCCTGCGGGCTGGTGACCTCGTGGATGAAATGCATGTCGATGTAGATCAGGTCGGGCTCGCGCGAGGCGCCACTGCCCGATCCACGGGCGACGACGTGCGCGTCCCACACCTTCTCTGCCATCGTGCGCGGGCGATCAGGGCTCATGACTAGCTATCTCACAATCTGGGACGTTAGTATCTCAATATGAGACAGGATAGCGGCATCGGAGTGCTCGACAAAGCGGTGGGGGTCTTGCACACCGTGGCGGATGCCCCGTGCGGGCTGGCGGAGTTGTGCGAACGCACCGGGCTGCCGCGCGCGACAGCTCACCGACTGGCCGCCGGCTTGGAAAAGCATCGGCTGCTTGCCCGCGATGGCCAGGGCCGGTGGCGACTGGGCCCCGCGCTGAGCGAGTTGGCAGGGCAGGCGGCGGATCCGCTTGTCGCCGCTGGTGCGGCAGTGCTGCCGCGGCTGCGCGAGCTCACCGGCGAGAGCGTGCAGCTGTACCGGCGCGAGGGAACCTGGCGGGTGTGCGTCGCCGCGATGGAACCGCCTGCGGGGCTGCGCGACACGGTTCCGGTGGGCACACGGCTGCCCATGACCGCAGGCTCCGGGGCGAAGGTCTTGTTGGCATACAGCGATGCGGCCACCCAGCAGGCGGTGCTGCCGTCGGCGAAGTTCACCGAGCGGACCCTGGCTGAGGTCCGCCGCCGCGGGTGGGCGCAAAGTGTGGCCGAACGCGAGCCGGGGGTGGCCAGTGTTTCGGCACCCGTGCGCGACGGCCGGGGCAACGTCATTGCTGCTGTGTCGGTGTCCGGCCCGATCGACCGAATGGGGCGGCGGCCCGGCGCACGCTGGGCCGCCGATCTTCTGGCCGCCTCCGAGGCGCTGACGCGGCGGCTCTGATCGCCTGACAGACTGACCGCCATGGGCACTAACCAACGGGCGCAGATTGTGATGTCGCAGGCCGAGATCGACGAGTTCGTCGCCAAGAGCCGTAGTGGAACGCTGGCCACCATCGGACGCGACGGACAACCGCACCTGACGGCGATGTGGTACGGCGTCGTCGACGGCGAGATCTGGTTCGAGACGAAAGCCAAGTCGCAGAAGGCTGTCAATGTGCGCCGCGATCCCCGCATCACGTTTCTGTTGGAGGACGGCGACACGTACGACACGCTGCGTGGCGTGTCGTTCGAAGGCACCGGCGAAATCGTCGACGATCCGGACGCGATCTTCCGCGTCGGCGTCAGTGTCTGGGAACGCTACACCGGCCCGTACACCGACGAGGTGAAGCCGGCGGTGGACATGATGATGAACAAGCGAATCGCAATTCGGTTGGCTGTCAAGCGCGTTCGCTCATGGGATCACCGGAAGCTGGGGATGCCTCCAATGCCGCTGGCCGGATCGACGGCACCGAACGCGTAGCAGTCAATCGTCGGCTCTGATCTCGGATCGCGATTTCACGCCTACGGATCGTCATCGTTTTCTCCTTCGAGATAGCGAAGGGGATGAAAGTAATTGTTGGTGACGGGTTTTCGGCGCAGGTGTGGCGGGGGCGTCCATTCGACGATGCCGTTGTCGTTGAGGTGGGCGCTCCAGCCTTCGTCGTGGAGCCTGTGGTCGGTGTGTGCGCCGAGCTTGGCGATCACCGCATCCAACGTTGCACGCAGTTGCGGATCAGCGACGAGCGTGCCCTTGGTCATCCCGTCGCATCGTTGTGGCCCCCACCGGAAGCCGCGCTTGCGGGCGCGGTCGGCTTCGGAGAAATGGCCGTCGGGGTTTATCAGCGCCGCCACCCGCTCCGCTGCCTTCTGCAACTGATCGGGCCGCAAGTCGGCGTCCATCGCCCCCAACATGGCCTCGTCATGTTCTCGCGCCTCGGCCGGATAGGCGCCCGGCAACTCGTGAAAGAACTGACGGATCACCGCCAGATGCTCTTGACCGATCGTCCCTGCCCGCACCTGGCCTGCGGTGGTGGGCCAGCGCGGCGCGAGCCGCTCACCGGTGATCGTGCGCCGATGCTCCACCCGTGCGGCTTCGGCGATCATCCGCCGCGCCGCCGAGGGCCGGATTCTGAGCCGGTCAGCCAGCACCCGCGCCAGCGGCCCGCCGATATCGGACGGCACAGCGCGCTCAGCAGCTGGTTGATCAGTTCGTACTGAGGTGCCGAGCACTTGCGGATGATTGTCGTGAGCCGCTCTATGACCGCCACACAGTCGAGCTCCGCAACGCGTCGAACGACAGCCCCGCCAATGCGTCGGCCGCGGCTTCCAGCCGGTCCAACACCGCAACCACCGTATTCGAACACATGAGCGAATGTTATCGCTTCAGTCCGACAGCAGCAGCTACTTGTCCACAGCCGAAATGACCTGCGGTGAAGGACGATTCGGAGCAGCGGAAATGTCAGACGGTCATGCTATGGCCGCTGACGGCAACACCGCATTTGTAGCCCCGATGGGATTCGAACCCACGCTACCGCCGTGAGAGGGCGGCGTCCTAGGCCGCTAGACGACGGGGCCGTGAACAAACCGGGTTGCCAGCATAACCGACGCACCGACGCGGACACTAATCCGCGACGAGCTGGGGTACCAGGACTCGAACCTAGAACGGCTGAACCAGAATCAGCTGTGTTGCCAATTACACCATACCCCAATGGTGGCCATTATCGCTGGTCAGCGCCCTAATAGACGAAGCCGACCGGCAATTACGGGCCGACGTGCAGGTTATCAAACATCTGAGCTCGCCCTCTCATTCCCCGGCACTGGCCACGAGGCCCCGGGCGTCGCGCAACCGCTCGAGGCTGCGCTCACGCCCTAACAGCACCAGCGACTCGAACAGCGGCGGGCTGATCGTCGAGCCGGTCACCGCCACCCTGATCGGCCCGAACGCCTTCCGCGGCTTGAGGCCCAGGCCGTCGATCAGCGCGCCCTTCAGCGCGGCCTCGACGGCGTCCACCGACCACTCCCCGACCGCATCGAGCGCAGGCACCGCCGCGTCCAGCACCGGGCCCGCCTGCGGGCCGAGCTCCTTGGCAGCCGCCTTCTCGTCGATGACGTAGGCGTCGTCGTTCAAGAACTTCAGCAATCCCCACGCGTCCCCCAGCACGACAATGCGGGTCTGCACCAGTCGCGCTGCCTCACCGAACTGCTCGTCGGTCAGCCCGAGTGCGTATCCGCGCTCGGCGAAGAAACGGCGCAGCTGCGCTGTGAAATCATCCGGATCGAGCAGCCGGATGTGCTCAGCGTTGATCGCGTCGGCCTTCTTCTGGTCGAACCGGGCAGGGTTAGCGTTGACGTCGGCGACGTCGAACGCGGACACCATCTCGGCGAGCGTGAACACGTCGCGGTCCGGCGCAATCGACCAGCCCAGCAGCGCAAGGTAATTCAGCAGGCCTTCCGGAATGAAGCCACGCTCGCGGTGCGCGAACAGGTTGGACTGCGGGTCGCGCTTGGACAACTTCTTCGTGCCCTCGCCGAGAACCGTTGGCAGGTGACCGAATTCGGGCAGACGATCTGCGACGCCGATCCGCATCAGCGCCTGGTACAACGCAATCTGGCGCGGGGTGGACGGCATCAGGTCCTCCCCCCGCAGTACATGGGTGATCTTCATCAGTGCGTCGTCGACCGGATTGACCAGCGTGTACAGCGGTTCTCCGTTGCCCCGGGTCAACGCGAAGTCCGGGATACTTCCTGCGGCATAGGACATTTCACCGCGCACCAGGTCGTGCCAGCCGAGCTCGGTGTCGGGCATGCGCAACCGCACCACCGGGCGCCGACCCTCTGCGCGGTACGCCGCGCGCTGGGCCTCCGTCAAGTCGCGGTCGTAATTGTCGTATCCCAGTTTGGGATTGCGCCCAGCAGCCACATGTCGCGCCTCGACCTCCTCGGGGGTCGAGAAAGCCTCGTATGCCTCCCCCGTCTCGAGCAGCCGGTGCAGGACGTCGCGGTAGACCTCGAGCCGCTCGGACTGCCGGTACGGGCCATACGGGCCGCCAACTTCCGGCCCTTCGTCCCAATCCAAACCAAGCCACCGCAGCGCCTCGAGCAGCGCCAGGTAACTCTCCTCGCTGTCGCGCTGGGCATCGGTGTCCTCGATGCGAAACACGAACACCCCGCCGCAGTGGCGCGCATAAGCCCAGTTGAACAGTGCGGTGCGGATAAGCCCCACATGCGGCACCCCGGTTGGCGACGGACAGAAACGCACCCGGGTCGATGAACCGCTTGCGCGAAGAGCATCCATGTCGCTCATGACTTCCCCTTGCGCACAACGGGATTCGTCAATGTCCCGATGCTTTCGACTGTCACGCTGACCGTGTCGCCGTGTTCGATCGGCCCCACACCGTCGGGCGTTCCGGTCAAAATCAGGTCACCGGGCAGCAAAGTCATCACTGCCGACACCCATTCGATGATCGCCCCGACGTCGTGAATCATCAACGACGTGCGGCTGTCTTGGCGGACCTCACCGTTCACCTCGGTACGGATCGCCAGATCTGACGGGTCGACATCCGTAGCGATCCACGGCCCGACGGGACAAAACGTGTCATGGCCTTTGGCGCGCGTCCACTGTCCGTCTTTGCGTTGTTGGTCGCGCGCAGTCACGTCGTTGGCGACGGTGTACCCGAGGATGTTCTCGGCGGCCCGAGCGGCGGGAACGTCCTTGCACGGGCGCCCGATCACGGCGGCCAGCTCACCTTCGAAGTGCACCGGATCCGCGTTCGCCGGCAGCTGGATCGGCACATTCGGTCCGATGATCGCCGTATTGGGCTTCATGAAGATGATCGGGTCGTCGACCTGCCCGCCGCCCATCTCCTCGATATGCGCCGCATAGTTCTTCCCGATGCAGACCACCTTGCTGGCCAAGATCGGCGCCAGCAGTCGCACGTCCGCCAGCGGCCACTGACGGCCCGTGAACGTCGGCGTGCCGAACGGGTGCTCGGCGATTTCACGTGCAACCGCGTCGTCGTCGTGCCCTTCGATCGCGACGAACGCGACGCCGTCCGAGCTGGCTATTCGACCAAGGCGCATTCCGAACAGCCTAACGGCGGGTGAGCATGCGCTGCGCAGGCCTCTGGTTCCCACATAGTAAGAAGATAATTCAACATCATGGGACATCGGTGGGACGATAGGCCGGTGAGCACCCACTCGATCGGCACCGCACGACGCTGGACGATGCTCGCAATCGCGTTGTCGTCGACCATGTTCGCCAACGTGTTCATCAACGGCGTCGCATTCCTCATCCCGACGTTGCACGAACGTCGCGGACTCGACCTCGCCGACGCCGGATTGCTGTCCGCGATGCCCAGCATCGGCATGGTGGTCACGCTGATCGCGTGGGGGTACGCGGTCGACCGCCTCGGTGAGCGACTGGTCCTTACAGTCGGTTCGGCCTTGACGGCCGCCGCCTCGTTCGCCGCAGCCGCATCGCACGGGCTGGTACTCACGGGCGTTTTCCTGTTGCTAGGCGGAATGGCGGCGGCGAGTAGCAACTCTGCCAGTGGCCGACTGGTGGTCGGCTGGTTCCCCGCTGAGCAGCGCGGCCTGGCCATGGGCATCCGGCAAACCGCACAGCCGCTCGGTGTTGCCTTGGGTGCACTGGTGATTCCACGGCTTGCGCATGGCCACGGCATCGGTGCGGCCCTGCTTTTTCCCGCGGTCGTGTGCGCGCTCTCGGCGGTGGTCAGCGCCGTGGGCGTGCTGGACCCACCGCGCCCCCCGCGCGAGGACGCGGCCCAGCGCGACCTGGCCAACCCCTACCGGGACTCCTCGGTCCTGTGGCGCATCCACGCGGTCTCGGTGCTTCTTGTGGTGCCGCAGGTGGTGGTGTGGACCTTCACGCTGGTGTGGCTGATGACCGACCGTGGCTGGTCGGCGGGCGCGGCAGGCGTGCTGGTCACGGTCGCGCAGGTGCTCGGCGCTGCTGGCCGGATCGCGGCGGGCCGCTGGTCGGACCGAGTGGGATCGCGGCTTCGGCCCATCCGCTCGATCGCTGTCGGCGCGGCGGCCGCGATGGCGGCGTTGGCCCTCACCGACCACCTGAGATCTCCGCTAGCGGTCGCCGTGATGATCGTCGCCTCGGTGATCACGGTCAGCGACAACGGCCTGGCGTTCACCGCGATCGCCGAGATTGCCGGTCCGTTTTGGAGCGGCCGCGCGCTCGGCACCCAGAACACCAGCCAGTTGCTGACGGCAGGCATCGCGCCACCTCTGTTCGGCGGCCTGATCAGCGCTGCCGGCTATCCCCTTGCCTTCGCAGTGTGCGCGATCTTTCCGTTGATTGCGCTGCCCCTGGTTCCGGTGAAGACGGCGTCGACGGCACTGCCCGAAGCCAACGGCTGACCCTCCTAGAGCAGCGCCAGAATGCGCTCGCCGATCTCCGTCGTGGAGAACGTCGCGTCGCCGCGGCTGGCCAAATGCCCCTCGACCGCTTTGTCCACGCGCGCAGCAGCATCCGGTTCGCCGACGTGGTCGAGTAGCAGCGCGATCGACATCACTGCGGCGGTCGGGTCGGCGAGCCCCTTGCCGGCGATGTCGGGGGCGCTGCCGTGCACCGGTTCGAACATCGACGGGTTCTTGCGCGTGGCGTCGATGTTGCCACTGGCCGCTAGACCGATGCCGCCACACACAGCGGCCGCCAAATCAGTGATGATGTCGCCGAACAGGTTGTCGGTGACGATCACGTCGAACCGACCGGGATCGGTGACGAGGTGGATCGTCGCGGAATCGACGTGCTGATAGGCCACTTCGACGTCGGGATACTCCTGCCCGATCTCCTGCACCGTCCGCCACCACAAATCACCGGCGAACGTCAGCACGTTGTTCTTGTGCACCAGAGTGAGTTGTTTGCGGCGGCCCGCGGCCCGCGCAAAAGCGTCCTGCACCACCCTGCGCACACCGTAAGCGGTGTTGACGCTCACCTCCGTGGCGATCTCGTGCGGGGTCCCGACCCGAATCGCCCCGCCCGTGCCGGTGTAGGGCCCTTCGGTACCCTCGCGGACCACCACGAAATCGATGTCCGGCTTGCTGGCCAGCGGACTGCTCACACCGGGGTACAGCCGTGCGGGGCGCAGATTGATGTGGTGGTCCAGGGCGAAGCGGATCTTGAGCAGCAGCCCCCGTTCGAGCACACCGCTGGGCACCGACGGATCGCCGATGGCGCCCAACAGGATTGCGTCGTGACCGCGCAATTCGTCGAGCACCGATTCCGGCAGCACCTCACCTGTTTCGTGGTATCGCCGAGCGCCGAGGTCGTAGTGCGTTTTCTCGACATCGGGAACCACGGCGTCGAGCACTTTGACGGCCTCGCCAATGACCTCCGGCCCGATCCCGTCGCCGGCAATGATCGCCAGCCTCACGAAAGGTCCACCACCTCAAGCAGATTCGCGCCGACGGCCGGCGCGATCGACGACAGCACCTCGTCGGGCGGCCGCCGGTCGAGGCGCAGCAGGATCGTCGCGCCCGGACCTTCTGCGTCTTCCGACAGCTGCGCCGCCTGGATGTTGACGTTCGCCTCACCCAGCAGCGTGCCGATCCGCCCCAGCGCTCCGGGCCGGTCGATGTAGTTGATGATCAAGTTCACGCCCTCTGCCCGCAGATCGAAGTTGCGGCCGTTGATCTGGACGATCTTCTCCACCAGCTGCGGACCCGACAGGGTTCCGGCGACGTTGACCACAGAACCGTCGGCGGTGACCGCACGCACGTCCACGACGCTGCGGTGGTTGGGGCTTTCCGGTGCGGTGCTGATGCTTGCTTCCACGCCGCGCTCGGCCGCCAGCGCCGGGGCGTTCACGAACGTCACCGGATCCTCGATCACCGCGGAGAAGAGGCCGCGCAATGCCGAAAGCCGAAGCACCCCAACATCTTCGGAGGCGAGCTCACCGCGCACCTGAACCGATACCGACGCCGGCAGTTCGGGCGACAACGCCGCGACCAGCAGTCCCAGCTTGCGCACCAGGTCCAGCCACGGCGCGACTTCGTCGCTGACCACGCCGCCGCCGATGTTCACGGCATCGGGCACGAATTCGCCTGCAAGCGCGAGCTTCACGCTCCTGGCGACGTCGGTGCCGGCGCGGTCCTGCGCCTCGACCGTCGACGCACCGAGGTGGGGCGTGACGACGACCTGCGGCAGCTCGAACAGCGGGCTGTCGGTGCACGGCTCTTTCGCGAAGACGTCGAGCCCGGCGCCGCGAACATGTCCGCTCGCGATGGCTTCGGCCAATGCCTGTTCGTCGACCAGCCCACCGCGCGCGGCGTTGACGATGATCACGCCCGGCTTCGTCTTCGCCAGCGCCTCCTTACCGATGAGCCCCGCCGTCTCAGGGGTTTTCGGAAGATGCACCGAAATGAAGTCCGCCACCCCCAACAGCTCGTCGAGGGTCAACAAGTCGATACCCAGCTGAGCGGCCAGCGCGTGCGACACGTACGGGTCGTAGGCCACCACCTTGGTGCCGAACGCTGCGAGGCGCTGAGCGACGAGCTGGCCGATGCGGCCGAGTCCCACCACGCCGACCGTCTTACCGAAGACCTCCGTGCCGTTGAACGACGAGCGCTTCCAGGTGTGTTCGCGCAGCGAGGCGTCGGCTGCCGGGATCTGCCGGGCGGCCGCCAGCAGCAGCGCGATCGCATGCTCGGCGGCGCTGTGGATGTTCGACGTCGGCGCGTTGACGACGAGGATGCCGCGCGCGGTGGCGGCTTCGACGTCGACGTTGTCCAGGCCGACTCCGGCACGCGCGACGATCTTGAGCTTGGTGCCGGCATTGAGTACCTCGGCGTCGACCGTGGTGGCCGAACGCACCAGCAGTGCGTCGGCCTCGGGGATGGCGGCCAGCAGCTTCTCCCGGTTGGGTCCGTCGACCCAGCGGACCTCGACCTCGTCGCCCAGCGCGGCGACAGTCGATTCGGCGAGTTTGTCGGCGATCAACACAACAGGCAGGCTCACTCGGCCAGCCTAATAGGGTCTACTTGGCGGGTGGACGTCACCGTGGTGGGCAGTGGCCCCAATGGGTTGGCAGCAGCTGTCGTCTGTGCACGCGCTGGTCTGTCGGTGCAGGTACTGGAGGCGCAACCGACACTCGGAGGCGGCGCCCGCACGCTCGTCGACCCCGACTACCCTGGCGTCTCCCACGACGTCTGCTCGGCGGTGCATCCGCTGGCGCTGGGGTCACCGTTCTTCGCGCAATTCGACCTGACCGCTCGGGGCGTGAAGCTGGAAGTGCCGGAAATCTCGTACGCGAACCCGTTCGTCGGCCGGCCCGCTGCGATCGCCTACCGCGATCTCGACCGCACCGCCGAGGGGCTCGACGACGGCAAGTCGTGGCGGCGGCTCCTGGAACCGCTGGTGCGCCGAGCCGACAGCGTGGTCGAGTTGCTGCTCGGCGACAAGCGGTCGCTGCCCGCGGATCCGCTGACGCTGCTGCGGCTCGGGCTGCGAATGGCGTGGCAAGGTACTTCCGCATGGAACGCTACCTTCGCCGGCCGCGATGCCGAGGCGTTGTTCACTGGCGTTGCCGCACATACGATTTCCCCTCTGCCGTCGATCACATCGGCGGCCGCCGGGATGCTGCTCGCCAGCCTCGGCCACTCGGTGGGCTGGCCGATACCGGTCGGCGGCAGCCAAGCGATCGCCGACGCGTTGATCGCTGATCTGCGGGAGCACGGCGGGGTGCTGACGACCGATACCGAGGTGACCGAGCCGCCAGAGGGCGTGGTGCTGTTCGACACTGCACCCACTGCGCTGCTGAGAATCTACGGTTCGCGGCTGCCGTCGCGGTACGCAAAGAGCTTGCGGCAGTACCGTTTCGGGTCGGGTGTGGCCAAGGTCGACTTCGTCCTGTCCGACGACGTGCCGTGGTCGGACCCGAGGCTGGCATCGGCGGTCACCTTTCACCTCGGCGGCGACCGCGCCGACATGGCCTACGCCGAGGCGCAAGTGGCCGCGGGCCGGCATGCCGAGCGGCCGATGGTGCTCGCAGCGCTACCGCACGTGGTCGATCCGTCGCGCATCGACGACGCCGGCCGACGGCCGTTCTGGACCTACGCGCATGTGCCGGCAGGCTCGACGGTGGACCAAACCGAGGCCGTCACCGCGGTCGTCGAGAGTTTCGCACCAGGGTTCCGCGACGTCGTCGTCACCGCCCGCAGCGTCCCTGCCGCGCGGATGGTCGCCCACAACGCGAACTACGTCGGCGGCGACATCGCCGTCGGCGGTAATGACGCGTGGCGGGCGCTCGCCGGGCCGGTGGCGCGGCTGAACCCTTGGGCCACACCGCTTCCCGGTGTGTACCTGTGCTCCTCGGCGACGCCGCCGGGCGCGGGGGTGCACGGGATGTCAGGCTATTACGCGGCCCGCACGGCGCTGCGCCGCGAGTTCGGCATCAAGGCGATTTCGGTGCGCTTACCGGCGCTCAACGCACGCTAGCGCACCGAAATCCACAACGCACACCGCCTATGCGGTGTCCGTCAGCGGCCGGTCCACCCAGCTCATCAGCGCGCGCAGCTTCTTACCCGTGACCTCGATGGGGTGCTCGGCATTGCGCTTGCGCAGTTCCTCGAGCTCCTTGTTGCCGCCCTCGACGTTGGCGACCAGCTTCTTGACGAACGTGCCGTCCTGAATCTCGGCCAGTATCTGCTTCATTCGCTCCTTGGTGGCCGCGTCGATGATCCGCGGGCCCGACAGGTACCCGCCGAATTCGGCGGTGTCGGACACCGAGTAGTTCATCCGCGCGATACCGCCCTCGTACATCAGGTCGACGATCAGCTTCAGCTCGTGCAGCACCTCGAAGTACGCCAACTCGGGTGCATACCCCGCCTCGACCATCACGTCGAAGCCGGTCTTCACCAGTTCCTCGGTGCCGCCGCACAACACCGCCTGCTCACCGAACAGGTCGGTCTCGGTCTCGTCCTTGAACGTCGTCTTGATGACGCCCGCGCGGGTACCGCCGATGCCTTTCGCGTACGACAGCGCAAGAGCCAGACCTTCGCCCTTCGGATCCTGTTCCACCGCAACCAAACACGGCACACCTTTGCCGTCGACGAACTGGCGGCGCACCAGGTGGCCCGGCCCCTTGGGCGCCACCATGCCGACGGTCACGTTCGCGGGCGGCTTGATCAGCCCGAAGTGGATGTTCAGACCGTGCCCGAAGAACAGCGCATTGCCGTCTTCGAGATGTGGCTCGATGTCGCTGGAGAAGATGTCCGCCTGAGCGGTGTCGGGCGCCAACAGCATGATCACGTCGGCCCACTTGGCCACCTCAGCCGGCGAGCCGACCTCCAGACCATGCTCGGCCACCTTCTCTCGCGACTTAGAGCCTTCGCGCAGACCGACTTTCACCTCGACGCCCGAATCGCGCAGGCTCAGCGAGTGCGCGTGTCCCTGGCTGCCATAGCCGATGACGCCAACCTTGCGGCCCTGGATGATCGACAGGTCGGCGTCGTCGTCGTAGAACATCTCAACTGCCATCAGTGCAATTTCTCTTTCTGTTTTCTGCTTACCGCTGGGTGATGCTGCGCGGACCACGGGTCATGGAGACCACACCGGACTGGACGATCTCCCGGATGCCGTACGGCTCGAGCACGCGCAGCAGCGCGTCGAGCTTTTCCTGCGTGCCGGTGCATTCGATGATCAACGACTCGGTCGATACGTCGATCACCTTGGCGCGGAACAGGTTCACCGCCTCGATGACCTGACTACGCGTGCCCGCATCGGCGCGCACCTTGATCATGGCCAGCTCGCGGTCGACCGAGTTCGCGGGATCCTGCTCGACCACCTTGATGACGTTGATCAGCTTGTGAACCTGCTTGCTCACCTGCTCGATCGTCATGTCCTCGACGGCCACGACGATCGTCATCCGCGACAGGTTCTTCTGCTCGGTGGCGCCGACGGCCAGCGACTGAATGTTGAAGCCACGCCGCGAAAACAGCGATGCGACGCGCGCCAGAACGCCGGGTTTGTCTTCGACGAGCACGCTCAGCGTGTGCGTGGAGATGGCCACTAGACCAGATCCTCCTCGTCGAACAGCGGCCTGATCCCGCGCGCCGCTTGGATTTCGTCGTTGCTGGTGCCGGCCGCGACCATCGGCCACACCTGGGCGTCGGCACCGACGATGAAGTCGATCACCACCGGCCGGTCGTTGATCGCACGCGCCTGCTGGATCACGTCGGCCACGTCTTCTTCACGCTCGCACCGCAATCCGACACAACCCAGTGCCTCGGCCAGCTTCACGAAATCGGGGATGCGGTGCGAGTGGGTGGCCAAATCCGTTTGGCTGTAACGCTCGTCGTAGAACAGCGTCTGCCACTGGCGCACCATGCCCAGGTTGCCGTTGTTGATGATGGCGACCTTGATCGGCGCGCCTTCGATAGCACAGGTGGCCAGCTCCTGATTGGTCATCTGGAAGCATCCGTCGCCGTCGATCGCCCAGACCTCGGCGTCCGGGCGTGCCAGCTTGGCGCCCATCGCCGCGGGGATGGCGTAGCCCATGGTGCCGAGGCCACCGGAGTTGATCCAGGTGCGCGGCTTCTCATAAGAGATGAACTGAGCGGCCCACATCTGGTGCTGCCCCACGCCGGCCACGTACACGGCGTCGGGTCCGGCGATCTTGCCCAGCGTTTGGATCACGTATTCGGGGCTCAGGCTGCCGTCGCTCTGCGGACCGTAGCTGAGCGGATACGTGCGTTGCACACCCTGCAGATACGTCCACCAATCGTGGATATCGCCGCGGTGGCCCAGCTTGCGCAACGCCTCGGTGAGCTCGATGATGACCGCCTTGACGTCACCGACGATCGGCACGTCGGCGTTGCGGTTCTTGCCGATCTCGGCCGGGTCGATGTCAGCGTGTATCACCTTGGCCTCCGGCGCGAACGACGACAGCTTGCCGGTGACGCGGTCGTCGAAGCGGGCGCCGAGCCCGATGATCAGGTCACTGCGCTGCAGACCCGCCACTGCGGCCACGGTGCCGTGCATACCCGGCATGCCCAGGTGCTGAGGATGGCTGTCCGGGAACGCGCCACGCGCCATCAGCGTGGTGACCACCGGGATGCCGGTCAGCTCCGCCAGCTCCCGCAGCTCGGCGCTGGCGTCGCCGCGGATCACACCGCCGCCGACGTACAGGACCGGTTTGCGAGCAGCCGCTATCAGCTTGGCCGCCTGCCGAATCTGCTTGGCGTGCGGTCTGGTGGTCGGCCTGTAGCCGGGCAGCTCCATCGCCGGCGGCCAGCTGAACGTGCACTGGCCCTGCAGTACGTCTTTCGGGATGTCGACAAGCACCACGCCCGGACGGCCCGACGACGCGATGTGGAACGCCTCGGCGATCACGCGCGGGATGTCGTCGCCATTGTTGACCAGGTAGTTGTGCTTGGTGATCGGCATCGTGATGCCCGAGATGTCCGCCTCCTGGAAGGCGTCCGTGCCGATCATCGACCGCCCGACCTGACCGGTGATCGCCACGACGGGAATGGAGTCCATCTGCGCGTCGGCGATCGGCGTGACCAGGTTGGTGGCGCCAGGGCCGGAGGTGGCCATGCACACACCGACACGTCCGGTCGCGTGGGCATAGCCGCTGGCGGCGTGGCCGGCACCCTGCTCGTGGCGCACCAGCACGTGGCGCAGCTTGCGCGAATCGAACAGTGGGTCGTACACGGGAAGCACTGCGCCGCCGGGGATTCCGAAGATCACGTCGACGCCCAGCTCCTCGAGAGAGCGCACAACCGCTTGGGCTCCCGTGAGTTGTTGCGGCTCAACTCTATTCGTAGTGGCGGCACGATGGCCCGCCGTGTCAGCCCCGCCGTTGGGCGGATGCTCGGCCGCGGACCACTGCTGCGGTCGCGTGGTGGGTGCGCTCACGATGTCCTCTTCAGTCTGTTGAATTCGACGATGGGCAAGAAAAAACCCCCGTCAGCGTCAGCTGCTGCGAGGGTTGCGCGTCGGTGGATGCTCGCTATAACCGGCTATGCACAGACGCGCCGACCAATTACTACGAGCAATCCATGGGCCTGCATAGCCTCTGACGTTAGCTTCCGCACTGGTCAACCGTCAAATTCCACCGCTGGTGCGATGATGGCGCAATGAGCACCGACGACCCTGACCACCGCGCCCCCGTCGTGCTGCGGCTTTCGCCGATGGCACATGTGGCCTCTGCTTTCGCCGCGGTGGGCTTGCTGGCCGTGGTGCTCGCCGTGCCGCTGACCGCGCCGCTGCTGGCCCTCCCGGTGCTCGCGTCGGTGATGATCGTGCGGCTGCGCACGGTGGCCGATGCACAGACGGTCACGGCCCGCACGCTTGTGGGCTCGCGCACCGTGTCGTGGTCGGACGTCAAGGGACTGCGCTTCGTCAAGGGCGCCTGGGCACGGGCCGAGCTGACCTCGGGCGAGCAGTTGCGGCTGCCCGCCGTCACGTTCTCCACGCTGCCGCTGCTAGCGCAGGTCAGCGGCGGGCGGGTGCCGAACCCGTACGGGCCAGTCGCGGGCTGACAGAGCGGGTCAGGTGAGCGGGTTGCTGCCGTTGAGCAGGATCCAGGTGCCCACTCCCACGCCGATCCCGAGGATCAGCGCCCCCAGTGACCCGAGGAACGGCCGGCGCGCCCAGCCACGGCTGGCATCCAGTCCGTAACGGCCCGGACCGGCCAGGATGACCGCCGCCGTCGTCGCGATGAGAAGCAGCTGATACTCGTTGCCGTCGGGCAGGAAGAACCCGATGTAGCCGGCGTCGTACTGCATCGCGACGCTGGCCGCTAGTCCGTTGACCAGATACGCCAGTGCGGCAGCTCCGGCCAACGGGGTGAACAAGCCGAGAATCAGCAGCATCCCCGCGGTCAACTGCGTGCCCGCCGCCAGGTACGTGAGCAGACCGGCGTGCTGGTATCCCATGTCGCTCAGCGAGTTCCTGAAGCCGTCGAGGCCCTGACCGCCCCACAGACCGAACGCTTTCTGCAGTCCGTGCGCGATCAGGATCGCCCCGATCGCTGCCCGCAACAGCAGCAGGCCCAGGTCTTGGGTGCCGCGCCGGCCCGCCGCCGCCACGCGCGGGTCGACGTCGTCGTCGAACTCCGTTGCCGACGGCACCACACCGTGCCGGCCTGACCCGTCAGGGTCGACGTACGGCAACGGTTCCGGGTCGGCGAGCAGCTGAAGTCCGGACGGAACCGAATCGACGGAGTTGTAGTGCGGGATCGTGGTGGTTTCGAAGTCGCCACCGTATGTGGCTGACGGCAGGTCGTCCTCGGGGTCGACCAAGCGTGCCGAAGCGGGGCGCGAGGGCTGCGACGAGCCGCTTGCGCGAAGAGCGGAAGCCTGCGACGCATTGTCCGGCCGTTGCCATGCGCGCGAGTCATGCGGGTGCATTGGGCCAGGGTAAGGGCAAGTAACCGCCGATCCGTGGATTGGTGCCGGGCCGTCACCGCACCTTTACCAGTCCGATGCCTGCGAGGGTTCCGCGGGAAGGGTGTCGGCGTGGCGGGCCCGACCCAGCTGTCCGTAACCTGGCGAGCATGCGGATGCGCGGACCGGTGCGAGCGGTACTGGCGACGACGCTTGCCGCCGCGCTGGTAGTCAGCGGTTGCGCCCGGTTCGACGACGCCGCGTCGCAGCCGTTCACCACCGAACCCAAGTTGGTGGCGCCGCCCACCAGCAGCCCGCCGCCGCCTCCCCCGCTGCCGGACAACCCGTTCCCCAAGCAGTGCCCCGCGCCCGGCGTCATGCAGGGCTGCCTGGAATCCACCAGCGGGCTGATCATGTTGCCGGACAGCAAGTCGGCGCTGGTGGCCGAGCGCACCACCGGCGCGGTCAAAGAGGTGTCCGTGAACGCCGAGCCCAAGGTCAAAGTCGTGCTCCCGGTCGACGGATCCGGTGACGGCGGCCTGATGGACATCGTGTTGTCGCCGACCTACGCACAAGACCGACTGATGTACGCGTACGTCAGCACCCCCACCGACAACCGCGTCATCCGGATCGCCGACGGTGACGTGCCCAAGGACATCCTCACCGGAATTCCCAAGGGCGCCAGCGGAAACACCGGTGCGCTGATCTTCACCAGCCCCACGACGCTGGTGGTGCTCACCGGTGATGCCGGCAATCCGGCACTGGCCGCCGATGCGAATTCGCTTGCGGGCAAGCTGATTCGGATCGAGCAGCCGACCACCGTCAACCAGGCTCCGATCACCACCGCGATGTCCAACATGGGGTCGGCCGGCGGACTCTGCACCGACCCGACCGACGGGTCGCTCTACGTCACCGACCGCACGCCGACCGCAGACCGGTTGCAGCGCATCACGGCCGACTCGAAGACGTCGACGGTGTGGACGTGGCCTGACAAGCCGGGCGTGGCGGGGTGTGCGGCACTTGCGGGCACGATCCTGGTGAACCTCGTCAACACCAAACAGACCGTCGCGGTGCGGATGGCGCCCGAATCCGGTGCGGTCACCGGTGAGCCGGAGGTATTGCGCCAAGACGAGCACGGGCACGCCTGGGCGCTGGCCGTGTCGCCGGACGGCAACATCTGGGGTGCGACCGTGAACAAGACGTTCGGCGACGCGATGAAGCTCGACGACGTGGTGTTCCCGTTGTTCAAGACAGGCGGCGGCTTCCCGCGGCCGAAGGACGACCTGGTCTAGCTGCAGGCGGCGAGCACCAGCTCGCGCACCCGGGCCGCGTCGGCCTGGCCTTTCGTGGCCTTCATCACCGCACCGACGATCGCGCCGGCCGCTTGCACCTTGCCGCCGCGAATCTTCTCGACCACGTCAGGGTTGGCGGCCAGCGCCTCGTCGACCGCGGCCTGCAGCGCCGAGTCGTCGCGCACCACCTCCAGCCCGCGCGCTTTCATCACCTGCTCGGGTTCGCCCTCGCCCGCCAGCACACCTTCGACCACCTGACGGGCCAGCTTGTTCGACAGCTTGCCGTCGTCGACGAGCTTCACCACGTCGGCCACCTGCGCCGGCGTGATCGGCAACGCGTCGAGCGGAATGTTCGCCTCGTTGGCCTTCTGCACCAGGAAGTTGCCCCACCACGCCCGGGCCGACTCGCTGGACGCGCCGTGCTCGACCGTTGCGGCGACGAGCTCGACGGCGCCGGCGTTGACCAGGTCACGCATCACCTCGTCGGAGATACCCCACTCCTGCTGAATCCGCTTGCGCCGCAGCCACGGAAGCTCGGGCAGCGTATCCCTCAGCTTCGCCACCAGTTCTGCGCTGGGTGCGACCGGCTCGAGGTCCGGCTCCGGGAAATACCGGTAGTCCTCAGCGGATTCCTTGCTGCGGCCCGGTGAGGTGTAGCCGTCTTCGTGGAAGTGCCGTGTCTCCTGGTGCACGCGTCCGCCGGCGGTCAGGATCGCGGCCTGCCGGCGCATCTCGTAGCGAACCGCCACTTCGACGCTCTTGAGCGAATTGACGTTCTTCGTTTCGGTGCGAGTACCGAATTCTGCTGCGCCCCGTGGCATCAAGGAGACGTTGGCATCGCAGCGCAGCGAGCCCTGGTCCATCCGCACATCGGAAACGCCTAACGCGCGCAACAAATCTCGCAGGGCCGTGACGTAGGCCCGCGCGATCTCCGGTGCCCGCTCACCGGCGCCGACGATCGGCTTGGTGACGATCTCGATCAGCGGCACACCGGCACGGTTGAAGTCCAGCAGCGACTGCGTGGCGCCGGCGATGCGTCCAGTCTCGCTGCCCAGATGGGTCAGCTTGCCGGTGTCTTCTTCCATGTGCGCGCGTTCGATGCCGACCCGGAAGGTGGTGCCGTCGTCCAGCGGCACGTCGAGATAGCCGTCGACCGCGATCGGCTCGTCGTACTGGGAGATCTGGTAATTCTTCGGCATGTCCGGATAGAAGTAGTTCTTCCGCGCGAAGCGGCACCAATCCACGATGTGGCAGTTCAGCGCAAGGCCGATCCGGATCGCCGATTCCACCGCCGCCTCGTTGAGCACCGGCAGCGCGCCAGGCATGCCGAGGCACACCGGGCACACCTGAGTGTTGGGTTCCGCGCCGAACGCGGTGGGGCAGCCGCAGAACATCTTGGTGACGGTGGACAGCTCGACGTGCACCTCGAGTCCGAGCACCGGCTCGTAGCGCGCCACGACCTCGTCATAGTCGAGCAGGTCGGGAGCGGCGACAGTCATGTGCCCGAGTCTAGTTGGGTGCGCTCACCCGAGTTTGGGGTGCACACCCGGGATGAGTCCGGCCGCGGCCGACATTTTTTGCAGGTGACGCAGCACGGTCTTGCGTTCTGCGGCGGTCAGCGTCGCAGTGATCTCGTCCTCCTGCGCGCGCCCCTGCGCATCGAGCGAAGGCAGCAGCTCGCGGGCCTTGCCGGTCAGGGTGACGGCGAATGCCCGCCGATCCGCCGGATGGGGCATGCGCTTGACCAGCCCTTGACCCTCCAGCTCGTCGATGATGCTCACCATGACGTTGCGATGGATGCCGAGCCGGGTCGACAGCTCGCGCTGCGACTGTCCGTCGTCGGCATTCAGTGACATCAGCACCGCGTAGGTGCGCGGCCGGACCCTGAACGGTTCCAGTCTGCGGGCGAAGTCTTCGGCGAGGTAGACGCCGAGCTGTGAGAGCAGGAACGGGATCCGCTGGTGCAGCTCGCGGCCGTGGCAGTGACCCGTCACCCGGACGACTTTCCGATCACCGACGCCGCGCTGACCGTCGCGGCCGCCGACGTGCGCGACACCGCCTCGATCGTCGAGGTGATCGATGGCGCCGACGCTGTGTTGTCGACCTTGGGCGTGCCGTTCAGCACGCGTCCCATAGACACGTATTCGGTGGGCGCGCGCAACATCATCGCCGCCATGAAGCAGAACGGACCGCGACGACTCGTCGTGGTGAGTTCGACAGGCGCGCACCATTATCCGAACCGCATCGACACCCCGTTCGCATTGCGCATTGTCGAGCCGATCATCAAGCGCACCATCGGCCAGACCACCTACGACGATCAGCGCCGCATGGAAGAGATCGTCCGCGGGAGCGGCCTGGACTGGACGATCGTGCGGCCATCGGGCCTGTTCGACACCAATGTGCCGACGAAATACATTGCCGGCGAACGGGAACCGGTTGGCGGCTTCACCGCCCGCATCGACCTCGCCGACTACATGGCCAGGCTGGCAGGCGATGCCGGCACGGTTGGCAAGGCCGTGATCATTTCGACCACCGAAGGCACCCCGACAATTTGGCAGATGATCCGCCGCGAAGCCTTCAAGCGCGAGTGACCTCGACGCGCAAGCTGAGAACCTAGCCGAAGAACGCCGCCGCATCGTCGTAGCGGCTCTGCGGCACCAGCTTGAGCTGCCGTGTCGCATCGGCCAACGGCACCCGCCCGATGTCCTGCCCGCGCAGCGACACCATCATCCCGTACTCGCCGGCGTGCGCGGCGTCGGCGGCGTTGACACCGAAGCGGGTGGCCAGCACGCGGTCGTACGCGGTGGGTGTGCCGCCGCGCTGCACGTGGCCGAGAACAGTCACCCGGACTTCCTTGTTGATGCGCTTGTTCACCTCGACGGCCAGCTGCGCGGCCACCCCGGTGAACTTCTCGTGGCCGAACTCGTCGATGCCGCCCTCCGCCAACTTCATCGAGCCCGCAGCCGGCTTGGCGCCCTCGGCGACCACACAGATGAAATGCGACTGGCCGCGCTGGAAGCGCCGCTTGACCAGCCGGCACACCTCTTCGACGTCGAACGGCTGCTCAGGGATCAGCGTCATGTGTGCACCCGACGCCAGCCCGGCATTCAGCGCGATCCAGCCGGCGTGACGGCCCATCACCTCGACGAGCATGACCCGTTGATGTGACTCGGCGGTGGAATGCAGGCGGTCGATGGCCTCGGTGGCGACGGTCAAGGCGGTGTCGTGGCCGAATGTCACGTCGGTGCAGTCGATGTCGTTGTCGATGGTCTTGGGCACGCCGACGACGGGCACGTTCTCTTCGGACAGCCAGTGGGCGGCGGTCAGTGTGCCTTCACCGCCGATCGGGATCAACACGTCGATGCCGTTGTCGTCGAGCGTCTGCTTGATCTGGTCGAGCCCGGCGCGCAGCTTGTCCGGATGCACCCGCGCGGTCCCCAGCATGGTGCCGCCCTTGGCCAGCAGCCGGTCGTTGCGGTCGTCGTTGTGCAGCTGGACTCTGCGGTCCTCGAGCAGCCCGCGCCACCCGTCCAGGAAGCCGACCACCGAGGAGCCGTAGCGGGAGTCGCACGTGCGTACCACTGCGCGGATCACCGCGTTCAGGCCCGGACAGTCACCGCCGCCGGTGAGGATTCCAATGCGCATGTGGCCCATCTTGCTACCTGCCCCGGGCCTGCGCGAGCAGACGCAGAATCGCACTACCGAGCGCGGGATTATGTGATTTGGTGTCTGCTCGCCGAGCGTCAGATCGCGGTCGGCAGCGGGCCACGGGCGGCCTCGTAGGCGGCTGCGACCCGGTACAGCCGGTCGTCGGCCAACGCCGGCGCCATGATCTGAAGTCCCACCGGGAGCCCGTCGTCGGGCGACAAGCCCGACGGCACCGACATCCCCGCGTGTCCGGCCAGGTTCAGCGGCAGCGTGCAGAGGTCGAACAGGTACATCGCCAACGGATCGTCGACCTTCTCCCCCAGCCGGAAGGCCGTGGTGGGCGTGGTCGGCGACACCAGCACGTCGACGTTGTGGTACGCCGCATCCAAGTCGCGCGCGATCAGCGTGCGCACCTTCTGCGCCTGGTTGTAGTACGCGTCGTAATAGCCGGCCGACAGCGCGTAGGTGCCGATCATGATGCGCCGCTTGACTTCTGGGCCGAAGCCTGCCGCGCGTGTCAGCGCCATCACCTCTTCGGCGCTGCGCGTGCCGTCGTCGCCGACGCGCAAGCCGTAGCGCATGGCGTCGAAGCGGGCGAGGTTCGACGACACCTCCGACGGCAGGATCAGGTAGTACGCCGCGAGCGCGTGCTCGAAATGCGGGCACGACACCTCGCTGACCTCCGCGCCGAGCTTCGTCAGCTGCTCGACCGCCGCGTTGAACGACTCCAGCACGCCCGGTTGGTAGCCGTCACCACGCAGTTGGCTCACCACGCCGATGCGCACGCCGGTCAGATCGCCTGCCGCGCCTGCTCGCGCCGCGGCGACGACGTCGGGCACTTCGGCTTCTACCGACGTCGAATCTTTGTGGTCATGCCCGGCGATCACCGCGTGCAGCAGCGCGGTGTCCAGCACGGTGCGCGCGCACGGACCGCCCTGATCCAGCGACGACGCGCACGCCACCAATCCGTAGCGCGACACCGTGCCGTAGGTGGGCTTGGCGCCGACGGTCGCGGTCAGCGCCGCCGGCTGGCGGATGGAGCCACCGGTGTCGGTGCCGATCGCCAATGGCGCCTGGAACGCCGCCAGCGCCGCGGCACTGCCACCGCCCGAGCCGCCCGGCACGCGTTGGACGTCCCACGGGTTGCGTGTGGGACCGAACGCGGAGTTCTCGGTCGAACTGCCCATTGCGAATTCGTCCATGTTGGTCTTGCCGAGGATCGGAATGCCCGCCGCACGCAGCCGCTGCGTGACCGTCGCGTCGTATGGCGAGCGCCAGCCCTCGAGGATCTTCGAGCCGCATGTCGTTGGCATGTCGGTGGTGGTGAACACGTCCTTGAGCGCCAGCGGCACTCCGGCCAGCGCCGACGGCAGCGCCTCGCCTGCGGCCACCGCGGCGTCCACGCGGGCGGCTGCGGCCAGCGCCGCGTCGGCAGCAACGTGCAAAAACGCGTGGTAGCGGTCGTCGGTGGCCTCGATCTGGTCGAGGCAGGCCTGCGTCACCTCGACCGACGACACCTCACCGCTCGCGATCTTTTCGGCCAGCGTCGCAGCATCCAGACGAATCAGCTCGGTCACTGCGGCTCCCCCAGGATTCGCGGCACCGCGAACCGCCCGTCGACAGCCTCGGGCGCCTCGGCCAGCGCCTGCTCCTGAGTGAGGCACGGCTCGACGACGTCGGGGCGAGTGACGTTGACGTCCTTGAGCGGGTTGCCGGTGGGTTTGACGTCGGTGACGTCGACGCTTTGCACCTGGCTGACGTAGCCCAAGATCGCGTCGAGCTGCCCGGCGAAGCTGTCGAGCTCGGTGTCGGTCAGCGCAAGGCGCGCCAGTTTGGCCAGACGGGCCACCTCGTCGCGAGAAATCTGTTGAGCCACGTTCGGACAGCCTAGTCAGGCGCCCCTCACCCGGCCTGCCTGGCCGAGGCTGCTGTGCGACAGTGTTGGCCGTGCCTTCCTATCTGCTGCGAGTTTCGCTGGTCGACCGACCGGGCAGCCTCGGCTCCCTGGCTGTGGCGCTCGGCTCGGTGGGCGCCGACATCCTCTCCCTCGACGTGGTCGAGCGACTCTCCGGCCTGGCCATCGACGACCTCGTCGTCGACCTACCGCCCGGCGCAATGCCCGACACGCTGATCACCGCGGCAGAAGCGCTCAACGGCGTTCGCGTGGACAGCATCCGGCCGCACACTGGGCTGCTGGAGGCACACCGCGAACTGGAGCTGATCGATCACGTCGCGGCGGGACGGGACCGGCGCAGCAAGTTGCAGATCCTCGCCGACGAGGCGCCGCGAGTGCTGCGCGTCGGCTGGTGCACGGTGGTGCGGTTGCACGACCACGGCTTCGAGCGGATCGTCGGCAGTCCGAGCTCTCCTGAGACGGTCGCCGAGGAGGCGCCGTGGCTGCCGCTCGACCACCCGGCCGCGCTGGACGGCACCGCCGACTGGGTGCCGCGCGTATGGCGTGACATGGACACCACGTTGGCAGCTGCGCCGCTGGGCGATCCGAACTGCGCGGTGCTGCTGGGCCGTCCGGGCGGTCCGGATTTCCGGCCGTCGGAGGTGGCCCGGCTGGGTTATCTGGCCGGCATCGTCGCGACGATCCTGCGCTAGCCCGTCACTCGCTGTTGTCGCCGGACGCGTTGGCGTCGTCGAGCAGCACCCGTAGCTTGTCGAGTGGGTCGCCGCTGCCCGGCTCGAGTTTGTTGGCGGCCGGCGACTGTCCGTCGACAAGCGGTAAGCGATCCGGCGAGACGCCGTTGAGCGCGCTCGGCCCCTGCGGGTCGGGTGCCGAGTCGCTGGGGCCGATCACCGGCACGGGCGGCCCGTTCGATCCAGGTGTTGGAGGCGGCGGCTGGGGCGCCGCGGCGGGCGGCGAAGTCGGCGGCGACGTTGGTGCACTCGGTGGTTCGGGAATCGGCGCAGACGTGGGAGTCAGCGACGTAGGTGGCGGCTGCGGCGGAAGCGCTTGCGGCGGCTGAGGCGGCGCGGCGGGTGGTGGTGGCGTCGTCAAAGCGGCGATCTTGCGGTCCAGTCGGTCCGGGGTGTCGGTCAGGACGGCGCGACGTTCGATGTTGGGATCGGTGCTGTCGCGAAAGCAGCCCGCAGGAGCGTCGGCAACCACCGCGCGTGCCTGTTCGTACCAAGCCACTGCGGCTTTGGTATCGCGGTCCCCGACGGCTCTGTCCCCCAACGTTTCTCGCACCAGCACCAGGTTGATACGGATTGGGCACGACTGCTGCCCGGTCACGCGGGGCAGCGCGCGGGCGAACGACTTCTCCGCGTCGGTCAACCGGCCCTCGAGAAGCTCGAGGTCCCCGTCGGCGAAGCCGGCTTTGGCGGGTTCGATGATCGCGAAGGTCTGCAACAAGGAGACGTCCGAGCGCAACGCGTCGAGGTTGTGCTGCGCGAAATCGCTACGCGCAGAGTTGCTTTTGATCACCAGGGTGATCATCACACCCGTTGCGGCGAGCATCACGACCACCACGGGTGCGGAGTACAGGAACAGACGCCGACGCAGCCTGCGCCGCGACGGCCCCGACTGAAACCACAGCCCGATGCGGGACAGCGGCGACCCGTCGGCTCTGCGCAATATCATCGCGTCACTTTCGCTGAGAGGGTGTGACTCAACCGGTTGCGGCGGAATTCGCGCACAGTGGCAACGACCTCGACGAGAAGCAACGCGCATGCCAGCAGGGTGAATACCCAGTAGAGCTCGGTGCGTTCGATGACCCGGATGCGCTGGGATACCTGAGCTGAGGCATCGCCGGCGGTCGGCGGCAACGACGGAACCACCATCGCGATGTTGTTCTGGGGCGACCTGTGGAAGTACGGCACACCGAGGTGAGTGGCGACGGTCTTGAGCCGCGTCTCGTCGATCGCCGACACCACCGGCTGCCGTGTCTGTTCGTCGACGGCGTAGAGCGCTCCATTCGCGCCGATGCCCACCGGGATGAGGCCGCCGGCCTCGGTTCCGTATCCGAGCACTGCGCCACCGGCGATTGCACCGTCGGGCGGAGTGAACGCGGTCTGGCTCGCGTCCGAGCCGCCGGCACCTTCGCCGAAGTAGAACACCACGTTGTGCGAACCCGGGTAGAGCTTGTGGGCCAGCTCGAGCTGACTGGAGAGCTCTTGCGCGGCGGCGCCCGAATTGACCCGGTGGACGGCGTCGCGCGGAACGACGATGTAGGGCGAGAGGCCTTTGAGCATGGACCGCAGGCTCCACACATCGTCGGAGAGCGGCCATTCCAGCGCAGCCTTGGCCGAGAACCCGATGACCGCGAACCGCGCACGCGGGAACTCGTCAGCCAGCGCGAGCGCGTCGGCCCGGATCGCGGACATCCTCGATTGCTCGGGCGCGTAGTCCTCGACCCGCGAATCGACCGACCGGTCGATCACCAAGAAGACGTTGACGTCCGGATCGGCGACGGCGTTCTGTCGCGTCTGCGGGCCCCGTTCGCCAGGTTCCAGACCCGGGCGGAACGCCGCGATGAACACCAATAGAAGCGCCAAAGTCAGCCCGCTCCAACGCAATACGACACGCCGGTACCCGCCGCGTCCGGTGCGCACCAGCACCCGGTACAGGGCGACCATCCGGATCACCAGCACCAGACCGGTCAGCGCCAACAGCAGCTCCGGGCGCACGATGGGAAGGAACGTCATCGGCGCAACACCGCCAACGAGGTCGCCAGCAGCGCCCCGCACACCACCGTGATCAGCAGCACCGTGTTCGGTGCGTCCCAGCTGCGCGCAGAGATCGTCTTGCCGCCGGGAGTGACCGCCTCCGGCGGGTGACTGCGGATCTCGTCGAGATATCCCGCCAGCGGCGACCCGTTCGCCGTTCCGGCACTACCCTGCGTGCCAACAGGGTTGTACGAGAAAAACTTTCCGCCGGTACCCGCAGTGATGCCCTTCAGGGTGTCGTCGGCGCCTGACGGCAGGTTCGGCGCGTCGGCGCGTGCGATCGCGTTGACCTGGACGCCTTGTCGGGCGGCCATCTCGGTGACCTGCTCGGCGGTGTACAGCGACGGCCTGCGCTCGTCGGAGCCGTGGAACGCGCTGTATCCGAGGTAGACGATCGAGCGGCGGTGAGTGCCCTTGTCCTCAGGCCGCGGGAAACCCGTCATGCACAGGGCGAGAACGTCTTCGACGCTGCGGGCGTAGTCGACGTAGGTCACTGTTCTGGAGAATCGCGTGATGCCGGCATCGAGCGCCTGCACGTCGGCATCCGACATCGGCCGGTGGGCCTGGTAATCGGCTTGCAGCGCAGGCAGTTTCGCGAACTCGTCGAGCCGGCGGGACACGAAGTCGTGGTCACGGGTGAGCGGCAGCACCCGCAGTGTCGGCGACGTCACGCCCAGCCGTTGGTCGGTGAATCCCTTTGAGGCACGGGCGAAGTACTGCAGAAAATCAGCCGTCGCCGGGTCGGTGACGGGTTGGCCGACACACAGCATGATGTCCTCAGGGAAAAGGGCGTCGAATTCCCGCACGGTCGCCGAATAGCCCTGTGGCCGCGACGCCGCCAGCAGCGCGGCCGCAAACAACGTGACGAGCAGCACGCCGGTGACGAGTACCGACAGGAAGTACGTGCGATACACGCGACGGTATGCCGGCAGCCGAGTCAGGCGTTCGACGTTGGCCAGCGGTCGCAGCCACCGCTGAACCTTGGTCATCGGGCTCATGGCAGCCGCCACGACGCATCCGGCCAGAACGACGACGCCGACGGCCAGCAGCGGCCACCACCTCAGGTCCACGCTGAGATCACCTGCTCGGCCGAGCGCCCGACCGCGTCGACGTCGACGGCCGCGTCGGCGACGTACTGGCCGTCGACCAGCACCGCCATCACCGGCGCAGCGGACGCCAGCGGCCCGGCGCTGATCTCGTCGAGCGTCAGGTACTGGGCCCGAACACCCGTTGCGGCGGATAGAAAGCTGCGCAGCGTGCGGCTGATCGCTGCGCAGGCTTCCCGCGTGGCGATACGCCCGGCGCGGTGATCGGCGCGGATGCGCCCGATGGCCGAGACGAACTTGCGGCGCAGCACCCGGCCGTGGATGGCACGCAAGACAGGAAGCTGCCGCAGCGTAGCCGGCGGCAGTGTCCAGACATAAATCACCGACCACCACAGCAGCACTGCGGCGACGACCAACCCTGCCGCGACACACCACCACGGGGAGTACGGCAGCGGAGCGCCGATGTAACGCAGCAAATCGCGGTCAGTCGGCACGGCGGTTCCCCGCAGTCAGTGTGACGACGCCGCGACGGATGCCGCCGCTGCCGGTGATCCTGGCGTGCCGGATGCGATGCCCGGACAGGAAACCGTCCAGTGCAGCCATCCGTGCTTCTTCGGCGGCATGGTAGGCGTGCACCACGCGCGGACCCAGCGTGGCACCGTTGAGTACGTATCGGCCGCTGGCCACGTCGTATCCGTCGTGCTCGTCCGCGGGGGTGCCGACCGCCGGCATGTCGGCGATCAGTGCCCAATAGACGTCGTGGCGACTGGCGAGGTCGGATAGAACCGCCGCCAGCCGGTCGGAGATCTCCGGTTCGTCCGACACCACGACCAGCACCAGCCGCTTACGAAAGTTGTTGCGTACGTAGGTCAATTGCTCGATGACGTCGCTGCCGGCCGACGGCGAGGCGGTGAGGCCGACGAATCGCGCCAGCATGCTTTCCACGTGAGTTTCGCCGCGCCGGTTCGGAATTCGCGCCGAGCCGCGGGCGTCCCCGACCACCATGCCGATCTCGTCGTGCCGGCTGATCCCGATCAGCCCGATAGCGCCCATCACGTTGGCGGCGACATCGCGCTTGACCTCACCGCTGGGCGCGAGCGCCGACATGTTGTGTCCGGCGTCCGCGACCAGCACCATCTTGTGGTGGCGTTCGGTGACGAACCGCTTGACCAGCACGGAGCGCGACCGCGCCGACGCCTTCCAGTCGATGTCACGCACGTCGTCGCCGGCGACGTAGGGGCGCAGCTCGTCGAATTCCAGGCTGCGGGTGTGCAGCAGCGCGTAGTGTCCGCCTTCCAGCAGGCCTTTGGTGTCCGTGCCGAAATGGGTTCGAGCGCGGTTGAGCAGCTTGGTCATTCGGGCTAGGGCACCCGCACGGCGCGCAGGACGTTGTCGACGATCACGTCCGGGGTCACACCCTCGGCTCCGGCCTCGAACCCGAGGATCAGCCGGTGCCGCAACACGCGGTGCGCGACTTTTTTGATGTCGTCGGGCACGACGTGGTTGCGGCCGGACAGCAGCGCGACCGCACGCGACGCCTTGGCGAACGCGATCGTGGCGCGCGGGCTGGCGCCGTATTCGATGAGCCTGGCCAGTTGCGGGCTGAGGTAGCGCGACGGGTTACGGGTGACGTCGACGAGCTGCGTAACGTAATGCACCAGAACGGGATCCATGTGGATGCTGCGGACAACATGCTGCAGCTGGCGCACTTGGTCAAGGCTGATCACCGGCGCGGTAGAGCCGTCGCCGTCGTACACCCCCGCGTCGATGCGGAACACGACTTCGGCTTCCTCCTGGGGCGACGGGTAGGCCAGCAGGTGCTTGAGCAAGAACCGGTCCGACTGCGCCTCGGAGAGCGGATAGGTGCCTTCCTGGTCGACAGGGTTCTGAGTGGCGACGACGAGGAATGGTTCGGGAATCTTGTGCACCTCACCGGCGATGGTGGTTTGGCGCTCCTCCATGGCTTCCAGCATCGCGCTCTGCGTTTTTGCGCTTGACCGGTTGATCTCGTCGAGCAGCACGATATTGGCGTGCACCGGGCCTAGTTGTGTGGTGAACGAATTGGTGGTCGCGTCGTAGACCTGAGTGCCCAGGATGTCGCTGGGCAACAGGTCCGGTGTGCACTGGATGCGGCGGAAGGTGCCGTGAATCGCGTTTGCCATCACCCGTGCCGCGGTGGTCTTGGCCAGCCCGGGCACGCCTTCCACGAGGACGTGGCCGCCGGTCAGCAGGCCGATCAGCAGTGACTCCTGCAAGCCGGACTGCCCGACCACCTTCGCCGAAAAGGCTTGTGAAACTGCGCCGATGATGCGGTACGCGAACTCCATCTCGTCACGGTTGGGCTGGACGCGCGTTGCGGTCATGGACACCTTTCAGGCTGGTGTGAAGGCGAGCGGGTTCTTGGTGAGGTCGACGGTTCCATTGATGAAATCCTTCGATTCGAGCTCGGTTGGCCCGTTGCGGCCGTTGGCGGCGAGGATGGCCCGCGTCGATCCCATCACTTGCGCCTGCATCGTGTACTCGTTGACGAAGATGTTGAGCTTGTCCAGGCCTTCGGCCGACTTGTAGCTCACCGAGCGGGGATCCACGCCGGCCGGATAGGTGTAGTTCTCGCAACCTGCGGCCGGGGTGGCCGAGAAGCAGCTGCGCAGCCAACCTTCGACGGAAGCGGCGATGGCCTTGCGACCTTGGCCATTCAACGTCACCTTGGTGTTCAGCCCGGTCCCGGCGTCACCGCCGCTCAGCGCTTCCAAGAACACCGGTTCGGCCTTGATGTCGATGTACGGATTCGACGACTTGATGTCCAGCGCACCCGGGAACACATACACGTTGTCGGCGCCGTTGGTGGGAACGCCGAAGATCGTGACGGTCTTCAGCGCTGCATTCTCGACACTGGGAGGGCTGATGGTCAACTTGATCGCAGCGGTGTCGAGCTTCCATTCGTCGCGAAACTGCTTGACCCACAGTTCAGTTCGTGAATCGGTACCACCGAAGCTCGCGGAGACTTCGACTTTGGCGCTGCCGAGTTCGTTCTTGTTGTCGTCGCCGGTGACGACGATGTCGGTGATCGGCGCCTTCTCGATCTGCTTCTTCAGGATCTCGTCGGTGAGGAACTGCTTCGACCCGGGGGTGGATCTGCCCAGAGCCAGTGCCGCGTCGGCGTCTCCGTGGGCGAGGGCGTCCATGTACGCCTGCACGGCGTCTTTGGCAGATCCGCCGCCCGACTTGCTGTTGCCCCCGGTGGTCAACACGATTGCGGCCACCACGACCGCGACGACGAGCACCACCGCCGCGGTGAACAGCGTGACGCCCAGTGCCCTGCGTTTGCGTGGAGGCGGCGGCATTGCACCGCCCATCCATGGTTGCGCGGGCTGACCGAACGGCGGAATCGGCGGGTGCGGCGGCGTCGGCCCACCCGGCGGCAGCGGCGCACCCGGCGGAACCTGTGCACCCGGCGGAACCTGTGCACCCGGCGGCATCGGCGGTTGAGCCGAGCCCCACCCTTGAGGCGGTACGCCGGTGGGCACAGGGCCCGGGTGTGGTGGCGGGCCGGCCGGCGTGGCGCCACCGACCGGATTCGGCCCGCCATATCGGCCGGGAGAACCGTCGTCTGGCTGCCCGCCCCACGGCGGTCCTGGGTAGGTCACGAATGTCACTCCGTTGCGCTCAGTGCGTTCTCATCTTCACAGTGGGGGGGTTCTGGCTGAGGTCAGCGTCGCCGTAGACAGCGGCATCGACCGTGGTCGTCACTGTCTCGCCCGATCGGGTTTGCGCGGTCAAGCCGAACTGCACGTCGCCAGAGAAGCTGACTGTCATCTCCTCGGCGTCGAAGTAGCCCACCGAGATCGGGCTGCTGTCGGGTTCGCTCCACTGTGCGGTGCCGTCGGCCAATCGCGGATCGAAGACCTCTTGCGGACAACCTTGCGGCTCAAGGGATTTCGATTTCGCACACGATGCCAGAGCGTTCTTGACGGCTTGCAGTGTCGCGGTGCGGCCGGCGTCGCTGATGTCGAACTTGAAGTTCGTCAGGACGGTGTCGAGGATGCCGGTCATCGAGTTCAGCAGAAGCGGCGGCCCGCTGACGATGATGTTGGGATTGGTGGTGCCGAAATCCACCCAGCCGGGGAACACGTACGCCACGCCGGATTTGGTCACCGGCTGGCCGAGAATCGTGAGCGTCTTCAATGCGGCGCGGTCGAGCGACACAAGCGGCTGGTTGAGGTCGATCTTCACGGCCACTTGCCGCAGCTTCCACCTGCCGTCCTTGCGGTCCAGCCACAACGTCTCGTCGGAGACGGTGTCGCCGAAAGTCGCGGCCACGTGCACCATGCCGATCGGGGTGTCGCTGCCCTGCGTCGAGTCGCTGAGGATTCTGATGTTGGTGATCGGCGCCTTTTGGAGCTGCTTCTTGAGGATGTCGTCGGTGAGGAACTGCTTGGAGCCCGGCTGATCGGCGCCGTAGGACAGCGCCTTGTCCGCGTCGCCGCGCGCCAGTGCCTGCAGGTAGCCGGTCACCACGTCGGCGGCGGAGCCGGCGGCCTCTGGCGATTCCGGCGAGGACCGCAGCGCAAAGATCACCGCCCCGACGACGGCAGCGATCACGACGACCACCACGAGCGCGATGATCAGTGGCTTCTTCGGCGACCGCGGCGGCTGGTACTGCAATTGCATCGGCGGCTGAGCCGGCGCAGCGGGCCACCCCGGCGTCGGTGCGCCGAACTGTCCGGGAGCCCCCTGCCCCGGCGGCCCTGGCACGAACTGGGGCGGCGGCCGCCACTGCGGAACGCGTTCGGCGGCCTGGTCGGACGGCGTCGGGGGGCCGACCGGATTGGGCCCTCCGTAGCTTTCGTGTGGCTGCGACGGTGGAACGGGACCGCTCAGGTCAACCTCCTCATTCGGCAACGCGCGCCGAGCCCGCGCAGCCGCGCCGCTCCACACCCTCGCCACCAGCGAAACATGCGACGCGGATGATTCTATGGGGCACCTGAGCGCCCGCGCTCACCAACTTGGCCGACGGCCTTCGCCGGCTAGGCCGACGGTGGTCCGTGCCGCAGCAGCTCACGGAAGCCCTTTTCGTCGAGGATCGGCACACCCAGCTCGACGGCCTTGTCGTACTTGGAGCCAGGTGAATCGCCGGCCACCACGAAATCGGTCTTCTTCGACACCGATCCGGAGGCCTTTCCGCCGCGGGCGATGATCGCCTCTTTGGCCTCGTCGCGCGAAAACCCGGTCAGCGAGCCCGTCACCACGATGGTCAGGCCCTGCAGCGTCGGCTCCACCCCCGGTTCGCGCTCGTCGGCCATCCGCACGCCTGCCGCGCGCCACTTCTCGACGATCTCTCGGTGCCAGTCGACGGTGAACCATTCCGTCAGCGCCGCCGCGATCGTGGGGCCGACGCCTTCGACCTCCGACAGCTGCTCTTCGGACGCGGCCATGATCGCGTCGAGACTGCCGAACGCGACGGCCAGTGCGCGCGCGGCCGTGGGGCCGACGTGGCGGATCGACAACGCCACCAGCACCCGCCACAGCGGACGGTCCTTGGCCTGCTGAAGGTTTTCCAGCAGCCGGGCGCCGTTAGCCGACAACCGGCCGTCTTTGGTCCGGAACAGGTCCGTGCGCAGCAGGTCGTCTTCGGTGAGCGTGAACAGGTCACCCTCGTCGGTGATCACGCCGGCCTTGAGCAGCGCGATCGCCGCCTCGTAGCCGAGGCCCTCGATGTCGAGCGCGCCACGGCTCGCGACGTGAAAAACCCGCTCCCGCAATTGAGCTGGGCATGATCGCGCATTGGGACAGCGAATGTCCGCGTCGCCTTCCTTGGCCGGCGCCAGCGCAGTGCCACATTCGGGGCAATGGGTGGGCATGACGAACTCGCGTTCACTGCCGTCACGCAGGTCGACGACGGGGCCCAGCACCTCGGGGATCACGTCGCCCGCCTTGCGGATCATCACGGTGTCGCCGATCAGCACGCCCTTGCGCTTGACCTCCGACGCGTTGTGCAGCGTGGCCAGCCCGACGGTGGAACCGGCGATGCGCACCGGGGTCATGTACGCGAACGGCGTGACCCGGCCGGTGCGTCCCACGTTGACCCGGATGTCGAGCAGTTTGGTCTGCGCCTCCTCGGGCGGGTACTTGTAGGCCACCGCCCACCGCGGCGCGCGGGAGGTGGCGCCGAGCCTGCGTTGCAGCGCGACGTCATCGACTTTGACGACCACACCGTCGATTTCGTGCTCGACGGTGTGGCGGTGTTCACCCCAGTAGGCGATCCGCTCCTGAACGGCGTCCAGTCCGCGCACGCGGCTGGTGTGCGCGGAGACCGGCAGCCCCCAGGCTTTCAGCGCGGTGTAGGCGTCATGCAGACTCTGCGGACTGAAACCTTCGGTGTAGCCGAGTCCGTGGCAGACCATGCGCAGTTTGCGTTTGGCGGTGACCGCCGGGTTCTTCTGCCGCAGGGAGCCGGCCGCACTGTTGCGCGGGTTGGCGAACGGCGCCTTGCCCTCCTCGACGAGTGCGGCGTTGAGGTTCTCGAAGTCCGCGATCCGGAAGAAGACTTCGCCGCGGACCTCCAGCACCCGTGGCATCGGGAATTCGCTTGAGCTACTGAGTCTTTCAGGCACATCGTCGATGGTTCTGGCGTTGAGAGTGACGTCCTCGCCGACGCGGCCGTCGCCGCGGGTGGCCGCTCGTTCGAGTCTGCCGTCGCGATACACCAGCGCCAGCGCGACACCGTCGACTTTCAGTTCGCACAGGTAATAGGGGTCGCGGCCGATCTCCGTTTCCACCCGGTTGGCCCACGCGATGAGTTCGTCGGTGTTGAAGACGTCGTCCAAAGACAGCATCCGCTCGAGGTGCTGCGCCTCGGTGAAGTCGGTGGCGAAGCCCGCTCCCCCGACGAGCTGGGTGGGTGAGTCGGGAACCCGAAGCTCCGGGTAGCGCTCCTCGAGGGCGACGAGCTCGTTGAACAGCTTGTCGAACTCCGCGTCCGAAATGATCGGCGCATCCTTGACGTAGTAACGGAATTGGTGTTCACGGACTTGGTCGGCCAGGTCCTGCCACCGCCGCCGCACGTCGGGGTCGACTGGATCGACCTCCGGTGTTGCCTCTTGCGCCACTCTCGCAGGCTATCGGAGCACTCCGACAACCCGCCCGGGCGCCGATACGCTGTAGCCGTGCCGCATCCGGTCATGTTCCGCGACGACGACTTCGGCCTGCGCGAACTGCGCGGCATCGCGCTGAGCTTTCCGGGCGCGTTCGAGAAGGTCTCGTGGGGCCGGCCGGTGTTCTGCGTTCCGAAGATCTTCGTGATCTACGGCGGCAACGCGAAAGGACCCGACGGCATGGTCGCATTTCCGTATTCGATGCTGGTCAAGGTCGACGAGGTGGACCGGGCCGCCCTCGAGCAGGACAGCCGCTTCTTCTACCCGGCGTACATGGGTCCGCACGGGTGGCTGGGGATGGATTTCTCGGCCGGCAGGGTCGACTGGGGCGAGGTGCGCGAACTCGTCGACGCGTCCTACCGGCTGGTGGCGCCGCGCAAGCTGGTCAAGGAACTCGACAGCCGCTAGATCGCCTCCGGGTCTTCGGCAAGCACGTCAGCGACTTTCTGCGTCAATTCCGTTGCGGTGCGGGCCCATTCGATGTCCGCGCCGGCCAGGCCGCACGACGGCGTCACGCCGACGCGCCGCGCGAGGATCTGCCGCGCAAATCCCAGCCGGTCGGTGATCCTCGCCGCTGCTTCGGCCAGTTGCTCAGCCGAGGGCCTGCGCTGCGGGGTGACCGACGGCACCAGGCCCAGCAGCACTGTGCGTCCGCTGTCGAGGAATTCGGCGAGGCCGTCGACGTGGTCCTGATCCAAGCGGGACCAGTCGATACTCAGCGCCGCAATCCTGCTGCGCTGCAACACTTCCCACGGTAGCTCGGCGGCACAGCAGTGCACCGCGACGTCATTGCCGGCCGCGGCGGCACACGCGTCGAGCAGATCCACCGCCTCTGTCTGCTCCACCGGCGCAACCGGCGTCAACGCGGTGACTCCGGCCAGCGTGCCGGCCACCGCCGCCGGCAGCGACGGCTCGTCGAGTTGCACGACCACCGGGCAGTCGAGACGTCTGCCCACCTCCGTGCGATGCGCCGCAAGGCCCTCTGCCAGCGACGCCGTCACGTCCCGCAGCGCACCGCGGTCCGTGATCACCCGGTGTCCGCCGGGCAGTTCCAACTGTGCGGCCAGCGTCAGCGGCCCGGGCGCCTGCACCTTGAGCGCGCGGTCGCCGCCGCGCAGACCGGCCCGTTCCCACGCTTCTTCGAGCGCGTCGATGTCCTCGTTCAGCAAGCTGCGCGCACGCCGGCTGACGGCACCGGGCCGGGCCGCCACCCGGTATCCGCGGGGTGTGGTGTCGATTGCGATGTCGACCAGCAGCGCGCCAGCCCGTCCGATCATGTCCGCGCCGACACCGCGCGCCGGTAACTCCACCAGATGCGGCAACGAATGTAGCTCGCCGACCACCACTTCGGCGGTCTGCCGCGCGGACGTGCCCGGCCAGGAGCCCACACCCGTGGCGGCGGCGAAAACGCTCATTGCCCAACACTATTGGATGGCGCCGGGATAGTCTGACCGCATCATGGCCCGACGCAGCCGCACGCTGCTTTGCTGCCTGGCCGCGGTGACGCTCGCCAGCGGCTGCACCAACATGGTCGGCGGTATCGCATCCATGCCGCCGACCGAAGGTCCTTATCTCGACGGCATGGACGTCGACGACCTCCTGCTCACCACATCCGAGCTGCGCGACATCACCGGCGCCGGCACTGACCTCAACGGCATCCCAGGTATGGATTCCCGATACACCGTCGACGACGAACAGCTCGTCCAATCCGCGCCGGCGCCTTGCCATTTCGTGTTCCTCGAAAGCCAGGTCTTCGGACCGGACGTCAAGCAGTTCCACAAGACCAGCTTTCAGACGCCGCCCAGGTCGGCACTGCTGTCCGAGGCGGCCGCCGCGTACGCCGATGCCGCCGCCGCCCGGCGCGCATTCGACAACCTCACCGGTCAGGTGCAGGCATGCGGCGACACCCCGTCCGGGTACGCCTTCGTCTACGAATGGACCACCGACGACCACACGTTGCAAGCCGAAAGCCTCGGTGACTGCGGGCGCATCTACCGGCTCGAGTCCACGGTGCTCATCGAAGTCACCTACTGCGGCTATAGCCACGTGGTGCCCAACTTGGTCGCCGCACGCATCGCGGCGCGGGTGGGCACTAGGTGATCGTCGCGCTGCCGATGACTTCGTCGCCGTCCGGGTCGCGACGGTAGAGCACCATGGTCTGACCCGGCGCCACCCCCCGCAGCGGCGTGCGCAACCGCGCCTCGAGCTCATCGCCCACCAGCTCGGCCACCGCGTCGACCACGCCACCATGGGCGCGCACCTGCACCTGGCACTCGACCGGCCCCGCCGGAGCCGCACCCGAGGTGAACACCGGCCGCTCGCCACGCACGTGCCAGACTTCCAGATCGGTGGCCTCGCCGACTGTGACCGTCGCGGTGCGGGCGTCGATCGCAGTCACGTAGCGCGGCCGGCCGTCGGGCCCGGGTCCGGCGATGCCCAAGCCCTTGCGCTGGCCGATCGTGAACCCGTGTACGCCCTGATGGTGGGCGAGCACCGTCCCGGCCCGGTCGACGACCGCGCCGCGGCGCAGGCCGATACGCGACCCGAGGAACGCACGCGTGTCACCTGACGGAATGAAGCAGATGTCGTGGCTGTCCGGCTTGTCGGCGACCGCCAGCCCCCTCGCGGCGGCTTCGGCGCGTATCTGCGGCTTCGGGGTGTCACCGACCGGAAACAGCGCATGGCGCAACTGTTCTGCGGTGAGCACGGCCAGCACATACGACTGGTCCTTGTCCGCGTCGACGGCCCGCCGCAACCGCCCTGCCGACAGCCGCGCATAGTGGCCCGTGGCCACCGCGTCGAACCCCAGCGCCAACGCTCGTGCGGCCAGCGCGGAGAACTTGATCTTCTCGTTGCAGCGCACACACGGGTTGGGCGTCTCACCTCGCGCGTAGGCCGACACGAAGTCGTCGATCACGTCCTGCTTGAAGCGATCCGCGAAGTCCCAGACGTAGAAAGGAATTCCGAGCTTGTCGGCGACACGGCGCGCATCGCCGGCATCTTCTTTCGAGCAGCAGCCTCGCGAGCCAGTGCGCAGAGTTCCCGGCGCCGACGACAACGCGAGATGCACTCCGACCACGTCGTGGCCTGCGTCCACCATCCGCGCGGCGGCCACCGACGAATCCACACCACCGCTCATTGCGGCGAGCACTCTCATTTCGCCCCCGCGCTGGCCAATGCCGCCTGCCGGGCCCGCGCCACCGCGCCGGGCAAGACGTCGAGCACCGCGTCGACGTCGTCGACAACGCTGGTACGCCCCAGCGAGATCCGGATCGAGCCTCGCGCCGATGCGGTGTCGGCGCCCATCGCCAACAGGACATGGGACGGCTGCGGGACACCTGCGGTGCAGGCCGACCCGGTGGAACACTCGATCCCGTTGGCGTCCAACAACATCAGCAGAGCATCGCCTTCGCATCCGGTGAACGTGAAGTGCGCGTTGCCCGGCAGCCGGTACTGCCGAGAGCCGTTGAGCCGCACGTCGTCGATCGCCGTCAGCACCCCGTCGATGAGGCGGTCACGCAGCCCCGTGAGCTTCTCGCAGTGAGCCCGCAAGCCGTCGACCGCAAGCCTGGCCGCAACGGCCATTCCGACCGTGCCCGCGACATCGGGCGTGCCCGAACGCACGTCGCGTTCCTGGCCGCCGCCGTGCAGCAGCGGCACGCACGGGATGTCGCGGCGCAGGACCAACGCGCCGACCCCGGTGGGGCCGCCGAACTTGTGCGCGGCGATGCTCATTGCCGACAACCCGCTCGCGGTGAACGAGACCGGCAGCTGGCCGATCGCCTGAACCGCGTCGCTGTGCATCGGCACCTCGAATTCAGCTGCAATCGAGGCTAGTTCGTGGATCGGCATGATCGTGCCGACCTCGTTGTTGGCCCACATCACCGAGACCAGTGCGACGTCGTCGTGCGACTGCAATGTCTCGCGCAACGCCGACGGCGACACCGAACCGTCGGACTCTGTAGGCAACCACGTCACCTGCGCGCCCTCGTGCTCGGCCAGCCACTCGACCGCGTCGAGGACGGCATGGTGCTCGACGGCGCTGACGACGATCCGGCGGCGGCGCGGATCAGCGTCGCGTCGCGCCCAATAGATTCCCTTGACGCCGAGGTTGTCGCTTTCGGTGCCGCCCGCTGTGAAGACGACCTCCGATGGTCGGGCACCGAGCTTGTCGGCGAGCAGCTCCCGCGACTCCTCCACCGTGCGGCGGGCGGCACGACCTGCGGAGTGCAGCGACGAAGCGTTGCCGACGGTCGCCATCACAGCCGTCATCGCCTCGATGGCATCGGGATGCATCGGGGTGGTGGCGGCGTGGTCCAGGTACACGGGGGCAGACCTCATGGCCCGTCCAGCTTAGCCGTCGCCGGCAATTCCCCGACTGGGCCGCTCAGGCCGCCAGTGCGTGCTCGTGGCGCGAGGTTTGCGTGCGGCGCACCGCGCGTTGGCAACGCCGGGCAAGGTCACGGCGGTCGTCGCGCGGCAATTGCAGCGCACCGACATACACGTGTGCGACGGTCCTCGGAGCCGACAGCACGCGGCGCAAGGACCGGCCGAGGGTGTCGTCGCCGACGAACGCGGGGATCGTCGACGGGCGGCCGTCACGGTGGTGGTAGCGCAGTCGCAGCGGCTGCACGGGCCGGCCCGCGTCGATTGCGGCCTGGAACATCGCCGGCCGAAAGCGCCCGTTGGCCAGCCCGCACCAGGTGGTGCCCTCCGGGAACGCGACCACCGTCCGGCCCGACCGCAGCCGGGCCGCCACGGTGCCCACGACGGCGGGCAGTCCGCGCAGCTGCGCACGGTCGATCGGGATGACGTTCATCACACTCGCGAGGGCGCGCAGTGCCGGCCAGCGAGTGAGTTCGGCTTTCGCGACGAAGTGACCCGGCATCAGCGCCGAAATCACCAACACGTCCAGCCACGACACGTGGGGGCTGACCACCAGCACGCCGGCGACATTGCGGATCGGTCCGCCCGTGGTGGTGACATGCACACCCATGCAGCGCAGCACGATTCGCAGATACAAGCGCACAGGCGCGGACCAGATCAACAGCACGGGAACCAGTGGCAGCAGCAGCGACACGAACACGCACCGGTACGTCGCACGCCACGCTCGCAGTGTGCGGCTGCCCTGCTGCTGTACGCAACGCTCGTCGCACGTGGCGCGCGGCAGCCAGGCGTGCGTCATCGGGCCGCCATGGCGGTGGCCGCAGCGACCGATCGCAGCCGTTTCAGATAGCGGGTGTCGGCCTGGCGTTTGTCCAGCAGCGCCATGAAGTCTGCGACCCCGAAGTCCGGGTCGTAGGCCGGCTCGCCGCAGATCCTCGCGCCGAGCCGCAGGTAGCCGCGCATCAGGGGCGGCACCTGCGCCTGCGGTGGCACTGAAAGCGGGTTCAACGGCAGCGGCCGATACGGCCGCACGCGATAGTCGCACCCATACCGCTGCAGGACGGCGTCGCGGACGCCACGGGCATGCGCCAGTGGCACCGAGACGCAGCCGGTCACGTAGTTGTAGCCGCAGCGGTCCAGGTACGCCAGGATGCCGGCCCACATCAGCAGCACGACTCCGCCGTTGCGGTGGTCGCCGCGAACGACGGCACGGCCCATCTCCACCAGCGACGGACGCAGCGGGTCGAGGGCGCGGACGTCGAATTCGGTGGCGGTGTAGAGGCCGCCGGCGGCGATGGCACCGGCCGGCGGCAGCATGCGGTAGCAGCCGACGAGCTCGCCTGAAGTGTCCTCGCGCACCAGGAGGTGGTCGCAGTACTCGTCGAAGCGGTCGGCGTCAGTGCTCGAGATCAGCCGAAATCCCGGCTCGTCGGCGAACACCTCGTAGCGCAGCTGCTGCGCGTCTTCGACTAGGCGGGGGTCGGTGGTCAGCAGCAGCGTGTATTGCGGGGCGGCTGTCGAGGATTCGGAATCGGTGGCCAGCAGGACAGATGCAGCGGTCATGGCTGCACCGTGGCTGAGCAGCCTCTCCCACGGACAGCCGTGGGGTGACGTGTCCGTGCACACCCAGTGACGATTTCGGGGCGCTTTCCAACGCTGAGCGTGGGAAAGCGCCCCGAAACCGCTTGAGGATCAGCCCTTGCGGGCTTTGACCGCCTCGGTCAGCTGCGGCGCGACCTTGAACAGGTCGCCCACCACGCCGTAGTCGGAGATCTCGAAGATCGGCGCCTCTTCGTCCTTGTTGACCGCGACGATCGTCTTGGACGTCTGCATGCCGGCGCGGTGCTGGATGGCCCCGGAGATGCCGAGCGCGATGTACAGCTGCGGCGACACGGTCTTGCCGGTCTGGCCCACCTGGAACTGGCCCGGGTAGTAGCCGGAGTCCACCGCGGCGCGCGATGCGCCCACCGCCGCGCCGAGCGCGTCGGCCAGTTCCTCGACCACATGGAAGTTCTCGGCGCTGCCGACGCCGCGGCCACCGGCGACCACAATGCTGGCTTCCGTGAGTTCCGGACGGTCGCCGGCCACGGCCGGCTCGCGCGAGGTGATCTTGGTCGCGTTCTCCGGCGGCTGCGGCACCTCGACGTTGACCACCTCGCCCGCGCCCTCGCTCGGCTCGGCGTCGATGGCGCCCGGCCGCACGGTCATCACCGCGACGTCGCCTTCGACCTGCGCTTCGACGGTGAACGCGCCACCGAAGATCGAGTGCACACCCTTGTTGCCGGGCTGCACGTCGACGACGTCCACCAACACACCGCTGCCGATGCGCGCCGCCAGGCGGCCCGCAATCTCCTTGCCGTCAGCGCTGGCGGCCAGCAGCACGGCCGACGGGCTAACCGACTCCACAAGGGAGGCAAGCACATCCAGCTGCGGCACCAACAGGTAGTTGTCGACGAAGTCCGCCTCCGCGACGTAGATCTTCTGTGCCCCAGCCGCTTTCAGCTCGCCGATCAACGGCTCTGCGGTACCGGGCGCGCCGACGACAACTGCCGACGGCTCACCCAATTTCCTTGCGGCGGTGAGCAATTCGGAGCTCACCTTCTTGAGGGCACCCTCCGCGTGCTCGATGAGTACAAGTACTTCAGCCATGAATGATCGCTGCCTTCTCTCAGATGCTCTTAGGTGCTTCTAGATGATCTTCTGCGAAATCAAGTACTGGGCGATCTTGTTGCCGCCCTCGCCGTCGTCTTCGACCTTCTCGCCCGCGGTCTTGGGCGGCTTGGGCGCCGAGGACAGCACCTTCGAGCCGGCGTTGGCCAGACCCACTTCGTCAGGCTCGACGCCGATGTCGGCCAGCGTCAGCGTGGTGACTTCCTTCTTCTTGGCGGCCATGATGCCCTTGAACGACGCGTATCGCGGCTCGTTGATCTTCTCGGTGACGCTCACGACGGCCGGCAGCGACGCCTCGAGGGTGAACACCCCGTCGTCGGTTTCGCGCTCGGCGGTGACCTTGCCGTTCTCCACCGTCAGCTTCCGCACATGGGTCAGCTGCGGCAGGCCCAGGTACTCGGCGATGATCGCCGGTACTGCGCCCCCGACACCGTCGGTCGCCTCGTTGCCCGCGATCACCAGCTCAGTGCCCTCGATGGTGCCGAGCGCCTTGGCCAGCACCCAGCCGGTCTGCACCATGTCGGAGCCCTTGATCCCGTCGTCGAGCACGTGCACGGCCTTGTCAGCTCCCATCGACAGCGCCTTGCGGATGGCCTCGGTCGCACGCTCGGGGCCGGCGGTCAGCACGGTCACGGTGCTCTCCGTACCGTTGGCGGCCTCTTTCTCCTTGATCAGCAGCGCTTCTTCGACAGCGCGCTCGTTGATCTCGTCCAGCACCGGATCGGCGGCGTCGCGGTCGAGCGTGAAGTCGTCTTTGAGTTTGCGCTCCGACCAGGTGTCAGGGACCTGTTTGATCAGGACCACGATGTTCGTCATGGGTGTGGTTTGCCCTCCTCGAATAAGCCGGCGTAGGACCGGCCGCGCCCAATAGTGCGGATATGTCCGATTCGACCGCACGCCGTGTTACTGGCGGGTAACTTTGCGTGGTTCGCCTGTACACCATATCGGGTCGTCGCAGGTCGCCTGACTGCGCGTGCCTGCTACCTCTCCCGAACAACCTGATTAGCGTTAGCCTGCGATGCGATGAGCGCACACGACTCCTTGGCCCTGACCGGCGAGCGCACGGTGCCCGGCATGGCCGAGGAGAACTACTGGTTCCGCCGCCACGAGGTGGTCTACCGGCGGCTGGTCGAGCACTGCCGCGATCGTGACGTGCTGGAAGCCGGCTGCGGAGAAGGCTACGGCGCCGATCTGATCGCCGACGTGGCCGCAAGCGTGATCGGGCTCGACTACGACGAACTCACCGTCGCCCACGTGCGCGCCCGCTATCCCCGAATCGACGTGCGCCACGGCAACTTGGCGGCACTGCCGCTGCCGGACGCCGCGGTAGACGTGGTGGTCAACTTCCAAGTCATCGAACACCTCTGGGATCAGCCGCAATTCGTCGCCGAATGCTTTCGCGTGCTGCGCCCCGGCGGACTGCTGATGATGTCGACGCCGAACAGGATCACTTTCTCTCCCGGCCGCGACACCCCGGTCAACCCGTTCCACACCCGGGAACTCAACGCCGCCGAACTGACCGAGCTTCTCGAGGCCGGCGGCTTCACGGTCGAGTCGATGAGCGGGGTGTTCCACGGAGCGCGGCTGGCGGCGCTGGATGCCAAACACGGCGGCTCGATCATCGACGCGCAGGTGCGACGCGCGCTGGCCGACGCGCCCTGGCCCGCCGAGTTGCTGGCCGACGTGGCTTCGGTGAGCGTCGACGACTTCGAGCTGACGTCCGATCGCGATATCGACGACAGCCTGGATCTGGTGGCGATCGCGGTCCGGCCATGACCGACAACTCACCCCACCCCGACGTCGCCGCCCAGGTGGCTCCCCACCCGAATGTCGCCGCCGCAGCGGCTCCGGGCATGTTCACGTTGGTGCTGCACACCCACCTGCCATGGCTGGCGCACCACGGCCGCTGGCCGGTCGGCGAGGAGTGGTTGTACCAATCCTGGTCTGCGGCGTACTTGCCGCTGATGCGGGTGCTGCGGCGGCTGGCCGCTGAAAACCGCACTGGCCTACTGACTCTGGGCATCACACCGGTGGTGGCCGCCCAGCTCGACGATCCGTACTGTCTCGACGGCATGCACCACTGGCTGGCGAACTGGCAGCTTCGCGCGCTGGAGGCGACGACGATTCCGTCGTTGCGTCAGTTCGGAATCCGCGAGTATGCCGAGACCGAGGAGGCGCTCGACGATTTCGCGAACCTCTGGCGTCACGGCGCCAGCCCGCTGCTGCGGCAGCTGATCGACAGCGGCACCATCGAGTTGCTGGGCGGCCCGCTGGCGCACCCGTTCCAGCCGCTGCTGCATCCACGACTGCGCGAGTTCGCGCTGCGAGAAGGCCTCGCCGACGCACAGCAACGCTTCGCACACACCCCGGCGGGCATCTGGGCTCCCGAATGCGCCTATGCACCGGGTATGGAATTCGATTATGCCGCAGCAGGAGTCGGCCATTTCATGGTCGACGGCCCGTCGTTGCACGGCGACACCGCGCTGGGCCGGCCGGTCGGCACCACTGACGTGGTGGCGTTCGGTCGCGACTTGCAGGTGAGCTATCGGGTGTGGTCGCCGAAATCGGGTTACCCGGGCCACGCCGCCTACCGCGACTTCCACACCTACGACCACCACACCGGGCTCAAGCCGGCTCGGGTGACCGGACGCAATGTGCCCGCCGACCAGAAGGCGCCGTATGACCCCGCGCGGGCCGAACGGGCGGTCGACGCGCACGTGGCCGATTTCGTCGACGTCGTCCACCGCCGCCTCGTCGCCGAGAGCGAACGGCTCGGCCGCCCCGCGCACGTCATCGCCGCATTCGACACCGAGTTGTTCGGGCACTGGTGGTACGAGGGTCCGATGTGGCTCGAGCGGGTGCTGCGGGCACTGCCGGCGGCCGGTGTGCGGATCGGCACGCTGCGCGACGCCGCGACCGCCGGGTTCGTCGGCTCCCCCGTCGAATTGCCGCCCAGCTCTTGGGGTTCCGGCAAGGACTGGCAAGTGTGGGCGGGCGAACAGGTGGCCGATCTGGTGCAGCTCAACGCGGAAGTGGTCGACACCGCGCTGACTACCGTCGACAAGGCGTTGGAGCAGACCGACGCACCGCACGCCCGCGACTTCGTCGCCGACCAGATCCTCCGCGAAACGCTGTTGACGGTGTCTAGCGACTGGCCGTTCATGGTCAGCAAGGATTCGGCCGCTGACTACGCCCGCTACCGCGCCCATCTTCACGCCCACGCAACCCGAGAGATCGCCGGCGCGTTGGCATCTGGGCGCCGCGACGCGGCGCAGCGGCTCGCGGACGGCTGGAACCGCGCCGACGGCCTGTTCGGCGCGCTCGACGCGCGCAGGCTCCCGCGGTGACTTCCCCGCCCCGCGAGCGTGCGTGTCTGCTCCGCGACACGCCGCAGCGCGCGTGCCACAGCGCACCCTCGCGGCCGACGAAGGTGCGCCAGTGAAGGTTTTGATGCTGTCGTGGGAGTACCCGCCGGTGGTGATCGGCGGCCTCGGCCGCCATGTCCATCACCTCGCGACGTCCTTGGCGGCGACCGGTCATGAGGTTGTGGTGTTGAGCCGCCGGCCTTTTGACACCGACCCGGCCACCCATCCCACCACCGACGAAGTCCATGACGGCGTGCGCGTCATAGCCGCCGCGCAAGACCCGCACGACTTCACGTTCGGCACCGACATGATGGCCTGGGTTTTGGCGATGGGCCACGCGATGGTGCGGGCCGGGCTCGCGTCGCGCTTCACTCCGGACGCTGTCCACGCGCACGACTGGCTGGTAGCGCACCCCGCGGTTGCCCTCTCCGAATTCCTCGACGTGCCATTGGTCTCCACCCTGCACGCCACAGAGGCCGGCCGGCATTCGGGATGGCTCAACGGGCGGGTCAGTCGTCAGGTTCACGCGTTGGAGTACTGGCTGGCTCATCAGTCCGACGAGCTGATCACGTGTTCGGCGTCGATGCGTGAGGAGATCACCACGCTGTTCGGCCCCGACCTGCCGGATGTGAGTGTCATCCGAAATGGGATCGATTCCAGCACTTGGCCTTTCGCGCACAGGAAGCTGCGCAGTGGACCGGCGCGGTTGCTGTTCGTCGGCCGGCTGGAATACGAGAAAGGCGTCCACGATCTCATCGCCGCCTTGCCGCGGATCCGGCGGACCCATCCGGGCACCACGCTGAGGATCGCAGGCGAAGGCACACAACAGGATTGGCTCGTCGAACAGGCTCGACGCCATCGAGTGCAGAAGGCTACGGTATTCCTCGGACATCTCGACCACAGTCAATTGCTCCAAGAGCTGCACGACGCCGACGCGGTCGTGTTGCCCAGCCACTACGAACCGTTCGGCATCGTCGCGCTCGAGGCAGCCGCCGCCGGCGCGCCGCTGGTGACGTCGAACGTGGGCGGCCTCGGTGAGGCAGTGATCGACGGTCACACTGGAATGTCTTTTGTCCCAGGAGATGTCGCGGGATTGGCGATGGCAGTGCGCCGCGTGCTCGACGATCCGGTTGCCGCGCAGCACCGAGCAGACGCCGCACGGCAACGGCTCACGTCCGACTTCTCCTGGAGCACCGTCGCCGACGAGACCGCACAGGTCTACATGGCCGCCAAACGCCGTGAGCGCCAACCACTGGCGCGGCCCGTCATCGCCGAACGGGCATTGCCCGACCGCTAGTTCCGCGCGGGACGATTCGATCGGCGTCGAATCGTTTCGGCCATACCGTGCGGGTATGGGCACCAACAGAATCACGTACAGCTCGATCGTGACGTTGATCGCGGCATACCTCGGACTGTTCGTCGGCCTGATCGACGCGAATGCGGTGAACCTGGCACTGCCTGCGATTCGCGCGGACCTGGGTGGAGGAATCTCCGGAGCGCAGTGGACGATCGACGCCTACAACGTGGCGTTCGCGGCCGTGCTGTTGACGTCGGGATCGGTCGGTGATCGCTTCGGCAGGCGCGCCGTGCTGCGCGTGGGCCTGCTGGTCTTCGTTGCCGCGTCGCTGGGTTGCGCATTGACGCCTTCCCTGCCGTTGCTGCTTGCCGCCCGCGCGGTGCAGGGCCTGGGGGCCGGACTCATGCTGCCGCAAGGCTTGGCCATCGCGGCCCACGCCTTCCCTGATGCGGCGGACCGGGCCAGAGCGACGGCAGCATGGGCGGTGGCGGCAGCCAGCAGTACAGCGTTGGGCCCGGTGCTGGGCGGCGTACTCACCGACACGCTGGGTTGGCGGTACATCTTCTGGCTCAACGCTCCCGTCGGCGTTCTGGCTTTGGTGATGACATACCGCCATCTGTCCGAATCGCGCGATCCCGATGCCGGCCGAATCGACCTGCCGGGGCAGGTGTTCGCGATCTCGAGTCTGGCGACGCTGACGCTCGTGCTGGTCGAGGGCCGGACGATGGCGCCGGCATGGGCGGCCGCACTGGCGCTGCTTGCCGTGGTGTGCGGCGGGGCGTTCGTCTGGACGCAGCAGCGGGGAGACGATCCGATGCTCCCTTTGCACTTGCTGCGCAGCCGCCCCCTGATCGCGGCGTTGGCCGCGACGGTAGCGATGACATTCGGCACATACGGCATGCTGATGATCAATAGCTTTGCGTTCCAACAACAACGCGGCGAAACCGCGTTGGCGACGGCTGTCGAATTCCTGCCGATGCCGCTCACATATCTGGCGCTGGTCCCGCTGGTCAACGTCGTGGCGCAGCGGACCGGTCCGAGGCTGCCGATGGTCGCCGGTCTGGGTCTGATGGCAGCGGGCATGTTCCTGTATGCGATCGCCGGACCGAACGGCCGGCTGTGGGTGCTGGAAGTGGGTTTCGTCTTGACGGGTGCAGGGCTGGCGTTGAACACCGCTCCGGCTGTCGCGTTGGCCATGGCCTCGATCCCGGTCACCCGCGCCGGTCTCGCGTCCGGCGTGGTCAACCTGGCCCGGCTGATCGGCATCACGGTCGGTGTTGCCGCGCTGGGTACGGTGATGGCACTCGGCGGGGTGTCCGCCGCCCTGGCGGCGGGCGGAGTGGTCGAAGTGGCGGCGGCGGTCGTCGTCCTGCGGTGGGTCACCCGCCGGGCGGCCCCCGCGCCGCACAGCAAGGAGACGTGCCATGCGTGACGCAGCCGAACTGCCGTCGGTCGGTGACGCGGACATCGCCGCGGTGGCATCGCTATTCGCCGATTCCGCGCGTTGCGCTGTGCTGCTGGCGCTGGACGACGGGCGCGCGCTGCCCGCCAGCGTTTTGGCTGAGGAGGCGGGAATCAGCAGGTCCACTGCCAGTAGCCATCTGACGAAGCTGACCGAGGCGGGTCTGCTGCGGGTCGAGACACACGGCCGGCACCGCTACTACCGGCTGGCCGGTCCGCATGTTGGCGAGCTGCTGGAGCACCTCGTCCGGCTGGCGCCTCCTCGGCCGGTCCGGTCGCTGCGGGAGGGCACCAAGGCGGCCCGATTGCGCTCGGCCCGAACGTGTTACGACCACCTGGCAGGACGCCTCGGCGTCGAGGTGATGACCAGCTTGCTGAGGCAGCAGGTGCTGATCGGCGGCGACGGCCGATTCGACGCCGACCGGGACAACCGAGACGCGCTCAGTAGCCCTGGCCGTGACGTCCACTATGAGCTGACGGACACGGGACGCAGCTTTCTCGCCGGGCTGGGAGTCGAAATCCCGGCGGGCAAAAGGCCGTTGATCCGGTACTGCGTGGACTGGACCGAGCAGCGCCACCACTTGTCCGGCGCACTGGGCCGTGCGGTCCTCGATCGGTTCGTAGCCGCCGGCTGGGTGAAGCGGATGCCGCGCGGGCGGGCGGTCAAAGTCACACCGGACGGTCGCACGGCACTCGCCGACTGGTTCGGCATCGACTGGATGGATTAAAGCGCCGAGACTCCCTGCGCCGAACGTGAACCCACGGCGGAATTTCGGCCGATTTTTCGCACTGGGCTCACGTTCGGCGAGTAGCTCCACCGCCCAGCTGCCCTAGCGAGCCGCTTTCTTGCGTTCGATGTCGGCCAGCGCGGCGGCCATCTGCGCACGCTCTGCAGCCGAGGTCTCCCATGCCAGCTTGCGGTTCTTCACCACCTTGGCGGGGGCTCCGACCGCGATCGAGTAGTCGGGGACGTGGCCCTTGACCACGGCATGTGCCCCGAGCACGCAGCCGCGGCCGACGATCGTGCCCCGCAGCACCGTCACCTTCGCCGCGATCCACGTGTCCGGCCCGATTCGCACCGGGCTCTTGACGATGCCTTGATCCTTGATGGGCATGTTGACGTCGTCCATCCGGTGGTCGAAGTCGCAGACGTAGCACCAGTCAGCCATCAGCACCGAATCCCCCAACTCGATGTCGAGGTAGGTGTTGATCACGTTGTCGCGGCCGAGCACCACCTTGTCGCCGAACCGCAGCGACCCTTCGTGGGCGCGAATCGTGTTCTTATCGCCGATGTGCACCCAGCGGCCGATTTCCAGCTGGGCCAGTTCGGGCGTCGCGTGGATTTCGACGTCTCTGCCGAGGAACACCATGCCGCGGGTGATGATGTGCGGGTTGGTCAGCTTGAACTTCAGCAATCGCCAGTACCTGACCAAATACCACGGGGTGTAGGCGCGGTTCTTCAACACCCACTTCAGCGAGTCCGTCGTCAAGAACTTGGCCTGGCGCGGGTCGCGCAGCCGCGACCCCCGCCAGCGCTTGTGCAACGGTGCTCCCCACATCGTCGTCATGGCCGCAAAGCCTACGCCGGACGGCTCGGGCGCCGGGTTACCCTCAGGGGACGCCAGCCCGACGACGGAAGGACGCATGTTCCCCCGACACCGCACTTCTCGGCGGCTGGCAGCGATGGCGGGCGTCGCCTTACTTGCGGCGTCAGGCTGCGGTAACACCGACACTTGGGTTGACGCTGCGCCCGCAGCGGGCTGGTCGGCTCAGTATGCCGACGCCGCCAACAGCAGCCACACTGCCACCGCGGGCGCAGACAAGCTGAAACTCGCGTGGAGCCGCTCGGTCAAGGGCAGCCTGTTCGCGTCGGTGGCACTCGGCTCCACCGACACCCACTACCTTGCCGCCAACGCGCAGACCGCGGCCGGGTGCTCGCTGATGGTGTGGGAGTTCGACAACAACGGCAGGCAACGCTGGTGCACGCGGCTGGTGCTGGGCGGCGGGTTCGCCAGCGCCCTGTTCGACAAGTTCGACAACCTCTACGTCGGCCAGCCGGGCACCATGTTGTCGTTCCCGCCGACGCAATGGGTCCGCTGGCGTCATCCGGTGATCGGTATGCCGCTGACGCCCCGGTTCGTCGGCGACGGACGACTGCTGGTGATCACCCATCTGGGGCAGGTGCAGGTCGTCGACGCCCATCGCGGCGAGATGATCGGCTCGGCGGTGGATCTGGTGGCCGGCGTCGACCCGACCGACAGCCAGCGGGGACTGACTGATTGCCAGCAAGCTCGTCCCGCATGCCCGATCGCGGCGGCACCTGCGTTCTCGTCGGCGACGGGTCGGGTGGTCACCGGCATCTGGCAACCCGGCGCGCCGGTAGCGACGCTGACCGCGCTGCGATACAGCACCGGCGACGGGCCGGGGCTTGCGGTGGAGTGGTCCACCGACGCGGTGACGAGCGGAGTGCTGGGCAGCCCGGTGTTCTCCGACGACGGGTCGACCGTCTACGTCAACAGTCGCGACGGCAAGCTGTGGGCTCTCAACGCATCGGATGGTAAGCCCAAATGGACTGTGGCGCTTGGCTTTTCGCCGCAAACGCCGCCGTCGGCGGGACCCGACGGCCTGCTGATCTCCGGTGGCGGGCCGGACGCGAAGCTGGTGGCGGTCCGGGACACGGGCGATCGCGGCGACATCGTGTGGCGCCGCGACGACGTCACCGCGCTATGCACGACGAGCCAGGCGGGTGCCGACATCGGCTATACCGTGGTGCGTGCGGCCGGCAACGGGCTCGCGCTTCTGGTCTTCGGTATCCGCGACGGGCACACGATCAACAGCTATGCCCTGCCGCAGGCCACCGGGTGGCCGGTCGGCGTGTCCGTCGCGACCGACCGGAGGGTGTTCACCGCCACCAGCGACGGCCAGGTGTACGGGTTCGACCCCGCCTAGCACTCAGTGATTTCGGGGCGCAAACGTGCGCTCAGCGCCGAAAAGCGCACCGAAATCACAACGGGGCCAGCATGGAAGCGACTGCCGACCGCGGCACATGCGCGACGGTCGCGCCCGCTGCGGCGGGCAGCAACTCGCCTTGCCCGAAGAAGAAGATCAACTCGTTGTCGGTGATCGCGAAGTTCTGGTAGTGCGCCGGGTCGAGACCGTCGGCGGGTGAAACCTTCACCCGGCTGCCCAATTGCGTGTCGATCTCCTTCTGCACGATCGGCAGGATCACCGGCAGCGGCTTGCTGCCCGGCGTGAACAACGTGTCGAAGGTGATCGGCTTACGGGCCGAGACGTTGTAGTTGTAGGCCTGATACCACGTCAGCGGATGTGCGCCACCGACGTTCTGGTAGATCTTCAGCACCACGCTCTGGGTGGCGGCGGACCGGTATTCCTCCGAGGTGATGTCCAGCGCGTACGGCTGACCGGAGGAACCGGGCATGTCCGAGACGTTGACGAACCCGTCGCGGGTCTGCCGCAGATAGTCCATCATCGGCGCCGGATCCGCGTAGTCCACCGGGAACGTGATGTCCACCGTGTACGCGTCGGTGCTGGTGTGCAGCCGGCACGTGGTGCCGTCGAGCGTTCCGCCGAAATCTGCGCACGGCGACTGTGCGTGCGCCACAGCGCTTCCCCCCGACCCGATCAATAGCGCGGCGACCAACGTCGCGGCCGCCCTGTGTGAACGTGTCATGCACCGTCCTTGAAAGGGTGTCGTGCGCCAGGGTACCTGTGTGCTCGCTGCGAGGGGCGACAAATGAACGCAGTCGCCCGCGCTTTCGAGCCGGCACCGATGCGGGTCACCACCACCGAAAGCGACCGGCGTCCGCGCAGCCGCAGCCGAGCGCGCAGCGCCGCCGGGTCGACGTCGACTCCGCGCACCAGGATCTCGACAGCGCCGCAATCCATCTCGTGCAGCATCTGGCGTAACCGGCGCTGCCCGAACGGAATCTGCTCGAGGACCTCGAATCCCCTTGTCCCAGGCGGCAATCGGTCACCCGACAGGTACGCGATCTTCGGGTCGAGCTGCCAGAGCCCATGCCGGACGGCGTACTGGCGGACCAGACCCGCCCGTACCACCGCGCCGTCGGGGTCGACGATCCAGCGACCGGCCGGTCGCACCGGGCAGTCGTCGGCGTCGGCGTCAGTGATCTGCTCGACGCTGCCGTCGAAGCCCAGTACGGTGGCCCGCCGCGACACCGCGGGCTGAGTCAGGCCCGCCGACCACAGGCACGCCTCGCGTACGTCACCGCCCAGCGACGTCACCTCGACTTCCCCTCCGAAGTCAAGGCGACCGAAATCTATTCCAGGAGAACACTTTACGACGATATCTCGGCTGCGATAGGTGTCCAGAAGCGCAGTCAGCGGCGGAGTGAAGTCGCCCGGCCTGTAAACGCGACGCCCTCCGGCGCGCCGCGCGGGGTCGGCGACGACGACGGCGTTGCGGCTGACGGGTTGCAGCGCGTCGGCGCGTACGAGCGGCACCTCGGGGACGTTGTGGCGCGCCATCGCCAGCCGCACCGGGTCGATGTCGCTGCCCAGCACGTCGGCTGTGCGCCGCAACTCGGCCAGTTCGGCGCCGATAGAACACGTGACGTCGTGCACTGTCATCCCGGCGAGCCGACGCGCACGGTGGGCGGCTACCGGGGTCGCGGTCGCTTGCTGAAGGGCTTCGTCGGTGAAGAGCCAGTCGCCCGCGTCGGCGAGCTTGGCGGCCGCCCGACGGCGCAGCAGCACGGTCTCCACCAGCACGCGGGCCCGGTCGCCGAACCTGGCTCTGGCGGCGGCGATGTCGGAGATCCGGCTGGCGTCGGTCAGCGGATAGGTGCGGATTTCGGCAAGCGCCTCGGCGCCCGGCTGCGACTGCAGATAACCGACATCGTCGAGGCTGAACGCTACGACGGTTTGACCCCCGTGAGCATCACGTTGTAGTACCAGGCCTTCGGAACCACGCGGCGCCACACGTTGTCGTCGATCCAGCTCAGCGTGATCCAGCTGTTGAACGCGAACTTCGCCCAGCTCCAGCCGAGGCGCCCGGGCGGGACCGCGGCCTCGATGGTCCGCAGCGGCCACCCGAGCATGGCAGCGGTGAATTCGGTGGTGGCGGTCGACACGTCGACCGCGCCGGCATTGCGAGCCATCCGCTCGAGGTCTTGCGGGTCGAAAGTGTGCAGGTCGACGACCGCCTCGAGCGCGGCCGCACGCGACGACTCGTCGAGCTCAGCCTGGGGGCGGCGCCAGCCGGTCAGGCCGGGCAGCCTCGTCACGTTGGTCACGACCCGCCACGTCAGCGTCGACAACGGCCGGGCATAGGCTTCGCCCACGTTCGTCGGTTCGCCGGCGAACACGAACCGTCCGCCCGGCTTGAGCACTCGGACCGCTTCGCGCAGCGACAGCTCGACGTCGGGGATGTGATGCAGCACCGCATGTCCGACCACCAGGTCGAAGGTGTCGTCGTCGTACGGGATGCGCTCGGCGTCGGCGACACGACCGTCGACCTCCAGGCCGAGATTCTGGCCGTTTCGTGTGGCGACCCGCACCATGCCGGGTGACAGGTCGGTCACTGATCCGCGCCGCGCGACGCCGGCCTGGATCAGGTTGAGCAGGAAAAACCCGCTGCCGCAGCCCAGCTCCAGCGCATGGTCATACGGCAGCTTGCGCTGCTCCTCGAACGGCACCGTGGCGTCGAAGAGGTTGCGCGCATAGTCGACGCAGCGCTTGTCGTAGGAGATCGACCACTTGTCGTCGTAGCTCTCGGCTTCCCAGTCGTGGTAGAGCACCTGCGCGAGCTTGCTGTCGTGACGCGCGGCCTCCACCTGCTCGGCGGTGGCGTGCGGCTGCGGAGCCGGCTGGTCGTGACTGGTCGTGGTCATAGCCCGCCAGCCTAGTGGCCCCGGTCCGACGCGACGTACCTCCGGTCCGCACCACCGAACACCCCGACGTAGCCGCGCCGCTCCGCCTCCGGGGTGCCGTCGTTGAGTGCGGCCTTGGCCGCCCCCAGCGCTGACACGGGTAACCCTGCGAAGCGTTGCGTCCAGTCAACCGCAGCGTCGTACACCGCGTCAGGTGCGACGATCTCGTCGAGCAGACCCATCGCCAGCGCCTCCCGGGCGCCCACGAACCGCCCGGAGAAGGCGAGGTCCTTGGCGTTGCTCACACCCACCAACGCGGGCAACCGCTGCAGCGCCCCGCCACCGGGGATCAGCCCCGCCAGGATTTCGGTGAACCCGAGTTTCGCGTTGTCGCCGGCGATCCGCCGGTCGGCGGCCAGGGCCAGCGACAACCCACTACCCAGCGCGTAGCCGGTGATCGCGGCGACGGTCGGTTTCGGTATCGCGGCGACGGCGGCTGCCGCGTCCTGGCGCAGTTTCGCGACCGCGTCGGCTTCGCCGGCACCCAGCGCGCGCAATTCGGCGAGGTCGTCTCCGGCGGAGAAGATCTCATGGCCGCCGAACAGGATCACGGCGGCGATGTCGTCGCGGCGGCCGACCTCGCCCGCCACCGCCACGATCTCCCGGCAGAACTGACGGGTCAGCGTGTTTCTCGGCGGCCGCGAGAGGACCACCGTGGCGATGCCCGGCCGCTCGTCGCCGACGTAGACGCTGACGAACTCTGCCCTCTGCTCTTCGCGCAAGCGTTCATCGCTGTTCACGACCACGACCGCCCACCGAGCAGCTTGTTGTAGCGGTCCGAGTCGAAGAACTCCAAACTCCAATTGCCTTCGCTGCCAATGACTTCCGTTCTCATCGCGACGATCTCGCGGTCGACGGCAAGGATCTCCTCGACGGTGCTGCCATACCTGGGCAGCGTGTCCAGCTGCGTCCAGGTGGGCGGCAGCAGCAGACTACGGCCGGCGGCGAACTCCTCGATCGCGGCGGCGGGCAACCACCACCCTGCCGACACCGCCTCGGTGGTCCGCCCGTCGGCGTGCTGACCCGGGGGCAGCGCCGCCACGAAGAAGTAGGTGTCGTAGCGGCGCCGATGCCCCTTGGCCGGCGTCACCCAGTTCGCCCACGGCCGCAGCAGGTCTGAGCGCAACACCAGGTCTTCACCGCGCAGGAAGTCGCTGAACGCCAGCTCGCGGCTGGCCAGGCGGTCCCGCGCGCCGGCATACGCGGTGGCGTCGCCGACCACACTGTTCTGGTCGGGACCGGCCAGCAGCACCCCGCATTCCTCGAACGTCTCGCGCACGGCGGCGCACACCAGCGCCAGCGCGAGTTCCTCGTCGACAGCCAGCCTCTGCGCCCACCACGCGGGTTCGGGCCCCGCCCAGGCGATGTCGAATTCGCGGTCGCGGTCGTCCACGCCGCCACCGGGGAAGACCGTGGTGCCAGGAGCGAACTCCATACGCGAATGACGTTGCAGCAGGAAGATTTCGAGGCCGTCAGCAGCGTCGCGGAGCAGCATCACGGTGGCTGCCGGCCGCGGAGTCATCGCGGCATCGGAACCGGAGGTGCTCACGCCCGTCTCCGGTGCGCGGCACGGGTGCGAACCCGCCGGGCGAAATAGCGCCCGTCGATCACATCCAGCGCGATCGACTGCCCGAACGCCGTGGACAGGTTTTCGGCGGTCAGCGTGTCGCGCAGCAGACCGGACGCCACCACCCGGCCTTCGGACAGCATCAGGCAGTGGCTGAAGCCTGGCGGTATCTCCTCGACGTGGTGGGTGACCAGCACCAGCGCGGGCGCGTCCGGATCGGCGGCCAGATCGGCCAGCCGAGCCACCAACTCCTCGCGGCCGCCCAGATCCAGGCCGGCGGCTGGTTCGTCGAGGAGCAGCAGCTCAGGGTCTGTCATCAAGGAACGCGCGATCAGCACCCGCTTGCGTTCGCCCTCGGACAGTGTGTCGTAGGTGCGGTCGGCCAGGTGCTCGGCGCCGACGCTCTCGAGGGTGTCGACGGCCCGCGTGTAGTCGACGTCGTCGTACACCTCGCGCCACCGGCCCATCACCGCATAGCCGGCCGACACCACCAGATCGCGGACCACCTCGCCATCGGGGACCCGCTGCGACAGCGCCGACGAACTCAGCCCGATCCGCGAGCGCAGCTCCGACATGTCGACGCGACCCAGCCGCTCGCCGAGGACGTACGCGGTGCCCGACGACGGGTGCTCCATGGCCGCCGCGATCCGCAGCAACGACGTCTTGCCCGCACCGTTGGGGCCGATCACCACCCAGCGCTCGTCGAGTTCCACCGACCAGCTGACCGGCCCGACGAGGGTCCGCCCGCTACGGCGCAGGGAAACGTTGTGGAAGTCGAGCAGCAGATCCGGATCGGGCGCGCGGTTGGCTGTTTCGACCACCCGACCATCGTGCCGCATCACGAATCGGGCGGGATGTCGACCCTGCGCAGCGTCCCGTCGATTGCGTCGGCGGCCTCGATCTCACCGCGAGTGACACCGAGGATGAACAGCACCGTGTCCAGATACGGGTGGGACAGTGACGCGTCGGCGACTTCCCGGAGGGCCGGTTTTGCGTTGAACGCGACCCCGAGCCCCGCCGTCGCGAGCATGTCGATGTCGTTGGCGCCGTCGCCGACCGCCACGGTCTGCTCCAGCGGCACGCCGGCCTGCTGCGCAAAGCTCTTGAGCGCCTTGGCTTTTCCCGCCCGGTCGATGATCGGGCCGACGAGCCGGCCGGTCAGCACGCCGTCGACGATCTCCAGTTCGTTGGCGGCGACGAAGTCCAGCATCAGCTCGTGGGCCAGCGGCTCGATCACCTGCCGGAACCCGCCGGAGACGACGCCGCAGTGAAAACCCAAGCGCCGCAGCGTCCGCAGAGTGGTGCGGGCGCCCGGGGTGAGCTCGAGTTCGTCGGCGACCTCGTCGAGCACACTGGCAGGCAGGCCCTTCAGCGTCGCAACCCGCTGCTTGAGCGACTCGGTGAAGTCGATCTCCCCGCGCATCGCGGAGTCGGTGATCGCGGCCACGGCGTCGCGTGCGCCCACCCGCTCGGCCAGAATCTCGATGACTTCCTGCTGGATCAGCGTGGAATCGACGTCGAACACGATCAGCCGCTTGGCGCGCCGTTCGAGGCTGGTGTCTTCGACTGCGACGTCCACCTTCTCGGCGGTGGCGACGCGCGTCAGGGCGTGCGGCAGGTCGGCCCGACGCTCCGGCGGCACCGACACGCGAAGCTCGAGCCCGGTCACGGGGTAGTCGGAGACTCCGCGGATGAAGTCGATGTTGACTCCGAGGTTGGCCAGTTCGGTGGCCAGGGCGCTGAACGCCCGCGCGGTGACGGGCCTGCCGAGGACGACGATCGTGTGCGTGGACGGCTCGGCGATGATCGGCAGATCCCGGCTGCGCTCGATCGAAACATCAAGGCCCACAGCGTTGATCGCGCGCTCGACGTCCTCGCGCAGGTGCGGTCCGTCGGCCACCGCGTCGGAGCAGGCCACCAAGACACCCAGCGTCAACCGGCCGCGGATCACCACCTGCTCGACGTTGAGCAGTTCGACGTCGTAGCGGGAGAGGACCTCGAAGAGCGCCGACGTCACACCGGGCTGGTCGACCCCGGTGACCGTGATCAGGATCGAGCCCGCGGCACCGGCGTTCGGCACGGATCAGCCCCGGTCCGGCGCCGCCTGTCCGCTGCGGTCCGGCTCAGTCCGCGGACCCATGCCGCCCGACTCCCCCACCGTGGGATGCCTGCCGATGTGGGCTTCGGCGCGCATGCGCTCGACCATCCACGGGTAGTGAAGCTCGAAAGCCGGCCGCTCCGAACGGATTCGGGGCAGCTCGTAGAAGTTGTGCCGCGGCGGCGGGCAGCTGGTGGCCCACTCCAGCGAGTTGCCGTAACCCCACGGGTCGTCGACGGTCACCGGCTCGCCGTAGCGCCAGCTGCGGAACACGTTCCAGGTGAAGAAGATCATCGACGTGCCGAGGATGAAGGCGCCGATGGTCGACACGATGTTGAGACCCTCGAAGCCGTCGGTGGGCAGGTAGTCGGCATAACGGCGGGGCATGCCCTGGTTGCCCAGCCAGTGCTGCACCAGGAACGTGGTGTGGAAGCCGATGAACGTGAGCCAGAAGTGCATCTTGCCGAGCCGCTCGTCGAGCAGCCGGCCGGTCATCTTCGGGAACCAGAAGTAGATGCCCGAGAAGGTGGCGAACACGATGGTGCCGAACAGCACGTAGTGGAAGTGCGCGACGACGAAGTAGCTGTCGGTGACGTGGAAGTCCAGGGGCGGGCTGGCCAGCAGCACGCCGGAAAGACCGCCCAGCAAGAACGTGACGAGGAACCCGACGGCGAACAGCATCGGCGTCTCGAAGGTCAGCTGCCCCTTCCACATCGTGCCGATCCAGTTGAAGAACTTGATGCCGGTGGGCACCGCGATCAAAAACGTCATGAAGGAGAAGAACGGCAGTAGCACCGCGCCGGTGGCGTACATGTGGTGCGCCCACACGGCCACCGACAGCGCGGCGATCGCGATCGTCGCGTAGACCAGCGTCGAGTATCCGAAGATCGGCTTGCGCGAGAACACCGGGAACACTTCGGTGACGATGCCGAAGAACGGCAGCGCGATGATGTACACCTCGGGATGCCCGAAGAACCAGAACAGGTGCTGCCACAACAACACTCCGCCGTTGGCCGGGTCGTAGATATGGGCTCCCAGATGACGGTCGGCGGCCAGGCCGAACAGTGCGGCCGTCAGCAGCGGGAAGGCAAGCAGCACAAGGATGCTGGTCACCAGGATGTTCCAGGTGAAGATCGGCATCCGGAACATCGTCATGCCGGGCGCGCGCATGCAGATCACGGTGGTGATCATGTTGACCGCGCCGAGGATCGTGCCGAGGCCACCGACGGCCAGGCCCAGGATCCACAGGTCGCCGCCGGCGCCGGGGCTGTGAATGGCGTCGGTCAGCGGGCTGTAGGCCGTCCAGCCGAAGTCGGCGGCGCCGCCGGGGGTGATGAACCCGGCGAGCGCAATCAGCGCGCCGAAGAGGAAAAGCCAGAACGAGAACGCGTTGAGCCGCGGGAATGCGACGTCAGGTGCTCCGATCTGCAGCGGCAGCACGATGTTGGCGAACCCGAACACGATCGGCGTCGCATAGAACAGCAGCATCACCGTGCCGTGCATGGTGAACAGCTGGTTGTACTGCTCGTTGGACAGGAACTGCAGCCCGGGCACGGCCAGCTCCGCGCGCATCAGCAGTGCCATGAGCCCACCGATGAAGAAGAAGGCCATGCACGTGACGATGTACATGATGCCGATCAGCTTGTGATCGGTGGTGGTGATCAGCTTGTAGATCAAATTGCCCTTGGGCCCCAGGCGCTGGGGGAAGGGTCGGCGGGCCTCGAGTACTCCGAGAGGGGGCGCTTCCGCGGTCAAGAGCTCCTCCAAATATCGGTTGCGGACTAAATCCTAGTTGGAGCCGCACGCGGGCGTCGGCGCGGGTCCTACATAGTGTCGTAGGCTGCGGTGTTACGGTCGCGACGTGGTCAGGGCCGGTGTTGCTGCCGTCGTGGCGGTCCTTCTCACATGCGCTGTGGGCTGCGGCGCCAAAACCCCCGGTGGCGCGACTTCCCCGTCGACCTCGGTGATCACCAGCACGACGAAGATCGCGGACGCAGGCGTGCTGGGCAACGATCGCCGGCCCGACGAATCCTGTGCTCCCCAACCCTCCGCGCCTGATCCCGGACCGCCGGTGCGGCGGGTACGCCATGTTGCCGGGGAGACCGACGTGCCCGCCGATCCGCAGCGGATCGTCGTGCTCTCGGGCGACCAACTCGACGCACTGTGCGCGCTGGGTCTGCAGTCGCGGATCGTCGCGGCTGCGTTGCCCGACAGCTCGTCGAGTCAGCCGTCCTACCTGGGCACGGTCATTCACGATCTGCGCGGCGTCGGCCCGCGCAGCGCCCCTGACCTTTCGGCGATCCGCGCCGCGGCGCCCGACCTCATCTCCGGTTCACAGGCCCTGACGCCGGAGCTCTACCCCACGCTGGCAGCGATCGCGCCGACCGTCTTCACCGGACCGCCCGGGGCGGCATGGCAGGACAATCTACGGCTGGTCGGGGCGGCGACAGGCCGCGCCGATGCGGCCAACGGACTGGTCGACGGGTTCAACGCGTTCGCGGCCAAGGCGGGTGCCGAGAATGACGCCGCGCACTTCCAGGCGTCGGTAGTGCAGCTGACCGACAACACCTTGCGGGTCTACGGGGCCGCCAACTTCCCGGCGAGCGTGCTCACCGCCGTCGGCGTGGACCGGCCGGCCTCCCAGCGGTTCACCGACAAGCCCTACATCGAGATCGGCATCAGCGACCTGGGCAAGGCGGACTTCTCGGCCGCCGACGGGGACATCGTCTACATGTCGTTTGCCTCCGCCTCGGCCAAGGAGCGGGCGCCCGAGATCCTGAAGAGCGACGCGTGGCGGCGGCTGTCGGCGAACCGCGACAACCGGGTGTTCGTCGTCAACAACGAGGTCTGGCAGACCGGCCAAGGAATCGTCGCGGCCCGCGGCATCGTCGCGGATCTGAAATGGCTGAATGCGCCAATCAATTAGGACTGTTCGTTCGAATCCGCTAGTGGCCTGCCGGCGGCCGCCAGCCGCGCCGCAACACGCCTGACATCCTCCTCGTCGGCGTCGAGCTGGGTGACATCCTCGATGAATTCGGCGATCTCGTCGCGGTCGATCGGGTAAGCGGCCGCTGCCTGGCCGGTGATTGCCCGCACGACTTCTTTGATCTGCTCTTCTGTCAGTGAGGTGGTGCGCAGCAGCGCCAGCAGCGGCACGCGGTCCGGGCCAGGCACGCCTTCGCGGTAGCCGGCACGCAGCCAATCGATGATGCGACGCAGTGGCGAAGCAGCGTTCACGCCGCCCAGTGTGCAATCACTGCCGCGAAGCCGCCATGGGAACAATCCGGCTTGTTACCCTCGCGCCGTGCATGATTCGCCTGCGCCCTGGCGGTCGGTGCCGCGGCGCCGGGTGCTCACATACGCGCTAGCCGGCCCGGTTCTGCTGAGCCTGGCCGCCGCTCTCGACGCGCCTGCGGCAGCCGCGGCGGGCATGCGGTTGGTCGACTTCACCGAGCACTTGGTACCCGCCGATCAGATCAAAACGGCGGGCTTCGACGGCGCCATCGTCTACGTGTCGGAGTCGCGCCCAGGCGCCAACTTCGACTTCAAGCCGGTCACACGCGAGTATGCGAATGCACTGCGCGCCGCGGGTCTTCAGATTGTCAGCGTCTATCAGTACGGCAAACCCGGTTGGCCTGATCCGTCGGATTTCACGCGCGGCTACGACGGCGGTGTGGCAGACGCACAGAGAGCGCGGCAGATTCATGCCGCCGCCGGTGGACCCGATTCCGCGCCGATCTTTTTCAGCGTCGACGAGGACATCGACGCCAACACATGGAAAACGCTTGCGCTGCAATGGTTTCGCGGGATCAACTCGGTGCTGGGTGTGGAGCGCACGGGCATCTACGGGCACAACCGGGCGTGTGCATGGGCGGTCCAGGACGAGGTGATCGGGCACTCGACCACCCCTGGTCACCGATGGGCTTGGCAGACGCGTGCGTGGTCTCACGGTGAACGCGAACCCACCGCGGTGCTGTACCAGTCCGTGGTCAACAGCCCAGCGAGCCCAGGGGTGCCGATCGGCGGGACCGTTGTCGACGTCGACGACGTCCTTGCCGCCGACTTCGGCCAGTGGGACCTCACGCGCTAGCGCTCTAGCGTGGGCCACCGTTTAAGTGGTGGGCGCCTCGGGGTATCTGACGGCATCACCGCCACACAGGAGGTTCAGGTTCGATGTCGTCGTTGTCCGGTGCGTTGAACTCGCTGCTCTGGATTCTGATCCTCATCCTGATCGTCGCGGTGGTCATCGCAGTCGTGCGAGCGTTCGCCCGGCCGAGGGGCGGCACCGTCGTGGAGCAGCCAGTCGTGCAGCAGGCGCCGCCGCCGGCCACCGGCGGATTGAGCCCTGGCTGGTATCCCGACCAGCAGGATCCGAACCTGATGCGCTACTACGACGGCCGCGTCTGGACCGCGCAGACGCAGCCGCGGTCGTAGGCGACGCTAAAAGTCCCAGCCCCGTGTAGCACAGCGCGAGATTGCGCGTTCCCCAATAGGGGTTGGCTCGCGAATTCGGTGCGACGGCGTGTTCCGTGCACCCTCTTGAAGCGCGGCCTCCACGATCGTGCCGACATACGCTAACACCGCTTAACAGAAGCATTTGGAAGTTGGTTGCAGTACGAGTGGGGCGCGGGATCGCGTTCTCATTCGACTCTCATGCCGCGCCGATGTAGGCGATTCCAAGTGACTTTCGTCTACACCACTGTGCCCTCGGCGCATGAGTTGCGCTCACAGCTACATACCAGCTAACTTTTCGATACTGCCCCGGCAGCCCGCGAAGAGAGTTATATTTCGAGCCATGAACAGCAAAGGGCTCCTCACCGCCCTGGCAACCACGGTGTTAGTTGTGATCAGCGGATTCGCCGCTGGTGAGACACAGGCAACCCCGCTTGAACTCGGAATATCCGTCGGTCCGGTTAATCAGCCACCGCTCAGTCCGGCGAGTCAACAAAATGCGGTGCGCGCTGCAGAGGACTACCTCAAGGTCAGTGCCTTCTCCCGTCAGGGGCTGATCGAACAATTGGAATACAGCGGTTACTCAACTGAGGACGCAATTTTCGCCGTTGACCACATCACCGTTGACTGGAACGCACAGGCGGCCAAGGCCGCAAAGGACTACCTTAAGGTCAGCGCCTTCTCACGCAGCGCACTCATCGACCAGCTCGAGTATTCCGGGTTCACCCCAGCGCAAGCGCTGTATGGAGTAGCCGCCGTCGGACTCTAATCGGCGATCGTAAATTGCTGCCCACGCGGCATTGGACGTTCGCGACACCCAAAAGTCCTTGTGCCTGTCGTTTACCTACTATCCAGGTCCGATGCCGTCGAGCTGGTGCTCCAGACACAAGCGGGCGCCGCGTCGCTCCCGTCTACCGTGCCGGCCGCCGCTCTGAGACCGCCCCCGGGGTCGAAACTGGTGCCACACTTCGAACTGTGCGGTGCACCAAAACGTCGCAGCAAATGATGGGGAAAGCGTAGCTGTGCCTGCAATATGAATCCACATCGGCGCGAATGTTCGCGTTCTTTTATCACGCCGTAAAAGTGAGCCAAAAACACTTCTCGGTGATGCGGACGACGCTAGCATTCCTGCCATGGCGGGGTTTGCAACTCATCGAGCATTGCTATATGTCCTTATCTTCTTGCTCAGCGCCGCCGCGGCGTGCGGCGATGACGCTGGCACGAATCTCGTCCACAGCGAGCACATCAGCAGAGCAACATTCCACGGCGTTTGGCCGCTTAGTGTCGACGGCGGAACGCTCACGTGTGATGCGACAAAGGGCAGCTCAATCACCTTCACTCCGGATGGAAGCAGCGAGACATATGCGTCGAATGGCACCGCAATGGACTGGGCACCACAAGAGGGTTGGAAGAACTTTCGCGATATCTGGCTAGATGACCCGACCGGTTTCGCGCCGAAAGTCAACTCCGGCGACTTCGACGCTGAAGGACAGAAACTGTGCGCCATGAACGGGAAGTAACCGCCCCCGGCGGGTAAAGTCAACGACCTCGGTCACGTGGTTAGGCGAGCGCTGGCAGGCCACGCCGATGGGGGTAGAGCAAGGAGCTCGCTTCACGCTGGCCATCTAAGTAAGAGGCTCTGCGTATAGACGTTAGAAGTCCCAGTCCTCGTCTTCGGTGATGACGGCCTTGCCGATGACGTAGCTCGACCCCGACCCCGAGAAGAAGTCGTGATTCTCGTCGGCGTTGGGGCTCAGCGCGGACAGGATCGCCGGGTTCACGTCGGTCTCGTCGCGCGGGAACAGCGCCTCGTAGCCGAGGTTCATCAGCGCCTTGTTGGCGTTGTAGCGCAGGAACTTCTTGACGTCCTCGGTCAGCCCGACCTCGTCGTAGAGGTCCTGGGTGTACTCGACCTCGTTGTCGTACAGCTCGAACAGCAGCTCGTACGTGTAGTCCTTGAGCTCCTGCTGCTTGGCCGAATCCTCGAGCGCCAGGCCGCGCTGGTACTTGTAGCCGATGTAGTAGCCGTGCACGGCCTCGTCGCGGATGATCAGCCGGATCATGTCGGCGGTGTTGGTCAGCTTGGCCCGGCTGGACCAATACATCGGCAAGTAGAAGCCGGAGTAGAACAGGAAGCTTTCCAGCAGCGTCGAGGCCACCTTGCGCTTCAAGGGCTCGTCGCCGCGGTAGTACTCCATCACGATTTCGGCCTTGCGCTGCAGGTTCGGATTCTCCTCCGACCAGCGGAACGCGTCGTCGATCTCAGCCGTCGAGCAGAGCGTCGAGAAGATCGCGCTGTAGCTCTTGGCGTGCACCGACTCCATGAACGCGATGTTGGTGTAGACGGCCTCTTCATGTGGGGTGAGCGCATCAGGGATGAGGCTGACCGCGCCGACCGTGCCCTGAATGGTGTCGAGCAGCGTCAGGCCGGTGAACACCCGCATGGTGAGTTGCTTTTCAGCAGGGGTGAGCGTGTTCCACGACGGGATGTCGTTGGACACCGGCACCTTCTCGGGCAGCCAGAAGTTGCCCGTCAGCCGGTCCCAGACCTCGGCGTCCTTTTCGTCCTGGAGACGGTTCCAGTTGATCGCCGAAACGCGGTCGATGAGTTTCATGTCGCTCACGGGACCCCACTTCACCAAGGAGTTTTGACGTGCCTATAGCGGTTCTATAGCGCGCCACCGACACTACCTCTGGGGCGCGACAACCTCCGGCACCCCAACATCTAGATTTTTCGTGTCGGTTCGGCCGTCCCAGAAGCGGTACTCGCTGGGGTCCAGCTTGCGGGTATCGCGCCAGTATTCCCACGTCATCCCGCTCCAAAGAGTCCGGTTGACGCCATGCTCGTCGAGATACCAGCTGCGGCATCCGCCGGTGTTCCACACAGAGCCGGCGAGCCTTTGCTGAAGTTCGGCGTTTTTACGATTTTGGGCGTCGCGGGTAGGCGCCAGCGCCTGAGCACCGCGCTTGTCCACCGCGGCGATCGCCTGGGCCACGTATCGAATCTGCGCCTCGATCATGAACACAACCGAGGTGTGCCCGAGCCCGGTGTTGGGACCGAGCAGGAAGAACAGGTTGGGCACGTCGGCCACGGCGACGCCGCGGTGTGCCACGACGCCTTCGCGGTTCCACCGATCCACCAGGTCTTCGCCCCCGGCGCCTTTGACGTCGACGTAGGTGTAGGAGTCGGTGACGTGAAATCCGGTCGCGTAGACGATCACGTCGACCTTGCGCTCGGTGCCGTCGGCGGTGACGATCCCGTCCGGCGTGATCCGGTTGATCCGGTCGGTGATCAATTTCGTCTTCGGGTTCGCGACGCCCTGATAGTAGTTGGGCGAGTAAAGAATTCGCTTACATCCTGCCCGGTATGTCGGAGTCAGCTCGCGGCGCAGCTCCTTGTCTTTGACGTGGTGCCGGATGTTCCACCGGCCCACCAGCTCGACTGCCCGCAGCAGTGCCGGCTGCCGGGTCATCGCGAACCCCAGCCCCTCGAGCCACCAATAGATGCCGCCGCGAACGGCCAGCCGCAAACCCGGAACAGTTGCAAAGGCCCGCTTGAGGCTTTCCGGGAACGGCTTGTTGGGCCGCGGCACCACCCACGGCGGCGTGCGCTGGTAGAGCTGCAGTTCGCTGACGTCCTTGACGATCTCGGGCACGATCTGGATGGCACTGGCTCCGGTCCCGATCACCGCAACCCGCTTGCCCGCGAGGTCGACGCTGTGGTCCCACTGCGCGGAATGGAAAGCGACACCGCGGAATACGTCCTTGCCGTCGATGTCGGGGATCAACGGTATGTGCAGTGCACCGGCCCCGGAAATCAGGAACTGCGCGACGTACTCTTGGCCATCCGCGGTGAACACATGCCAGCGGCACTCGGCGTCGTCCCAATTCGCGCGGTCGACAAAGGCATTGAACTTGATGTAGCGGCGCAACCCGTACTTGTCGGTGACGCCCTTGAGGTAATCCCAGATCTCCGGCTGCGGCGAGAACAGCTTGCTCCACGTCGGCTTCGGCTCGAAGGAGAAGGAGTACAGGTGCGACGGGACGTCACAGGCGCATCCTGGATAGGTGTTGTCGCGCCAGGTGCCCCCGACCTCGTCTGCCTTCTCCAGGATCAGAAAGTCCACCCCCTGCTTCTGCAGGGCGATGCCCATGCCGAGGCCGGAGAAGCCGGTGCCGATGATCAGCGCGCGGGTATGGACGGGCGAAGCGTCCGGTCGGGTGGCCACGCTCGGTTCGGCGACAGTCATGGCGGTCCGTCCTTTCCTGGGAACGCCGGTACCGGGTAACTGCGGAACAGTGTAGGCGTCACCCGGAACCGGTGAGAAGTGCGACGGAGCGACGCAATTGCTGCTCGTCGGGCGGCGCCGGCAGCTGCGAGGTTCCGGTTTGGAACGCGTCGAGCATCAGCGCGGCGAACCGCCGCCAGACATCCGGCGCAGCCGTGGCCGTCGCGGCCAGTACGCCGGAATTGGCCAAGAGCAACACGACGACGTCAGCCACCACCAAGTCGGCGCGCACAGCACCTTCGGCCTGCGCTCGCGCGATCAGTGCCTTGAGCTTGTCGACGGCCTCGGCCGTCTGTTGCTCGACCGTGCTGGTCGCCGGAAATGCGGTGGTGAGCAAGTCCCGCAGACCGGCGTCGCGGGCTTGCAATTCGCAGACCTCGAAGATCAGGTCGCGGAAGCCGTCGCCGGCGCGGGGATTGGCCAGCGCCCTGTCTACCGCCTCCGTGTACTGCGACATGCTGCGCTCGAACGCCGCCTCTGCCAGGTCGGCCCGGGTGGGAAACCGCCGGTACAGAGTGGCCACTCCTACCCCGGCCCGACGTGCGATTTCTTCGAGCGGAACTCCGAGACCGCGCTCTGCGAACACTTTGGCGGCCGCCGACAAGATGCGGTCGCGGTTGAGCTGAGCATCGGCGCGCAGTGGCCTGGCTTTCTTCGCGTGCCTCGTTGCGCTTGAAATCACAGGCCCAGACTACCCGCTGAAGTGGAGGCGCGCGTCCATTTATCCGTATTGTCGATAGCGGTAAGTGGCAGTTGTCCTCCACTTAAGGAACGGAGCAAATATGTCAGTCGTAACGATGGCGCCGGAGCTGACCCACGGCGGTCGGCATCGGGCGCCCGAGAAGCGCGGCCTGCGAGGCCACCCGTGGTGGACGCTGGCCGCAGTGTCGATCGGCGTCATCATGGTCGGGCTCGACGCGTCGGTGGTGGCGATCGCCAACCCGCGCATCGCGGCCGACCTGCACGCGTCGCTGTCGGATCTGCAATGGATCACCGACGCCTACCTGCTGGCGCTGGCATCGCTGCTGATCTTCGGCGGCAAGCTGGGAGACCGGTTCGGCCGTCGCGAGATGTTTTTCATCGGCGTGGCCGGCTTCGCGCTGACGTCGGTCGGCATCGGGCTGGTCGGCTCGGTGTCCGGGGTGATCGCGCTGCGCGCGCTGCAGGGCGTTTTCGGCGCATTGCTGATGCCGAGCACGCTGGCCATCGTCCGCAGCGCCTTCCCAGCCGACAAGCTCAACACAGCCGTGGGAATCTGGGGCGCCGCGTCGGGTGTGTCGATCGCTGCGGGCCCGATCGTCGGCGGCCTTCTGGTCGAACACGTCAGCTGGGAGTCGGTGTTCTACATCAACGCGCCAATTGCCGTGGCCGCCTTGATCATTGGCGCCATGGCGATCGTCGAGAGCCGCAGCACGAACGCCCACCGGCTGGACGTGCCCGGCATCACCGCGCTCAGCGGCGGGTTGTTCCTCATCGTGTTCGGTCTGATCAAGGCGCAGAACTGGGGCTGGCTGGCGGGCAGCACGTTGGCGTTCATCGTGGCCGGGTTGGCGGCCCTGGCGGCGTTCGTGATGATCGAGTTGCGGTCGCCGGAGCCGCTGGTTCCCATGCACCTTTTCGCCAACCGGTCGCTGTCCATCGGAACGGCTGTGGTCGTCATCAACTTCTTCGCACTCTTCGGGGCGCTGTTCTTCATGACGCTGTATCTGCAGAACGTGCACGGGATGTCGCCTGTCGAGTCGGGCGTACGGACGCTGCCGCTGAGCTTGGCACTGATGGTGTCGGCCCCGATGAGCGGCCTGGTCACCGAAAGGTTCGGACCGCGTCCGGCCATGGTCGCGGGGCTCGGCGCCGTGGCGGCTGCCCTGTTCCTGCTCACGGGTCTGCAGACCGATTCCGGCTATGACGCGCTGTGGCCGGCGTTTGCGCTGCTCGGCGCGGGTATCGGGCTGGTGCTGACGGCGAGCTCGGACGCGATCGTCGGCAACGCCAGCGTCGACGACGCCGGGGTGGCCGGCGGCCTGCAGAGCACCGCCGTGCAGTTGGGCGGAGTGCTGGGTACGACGATCCTCGGCTCGGTGCTGAGCAGCCGCGTGGGTGCGGCGCTGCCGGGTGAGCTGACGGCCGCTGGAACCCCAGAACCGTTGGCGGCCAAGCTGATTGCGGCCAAGCAGCTCGTCGCACAAGGAGTGGCACCGTCGATACCCGGCGCGCCGGCCCCGCTGTCGGCCGCGATCGCCGAGGGCAGCCACAACGCGTTCATGGCAGGGCTGCACACGTCACTTGTGGTCGCAGCGGCTGCGGCCGGCGTGGGCGCGGTGCTCGCGATGTTCGTGCGGCGCGGGCAGAACTCCGACGCCGTCGTGCCCGTCGGCCTCTGACCCGCGGCGACGTCAGGCGACCGAGTGGCTGGGCAGCGGAACCGCTTCGCTGATCGGCCGCTCGGCGTCGAGCTTGATGCCGAGAAGTTCGCTGGTCCCCGTGATCACGCTCAGCATCACCGTGGTCAGGTGCTCGATGAACTTCTCGCGCGCCATCCGTCGCGGGCTGTCGGCATTCGGGCCCAGCCACCAGTCCGTCGCCGACGCTGCTGAGCCGAACGTCGCGAACGCCGCCAGCTCCAGGGCGGCCGGATCGAGTTCCATCTCCCGCAGCTCGTTGCTGAACAACGCGGCCATCTCGAGCGTGATCTCGCGGCCCTCGTTCAGGGTCCGCATCGTGGACTCCGTCTGCTCGACAAAGCGGCCCTGAATGAGGAACCGCAGCACGTTGGGATGCTGGTCGACCAGGTCGACGTAGTGTTCGACACTGCTGCGGATGATCTCGCGCACCGAGTCGGTGGACAGGTCGATCGACGGGAAGATGGCCGACCACAGCATGTCGCGCAGCCGCTCCCCGATGGCCTGGAAAAGGTCGGACTTGTCGGTGAAGTGCCGGTAGATCTTGGGCTTGGCGGTACCGGCCTCCTCGGCGATCTCGCGGATCGACAGCTCAGGGCCGCGCTTGTCGAGGGCACGGAACGCGGCGTCGACGATCTGGGCGCGCACCTTCTTGCGGTGCTCGCGCCAGCGTTCGCTGCGGGCGTCCACCTTGCCGCCCGCGGTCACGCTGGGTCTGGGCATCGCCGGTCTGCGCACGGGCAACACTCTACCCGTATCAGGCTGCTGACCTGCTCATAAGCGCTTTCCGACTGTCGCGGGGCGAATTGTATGCGCGGGTCGTGGGTACTATTCGGGATCAAATCCGATTACCGATTGCGAGATCGATGACGCAGCACTACGACCTGGTCATAGCAGGCGGCGGACCGTCCGGGTCGGCCGCAGCATGGCAGGCCGTGCAGGCCGGGGCCAATGTCGTGGTCTTGGACAAGGCCGAATTCCCGCGCGACAAGCCGTGCGGTGACGGCCTGACCGCCCGCGCGGTCAGCTATCTGCAGAAGATGGGCCTGGCCAGCGAAGTGGCCAAATTCCACCGCGTCAACAGAGTGACGGTCTTCAGCCCCAGCCAGTGGGAGCTGTCGTTCCCCAAGCGCCCGGGCATGCCTGATCACGGACACACCGTCAGCCGCACCGAGCTGGATACGTTGCTGCTCAAGCACGCAGAGTCGGCCGGGGCCGAGGTGCGGCAGTCCGCCGAAGTCACCGGGCCGATCGTCGATGACAACGGCAGGGTCATCGGCGTGACGCTCAAGAGCGGCGAGAAGGTGTACGGCGACGCCGTGATCGCCGCCGACGGTGCGTACTCTCCGATCAAGCGCGCACTGAAGATCGACTCTGAATACAACGGATACTCGGCGATCGCGATTCGCTCGGAGATGTATGCGAACCGCCCTGACTCCGACAGCCTCGACATCTATCTGAAACTGGCCTTCCGGGGCGACCAATTGCCCGGCTACGGCTGGGTTTTCCCCATGGGCTCCGGGCGGTTCAACATCGGCCTGGGGTACGTGAACAGCTACAAGAACTGGCAGCAGATCAACGCCACGCAATTCTTGGGCGAGTTCCTGCGGTCGCTGCCAGCCGAATGGGACCTGCCGCCGATCGAGGAGCTCAAGAAGAACAAGAGCGTGCGGGCCTGGCGGCTGCCGATGGGCTTCACGGCGTGGCCGCCATGGCGTCCCGGTGTGCTGTTCACCGGCGACTCGCTGGGGGCCGGCAAGCCGGCGTCGGGTGCGGGCATCTCCAAGGCGCTCGAATCAGGCTTGGCCGCAGGCGAATGCGCGGTGATGGCGCTGCAGAACGGCGGGCCCGACGACTTCACCAACTACGCGCTGCGCATGGAAGAGGCGTGGGGTCGGGAGTATCGCCGCGGCCGCTACTTCCACAAGCTGGCCGGCATCCCGGCCATCGCCAACGCCGGAATCAAGGTGCTCGACAACGGCCGCGTGCGCGACTTTCTGCTCAAGCGGATGTACAAAAAAGCGCAAGGCCCGCAGCACACCTACTGACTGGTGCCGAGTGGCCACTTGAGCCACGCTTTTTCGCGAAACGCGTGTATCAGCTGCCCACTCGGCGCACCATTTCGGTATGCGGATGCGGGCAATCGTCGGTGCGGCAGTTGTGGGCGCTGGTGTGGCGTTGTCGGGCATCGGCTTGCCGACCGTTGCCACGGCCGACCCGGGGACTGGTCCGGCGGACCGTCAATGGTGTCCTGCCGAACAATTCGTGCCGTGTGAGTTCTGGCAGCAGCGGTTCTGGCAGTCCCCGCTGTGGCAGTCGCAGCTGTGGCAGAACCCGTGGATCAGGGTGCCGTGGCAGCAGACCGCCTCACCGAGGGTGAACTGAGCGAAGCGCTACCGTGAAGCGGCAGGCCGCTACAGCATGCAGCTGACGCAACCCTCGACTTCGGTTCCCTCCAAGGCCATTTGCCGCAGCCGGATGTAGTACAGAGTCTTGATTCCTTTGCGCCAGGCGTAGATCTGCGCCTTGTTCACATCCCGCGTGGTCGCCGTGTCCTTGAAGAACAACGTCAGGCTCAGCCCTTGGTCGACGTGCTGCGTGGCAGCGGCATACGTGTCGATGATCTTCTCGTAGCCGATCTCGTATGCGTCCTCGTAGTACTCGAGGTTGTCGTTGGTCATGTAGGGCGCCGGGTAGTAAACCCGCCCGATCTTGCCCTCCTTGCGGATCTCGATTCTGCTCACGATCGGATGGATCGAGCTGGTCGAGTGGTTGATGTACGAGATCGACCCCGTCGGCGGCACCGCTTGCAGGTTCTGGTTGTAGATGCCGTGCTTTTGCACCGACGCCTTGAGCTCCCGCCAATCCGCTTGCGTCGGAATCGCAATGCCGGCGTCCGCGAACAGCTTTCGCACCTTCGACGTCTTCGGCTCCCACACCTGGTCGGTGTACTTGTCGAAGAACTCTCCCGACGCGTACTTCGACCGCTCGAAGCCCTTGAAGTGCGTGCCGCGTTCGATCGCGAGCTTGTTGGACGCCCGCAATGCGTGGTAGAGCACCGTGTAGAAGTAGATGTTGGTGAAGTCGATGCCCTCTTCGGACCCGTAGTAGATCCGCTCGCGCGCCAAATACCCGTGCAGGTTCATCTGCCCGAGCCCGATCGCGTGAGAGTCGTTGTTGCCCTGTTCGATTGACGGCACCGACTTGATCGACGTCTGATCGCTCACCGCCGTCAACGCCCGGATAGCCACCTCGATGGTCTGCGCAAAGTCCGGCGAGTCCATGGCCTTGGCGATGTTCAGCGACCCGAGGTTGCACGAGATGTCTTTGCCGACCCTCTTGTACGTCAGATCCTCGTTGAACTCCGAGGGCGTCGACACCTGCAGGATCTCCGAACACAGGTTGGAGTGCGTGATCTTGCCCTCGATCGGGTTGGCCCGGTTCACCGTGTCCTCGAACATGATGTACGGATAGCCGGACTCGAACTGCAGCTCCGCCAGCGTCTGGAAGAACTCGCGCGCTTTGATCTTGCTCTTGCGGATTCGCGCGTCGTCGACCATCTCGTAGTACTTCTCGGTGACCGAGATGTCCGCGAACGGCACGCCGTACACCCGCTCGACGTCGTAGGGCGAGAACAGGTACATGTCCTCGTTCTTCTTGGCCAGCTCGAACGTGATGTCGGGAATCACCACACCCAGCGACAGCGTCTTGATGCGGATCTTCTCGTCGGCGTTCTCCCGCTTGGTGTCCAAGAAGCGGTAGATGTCGGGGTGGTGGGCATGCAGATACACCGCACCTGCACCCTGGCGCGCACCGAGCTGGTTCGCGTAGGAGAACGAGTCCTCGAGCAGCTTCATGATCGGGATGACGCCCGAGCTCTGGTTCTCGATGTTCTTGATCGGCGCGCCGTGCTCGCGAATGTTGGTGAGCAGCAACGCAACTCCACCGCCACGCTTCGACAACTGCAGCGCCGAGTTGATGGCCCGGCCGATGGACTCCATGCAATCCTCGACGCGAAGGAGAAAGCACGAAACTGGCTCGCCGCGTTGCTTTTTGCCCGAGTTGAGGAACGTCGGAGTCGCCGGCTGGAATCGGCCGTCGATGATCTCGTCGACCAGTTTCTCCGCCAAGTCGGTGTCGCCCGCTGCGAGCGTCAACGCCACCATGCACACCCGGTCTTCGAACCGCTCGAGGTACCGCTTTCCGTCGAATGTCTTCAGCGTGTAGGAGGTGTAGTACTTGAACGCGCCGAGAAACGTCGGGAACCGAAACTTCTTGGCATAGGCGCGGTCGAACAGCGACTTGACGAACTCCCGCGAGTACTGCTCGAGCACCTCGGCTTCGTAGTAGTTCTCCTCCACGAGATAGTCCAGCTTCTCGTCGAGGTTGTGGAAGAACACCGTGTTCTGGTTGACGTGCTGCAGGAAGTACTGGCGCGCGGCCTGCACGTCCTTGTCGAACTGAATCTTGCCGTCGGGCCCGTACAGATTCAGCATCGCGTTCAGCGCGTGGTAATCCGTCTCCGTCGACGGATGCCCCGCGCTGGACGTGGCCGCTACAGGCTCTGCAGTTGTGACGGTTGGTGGCACGTTGCGTCCTTCCAGAACTCAGCCAGGCCCGCACGGACGGCGTGCACGTCCTCGTCGGTGCCCATCAATTCAAAGCGGTAGAGATACGGCACCTTGCACTTGCGTGACACGACGTCGCCCGCATAGCAGTACTCCGCGCCGAAATTGGTGTTGCCGGCCGCGATGACTCCGCGCAACAGCGACCGATTGTGTTCGTCGTTGAGGAAGGCGATGACCTGCTTGGGCACGTAGCCGCCGGCACCGATGTCCGGCGTCGCGCGGCCTCCGCCGTAGGTGGGCAGGACCAGCACGTAAGGCTGGTCCACCCGGATCCGCCCGTGCAGTGGAATCCGGGTGGCCGGCAACCCGAGCTTCTGCACGAACCGGTGGGTGTTCTCCGAGACGCTGGAGAAGTACACCAACCCGCCGTGCGGACTCACTTGAACCTCCTTCGCTACGGCCTCGGCGTCAGGCGCTCAGCGCGCCCGCCAGAGCCTTGATGCGGTCCGGCCGAAAACCCGACCAGTGCTCGCTGCCCGCCACCACCACCGGTGCCTGCAGGTATCCCAGAGCCATCACGTAGTCGCGCGCCTCGCTGTCGAGGCTGATGTCCACGACGTCATAAGAGATGCCCTGCTTGTCCAGCGCCTTATAGGTCGCGTTGCACTGCACGCATGCGGGCTTGGTGTACACGGTGATCGTCATCGGCGGTACGGCTCCTCAGCGAAAGTTGACACGGACACTCGAAACCAAGAGCCCAGGGGCTCAGCGGACCGCCGGACTCCGAGATTTCGACGGATCTGGGGCCGATCTGCACCGGGGCTTTCACCACCGGATCCTCGTTCCCGTCGACCCGAACATCTCGGCGTCTGTCGGTGCTTGGGACACTACACCTAGTGTCCCACAAAGCGAGGACATACAACATATTCGAAACCACATTGATGAAATTCCCTGGTCGTAAGCCGGTGCCTGAGCCCGACCACGGCGTGTCGCGCCGCGTTCGGCGTGTCGCTGGGGCAGCCTGACGACAGGTCTACCACCAGGCACCGACAAGTTGGTCGCCGACGCTCCGCAGCGTCGGCGATCATCCGCATAGCAAACTAGTTAGCCAGACTCAGCAACAAGCTTCCGCAGCACGTCGTGCAGGTTGGCCACGAGCGCGGCGTTCTCCCCGGGATGTTTGCCGTCCAGCGATCCGATCGGCACCGACAGTGCCAGCGCGTCGACGATGTTGGCGCCGGCGATGCCGAACGACTTGCGCGTTTCGTCGTGCGCCCACACCCCGCCGTAGCGGCCGAGTGCTGCACCGATCACCGCGACGGGCTTGCCGGCGACTGCACTTTGGCCGTACGGCCGCGACAACCAGTCGATCGCATTCTTGACCACGGCCGGGATGCCGCCGTTGTATTCGGGGGTGATCACCAACAGGGCGTCGGCGTCGGCAACCGCGGCGCGCAGCCTGCCGGCCGCCGCCGGCGCCGTTTGGCCGTCGATGTCTTCGTTGTAGAACGGCAGCTCGCCGAGCCCCTCGTACAGCGTCACGGCAGCACCTTCCGGCGCATTGGCTGCCGCGAGCTCGGCGATCTGACGGTTGACCGAGGCGGCGCGCAGGCTTCCGACCAAGACCAGCACCCTGATGTCCGACATGTGATGATCCTTCCGCCGTTCGAGTCGATCCTCGCATGCCCTAACCGGACCACAGTCCGAATTGTTCCAGCTGAGTTAAAGTCAAGCATGGTCGCCGCCCACGAGCCGCTGCGCGTCTCAGACCAGACCACACAGGAACGCGGCGACGCTGCCCGCAATCGCGAACTGCTGTTGGGTGCGGCGCGGCGGCTCATCGCCGAGCGCGGCCCGGATGCGGTGAAGATGGACGACATCGCCGCCGAGGCGGGCGTCGGCAAGGGCACACTGTTCCGCCGATTCGGCAGCCGCGCCGGGTTGATGGTCGTGCTGCTCGACGAGGACGAGCAGGCGCTCCAGCGGGCCTTTCTGTCCGGCCCGCCGCCGCTGGGGCCCGGCGCGCCTGCGCTGGACCGCCTGCTGGCATACGGCCGCGCGCGGTTGACTTTCGTCGCCGAGCACCTCGGCGTGCTGTGCGACGCTGCCCGCGACCCGCAGACCCGCTACAACGCGCCGGCCACCCTGCATCGCACCCATGTCCGCGTTCTGCTCGAGGCGGCCGGAACAACCGGAAGTCTCGACGCCCAGGCCGACGCGCTTTTAGCGCTTCTCGAGCCCAGTTATGTCGCTCATCAGCTGCGCGACGCCGGCTTGGCGCTCGACACCCTCGGGGACCGTTGGGAAGACGTCGCGCGCAAGTTGTGCGGACGATGAGCGCTCGCGCGAAGAGCAGACGGCACCGATGACGAATTCGCCGCGCTGGATTCTGCATGTCGACCTCGACCAGTTCCTCGCGGCCGTCGAGGAGCGGCGCCATCCCGAACTAGCGGGATTGCCGGTCATCGTCGGCGGCAGCGGAGACCCGACAGAGCCGCGCAAAGTCGTCACCTGCGCGTCTTACGCGGCCCGCGAGTTCGGCGTGCATGCGGGGATGCCGCTGCGCACCGCGGCGCGCAAGTGCCCAGATGCGACGTTCCTGCCGTCGGATCCCGCCGCCTATGACGCCGCCTCCGAAGAGGTGATGAACCTGTTGCGCAACTTGGGTTTTCCGGTCGAGGTGTGGGGCTGGGACGAGGCGTATGTGGGCGCCGACGTGGATGACCCGGTGGAGCTGGCCGAGCGCATCCGCGCGACGATCGCCGCGGAGGCGCAGCTGTCGTGTTCGGTCGGCATCAGCGACAACAAGCAACGCGCGAAGGTGGCGACCGGATTCGCCAAGCCGGGCGGCATCTTCGCGCTCACCGATGCGAACTGGATGGCGGTGATGGGCGACCGCGCGGTCGACGCACTGTGGGGCGTCGGCCCGAAAACCGCCAAAAGGCTTGCGGCGATGGGGATTACGTCAGTTTCCCAACTCGCTGCGACGGACGCCGACGCACTTACGTGCGCCTTCGGCCCGACAATCGGGCTGTGGTTGCTGTTGTTGGCCAAGGGTGGTGGCGACACCACCGTGAGCGCCAAGCCGTGGATCCCGCGATCGCGCAGCCACGTGATCACCTTTCCGCGCGACTTGACCGATCGCACCGAAATGGACGCAGCGATAGCCGATTTGGCGCGTCGCACACTCGCCGAGGTGACTGCGGAGTCGCGGATCGTCACGCGTGTCGCTGTCACCGTCCGCACGTCGACGTTCTTCACCCGCACCAAGATCCGCAAGCTGCCGAAGCCGACGGTCGACCCCGACGTGGTCGTGCCGGCGGCATTGGGTGTCCTCAACCTCTTCGAGCTGGACCGGCCGGTGCGGCTGTTGGGCGTGCGCCTGGAGTTGGCGGCGCCCGCGCCGATCACGTCCGCGGCATCACGCGGGTGAAGGTGTCGTTGGCCACTCGCATTGCGATGCTGTACGGCCACCACGCAAACCGCTTGAACATGTACAGCGCGCGTATGTCGTTGGACGTGTAGATCAGGAAGCGGTTCTTGCGAACTCCGGCCAGTATTTTGTCGGCGACCGCCTCCGGCGCGACTGCATGCCCGGTGAACCGACTGACTAAGCGCTGCACCCGCGGGTTGTTCCGGTCGACACCGGCGATCTCCACCGTATTCACCAGCGGGGTGTTGACAGCTCCTGGCACCACCACCGACACACCGATCCGGTGGCGCGCGAGGTCGAAGCGCAACACCTCAGACAACCCCCGCAGTCCGAATTTGCTTGCGCTATAAGCGGAATGCCACGGCAATGCCACCAATCCAGCAGCCGACGATACGTTCACCAGATGCCCGCCGCGACCCGCGGCCACCATCGGCGGCACGAACGTCTCGATCACGTGGATCGGCCCCATGAGGTTGATCGAAATCATCGAGCTCCACTGGTCGTGGGTGAGCTGGTCGACGGTCCCCCATGCCGACACGCCCGCGATGTTCATGACGATGTCCATGCTCGGATGGGCCGTGTGGATGTCGGCGGCGAAGCGGGCGACTTCGTCATAGTCGGATATGTCGAGCGCGCGGTGCTCGGCCACCGTGGCGCCCAGTGCGCGGGCGTCGGCGACGGTGGTGGCGAGGCCGTCCGCGTCACGGTCGGTGAGGTACAACTCGGCGCCGTCGGCCGCCAACTTCAGTGCGGTCGCCCGGCCGATGCCGCTGGCCGCGCCCGTCAAGAAAACCCGTTTTCCTGCGAACCCCTGCGCCACGGGCGTGACCCTACCGGGTATCGCCCGCACCGCCCCACAGTGCCGCGAGCCACAGCCGTTCGAGCACTCGCAGCCCACGTTGCACGTCGCGGTCCGGGCCCAGGAAGGTCGCGTCGCCGGAGAGCATCAGCGCCGTAGCTGCACCGAGAGTGCGTACCAATGCCGGTATGTCGTCGCTGATAGGCCGCGCCGTGCCGGCCGCGCATTCGGCCTCGACGACGCGCACGATCTGGTCGATCACGGTGTCGATCTGACCGTCGAGGATCTCGCGGATCTTGGCGTCGGTATTGCGGGCGTTGTTGCACGCCGTCATCACCGGATCGTTGTGCGCGAAAACCGCGGCGGCGCTGCCGACCATCCGCGTGGCGAACTCGGCCGGCGTCTCGTCGGCGCCCCGCGGCGCGAAGTAGTGCGTGAGCTCCTCGAGCTCATGTGTGGCCTCGGCCAGGATCAGGGCCAGCACGTCGTATTTCGAGTCGAAGTAGAAGTAGAACCCGGACCTGGCGATGCCGGCCCGCTCGCTGATCGCACTGACCGACAAGTCCGCAAAGGACTGCTCCTGCAACAGTTCTCGGACCGCGGTGACGATCGCCTCGCGCTGCCGGTCGCCGCGGCTGCGGCGGGCGGCCGACTGTGCGGGCTCAGCAGTCATGCCTTGCACTGTTCCATCACCGCTGGTCGACGACAAACTTGACAGCCGTCAAGTATGCCCGTCAGGATAAAGCCGAGTGACCTCGACCACACACTTCAACGGCGGGAGAACGCATGGCGACCATCAGTACCCGGGATTATTTGATCGATCAGGCGAAGCGCCGGTTGACGCCATCGTTCAACAACTTCCCTGGCATGGGTGCGGTCGAACGCAAACTTCTCCAAACGGATTTCCCGCAGAAAAAGCTTGCCGATCCGCCGCCGGGCAGCGGGCTGAAGCCGGTCGTGGGCGACGCGGGACTGCCCATCCTCGGGCACATGATCGAAATGCTGCGCGGCGGCCCGGACTACATGCTGCATCTGTACAGGACCAAAGGCCCCGTCGTGTTCGGCGATTCGCCGGTGCTGCCCGGTGTCGCGGCGCTGGGGCCGGACGCCGCGCAGGTCATCTATTCCAACCGCAACAAGGATTACTCGCAGCAGGGCTGGGTACCGGTGATCGGCCCGTTCTTCCACCGCGGGCTGATGCTGCTCGATTTCGACGAGCACATGTATCACCGGCGGATCATGCAGGAGGCGTTCGTCCGCTCCCGGCTCGTCGGCTATGTCGAGCAGATGGACAAGGTCGTGTCTCAGGTCGTCGTGCGGGACTGGGTGGCCAATGACGCGCGGTTTCTGCTGTATCCGGCGATGAAGGAGCTGACCCTCGACATCGCGTCGATGGTGTTCATGGGCCACGAACCGGGCACCGACAAAGAGCTGGTGACCAAGGTGAACAACGCGTTTGCCGTAACCACCCGCGCAGGAAACGCGATCATCCGCACCAGCGTGCCGCCGTTCAAGTGGTGGCGCGGACTGCGGGCGCGCCGGCTCCTGGAGAACTATTTCGAAGAGCGGGTCGCCGAACGCCGCGGCAAGGAAGGCAACGACCTGCTGACCGTGCTGTGCCAGACCGAAGACGAAGACGGCAACCGGTTCTCTGACGAGGACATCGTCAACCACATGATCTTCTTGATGATGGCCGCACACGACACGTCCACGTCGACCGCGACGACGATGGTGTACAACCTTGCGGCGCACCCAGAATGGCAGGATCGCTGCCGCGACGAATCGGACCGGCTTGGCGACGGGCCGCTGGACATCGACTCACTAGAGAAGCTGGAGTCGCTGGACCTTGTGATGAACGAGTCGATCCGGTTGGTGACGCCTGTGCAGTGGGCCATGCGCCAGACCGTGCGGGACACCGACCTGCTGGGCTACTACATTCCCGAGGGCACCCAGGTCATCGCGTACCCGGGGATGAATCACCGGCTGCCCGAGATCTGGACGGACCCCCTGAAGTTCGATCCGGAGCGCTTCACCGAACCGCGCAACGAGCACAAGCGGCACCGCTACGCGTTCACCCCGTTCGGCGGTGGCGCGCACAAGTGCATCGGCATGGTGTTCGGCCAGCTGGAGATCAAGACGATCTTGCACCGGCTGTTGCGCCACTACCGGCTCGAGCTGCCACGGCCCGACTACAAGGCTCGCTGGGATTACGCGGGCATGCCGGTGCCGATGGACGGCATGCCGATCGTGCTGCGGCCGCTCACCGGCCGGTGATTTCGGCGCTTGTCGCTTTTCGCGCAAGCGCTCATCGACGCCGCCAGGTGAACTTCTTCGCGTCGACGTCGAGCTCGGTGTACCACGCGACCGACATCAAGCGATTGGCGCACGCGATGATCGCGCGCAGCGCCGACTCGGTCTTGTCCTCCGCCCAGCCCATTGCCCATTGGACGTGCTGGCCGTCGGTGCCTTGGATGAACGTGGCGGTGTGGGTTCCGGACTCGAGCTGGTGGAAGCGCAGCATGTCGATGAAGATCCCGCAGCCGAACAACATAGAGATCAATGCGTCGACGGCCCCGGTGGACGCGACGGTGGCGGTCTCGATGCGGTCGCCGATCGCAAAGGTCGCGTGATAGATCCGCGGCTGAGGTCCGAGCCGGGTGGCCGGCTTGTCGGCATCCGCACAGGTGAACGAACCGAGCCGCAGCGGGCCGGAGACGGGACTGTAGGTGGCGGTGAATATCTCCCACGACATGTGCTCGGCGTCCTCGCGAAGCCCCCGCGGCAGGGGAACGCGGAAACGGCTCGACGGTGAGTCGTAGGCGTGAGCCGCGGTGTCGGTGCTCGGTGAAGGTGTCATGGGTGCCGGTCCTCGGATCGAAGGAAGATGACCGACGTAGTAGCTCGACCCACAGCGGGGGGTCGGCCTGAATCAGACCCCGCTGCGGGCCGCTACTACGAGAAGCCTAGGCACGTCGCCGACAATAGACGCTGCTGCGCAGTCGGTGCAACCGAATCAGCTGGTAGCTAGCGAATCGATGGCATCCTGCAGCTTCTTCGTAACCTCGTCGGCGACTGGTTGCAGGCCGGCGTTTTCGGTGACGTCCACCAGGACCTTCGGGTTCATTGCCTCAACCAGGACTGTGCCCGGGGTGTCGGGGTCTTCTCGCACGACGACATTGCACGGCAGTAGCAGGCCGATCTGGCGATCGGCATCGACGGCTCGATGTGCCAGCGGTGGGTTGCACGCCCCCAGGATGAGGTAGGCCTCCATGTCGACGCCGATCTTCTCCTTGAGCGTCGACTTGACGTCGATCTCGGTGAGTACCCCGAACCCGTTCTGGGCGAGCGCAGCCCGGGTCTTTTCGACTGCATCCTCGAACGACGTGCGCAGCGCGGTTGACAAAGCAATGTTCACGTTCATCACCGTAGCTCTCTGACGCCCTCGTCAGCAGACCTACGAAGCGAGAAGATCTCGGCCCGACGCGATCTGATTGCCCAGGGTCACAAGGTGAATGGCGGCGGCGTGCAGGTACTCGCCGGCCTCGCGAGTGGCCTGCCCTTGGAGATAGCGCACCCAGGTCCCTTCGATCACCGTGCCGAGCTTGAAGCACGCCAGCGCCAGATACCAGGGCAGGTAATCGGTGCGACGGCCGCCGGCCACGTGGTAGGCCTCGAGCAGCTCGCGACGGCTGGCCAAACCGCCGAGCGCAGCCAACGCCTTACCACTGCCCAGTGGGTCGGCATCGCTGGGCCAGCACACCAGCATCCAGCCGAGGTCCAACAGCGGATCGCCGACCGTGCACATCTCCCAGTCGACGAACGCCGCCACCTCTGGCCGGTCGCGACGCAACAACACGTTGTTGAGGTGAGCATCGCCATGCATGACGCCCGGAGCGGAATCCGGTGGCTGGTTGTCCTCCAGCCAATCCGCGAGCCGATCGACACCAGGCAGCGCATCGTGCGGGTAGTTGGGCTGCTGACGGTAGGCCTCGACGAAGCCGCGAAATTGCGGAACTTGGCGTGCCACAAAGGATCCCGGTCGTTTGAGCTCGGCCAGCGGGCTGCCTTCCCATGGCACCTGGCCGAGGGTGGCCAGACCCGCCGCGTAATGCAGGCCGACGTCGTGGCGAAACTTCGGCTTGTCGACGTAGGTCGGGGCCACCTCAGTGCCGGGGTTGAACCCGTCGACGTAGGCCATGAGGTAGAACACCACCCCCAGAACGTCCAGATCTTCACAGCCACAGACGAATTCGGGATGCGGTACGCCAGTGCCCGCGAGCGTGCGGAGCACCGCGATCTCGCGCTGCATGGTCTTGTTACTGGTCGGCCGCGGATGTGCCGGCGGGCGGCGCAACACCATCCGGCGTCCGTCGACGCGCAGTCCCACCACAATGTTCTGAGTGCCCCCGGCAAGCGGTGTCACGTCGGTGACCTCTGACCCGATGCCGTGCTCCCGTATCCAGTTCCGCAGCACCGCGAGGTCCTCGTCGGTAAGCGATTCCGCCATCGCACGATCGTAAGCACGCTCGGGGCCGCGCGGCGGGAAGCGCCATTGTGCACAGGCGCAGCACGGTCCTATCGTGAGGATCATCGGGGCGACGGAGCGGGCGATGCACGAGATGGCCATCACTGAGAGCGTGGTCGACACCGTCTGCGAACACGCCGGAGGCCGGCGCGTGCACAGCGTCCGGGTGCAAGTCGGCGCGCTGTGCGCCGTGGTTCCCGACTCCATGCAGTTCTGTTTCGGCTTGGCCACTGAAGGCACCGTTGCCGAAGGAGCGCGCCTGGATCTCGATCTGCAGCCCGCGTTGGCGCGGTGCCGCGCCTGCGGCGCCGAGTTCGGCGTCGACGACCTGATCTTGCTGTGCGGATGCGGCAGCGCCGACGTCGAAGTGCTTGCCGGACGCGAACTGCGGATTCTCTCGATGGAAGTGAGCTGACATGTGCGCTACCTGTGGATGCGGCGACGACGGTGCAGTCATCACCGTCGCCGGCGAGACCGGCCACCACCACCCGCACAGCCATGACCATCACCACGATCACCCCCACGAGCATGGGCCGGCGACGCACACCATCTCGCTGGAACAGAAAGTCCTAGCCAAGAACGACGAGCTCGCGGAGCGGAACCGAAAATGGTTGGCGCAGCGCAACATTGCCGCCTTCAACCTCACCAGTTCCCCCGGCGCCGGCAAGACCACTCTGCTGGAGCGCACTATTCGCGAGCTGCAGGGCCGGCGACCGGTCGCCGTCATCGAGGGTGACCAGGAGACGTTGCTGGACGCCGAACGCATCCGCGCCACCGGCTGCCGCGTGGTTCAGGTCAACACCGGCGCCGGGTGTCACCTCGACGCCGAGATGACCCGCCGTGCGCTGGAAAGCCTGGCACCAGAGCCCAACTCGGTGGTGTTCATCGAGAACGTCGGCAATCTGGTCTGCCCGGCCCTGTTCGACCTGGGCGAGCAAACCAAAGTCGTCGTCATTTCGGTGACAGAAGGCGCCGACAAACCGCTGAAGTATCCCCATATGTTCTCTGCCGCCGAACTCGTCCTGATCAACAAGACCGACTTACTCCCCTATGTCGATTTCGATCTTGATGTCTGCGCATCGTATGCGCGGTCGATCAACCCGAATGTCGACATCATCCCGGTGTCGGCCACGACGGGTGACGGCGCCTCTGCGTGGTACGCGTGGATTGACGCTCACGCAAACAACTATTGCGAAACTGGACGTTGACAAGTCTTTGCTCCGGGAGTAGACCCAGAAACTAGCGCCACGCAAGTGGGCCGATGGTCGACTCCTGTGGTGCAGGGACACGGGTCGTCCCGGAAAGAGCTGCTAAATGCCAACTGAGGCAGCAGTCCAAGCAGAAGAGACCTTGATCCATGTCTTGTGGATCAATGCCGGTCTGAGTTGTGACGGCGATTCCGTGGCGTTGACTGCCGCCACCCAACCCAGTGTCGAAGAAATTGCTCTCGGCGCACTTCCGGGGCTACCAAAGGTCGCCGTCCATTGGCCCCTGATCGATTTCGAATGCGGGCCGAACGGGGGCGCCGACGACTTCCTCGAATGGTTCTTCAAAGCCGACCGCGGCGATTTGGAACCGTTCGTGCTCGTCGTCGAAGGGTCCATTCCGAACGAGCAGCTGCACGACGAGGGCTACTGGTGCGGATTCGGTAACAATCCGGCCACCGGTCAACCGATGACCACCAGCGAATGGCTCGATCGGCTGGCGCCGAAGGCCACCGCAGTGGTCGCCGTCGGCACCTGCGCGACCTACGGAGGCATCCATGCGATGGCCGGTAACCCCACCGGCGCGATGGGAGTCCCCGACTACCTGGGGTGGGACTGGAAGAGCAAAGCGGGCATCCCGATCGTCTGTGTCCCGGGTTGCCCCATCCATCCCGACAACCTCTCCGAGACATTGACATACCTGCTGTACATGGCCACAGGTCAGGCGCCGATGATTCCGCTCGACGACGCGCTGCGGCCGAAGTGGTTGTTCGGCCAGAGCGTCCACGAGGGGTGCGATCGGGCCGGATATTACGAGCAGGGCGATTTCGCGACCGAGTACGGATCCCCGAAATGCATTGTGAAGCTGGGATGTTGGGGTCCGGTGGTGAAGTGCAACGTGCCCAAGCGTGGCTGGATCAACGGTATCGGCGGTTGCCCGAACGTCGGCGGCATCTGCATCGGCTGCACCATGCCGGGCTTCCCGGACAAGTTCATGCCGTTCATGGACGAACCCCCGGGCGGCAAGTTGTCGTCCACCGCGTCGACGATGTACGGCTCGGTGATCCGCAGCCTGCGTCACATCACCGGCCGCACTGTCGACAAAGAGCCGAAGTGGCGGCATCCGGGAACCAAGCTGGAAACGGGAGCAACCCGCACCTGGTAGGTGCGCGTTGTGTTCTGCGCTCTGCCAGCGGCTTTCGCGTCTTCTAGCAGCGCCACACGCATCAACGAGAGAGAAGTCCGATGACAACGATCACCCCCGAACCGACACAGGCGAAGCGTGAACCCGGCCAGCTGGTCGAGATGGCGTGGGATCCGATCACCCGGATCGTGGGCAGCCTGGGCATCTACACCAAGATCGACTTCGAGAACAAAGAAGTGGTGGAATGCCATTCGACATCGTCGATCTTCCGCGGCTACTCGCTGTTCATGAAGGGCAAGGACCCGCGCGACGCGCACTTCATCACCAGCCGCATCTGCGGGATTTGCGGTGACAACCACTGCACCTGCTCCTGCTACACGCAGCAGATGGCGTACGGCGTCCAGCCGCCCCACCTGGCCGAGTGGCTGGTCAACCTCGGCGAGGCCGCGGAATACATGTTCGACCACAACATCTTCCAGGAGAATCTGGTCGGCGTGGACTACTGCGAGAAGATGGTCGCGGAGACCAATCCCGGTGTACTGGCCAAGGCCGAGAACACTGCGGCACCACACGCAGACATGCACGGCTACAAGACCATCGCCGACATCATGCGCGCGCTGAACCCGTTCACCGGCGAGTTCTACCGGCAGGCACTGCAAGTCAGCAGGTGGACACGAGAGATGTTCTGCCTCATGGAAGGTCGCCACGTTCACCCGTCGACGTTGTACCCGGGTGGTGTCGGCACCACCGCCACCATCCAGTTGATGACCGACTACATGACGCGGCTGATGCGCTACGTGGAGTTCATGAAAAGCGTGGTGCCGATGCACGACGACCTGTTCGACTTCTTCTACGAGGCGCTGCCGGGGTACGAGAAGGTCGGCCTGCGTCGAACCCTGCTCGGCTGCTGGGGGTCGTTCCAGGATCCCGAGCACTGCAACTTCTCCTACAAGGACATGGAGAACTGGGGCCGCAAGATGTTCGTCACGCCGGGCGTGGTGGTGGACGGCAAGCTCGTCACCACCTCGCTGGTCGACATCAACCTCGGCATTCGAATCCTGTTGGGGCACAGCTACTATGACGACTGGACCGACCAGGAGATGTTCGTCAAGACCGATCCGCTGGGCAATCCGGTGGACCGGCGCCACCCATGGAACCAACACACCAATCCCAAGCCGCAGAAGCGCGACTTCGACGGCAACTACAGCTGGGTGATGGCGCCGCGCTGGTTCGACGGTAAAGATCATCTCGCCCTCGACACCGGCGGCGGGCCGCTGGCCCGCTTGTGGTCGACGGCACTGGCCGGGCTGGTCGACATCGGCTACATCAAGTCGACCGGCCACAGCGTGAAGATCAACCTTCCCAAGACGGCGCTGAAAGGCCCGGTCGAGCTGGAGTGGAAGGTGCCGCAGCACGGCAGCAACACCATCGAACGCAACCGGGCCCGCACCTACTTCCAGGCCTATGCTGCGGCGGCCGCCCTGCACTTCGCCGAGAAGGCGTTGGTGGAGATCCGTGCCGGGCGCACCAAGACCTGGGAGAAGTTCGACGTGCCCGACGAGGGCATCGGGTGCGGCTTTACCGAGGCGGTTCGCGGTGTGCTGAGCCACCACATGGTGATTCGCGACGGCAAGATCGCCAACTACCACCCATATCCGCCCACCCCATGGAACGCGAACCCACGCGACAGCTACGGCACCCCGGGGCCGTACGAGGATGCCGTGCAAGGCCAGCCGATCTTCGAGGAGAACGACAGGGAGCATTTCAAGGGCATCGACATCATGCGCACGGTCCGCAGCTTCGATCCGTGCCTGCCCTGCGGTGTGCACATGTATCTGGGCAAGGGCAAGACGCTCGAGAGACTGCACTCTCCGACCCAGTCCGTGACCGGGGAGTGACGTATGGCCGATCGCCGGCGCGAGGAGCAAGTGTGACCGAGCCGGAAGGGTTTGAGCCAGAGGCGCACTGGCGCACGGCCGGCGATCGGATTCAGAATTTGCTCGAGGCCAGCGCAGCCGCGGGCCCGGTGGCGCAGCAGCGTGCCGAGCAACTGGTCCGTGAGGTCACCGATCTCTACGGCGCCGGTCTGGAAAGGGTGATGCGGCTCGTCGTGTCCGCGAATCCCGAACTGGCAGAAGCCTTCGCAGCGGACCCACTGATTGCCAGCCTGCTTCTGGTGCACAACCTTCACCCGCATCCGGTCCAGCGGCGGGTGGCTGATGCCCTCGACAGCGTGAGGCCGTATCTGGGCAGTCACGGTGGCGACGTGGATCTGATCGAGGTCACGGGTCAGGTCGTGCGGCTGCAGTTCACCGGCAGCTGCCGCACCTGTCCGTCCTCCTCGGTGACCCTGGAGCTGGCGGTCGAGGAGGCGATTCGCGCTGCCGCTCCCGAGATCGAGTCGATCGAAGTCGTCGCGGCCGAACCCAAACCGCCGCAGCCGATTCCCGCCGACTCTCTGATGAGCCGTGTCCACACCAAACCCGTCTGGCATCGGGTGCCCGACGTCGCCACGCTGGCCCCGGGTGAGGTGGGCGGCTTCCGGGTCGACGGCGCAGTGGTGCTGGCGTGCCGCGTCGACGACACCCTGTTCGCCTACCGCGACCGCTGCGGATGCTGTGGCGAATCGCTGGCCGGCGCGGCGCTGCACCGGGTGATGGGTTCGACGGCACCGGTGCTGCGATGTCCGCGCTGTCACGCTCACTTCGACGTGGTTCACGCCGGGCGCTGTGTCGACGGGAACGGCCACGCTGATGCGCACCTCGAGCCGATTCCGTTGCTGCAACGCGATGGTGTGCTGTCGATGGCTTTGCAGGGCGGCTCGTGATGGACGGCGCGTACGACGTGCTGGCCCGTATCCGGGCAAGCCGCGGGTCGACCCAACCGGCCGGCGAGCGGTGCGAGATGTGCGCCGATCCGATCGCCGACGAACACCAGCACGTCGTCAACGTCGAAGGCCGGCAACTGATGTGCGTGTGCCGCGGATGCTATCTGCTGTTCACCGACACCAACGCCGACCTGCGTTACCGGGCGATTCCGGACCGAGTTCTGAGCTTCGGCGATTTCGGCATCGATCGCCGGCAGTGGGATGCGTTGCAGATCCCGGTCGGTCTGGCATTCTTCTTCCGCAACTCGGCGCTCGGCCGTGTCGTCGCGTTCTATCCCGGACCGGCCGGTGCGACGGAATCAGAGTTGGACCTGGGCGCCTGGAGCGCCATTCGCGACGCGGACCCGCGCGTGGACATGCTCGCCGACGACACCGAGGCGCTGATCGTTCGGGTGCCCAGCGACGAAACCTGTTCGCCGGATTGCTATCTGGTGCCGATCGACGTCTGCTACGAGTTCGTCGGCCGGATGCGGATGCTGTGGCACGGGTTCGACGGCGGCCGAGAAGTCCGCGATTACATCACCGGGTTCTTCGACGAACTCGCCGCCCGAAGCAAGGTGGTATCGCGGTGACAGACCTGACGTTCCGCGTTGTCGACGTGTCGCCGCAGCCGTACGCGGTGACACCGGTGCTGGCGGCGCGCGTCGCGGTTACCGCAGTCGGCGACGACCCCGTGCATGCGATCGCGCTGCGCTGCCAGGTGCGGATCGACCCGTTGCGGCGCCGGTACTCCGACGAAGAAGCGGCCGGGCTGCTGGATTTGTTCGGGCCGCGGGAGCGGTGGAGCTCCACCCAGCGAACGTTCGTGTGGCTGCACTGCGCCGTGATGGTGCCGGGCTTCACCGGCACCACCCAGGTCGACCTGCCGCTGCAATGCACCTACGACTTCGAGGTCGCCGCGGCGAAGTACATGCATGCGTTGCGTGACGGCACCATTGCGCTCCAGTTCCTGTTCAGCGGAACAGTGTTCACCCAGGGCGCGCGCGGCTTCGCGGTGCGGCAGGTGCCGTGGGACAAAGAGGACCGATACGACTTGCCGGTGGCGGCGTGGCGCACGCTGATGGACCAGCACTACCCGAACACCGGATGGCTGCGCCTGAACCGCGCCACGCTGGCGGCGTTGTCCGCGTACAAGACCGAACGGGGTCTGCTGGGCTACGACGACGCCGTCAGTGCGCTTCTGGACGCGGCGTGTCAGAAGGAGCTGCGATGAGCGGCGGCTGGGACCACGTTCGCGCCGTCGCCGACGCGGTGCTCTACGAGGGTTATCTGTTGTACCCGTACCGGGCCGGCTCATCTAAGAACCAGTCACGCTGGCAATTCGGCGTGCTGGGACCGCCTGGCGCCGAACAGAAAGGCATCGGCGAGAACGACACGATGTCGGCCCAGGTGCTCGTCGACGGTGACACCGCCGAGTTGACGGTGGTGGTCCGGTTCCTCCAGTTGCAGCGGCGCACCGCGCAGCAGAACAGTCCTGCCGGTGGTTTCGAGCCCGTCGACCAGCTGACCGCTGGCGGCCGGACGTGGCTCACGTGGGACGAGGCGGTGGAACGGGAGCTGGAGTTCGGACCGTTCACTGTCGCGAATCTCGAAGAAAAGCAACGGATTCCGATAGCCGTAGCCGGCGGCACCGACGTCGAACGCATCGACGGTGGCCGCCTGGTCCGTAGCCGCAGAAAGCTTGCCGGTGAACTCGCACTGGCTGCCGACCGGGACGACGGACTCATTCGGGTCAGCCTGGTCGTGCGTAACACCGGTGCTGAGCCGGCCGACAAAGACGAGGCCATCGCCGCCTCGTTCATCGGCACGCACCTCGTAGCAGAGGTGACCAACGGCGCCTTCGTGTCGCTGCTCGACCCGCCGTCGACCGCTGCCGAGGCCGCGACGCGATGTCATCAGCACCGCTGCTTCCCGGTGCTCGCCGGTCCGCCCGGCGCAAATGATCTGACGCTGGTTTCGCCGATCATCCTGTACGACCACCCGCAGATCGCCGAGCAGAGCGAAGGCGCGCTCTACGACTCCACCGAGATCGACGAAATCCTCACGTTGCGCGTGATGACCATGACCGACGAGGAGAAGGCGCAGGCCCGGGCGACCGATCCGCTTGCCGCCCAGATCATCGACCGATGTGACTCGATGTCGCCAGAAGCGATGCTCAATCTGCATGGCGTTCTGCGTGATCCGCACGCCGCGGATGGCCGGCCGCCCCTGATCCCCGAGATTCCCGACGGCGTGGACTGGTGGGATCCGGTGGCCGACACCGCGGTTCAGCCGAAGATCGACGCGGTGTTGGTCGACGGGGTCCGGGTGGCCGCCGGCTCTCGGGTGCGTCTGCACCCGTCACGGCGCGCCGACGCTCAGGACATCTTCTTCAGCGGAAAGACCGCACGCGTCACCTCGGTCCACGAGGACGTGGACGGCAACCAGCACGTCGCGGTCGTGGTCGACGACGACCCGGCTGCCGATTTGCACGAGTGGTACGGCCGCTACCTGTACTTCGCCCCGGATGAAGTCGAGCCGCTCGAAAGGAGTTCGAAATGGATGTAGTGGGTTGGGTGGCGATCGGCGTCGTCGCCGCCGTGATCGTCGCGGGCGTCGTGGTCGGCGTGACGTCCATACCGGATGCGCGGCGCTACATGAAGATTCGCCGGATGTAGGACGGGAGTGACATCACGTCCCGGATTCTGGTAGCAGGCATCGGCAACATCTTCCTCGGCGACGACGGGTTCGGCCCCGAGGTGGTGCGGCGCGGGCGGGAACGCATCGCCGCCACCGGCGCGCGGGTAATCGACTACGGCATCGGCGGCATGCACCTGGCCTACGACCTGCTCGAGGACTGGGACGGCCTGGTCCTCGTCGACGCAGTGCCCAACCAAGGTTCACCGGGCACCGTACACCTCTTCGAGGTGGACCATGAATCTGCTTGCAGCGCACCAGTTCTGGACGCCCACAGCATGCACCCCGGCGCGGTGTTCGCAAGCGTGGCCGCACTGGGCGGCAAGCCGCCCTACACCGTGGTGGTGGGCTGCGAGGTCGAGACCGTCGACGAAGGCATCGGGTTGTCCGATTCGGTGCGCAGGGCCGTGAACGGCGCCGTCGACGACGTGCTGCAGGTGGTCTCGGCGATGGCGGCGCGGGTCTGCGCGGGAGGCGATTGAGATGTGCCTGGGAATTCCGGGTCAGGTGGTCGGTCTGCTGGAGGGATACGGCGGCCAGCTCGCGCTCGTCGACGTCGCCGGGGAGCAACGCAAGGTCAACATCGGCATGCTGCCCGAGGAGACATTCGAGCCGGGCGACTGGGTGATCATCCACATGGGCTTCGCCGTCGAAAAGACCGACCGCGCAGGAGCTGACGCCGCGATGACACGCCTGAAGCTGATGGGCCGCGATCCGGAGGCAGCGCCGTGACCGACCGGCGCCGACTGCGGGTCAGCGTGCGCGGGGTGGTGCAAGGCGTGGGCTTCCGGCCATTCGTCTACACCACTGCGGCAGCGTTCGGCCTGTCCGGGTGCGTGCGCAACGACAGCTCTGGCGCGCTGATCGAAGTGGAAGGCGACACCGCCGGTCTCGAGCAGTTCTTGTCCCGGCTGCGCGACTCGCCGCCACCGTTGGCGCTCATCGAATCCATTGAGATGGAGGAGGTTTCGCCTGTTGGCGGCACCGGCTTCGCGATTGCCGACACCTCCCGGTCGAACAGTGGCCGCACGCTGGTCTCCCCCGACGTCGCGATGTGTGCGGACTGCGCGGCAGAATTACGTGACCCGACCAACCGCCGGTACCGGCATCCGTTCGTCAACTGCACCAACTGCGGGCCGCGGTTCACGATCATCGGCGGGCTCCCCTACGACCGCGCTACCACGACGATGTCGGCGTTCGACATGTGCGTCGACTGCGCCCGCGAATACGCCGATCCAGCCGACCGCCGCTTCCATGCCCAACCGGTGTGTTGCCCGAAGTGTGGCCCCACCCTGCGCTACGTGAAGCCGGGACGAGACATGCTGTACCGCGACGACGCACTCAGCGCGGCGCGCATGCTGTTGCGTGACGGCGGCGTGCTCGCCGTGAAAGGGGTCGGCGGTTACCACCTCGCCTGTGATGCCCGCGACCAGACCGCGGTGACGGAATTGCGACGCCGGAAGCGCCGCGGCGACAAGCCGTTTGCCGTGATGGTGGCCGACCTGGCCAGTGCGAGGCGCATCGCCCTGGTCGACGAAACGGCTCAGCGCATGCTCACCGGGCCGCAGCGGCCGATCGTGCTGCTCCCTCGCTTGGCTTCGGCGCGGGTAGCCGAATCCGTCGCACCGCGCAACCCCGACCTCGGCGTGATGGTGGCCTATACGCCGCTGCACGCCCTGCTGTTCGGGCTGGACGGCGACCAGCAGGGCCCCGATGTGCTGGTGATGACGTCGGGAAACCTTGGCGGAGAGCCGATTTGCTATCACGACGACGATGCGCTGACCCGGTTGGCGCACCTCGCCGACGGTTGGCTGATGCACGACCGCGCAATCCTGGTTCCGTGTGACGACTCGGTGGTCCGGGTGGTCGACGGATCGGAGCTGCCGATCCGGCGCTCACGCGGTTACGCCCCTCTGCCGGTCGCGTTGCCGCTGCCCGTACCTCCGACACTGGCGGTCGGCTCGGACTTGAAGAACACGATGGCTGTGGCCGACGGTCGCTACGCCTGGCTGAGTCAGCACATCGGCGACATGGACGACCTGGCCACCCTGTCGGCGTTCGACGACGCGCAGCAGCACCTGCGCGCGCTCACCGGCGTGCAGCCGCAACTGCTGGTGGCTGACGCACATCCGCTGTACCGGTCGACGGGCTGGGCGCACTGTAACGCCGACGGGCGGCCGGTGCGCACCGTGCAACACCATCACGCCCACATCGCAGCCGTGATGGCCGAGCACGGGTGCGACGGTTCCGAGCAGGTGCTCGGGTTCGCGTTCGACGGCACGGGTTACGGCTGCGACGAAGCGGTGTGGGGCGGCGAGCTCATGCTCGCGAACTACAAGGGATACGAGCGCTTGGCGCACCTGAAATATGTACCGCTGGCCGGCGGCGACACCAGCGTGCTGCGCCCGTACCGGATGGCACTGGCCCACCTGTGGGCGGCCGGCATCGACTGGGATCCCGACCTGCCGCCGGTCGCGGCGTGTCCACCCGAGGAACGAAAGGTGTTGGCACACCAGTTCGCCACCGGCCGGGGCTGCGTGCCGACGTCGAGCATGGGGCGGCTCTTCGATGCGGTGTCGGCGCTGACCGGGGTGCGCCAGGTGGTCGCCTATGAGGCGCAAGCAGCCATCGAGCTGGAAGGACTTGCGCGCGGCGCCGCATGTGGCGCAACGGTGTACACGTTCGGCATCGAGCGCCGCGCCCCGGTCGATCTGATCGACCCCGCTCCCGTGCTGGCAGCGGCGGTCGGCGACTGGCGCGCTGGTGTGAGCGCAGCCGTGATCGGTGCCCGGTTCCACCACGCGGTCGCCCACCTGATCGTCGAATTGGCGGCTCGGCATGCCGAGGCGTCGCAAACGATCGCCCTGTCGGGTGGGGTGTTCCAGAATGCGCTGCTGCTGCACTCGACGCTGCAGTGCTTGCGACACAGAGGTTTTCGGGTGATCAGCCACCGGCGGGTGCCGCCGAACGACGGTGGGCTTGCGTTGGGCCAGCTCTTGGTGGGGAATTCGGCATGAGCACGGTGACTCGAGGGCAGGAATTGTTCGGCCAGTACGCCTATCCGCCGAACGAGCTCGGCTATTGCGGGCCCGCCGGGACCGGCGATGTGGGCGAACTCGCTGTACATGCGCGCGAATTCGACGGCGCCTGGCCCTACCTGACCGCGATCGCCGACGCCGTCGGCGGCACCGAGGCACTGCATGAAGACGTCGTTCGAAGCTACTGGACGGGCGGCCGTGCGTTGGACAAGGTGGACCCCGGCGATCTGCTCCGCCGTCTCAGAACGGCATTCCAGGGGCAGGTGACCGGTCTGCTCGACTCGATCCAGCCGTGCGCTGAGGTGCTGGCGCACCACAGTTTTCACGTCTTCGTCGTCTACCCGTGGGTGCGCTTCCTGGATCGCGGCCCAGATACCGCGCTGACAGTCCTGCAGGACTGCCGGATCCGCTGGGGCACGGTCCAGTCGGTGTCCGATGACCATGTGACGATCGCGTCGCAGCCACTGCAGCTCACTGCGGGCCGGCTGTCTCTCGGCGAAGCCCGCACCGAAGACGTGCGGTGGAAGAAGGGCGACCTGCGGCTGGCGCCGATGCCCGCGCCTGGCGACGTCGTGTCGGCGCACTGGAACTGGATGTGCGCAGCCCTGAGCGACGACGAAGCCGCCGCGCTCGCGGCCGCCACCCAAGCCACCCTGGATCTGGTCAACAATGCCCGCGCCGAACGCCTGCCGGTCGCAGCGAAACAAGAGCAGACTGGTGGGCAGCGCAGGCCCGCGCACCCGAGAGGCCCACGATGACAACCACTGCGCAACTGGGCGGCTCGTACGTCGACGCCGAACTCTCCGCCGACTTGGCCGCTGCGGCATTGGATCTGGCCCGCCGATTCCACGACGGCGCCACCCTGTGGGTGATCTCGCCTGAGTGGGAGCCGCACGCCCATCACGTCGCCGTCGAGTTCGTCCACCCGGTGATCATGGGTAAGCGGGCATTGCCGTCGGTCGCCCTCGTCGACCCCGATCCGGTGGCGCAGGCGCGGGTGGCCAGCCAGCCCGGCGATCTGTTGATCGCGATTGCGGCGGCCGATCAGCCCGCCGTCCTCGACGCCATGCGGCGCGCGCAGGCGTGGGGCGTTTTGACGCTGTGGATCGGGTCCGGACCGCGACCACCCGCCGGGGCGGCCAACCACATCCTGTGGATCGACTCCGACGACCCGATGGTCCCGGCGACCGGAACGTTTGTGCTGCTGTATCACTTGTTGTGGGAGCTCACCCACGTCTGCTTCGAGCATCCGGGCCTGCTGAAAACCGCCCGCACCGACGAAGTCTGCGTGACATGCGGCGACGAGGGCCGGATCGCCGAAATTCTTCTGGCACCAACAGACGACACCGGTCAGGCGCTGGTGCGCACGGCCTCCGGCGAGGAGTGGGTGGACGTCACGATCCTCGGTGACGTCGCCACCAATGACCTCGTGTTGGTGCACGCAGGAGCCGCAATCGCCCGTCTTGGCGATGAGCGCTCGAGCGAAGATCAGACAACAGGCCGCGAGGTGACCAGATGACCGAAAGCACCGGATTTCTCTACCCATTCATCGAGTCGGAGGAGACCGACGCCAAGAGCCTGCTCGACGACCTCGCTGACTCGGCACGCGGTAAGGCCGCGGAAAGTGCTCGGCTGCAACGGGAATCGCTCGACGAGTATGGCGACGCGCTGGCGGCCGCCGGAGCGCAGATGGCCGAACGCTTCCGTCGCGGCGGACGGCTCTACACATTCGGCAACGGCGGCAGCTCCACCGATGCGGCGACGCTGGCGTCACTGTTCAGCCGTCCCGCGCGGGGCCGCCCGGTCGCCGCGTGGTCATTGGCCGCCGACGAGGCCGTGGTGACCGCACTCGGCAACGACGTCGGATTCGAGCTGATCTTCAAGCGCCAGATCATCGCCCATGCCCGCGATAAAGACGTGGCGATCGCGTTGTCGACGTCCGGCAACTCCGAGGATCTGATGACGGCGATCACGGAGGCCGACCAGCGTGGACTGTTGACGATCGGGTTCTCCGGCCACGACGGCGGCCGGATGGCCGTAGCCGACGACCTCGACTTCTGTTTCACGGTGCATTCGCAGAGCATCCATCGCATCCAGGAAAGCCATGCGATGCTCGGGTATCGGCTCTGGTCGGTGGCACAGGACCGAATGGCTCAGCCCCGCAACGGAGTTCACCCGTGACCACCAACGCGATGAGCGCCGCCGAGCGCGAAGACCGGGTGCTGGAACGCATCGACAAGTTCCGGCAGCGCCGTCCGCGCCTGCTCGACGACGTGGTGACACTCGCGCATGGCGCGGGTGGCAAGTCGTCGGCCGCACTCGTCGACGCAGTGTTCGTCGAGGCGTTCCGCAACGCCGAACTCGAGCAACTCGGCGACGCCGCGCTGCTGCGCACTGCGTCCGGCGAGCGGCTGGCCTTCTCTACCGACTCGTATGTCGTTGCGCCACGGCGCTTTCCGGGCGGTTCCATCGGACATGTCGCCGTGCACGGCACCATCAACGATCTGGCCGTGACGGGTGCCCGGCCGCAATGGCTGTCGGCGGCCTTCGTGATCGAGGAAGGCTTTCCCATCAGCGAGCTACGCGAGATTGTCGCGGACATGAGCGAATCGGCGGCCCGATCCGGTGTCCACATCGTCACTGGCGACACCAAGGTGGTGGGTAAGGGCGCTGCCGATGGGCTCTACATCTGCACCGCCGGCGTCGGCCTGATCCCGGACGGCCGGCACCTGGGACGCGAGCGTGTGCGGCCCGGCGACAAGGTGGTGTTGTCGGGCACCATCGGCGAACACGGCATGGCGGTGATGCTCGCTCGCGGTGACCTGGCCATCGACGCCGACATCGCGTCCGACACCGCACCGGTGCACGAGCTGGTGGAGCTTCTGCTCGAGGCGGCCCCGCGCACCCGGTGGATGCGCGACGCCACCCGCGGCGGCGTCGGCACCGTCTGCAACGAGCTTGTCAAGGACTCGCCGTTCGCGCTGATCCTCGACGAGGCGAGCCTTCCGGTGCAGCCGCAAGTCCTCGGTGCTTGCGACATGCTCGGTATCGACCCGCTGTATGTGGCCAACGAGGGCAAGTTCGTCGCTGTCGTGCCTGCCGAGGAGGCGGACGTGGCGATCACCGCGCTGCGTTCCCACCCGCAGGGCGCCGATGCGGCGGTGGTCGGCGAGATCGTGGCCGAACCTCACGGCATCGTGGCGCTGCGAACGTCGTTGGGCGGCAGCCGAATCGTCGACATGCTCGTCGGTGATCCGTTGCCGCGAATCTGTTGAGATTGAGGAGTTTTCACGATGTGTCTGGGGATACCCGGTCAGGTGGTCGACATCGTCGACGCCGAACAGTCGCTGGCGAAGGTGGACGTCAACGGCGTGCGGCGCAATATCAGTGTGCGGCTGCTCACCGACGACAACCTGCAGGTCGGTGACTGGGTGCTGGTGCACGTGGGGTTCGCGATGGCCAAGATCGACGAACGCGAAGCCGAGATCACGCTGAATCAGCTCAAGCACATGGGCGCCGACTACGACAACGAGATCCAAGCCTTCAATTCATCCGAAATCGCTTGAGGGAGCTGGGCAATGAGATTCGTCGACGAGTTCCGCGATCCGGCAGCAGCTCGCGCCCTGGTCAAGTCGATCACCGAGCTCGCCGGTGGCGACCACTTCAAGTTCATGGAGGTGTGCGGCGGCCACACGCACACCATCTACCGTCACGGGATCGAGCATCTGCTGCCGGAATCGGTTGAGCTGGTGCATGGTCCGGGTTGCCCGGTGTGTGTGATCCCGATGGGCCGGGTGGACGACGCGATGTGGCTTGCCGAGCAACCCGGAATCATCTTCACCACATTCGGCGACATGATGCGCGTCCCGGGCTCCAGAGGCAACCTGATCGAGGCGAAGGCGCGCGGCGCGGATGTGCGGTTCGTGTACTCCCCGCTCGACGCGTTGAAGGTGGCGCTGGACAATCCCGACCGCCACGTCGTGTTCTTCGCCGTCGGATTCGAAACCACGGCCCCGTCTACAGCTGTGACCCTGGTGCGGGCCCGGTCGCTCGATGTCCGGAACTTCTCGGTGTTCTGCAACCATGTCACGATCGTGCCGCCGATCAAGGCGATCCTGGAGTCGCCTGATCTGCGGCTGTCCGGTTTCTTGGGTCCGGGCCATGTCTCGACGGTGGTGGGGTTGCGGCCGTACCGGTTCGTGCCGGACGTGTACGGGAAACCCATGGTGGTGGCCGGTTTTGAGCCGCTGGACATTCTGGCGTCGGTGCACATGCTGCTGCGCCAGATTCGCGACGGGCGGTGCGAGGTCGAGAACCAGTACACCCGCGTGGTGCGGCCGGAGGGCAACACCCAGGCGTTGAAGCTGATGGCCCAGACATTCGAGCTGCGGCCTCACTTCGAATGGCGCGGACTGGGATTCATTTCGCAGAGCGCGCTCAAGGTCCACCGCGACTATGCCGATTTCGACGCCGAGCTGGCTTTCGACATGCCGGGTGTGCGGGTCGCCGATCCGAAGGCATGCCAGTGCGGGGAGGTGCTCAAGGGCGTGATCAAGCCGTGGGAATGCAAGGTGTTCGGCACCGCGTGTACCCCGGAGACGCCGATCGGCACGTGCATGGTGTCACCGGAGGGCGCCTGCGCGGCGTACTACAACTTCGGTCGGCTGCACCGCGAGACGGCTCAACTGCTGGGCCAGCGCTGAGCGCGACCGCGCCATGACCCAGCGCTTGCGCGCGGTCACGGGCGCGACGATGCTGCCCGCATGGTGCACGAGGATCCGGTGGCTGTGCTGCAGCGCTGGGCGGACGCCGGTGCGGTGTGGCGGGTGATCGAGCACCGCAGAGGTGAGGTCACGGTGGGATTGTTCCAATGCGACGGCGGTGAGGAGGTGGACCGCATCAGGTCGACGGATCCACGGCTGTTGCGCTTCCTGGAAAACCGCAGCAGCAGCGAGGATTGATCTGCGGTCACATCAGCCGCGCGGAGCGCGCGAGGTTGACGATTCCGGTGCGTGAACTCAATTGGCTGACGATGTCCTCGAGGCGGCTCAGCGGCAGGTCGATCTGCCATTCCGGAAGCAAGCCGTACAGCAGCACGAAGCCAGGTCGCACGTCGACTTTGGTGATCAGCAGCCCGTTGGGCAGATCGGGCAGTTCGACGGGATAGATGGGCAGCCGCCCGGGCAAGCCCATCCGACGCCCGCCGACCACCAATGCCTGCGGCTGCAGCCACAGCGCGGTGCCGACGATGCGGATGTCCACTTCGAGGTGACCCCAACCGGGCCGGCGGGTCCAGCACAGCCGCACCACCCCGTCGTCGCCGACCTGGGCGGTGAACTGCGGGGTCGCCTGCGCGACAAGCTCCTCGAGCACTTCGGCGGGCAGTTTCAGGGCCAGCTCCACGGGTGCCGCCACGATCTCCGACGTCGCGCCCGGCCGGAAGTGGACGTTGCCCAGCACGGCCATTGCCTGGTCGAACCGGTACTCCCGCCAAGCCACGTCTTCGGCGACCACCAGCACGTCGCCGATCTGGCCGACCGCCAGGCCGCGCGCCTCGAGCCGGAAGTCGAATTCGGTGACGGTCAGCGTGAGGTCGTCGCCGTCGACACGCACAGTGAGATCACGGCCGACCACCAGCCTGCGCAGGGTCTGAAACAACGTGCGGTAGGCGATCGCCGCACCAGTCGAGATGGTGGGCACCGCAGCTGAAGACCAGAGCGTCGCCAACCGCTCGCGGGAACGGAACGGATCCCAGTCGGGCAGCGGGTTGAATCGCGGCACCCGACCAGCATCCCCTATGCCCACCGCGCACGTCGTCCAGGATCGCAACGGGGACGGCGGATGAGAGGCTAGACCGCATGCTGCTCGCCGACGTCGCGACCGCATCGGCCGACGTCGGTGCACAGTCGTCGCGGCTGGCGAAGATCGCACGCCTCGCCGAGTTGTTGGCCACCGCAGCGGCCGACGGCAACGCGCGCCAGGTCGCCGTGGTGGTGTCGTGGCTGTCAGGTGAACTCCCGCAACGACATATCGGCGTCGGGTGGGCGGCCCTGCGCTCGCTTCCGCCGCCGGCCGACGAGCCGACCCTCACCGTCGCCGAGGTGGACGCGGCGTTCACCGCGATCGGTGCGCTCTCAGGCACCGGGTCACAAAAACAGCGGGCCGCACTCGTCGGACAGCTCTTCTCGGCAGCAACCTCCGCCGAGCAGACCTTCCTGCGCCGCCTCTTGCAGGGAGAGCTGCGGCAGGGCGCACTGGCCGGGGTGATGGCCGACGCGGTCGCGCGGGCCGGCGGCGTTGCCACCACACAGGTGCGGCGGGCGGCGATGCTCGCCGGTGACTTGCCGGCGGTGGCGGCCGCGGCGTTGACCGGTGGAGCAGCGGCTCTCGGCCAGTTCACGCTGCGGGTCGGCCGCCCGGTCGGGCCGATGCTCGCGCAGACGGCCACCGGCGTCGGCGACGCTCTCGAAAAGCTCGGCGGCACAGCGATTTTCGAGGCCAAGTTGGATGGCGCCCGGTTGCAGATCCACCGCGACGGCGACTCCGTCGCCCTGTACACCCGCAGCCTCGACGACGTCACCGCTCGGCTGCCGGAAGTCGTCGACGCCGCGCTCGCGCTGCCGGTGCGGTCGTTGATCGCCGACGGCGAGGCCATCGCGTTGCGGTCCGACGGCCGGCCGCACCGGTTCCAGGTCACCGCTTCACGGTTCGGGCGCGCCGAAGCCGCAGGGGCGCAACGACTTTCGGTGTTCTTCTTCGACGTGTTGCACTGCGACGGCGACGACCTGCTGGACCTTGCGGCCGTCGACCGGCTGGCCGCTCTCGACGCGGTCGTGCCTGCGGCACAACGCGTCGACCGGCTGATCACCGCAGATGCCGACGAGGCGGCCCGGTTTCTGGACGCGATGCTGGCCGCGGGCCACGAAGGCGTGATGGCGAAGTCGCCGACGGCGCCGTACGAGGCGGGGCGGCGTGGCGCGGGCTGGCTCAAGGTCAAGCCGGTGCACACACTCGACTTGGTGGTGCTTGCCGTCGAGTGGGGCTCCGGGCGACGCACCGGCAAGCTCTCCAACATCCACCTCGGTGCCCGGGACCCGGCGACCGGCGGTTTCGTGATGCTGGGCAAGACGTTCAAGGGCATGACGGACGCCATGCTGGACTGGCAGACCCAGCGGTTCCTCGAGCTTGCCGACGGCCCGACCGACGGCTACGTGGTCAGACTTCGGCCCGAGCAGGTCGTCGAGATCGCGTTCGACGGTGTGCAGATCTCCAGCCGCTACCCCGGCGGGGTGGCCCTGCGGTTCGCGCGTGTGCTGCGCTACCGCGACGACAAGAGCCCCGCCGAAGCCGACACCATCGACACCTTGCGGCAGTTCGCCGACCGCTGACCCCGCGACGCGGTAACCAGCGCGGGAAAGTTCGAGAAGGGTCCACGCGGAATACCGTTTCGGCGTGAGAGGCGTGCCAAGATCAGCGCATGGCCTCACCGACCGCCACTTCTCTGGAGCTCACCGAGGAAACCGACGGCGACGTCACCTACATTCGCACCGATCCGCAGCTGCCGCCCGTAGCGGTCGTCGACCGCTCCCCGATCACTACCCGCCACAAGATCGTCTTCGGCGTCATCGCGCTGCTCGGCGCCGTGGCGTGGGCGATCATCGCGTTCGTCCGAGGTGAGGCGGTCAACGCCGTCTGGTTCGTGATCGCCGCCATTTGCACCTATGTCGTCGCATTCCGGTTCTACGCCCGGCTGGTCGAGATGCGGATCGTCCGTCCCCGCGACGAACAGGCCACCCCGGCCGAGGTGTTCGAAAACGCCACCGACTACATGCCCACCGACCGGCGGGTGCTGTTCGGCCACCACTTCGCGGCGATCGCCGGTGCGGGGCCGCTGGTCGGGCCCGTGCTGGCGATGCAGATGGGCTACCTTCCCGGCACGATCTGGATCATCGTGGGCGCAGTGTTCGCCGGCTGCGTCCAGGACTATCTGGTGCTGTGGGTGTCCACCCGGCGCCGCGGCCGGTCACTGGGTCAGATGATCCGCGACGAGGTGGGCGCCATCGGCGGGACGGCCGCGATCTTGGCGGTGATCGCGATCATGATCATTTTGCTGGCAGTGCTGGCGCTGGTGGTGGTCAACGCGCTCGCCCAGAGCCCGTGGGGCGTGTTCTCGATTGCGATGACGATCCCGATCGCGATCTTCATGGGCCTCTATCTGCGGTTCCTGCGTCCCGGCCGGGTCTCCGAGGTCACGTTGATCGGCGTGGTTCTGCTGTTGGTCGCGGTGATCGCCGGCAACTGGGTAGCCGAAACCCGTTGGGGCGCAGACTGGTTCGGCCTGTCGAAGGTCACGTTGAGCTGGTGCATCATCATCTACGGCTTCGCGGCGTCGGTGCTGCCGGTGTGGTTGCTGTTGGCTCCGCGCGACTACCTGTCGACATTCATGAAGGTGGGCACCATCGCGCTGCTGGCGGTGGGGATTCTGATCGCCCGGCCGGTGATCCAGGCGCCGGCGGTCTCCGCGTTCGCGCACAGCGGCACCGGACCGGTGTTCGCCGGCTCGCTGTTTCCGTTTCTGTTCATCACCATCGCCTGCGGTGCGTTGTCGGGTTTTCACGCACTGATCTCCTCGGGCACCACACCGAAGATGCTCGAGAAGCAAGGCCAGATGCGGCTGATCGGCTACGGCGGCATGCTCACCGAATCGTTCGTCGGCGTCATGGCTTTGGTGACCGCAGCGATCTTGAATCAGCATTTGTACTTCGTGCTCAACGCCCCTGAAGGTAAGACCGGCGCGACGGCCGAGTCCGCGGCGGCGTACGTCAACATGCTGCCGCTGGGCGGCGAGCCGATCACTGCCGCACAGATCAAGCAGTCGGCCGCTGCGGTGGGCGAGGCGTCGATCGTCTCTCGCACCGGTGGCGCGCCGACACTGGCCATCGGCATGTCGGACGTGCTGCATCGGGCATTCGGCGGCCCTGCGCTGCAAGCGTTTTGGTATCACTTCGCGATCATGTTCGAGGCGTTGTTCATCCTCACCACGGTCGACGCCGGCACCCGGGTGGCGCGATTCATGCTTTCCGATGCGCTCGGCAACCTGGGCGGCCCGCTGCGCAACTTCCGCAATCCGAGCTGGCGTCCGGGTGCCTGGATGTGCAGCGTGGTCGTGGTCGCATTGTGGGGCAGTGTGCTCTTGATGGGCGTCACCGATCCCCTGGGGGGTATCAACACGCTGTTTCCGCTGTTCGGCATCGCCAACCAGCTGCTGGCCGCGATCGCGCTGACGCTGGTGTCGGTGGTCGTAGTCAAAAAGGGCTATCTGAAATGGCTGTGGATACCGGCAATTCCGCTGCTATGGGATCTGGCGGTGACACTGACCGCATCGTGGCAGAAGATCTTCTCTGCTGATCCCGCCGTCGGCTACTGGGAGCTGCATACACGCTGCCAGCATGCCTTGGACGCCGGGAAGTTGTGCTCGACGGCCAAGAACGCCCACCAGATGCACGCAATCATTCGCAACACGTACATCCAGGGCACGCTGTCGGTCGTGTTCGCGGTGCTCGTCGTCGTCGTCTTCGTCACCGGTGTGGTCATGATCGTGCGGGTGCTTCGCGGAGGGGGAACGCCGCTGACCGAGGATGCGCCGGTGGCGTCACGGCTCTTCGCCCCGTCGGGCCTGATTCCCACCGCAGCAGAACGGGAGGTGCAACGGCAATGGGACGAGCTGGCCAATTCGCCCGCCAAGTCCGCTGGTACGTCGGCACGTTGATGGGCGATACGCACTACGCCCGCTACGTACAGCACCGTCGTCGCAGGCACCCCGGCGAACCGGTGCTCACCGAACGCGAATATTGGAAGGCGCGGCATGCTGCGGCCGACGCTGATCCGGCCGCGCGCTGCTGCTGACCCACTGCGGTGGATCGAGCACGGCAGCTCGCCGGTTACCAAGTCGTGTTCAGGCGGCGACGTGGGTGTCTCTGGTGAGTATCTAGACTTCGGGAACGCGCGGCCGAAACGCCTGGTCGGCTGCACCCTGGTATCCGGCTGGCTGAAAGGCTCGTGTCTTGAGCGTGGACGTGGAGACAGCATCCGCACGGTTTTCGCGGCTGCCAGACGTTCTCCGTCGACGCAGGGAACTCGAATCATCGCTGGACGACGACGCCGCGGCCCGGCAGCGGCGCCTCACACTGATCCGCCGCGCGGCGGTCACCACATGGGCCGTCGTCGTGGTCTACCGCACCTTGACCGCAGGCCTGGCCTTCAACCGTGAACTGATCCTTCTCTACATCGCGACCGGTCTGATCGCGGCCAGCATCGGCCGCCGCAAGATGCTGATGGTGATCCGCGACTGGCTGCCGTTTGCGGTGGTGCTGCTGGTCTATGACGTGAGCCGCGGCGCGGCGAAGCTCGTGGGCACACCGACCCTGTGGCAGTGGCAGGTGGACGCGGACAAGTGGCTGTTCTTCGGCAAAGTGCCCACGGTCTGGTTGCAAGAGCACATCAAGCTGGCGGCGCCGCCGTGGTGGGAGGTGGCCGTCAGCACCGTGTACATGTCGTTTTTCATCCTTCCCTACGTGGTGGCGGGGGTGCTGTGGCTGCGTTCGCGGGAGGACTGGAAGGCGTTCGTGCGCCGTTTCGTCGCGTTGTCGTTCACCGCGCTGGCGATCTACATCGTGTTGCCCGCCGCGCCGCCGTGGGCGGCCGCCCGGTGCACGGCTGCCGATGTGGCGGGCGGCCCGTCGTATCCGACGTGCATGTTCGGCTCTCCCGCCGGCGTGCCCGACGGCGGGCTGCTGGGACCGATGCAGACGACCCAGGCGGGCGCGAATCAGTTCGTCGAGCGGATTTCGACGCGGGGATGGGAGACGCTGCACCTGCACGTCGCCCGCGACCTGGTGAACAGCGGCCAGGTCAGCGTCAACATGGTCGCTGCCATTCCGTCGTTGCACGCCGCGCTTTCGGCGATGATCGCGGCGTTCTTGTGGAATCGGGTGCAACGGCGATGGCGTCCCGTTCTGGCCGCCTATGTGGTGATGATGGCCTTTACGCTGGTGTATTCGGCCGAGCACTACGTCATCGACATTCTGCTCGGGTGGGCGCTGGCCGCCGTGGTGGCGTTGGGCATCGGCCGCTTCGAGTCGCGCCGGTCCGTAGCCGCGGAAATCACCACACTGCCCCACTACGATCAGCGCCATGAGCAAGCCGCTGACTGTCGAGCAGTCTCGTGACATCCCGGTCGACGCACAGCGGGCCTTCGCCGGCACTCTGCCGTTGCCACTGCCGACATTGTTTCAGCGCTGGTACGGGCCGATTCCGCCGATCAGCAAGGTGACCGACCAAACCGGGGGCTGGGACGCGGCCGGTCAGACGCGCACGGTCTGGCTGACCGGGGGCGGCAGCATGCGCGAGGAGCTCACTCACGTCGACCCCCCGCACGCTTTCCGCTACGTGCTCCGCGACATCAAAGGTCCGCTGTCCCCGTTGGTCAGCACGGTGGATGGCGAGTGGCTGTTCACCCCGATCGGCAACGGCACCACCGTGACCTGGCGGTGGACGATCCATCCGCGTTCACGGCTCGGCGCGCCGGCGCTGCCTGTGTTCGGCTGGTTGTGGCGGGGCTTCGCCCGGCAGTCGCTGGCAGAGCTCGACCGTCAGCTGACCCGCGCCGAGCACCGCTGAGCCGCCTGCCGGGCGATCAGGACTGCCACGAAGACCAGCGGCTCACGGCGATGCTGATCACCGGACCGGTCAGCGAAATCCGCTGGTACTGAGGGTACTTGCGGCGCAGCAGATCGTATCCGGTGGCCATTTCCTCACCGCGGTCGTGGATTTGCGCCAGCCCGTCGACGCGCACCCACCACAGCTGGTTCCAGTCGTCGTCGTAGTGGTCGACGAGCAGGCTGACGCGCGGGTTCTGCTCGATGTTGCGCAGCCGGCGCAGGCGGTGGGTGGTCTTCCGCTTGGTGTCCACCGCGGTGTACACGACGTCGTGGGCGACGGCGAACACGACAGGTACGACATGAGGCACGCCGTCGGACGAGGCGGTGGCGAGGCAGGCCACCTGCGCGCCGGTGAATCGTTGCCGGGCGTCGAAAGCGTCGGTCATCGCGTCTCTTCTTCTCGGGCACCCCGGTTAGCGCTGGACACCGCCGGGTAATCGTCCGGCACACCGGTGGAGGGTGAAACCATGACACAGCAGCACGACATCGTCGAGGAAATCATCACCGATCACCGCGAAGTGCAAGATGCATTCGCCGAGATCGAACGCGAGGGCGCGACGCCGAACACCGAGTTGGTCGAACACATCATCACCGAGCTGGTCCGCCACTCGGTCGCCGAGGAACAGTATCTGTATCCGACAGCGCGGCAGGTGCTGCCGGACGGCGATCAGATCGCTGACCACGAACTCAAGGAGCACGCCGAGGCCGAAGAGGTGATGAAGCAGATCGAGAACACCGACCCCGCCGACCAAAAGTACGGCCAGCTGGTCAACAAGCTGATCGAGGACATCCGCCACCACATCGAGGACGAGGAAAAGGACCTGCTGCCGAAGCTGCGCGGCGCGTGCGACGAGTCGCAGCTGCGCGAGCTGGGCGAAAAGTTCCAGAACACAAAGAAACTCGCGCCCACCCGACCGCACCCGTCGGCACCGGACAAGCCACCGGCCAACAAGATCCTCGGGCCCGGCGTCGGGCTCATCGACCGGGTGCGTGACGCGCTGACCGGTCGCAGCAGCTCCGGACTGTAAGCCAGCGCCCCGGCGCAACAGCCTTGCGGTTCGGTCACATTCGGCGGCGTGGTCAGAGGTTTGCCGAAGATCGCCGAGGACGGCTGAACCGGCCTACGCTGTCAGCTATGGCCGAGGTCGCGTCGCGGTCGCGCATCAGTTCATGGTTGTACGCCTTGCGCACCACCAACCCGCCACCGGACGGCCGCGTCGACGCGGTGACCCGATGGATCGTCGTCACCCGCGCCGCGGTGCTGCCGATGACGCTGTTCGCCGGTCTGGTGGCGGCGCTGCTGGCGGTCGGCGAGCCGGGGCTGGATTGGCGTTGGCTGGTCCTGGCGGTGGTGGGCATCATGTTGGCGCACACCGCCAACAACTTGATGAACGATCTGTTCGACACGCACGTGGGCACCGACAGCGAAAACTATCCCCGCGCGCTGTATGCACCGCATCCGGTGCTGTCCGGTCTGGTGAGCCGGCGCACCCTGGTGTCGGCGATTCTGGCGGTCAACCTCGCGGACCTGGCGATCCTCGTGGTGCTGACACTGGTGCGCGGCTGGCCCGTCCTCGCGTTCGCGCTCGCCGGGTTCGTGCTGAGCGTCGCATACACCGCGCCGCCGCTTCGGCTGAAGAAGCGCGGACTCGGCGAGCCCGACGTCTTGGTCGTGTGGGGCCCGTTGATGGTGTGCGGCACTTACTATTCGGCGGTCGGTCACGTCGGGTGGGACCTGCTGCTGGCGTCGCTGCCCTACGGGCTGCTGTGCACAACGGTGTTGATGGGCAAGCACATTGACAAAATCCCGTACGACGCGCCGCTGGGCATCCGCACGGTGCCGGTGCTGCTCGGCGAGTCACGCGCCCGCGTGACGACGCTGGCGATGATGGCGGGCTTCTACGTGTTGGTCGGCGTCTGTGTGGCGGTGGGTGCGATGCCGTGGCCGGCGCTGGCGGTGGTGCTGGCGCTCCCCCGGCTGGTCAAGGTCTGGCCGTACTTCCGCAAGCCCCCGCCGGCGGAGCCGCCGCCGCAGTTCCCGGTGTGGCCGTTGTGGTATGCCGCGCTGGCATGGCTGCACGTGCGGCTGGCCGGCGCATTGCTTGTCGCCGGCTTAGCGATCGGCGCGGTGCTGCGGGTGCTCTGACTCGCGTTCGGGGTTGTCGACTGCCTCGTCGATGTTCTTCTGCGACTTCTTGGCGTCTGCTGCGAGTTCTTCGATCGATTCGTCGCCTTCTTCGGCGCGCATGAGCGCTTCTCCCCTCGTTGGTTGTTCGTTGACGGCTACCCACTTTCGGAGAGCAGCACTCGGCTATACCTAGAGTTGCCCCGGGAGGTCGCCGATGACTTTGACTGAAAACCTGCGCAACGGATCGCTGGGCGCCGTACACCGCCTTGTCGACCTCTACCGGCGCACCGGCGCCGACGTGCCCTTCGGCGATCCTCTGCCGTCGCACGGAACGGAGATGGAGGGCTGGTTCTGGCGGGTCACCGACGCAGCTTCCGGTCGTGTCGCGGTGGCGCTGTGCAGCGTCAACCGTCATCCGGACGGTGACTGGGCGACCGTCGCAGTGGCTCTGCATCCCGGCGGCCTGGTGCGATCGGCGGCATTGGACGACGCGCACGCGCAGCGGTCGCATTTTGCGGTCCGCGCCGGCACCGATCCGGCCCGCGCGCTGAGTGCGTCGGCGGAACGGCTTCGCATCGACCTCGACGACGTTCACCTCGATCTGCGGTTCGGCAACCCATTCCCCTGGCCCAAGGCTTTCGCCGGCGGCGGAGTCTTTTCCTCGGTTCCCTTCCTCAACCAGTACTGGCATCCGTACCGGCTCGGTGGATCCGTGAGCGGCACCGTCGAATTCGGCGGCGACACTTGGCAATTCGACAATGCCCGGTGGTATTCGGAACGAAATTGGGGCGCGGGTTTCCCGGAACGCTGGTGGTGGGGACAAGCCCACGACTTCGACGGCGCCGACGTCTGTGTCGCGTTCTCGGGCGGTCGTCTGCGGCTCGGTCCCCTCGGACGCGACGTCGGCGGAGTCGTGGTGCGCTTAGGCGAGAAGGTGATTCGCGTAACCCCGCCCGAGCTGGTGCAGTGGGAAGTCGGCGAGGGACGGTGGAACGTTCGCGCCAGGGGTCTGCGCTATCAAATCGACCTGGACGGCGACGGAACAGCCCTCGATCCGCATGTCCTGCCGGTACCCCTGCCCGCGGAGCGCCGCAACGTCGACACCGATTTCGAACACCTCGCTGGTCGGCTCCGCTGCCGCGTAAGGGAATTCGGCCGGGTGATTTTCGAGGGCACCTGCAGTATGGCGGGCCTCGAGGTCGGCAGCCTGCCAGGCCAACCGCTGCCGTGACCACTCGCACGTCGGCAGATGACTGGCTCCAGGCAGGCTATGCGCTTCTGGCCGAGGAGGGGCGAAACGCGCTCAAGGTCGACCGGCTCTGCGCACGCATGGGCGTGACGAAGGGCAGCTTCTACTGGCATTTCGCCGACATGGCCGCCTACCGCAGCGCGCTGATCGAATCGTGGGCGCAGCTGCGCGACGAAGATCGCGGCGCGTTCGCCCGGATGCGTGACGTCGCGCCGCGCGAACGGCTGTCCCAGATGATGGCGTCCCTCGTCAGCCCGCGGCACTGGACGCTGGAGCGAGCGATGCGTGAGTGGGCGCGCTCGGACGACACGGTAGCGGCAGCTGTGCGTTCGGCTGACCGGCGGCTGCTGCGGGCAGTGCGAGAGGCGTTCTGCGACTACGGGTTTGACGCTGACGAAGCCCGGCTACGAGCCGACACACTGTTCGCCGCAGGCATCGGCTTCCTGCATCTGGCCGGCGCCACACCCAAGAGGCAATCCGCGCAACAGCGTGAGCGGTTCCTCGACTTCATGCTTCGGCCGTGACGGCCGAACATACTAAAAGGTATGGTACGGTGTGGGGATGACGGCCGGCGCCATCACTGACGAATTCGTGGCGCGGCTTGCGCAGCGTGCGCAGGAGGCCGAGCAGCGCAGGCAGTTGCCCGCCGCCACCGTCGCCGAACTCACCGAGTCGGGCTTCACCGAACTCCTCCGACCGGCGCGTTACGGCGGCCAGCAGGCAGCGTTTTCGCAGATGTTCGGCCCGGTGCGGCGGATGGCACACGGGTGCGTCTCGACCGCATGGACGGCGGCGTTCTACGCACTGCACAACTGGCTTCTGGCGTTGTTCGACGAGCGGGCCCAGGAAGAAGCGTTCACCAGCGAGCCATTTATGGCGCCGGCGGCGCTGGCCCCCACCGGCCGAGGCGTTCCCGTCGACGGCGGCGTGCGGCTGCGCGGCCGCTGGTCCTGGGCCACCGGCGTCATGCACGGCAACTGGGTCATGGTCGGAGCGCTGTGCGGACCCGACGACGCGATCTATCCGGCACTGGCGCTGCTGCCCGCGGGCCACGTGGGCGTCGTCGACGTGTGGCACACCGACGGGATGCGGGCCACCGGGTCCAACGACGTCGTCGTCGACGACGTCGTCGTGCCCGCGCATCGGCTTGTCAAAGTCGCCGACATCTATCGCGGCAGCGCGCCCGGCGCTGCGCTGCACGACGCGGTGCTCTACCGATGGCCGATGGTGCCGGCGCTCGCCCTGGTGGCCGCGATGCCCGCGCTGGGGGCCGCCGAGCGCGTCACCGAGCTGTATGCGGAACGGCTCGGCGAGCGCGTCATCGCGTACGAGGGCACTCGGCAGCAAGACAAGCCGGCCGCTCAAGCGCGGTTGGCCGACGCCCGGGTTCGGCTGCGGGCGCTGCACGGGCTATTGGACGGCACGACGCAGCAGATCGAGACGATCCTGGCCGCCGGGGACCGCGTGCCGCGCCCGATCCGCGCCGACGCCCGGCTGGCGGCTGCACACATCGTGCGGGAATCGCGTGCAGTGATCTCTGGACTGCTCGAATCGTCAGGTGCCAGTGCGCATTTCGTCAGCAATCCGCTGCAGCGGTTCAAGCGCGACGTCGACGTCCTCAGCGGCCATGTGATCTTCGACTACGACGTCAGCCGAGAATTGGCCGGTGCGTTGGCCATTGGCCTGAAGGTCTCGCCGACCGCGATGGTCTGATTGCCGACGACGGCCAGGTCAGTCCTTCTCGTCGTCCTTGTCTTTGTCGCGCTTGTCTTTGTCGTCGTCGTCTTTGTCCTCGTCGTCTTTGTCTTTCTCGCGGTCCTTGTCCTTGTCTTTGTCCTCGTCACGGTCCTTGTCTTTGTCGCGACCGCTCTTGTCGTCGTCGCGAACTTCGATCGTGGCCCAATGACTTGGCGACACCAGGACCGTCCACTTGCCAGCCTCTCGCCCCATCTTCAGAACGCCGTCTTCGACGGCCCACTTGGTGGAGTCGTCGTAGTCGTCTTCTTGTCCATCGCGGTATGTGAGTTTGAACGCCATGGCCGCAGCGTGCCCGCAACCCGGCTAAGAGAAACAAGTGGGCGCCGATTTGTGCCTCGGCGGAGCCGATTTGTGCCTCAATGGCGCGAAGTTCGTCCTGAAACCGCCGGGGACCAGTAGGCGAGCATCTCGGCGAAGGTCTCGAACGCCGCGGCAGAGACGCCGTACGTCGCCTCCAAGTGGATGCTCAGCGGGAAACCGAGCTCCGCGACCCCGTCGATCACCCGCTTGTAGAGGTCGACGAGCAGTTGGCGTTTTGTCGCCGGGTCACTGCCGGCCAGCTTCTTGACGAACTCCTGCTCGCCGGCCACCGCGGCGTTTCCCGGGTCCTGGATCAGCCAGTCGATCAGGCCCACCCGCGTCTCGACTTTCGGCACGAAGCCGAACGACAGCAGGATTTCCGGCCGGTGGTCGCAGCTCTTCGCGAACTCGCGGAGAAAGCCGACGATTGCGTCGGAATACAGCAGCTGCGTCATGCCGAACGTGGCGCCTTGATTGCATTTGAAGGTGAACCGGCCCTGCTCGCCCTCGCGGGTGGGAATGAGGATCACACCCCGGTTGGGGACGAGCTCCCGATAGATCGACAGGGCGTCGGTGGGCGCGACGCCTGAACCTTCACCGTCTTGCATGGTGCGTGGCACGCCGACGAAGACAATGCCCTCGAAACCCGCCGAGCACAGCTGCGCCAAGCGCTCGCGCAGTGTGGGCTCGTCCATGAATGCCGTGACCTGCGTGCACAGTCCCTTCACCGTCGGCAGCTCCGGCTTGATGATCGACCAGAAGTCGAGCACGTCGAGCTTCGGCTTCATCTCGACGGGCCGGTCGTCGTCTTCGGCGATCATCCCGGGAATCATCACGTGCCGGATCCGGCCCTCCAGGCCGGACTCGGCGGAAAACTGCAGCACTTTGCGCGCATCCTCAATCGCCTGCTGCCGACCTCGCTCCACATTGGGTGGTACGAGCTCGAGCGCGACGGTGTTGAGCGTCACCAGCTGCTCCTCATTCGACGGCCCCGAATCGGTGCATCACCCTACAGAACTTGCCGACGGGTGCGTCGCGGGGTGACTAGACGGCGTTGCCGGCGAACCATGCGGTGGCCACCGTGCGGGTCTGCGGCGGCGCAAAGCGCTCCCCCGGACTACCGAGTTGGCCCACTTTGACCGTCCACAGTGGTTGCGACCGGTCGATGCACGTGCCGGGGCCTGCACTGGGCAACCACAACACTGCGAGATTCTCAGTCGCGTCACCGCAGCCGTAGACGCCGACGTAGCCGTCGTCGCGGCTGCCCCAGGCGCCGCCGTTGCGCAGCAGGCAGCGTGTGCCGTCGGTGAGAAGCAGCGCGAACGGATCGGTGATCGCGGCTGGCTGCACATGCGGCAGCGTGCCAGCGTAGGTGACCCGGTGCAGGCGCTTGCTCCACGGATCGTCGATGCACAGCAGGGATCCGGGCGTTGACGGCCAGCACGTTCCGGCGCCGGCTGCGCTCGGGGAGCACGAGTAGATGTCGTCGGCCAGCGCCGACGGCGACGCCGCGGTGCAGTCGGTGACCGCGGTGACGTTTCCCTGAGCCGGCGCCTCCTGGTAGCCGTTGATCGGCTCGCCCGTCGGGCTGACCGCGACGGCGGTGATCACTTCGGTTGTGGCCGAATCAGCTGACGCCGGTCCCGGCGATATCGCGATCGCCGCGCCGACGAGCGCCGCCCCGACCGCACCGAGTCGCGCGAAGCTGTCCATCTGGCCCACCTCCAAATCCTCATTGGTGCGGGAAATTGTTGTGGCGCAACCTGATTCAAGAAATGACGCGGTGTACGTCGTCCTTGCCGGCGCCGTCGTCTTGCCCGATCCAGGGGCCGTCGATCGACGGGTCGAGGATGCCTTCCTCCAGCCAGGTGTAGCGGCCGTCGAGCACCGCGCGGGCCAGCGCCCGGTCGGAGTCGTCGCTGTTGTGCCAGAGTTCGTCGAAGCGCTGCTCGGTGCGGACCCGGGCCTGACGGCAGAACGCGTCGGCGAGCTCGACCGCGGTGGGGTCTGCGTTGTCGCGCTGGGCCCGCACGCACGCGGCGGTCATTGCGAACAACTCGGCGCCGATGTCGACGATCCGCCCCAGGAACCGCTGCTTGTGCTCGAGCTTGCCCTGCCATCTCGACATCGCGTAGAAGGTGCTGCGGGCGAGCCGCCGGCTGGCCCGCTCGACGTAGCGCAGATGCGCTGCCAGGGGGCCGAATTCGGGGTAGGACGTGGGTAGCTGACCCTTACCGGCGACCAGGGTGGGCAGCCAGCGCGCGTAGAACTTCCCGGCGTGGGCGGCTGCTCGGGCCTTGCGCCGCATGTCGGCTTGCGGGTCGATGATGTCACCGGCCGCCGACAGGTGCGCGTCCACGGCTTCGCGGGCGATGAGCAGATGCATGATCTCGGTGGAGCCTTCGAAAATGCGGTTGATCCGCAGGTCGCGCAGGATCTGCTCGGCGGGCACGCCACGCTCGCCGCGGGCGGCCAGCGACGCGGCGGTCTCGTAACCCCGGCCGCCGCGGATCTGCACCAGCTCGTCGGCGATCAGCCAGGCCATCTCGGAGCCGTAGAGCTTGGCCAGCGCGGCCTCGATCCGGATGTCGGCGCCGCCGGCATCGGCGAGCTCGCTGGCGAGATCGAGCATCGCCTCCAACCCGTAGGCGGTGGCCGCGATGAACGCCACCTTGCCGGCCACGGCTTCGTGTTCACCGACCGGCCGCCCCCACTGCACGCGCTCGCGCGACCATTCCCGGGCGATCTTCAGGCACCACTTCGCCGAGCCGGTACACACGGCAGGCAGCGACAGCCGTCCGACATTGAGCGTGGACAGCGCGATCTTGAGGCCTTCGCCTTCCCGGCCGATTCTGTTGGCGGCCGGGACCCGCACATCCGTCAGCCGGGTGAAGCCGTTCTCGATGCCGCGTAATCCCATGAACGCGTTGCGGTTTTGCACCACGATGCCCGGCGCGTCGGCTTCGACCACAAACGCGGTGATGCCGCCTCGGTGCCCCTCGCTCTTGGGCACCTGCGCCATCACCACCAGCAGGTCGGCGATCACCCCGTTGGTGGTCCACAGCTTGACGCCGTTGAGCACGTAGTCGTCGCCGTCGGGCGTGGCGGTGGCGTGTAGCCGGGCCGGGTCGCTGCCGACATCCGGCTCGGTGAGCAAGAAGGCGCTGATTTCGCGGGTACATCGGGGCAGCCACGTGCGCTTCTGCTCTTCGGTGCCGAACATCTTGATCGGCTGCGGCACCCCGATCGACTGGTGCGCGGACAACAGCGCGCCCAGCGACGGATGCACGGACCCGACGAGCGCAAGCGCCTTGTTGTAGTAGACCTGCGACAGGCCGACGCCGCCGTATTCGGTACCGATCTTCATGCCGAACGCACCGAGATCCTTCAAGCCGCGGATGACGTTGTCCGGGATCTGCGCATCGCGTTCGATCACCGCGGGGTCGATCTCGGATTCGCAGAAGGCGCGCAGCTTTGCCAGGAACGCCTGCCCGCGCTCGACGGCCTGCGGGAAACCGCTGGGGTGCGGGTGAACCAAGTCCAGCCGCAAGCGGCCCAAGAACAGCTCCTTGCCGAAACTCGGGTGCTCCCATCGCGCTTCACGCGCCTGCTCGGCGACTTGTCGGGCTTGCTGCTCGCTGACTTCTTTCGTCACGGTCATGTCGACCTCCACAGAAGCTGGGGTGTTACTTGACAGTAACCCCGCTCCGCGCCGGAGGTACCGCACATTGCCCGGACTGGCGAAAACGGACGTCAGGCGGCGCGAACAGGGACATTCGACCAACCGCACACGTTGGTCATGTGCACTCGACGCAGGCCTTCTCGCTCCACCTCGTAGCGCGGAATCAAGTCGAGCAGTGCTTCGAGTGCAATGCGGCCTTCCATTCGGGCCAGAGCCGCACCCAGACAGCTGTGGATGCCGTAGCCGAAACCGATGTTGTAGCCGAACTTGCGCTCACGGTGAATGTCGAACCGATCCGGATCGGGGAACACCCTCTCGTCACGGTTCGCGGCTCCGTTGATCAGCACGACGGTGCTGCCGGCGGGAATCGTGGCGCCGTGCAACGTCACGTCGCGCATCGTGTACCGCACGTTGTACTGCGACGGCCCCTCGTAGCGGAGCAACTCCTCGAATGCCGCCGCAATCTTGCTGCGGTCGTTCTGTAGTTCTTGCCACTGGTCGGGGTTCTCGGCGAAGACCACCACCGCGTTGCCGACGAGCTTCGTCACCGTTTCGGCGCCCGCACCGCCCAACATGTTGGCGAAACCCGCGATCTCGACGTCATCCAGACGCCTCACCTCGCCGTCCTGGACGACTTCCGTCTCGATCAGCCGACTGATCATGTCGTCGCGTGGCTCGGCTCGGCGCTGCTGAATCAGGTTGTAGTAGTAGGTCCCCGATTTGATCATCGAGTCGATGCCTTCCCGCGAGGGGTTCATCGATCCCGGCGCGCGTTCCAGTCCCTTGTCCAGCCAGATGCGAAGTTGCTGGCGGTCTTCGGGCGGGACGCCCAACATTGCCGTGATGATCTCGACCGGAAACAAAGCCGAGAAATCCGCGACGGCATCGAACGACTCGGGGTTCAACGTCTTCACGACGTCGTAGATCTTCTCCCGGATCATCGGTTCCAGCGCCGCGACGGCGCGCGGCGTGAATACCCGGTTCACCAGCTTGCGCATCACCTCGTGCTCGGGCGGATCCATCATGATGATCAGCCGGCCCTCCGGCATCTTCAGATCCGTGGCCTTGACCATGTCGAGCGTGACGCCCTTCGCCGACGAGTACGTCTCGAAGTCCTTGTACGCCGGCGCGACGTCTTCGTAGCGGGTCAGCGCGTAGAAGTCGTATTTCTCGCTGTAGTACACCGGCGCTTCGTCACGCATGCGGCGGTACGTCGCGTAGGGAGAATTGAAGAAGTCATCGGAATAGGGATCGAATTCGACCGGCTCCTGCGACACGGTCGCAGTCGACGCGGTCACAGCCGGATTCCCATTGCGGACCGCGCAACGGCGCTCTCACGTCTCTTCATGGGCTCTCTCCTCGACGTCGGCATATGACATTCAAGCGGACGACGGCCGCACCCACGTCGAGATCGCGCAGAGTTGTTGTGCGCTGCGAGTGGACTTTTAGCGGCGCCGCTAGTGCTTCACCTTGGCGGCGATCTGGGCGGCGATCTTCACCGCGGTGTCTGCCGGGTTGGGGCTGCAGGTGTTCACGTCGACGACCACGTTGTTGCGGGCTGCCAGTGCCCGCCCGCACGCCCAGCCGGGGGCTTTCGCGTTCTGTTGACTCGCGGTGATGCTCAAAATGCCGTTGGCATTCGAGATCGGTCCCGCCTGCCATTCGGAGCCGGATTGCAGGTGCTTGTAGGTGTGGCAGGCCGGCCACTGCTGGACCGATGCGGTGAAGAACGCGGTGGCTTCTTTGGCGCTCGGAAATAGCACCACCGCCTGCTCGGCGAAATGCGTGAAGTTGTCGCCCTCTTGCAGCGTCTGGTCACGTACAGCGGTGAAGCCGCTGCCCGCGTAGGTCTGCGCTTGCGCCGCTCCGTCGATCGCCAGGCATTCTTTGGGCTCCATCAAGGCGCTGTCGTCGGACATCTCGAAGCGCGTGTTCGACACCGCCATTTCGGTGGCGCCCATAGCGGCGTTGATCTCCTCGGGACTGAGCAGTAGCCCGGGCAGGTCTGTGTCGGCGAGCGGAGGGGCGGCGGCGGTCGTCGGCGGTGGTTTGCTGCTCGACGTCTTGTCGCCGTCGCTGCTGCTGCCACAGGCTGCGACGAGGACACATGCGACGGCGAGGGTGACTACAGCTGTCAGATGGCGCATGCCTTCATCCTCTTCATCGGTCTTGCGCTGTCGCTGAACGGGTTTCGCTTTGCCGGAGTGCGGCCTGCCGGTAGGGCGGACAAGGCGGCTGGTATGGCAATGACCGGGCCCTTCCACTCATGGCGTCAGCTGCGGCAAAACCTACAGTTGCAGGCGAGGACGTGGAAACACCCGAAATTGCCGACACGCCGAGGTTTCTGATCGCTAACAATTCGGTTGTGCCTTGGAACCGACGCTCGCACGGTCCGCCGAACCGTGGTCTGGTGGAGGTGATGTCGTTCTCTGCGGTCTCGACGCGTCGCCTGTCCATCGCCGCGGCGGCGGGTTCAGCGCTGCTCACCATCGCACTCCCCATGGCTCACGCTGTGCCTGCCAGCGACGGGCAGGGTTACGTCGACTCGACCGCGCGGTGCACGGCACCGGACACCGCCGTGGTTTTCGGGAGCACAGATTCGTCGCGCGTGGCGATCTGCAAGACCCCGGGCGGCCAGTACCAGTACCGCGGTGTCCGTTTGCGCGACGGCGCCAAGGTGATTCTGGCTGCCTCCGAGTCCGGTGACGGCGGGTTCGTCGCCAAGAACGACGGCGTGGAGTATTTCGTGACCGCGAACTCGTTGTCGGTCACCGTCGACAACCGGGTGATCCGCGAGGAGAAGATGGTGGACTTCCACCGCCCGGGTGCGCCCGCCTCGTCGGCGGCTCCCTCGACACCGGCTCCGACGACGCCGTCGGGGCCGCCTCTGCCGGCCGAGGTCGGCTACGGCAAACGCTGACACCGCACGGTGTGCGCGGCGGACGAGCGGGCGTTCGCATGCAGTGGAAAATCCTTGTGAATCCGCAACATTGGGCGCTGCGCTGTCGCACAATCTGGGAGATGACCACCCCGTCGAACCAAGAGGAATGGACGAACCGCCCGCGTCGTGTGGCCATGACGGATCACGACTTGGGCCGCTGGCAGGCGTACCGCCTGAGTCGAAGTTTCGCCGGCGTGGGCGTCGAGATCCCTGCCGTGCGGCTCCGCCAGATCGCGGCCGGCGCGGCCGTCAGCGCGGACGAATTCGTCGATGTCACTTTCGCGCTCGCAGCCAGGCACCTGATCCGCGAAGAGCGCCACGCGCACAACCAACGCCGCCGTCGTTTCTGTGCGCGATGCCTGATGTTCTTGGCGCTCGTCGCCGTTGCGATGAACCTGCTGATCTGTATGGGCTGGGCATTGTTCAGCTTCATCGAACAACCGACGTCGTTCTAGGGACGTCGGCGCGTGAAACGACGCTCACCGTAAGGAACGCGGCGAAATCGCATTAACCATCTTGCATTGACCGGGTCCCCCGATCGGGCGACCCGCATGTACTCCGTTGCATAGGCCGATCGGCCGACTGACGAGCCGGTGCGCCGCTGGCACCGTTCAAGCAAGAGCAAATCCGAGTGCGATGACGGAAGTGGTGAGACGATCCTCATGAGAAAACAACCGGGGCACGTATCGGAACAGTTGGAGACGCAGTGAAAGCGCTGTTTCTCATATTGGGTGTCGCGCTACTCGCGGTTGGAGTAGGCGTCGGCTCCCATCAATTGACGGTCACCGAGAATGGCTCCGCAAAATCGTGCGGCATCGCGTATCAGCCGCAGGCCGCAGAGGTGGCCACAGCGACTGGCGGTGAGCTTTCGGCCAGCGACGACCTGGCGACCCGGTGCGACGACATCGGTCGTGTGTGGCAGGCGAGCGCGCTGGGGTTTACCGCTGTAGGCATCGTCAGCATCATCGGTGGTCTGTTCGTCGGCGGCGAGTCGGGCCGCAGGGCCGAGAGCTGAAACTGAGTGGAGCTAAGGGGACTCGAACCCCTGACCCCCACACTGCCAGTGTGGTGCGCTACCAGCTGCGCCATAGCCCCGAGATACGTGCCCATCGAAGCTACACCACCAGCGAAGGCTGCTCAAAGTCGCAGCTAAGAGGCCAGCGGGCGGGCCGACGATCTCTCTGTTGCCTCGGCGAACGCCGCGTCAGGGCACCTCACCGCCCGCTTCGGGCCCTAGTGCGCGCGCCGGTGTAGGCCCTGCCGGCCGATGCCCGCGCGTCTCAGGCGCCAGCACCCAGCCTCCGGCTGCGACCAACAGGATGACCCCGCTGATCGCGAACGCCGCGCCGAACGACACATGCTGCGCGATCTGCCCCACGGCCAACGAGCCGGTGATGGATCCGAGGTCGGCCATCATCTGAAACGTCGCCAACGCGGTTCCCGCCCGCGACTTGCTGCCGATGATGTCCGCGACGGCCGCCTGCTGCGGCGAGCTGAACATACCCGCCGCCGCGCCGGCAACATAGGCACCCGCCAGAAACAGCGGCAACGACGACGCCCACCCGACCATGCCTGTCGCGATCCCCGACACCGACAGCCCGACAATCAGCAGCGTCCGCCGGCCCACCCGGTCGGACAAATATCCGCTGGGAATCACCGCCGAGACGTTGCCCACGGCGAACGTTGCCAATGCCAGCCCTGCCATCCCCGCACCGTGCGCCAGCACCTCGGACACGAACAGCGGCACCAGCGCCATGCGCAATCCGAAGACCGACCACCCAGTCGCGAAGTTCGACACCAAAGCCGCGCGATATGCCTTCTGCCGCAGAGCATCCCGCAACGTCACGTCCGGCTCCGCCTGGCGCTCCGGTGCGGCCAACGACGAATGCCGCAAGCTGAAAAACACCACCGCGGCCGCTATCACCAGCGCGATCCCGTAGATCACGAAGGGCGCCGAGAGCCCAAGTCCCGCCGTCAAACTGCCCAGCACCGGCCCGGCCACCGACCCCACGAGAAACGCCGACGAGAACATGCCCGCCACCCGGCCTCGAGCATCCTCAGGACTGACGCGGATCATCAACCCCAGCGACGACACGAAGAACATCGTCGACCCGACACCGCCGAGCGACCGGAAAAGCAAGAGCTGCCAATATGTTTCAGCGAACGCGCAGGCACCGGTGGATAGCGCGACGATCAAAATCCCGCTGACGTAGATGCGCCGCTCGCCGAGCCGTTGCACCAGCAGACCGCTGACTGGGGCGAAGCACAGCCGCATCGCCGCGAACGCGGTGATCACGAAGGTCGCCGCGCTGATGCTCACCCCGAAGTTGCGCGCGTACTGCGGCAGCACCGGCGACACCACCCCGTAGCCGAGTGCGATCACCGCATTGGCGGTGATGAGGACCCAGACCTCAGGGGGCAGTCGAGGTTGGGTCCGACACTCCCCCTCCGCAGGCGTCGCACTCACGACAGCGCCTTCGCCACCACCTCGCGCGCGGCCTCCTGCACCTCACGCAAATGGTCCGGCCCGCGGAATGACTCCGCGTAAATCTTGTACACGTCCTCGGTTCCCGACGGCCGCGCGGCGAACCACGCGTTGGCCGTCGTCACCTTCAGCCCGCCCAGCGGAGCGCCGTTGCCGGGCGCCGTGGTCAGCTTGGCCGTGATCTTCTCTCCCGCCAGCTCGGTGGCCGTCACCTCATCAGCCGACAGCTTCGACAGCCGGGCCTTCTGCTCCCGATCAGCTGGCGCGTCGGTGCGCGCATACGTTGGTGCACCGTACTTTTCGGCCAGTTCCGTATACCGTTGCGACGGTGTCTTTCCGGTGACCGCCAGGATCTCCGAAGCCAGCAGCGCCAGAATGATGCCGTCCTTGTCGGTGGTCCACACCGAACCGTCCATCCGCAAAAACGACGCGCCCGCGCTTTCTTCGCCTCCGAAACCGATCCTGCCGCCGATCAATCCGTCGACGAACCACTTGAAGCCGACTGGAACCTCGATGAGCTTGCGCCCCAAGCCGGCCACCACGCGGTCGATGATCGAACTGCTCACCACCGTCTTGCCGACTGCGGTCGACGACGGCCACGACCTTCGGTGACTGTAGAGGTAGTCGATCGCCACCGCCAGGTAGTGATTCGGGTTGAGCAGGCCGCCGTCCGGCGTCACAATGCCGTGCCGGTCGGCGTCCGCGTCGTTTCCAGTCGCGATCTGATAGCTGTCGCGATTGGCGATCAGCCCGGCCATTGCGTTCGGCGAACTGCAATCCATCCGGATCTTGCCGTCGGTATCGAGCGTCATGAACCGCCACGTCGCATCGACAAGCGGATTGACCACCGTCAAGTCGAGGTTGTGCCGCTCGGCGACCGCCGCCCAGTAGTCCACGCTCGCACCACCGAGCGGGTCGGCGCCGATGCGGATGCCCTCGGCGCGAATCGCCTGCAGGTCAACGACATTGGGCAGGTCGTCTACATAGGCGTCCAGATAGTCGTGCCGCTGCACGAACTTCAGCGCACGGGCCAGCGGTACCCGCTTCACCTCGCCCAGCCCCGAACGCAGAATCTCGTTGGCGCGCTTGGCGATTGCCCCAGTGACGTCCGTGTCGGCAGGTCCGCCGTTGGGTGGGTTGTACTTGAACCCGCCGTCGCGAGGCGGGTTGTGAGACGGGGTGACGACGATCCCGTCGGCCAGACCGTCCGACCGTCCGCGGTTGTAGGTGAGGATCGCGTGACTGATCGCCGGCGTGGGCGTGTAGCGGTCGGCTGAATCGATCATCACCGCAACGTCATTGGCGGCGAGAACCTCCAAAGCCGACACCCACGCCGGCTCAGAGAGCGCATGGGTGTCTCGACCGATAAACAGCGGGCCGGTGGTGCCCTGCACGGCCCGGTACTCGGCGATCGCCTGAGAGGTGGCCAGAATGTGCGCCTCGTTGAACGCGCCGTCGAGGCTCGATCCGCGGTGCCCCGACGTGCCGAACACCACTTGCTGCGCCACATCGTCCGGATCGGGTTCGATGGTGTAGTACGCGGTCACCACATGCGCCACATCGATCAGGTCCTCGGGTTGCGCCGGCTGACCGGCACGGGGATTGGCCGCCATGGGTGCGATTCTGCTCCAGCGGCGGCGGCGCCGAACCGCGGACCTCGCCGAGCGGTCGTGGATACTTTGCGACATGGCCTTCGACCGACGCGAGCTGGTGGCCGTGTTCGCCGGAGGAGCACTCGGCACCCTGGCCCGCGCCGGTCTCACCGCGCTGGCCGATCCACAGCCCGGGCAGTGGCCGTGGCCGACGTTCGGCGTCAACATCGTCGGCGCATTCTTGTTGGGCTACTTCACCACCCGGCTGCTGGAACGCCTGCCGCTGTCGAGCTACCGGCGGCCGCTTCTGGGCACCGGCCTGTGCGGCGGGCTGACCACGTTTTCGACCATGCAAGTGGAGACCCTGCGCATGCTCGAAGACCACCGTTACGGCCTGGCGGCTGGCTACACCGGCGCCAGCATCGCGGCGGGCCTGTTCGCGGTCTACGTGGCCACCGCCATGGTGCGGCGGGTGCGGGTCCGGGCATGACGGTCGCAGTGTGGACGGGCGTCGTGCTGCTCGGCGGTGCCGGCGCCGTGCTGCGCTTCCTGGTCGACCGCGCGGTCGCCCGACGGGTCGTCAAGCCCTTTCCGTTCGGCACGCTGACGGTCAACCTCACCGGCGCCATGCTGCTCGGTCTGCTGTCGGGTTTGACGCTGAACCACCACGTCTCGCTTCTGGCCGGCACCGCTTTCGTCGGCTCCTACACCACGTTCTCGACCTGGATGCTGGAGACTCAGCGACTCGCCGAGGAGCGGCAGATCTGGCCCGCCGCGGCCAACATCGTCGTCAGCACGGTGCTCGGCGTCGCCGCCGCGGTGGCAGGCCAGTGGATCGCGGGCCGGCTGTGAGCGACGCGTTGAAGCTGACCGCCTACTTCGGTGAGCGCCAACGCGTCGACGGCCTGTTCCTGGCCGAGCAGCTGTTGGCGCTGTACGCCGAGCGAGCCGTTGCCACCAGCGTGATGCTGCGCGGCGTCGCATCGTTCGGGCCGCGCAAACAGCTGCGCAGCGACGAGTGGCTGAGCCTGTCGGAGGACCCGCCCGTGGCGGTGGCGGCGGTGGACACGCGCGAGAAGATTTCAGCGCTTGTCGACGACGTAGTGAAGCTGACACCGACCGGGCTGATCACGCTGGAGCGCGCCCGGCTGCTCACCGGCCTCACGGAACCGCCGCCGTCGGCCACTGATGCCGCGAAGCTCACGGTGTACGTCGGCCGTCAAGAACGCGTGGACGGCGTGCCGGCATACATCGCGATCTGCGACCTGCTCTACCGCGAAGGACTGGCCGGCGCGTCGGCATTCCTCGGCGTCGACGGCACCGTGGGCGGCGAGCGCCGGCGTGCCCGGTTCTTCAGCCGCAACGTCGACGTGCCGATGATGGTCATCGCGGTCGGCAGCGCCGACGCCATCGCCGACGTGCTGCCGCGGCTCAGCGCGATGGTGCGCCATCCGCTGTTCACCGTCGAGCGCGTTCGCGTATGCAAACGCGACGGCACCCTGCTGGCTCGCCCTGACCGGTTGCCGACGACCGACGGCCACGGCCGGCCGCTATGGCAGAAGCTGACGGTCTATACGTCCTCGGCCGCTCTTCACCGCGGCGCACCGGTACACCGCGCGCTGGTCCGCGAACTCCGCGCCGGCGGAGCGGCCAGCGGCGCGACGGTGCTGCGCGGCGTCTGGGGGTTTCACGGCTCGCGTAAACCTCACGGCGACAAGCTTTTTCAAGTGAGTCGGCGCGTTCCGGTGACCACGGTCGTCGTCGACACCCCAGACCGCATCGCCCGCAGCTTCGACGTGATCGACAGCTTCACCGGCGAGCACGGGCTGGTGACCAGCGAGATGGTGCCGGCGCTCGTCCTCGTGGACGGCGACGAGCGCATCGGCGGCACACAGCTGGCCGACTACCGCTACTGAATCCGTTCCCGGCTGTCAGCCCGCACGGTCAGCAGCACGACCGAATCCTCGACGGCTTGCAGACTGTGCCGGACGGGCGGGATGACCAGGTAGTCGCCGATGGCGCCCTGCCAGGAGTCCTCGCCCGCGGTCACCTTCACTTCACCTTGCAGCACCTGCAACGTGGCCTCGCCGGGACTGTTGTGCTCGGCCATTTCGTGGCCGCCCAGAATCGCTATCACCGTCTGCCGCAGAAAGTGCTCGTGGCCCCCGTAGATGGTCTGGGCCGACCGCCCACTGTTGGACTGGCGCGCCCGGGCCAGCTGTTCGTCGGCCACTGCCGTCAATGACAACGATTCCATCGTTCCTCCTCGTCGGCGTCACGCGGCCAGCAACAGAATGCCGGACACCAGCAGCGCCACCACCTTGATCCCTTCGAACCCGACGTAAACGTAATGTGCGCGCGAGCGCCCACCTTGTCCGTCCTCCCCCGCCAGCACTGCGTCAGATCGCCGCGCCAAGTGCCTGCGAACGCCCACCAGCTGCGCGGCCAGCGCAGCGACCGCGCAGAACACGGCAACGAGTACCGCCACTGGCGGCGACTTGAACGCCAGCGCCACCAGCACCACCGCGGCCAGCACCACTTCGGTGCCGTTGAGCGCACGAAACACCAGCCGACCGATGCCCAGCCCGATCTTGAGCGTGACCCCGGGCGCCCGGAACTTCAGCGGCGCCTCCAGAAACGAGATCGCCAGCACCATGCCGAGCCACACGAAAATCGCCGCCACGGCGACCGCCCAGGCTGCGGTCATGGAGTCCTTTCCAACAGTCGTGCGAGCACCACGAGATGGCTGTGCTCGACATCCTTCGCGGACGTGAGCAGCGTAACCGGCCCCGCGTCGGCGAGGTTTCGGAGCTCGTCGAGCGCCTGCTGTGCGGCCGGCTGCGCAAGCTCGTGTGCGTAACGGGCGACGAACCCGTCGTAGCGAGCGGGATTGTGGTGGTGTCAACGACGTAGCTCCGACGACGGCGCGGCGTCTTTGATCCAGTGGTCAATCCGCGGATGGTCTCACAACCGGCGGGCACAGGTTTGAGCTCCGCCGCCACGCGCAATTAGTCCTCTCATGGTTTGGGAGTGCATCGTGGTGGGCGGCGGCGCGGCCGGGCTGAGCGGCGCGCTGGTGCTGGGCCGAGCCCGTCGTCGCACATTGCTGGTCGACGCCGGCGAGCAGAGCAACCTGCCATCGCAGGGCGTCGGTGGGCTGCTCGGCCATGACGGACGTCCACCTGCGGAGTTGTACGCACTCGGCCGGCGAGAGCTGTCCGCCTATCCCAGTGTGGAGATCCGCGACGGCCGGGTCACCCGAGGCGCTCCCGTCGACGACGGCTTCGAGCTCGAACTCGACGACGGCGAACTGGTTCACGCAAAACGCGTGCTGCTGACCACCGGCATGCGTTATTGCCCGCCGGAGCTGCCCGGGCTGGCCGACATGTGGGGCAAGTCGGTGTTCCAGTGCCCGTTCTGCCACGGCTGGGAGATGCGCGACAAGCGGCTGGCTTCGCTGGCGGCCGGCGAAGAGGCCGTGCATGCGGCCCTGATGCTGCGGGGGTGGAGCGAAGACGTCGTGCTGCTTACCGACGGGCCGCCGAAACTCTCCCCTGAAGAACGCCGGCTGCTGGACGCGGCCAAGATCACCATCGAGGAGCGTCGGGTCGTCGAACTGATCGGGCATGACGGGCAGCTGGGCGCCATCGCGTTCGCCGACGGCACTCGCCTGGAACGAGACGGCTTGCTGGTGGAGGCGCCACTGCGGCAGCACTCCCAACTCGCCGAACAGCTCGGGGCCACCTGCACGCCCGGCCCGCTCGCGCCAGACACCATCGGAGTGGATTCACTGCATCGCACCAGCGCGGGCTCGGTGTTCGCAGCCGGTGACGTCTGCACCGAGCAGCCGTACGTGGCAGGCGCCATCGCGGCAGGTTCGCAGGCGGCGATGATCATCGTGCAAAGCCTGCTGGCCGACGAATTCGGTATGCCATATCCGCCCGACGCGGACGACGATTAGCACAGCGTGACATCGTGCAGTCATGGGTGATCGCGCAGAAAGCGGTATGACAGACGGGTTTCGGCGGGAGCTGTTGCAAGAGCTGCTCTACACGTACGGGCCATGCGGGCAGGAGGACGAGGTCCGCGACATCTGCCGCCGCGAATTGCAACCCGTGGTCGACGAAACCTGGGTAGACGAAGCGGGAAATCTCATCGGGCTCATCCGCAGTGGCGAGCAGAATGCACCCGCCACTCGGGTGATGGCGCACATGGACGAGCTGTCGATGGTGGTCAAGCGGGTGGAGCCGGACGGCACCCTGCACCTGACGCCGCTGGGCACGATGTACCCGGGCAACTTCGGTCTGGGCCCGGTCGCGGTGCTCGGCAATCAGCAGCAGCTGATCGGCGTCTTGGCGCTGGGTTCGGAGCACACGACCGCCGAGAGCCAGCGGATCTGGCAGACCAAGCCCGACGGTGGAGACAAGTCACTGGACTGGCCGCACGTCTACGTTTTCACCGGGCGCACGCCGGAGGAACTCACCGAAGCCGGCGTGCGGCCCGGGACAAGGGTGTGCGTTCATCGAAGCAAGCGCACGCTGGTGGAGGTCGGCGATTACCTCGGTTGCTATTTCATGGACGACCGGGCGGCGATAACGGCACTCCTGCAGGTGGCGCAGATGATTCGGCAGCGCGGGCAGCGCCCGAAACGCGATGTCTACGTTGTGTTCACGACCAACGAAGAAATCGGGGGCGTCGGTGGCTCCTACGCAAGTCGGACCCTTCCCGGCGACCTCACGCTGGCGCTGGAGGTCGGCCCGACCGAAGCGGAATACACCACCAGCGTCGGCGGCGGGCCGATCGTCGCGTACGGCGATGCGCTCTGCGTCTACGACAAGGACATCGCTGACCGATTGATGGACATTGCCGGCGAATTGGGCTTGTCACCCCAGGCCGCCACCCTCGGTGCATTCGAGTCCGACGCATCGCATGCGAAAGCCCAAGGCATCACACCGCGCGCAGGGCTACTCAGCCTGCCGACGCTTAGCACCCACGGCTACGAAGTCATTGCACGCGAGGCAATTCCGTCGATGAGCCGGGTGCTGGTCGAGTTTCTGCTCACTCACGAGTAGCGGCATGCCGAATGTGGGGTTGATCCACGCTTCGGGGCGCGCGGCGTGGCTCAACCCAACATTCGGCCCTGGTGCATGACGCCGTTGATGTCCATATCCGGGCCGAGTACCACCAGGTCGGCGCTCGCTCCGGGCGCCAACCCGGTGCACGGCAGGCCCAGTGCGCGAGCCGGGTTGATCGAGGCCTGCCGCACGGCTGACATCAACGCCTCCTCACGGGGTAATCCGCTGTGCGCCAACGCGAATGTGAACACGTGGTCCATGGTGGCGGTGCCACCGGCGATGGTGTGGGTGCCCGCAACTCGGGCCACACCGTCCACGACATCCACTGCCACCGGCCCGAGTCGGTAAGCGCCGTCGGGCATTCCGGCCGCGGCGATCGCGTCGGTGACCAACGACACCCGGTCGGGGCCGGCGCTGCGGCACACATGCCGGTACAACGCAGGGTCGACGTGCACGCCGTCGGCGATCAATTCGACTGTCACACGGGCATCTTCGAGCAGCGCAATCACCGGCCCGGGCTGCCGATGGTTGATCGGGCGCATCGCGTTGAACAGATGTGTCCCCACCGTCGCGCCCGCGTCGATCGCCGCCCGCGTCTGTTCGTAAGTCGCGTCGGTGTGCCCGATCGCCGCAATCACGCCGGCGTCGACGATCCGCCGGATCGCCGCCAGCGCACCGGGTCGCTCCGGCGCCAGTGTGATCATCTTGATGGTCCCGCCACCCGCGGCGAGCAGCCGGTCGAGTTCGCTTGGATCCGGATCGCGCATCAAAGACGGCTCGTGGGCACCGCACCGCTCGGCGGCCAGCCATGGGCCTTCCAGGTGGATCCCGGCGATCGAGCCTTGCCGGACGTCCTCGGCCAGTGCCTCCACCTGGCGAAGCAGTTGTGCCGGACCCGCAGTGACAAGCGAGGCCACCAGCGTCGTGGTGCCGTGCCGGCGGTGCAGTTGCGCCGCGACGGCGGTGTCGGCAGGCGATGCGGCGGAAAAGTGCGCGCCGCCGCCGCCGTGCACGTGGGTGTCGACGAACCCGGGCACCACCGTGAAAGCGCCCAGGTCACGGTCGGCAGGCCGCGGCGGTGCACCGGCATCGAGCGCAGCCACTGTGCCGCCGTGCACCTCGATCCACCCGGGTCGCAGCAAACTCGAGCCGGTCAGCACGGTGTTTGCGGTGATCAACATGCCGCTCTACTTCACCGCGGTGAAAAGCGCTGCGCCGACAGTGATTTCAGTACCGGCCGGAACGGCAGGGATGACGTTGCCCAATGTGCGTTCATCCATCACCACCACAGGCACCACGGGATTGAGCCCCTTGGATTGCACCGCCGGCACGTCGTAGGTGGCGACGAGCTGGCCCACCGCGACGTCGTCGCCCTGCTTGACATGCACGGTGAAACCTTCGCCGTTCAACCGGACCGTGTCGAGGCCCAGATGGACGAGAATGCCTTTTCCCTCGGCAGTCACCACGACGAAGGCGTGCGGCAGCAGCTTCATGATTCTTCCGGCCACCGGCGCAACCGCGTCGACGATCCGGCGGGGCGGGTCGACGGCGGCGCCGTACCCCACCATGCCTGCTGAGAAAACCGGATCGGGCACGTCGGCGAGCGCAACCACACGGCCCCCGATGGGCGCGGCGACGGCCGTCTCAATCACATCAGGAGGATAGATAGTCGCCGACGCGCACCGTACGGGAAGCCAGCAGGACCTGGAGAACTCCTGGTCTAAGCTTCCGCTGAGCTGTGCCGGTCTGACAGCCGTGCGCGGGAAGGTGCAGATGATGAGCGAGAAGACCAAACCGCAAGAGCCACAGGCGAAGTCGGGTCTTCGGGTGCCCGGGTTCGCGCAGTTGCAGCGGCTGGGCAAGAGCTTGATGTTGCCGATCGCCGTTCTGCCCGCGGCCGGCATCCTGCTGCGGCTCGGCCAGGACGATCTGCTCGGCCGGATCCATTCACCGGTCATCGGATCGTTTTTCAGTGCGATGAGCGCTGCCGGCGGGGCACTGTTCACCAATCTGCCGCTGCTTTTCGCAGTCGGCGTCGCAATCGGATTCGCCCGGAAGGCCGACGGGTCCACCGCGCTGGCCGCCGTCGTCGGATACCTGGTGATGCAGGCCGTGTTCAAGACCATGTCGCCGATCGTGCTCGCCGGCGTGGTCGACAAGGCAGGCGAACAGGCGCAGATCAACTACAGCGTCTTCGGCGGCATCGTGGTCGGGCTGCTGACGGCCGCGCTGTTCGACCGCTATCACACGATCGCGCTGCCGTCATACCTCGGGTTCTTCGGCGGACGCCGGTTCGTGCCGATCGCGGTGTCGCTGGCGAGCCTGGTGATCGCGTTCGCGATGAGCTACTTCTACCCGCTGTTCGACGCCGGACTCAAAGGCCTCGGGGCGTTTATCGGCGGCTCGGGCGCGCTGGGCGCATTCGTCTACGGATTCGCCAACCGGATGTTGATCCCACTCGGCCTGCACCACATCCTGAACTCGTACGTGTGGTTCCTCTACGGCAGCTATCCGCACGACGGAACTGTCGCCACGGGCGAACTCACCAGGTTCGCTGCCGGCGACCCGACCGCCGGGATATTGACCTCAGGCTTCTACCCGGTGCTGATGTTCGGGTTGCCCGGCGCGGCCCTGGCCATGATCCACGTCGCCGACAAACGCCAGCGCAAGGTTGCCGTCGGCATCTTGTCGGCGGCCGCGCTCACCGCATTCCTCACCGGGGTGACGGAGCCGCTGGAGTTCGCGTTCATGTTCGTCGCGTTCCCGCTCTATCTCATCCATGCGGTTCTCACCGGGGTGTCGCTGGCCGTCGCCTACCTGCTCGACATTCATCTCGGCTTCTCGTTCTCGGCGGGCTTGATCGACCTGTTGCTCTACGGCACGGCACCGGCCGCGAAGAACATCCCGGTGCTCCTCGTCGTTGGCGTGGTGTTCACCGCCGTCTACTACGCCATGTTTCGGTTCGCGATCACGAAGTGGAACTTGCGGACTCCGGGGCGCGAGCCCGACGCCGAGTTTCAGGCCGAGCAAGACGCGAACCTCGGCGAGGGCCGCGATTCGGCGACATCGGTGGACGCCGCGCCCGCCAGCAAGGCCGAGCAGGTCATCGCCGCGTTCGGCGGCCGCGAGAACCTGGTCAACGTCGACGCCTGCATCACCCGGCTGCGGATCGAAGTCTCCGACCCGACCAAGGTGGACCGAGCCCGCTTGCGAAATCTCGGAGCGGCCGGCGTGGTGGAGCTGGGCAGCAGTGTGCAAGCGGTCTTCGGAACTGCGGCCGAGGATTTGAAGAACCAGATCGTCGACATCCTCTAGGGGCTACTGGCTGCGGCGGAATCGTCGTATCCGCCGTAACGCCGCGCCGGCCCCCGCCGCCGCGAGAAGAAGGTACAGTCCGCCGATCAGGATCGGGTCGATCCACATGTGGTTGCGGTCCACCCGGTTGGTTCCGAACCGCGACGTCAGGTGGCCGCTCAGCATGAAGGAAGTTGAGGCTCAACGGAATTCACCCGGTCTGTGGCGATCAGCAGGAGCCTGTTCGACCACGCCGATGAATTCGTGCCCGAAGGTCATGCCGACCCGCGTGTCGGGCATCATGCGTGATAGAGGTGCAGGTCGGACCCGCAGATCGCGGCGAGCGTGACGCGCACGATCGCGTCGTTGGGGTGCTCGATCGGCGGCACGTACTTCTCTACAACGCGCACCTTGTCAGGACCGCGGTAGATCATCGCGCGCATGCGCGCCTCCTGACGTTTGTGATTGCCCCGCGGTCAACTTCAAAGCCGGTCAGAAACCCGGCCCTCGATTCGCAACGACCCTGCCGCGGTTGATACCCGCGGGCGTCGGCGCCGAAACGACGCGATGCCGTTCGGTCGTTTATGGCCAGCGTTGCCGGGTAGCCGCTGACGACAGGTGACTACTAATCGTTGAGGAGGAATCGTGGCGACGGGAGAAACCGGTTTCGACGACGTCAGCTTCGATCTGATTTCCGTTCAATACCATTCGCTGAAGGCAGGCCACGACTACGGCCAGTATGTGCGGGACGCAAAGAACGCGGGGCTGGACGACGTGGCGTCCTTCTTCGAAGAAGTCATGGCGCAAGACTCCGAGCGGGCCAAGCGCTGTCACGAATTTTTGGCGAAGCTGCACTCTGGCTAGGCGCGAGCTAGGCGCGCCGGCCTTCAGCGCGCGCCGCGCACCAGCCGACCGGGCCGCGCGCCGGTGTCGACTCCGTCGCGCCGCGTCACCACACCGCTGACAATCGTGGCGGTGTAACCGGAAGCACTCTGCACGAGCCGGTGGCCGCCGGCAGGCAGGTCGTAGGCCATCCGCGGCGCGTGAAGGGTCAGCGCGTTCATGTCGATCACATTGAGGTCGGCCTTCTTTCCGGTCGCGATCACTCCGCGGTCGGTGAGACCGAACAACTGCGCTGTGTCACGAGATTGCTTGCGGATCACGTACTCCAGCGGCAGCTTGTCGCCACGCCGACGGTCGCGCGCCCAATGCGTGAGCAGAAACGTCGGATACGAGGCGTCACAGATCATGCTGCAGTGAGCGCCGCCGTCGGACAGTCCGCAGACACCAGCGGGATGGGTCAGCATCTCGCGGATCGCGTCGTGGTTGCCCTCCGCATAGTTGTAGAGCGGCAGCAGCAGCATCGCGCCGGCATTGTTCTCCAACATCAAGTCGTACATCGTCGCCAACGGATCCTCGCCGCGCTCCCGAGCGATCGCGGCGACGGTACGGTCTGGTGTCGGCTCGTAATCGGGTGGCTCGCCGATCGCGTACAGCCTGTCCACCGAGTGCTGCGCGAACGCGAACATGCCGTCGAACAACATGTTTGGATCGGCCGGCAGATCGTCTTCCGCGAGAATGGCCGCGCGCACGGCCGGCTCGGCGAGCCGGGCGGCGAGTTCCTCACGGCTGCATTGGGCCTTCAGCCGACGATACGTCGGGCGGTGGGTGAAGGCGTGGTGACCGGGAAAGCCCAGCAGCATCCCGAAGGGGCGCGCCGCGATCTGGGGGTGCAAGCGGCTGCCTTTCTCGTGTGCCGCGGCCGAGATGTCGAGCTGCTCGCGCCACAGATTGGGGTCGGCGTCCACTTGGATCAGCGCGAAGCTCAACGCGCAGTCGATCTCAGCGCCGAGCCGCTGCATCCATTCGAGTTCCTTCTTCGGCGCGATGATGTCCTCACCGGCCGCGCCCTGCGGCGCGAGTTCGAACACCGATCCGCCGCCTGCCGCCATCGCGCGGCCGAGAGCAAACAGCTCGTCCTCGGCCGCGAACGTGCCGGGCACCGGTTCGCCGTCCATCGCGCGGTGAGCGAGCGTGCGCGACGACGAGAACCCCAGCGCTCCGGCTTCAACCGCCTCTTGCACCAGCCGGCTCATCGTCGCGATGTCCTCCGGAGTGGCCGGCTCGTTGCGGGCGCCACGCTCCCCCATCGCGTAGGCGCGAACCGTGCCGTGTGCAATCTGGCTTCCGATGTCGATGGCGAGCTTGCGGCTGCCGATCACGTCGAGGTACTCCGCGTAGCTTTCCCAGCCCCACGTAATCCCTTCGGACAGAGCGGATCCCGGGATGTCCTCGACGCCTTCCATGAGTTCGATGAGCCATTCCTCGCTGCCGGGGCGAACCGGCGCGAAGCCGACACCGCAGTTACCGGCGACAACGGTGGTGACCCCGTGCGAGCTGGACGGCTCGAGGAGGTCGTCCCAGCTGACCTGGCCGTCGTAATGGGTGTGGATGTCGACGAAGCCCGGCGCGACGATCTTTCCGGTCGCGTCGATGGTCTGCGCGGCTTCGCCTTCTAGCGGCGGGTCGGCCGGTCCGCGGCGGCGAACCTCGACGATCTTGCCGTCCTTGACGGCCACGTCGGCGCTGAACCGCGCCGCACCCGTGCCATCCACCACGGTGCCACCGGTGATCTTGAGGTCGAACACGATTGCTCCCTACAAATGCCGTGCCAGCCGCTACAGTGGCTCACTGTAACACCGTTACAGAGCGCCGATTCAGCGATTTCGGTGCGCAAAACGGCGCGCAGCGCACGTTTGCGCACCGAAATCGCCACAGGAAGGGGTGAACAGTGACGGGCCGCCGAGAGGACGCGATCGGCACACCGCCGAAACGCCCCACGCTGGTGCCCGCGGAACGCTACTTCTCGCCGGCATTCGCACAGCTCGAAGCAGAGCACATGTGGCCGAAGGTCTGGCAGGTTGCCTGCACCCTCGACCACGTCGCCGAACCGGGCGATTACTTCGAATACCGTTGCGGCACATATTCGGTACTGATCATCCGCGACGACGACGGCATGCTGCGTGCGTTCCAGAACGTGTGCCGGCACCGAGGCAACACCCTGTGCACCGGCGCGGGCGCGCAGTTGCGTGAACTGCGTTGCGGATACCACGGCTGGACGTGGGATCTCTCCGGCGCACTTCGGCGCGTTCCCCGCCGCAAGGGCTTCGGCGCCCTGCGGATGTCCGACTTCCCGCTCGTCGCTGTCAACGTCGATACGTGGGAGCGGCTCGTTTTCGTCAACCTGGACCCGGACGCGGTGCCGTTGCTGGACTACCTCGAGGCAATGCCCGAAGACATCGCCTGGTGCGGGCTCGGCGACTTCCGCTGCTACGCCACGATGACCATCGAGGTCGACGCGAACTGGAAGACCATTGCCGACGGCTACAGCGAGACGTATCACGTCCAGACACTGCACCCCGAGTTACACCGGTGCATGGACGACGTCTATGCGCCCCAAGTGATTTGGGGACACACCGGCAAATCCGAACAGCTCTACGGCGTTCCGAGCCCGGCACTCAATGAGCCACTGTGCGACAGCGACGTCTGGGACGCGTACGTGCGCACCCAAGGTGCGCTGATGGGCGTGGCCGAAGATACTCCGTTTCCGGCCGATGCTCAGCGCGCCGGCGAGTCGGTGGCCGACGTGATTGCCGAACGCACAAGGGCTTTCGCGGCTGACAGAGGTGTCGACTTGGCGTGGGCCACCACAGACCAATTGATGCGGCTGCACCAGTACAACGTCTTTCCCAACATGACGCTTCTAACCAACGCCGACCACCTGACCGTGATGACCTCCCATCCGGGACCCGATCCCGATCGCGGCGAGCTGGTGATGTTGTTGTGGACGCGGATGGCGCCCGGCGCGCCGAGAACCAAACCGGCCGACGTCCACATGACGGCGCGGGAGGCACATCCTGGCCTGGTGATGACCCAGGACATCGCAGTGCTGGCCGGTTTGCAGCGCGGCCTGCATCAGCCGGGCTTCACGCACCTGGTGCTGTCCAACGAGGAACGCCGCGTGATCAACATGCATCGCAACCTCGAGCGCTATCTCGACCTGCCCGAGGCACAACGCATCACAGGGGGTGAGACACCTGGCGGTTCCGCAGCGCAGGCCTCGTCATAGCGCCAGAACCTCACGCCCGCAGGAGGTCATCAGCGCAGAGATGATCCTCGATGCCGCGGCGGCACTGATCGAGCGGGAAGGGGTCGAGGCGTTCACGATGCGCGCGCTCGCCGAACAACTCGGCGTTGCGGTCACCTCCATCTACTGGCATGTCGGAGGCCGCGACACATTGTTCGACAGGCTGGTCGACCGGCTGCTGAGCGACATGGCGGACCTCGCCGTCGATGGCGATACACCGGTGGAAAGGATTGCGTCCCTTGCCCGCTCGCAGCGGACGGCTTTGATCAAACGGCAGCATCTGCTCGCAATCGCACACGAGCGTGATCGCACGCCGCTGCTGTTTCTGCCGATCCAGAAGACGCTGGCGGCCCAGTTGGCCGAACTCGGCGTCCACGGCGCCGATGCCGCTCTGGTGTTGCGAGCGGTTCAGGTGCACGTGATTTCGTCGGCGCTGATGCAGTTCTCGACGATCCGCCGTCCCGCCCACGAGGAAGAGGATCCGTCGCTGTGGCCCTCCGATTGGCCCGACCAGTCGCTGGTCGAGGCACTCAGGTCGCCGACCGACTATGACGCCGTTTTCGAATATGGACTCCAAGCCTTGCTGGCGCCGCTGCGGTCGCGCGCCGACGGCAAGCGTTTTCCGCGCCGACGATCCGGGTAGGCGACGCGGAGACCATTGAACGGAGGACACATGACCACCGCGGAACAGCCCAGCCAGGGCGATCAACCTCCCCAAGCCACGTCCGTCGACCAAACCCAGGAAAGCTCCCAACAGCCGCCACCGGCGTCCCCCGCCTACTCCACTCCCCCGCCAGAGGGCATCGGGGATGCCGAAGAAGGCTGAGCCACAAGACGCGTCAGGGCTGCGACATCGACGCGAGCCGCTTGAACAACGGCGCCGCATCGACCAGTAACGAGGCTTCCTCGTCGGTCATCTCGGCCAGCTGTGCGCGGATACCGGCGACCCACGCGTCTTCGATCATCCGCTTGTGCCGCACCGCTTTTGCGGTGAGCCGCAATCGGGCCGCACGGCGGTCGTGCTCGTCGGCGGTGCGGTCGATCAAGCCGCGCTCGACGAGCCGTCGCACCGTGGTGCTCACGTTGCTCTGCGCCAAGCCGAGCATGCGTGCAACGTCCGAAACGGTGATGTCTGGATGGTCCGCCACCGTACGGATGACCTCGAACTCCGAATGAGGCAACGGCTCGAGCCCGACCTGTCGTTCGCCGAAACGGCGCAGCGACCAGACGACCGTCCGCACCGCCGTCGCCACTTCGCGAGCAGCCTGAACGGGAACCGCTTTTCGAACACTCGGCACATCGCCTACAATACATATAACTTTATATGTAAATTTACGTTGTCAGGATCCCTATGAGCTCCGTTGCCGTCGACACAACAGACAAGGAAGACAAGCGATCGTCCGCCGTGCCGCTGAGTTGGCTTGGCGTGCTTGCTTTACTGACTGCCGTCGCACCGTTGTCCATCGACATGTATCTGCCGGCCTTTCCTGTGATGGCCAAGCAGTTCGGAACCACTGCGTCGGCGATCCAGTTGACCCTGACCACCTTTATGGTCGGTCTGGCGCTCGGGCAGCTTTTCATCGGCCCGCTGTCGGACCGCTTCGGCCGACGCCCGCTCATGCTGGCCGGCACCGCAGTCTGCGTGCTCACGAGCGCGGCGTGTGCGCTTGCGCCCAATATCGCATTCCTGACCGCCTTCCGCTTCTTGCAGGGCTTCAGCGGTGCGGCCGGCGTGGTGCTCAGCCGGGCGGTCGTGGCGGATCGGGCGCGCGGTGCCGCAGCAGCGCGGGTGTTCAGCCTGATGATGATCATCAACGGGGCCGCACCGGTGGTCGCACCGCTGATCGGTGGATCGCTGATGAACCTGATCGGCTGGCGCGGTGTGTTTTGGATCCTCACCGGCCTGGCCGTCCTGATGTTCGCCGGCGTGAGCGTGGTGCTCACCGAGACGCATCCGCCGGAGCGTCGGAGCACCGGCGGCCCGCTCGCTATGTTGCGCGACGCCCGCTCCGTGCTGAGCAACCGCCGATACGTCGGCTACACAATGACATTCGCGTTCGGTTTCACGGTGATGTTCGCCTACATCTCAGCGTCGCCGTTCGTGTTACAGAACGTGCTCGGCCTGCCCGTGGTCGGCTACTCATTCGCCTTCGCCTCCAACGCGGTGGGCCTGGTGGTCATGAATGCGGTCAACGCGCGGATCGTCAGCCGGTTCGGCCAGCGCCGGTTGCTGCACATCGGTGTCGGATTACTCGCGCTGTTCTCGGCCCTGCTGCTGATCGACGCGGTCGTCGGGCCGGTGCTGTGGGCCACGCTCGCTTTGCTGTGGTGCACGGTAGCGAGCTTGGGACTGGTGGTGGCCAACGCGACGTCGCTCGCGCTCGACGAGGTACGCCACGCAGCGGGTTCCGGCTCAGCTGTGTTGGGCGCCTTGCAATTCGGCTCCGCGGCGGTGGTGGCGCCTCTGGTCGGAATCGGCGGCGCCCACACCGCGATTCCGATGGCGGTCGCCATGGTCATCAGTGCGGCCGTCGCGGCCACGGCGCTGCTGTTTCTGACTCGGCACCCCAAGCGGATCCCCGCCTGATCAACTCCCCGCGGACCGCCGTGCCCGGGCGCGCCGTTTGCCTTCGTGCATGGCGGCCACCCGGGCCACCGGAATGGTGCGTCCCTGCTCGATGAGATCGGGTGGCAGGCGCTGCGGGGCGGGCATCGCCTCAGCCCACGGGTCGTGACCGGAAAGGGCGTTCACGGCGGTATGAAGCGTGAAGTCGGTAGGCCTGATCTGGCTCAGCTGCGACCAGGCGACCGGGAACGACACCGGGATGCCGGGCCGCAGGCGTGGACTGTAGGCGGCGACGACCGTCGCACCACCGGCACGGGTGGAGTCGATGAACACTTTGCCTGCACGGTCCTCAACGATGAAAGCCGTTGTCGCACTCGATGGATCGAGCGCTTCGGCGCGGGCGGCGAGGGCGCGCGTGGCCGCCGCGACGTCGTCGACGGCAGCGCTGTCGTCCACCGGCACGAAGATGTGAATCCCCTCGGCACCACTGGTCTTCACCGCGCCGGCGAGGCCGCAGTCAGTGAGCGCCTGCTGCACCAGGTGGGCGGCCGCGACTGCGGCGGCGAAGTCTGCGCCAGCCGGTGGATCGATGTCGAGCACTAGATGCGTCGGGCGGTAGATGTTGTCGGCCAGCCCGAGTGTCGGGTGGTATTCGACCGCGCGCTGGTTGGCCAGCCACAACAGTGTTCGCTTGTCGTCGCAGACCGGGTAGCGGACCTCCCGATGAGAGGCCTCGGCCCACATCGACACTGTGCGCAGCCACTCGGGGGTGTACCTGGGCACGTTCTTCTGCATGAACGGCGGGCGACCGCGCAGCACCCTCAGCACGGTCAGCGGCCGGTCGGCCAGCACAGGCAACATCCGGTCGGCTACCGCATCCAGATAGTCGACGAGGTCGCGTTTGGTCGCCCCCGCATCGGGACTCAGCGGTTGATCCAGGTTCGTCAGGTCGATGCCCGCGCGTTGTTCCCCCGCAGCCATCGGTCCACCTTATGAGCAAGTCGCAGACGATCCGCTACTTCCAGGCGAACACGGGCTGCTCGAGCTGGTCGACGCGGTCGTGCCGGCCTTCCAGACACAACCACCGAAGTTGCAGCAACACCGCACCCGTCGGCGCGTGAATGAGGTCGTTTCCCAACGGAATCTGCACGACCGGGCGCGGGCTCTCCGGAATCGTGATGAACCGTGGCGAATCGGCGCGCTGAAGTTGGTGCAGTCCGACACGGTAGACCGCAACCACCTCGTCGGGCGCCGGGTGGAGGTCGAGGCGCCCGCCGCCCCAGATCACCACGGGTGTGATGACGTAACCGGATCGTGTCGGGTAATCGTCGAGCAGTCCGAGCACAGCCGAGGGCGGCAACGTCACCCCTACCTCTTCGTCCAGTTCTCGCAACGCCGCGTCGACCACCGTTTCGCCCGGATCGAGGCGACCACCGGGCAGCGCCCACTGGGCGGCATGAGACGAGAGCCGAGATGTCCTGCGGCACAACAGGAAAGCAGCGCCACCTGACACGTCGACCATGCGGCCGTCCAAGCTCGGTTCCATCGGCCGCCCGGCGATCCAGTCGTCCACCGGCGCGGGATCCACCCGGTCCTCGCCCACGTCGGATTCGACGAGCACCACCGCCACCGCCGCCCGCCGCTTGGTGGGGTCTGTCACGGTTCGGCGCTCATGACGCGCCAGATGCGATGCAATGCGGTCCCGCAGTTCGCTGTCGTAGGCGATCGTCACCGCTGCGCTCACGGAAGTTTGATCACCGACACGTACATCTGTACGGCGGGACGATAGAGGTCGATGTCGTCGAGCTCGCTGCCCAAGACGACGGAGTCGCTGGTGGCGATCAGCACCTGAGCGAACGTCGACGCCGGAATCAGCAGCGTTCCGCCCAGCCGCTCGATGCCCTCGACGATGTACTTGGTCAGCGCCTCGACGACCTCTGACCGCTTGGCCGCCACCCTTTCCCGCGCCTCGGGATTGCGCAGCAGATAGAGAGTGAACTCGTGTCCTAACGCCGCGTGTTCGGCTCCCCGGTCATGGCTCAGCTGACGCCACCTGGCGGCGATGTCGTCGAGCTCACGCGCCCCGAGCTGCTTCGCCGCCGCTATGACCTCGGCGAAATTGTCGAAGTAGCGTCGCCAATACCGGTCGCTCACCGCCAGGAAGAGGTCTTCCTTGGTGGCGAAGTGCTTGTAGATGGCGCCCTTGGTGTACCCGGCAGCGTAGGCGATGTCGTCGAGAGTCGCTGGTGCGAAACCTTTCTCGGCAAACACGTCTTCGGCGGAGTCGAGCAGCAGCGAACGAGTGTGCTCCAGACGGCGCTCTTTGGTCCAACGCTCGACCATGCGGTGATTGTGCCAGTGCCGCAGCGCCGGCCGGTCGCCGGTTAGCCTGTCGTCGTGAGCAGCCAACAAGTACCTGGTGGCGTGGTGCACAAGCTGCCCGCCGACCTGCGCGACGCTTTGACGGCCAACGCCACAGCCCTCGCCGCCTGGAAGGACATCACTCCCCTGGCCCGCAACGAGTTCATCTGCTGGGTCGAAGACGCCAAGCAGGAGAAGACCCGACAGCGGCGCATCCGCCGGACTCAAGAAGAGTTGGAGGAAGGCAAACGCCGGCCGTGCTGCTGGCCGGGTTGCAAGCACCGCGAGCGCAACGGCAAATAACCGCGGCTCAGCTCTCGGAGACCGGTCGCCGTTCCACGCGCCGACCCAGGATCACCTTCGCGGTGATGACACCGAGTTTCGCCATGCCGATGTAGGTCGACGGATTGAGCAGCGTCGGCCACACCGTGCGGGTGCGGTGCTCACTCAGCGGTCGTCCGGTGAACCGGTCGCGCAGCCAGCGCAGCGCCATCGGCGTCGACATCGGGTGCAGCAGCAGATGTCCACAGAACCGGTCGCGGTGGTACACGACCGCTGCCCCGTCCCGCACATAGGTGTCGACCAGGCGGTCGACGTCGTCGACGCTGATGATGCGGTCGTGCACGGCCTGCACTACGAGCACGGGCGGCTTCGGCACCGACTTCCCCAGCCGGGTTTCTTCGAAGATATGGCGAACCTCGGGCAGATCCCAGAGCTCGTCGGCGGTCATGTCGACATACGAACCGATGTCGGTGTGGCGCAGCCGCCACACGGCACCACCCGTGGTCATCGTGCGCAGTTCGTCGAGCAATTGTTTGCCCTCAGCGGTGGCGTGCTCGTCGACCACTCGCCGAGCGCCCGGGAAGACGTCGGTGAGCGCCGAGATCATCAGCGCCGCGAGCCCGGCGAAGAAGGACTGGTTGAGCCGGCGTGCCACGCTGCCGGGGTCAGCCACCGGCGATCCCAACACCGCGCCGACGACGTTGAGTTCGGGGGCGTAGTCGGCGAGGAGTTCAGCGGCCCACGCGGACGCCAGACCGCCACCGGAATAGCCCCACAGACCGATCGGCGACGTCGACGACAGGCCGAGACGCTCGCAGTCCAGCGCAGCGCGCAGGCCGTCGAGGATCCGGTATCCCGGTTCGCGCGGCGCCCCCCACATGCCGTGGCACCCCTCATGGTCGGGCACCGACACCGCCCACCCTTCGGCCAGAGCGGCAGCGATCAGCAGAAATTCCGACTGGACGAATGCGCCGACGGGCCGCGCACGGTGGCGCAGCGCGTACGACGGGAAGCAGCGCGACGCCACGGCGTCGATCGCACACTGATACGACAGCACCGGGCATCCCGCGTCCGGGTCGCGCTGCTCAGGGACCAGCACGGTGGTGACCGCCACTTCCGGTTCGCCGTGCAGGTTGGTGCTGCGGTAGAGCAGCTGCGTGGCGGTGAACCCCTGCGGGATCACACCGAGGAACCCGAGCTCGACATCGCGCGAGCGCAGCAGCGTCCCCGGTTCGACGTGCTGGTAGCCGCTCGGCGGCTGATAGAAGGGGTCCTGCTCCGGGGGCAGCGGCGTCTGTCCGAGGCGAAGATCCTCGTGAGGTGGGCGTGGCGGCGTCTCTGTCGCGCTGATGTTGCCGTTCATTGTGAACGTCTCCCTCCGGGCGCACATGCGTGACTGCCCTCAGGCGCAGACTACCCACGACTGAGGTTGCCGATACCAGCGGTACCGTCATCAGCCGGCGGTTCGCCGGACTCCACCGCTCACCTTTCCGGCGACGACATGGAGCAACGCACCTGCCGCAAGCAGCACGGCGGCGAACCCCCACACCTTGGCGCTCTGCTGGGTGAGCAGAAGCACACACGATGCGATACCCAGAATCGGCACCACCGTCCACACGCGGAAGTGGTCGTGCTCGACGGTGTCGCGCCGCAGCACCAGCACCGCGAGGTTCGTCGAGATGAAGACGAAGAGCAGAAACAGCACCACCGTTTCGGCGAGGGTCGCCAGGTTGCCGACCAAGCTCAACAGCATGGCCGCCACGGTCGTCGTCACGATCGCGGCCCAGGGTGTGCGCCGCTTCGGCAGCACCTTGCCGAGGATGCTGGGCACCAGGCCTTGCTCGGCCATGCCGTAGGTCAGCCGGCTGGACATGATCATCGTCAACAGCGCTCCGTTGGCGACCGCGATCAATGCGATGAAGCTGAAGAGCCAGCTCGGGATCGCCACTCCAGATTTTTCGACCACAGCCAGCAACGGGCCCGACGATCCGGCGAGCTCACCGGGCGGCAACGCTATGACGCTTGCGAGCCCCACGAGTACGTAGACCACCCCAGCGGTGACGAGCGCCGCGAACAAGGCGCGGGGATACACCCGGCTGGGATCGCGGATTTCTTCGACGACGTTGGCTGACGTCTCGAAGCCGACGAACGAGTAGTAGGCCACGATCGCGGCCCCGAGAATCGCCAACGCCGGGTTGACCCCGTGCGGCAACTGCACCACCCGATTGACGTCGCCGTCGCCTGCACCGAGCATGACGGCCCCGACCGCGACCACCAGAAGCAGACCGCTGAATTCGACGACGGTCATCAGGGCGTTCGACTTGACGGACTCGCTGATCCCTCTGGCGTTCACGCAGCCAACCACGGCCAGGAAAACGACTGCTGCCGGTATTGCCGGCACGTGGATGAATGTGGCCAGATACTCGCCGGAGAAGGCCAGCGAAAGTCCGGCTGCACTCGTCACCCCAGCCGCCAGCATGCAGAAGCCGACCAGAAACGAGACGATGGGCACCTTGAACGCGCGCTCAGCGAAGACGGCCGCGCCACCTGCCCGCGGATATTTCGTCACGAGTTCGGCATACGAGCCGGCGGTGAGCAGAGCGAGCAGGAGTGCCAAGACGAGTGGCGCCCACACGACGCCGTTGACCTTTGCCGCCAGCACACCGATCAACGCGTAGATGCCGGCGCCCAGGACATCGCCGAGGATGAACAGGAACAGAAGCGGCCCGGTGATCTTGCGCGCCAGCTTCGACGCCGAGAACGCCTCGGGGCCCTGTTCGTGTGTTCCCGCTTCCAATGCCATCGCGCCTCCATGCTGTGAATCGGTCTGCCCGTGAGGGTCTGGCCCGACATACCCCTTCAGGCGCGATTCGACGCCCAGACCGTCCGCGCGTGACCAGTCAGCTGCTCCGCAGCCCGGCGATGAACCGTTGCACGCTTCTGGTCAGCGAGCGCGGTACGTGGTCGGGGTCCATCAGCTCGTTTTCGGCCAGCGGGCTCCCTTCCCCGGCCACGGTGCGCTTGGTGAACGCCCGCAACGTGCGACCCTCTCCGCGAAGCGCCTCGATCGCCTTGAGCAACGACCCGAATTGCCGTGTAGCGCAGGCCAATTCGTCGACGGTCGTCGCGAGGTGTTCGGATATCAGCTCGTCACGCACCCAGGTGATCTGGCGGCGCACCGCGGCATGCTCGGCTGCTTGCGGGTGGGCCTCGATCGCCACATCGCATTCACTGTCGAAGCCCATGGACCGGTTGTTGAAGTTGGAGGACCCGATGCGCAGCAGCCGACCGTCGACCACCATCACCTTGGAATGCACGTAGATCGGCGCGCCGCCGTCTGTCACCGGCCAGTAGATGCCCAGGCGGCGATGATCGTCGGCGTCCCACAGCACCTGAATGAGTCGGTGGCGCGCGCCGTCCATCGTTTCCCGCTCGAGGGGGTTGTTGCCTCTTCGGGGCAGGACGATGACGATCTCCGGGCCGTCGTCTTCTTTCAGACGAGCGGCCAACGCATCCACGATCCGGCGGGCCGCCAGGTACTGGTTCTCCAGATAGATGGTGTGACGGGCTGCCGCGATGGCCTCGAGGTTGAGTGTCTCTACCTCCCGCACCTCTGGACGGCCGTCAAGTTCCGGCAGCGTGCGCGCGATCCCGACGTCGACGCCGCGCAGAATCGGTGCGAGCTTCGTGGGCCAGGCGACGTGTTTGGGTTCCACTGGCGCCAAGGTTTGCTCCGTCGCGGCGTGCCAGCGTTCCCGGGCCAGCTCACCGAGCGTCCGCGCCGCGGCACCGTCCACCGCCGCGCCGACCTCATGTCGCGGTCCATAGGTACGTCCGACCGTCCGGCGGCCGCGACTTACGTGCTCGTGCGCGCGGGTGTCCCATCGTTCGACCGTGAGGTCGATGCCGCCGCAGAAAGCCACCGCATCGTCGATGACAGCGATCTTCTGGTGATGGACGGCACCGGTGGGCCGGGCCCCATCGATAGCGAAATGTATTCGCCTGCTGGTGATTTGGTTCACCAGCGACACCGGGGTGAGGCCGAACCAGATGCCGTCGAAGGCGGGAAGCAGCCGCAGGTTGGATTTCAGGAGATAGACCTCGAGGGTCGGTCGCTTCCACAACATCCAATAGAGGAACGCGCCGAGCTGGTTGGGGCCGGGCAATGTCTTGGCGCCGCGCTCGAAAGCCGTTCGGGCGTCGAAGTCCCAGCCGATCAGCATGATACGGTGCCGCGCCCGCAGCATCGCCGACTTGACGTGCCGGAAGTACTCGGCGGCGTCCACGATGCACGCGAACTGCTCCGCACGCTCGACGCGCCAGCATGTCTCGCCCGGAGTCAGCAGCCTCCGGTCGCCGTTGCGCGCGGGCATGGCGCTGTGTCTATCACAGGCGCTCAGCGGCGGTAACGGTCGACCTGTGCCGCGAATTCGTCGAGCAAGCGCAGCGATTCGTCGTGCGGTCGGGTGGGCAACAGCAGGCCCAGCTGGCCGAATCCCAATTCGTCGGCGGAGGCCCAATACCCGGGGTCGACGGGCGTGCCGAACATCGCCAGAGGTACGTCGCGGCCACCGAGCTCGCGCATCTGATCGATGCGCTTGGCGAGCCGGTCCACCGGCAGCGGGTTCGATATCCAGCCCGCGTCATGGCGGACCACCCGCTTGACGGTGGCGTCGGAGTCGCCTCCGATGAAGATCGGCGGGTGCGGCTTCTGCACCGGCTTCGGACGACTGAAAGAAGCGTCGAAATCGACGAATTTGCCGTGGTATTCGGCGGGCTCAGTGGTCCACAGCGCCTTGATCGCCTCGATGCGTTCGTCGAGCAACGCTCCGCGTGTCTTCGGGTCCGTGCCGTGATGCCGCATCTCTTCGAGGTTCCACCCGGCGCCGACGCCGAACACGAACCGGCCGCCGGAGATCAAGTCGATGCTCGCGGCCTCCTTGGCGGTGATGATGGGATCGCGTTGGATCAGCAGCGCAATGCCCGTGAACAATTCGATGGTGGAGGTCACAGCGGCCGCCGCGGCGAGCGTGACGAAAGGGTCGAGTGTCCGGTAGTAGACAGACGGCAACTCGCCCCCGCCTGGGTAGGCCGACTCGCGGCTGGCCGGAATGTGAGTGTGCTCGGCGACCACCAGCGAGGCGAACCCGCGCTCCTCGACGGCGCGGGCAAGCGATACCGGGTCGATGCTGTCGTCGTTGACGAATGTGGAAATCCCGAACTTCATCTGCACCCTCTTCGACGGTTATGTTGCGACGGTCATGTTGCGCGGTCCTGTTGTGGCGGGCATCTTGCGCAAGCAACGCATGCCGATGCCACGCTAATCCCGGCCGTCAGCGGCGGCGCAGCGGCCGACGCAGTAGGGTCGGCCAGATCCGTCGGTCCCCGGCAGCAAGAAAGCACGACACACTTATGACGAGTTCGTTTCGGACTGCAGCATTGGTCATCGCCGGCGTCCTCGCGGCGATCTTCGCCGCCGTCGGATCGTTCGGTCCGGGACTGGCGGCCGCCTCGCCTTGTGATCCGCTGGGCCTCGCCATGACACCGCAGCCTGTGCTGTCGTGTCCGAATGCGGTCGCCGCGACGCCGCCCGTCGTGAACCCGGACGGGATGCAGCCGAACGGTCAGCTCAGTTATCTCAGGGAGATTTGGCACGAATTCCACAACGGAGTTCCCGCCGATCTGCTCTTCGGACCCGCGCCGTTGGAGACCGCGCCGGCGCCGGCCGGCGAGCCTGCACCGCCGCCGGATCAGTAGCCGACCGGCACCGCCTGATCGGCAGCGGGCTACAGGGTTTCCTCGAGTTGGCCGAGCCGGTCGGTGAGCCGTAGATTCTCCGCGTAGTCGACCGGGCAAGCGATGATCGACACCCCGTCGTCGTCGAGGGCACCTTTGAGCGTCGGCAGCAGCTCGTCCGCGCTGCCGATCCGATAGCCCTTGGCGCCGAACGCTTTTGCGTATGCGATCACGTCCGGGTTGGTGAACTTGACGTTGTAGTGGTCGCCGAGCTCGAGGTCCATCTTCCATTCGATGAGCCCGTACCCGCTGTCCTCCCAGATGAGGACCACCAGTGGAATGCGCTCGCGCACGGCCGTCTCGATTTCTTGGGAATTCATCAAGAAGGCGCCGTCACCAACGACCGCCAGTACCTTGGCGTCCGGGCGGGCCAGCTTCACCCCGAGTGCGCCCGGCAGAGCAAAACCCATGGCCGACAATCCATTCGAGATCAGGCAGGTGTTGCTGGCGTAGGTGGGATACAGCCGGGCCATCCACATCTTGACCGCGCCGGTGTCGACGAGGACCACGTCGTCGCGGCCCAACGCCGCCCGGGTGTCGGCGACGACGCGTTGCGGCGCCAGCGGAAACCGCGAATCCGCTTGGCCGCGGGCGAATTCGTCGGCCAGCAGGCCGGCCACCGGAGCGTCGGCGCGATCGTAGCGATGCCCGCCCATTTCGTCGGTGAGCGCGTTCAACGAGGCGCCGATGTCGCCGATGATTCCGACGTCCACCGAATAGTGCGCGTCGACCTCGGCGGGGAAGCGGTGCACATGGATGATCGCCTTGTCGGCGGTGGGGTTGATTCGCGCCGGATCCAGTTCCTGGAGCTCATATCCCACGGCGATGACCGCGTCGGCGGCGTCGAACCCGAAGTTGGCGTAGTCGTGGCCCATGAACCCGATCGCGCCCATGCTGTGGGGATGGTCGTCGGGCATGACGCCCTTGCCGTGGAAGGTGGTCGCGACCGGCACCCCGAGCTCGTCGGCCAACCGGATCAGCGCCGCAGTGGCTTGCCCGCGTGCGGCGCCGTGCCCGGCGAGCACTATCGGGCGCTTGGCGTCGCGCAGCACCGCCGCTGCGCGCTGGACCTGGGTCGGCGACGGCGCGTCGGGGCGCACCACGTTGCGGGGCAGCGGGGACAGGTCGTAGTCGGTGTCGTCCGCGTCGATGTGTTCCGGCACGGCCAGATATACCGCCGCGGGACGCTCGGTCTCGGCCAGCTTGAACGCCTTGCGCACCATTTCCGGGATGGCGCGCGGCGTGGGCACGGCATCGGCCCAGCGGGTGATGGGACGAAACATCGCCACCAAGTCGACGTATTGGTGGGATTCCTTGTACTCGCGGTCGTGGCCCACCTGCGCGGAGAGTACGACCAGCGGCGTGCTGTTGGTGCTGGCATCGGCCACGCCGAGCTGCGCGTTGATCGCTCCTGGGCCCAGCGTGGTCGACACCACCGCGGCCCGGCCGGTCACCCGGCCGTACATCTCGGCCATGAACGCCGCGCCCTGCTCATGGCGGGTGAGCACGTATCGGATCGAGGAGTCGGCCAGCGCCTGCACCAACCGGATGTTCTCTTCGCCGGGGATGCCGAAAACTACCGAAACACCTTCGTTCTCCAGGCATCTCACGATCAGTTGGGCCGGTGTGCTCATCGGCGTGTCACCTCGCTGCTTTCAGGTGGGCCCGGGCCCGCAATCGTTGACGACCTCCGCCGAGGATGGCACAGACCTGCACCTGCGCGCCTCAGCGGCCACGGCAGTGAACATGTGTTTCATTGCACACACCCGCTGTAGCGCTGCGTTTGCACTTTCAGTGTACGAACGTTTACTATTTGTGACGACGCGGGGACGCTTGGCCGCCCCGACCGACGAGTTATGGGGAACGCACCGATGACGGCTTTCACTGCCGCAGGCTCCGAAGGGGGCGGCGCGGCACTTGACCAAGTGATCGGCCTGACGGTCACCGCTGTGGTGGTCTCGGCGGCGCTGGTCTGGATCGGCTACCTGCACCGTGCCCGGCGCATCACCTGGCTGCACCGCGCGGCCGAGGCGTGCGCGCGTCGGCTGAACCGGCCGGCGTGGGTAGCGCTGCCGGTCGTGGTGTTCGCGGCAAACATCATCTTCGCGCTGTTCGGATTCATCTGGGATGTGAGCCTGCACATCGGCAAAGGCCGCGATCCAGGGCCACTGGCCAACCCTGCGCACTACTTCATCCTGATCGGCCTGTTCTTGCTGTTCGTCGGGGGCATGCTCGCCGTGGTGCTGCCCTATGACAAACCCGGGCCGGCGGCGGTGCGCATCACGCGCAACTGGTACGCCCCGGTCGGCGGGCTGCTGATCGCCGGGTGCGGCCTGTACGCGTTGATCGGCTTTCCCCTCGACGACATCTGGCACCGCCTGTTCGGCCAGGACGTCACACTATGGGGCCCGACCCATCTGATGATGATCGGCGGCGCCGGCCTGTCGACGCTGGCTTCTCTCCTGCTCGAATACGAAGCGAGCAAAGCTGCCGGCGGGGCCGCAGACGACGACACCTTCGGGCAGCGAATGCGCCAGTACACCCGATTCGGCGGCCTGGTCATCGGCCTGTCGGTGTTTCAAATCGAATTCGACTTCGGAGTACCGCAGTTTCGACTGGTGTTTCAGCCGATGCTGATCGCGGCGGCCGGCGCCCTGGCGTTGGTGGCCGCACGGCTCAGTTTCGGGCGCGGCGCGGCGATTCTGGCGGCAGTGCTGTCGGTGGTGATACGTGGCGCCGTGGCGCTGGTGGTCGGTCCCATTCTCGGTGCACCGATCAGCTGGCTCCCGCTGTACCTCGGCCCGGCGATCGTCATCGAATTGCTCGCACTCACATCGCTTTTCGCCCGGCCACTGCTGTTCGGCGCGATCGGTGGGCTTGGCGCTGCCACGGCGGGGCTGTGGCTGGAGTCGTGGTGGATCAACGCCGTGTACGCCTACCCGTGGCCGATGTCGATGTGGCCTGAGGCGCTGGCGATGGCCGTGCCCGTCGCGGTGCTGGCCGGCATGTGCGGCGGAATGCTCGGCATGGTGCTGACGGGCCGGCGGTTGCCGCGCCGCGCGGTCGCCCTCGGAACCGTAGCGCTGACCGTGCTGACGATCGGCGCCGCGACCGCCAACGGCCTGCACTACACCGTGCCCGAAAACGCCAGGGCCACCGTAACATTGACCAACCAGCCGACCAGGCCCGGACAACTCACCGTGTCCGCCGACGTGCGGATCGACCCGCCGGATCTGATCAGCGCCGACCCGCAGTGGGTCTCGATCATGTCGTGGCAGGGCGGACTGGCCAACCAGCGGGGCATCATCGTCGACCACTTGCAGCGCATCGGCCCGGGTCATTACCGCTCCACCCAGCCCATCCCGGTGTGGGGCAGCTGGAAGACGCTTCTGCGAGTGCAGGACGGCCGCACGATGGCCGCCATCCCGATCTATCTGCCGCAGGACTCGGGCATCGACAAGCCCGCCGAAGGGCTGGCCGTCTCCACCCCCCTGGCCACGCCGAGCAATCCGACACCTTTCGTCCAGGAAGCCAAGATCTTGCAACGTGAGCGCAACCTGGGCGCGCCGGGGTGGCTGTGGACCGCGGGCTGCCTGGTGGTGCTGGCCTGCACGCTGAGCGTCGTCGCAGCCCTGTGCTGGGGTGCCGGGCGAATCAACAACAGCGAGACTGATATTCAGACCCATGCCCGACCGCCGGTGGCGGCCTGAAAAGAGGAAGACCAACCATGCAGACGTCCTTTTCCCTCGACGTGCCCGAAGACGTCGCGCACGTGCGCGACTGGGTGCACGAGTTCGCCGCCGAAGTGATCCGGCCCGCTGCCGCCGAGTGGGATGAACGCGAAGAAACGCCGTGGCCGTTGATCCAGGAAGCCGCCAAGGTCGGCCTCTACACCCCGGAGTTGTTCGCCGAGATGGCGGCCGAGCCCAGCGGGCTCGGCCTACTGACGGTCTTCGAGGAGGTGTTCTGGGGCGACGCAGGCATTGGCCTGTCGATCCTGGGTACCGGCCTGGCGGCGGCGGCACTGGCCGCGAGCGGCACGCCCGAACAGATCGGCGAGTGGCTACCGCACATGTTCGGCACTCCCGGCGACCCGAAGATTGCCGCATTCTGTTCGTCGGAGCCCGGCGCGGGATCCGACGTGGGTGCCGTGCGAACCCGGGCACGCTACGACGAGGCCGCCGACGAGTGGGTGCTCAACGGCACCAAGACGTGGGCCACCAACGGCGGCATCGCCAACGTGCATGTGATCGTGGCCTCGGTGCACCCCGAGCTGGGCACGCGCGGGCAGGCGACGTTTGTGGTGCCGCCCGGCACACCGGGGCTGTCGCAGGGCCAGAAGTTCAAGAAGCACGGCATTCGCGCGTCACACACCGCCGAGGTGGTCCTCGACGATGTCCGGCTACCCGGCAACATGATTCTGGGTGGTCGCGAGCGCTTCGAGCGGCGAATCGCCAAGGCGCGCGAAGGCAAACGCACGTCGAGTCACGCAGCGATGATGACGTTCGAACGCACCCGTCCGGTTGTGGGCGCGATGGCGCTCGGTGTCGCGCGTGCGGCCTACGAGTATGCGCTCGACTATGCCTGCCAGCGTGAGCAATTCGGCCGCAAGATCGGCGAGTTCCAGGCCATCGCCTTCAAGCTGGCCGACATGAAGATGCGCATCGACGCCTCGCGGCTGCTGGTGTGGCGGGCGGGCTGGATGCACCGCAACAACAAGCCGTTCTCGTCGGCGGAGGGGTCGATGGCCAAGCTGCACGCCAGCGAGACCGCCGTGTATGTGACCGACGAGGCGATCCAGATCCTCGGGGGCAACGGCTACACCCGCGACTACCCGGTCGAGCGGATGCACCGCGACGCCAAGATATTCACCATCTTCGAGGGAACCAGCGAAATTCAGCGGCTCGTCATGGCCCGGGCGCTGACCGGGCTGCACATCCGCTAGCAATGGGCGGCGGTCGGCCCGCCGCGCTGCCGCAGCGGTCGGTTCGCGCCGATCCCCTCGGTGCGTCGCTCAACTGAAAGGCCTGTGCATCAATCTGTTTCGGCCCCTGTGAGCTGTGCGCCATGCACCCCCGGCAGTGAGCTGTGACATGTCAGCGCCCTTGCGCCCGATAACGATTCCCCACCTCAATGATTGCGAATCAGTACGCGGGCCTGAGTGCACCGCTTGAAAAATTATGGTTGCCAAGTGCACCGTCGAACGGCCATCAAGCTGCCCCTGCTCATCGCGGCAGGCGCTGCATTGGCGCGAGTGCCCCGCGCCTCGGCCGAACCAGGCCGGTGGTCGAGTGAGCGCGCCGACCGGTGGTATCAAGCACAGGGTTGGCTGGTCGGCGCGAACTACATCCCGGCAACCGCCATCAATCAGCTCGAGATGTTTCAGCCGGGCACATACGACGCCGGACGCATCAACCGCGAACTGGCCCTGGCTCGGCAAGTCGGATTCAACTCCGTGCGAGTCTTCCTGCACGACCAGCTGTGGGCTCAGGGTCCCCAAGCCTTTCAAAGCCGTCTCGCACAGTTCGTCGCCATCGCGGCCAGCCACCGCATCAAGCCACTCTTTGTCTTGTTCGACTCCTGCTGGGATCCGTTCCCGAAGGCAGGCCCACAGCGCGCGCCGACACCAGGAGTCACGAACTCCGGATGGGTGCAGAGCCCTGGCGCCGAACGTCTCGGCGACCGCAGTTATGCCGGCGTTCTGCGCGACTACGTCACGGGTGTGGTGAGCCAATTCCGCAACGACGACCGCGTTTTGGGCTGGGACCTGTGGAATGAACCCGACAATCCTGCGCGTGAATATCGCAAGGTGGAGAGGAAAGACAAGCAGGAGCTCGTCGCGGCGCTACTCCCCCAGGTGTTTCGGTGGGCACGGTCAGTCGATCCTGTTCAGCCGTTGACAAGTGCTGTCTGGCAGGGCAATTGGGGAGATGCAGGCAATCGCAGCACAATCAGCGGGATTCAACTCGACAACTCCGACGTGATCACGTTCCACTGCTATGACAAGCCCTCGGCCTTCGAGGCGCGGATCGCTGAACTCTCGCCTTTGGGCAGACCGATCCTGTGCACCGAGTATCTGGCTCGGTCGAGGGGCAGCACCGTAGAAGGTATCTTGCCGATTGCCAAGCGACACAACGTCGGTGCGTTCAACTGGGGCTTGGTGGCTGGCAAGACTCAGACGTACTATCCGTGGGATTCGTGGGATCACCCGTACACAGCGCCTCCGAAAGTGTGGTTTCACGACCTTCTTCGACCCGATGGACGGGCCTATCAGGACACCGAAATTCAAGCGATTCGCAATCTGAGCGGGATAGGTCAGCGCTGAGCTACTTCGATCACTTCCAAAGCTTCGGCGCCGGCGCATAGCCCGGACAGTCCGGCGACCTTCCATGACCAACGTCCCGAACAGGAACGGGTCACGGTCAGCTTCTGACCTTTACCGTTGATTCGGGCCCCTCGTTTCCCGGCTTTCGGTCTGGATTCGCGCGGAGGTGACAGCAGTATGCAACCGATTCTCGGTTTCCTGTGAAATCCCCAGCAATCGACTGTCGTACTGCGTTCACTCGCCCCGAGCGGGCGGCGGATGCAACAGCCCTATCGCGTCGTCGAGCAATAACGCCTGTAAGCGCAGGCTCAGTCATGAGACTCGCAAATGCGTCGGTGCCTGATGCCGTGTCAGCCGTTAGCGCTGCGTGAGCAAATAATCAACGAAGGGAAACTGTCTTGAAACACTCAACCAGGCTCATTGCGTCCGCGTTCGTGTTGAGCACCGCCGGCTGTCTGATATGGGGGGCGCCCATCGCCAGTGCCGACGATCCGGCCCCATGCGACCAGAACAACCAGCAGTGCCAAGACCAACAAAACCCGGCTGGACGAATCGCCAATCAGATCGCCGACGGTGTCCAGCAGGGCCTGAATCAGGTTCCTCAGCCGCAACAACCGCAGGGCATCGACCTCGCGGATATGCATTGCCAGGTGGTCGATGGCGTTCCGATGATGGTTGCCAGCGGCCAAGTCTTCCGCAACGTGCATTCGATGCAGCCCTGCTGGGCTGTCTACGGGCTGACCCCACACCCCTGAGGCAGACGGCGAATAGCGCGTGTACCAAGCACTCTAGCCTAGGGCTAAGTGCCCTTTGCGCTGCGAAACCTATTGTGGCATCTGGTTTACAACCAAGCTGCGGGAGTTGAGGCGTCGCCTGCAGGCTTGCGGCGCAATCTCGTCCTCGGCCACACGGAGGGAACGCGCAGCAATCACCGCGCCGATCAACAGCGCGACACCGGTGATCGCTTGCGCGTTACCGATGGCGTGACGCAGCACGGTCTCGGCTCCCGGAACGCGAACCGGCAGCGCGAAATGCGGACCGGCGGCGAATACAAGAAGAGCCGCGATCAGCATCGGTCGCCATCGTCGGTATTGCCGGGCGATCACCAGCGGGATCAAGAGCACGATGTACACCCAGTGATGTGTGACCGCCAATGGCGCTGCTAGCAGAGCGCCCAGCGCGACGACACCGGTGGCGACGACATGGTGTCCCGCCCGGCTGAACCGACGTCCGGCAAACACCACTGCGGCGACGACCGCGACCACGGCAAGCACATACAGCACATCCATCGCGACACCGGTAACGCCTGACCGTGCGATCACTCCGATGATCGCCTGGTTACCGTCAATCGCGGGACCGCCCCCTCGATCAGTGCGGAAGAACTCGACGCCCCAAAAATATTTCGAATCTCCAGGACTCACGACGACACCGATGACCGCCGTCGCAGCGATGGCGGTCAGCGCTCGGGCGATCGCCGAACCGTCACGCCGAAACAGCAACAGCAGGCCGAACGCAGCCGGGGTGATCTTGATGCCGGCCGCGATGCCAATGCCTGCGCCCCGAAGTCCGCGAGGCAGCGCGCCGAAACAATCGGCCACGACCAGGGCCATCAGCACGATATTGATCTGGCCGAAGGAGAAATTCGATCTGACCGGCTCCAGCAGGAGGGCCGGCCCGAGGGCGGCAACCGCGGTCCAGTTGTGCGACGGGACATTGAGGCGATTGAGGATGGTGCGCAACGTCCACCACACCAAGAGCAGGTTGAACGCGCTCCACCCAATCTGCAACGCAGTTGCCGGCACGGCCACCATCGGCGCGAACAGGACAGCCGCGAACGGCGGGTAGATGAACGGAAACCCCGACGAGCTCGAAAAGCCTTGATACAACGGCAAATTGTGGGTCAGGGCATAACCCGCATCCCGAAAGACCGACAGATCCATCAGGTATCCGGTCGCAGCTTGCACGAGATACACCGAGCAGGCGACGACCGCAACGAGTGAGCCGACGATCCATCCGGCACGACGCCACCTGCGTCGCCGTGACTGAGAATCCGTCCTGGCGTCGTCCTCAGCGACGACGTCGATGACGGAATCCACGATGCGCCCCATACCCGCTACGTCAGGCGGGAAACTCCCTTGCGCGAGTGGCGACCACCGTTTCTCGATGCGCCTGCGTTAACTCAGTGGAGCTGCCGGGAATCGAACCCGAGCTTCTACCTGGCAAAATGCGCATTCATCTGCGGGTTCACTACATCTCGCTCCGATTCGCTACGGCTCGTGACCAGGCCTTTACGTGTCAGCTCTTGACGCCGTCAAGACACTCCTTGCGCTTCCGCCATGCTTCGACATCGTCCCAGCGATGCATCACCGTCGTCGCAGTTCTATCGTCTCGGGTCCACCTGATCCGGCCTGGCGCCAATAGCCAACGTCCGGAGAACGGCGTTAGGGCAGCGACCTCTGCCACGGTGAGCAGTTCGCCATTACCTAAGCAAGATGTCTCCAATCACAAGGTCCGCGGCGCCTGCGTGCCGATCGCGATGAGCCCGACCAGACGGGCTGGACAGACATCCAGTTGATCGAGGAGACGGCCAAGCGGGAGAGTAATAAGCTGGGCGTAGGAGGTGACGGACATAGCACCGCCTCTCGACTCAGTGCTGTGGTCGGCACTCCGCAGGTTCGAATCCTGCCGGGGGCACCACGCCAAAAAGTGGGTCTGACCAGCCAGTATAGCCCACCACACACCGCCCTGGTGGCGGGACTCAACAATCTCAACTATCTGCTGTCTTCGCTGGCGGGCCGGATTCATTAGCTGGCGATGTCGGGTTCTCGGCGGCCGATGAGTTCGATTGATCTCCGTCACGTTGCGCGTCGCGGGTAAGCGCCACCTCATGCGTCGTGTGGTAACCGAAGTTGCGCCGCTGCCGCCGCAGGCGCGAACGAGATACGCGCATCGTAAATAGCGCGAATATGACTACGGTGACTGCTAGGAAAAGCCAGTAGAGCGCTAATGTCGCGCGATCCTGCGTGCCGAAAAAGTCGACGATAGTCGTCATCATGCCAGATGTCGGCGTAAGTACTAATAGTTTTCTAACCATTTCGTCGACGCGCGGCAGTAGCAGCACAATCACGACAATGAGACCAATCGACGAGATAGCAAGTGAGCGACGTGACTGCCTGCGGGTAAAACGAGTGTTCACTATACTTTCGAGCACCTTCACTCGGTCGTTGATTCGGGTCGCAATTTGAGGCGTGGTGAGCAGATCACTCAAACCTGAGATTATGCGGGGCGCATCGACGTTAGACATCAAATTCCGGCCATACTCTGGCATGTTAGTTGCGATCTGTCGTTGCGCATCAAACAGATCGCGATCCTTTACGGAAACATTGACGGTTCTTGTATCGACTGCCTCCACTTGGCTGTATTGCAGAATAGCAAATTCGATGGGCTCGATCACTTCAATATCACTCAGGTAGTCGATATCCCGTCGATTCCAATATGTATGTATGGCGCACCCAGCCGACAGCCACATTTCGGCATGAGTGGTGACTAGATAGTTTTCGAGAAGTTCTTTGCGAAACTCATCTTTGACCGGGTACGGAGACAGGGAGCGGATGAGCAACTGTCCAAGTTCGACATCGTGAACTTGTTTAGCCTCCGAACCGACGCAGCCGCAGACGGGTTCTCCCACAAACAGTGTGCTGAAGCAGCGCCACTCGTATTTCATCTCACGCCGAGCAACCGACTCTATAACGTGCCGATAGAAGTAAAAGATGTCCACCATCGTGATCGGACTAGCCGCTGCTTCTGACTGATCACGGGTTAGTGAAAACCATCGGAGACCTTCGTGGATCTCTTCTTTGGTTCGGATTTCAATGTTGCCAATATCGGGGCGTGAACCACGATACGAAAAAACCGGCTCCGACAACTTAACAGCGTCGAAGTGTCGAGCACCCGCATAGAGGGCGTTGTAGGCCGCGCGGAAATCTAGCTCTGCATCTACCGAAGTTGCAAAAGTTAAGATACAGATGCCGCTTCGATGAATCATCAACGATATCTCAATGGGCTCGTCTTCGAAGTCACCGACCGTGACATGCGAGCGGTTCATCTCCAAGCGAATAAACGGCTCCAGCTGCGCATAATATCTCGGAAAGTAGATCTGCTGCTCCAGCCTGAGTCGCATCGCACCCATTACCAATTGATGCACAAATGTTTCACGTATGTTGTCGATGGCTTCGTTCATCCGCATTCGGCTGTCGTCAATGCTGTCGGCAAAATTTCTTGTAGAAGTCTCTCGTTGATCGGATTGATCTTCAGTGCGCACTTCTAGCCCTGCTGATGATCGCACCCATCGAATGATGGCGGACAACAGTACAGATCGGAGAATCCACATGATCTTCAAGGTTTGGAGTTTATCTATTCTCCATAGGCGCGCAATCGAGAATTCTTCGTCATACAACGCATTGTAAAAATCTGCGGTTCTTGAGGCGTTTCGATGGAACCGATGAGTTTTCGACACTCGTCGTCCTACTCGCAACCCATCGCGCGTAGGCGATCCCGCAACAGTTGCTATGTCCTTCTTCAACAGGCCGTTAGCAAGCGCGATGTAGTCGAGGTCGGCCCCGAGATCGAACGAAAACGAGTAAAACGCGCTGCGACCACTCATCCGTAGAGGGTGCGCCGTCGTTGCATTCGGGCCGGTCTCTTCGTTTACAGCCATGGGCGGATCGTAGGCATTCGCGCCGACACACCAGGATGCCGACACACCAGCCGTCCTGGCACTTTGCCGCCTGCCGCCAGGCCGCGAGGACTGACGCCGAGACTTTCGACGCACTTTCCGCACCGATTTGACGCCCTTTCGGTAGCCCTTGGTGAGCTTGCGGCCCTCGGCTCTCGCCGCGCGGGCGTTGAACGGCTTGCCGGTGGCCGCCGTTGTCGGAAACGCGCGAGCGCGCAAGCTGGTCATTCGCTCGTGGTCGGCGGGGGCCCGCTCGACATGGCCGCGAACGATGCGACGGCGCTGGACCTCAGTGCGCGTGCGGCTGGCGGGATGGACCTGACTTCCGGCGACGACTCCGGCGACGACGACCGCCCCGGCAGCACGACGGCGGCGCTTACGTTTCTTCTGCGCTTCGGCGGCACCCGGCCCGGAGCGAACCGGCCACGCACGTCCCGGTGGTATGGGCGCTTCGCCTTGCGCCGAACCGGTCGACGCGCCACGGCTAGCGCTTCTTTTTCGACTTGCCGCGTCGAGCCGCCGCGCGACCCACGGCGCTGCCCTTGTTCTTCGCCTTGGCCTGACGGGTGAACTTCGCGCGCGCGGTTTTTTACACATGAAGCTTCGCGTCAGTGTCCTCAGTTTCGTTCGGACAGGACGCTCGTAGCGAAGCCTTGTGCCCGTTTCCTTTTCGGCGAACAGGTTCGACGCGACGAAGCCAGGGTGTGTCAGATAGCTGCTCACCATCGCGGCGCCCGACTCAATGCCCTCGAAAGCCTGCATCGCTCAGAAGTGTGAACAATCGACTGAACCCCATCACTCGCAAGCCAATTCGAGTCGTTCGAGACGGCGCACGAGGAGGCTCGGCAGCCGCCGACCGATATCAACCGCCTCGATCTTCGATGTGCGGTCGATAAGCTGACCCAGCACGATCTGAGCCTCCAACCGAGCAAGCGCCGCTCCGACAAGCAACGACCCGGAAAGGTGGGACTCCGATTGCAAATGTGTAAGCGCATCTTCATGCCGAGGGAATTTCACACCCGCGCGTCCAAGCCTCTTATCTGGTCGACCACACGAAAAACGCTGAGGGGGAGGCGAACTGCGTCTCTGACCTTTTAACCTGCTCGTGGTCCTAGTTCAGTCTGCGGCGGGGTGAAGTCGTTGCATCGCCTCACGAAACTCCGGGATCGGATCAGCGCCAGGTAGCGCTACAACTACATCTGCAAGCGCCTCTTCGATGGTTGTCTGCCGGAGCCGTGCGCCATAGAGGGCGGCGATGCTGGGCGTGCGGCTCTGCGCCTGCACGCAATGAATCAGGACGGTGTGGCCCTCCCGGCGCAGCTGTTCGACGAGGCGCACGGTGTCAAGCAAGACAAAGTCGAGATTGCCGTTGACGCCCGGTTGGTCGATCAGGCGAACATCAAGCTGTTCAGCGCGCGCTGGCAGGTCCCCGTCACCGACCTGGCAGAGCGACACGACAGCATCGACACCATCGCGCAGTGACCGCAGCGCCCCGATGTCTCCTAGCCACACCTCATCGTCATAGGGATGCCTTACTAGGACACCTAATTCGTAGCCGTTGTAGGCGAAATCGAAGGAGTCGGGCTCTCCTCCGCGGATAATGGTGGATGCAAGATTGACGAGGTCACGGGCGCGCATTCGTGGCCAGCCGTGCAGCATGCGACGCCATTCCGCGGGAACCGCCGACGCGCCGTAGGCAGCGCCGAGCAGCCCACCGGCGATCGCTGCGACGGTATCGGTGTCCCCTCCCCCTCGCACCGCCGCATCGAGCGCCAGGCGCAGGTGGTCGACGCGGAAGACTCCGTTGGCCGGATCATCCTGCGGAACCGGCGTTGTCGCGATCGCTGACCATGCCCCTTGCAGCGCTTCCACCACCCACCCGTTGTTGTGGAAGTCTGACGGCTTAGCCTTCTCGGCGACATCGAGCCGTGATGCCCACAATTCTCGGCGTTCATTGTCGATGTGCGGCAGGCCGATTCGAGCGTTCAGCTCTCCCGTGAAAACGGCGTGACGGATGGCGAGGCACCACAGCACGCACGCATCACCGGCTTCACGGTCCCAGTGCGTCAGCTCACTCGCCGCACGGGCTGCCTCGACCAGGGCTGCTTCATCGTTGAGGTAGACCAGTGCGACGGGTGCGGTGCGCATTAATGAACCGTTGCCCGCAGATCTGCCAGTTGACCTGTGTAGCGCTGCTGATTCCATGCGTGCCGCTTCCGCCGTGCTGCCGTGTCGGGCTGCTCGGCTGAGAACCGACCGTGTCTGAACACCAACATCGTTGGCGTTAAGCATCCACTCATGCCAGCGGGTAACGATCGCATCGAGCGCCTTCTCGTGAAGCAGGTCTGCTCCGGTGGCGGCCACCTCGGCGATGGCAATCGCCATAGACGTGTCGTCGGTCCATTCGCCGGGTTCCCAGCCGAAGGCTCCGCCGCCGACCATGGCGACCTCAAGGTCGGGGCCGCGAGGTGGGCCGAACTCATAAGCCGCACCAAGGGCGTCTCCTGCTGCGGTGCCGAGCAGTACGCCGCAAGCGCGGTCAATCTGTGTCGTTGAGAATGTCATGGCCGTCTCCTTTACTCCACCGAGGCGTAGGGCCGTGAAGTTTGTTGAGTCGTGATGTCATGCCGGACTTGAACACTCAGGCGCGGAGCCGAAGGTTGCGCCTTCCCCCTGCGGGGGTGGCGGGGTTCCTGCACCCCCGACGGGGATGGGATCCCTTCCCCGCCGGGGGTAAACCGCATCTGAAACACCCCCGTCGGGGGCGAAACCAGCGCAGCCCCCCGTCGGGGGTTACAGGGATTCGTCGACCAGGTACCGATAGAGGGTGGCGCGGCTGACTCCGAGGTACTTGGCGATGTCCTTGGCCGTGTGGCCGTCGGTCTTCATCCGCCTTGCGGTGGCGAGGTGTTGGGCGCCGGTCACCTTCTTGGGTCGGCCAAACCTCTTCCCGTTTTCTCGAGATGCTTGGCGCTTCAACGCGGTGCGTTCCTTCACCAGCTCACGCTCGTATTCGGCCAGCGATCCCAGCACGCCGATCATCATGCGACCGGCAGGGGTTGACGAGTCGATGCCGTCGGTGGTCGACACCAACGTCGCGCCTCTGGCGCTGAGTTCCTTGACGGTCTGCAGAATGTGGATCATGTTGCGGCCCAGCCTGTCCAGCTTCCACACCACCACCGTGTCGCCCGCACGGACGTACTCCATGAGCGCAGCAAGACCAGGCCGGTCGTCGCGGGCACCCGACATCACGTCCGAGAACGTCTTTGTCACGCCCGCCGCTGCGAGCGCCGCATTCTGCTGATCAAGCGTTTGTGCGACCGTGGAGACGCGGGTGTAGCCGATGAGGGTGCCGGTGCTCACCTCTTGCGCGCCATTGTCCGCTGCGTGGGTGATGATCGTCATTTGCCCGCGTCATTGACATAGCAGTCGTGGCGTTGGTCGACCGTTGCGAGGCTGAAGACGCTGCGCGCACCCCCAACGAACGCTTCGGTGGGGACCGCCAAAACTTGCCAGCGCGGCTTCCACACCGCCATTCCGCCGAAGCGGCGCAGCGCATCTCGTAGCAGCGCTGGACGGTGATTCCACCGCAATAGAGACAGGTCATCACCCTTGATGTGGATCACGCCATCATCGTCGACTGCCGCGGTTACAGGGACAGCGCCCGACGGCTCGCGCAGGGAGTGGTTGAACTGAATCCAGTGGACTAGATGGCCTGGTTTGTATGAGGTGCACTGTGCATCGGTGCCAGAAAAATCCCAAACAGAAGCAGTCATAGGCACTCCCGCAATCCTGGGCCTCCGTGTAGGAGGCGCTCTTGCCCGACACCGGCTGGTGTCGGCCGCTTCGTCATCCGAGCCACCCAACGAGCGTGGGGTTGGCGTGCCGTCCAGTCGGAGCTTAACGACGGCAACTCGTGAAGCACTTTTATTGTATCTCAACGGGTCTGGCTAACGGTACGGGTTTGGACTGCTCAACTCGACGCCATCGCTCAACGCAGTGATGGCAACAGTCTCAGAAGCGGCGGCACCGCAGTCGGTGAGACAAGCCCATCTGAGACAAACTTCCGAGACGGCATGACCTTGGCCAATAAGCTTGGCCCGGAGTGTGATTGAGCCGTCTCAGATGTGTTCTATTTCGCGATAATGGTCGGCGCGTGCTCGGTCGTTAGGCGGCAGCTCGAAGGTGTTTAGCAACGAATAAATCCTGCTAGTGGGCTGGGATTGCGTTTGAGGATCTGACGCGCGTGCCACCGAATGGTGGTCATCCGCTCGTTGCTTCTCCCGCGACTCCATTGCCGCCGACCTAACTTCGAAGCATGCGAGGCAAAGGCTTCTGATAGGCCAACCCGGTTCCGCCTACCTGTGGCGATTCAATCAGCCGGTTCGTGCGCATCCTCCGTCAACTGCACTTATGCGTGTGTGGCTGCTCTCGCCGCCCAAGATCGTGCGTCCCAAAGCCGGTGGCGTGCCGCTTTCATCGCGTTGCCATCGTTTTCGAGACCCACGATTGTCTGGCGATCATACTGGTCTGGTGATCAAGTTGTTTGCCGCCCTATCTGTCACCCTGTCGGTCCCGTTTGTGGGCACGGGTCCCACTGCCCATGCCGATACGTACTGTGAGCTCGGCAACTTGCTCATCCCACAGGAAGTACACCATGTGGGCACCTACCGTGACGCTACCTGTGCGACGGTTGCTGACATTGTGACAACTAGTGCCAACAGTGACTGCATTCGCGCCGTGACTAACTATGTCGTTAGTCGCGGTTATGACCCCTACGTGGCCAAGGACATCGCACTACACAACTGCTGAGCGCGCACCTTCGTTTTCTCGTGGTATGACACCGGACGAACTGCCGGACCACAGTGGTTCTATACGCCCTGCGCATCACTGCATACCTTCAGGTGTCTTCCGGAGAGCCGTCCATAGATCTGCAGCACGACGCCGTCGGCGCGGGGTATCACACCGACCGGACCTTCACCGACACCGCCTCCCGGCTGGCCAGGAGTAACCGGGCCATAGATCGGCTCCAACGATGGACTTTCAGCGGCAGTGCTCGTGTGCCGGGGTCTCGGCGGTGGGCAATTCGCCACCGTCTACCTTCACGGATGCGATGGAGTCGGAATCGTCACGGCAACGATATTCCGGGTCAACGGCACACCCCAGCAGTGACTCAGGTATGCATCCCCAAGTGGCCAAAGACCCTTTATTCGAACGGAGAGAACAACCCAACATGGGTACAGCCAGCAAAGGCCTCGACGACCATGGGAGCGAAAATGTCAACTAGACATCTTAAACATTTGGGCAACCTGCTCACCCTCCTCGGGGTTGCGGTCCTGCTCAGCACGGGAATTGCTTCGGCCGACCCCTCGGCCAACGCCCTAGACCCTGCCACGTCGGAGTCGATCGGTTTTAGCGCGATGCAACATGACGGCCTTCAGGCATACGGGAAGAGCCGGACCCAGGGCATTGATCCGCTCACTCTTTCCGATGCCAAGCTTCGCCAGGAATATTGCAAGGGCGAGCTGCAGCTCTACCAGGAGACGCTGTATGGCCCCCGCAATGTCTCTGTTGTCACCGACCGGTGGCTGAAGGGCTGCGACAGGGGGGCTCAGTGGCTCGTGCAGCAAGGATATGCACGCTAGGACGGGGACCCTGTTTCGGCCCAGTTCGGGCGGCGTACCGCGATGGCGCAATGGAGTCCGATGACCGATTGCCGCGCCGACCAAATTTCGTACTTAGTGGTTATTCGACTGAGTCAAGATAGTCCGTGCGTGCACAGGCGGGTGTCGACGACATGTCATAACGTTGCTGTCATGCTGCACTCTCGGGCGATCGGAGAAGGCCTATGAGCGACGCCTTTCCCGAACCCCTCCGTAAGTGCAGCATCGAGGATGTGGATGCGCAGAGAATCAGGTGGGTGCCCGAACGATGGACCACGGCGTTCGCTGGGCATGAAAAAGCACACGCCGAACTCAAAGCTCACTCGGACGAAGCGGGCGGGATAGCCCGGCGCTATATCCATGCCCACGCCGATGGCGACCCAGTCGAACTGTTCTTGATGGCGATGGCGTGGGGATACAAGCCCAAAGACTATGGTCCCGTTCGCACTCAGGCCGTGCTCGCCCAGGACGGTGCCGCCGACAAGATCGCAATGATCGTTGAGGCCACCCGCAACGAAGGCGCAGCGGCGGGTTGGCACGCTCTGCTCAACACCCACAAGATCAATGGCCTAAACATGTCGTTCGGCACGAAGCTGCTCTACTTCGCCGGATACACGACCGATCATCGGCCCCGCCCACTGGTCCTCGACAAACGAGTTCGAGCGTCCTTGAACAAGGTTGCGCCCGAGACCGTGCCGGCCAAGGGATTCGTGCGCCCAGCCGACTACATGCGCTACCTGCGACTAGCCGAAGGGTGGGCATCGAATCCCACATGGCTGCAAGCACCTGATGTCGTTGAGTACGCGCTCTTCGCATTGTGACGCTTGAAGTTTGAAAGCATCGCCTCAACCGAACCGAGTGAACGAGGAACATCTGGGCGCCCGCTTCCGAGGCCGCGAGGTGAACACATCCAGCGACGGCTTCCTCGCAATGCTCGACGGCCCGCAGCGAGCGATCCGCTGCCGATGGCGATCCGCGACGCGGTGCAGGCGCTCGGTATCGAGGTGCGCGCGGGGTTGCACACCGGCGAGTGCGACTCCGCGGTGATGACATCGGCGGGATCGGGGTGCACATCGGCTCGCGGGTGAGCGGATGGTTGAAGTGGTTGGGCCGGAGCTCTGATGCTTACAGTGGCCGGGCTCTACTACGGCGTTAACAATGCCGGAATCCCTGGAGAGGGCCCGGCCACATCGTTAGCCGGGCCGTAGGTCGGCCTGTGCCGGGCAAGTGCACACCGGCAAAGGTGGGCAAGGTGTTGTCGGTGGCTGCCTCTACGGTGCCGAGCATGGGATTCGATGTTGTAGAGCCGGGTGACGCGGCGTTACACAACTTGCTCATGACCATGGCCGAGCACGGTGAAGATCTCGAACGCCGTAACAGACTGCTCGACCACATGATGACTGTTCCACCGCTTTCTGACTGGCCCAAGGACTCGCTAGGGAAGCTACGGGAAGCATGTCAATACATCGTCAGCCTTGCTCGCATAAGCCGCGAGCTTGAACGACTCCCCGGGGACGAGAATGACCCGCTTCAGTGAAACCCACCGGCACAATGCCGACATGCCGGAACAAACCATTCTCATCGCGACGGGCATCGGAATCGGATTTGTGGCTAACGTGCCGAGTTGCTGGGTGCACGGTGTGCGCAGGTACAACCGAAGGCGATGTCGCCCAACCGCTCGGCACTGATCTTGCCGCACCGTCGGCAGCGCGTGTGGTGAGGGTCGTCGGGCAGCGAAGGAGCGGTGAGTGGCCCCAGGTAGTCGAAGCCATGTTCTTCAGCGAACGCCTTGGCTTCCTCATGGGGCACCGGCTCCCGCTTAGCCCATGCTCCCTGCAGCGCCCGTGCGTCTGCAGCCCATTCACGCCAGAAGCAGGCTCGGCAGGTCGGCTCACCGTAGCGGTTCTTGTCGAGGGTGTAGATGAAGCGGTAATGCGCTTGCACGGTGCACGTCAGGCATTCGGTCAATTGCCAGTCGTCGGGGTGCGTGAACGGCTCAAGGGCCTTGATCCCACCCCGTCGTTGCAACTCCGCAATATGTTCGTCGCACCACGTCGGCTTCGACCTTGTTCTGAATGCAGCGGTTTTCGTGCATCTGTCCGCGCAACACGTTTGGTCTGTCAGGATGCGTTCTCGACGTAGCGGTTTCGGCGGCGGGAACGGCTTTGGCGGCTCGGGCACTGGCCGTTCCAGTAGCGGCATTTTGCGAATGCGACTTGAGACAGGTTCCGCCGCAATTGCACCCTCCTGCTGGGCGGCTGCATCCAGCAGCACCTCCCCGTGCAATAGGGGCTTCCCGTCGAGGCAGCGCAAGAAATCGTCTTCGGTCATTACCTCGATGTCCTGACCCGCGTCTTGCAGTTCAAACGCCCTCTGCGCCTTCTTGGTCAGTTCGGCCCCGGGCCGCAACACGGCAGGATTGATGTCCCCGATGACGAGCACATTGGTGCGCTTCGTCGTTGACTTCTCGGCGACCGCTCCGACCCGCGAGCACTCATCCCATGCAATCTGCCGAGTCATCGACATCAGAGCGCCGGTGAACACGACGACGCGACCGTAAAGGTAGCCATCGGGATCGGCGTCGGGATTCAGCTCCGCCCGCAAGAGTCGCGACAGACCTCCTGCATTCGAACCAACACACACGCTGCCTCGGTAGACACCGCTGTGCATGTGACCGATACGGACACCGACCGCATCAGCCAGGACGTTGAGGTCATCTGCATCGTGAGTGCGGGCCAACCCGCGAATCACCTCCACGACGGCACGGGCGTCGCAGAGCGGGTCGTGGTGGTCGTCCATCGAGCAGCCAAGGGCATCGACAACGAAAGGCAAGCGGTAGGACGGCAGCGATAACGCACGGCGTGCGAGGACCATCGTGCATAGAAAGCGGATCTCGGGCCATTCGATGTTATCCGCCGCGCATGCATAACGAATGACGCCGATGTCGAACCCGGCGTTGTGGGTGACCACCACATCGCCGCCGATGAAGTCGATGATTGTCGCCAGTGCGTCTCTCCAGCGCGGTGCATCTGCGACCATATCCTCGCTGATGCCGTGGATAAAGGTGTTGAAGCAGTCGAAGTGGCCGACTGCTTCGGGAGGCCGAATCAGCCAACGGCGTTCCGCCACCGGTAGTCCGTTGCGGACGCGAACGAGGCCCACCGCACACGGCGAACCGCGGTAGGAATTGGCGGTCTCGAAGTCGATGGCTACATAGTCGAGCATCGCGTCACCGGTTCCGGCTGGACGAGTTGCGCAAACTTAGTGGGAAACTCGGCGATATCGGGGCTGCAGAGTGCTTCGGGCATGATCCACGGGGGCGTGGAGGTCTTGGGATTGATCGTTCGCCGGAGCCGTTGCTCCTCAGTCGAAAGCCATGCCGACCACACGGCCGCTACAAAGTTGGCAACTGACAAAGCGCGATATGCAGGCTCGTCTCGATCGTCGGTCTTCATCGTCGGGGGCTCGGGGAAGTCGGGGACCACCAGATTCTTGTTCTTCGTCCGCACTGCGTAGTCGGCAACCGCGTCACCGATGAGCTGCTGGCAGGCAGAGGTCTCATCAATCAGTTCGCTGAAGCTGTAGATGGTCAGGTAGTGGGCGAATGCCATCGGTGGCGTCGTACCCTCTGTAAGGACGACCGCCCGGTCAGCAGTCAGCGCCCAAAGCTTGTCGTCGTATCGCTCGTCGTTGTGCGCCATAACCACCGCATTGGTGTGATCGACCCGTGATCCGTCAAGACGGCAGGTAAGCCAGACAGCGGTCGCGTTTGCCGTTGGTTGCCTGTCCACAGTTGCGAACCCGAGCATCAGTCCCCCTTAGATCGAAGTGTGCCAGCAACGCTATGACAGGAGTCCGACAATCGCGGGCGTGACGCGCGCGTCGCCCCCGCCGCAGGGCCAGACTTTCCTATGTCACCTACCTGTGAGAAGTCACCTACAGGCAATGGCGGCCCCAACTCGGGCCATTTGTTCGCTGTAGCCCTGGTTGTTAAGAAACGCCTCTACCAGATTGCCGTTTCCTACGGCCATATGGCAGGCATTTGTCTCTGCAGCTTGGTTGATGATCAGGTGGCAATTGTTTGTGTCGATGCCTGCGTTTACACATGCTGAGTACTTACCATCGTCAGCGTGGGCCACGCCCAATCCTAAGACCGGTCCGACGATCAATCCGACCGCCGCTGCCGATAGTTGCTTTCTCATCGTTATGTCGACCCCTTACTTTTTGTAACCGGTAGAGGTTTGGAGCGCTTCACCTCCAGTGCCACACGGGCGTGCGAGTGCGGCAGCATTCGGAGCAGTGTTTCTGCTGCGACCCTTCTTCATAGTGGCTGTCCGTCTGGTGTTATCATCGCTCCGCGGGACAGGGCCGCACGATACTTGTAGTTCCCTTCGAACATCAGTAACCATTTCGGTGGAGGCCGTCCACGCACCCCCGAACAAATTCATCACCATGCTTGATCACTTTCGCTGGATCGAACGTGACAGTGGTGTGACTCAGTAGCCACTGTGGATTCACTTTGATCTCGTACAACTCATACTGGCAGAATTGGTCGGGCGTCTGATTTGCCATCTCTCGCGCCGCTTGGATGGTCATCGACGCGGAATCGCCTGCAGTGACAATGCTGTATCCAGTCTGATATGCCGTATCGTCGGACGAGTCAGCCGCCGAGCATCCGCTATTCGCGACCGCGATGCCGCTCCAAACCAGCGCCGAGAGCGCAAGGACCTTCGCGCGACGAACGGATATCATTTCATGCCTTTTGAGCTTCCGCATGGCGCACGCATCATCGTGTCGTTGAGCACCGCGCTGAAACGATGACTCACGACCGTTACCGCGCAGACGACGCGCGTGCGAGCGTTTCATTCCTTAACCACCAAAATCCGAGCCATCTCTAGATACCAATCAACCGTAGGCCTATTCCATTAGTTGCGCGGGTGTTTCCTCGAAGAAGTGACTTTGGACCTCAAGCGACCCTGGCCTGCTAGCTCTTATTGCACCTCAGCAGTGTGGGGTGCGCCGCGCTAATGGCACAGTAGCCATGTCAGTATGCATACGAATTACGCATGCGGTTTTCATAGGCCGACACCGGACGCCAGGAGGGCAGTCTGATGATTGGCGAGTCAGCGCTCGGCGATATGGGACAGACGGTGATGAAACGTGGCTCCTCTTCCGCATTAAGGACTACGTAGAGCCGTAATCCGCATCGCCAACCCCCTTGCGTCGAGAAAAAGATGCACGCTGTGTCGAACCACTCATTTTGGCCGACTTCCACCGCAGCCCGGTCATGGCCTGTATAGCGCCCACACCCCTTGGTAGGAGCACCAAATCAGATGGCCATCAGTAGAGCTTGACATCTGCCGTTCATCGGCGGATGGGATGCAAGGCGATCCGAGCGCGTGAACACCAACCGGCGTGACAGAATGCGCCCAACTCGTACCTGTGCACACAATCTGCCCGGCCGAAGGGTCATACCCGAGCTTGTCGAGGTCATTGCAGGGCTCGCCGACGACTGGTGCAGTTGGAAGCGGAGCCGCCCGAGTGTCGCCGAACGCTAACTGAGCGATCGAGATGCCGACTGCGCAGCAGACTGCCAATATCGACGACACTAGAGCACTACGGAAACCCACGGTTCGCCCCTCCCTTTTTACCCTGAACTAATGCACATGGGCTAATACTGCTGGAAAGCTAGATTACTTGCAGCAAACCGCCGCGGTAGACGCTTTAAATACATCGGCGGAAAACAAGACGGCCAACCAAGTGCCGCAAGCTCGGTTTGTCACGGCAAGTTGTACGTCGGCTGGTAGCCGGTTGGGCGATAGTGTGATTCGACGGCTTGAGGGCACAGGTCGGCGACCGCGACTGCCACGATTGCCCGCGATCCGTCATTGCCCGCGGCTACGTTGTAGGCGTAAACCCGGTTCGCCTCGACATCCTGCGGGCGGCCCTGTTCAAGATCGCCGCAGATCTGCCAGCCCAGGTTCGCCAGCCCACGCGGAGAACGAGTTGCGGTGATACCCCGAGCGGCGAGATCGTCGACAAACTGCTGCTCGTTTGAGCACACGAGATTGGGGCTCTCCGCGGTGGTGCAGGCCCACGCCTTCGGGGCGATGCCTGTCACCACAGGAGCTAGTGCCGCACCAACTGCGGCAGCACCAACAATGGCTCTGATCGGCCCACTACGTAGACCACGCCGAAGCGTCGCCAAGTCAACTCCCCCTCCCGAGACTGCGGCCACGAACCTTGCCCCGCGCTACCGCGACTTGCCCCTAGGCTCCGCCCCCTTAACCATCTCGCAATAGGGTCCTTCGACCCAATTTGCGTGTGCCATTTGGCTGCAGTGAGCAAGTAGCACGCCTCGTCGACCAATTTTTCGTACTTAGTGGCTATTCGTTCGAGGCTGTTCTAACAGTTCTACAGTTATCCCCCAAGCATCGCGCAGCATCTTGTCTAGTTGCGCTGTCCAGCGAGCCTCTATCCCCGCGAGGTCATAGTGACGCTTGGCGTGAACCCAAAGCGAGTCATAGGTGATGCGGTCCCTTTTGCCGCGTCCCTCGTTTAGCGGCTCCAGGTCGCGCAGGATGTCTGCATAGGTGACTTTGTGCGATTTTCCGCCGTCCCGAAGTGGCACGCCACGCCAGTCCAGCAGCCGATTGACCAAAACCCGCACACTTTCGTCGCGGCAGATGCGACAGCGCGGTTCTCTGCGCTGGAGATCGAGGCTCATTGCTTTAGTTTCATTTCCAGCCGTCCTCCGATGAACTGCAGGGAGGTTCGTATGCGTCACCAGGCCACAGCTCTCGTCGAGGTCCTCTGCCTCTCTGTGAGTCTCATCCTTCGAATCCGGGCTGTGCAAAAGCGTGAGGAACCCGCCACCCCGCCTGATTGTCGTGGTGACAGGACACCCATCTGAGTAGGTGGCCTGATCCTGGATGAGCACACCAGCGGCAGGGTCGTGGAACGACACCAGCCACAGCCTTGCCTCCAGCTGCACCGGGTCCGCGTCGATCTCTTGCCTTGCCGCAGCAGGGATATCGGCGCGGTGAACCTTTGCCGTCAGGCGCCGGATGTCGCGGGAGAGAAGTGCGTAGGCGTGTTTTCGATCGTCGTCCTGAAAGCTCATGTTGTCGTCCTTCCATCAGGTCGTACGGGCAGTGCTCTCCCTGATTTGATGGTGTTTTTGATTCGCTGAAGTGGACACCGCAACTCGGTGTGCTAACGGGCGCTCCCGCCGCCCCGCTGCCCCTCAGGGTCCAAGTTGAGATGTATTGGTTCCCAACAGTTCCCCTGAGGTTCCCGAGGAACTGCTTTGACCGGTTCCCCGGTTCCCCGGTATAGGAACCGGGAACCGGAAGTACCCATTTTTCACCTATCCGCATGGCGGATCAGTTCCCAAGCCCGAGTAGCAGTCTGACAGTGGGTCTTCCAGCTGTCGGTACGGTCTGACCGACGTATAGAGCGGGTGTCCCCTTCGACTGCTGGTGTTTGCCACGTACTGTTCGGCCAGCAGAATGTCGAAGCCCTTCATCGCCGACTCTTTCTTGCCGCCAGCCTGAGTTGCCGCCTGCGTCTTGGTCAATCCCTCCGGGGCTCCCTCGATCGCCTTACTGACGCGCTCCATCAGCACGGTCGGTCGAAATGACTGCAGTTCGCCCGAGTTGGTGGCGTGTGCTGTTCTTGGGACTTCAACGGTTATCGCCGGTGGCTCGATGCTGGCGTCCACGACTACCCGCGCCGCTTCCTGGGTGCGATCCTTCTTGTTGTAGGAACCACAGGCGGCCCGGACAGCACCGGGACGGTCTTTGGCAACCCGCAGCACGACTTCGCCCCGGTTGCCGCGGCCCAACGGTGCGACAACATCGACGGTGTAGGCCGCGCCGGTAAGCCCGGCCATCTTGGCCTGACCGCCAATAGCCCAGCGGTTGCGGGTGTTCGGGTCCTTGGTGACGTGATCGATTAGCACGACAGCCGCGCCGGTACGGGTCGCGATCTCTTTGGGCACCGTCCTGATCCAGCGGGCGACCTCGTCGTTGTCCTTCGTTGAGCAGCCGAAGATGCCCAGCGCATCAGTGACCCCGTCGATAACCACTAAGTCGTAGCTGCGCGAGAGCATTTGGGTCCACGCCTGCCGCTCCTCCGCCGACTCCGGTGGGACCTCGGGATGCACGTAGTGGAAGCGGTCTGCGATGGCTTGGGGGTCAGCGCCAAACTCGCGAAGGCGCGCAATCACCGATTCCGCATCTGATTCAAAGTCGATGTAGAGGACATCGTGGCCTTCACTGATCACCCGCACGGATTCTGTCTGCATGATCAGCGACTTCCCGGACTCGGATTCGCCGTGCACGCTGTGCACCAATCCCGGATAAAGGAGGCATTGGCCGTCGGCGCGCTCGAAGTGCGTGGGCTGCAAAGCCTCCTTTTCACCCGCCAGCAGGCCGGTCAGGTCTACAGGGCTCCATGACGGCGCGTCCTGGCGCACCCCATCGGTATCGTGCTCACCCGTCCCGGCGTCGAAAATCGTGTAGCCGTCACGGTCAGGCATGGTGGCCGCAACTAGGGCAGCACCACCCTCGATAAGCCGCAGGAACTCGGCTTCGGCGACTGGCCGGGGACGGGTATCGGCAACCTCCATGACATAGGCGGTGTAGAGCTGCTCAAGCGCCCGGGGTACGCCAACCCGCTTCACTGAGTGCAGCCGCATCAGACCGGCCACGTGGTCACGAGTGGTGTCATGGCGAGCACCCTCGCCGCCCACCAGATCAGTCAGAGCACGCTCCAGCCGTGCGGCCACCACCCGATCAGGTGCACCGTTGTCCAGCAATGCAACGATTCGCTCGTAAAGCGCCTCATTGATCCGCTCCCGGGCAGCTCTGGTCCGGTTGGGGGCAGATCCGTCAAAGACCGCCTCGCGCAGTGCATCCCGAGACAACGCCTCACCCCACTTTTTCGGCAGCTGCGGTAGGTCCTCCACATGGGGCACTAAATCTTCTGACATCAGCGACCCATCGGGGGCGTACCACCGATACATCTCCCCGGTCTTGGCGTGGATGGATGGCCATGCGCAGATAAGACGGTGATGGGGCTGGATCAGCTCGATGTCGGCGAGACCTAATTCCTCAAATTTGACCTCGGGCAGGAACAGAACACCGAGAGGGACTGTGTATACGCGGATACCGCTGACCTCGTCACCGACTCGCGCGGTCGAGCGGTACGTGGGAGGAAGAGCACCCCAACGTCTTTCGGCCTCCCGCAGGGTCTTACTGCCCGTCTTGGCACCGTAAGCGTCAACATCGATGCCTATGACGCCATACTCAACCCGCAGCGCAAGATTCGCATCGGCACGCTCGCGAGCGATCCAGTCATTGATCTGCTGGTCAGTCGGCCATAGGCCGTCGTAGCCAGTAAATCCCTTCGGCGGCGGGCTTTTTGACGCCGGGGGCAGCGGCAGCACGCCACACCAGCCCGCGTCCCGGTACAACCACGCACCCCGTGCGTAAATGGTGTCATGGTCGAGAAAGCGGTATCCAGTATCCTCGAAGGCGAGGTTGAGGTCCTCAAAGTTGCTGTTGGAGTCGCTCCCGGTTCCCAGGCCGGGAGCATTTTCCACTGCCATCACTGATCGCCCCGGCTCATCCGTCGAGCGGTTGTCCGTGTCATCGAATTGAGCCGTTGTGAGCCGATTTTTTTGGTTTCGTCAGACGACTCGGGCTCGCATCCGACCGCGCAACGTCTGATGTTCTCATTGATGTCGTCCTCCGTAAGGACCCAAGTTCGGCCAATCTTGTGGCCAACGAACTCGCCAGCGCGCAGCTTGTCGGCTAGCCAGCGCACAGTGCATGGCAGCCGTTTACCGGCGACTTCATTGAGCGAGTACACCAGGGGCGGTGGCGATATGGAGTCTGCGGGCATAGGTGCGCATCCAGGGGTCTTAGGTTCGACTGTCGACCGGCGGTCTGTAAAGCCGAGGGAGTTCGCGTATTCACCTCATTGGTCCCGACCAGACTCCACTTGCCGGGCACCGGGCTTCCGCGCTCGCGATGCGCACCTAGTTGCGCGTAGACCAAAGCAAATTGGTGTTTGTTTGTCGTATTCGAGAGTAACTGGGCGGCCTTGCGCGTGGCCCACATTACGCCTAGTTCCGTTTGGCGTCAAATGGGATCCGGTGCAGCACAACGAAATTCGATGCTGCAAACCTATAGAGGAAGTGAAATCTGCAGGTCATCGGAACTGTCCAGCGGGGGTACAGATCAGCGCGGGTGGCGTTTGGCTGCGGCTCGGCGGGTTCTCGGGGGCTGGCCCAGCCGGGGCAACTGACTCAGATCGTCAGGAGATTGGCCATCGCAACGGCTGCCGCCTGCCCCGCCGTCCGATCTAGGTGGCCATATATGCGGGCAGTCGTGGCGGTGTCCTCGTGCCCCAGGTGCCCCGACACGACGATCAGCGGCACACCGGCACCCAGGAGCCACGACGCGCAGGTATGGCGCAGATCGTGGACGCGCACTGCTTTGTCCAGCACGGGCTTGTCCGGGTTCTCCGTGTCCTTCCGCCGGGCCTTTGCCAACGACGGCAGCCAGACGTTAGACCGCCAGCTGTAAAGCCGAATTGGCCCACCCTCCGAATTGGTGAAGAGCCACTCCTGATCGAAGTCCAGCTGATCTAGTACGGATGGCGGGAGATTGATGGAGCGAACTGACCGCCGCGTCTTGGGTGCACCGATCTCATACTTTTCGCCGTCACCGCCACCAGGCACGCGCTTCCATGCCCGAGCAATGCGCACAGTGCCCTCACGGCGGTCTACATCGGAGGGCTTGAGGGCGGTGGCTTCTGAGAACCGGCAACCCGATGCGACCAGGAAGTTCAGCAATGGCCACCAGCGTGGTGTGAATGCGGCGCGCAGGAGAAGAAACTCTTCTCGCGTGAGGAAAACCATTTCGTGGGCGACGGTGCGGGGCAGGCGGAGACCGGTCGCCGGGTTGGCGGGGATCAAGCCGTCGCGAACAGCGAGATTCAGGCAGCCACTGAGAAAGCCGACCTTGTTCGAGAGGGTCTTGGTCGATGATCCAGCCTCGCGCATCTTGTTGACCCACCGGGAGATATCTGTGCGACTCAGCGTCGCCAGCGGGATGTGGCCCAACACCGGCTCGATGTCACGGACGAGATAGCGCCGATATTCGGCGAGCGTCTTCTTCTCGGTGCCCGAGAGGCTGTCGAGGTGTTCAGTGATGAAGCTCTTGACCGTGTGGTCATCCCCCGGGGCCGCGGCCTGCCAGATTCGAAGAGCCTCGGCGGGGCCCAGCCGGTTGACCACATCCTGGAACTTTAAGGCCTCCCCGTGATCGTTGAAGCTTGTGCTGGTCTGCTGGCCGTGATGCACGTAGAGGACCGATGTATAGGTGCTGCCGTCCTTGCGCTGACGGACACGGAGGCTGGCCACGGGGAGAACGCTACACCGTCATCTTGACGGCAATCTTGACGGGACTTCGACTTCCAGCCTCATCATGGCTCTGACCAGCAGTTTTTTGGTGGAGCTGCCGGGAATCGAACCCGGGTCCTACGGCATGTCCTCAAGGCTTCTCCGTGCGCAGTCCGCTGTGTCTTTCTCGGATCTCCCGGTCTCGCGGACTAGCCGGGATGACGATCCCAGTCGCTGTTAGATGTCCCGATGAGTCCCGCGACCGGACTCACCGGTGGATCCCTCTAGCTGACGCCAGGCTCCGGGTCGAGGGAACCCCCGGGCTGACGGACTAGCTGTCGCTTAGGCAGCGAGAGCGTAGTCGCGCTGATGAGAATCGGCGCTTAATTGGTTGCAACGACGCTTACGGTGGTCTCTTGCCTGCACCGGCACGCTTCCCTTGATTCGATGCGCGAAGTCGAAACCTTTCAGCCCCTTGTCTTCGAGCATCCCTGCCGACCTTCGGCAGGATTCCCAAGTTTACCCGGCCCTACAACGCACGGCCCAGCCAATTTCTTCCGCGGCGCCTGGTGCGGTTTCGGTGCGCAAACGTGCGCTCAGCGCCGGTTTGCGCACCCAAATCGCTCAGATGACGAAGGCGAGCCGCTCGACGACCTGTCGGCCCAGGTCGACGTCGCCGGTGATGTCGATCGCATTGATGTTCTCCGCCGCCGTGGTCCGCCCGCCGGCCAGCCGCGTGAACAGCACCGCGTCCAGCTGGATCGTCGTCGTCGGGCCGTTCTCGAACTCGTCGACCACCTGGCCGCGACCGTTCACCGCCACCCGCAGCGTTCGCTGCAACGGCCCGGTCAGCGCAAACTCCACCCGGCTGCCGCTAGGCGCCCCGGCGAGCTTGCTGACGGTGCGGCCGAGCGCTGAGGTGATCTCGGCAAGGGCTTGCCGCGCCGGCGGGCCGGCCAGTTTCTCGTCGGTTGCCCACACTCCGACGGCATACCGGATGTCTTGCTCGTGCATCCAGCAGTCGAACACCCGAATCCGCATGAACCGCCCATAGGTGTCCGGGCCGGCCGGCGTGGCAGTCGTCTCGTTCCACGCCTGCTCGTCCATCACCTGCAACGCTTCACGCCGGTCCGCGGTGATCGACCGGAACCTTTCCAGCATCGCCGCGGGGGGCTCGTCGTGCAGATATCTGACCCAGCATTCGTTCATCGCCCCGATGTCGTTGCGGACATGCGCCAGCGCCTTCACATCGCAATCCGGCTCGGGCGTCGGCTCGCCCTTCAGGAACGCCTCAGTGCCGATGAGGTGGCTGACGACATCGTGCACGCGCCATTCCGGCAGCGCAGTCGGTGCATTCCACTGCTCGTCGGACAGTCCGGCCAGCAGCTCGTCGATGTCTTCCCAGACCCCGAACAGGGCCTCGAGAACCTCTTGCTTGTCAAGCTGGGTCACCAGGCGATGCTAGCCCCGAGGCAGCGGGCTACAGCATCCCCTTGACCCGCCGGCCCAATTCGCGGGTGACTTCGCGCTGAGCATCGCGGCGCGCCATGTCCTGGCGCTTGTCGTGGGCCTGCTTGCCGCGAGCTAGCGCCAGCTCCACCTTCACCTTGCCGCCCGTGAAGTACACCGATAGCGGCACCAGCGTCAGGTTGCCGTCGCGGATTTTGCCGATCAGCGTGTCGATCTCACGGCGGTGCAGCAAGAGCTTGCGGTTGCGCCGCGGCGCGTGGTTGGTCCAGGTGCCGTGGTAATACTCCGGGATGTGCATGTTGCGCAGCCACACTTCGCCGTCGTCGACGGTGGCGAACGCATCCACCAGCGACGCCTTGCCCTCGCGAAGGCTTTTGACCTCCGTGCCCACCAACACGATGCCGGCCTCGAACACGTCGAGTATCGAATAGTCGTGGCGCGCTTTGCGATTGGTCGCGACGACCTGCCGCGGCGGACCGCCCTTCGACAGCTTCTTCTTGCCCACGGCTAGCGCCGTACGTAGAGGCGCAACGTCACATACGCTGTCACGCCCGCAACCACCACGCCGAGCAGCAGGAAGGGGGCGATGTAGAAGATGTCGAGGTAGTCGACCCGGGCGATCAGCGGCGGGTTAGGCGGCGGCACGTCATAGAACTGCTTGAGCGCATCCTCCAAGAAGAAGGCCCGCACCCCGAGCAATCCGACGATCGCGAGCACCACCCCGAGAAGGGCGGCCAGCATCGCCTCCACCAAGAACGGCAACTGCGTGTACCAGCGGCTCGCACCCACTAGCCGCATGATCCCGATTTCGGTGCGCCGGTTGAAGGCAGATACCTGAACCATGTTCGCAATCAACAAGACTGCCCCGATTGCCTGCACGAAGGCGATCGCGAACGCCGCATCACGCAGGCCGTACAGCACCGAAAACAGCCGGTCGACCAGCTCCTTCTGATTCAGCACCCGCTGAACCCCTGGCTGGGCGATCATCGCCTGCGCGAATTCCTTGTCGTCATCGGGGTTGACGAGCTTCACCTTGAACGACGCCGGAAACGCCGACCTGCTGGCGACGTCTTTGAACGTCGGAATCCGTTGAATCGCATCGTCGTACGCCTGATCCGGGTTCAGATAAACCACGTGCTCGACGTCCTTGCGGTTCTGCAGCAGATCGTTGAGCGCCTTGCACGGGTTCTGCTTGCAGTCCGGATCACGTTGCGACACATCGGAATTGAGAAAAACCTGCGATTCCACCCGGCTCAGGTAGATCTTGCCGGACTGATCGGCCAGCCGCCATACCAGCAGCGCGCCACCGAACAGGCCGATCGAGATCGCGGTGGTGAGGATCATCGCGATGGTCATGGTCAGGTTGCGACGAAAGCCGTTCCAGACCTCGTTGAGAAGGAATCTGAAGCGCACTTAGCGGTCCATCCCATAAACACCGCGCTGCTCGTCACGCACCAGCTTGCCCATGTCGAGCTCGACCACCCGCTGGCGCATCGAGTCGACGATGTGATGGTCGTGGGTGGCCATCACCACGGTGGTGCCGGTGCGGTTTATCCGCTCGAGCAGATCCACGATGTCTTTACTTGTCTCCGGGTCGAGGTTCCCGGTCGGTTCGTCGGCCAACAGCACCAGCGGACGGTTCACGAACGCCCGCGCCATCGCCACGCGCTGCTGCTCGCCACCGGACAGCTCGTGCGGCAGCCGGTTCGCCTTACCGGACAGCCCGACCATTTCCAGCACGTCGGGCACCACGCGGTTGATCACGTCGGCGCGCTTGCCGATCACCTCCAAGGCGAACGCAACGTTTTCATATACGGTCTTCTGCTGCAGCAGCCGGAAGTCCTGAAACACACAGCCGATCACCTGCCGAAGATGCGGGATGTTACGACCGTGCAGGTGGTTGACCCGGAACTTCGACACCTGGATCTCGCCCTTGGTGGGCTTCTCCTCGGCCAGCAGCAGCCGCATGAACGTCGACTTGCCCGAGCCGGACGGACCGATGAGGAAGACGAATTCACCCTTGTCGATCTTCACGCTCACGTTGTCCAGAGCCGGGCGGGCAGACGACTTGTACTGCTTGCTGACCTTGTCGAGGGTGATCATCACGGCACGCCAGTGTAGCGGTGGTTCACCTGCGCCCCGGTCAGCGCGACGGCGTCGGCGACGGGCCGGGACCCGGCACGGCAGGTGACGGCGACTGCGGGGCAAACCCCGGCGGAGCGGGCGTGGTGATGGTCGGCGAGCCGCTGGTTGTGGTGTCGGTCGGCGAGGTGGGCGACGTCGTCTCCGTCGGCGTGGTGGTCGTCGGTGTCGGCGTCGTGGTGGCCGTGGTGGTGCGAGGTGTGGTTCTGCGCGGCTGCACGTCGGTGCGCGGCACCCAGGTGTAGTTGGGGTCCGGCACGAAACCCGGTGGCACCACCTGGGTGGCCGGGGCCTGCTGCGGCTGCGGCTCCGGCTGGTTGGCCTCGTAGAGCCACCAGATCAGCAGGAAGGCCACAATCAGCGCCAGCGTCGACGTGCGCAGACGACCGCCGAAGACATACGCGGGCCAGCTCTTGTTGTCCTTGGTCATCGCGGGCTCACCGAGACTCCGGCAGCTGTGCCTCTTGGGCGCTGGTCGAGGTGGCCGGGGCCGGAATCGCGCCGACCATCGGCGTCGACTCAGTGGGCGAGACGATGCCCGCCCGCCCCAGCGCGCGGACCACAAGAACCCGCAGCCGTCGGCCGACCTCGAATTGCTTGCCGGGCAGCGTGCGCGCGACCATGCGCAGGATCACGTTTTCCACCTGGATGCTCTCGACCCCCATCAGCGACGGCGCGTCCAGGAGCAAGTCTTTGAGCTGGGGGTCTTCCGTCGCCGCATTGCAGACGTCATGCAAGACATCGTTCACGGCGTTGAGGTCGGCGGTCACCGGCACTGGGATGTCGACGACGGCGCGCGCCCAGTCCTTCGACAGGTTCACCGATTTGACGATCTGCCCGTTGGGGATCGTGTACACCTCGCCGTCGCTGGACCGCAGTTTGGTCACCCGCAGCGTGACGTCTTCGACCGTGCCGCGCGCTTCGGCGGCGATACCCGACACCGTCAGCGCCACGAGATCGCCGAACCCGTACTGGCGCTCGGTGATGATGAAAAAGCCGCTGAGCAGGTCTTGCACCAGGCGCTGCGCGCCGAAACCGAGCGCGGCGCCCAGCACGGCCGCCGGCGCCACCAGCGAACCGATCGGGACGGCCAGGATGTCGGTGATCTCGACGGCCACCATCACGTAGAGGATCGCGATCGACACCCAGGAGATCACCGATGCGACGGCCTGGCGGTGCTTGGTGGCCTCCGATCGCACCAGCGCGTCGCTTTCGCGGAAACCCTCGTCGAGTCGACTGGTGATCAGCTTGGCGGCCCAGCTGATGAACCGGGCCACCAGCAGCGACCCGATCAACAGAAGCAGGATGTGCAGACCCTTCGTCAAGATCCACTCACCCAGCTGGCCGTGCCAGAAGCCACTCCACCGCTCGGCGAGGGGAAAGGCCAGGTATGTGTTAGTCGTCATCTTTTCTGTTGCGCCACCGGATTCCCGCTTCGAGGAACCCGTCGATGTCTCCGTCTAATACCGCAGCCGGATTGCCGACCTCGTAGTCGGTGCGCAGGTCCTTGACCATCTGGTACGGGTGCAGCACGTAGGAGCGCATCTGGTTTCCCCACGAACTGCCGCCGTCGCCCTTCAACGCATCCAGCTCAGCTCGTTCTTCTAACCGCTTGCGTTCCAACAGCTTTGCCTGAAGCACGCGCATCGCCGAAACCTTGTTCTGCAATTGCGACTTCTCGTTCTGGCAGGTGACCACGATACCGGTCGGAATGTGCGTAAGTCGAACCGCCGAGTCGGTGGTGTTGACCGATTGGCCGCCCGGACCGCTGGATCGGTACACGTCAACGCGCACATCGCTTTCCGGGATGTCGATGTGATCTGTGGTTTCCACCACAGGCAGCACTTCGACTTCCGCGAACGAGGTCTGGCGGCGACTTTGGTTGTCGAACGGGCTGATTCGCACCAGCCGGTGCGTGCCTTGCTCCACCGACAACGTGCCGTATGCGAACGGCGCGTGCACCGCGAACGTGGTGCTCTTGATGCCGGCTTCTTCGGCGTATGAGGTGTCGAAGATCTCCACCGGGTACTTGTGTTTCTCGGCCCAGCGGATGTACATCCGCATCAGCATCTCGGCCCAGTCGGCGGCGTCGACGCCGCCCGCACCGGAGCGGATGGTCACCAGCGCTTCGCGCTCGTCGTACTCGCCGGACAGCAGTGTGCGGACTTCCATCGCCTCGATGTCCTCGCGCAGGGACTTCAGCTCGGCATCTGCCTCCGCGAGTTCGTCGCTGCCACCCTCTTCGGCGGCCAGTTCGTAGAGCACCGGCAAGTCGTCGAGCCGGCGGCGAAGGTCCTCTACGCGGCGCAACTCGCCCTGAGCGTGGGACAGCTCACTGGTGACCTGCTGGGCCCGAGCCTGGTCGTTCCACAGATGGGGATCTGCGGCCTCGTGTTCCAGCTTCTCGATGCGTGCCCGCAGACCGTCGAGGTCGAGCACCCGCTCGACGCTGGTCAGCGTCGAGTCCAAGGCCGCGATGTCGGCTTGACGGTCAGGATCCACGGGTGCCTACGTTACCGGCCGGTCCCCGTTTAGCATCGAGCCGTAACTCGGCCACACGCGACAGCCCGTATCGCGCGGCCGACAACCGGGGAGGCTCCAGGATGCGTCCTTACTATGTCGCGATCGTCGGCTCGGGGCCGTCTGGGTACTTTGCGGCGGCGTCGCTGCTGAAACTGGCCGACGCCCCCGAGCCGGTGCACGTCCACGTCGACATGCTCGAGATGTTGCCCACGCCGTGGGGGCTGGTGCGCTCAGGGGTGGCGCCCGACCATCCGAAGATCAAGTCGATCAGCGCCCAGTTCGAAAAGACCGCGGCGCACCCGCGGTTCCGATTCTTCGGCAACATCGCGGTCGGTGAGCATGTCCAGGCCGCTGAACTGGCGCAGCGCTACGACGCGGTCATCTATGCCGTCGGCGCGCAGGCCGACAAGCCGCTGCGGATCCCCGGCGAAGATCTGCCGGGAAGTGTCGCGGCCACCGAGCTGGTCGGCTGGTACAACGCTCATCCGCACTACGAGAAGATGCCCCTGGATCTGACGGGCGAGCGGGCCGTCGTCGTCGGCAACGGCAACGTCGCGCTTGACGTCGCACGCATTCTGGTCACCGACCCCGACGAGCTACGCACCACTGACATCGCCGACCACGCGCTGAAGCTGCTCGACCCGCGCGGGGTAGAGGAAGTGGTGATCATCGGGCGTCGGGGCCCGCTGCAGGCCACCTTCACGACCTTGGAGTTGCGCGAACTCGGCGAGCTCAAGGGCTTGGAAGGAGTCGACGTGCTGGTCGACCCGGCCACCGACGTCACCGACATCACCGACGAAGAAGCCGAGGCAGCCGGCAAGACGGTCAAGAACAACATCAAGGTGTTGCGCAAGTTCGCCGAGAGTCGGCCCACGCCGGGCAACCGACGGATCGTGTTCCGGTTCCGCACTTCTCCGATCGAGATTCGCGGCGACGGCCGGGTCGAGGAAGTGGTGGTGGGCCGCAACGAGCTGGTCACCGACGAGACCGGCCGCGTGGTGGCCCGCGACACCGGCGAACGGGAAGTGCTGCCTGCACAACTGGTGGTGCGCGCGGTTGGATACCGCGGCGTGCCGACGCCGGGTCTGCCGTTCGACGACCGGACCGGCACGATCCCCCACACCGACGGGCGCATCGAGGGCAGCCGCAACGAGTACGTCGTCGGCTGGATCAAGCGCGGGCCGTCCGGAGTGATCGGTAGCAACAAGAGCGACTCGCAGCACACCGTGGACACGTTGGTGGCCGACTTGGCCGAACCGTCACACGACGACAACTACTCCGACGAACTTCTGGAGTGGCTGCTGTCGCGGCAGCCGAAGCTGGTCACCGACGAGCACTGGCAGCTGATCGACCGCCACGAACGCACCACCGGCGAACCGCATGGCCGGCCGCGAGTGAAGCTGGCCAGCCTCGACGAATTGCTGCGCATCGGACACGGGTAACTCGGTGGTGTCTTGCCATGGTGTCGTAATGGTGTCACCATGACACCATGGACTTGCAACCGTATGTCGATGCGGTCCGGCACGAATTGCTCCTCGCCGCCGAAGCCGGCGGCGAGGAAGCTGTGGCGTTAGCCGACCGGCTCACCGCGCCCCTGGAATCGGCGCTGAGGCTCGCGCTTTTGGACGCACTGTCCGGTGCAGCCGCCGAGATCACGCGTGAGCTCGCACCCCGCACCGTCGAGGTGCGGCTGCGTGGCCGCGACCCCGAATTCGTCCTCACCGGAGACGTCGAGGAACCGGTCGATGGCCCACCGGACGCCGAACCCGTCGGCGCCGATGACGGCGGCACTTGGCGGGTGACGCTGCGGCTTCCGGAGAGCCTGCGGTCGACCATCGAGGCGGCGGCCCGTCGCGACGGGATCTCACTGAACGCCTGGCTCGTGCGCGCAGCGACTGCCGCTGCCGGCGGAAAGCGGTCCACAAAGTACGCCGGCCGGGTCGTCACCGGCTGGGTGCGATGAAACACCAAGGGAGACAACAGATGCCGACATATGACACACCCGAACCGATCACCGCTCGCGTCGAGACGGCCGCCGGCGCCGTTCGACTGGTAGCGACCGAGCGCGCAGACACCGTCGTCGAGGTGCGGCCGAGCGACGCGTCGCGCCTGGCCGACGTCCGGGCTGCCGAACGCACTCGCGTCGACTTCTCCCACGGCACGCTCACCGTGTCGGTCGGTCGATGGGGCTTGTTCGGTGCGCGCACCGGAGCAGTCGACATCGACGTCGAATTGCCGTCGCGGTCGCGACTCGACATTGCGGTGTCCTCCGCGGATGTCCAGGCCGACGGCGAGTACGGCGACTGCCGGTTCGCGACTGCCAGCGGCAACGTGCGAATAGCGGTGGTGCACGGAAAGCTCAAGGCGGACGGCGCATCCGGGGATGTCACCGTCGACACTGCGCATGGCGGGGCGATAGCGACCGCGTCGGGGAACGCAGCGATCGGCGCGTGCGTCGGCGATCTGAAATTCCAGGCCGCCAGCGGAAAACTGACCATCGGGCGGCTGGAGGGCAACGTCAAGGCGCAGACAGCGTCGGGATCGGTCCGCGTCACCGCAGCGGTGCGCGGCAAGATCTTCGCGCACACCGCCAGCGGCGACGTCGAGGTCGCGGTAACGCCGGGCACCGCGGCGCACCTGAACATCGCGACCGGTTCAGGCGTCGTCACCAACGAGATGCAGTTGTCCGACGGGCCCGCCGCCGGTGACCAGACACTCGAGGTGCAGGTGCGCAGCGGCTCAGGTGACATCACCGTGCGCCGGTCGGCGGCTGACTCAGCGGCCTGACCTGCTGTCACAGCAAACTCCCATCAGCCCTTGAGGTTTCGCGCCGGGGTGTCGACTGGAGAACGCGGCCCGTCGGACGCTACGGTGGATGCCCTATGAGCGACCCCCTGGGGTTGTCGATCGGGACGGCCAGCCTGGTCGCGGCGCGCGTCGGAAACCCACCTGTGCTACGTCCTGCCGCACTGACGTTGTCAGGCGGAGTGTCGATCACCGGATTTGTGGAGCGGGTCGGCGACCCGGTGCCGCTCGTCGCGGCCGACGGGACAGCGCACCGTGCCGATCGGCTGACAGTCGAGGCGCTCGCGGCGATGGTGCGAGCCGGCGGCGCACGTCCCACCGCCGTCACGATCGCCCGGCCCGCATGGTGGGGCAACGCCGCAGTGTCTGCCCTGCGGTCTGCGATCCCGGACGTAAGCGAGCTGAACCCGAATGGCCTTGCGCCACTGGTTGTTTCAGATGCCACCGCCGCGCTGACTGCGTTGGCCGTGGATCCCGGCCTGCCCACCGACGGAGTGGTTGCGCTGCTCGACTTCGGTGCGGGCGGGACGAGCATCACGCTCGCCGACGCGGGCTCGGGCTTCGGGGCGGTGGACGAGACGCTGCGATACACCGACTTCTCCGGCGACCAGATCGACCAGCTGCTGCTGACGCACATTCTGACGGGGATTGCGGGCACCCAGGGAATCGATCCCGCGGCCACCGCGGCCGTCGGCCCTCTGCGGCTGCTGCGTGAGAACTGCCGTCAGGCCAAAGAACGCTTGTCGGCCGACTCGGTGACCGAGGTGAGCGTTGAACTTCCGCGGCACCGCAGCAAGATTCGGCTCACCCGCGCTGAACTCGAGGGTCAGATCGCCCAGCCACTGACAGGGGTTATCACAGCACTGCATGAGGTCTTGCGGCGCAACGGAATTGGCCCCCAACGGCTTGCCGCGGTCGCGACGGTCGGTGGCGGGGCCGGCATTCCGGCGATCACCCTGCGCCTCTCTGAAGACTTACGCAGGCCAGTGGTGACGACGCCGCGCGCGGAGCTCAACGCGGCCGCCGGGGCGGCGTTGATGAGCGCGCGACTGCCGACAGACGAGGCCACTGTGGCGGCATGGGCGCCTTCGCCGCCTGAGCAGGCCGGATCGGCGACGTTTCGGGCATTGGCGTGGTCAGAAGACGATGCGGCCGCGCCAGACCCGGTGCCCTTCACCGGTGCCGATTACCCGGCGTGGGACTTCGACGAGGCGCGGCCACCGGTGGAGTTCCTCCCCGCCGAAGGGCCTCTCGAACGATCGCCTCGCTGGTATCGCCGACCGATGGCTGGTGTCGGTCTGGCGGCCGCGGTGCTGTTGGTCGCCCTCGGCGGGCTGGCATACAGCCTGACATCGCACGAGGACAAGCCCCGTCCGCCGATCGCGGTGACGTCATCGCCGACCAGCCCCCCTGCGCCCATGCCGTCGTCGGAGGCTGCCACCAGCGCGATCGTCAACGCCGGCCCTCCGGCGCCGGCTGAGCCACCGGCGCCGACCGTCACCGCTGTGCTGCCCCCACCCGCCACAACGGCGGTGGCCACCACCACACCAACCACAACAACGACCACCACCACGACGACCACGACGACCACCACCACCACGACCACCACGACGACTGCCGCCCCGACGACGACAACGACGGAACCGACCACGACGACAACGACAACCAATCCGATGACGACGACGTATCTGAATGTGCCGTTCCTGCCGGTTCCGATCCCTATTCAGGTGCCGCAGCAGTAAATTCAGGCACCCGGCGCGACCCGCCAATTGTCCGGATTTCTGGGCGAATACAGCACCGGGATGAGTTCACCCACGCGTGGCCAGCTGCCGACGTCGACGGCGTAACGCTGATACACCACATGCTCGTTGACTGTGGGACCGTTGATCACGCCGGTGACGGTGACGAACTGCTCCCCCGTCGCATCTGGCCGCGGGCTGACGCCAGTGATCAGCAAAGTGCCATCCACCGCGTCGGCGGGCTGTCTGAGTCGGCGCAGCCACGGCGCCGCCAACAACGCGAGCGCGCCGAGGACCACGATTATCCAGAAGATCTCCCACACGCCCTCATGGTAGGACTGCTGCCATGGGCGATCGGTCGGACGACCTCGAGCTGGCGCTGCGCTTGGCCGACGAAGCAGACGCGCTGACCACGCCGCGGTTCGGTGCGCTCGACCTGCGCGTCGAGACAAAACCTGATCTGACGCCGGTCACCGATGCCGATCGGAACGTGGAAGAGGCGATGCGTCAGACGCTTGCGACGCAACGTCGCGAGGATGCTGTCATTGGCGAAGAATTCGGTGGCGCAACAGAATTCGTCGGTCGTCAGTGGGTGATCGATCCCATCGACGGGACCAAGAACTTCGTTCGGGGCGTCCCGGTGTGGGCGACGTTGATCGCATTGCTTGACGACGGCGTGCCAGCGGTCGGCGTGGTCAGCGCTCCCGCGCTGCAGCGGCGGTGGTGGGCTTCTGCGGGTCGCGGCGCCTTCGCCGCGGTGGCAGGCGGCACGCCTCGGCGGCTCGCGGTGTCGGCCGTGGGTGAGCTTTCGGCTGCCAGTCTGTCGTTCTCCAGCTTGTCGGGGTGGGCGGCGCGCCGCGAGCGGTTTCTTGCGCTGACCGACGCAGTGTGGCGCGTGCGCGCGTTCGGTGATTTCTTTTCGTACTGTTTGTTGGCCGAAGGCGCGGTCGACATCGCGGCCGAACCCGAAGTCTCTCTGTGGGATTTGGCCCCACTCGACATCCTCATCCGCGAGGCTGGCGGGACATTCACCAATCTCGACGGGGTTGCGGGTCCGCACGGTGGAAGTGCTGTTGCGACGAACGGCAAGCTGCACGACACCGTGCTGGCTCAGCTGTCATCCGGCTAGTGCCGACGAGCGTGAACAAGTGTTCGCCGAATGTGAATTAGTTAACAGGTTATCGCTATCTTACTCCGGAGTAAGATACCGTTATCGCATCGCCATCCATCGATTGAGGCTGATGACATGACCAATTTCCTACCGTCCAAGCGGACATCGTCGCGCCGCGAGAAGCGCCGCAATTCCGTTCCCGGCCGCGAGAGCGCGGTCGGCCTGCAACGGCACAAGCGCACTCCGACCGACATCGGGCTCGCGTTGGTCACGCCAATCGTCGGGCAGGAGTTCCTCGACCGCTACCACCTGCGCGACCCGGTCAACCGGGCGCTGCGCTACGGCATCAAGCAGGCGTTCTCGGTGGCCGGTGCCAGCACCCGGCAGTTCAAACGGGTGCAAGGTCTGCGCAGCGGCCCTACGCGGTTGACGTCCAGCGGCAAAGACTACTTCGACCTGACGCCCGACGACGACCAGAAGATGATCGTCAGCACGGTCAGCGAATTCGCCGAGGAGGTGCTTCGGCCCGCCGCGCGGGAGGCCGACGACGCGGCCACCTACCCGCCGGACCTGATCAGCCGCGCAGCCGAATTGGGCATCACGGCCATCAACATCCCCGAGGACTTCGACGGCATCGCGGCACACCGTTCGACGGTGACCAATGCCCTTGTGGCGGAGGCGCTGGCGTACGGCGACATGGGACTGGCCCTGCCGATCCTGGCGCCGGGTGGTGTTGCGGCCGCGCTGACCAACTGGGGCAGCGCCGACCAGCAGGCCACCTACCTCAAAGAATTCGCCGGAGAAAACGTGCCGCAGTCATGCGTGGCAATCGCCGAACCGCAGCCGTTGTTCGATCCGACGGCGCTGAAGACCACCGCGGTTCGCACGCCCAGCGGCTACCGGCTGCACGGCGTCAAATCGCTTGTGCCGGCTGCCGCAGACGCGGAGCTGTTCATCGTCGGCGCCCAATTGAACGGCAGGCCAGCGCTTTTCATCGTCGAGTCGTCATCGCAGGGGCTCACCGTCAAGGCGGACCGCAGCATGGGCCTGCGGCCGGCAGCCCTGGGCCAGGTCGAGCTCGACAATGTCTCGGTACCGTTGAGCGCACGGCTCGGTGAGGACGAAGCCACCGACGCCGACTACTCCGAAGCCGTCGCGTTGTCCCGCCTGGGCTGGGCGGCGCTGGCCGTCGGCACTGCGCATGCGGTGCTCGACTACGTCGTGCCCTACGTCAAAGAGCGCCACGCGTTCGGGGAACCGATCGCTCATCGCCAATCCGTCGCGTTCATGTGCGCCAACATCGCGATCGAGCTCGACGGCCTTCGCCTGATCACGTGGCGCGGCGCATCGCGCGCGGAACAGGGCCTGCCGTTCATCCGCGAAGCCGCACTCGCGAAACGGCTCGGCACCGACAAGGGCATGCAGATCGGGCTCGACGGCGTGCAACTGCTGGGCGGCCACGGCTACACCAAGGAACACCCCGTCGAACGCTGGTACCGCGACCTCCGCGCAATCGGGGTCGCCGAGGGCGTCGTACTAATCTGAGCGAACGGAAAACCCAGTCATGGCAATCAATTTGGAACTGCCCCGCAAGCTGCAAGCGGTGGTGGACAAGGCACACCAGGGTGCCGCCGAGATGCTGCGGCCGATCTCGCGCAAGTGGGACCTTCGCGAACACGAATACCCCGTCGAGCTCGACACCTTGGCCAACCTCTTCGAAGGCATCTCTGAGGCAAAGACGTTCGCGTTCGCCGGAGCAGAAGCATTCCGGGACGCCGACGAGGCCAAAAACGAGAATCACAACGGCGCAAACATGTCGGCCGTGCTCAACGTCATGGAAATCAGTTGGGGCGATGTGGCTTTGATGCTGTCGGTGCCGCGGCAGGGCCTGGGCAACGCAGCCATCAACAGCGTGGCAACCAAGGAGCAGCTCGAACGCCTCGGCAAGGGCGTGTGGGCGGCGATGGCGATCACCGAGCCGGGCTTCGGCTCGGACTCCGCCGCGGTGTCCACCACGGCCACCCTCGACGGCGACGAGTACGTCATCAACGGCGAGAAGATCTTCGTCACCGCAGGTTCGCGCGCCACCCACATCGTGGTGTGGGCCACGCTGGACAAGTCCAAAGGCCGCGCCGCGATCAAGTCGTTCATCGTGCCCCGCGACCATCCCGGCGTCACGGTCGAGCGGCTCGAGGACAAGCTGGGCATCAAGGCCTCCGACACCGCGGTGATCCGGTTCGACAACGTCCGCATCCCCAAGGAAAACTTGCTCGGCAGCCCCGAGATCGACGTCGAGAAGGCGTTCGCCGGGGTGATGGAGACGTTCGACAACACGCGCCCTGTGGTCGCCGCGATGGCCGTCGGCATCGGCCGCGCCGCACTGGAAGAGCTGCGCCGCATCCTCACCGACGCCGGCATCGAGATCTCCTACGACAAGCCGGCACATGCTCAAAGTGCTCCTGCCGCAGAGTTTATGCGGATGGAGGCCGACTGGGAGGCGGGCTATCTGTTGACGGTGCGTTCGGCGTGGCAGGCCGACAACGACATCCCGAACAGCAAGGAGGCCTCGATGGGCAAGGCCAAGGCAGCGCGCGTGGCCAGCGACATCACGCTCAAGGCCGTCGAATTGGCCGGCACCACAGGCTATTCCGAGCAGACGCTGCTGGAGAAGTGGGCCCGCGATTCGAAGATCCTCGACATCTTCGAGGGCACCCAGCAGATCCAGCAGCTGGTAGTCGCCCGTCGGCTACTCGGGCTGTCGTCCGCTGAGCTGAAGTAGGACTACGGCGACGGTGTCGGCGAGTCGTGAACCTGCGAGCTGATCACCGAACTGGCCGAACTGATCCACGAGCTCAGAGTCGCCGAGATCGAGCTGCGGACACTGTCCGACGTAGTGGTCGGCCCGCCGGTGGTGGTCGCAGGCCCGTTGCCCGAATCGCTGCTACACGCAGACCCGACGACGGCCAGCGCGATCATCGCGGCGGCCCCGACGGTAGCGCTGAAACGACGATTCAGCACGACTGCCCTCATGTTGACGTCCAATCTCTCGCATGGCCGGGAAGCTGATCTTCGGTAGATACCCGGAAATCGCGGGGATTGATCGCCGAAGTCGGCGCCGAATGCGTCTGGCCACAATCAGGGTCGTCACGCTCAGCGCGATCCCGCACAGCGCGGCGCGCCGTCTGCGTCTCCTCTTTGCCGATCTCGTCGACCCGCCGAGGTAGTAACCGATCGACGCCGCGGCGACCAACGCGCACACCGCCTCGAGCGCCGTCATGAAGACGAGCGTGCTCTGCTGCTGTCGCGGCGAGGTCACGTCGCAGACACACCTCGGTGAACGGCACGGCTGCCTACCAGTTCTCAGGGTTTTCCCTCGCCGCCGTGACATGTCGGGTAATCATCCAAGGGACATGACCGAACATTCGTCAGGTCTCGGCCGCGACGGCGGGCTCGCCGAGGCGGTGTTGGCACGCTCCGGCATCTTGCAAGGAGTGTCGCCGGAGGCGGCGGCCGATTTGATGCGGCAACTGCAGCTGGTGGAGTTCCCGCGAGGGCACACCATCTACGCGGCGGGCGATCCCGGCGATCGACTGTACATCGTCATCACGGGCAAAGTGAAGATCGGCCGGCGCTCACCGGACGGCCGCGAGAAGTTGCTGACGATCATGGGGCCGTCAGACATGTTCGGCGTGCTGTCGGCGTTCGATCCGGGGCCGCGCACGGCGACGGCGACCGCGATCACGACGGTGTGCCTGGCGGCGATGGACCGCGCCGCGCTGACCGCCTGGATCGCCAACCGGCCGGAAATCACCGAACGGCTGTTGCAGGTGCTCGCCCGGCGGCTGCGCCGCACCAACGATCACCTGACCGATCTGATCTTCACCGACGTGCCCGGCCGCGTCGCGAAAGAGCTGCTGAAGATGGCTCAGAAGTTCGGCACCTCGGAACCCGGCGGCCTGCGCGTCAAACACGATCTCACCCAGGAGGAGATCGCCCAGCTCGTCGGTGCCTCGCGGGAAACGGTGAACAAGGCGCTGTCTGACTTCGCGCACCGCGGCTGGATTCGCTGGGACGGCAAGAGCGTGCTGATCCTAGACACCGAGCGGCTGGCTCGCCGCCCCCGCTAGCAGCCCTCAGATGCCGGTCCAGGCCTCGTCGAGGCGCTGGGCCACGTCGATCACCTGGGCCTTCTCCGACGCCGGACTGTCGATTTCGTCGCGGACATACTGAGCGATGAAGCGCTTGATCTCGGCATCCACCCCGGCCACGATCCGCAGTAGTTCCGCGCGCAACGACGTCGACGCCACATCCACCACGATGTCGGACGGCCGCGGTTTCGCCACGTCGATGAAAAGCAGCAGCGGTTCAGCCGCGCGCGCCTCGGCCCTCAACTTGATCTCGCCGGCGACGTTGAATCTGGGCTTGTCCAATCGCAGGTCGATCACCATGTCGATCGCCAGCGGGATGCGGATGTCGAACGTGATTGTCTCGCCGAGGACCCGGTACGCCTTGGGCTGCTTGATCGTCACCTTGGCGGTGACCTTGGCGAGCCCGCCCGGACCCTGACGCATCGGGCCCATCTCGAACTGGTCGCCGGCGATCGCGGCGAAGGCGGCCGCCACGCGCTCTTCGGTGACGGCAACTTCGAAGAAGTTGCGGCCGAACTGCTCGTAAGAGATGAACTGGTAGTTCTGCATTGCTGACTACCTTCCCATGGCCCGTCCTGTGCCGACAGTGCACTGCGCTTCGCGACACGCCGCCCGGAATGCGTCGAGACCTTGTGGCGGGCGGTAACAAAAAGTAAAGTCACTTTTAGTTTTGGTCCCGGCGATCCGAGGGAGCCGACGATGGAGTCGTTCGTCCACCTGCGCAAAGGCACCACGCCACGGCGCCTGCACGCAGACCTCGACGGGCTCAAGGACGACGAGCTGGGCCGCGGCGGGTTCACCGGCCGCACCGCGAACATGTACCGACGGCACGACCCCACCGCGTACCGCAGCGTGGGTCCGTTGCGGCCGGTCGACGTGCTTTCGACAGAGCTCAAGCCCAGCGACGCGACTGATGCCGCCGGCGGCCCGCTGCTGCTGTTCTCCAACCCCGATTGCCGGGTGTCGTTGAGCCGTCGCACCGAGGAGATGCCGTACTTCGTCCGCCACATCGACGGCGACCTTCTGTCGTTCGTGCACCGCGGCTCCGGGCTGCTGGAGACAGAGTTCGGCCCGATGCCCTACCGCGAGGGAGACTGGATCTATCTTCCGAAGGCGACGACGTGGCGTCAGGTGCCCGACGCTGAGACGACACTGCTGATGATCGAGGCCACCGACGAGTTCCGGGTGCCGTCGCCCGGTTACCTCGGCCGGCACTTCCCGTTCGACCCGTCACAGGTCACCATCCCCGACCCGGCACCGCTCGACGATGATGGACGCGACCAGTACGAAGTCCGGCTCGTGCACGATGGCGGCCCGACTTTGCTTTATTATCAACACAATCCGCTCGATGTCGTCGGGTGGCGCGGTGACAACTTTCCGTTCACGTTCAACATCGCCGACTACAACGTCGTCACCTCCGACAGCGTGCACCTGCCGCCGACCGTGCACCTGTTCATGCAAGCCACCGGCGTCTACGTGATGAACTTCCTGCCCAAGCCGGCCGAAAGCGTGCCGGGCACCGAGCGCACGCCGTGGTATCACCGCAACGTCGACTACGACGAAATCGCGTTCTTCCACGGCGGTGCGCTGTACGGCATCCCGATGCCGCCTGGCCTGATATCGCACGCGCCGCAGGGCGTTCACCACGGCGCACCGGAGAAGGCGCGAGAGCGGGCCCGGCGCAAATTCGACGACTTCGACCGCGTCGACTGGCAGGTCATCGCGATCGACACCCGCCGGCGTCTCACGCCATCCGACGAGGTGCTCGCACACGACCTCGGGCAGCACTCGTGACCACGTCCGTCAAGCACGACTACGACCGCATCCCGTATCTCGTTGCGTATCACAATGATTCGGGGGTGCGCGACGTCTACGGCGGCGTCGCCGAGCTCGTGGTGCTGGAAAGCTACCTGCTGCGGCCGAAGACCAAGCAGTCCGATACCGTGCTCGTCTTCATGCATCCGATCGGCGGGGGCGCCTACCTGCCGATGATCAACGCGCTCGCCCGCGCGGGCCATCACGTCATCTACTGCAACAGCCGGTTCCGGGGCACCGACTCCGCGCTGCTGATGGAGAAGGTGGTCCAGGATCTCGGCGAAGCCGTCAAGGATGCCAAGAACCGGCTCGGCTACTCGAAGGTGGTCCTTGCGGGCTGGAGCGGCGGCGGCTCGTTGTCGGTGTTCTATCAGCAGCAAGCTCAGCACCCGACGGTGACGGCCAGCCCCTCGGGCGACGGGCCCGACCTGACCAAGCTCGGGTTGATTCCCGCCGACGGGTTGATGTTGTTGGCCGCGCACGTCAGCCGCCACGGCACGCTGACCGAATGGCTCGACGCGTCGATCCTCGACGAGTCCGACCCCACCGAACGCGATCCCGAACTGGACCTGTACCACCCCGACAACCCGAATCAGCCGCCCTACACCCAGGAGTTCCTCGCCCGGTACCGGCAGGCGCAGATCGACCGCAATCGCCGAATCACGAAGTGGGTCAAGGGGAAACTGGCCGAGCTGAAGGCATCAGGTCGGCCCGACGACGAGTTCGCGTTCGTCGTCCACGGCACCATGGCCGACCCACGCTGGCTGGACCCGACGGTGGACCCGAACGAGCGCACGCCAGGCACCTGTTATCTGGGTGATCCGCAGTGGGTCAACAACTCCCCCGTCGGGCTGGCACGGTTCTGCACGCTGCGCAGCTGGCTGTCGCAATGGAGCTATGACGACGCCAACGGTGACGCCGTCAAATGCGGGCCGGACATTGCCGTTCCGACATTGGTGATCGGCAACCTCGCCGACGATGCCTGCACACCCAGCCACACCCACCGGCTCTTCGAAGCCATCGGCCACCCCGATAAGGAAATGCACGAGATTCCCGGTGCCAACCACTACTACGCGGGGCCGGACCAACGGGACACGCTGCGCAAGGCCGTCGGCATTTGCACTGATTGGCTGACTAGGCACGGCTTTTCGCTGGAGGTCGCATGAGCGTCGCCGGTCCGCTCGACGGCATTCGGGTGGTCGAGGTCGGCACGCTGATCTCGGGCCCGTTCGCCGGCCGGCTGCTTGGCGACCTCGGCGCCGAGGTGATCAAGATCGAGCCGCCGGGCCAGCCCGATCCGCTGCGTACGTGGGGGCAGGCCGAGTTGAACGGGCACCACTTCTTCTGGACGGTGCACGCGCGCAACAAGAAGGCGGTGACGCTGAACCTGCGTGGCGCCGCCGGCCGGGAGCTCTTCCTCGACCTCGTCGAGCGCTCCGACATCGTCGTCGAGAACTTTCGCCCCGGCACATTGGAGAAGTGGGAGCTGGGCTATGAGGCTCTGCGCGAACGCAACCGAGGCATCATCCTGGTGCGCGTCTCCGGCTACGGCCAGACCGGGCCCGAGGCGCACAAGGCCGGGTACGCGTCGGTCGCCGAGGCGGTGAGCGGGCTGCGGTACATGAACGGATTCCCCGGCGGCCCGCCGCCGCGGCTCGCGCTGTCGTTGGGTGACAGCTTGGCCGGCATGTTCGCCGTGCAAGGCGCCCTCGCGGCGCTGTACCGGCGAACCGTCACCGGTGAGGGACAGGTCGTCGACGCGGCGCTGACCGAATCCTGTTTGGCGATCCAGGAATCCACCATTCCCGACTACGACGTCGGTGGGATAGTGCGCGGACCGTCGGGCACCCGGTTGGAGGGCATCGCCCCGTCGAACATCTACCGCACGGCCGACGGCAGCTGGGTGGTGATCGCAGCCAATCAGGACACCGTGTTCCGGCGGCTGTGCGCAGCGATGGGCCGACCGGAGCTGGCCACCGACGACCGGTTCGCCGATCACGTTGCGCGTGGCCGCAATCAGGACGAGCTGGACAAGATCATCGCCGCCTGGGCCGCCGAGCGTCAGCCCGACGACATCATCTCGACGCTGTCAGATGCAGGAGTGATCAGCGGGCCGATCAACACGGTGGCCGAGGTTGTCGAGGATCCTCAGCTGCGTGCCCGCGGGATGATCGTCGAGCATTGGGACGAACGGGTGGAGCGGACGGTGCTCGGCCCCGGTGTGGTCCCCGTGCTGTCTGACACACCGGGCACCATCCGCAACGCCGGGCCCGCACGTCCCGGACAGCACAACGAGGACGTCTACATCGGACTGCTCGGCAAGACCGCCGACGACCTCGAAGCGCTGCACGCCGAGGGAGTGATATGAGCGAGCTACCCAGCCACGTCACGATTCGCGAGGTGTCGCTGCGCGACGGGCTACAGATCGAAGAGCCGATTCCGTTGAGCGCCAAGCTGGAACTGCTCGACGCCGTGGTGGCCGCCGGCGTGCGGGAAGTCGAGGCGACTGCGTTCGTATCGCCGTCGAAGGTGCCGGCGCTGGCCGACGCCGCCGAGCTGGCCGCCGAATTGGACCGGTACCGGGACTCGGCGGGCGTCGAGTTCTCCGCGCTGGTGGCGAGCCCGAACGGGGCGAAACGCGCGGTGGCCGCAGGGCTTCGGTCGATCGAGTACGTGGTGTCGGCGTCCGACGGGCACAGCCGTGCCAACGTCGGCCGGCTCAGCGCCGAAGCGACCGCCGCCATCTCCGACATCGTCTCCGTCGCGCACGACAGTGGGGCGTCGGTGGAAGTGATCGTCGCCTGCGCATGGGACTGCCCTTTCGACGGCCCCACTCCCCCGCGCCGCGTGCTCGACATCGTCGAGAAGGCATGCGACGACGGAGTCGACCGCCTGGCGCTGGCCGACACGATCGGCACCACCACGCCGCGCCGCACCGCCGACCTGTTCGCCGACGTACGTGCCGTCCTCGGCGACATTCCGCTCGGCGCGCACTTCCACAACACCCGCGGCGCGGGGCTCGCCAGCGCATACGCGGCGGTGCAAGCCGGTGTCACTCGTCTCGACGCCTCGGTCGGCGGGCTGGGCGGATGCCCGTTCGCGCCGGGCGCCAGCGGCAACATCGCCACCGAGGACCTTGTGTACTTGTTGCGCGACAGCGGAATTTCCGTGGACGTTGACCTCCCGGCCGCGATCGCCGCGGCGCGCGTCGCTTCACGTGTGGTCGGCCATGAGTTGCCGAGCGCGCTGTTGCGGGCCGGTGACCGGCTGCTGTGACGATGGCCGTCCAGACGCTGAGCTCGAAAGGGCGCCAGACGCGGGAGGCCCTGGCGCAGGCAGCGCGAAAGTTGTTCGCGGAGCGCGGCTTTCACGGGACTACGCTGGCTGACATCACGTCGGCGGCGGGGAAGTCGCCCGCGGTGTTCTACCGCTATTTCGACGACAAGGAAGACCTGCTGGCCGCTTTGGCGGAGTCTTTTCTACACGACGTGGTGCAGCCGTCGGGATTGTCCGTCTCGTTGCCGGAATCTCCGGACGACACCGAGTTCTTCACCACGGTCGTCACCGGCTACTGGAACATGTTCAAGCAGAACATCGGAATCATGATCGCGGTTGCCCAACTGGCCGCTACTCAGCAGCGGTTTGCCCACGTGCAGAACGAATTCCGCCGCTTCGGCATGGAGATCGTCGCCGCCTCCGTTCTGCGGGCGCAAGAACAGGGTTACGGTCGCGAGTTGAACGCGCAGTACGTCGCCGCAGCGATCGCGCTGCTGTTCGAGAACTTCACGACGGTGTTCGTCGCGTCGTCGGGTCTGGGGCAGATCAGCGACGCGGACGCGATCGCAACCCTGTCGACGATCTGGAAGAAGATGCTGTATGGCTTCTAGGCCGGCGGATCCGTCAACGACCGTAGTCTCGGCGCGAAAGGGGACATAGTGGATTTTGCTCTGCCCGAGCATCTTCCGGGGGTGCTCGACGAGATCGACGCGTTCATCGAGCGTGAAATCAAGCCGCTCGAGCGTGAGCACATGCAGTACTTCGACCAGCGCCGCGAATACGCCCGCACCGACTGGGAAAACGGCGGCATCCCGGCGCGGGCCTGGGAGGATCTGCTCGGCGAGATGCGACGGCGCGCCGACAAGGCCGGGTGGCTGCGCTACGGATTGCCGTCGTCGCTGGGTGGTCGTGACGGCAGCAACCTCGACATGGCGGTCATCCGAGAACATCTGGCGGCCAAGGGCCTTGGGCTGCACAACGACCTGCAGGACGAGTCGTCGATCGTCGGCAACTTCCCACAAGTGATCATGATGGAGCGGTTCGGCACCGACACGCAGCGCAAGCAGTGGTCGGAGGCGCTGATCACCGGCGAGCGCAGCTTCGCGTTCGGGCTCACCGAACCGGGACACGGCTCAGACGCCACCTGGCTGGAAACCCGGGCCGAACGCAGCGGCGACGGCTGGGTCATCAACGGCGCCAAGCGGTTCAACACCGGGGTGCACCGGGCGACACACGACCTGGTGTTCGCTCGCACATCGGGTGAACCAGGGCAGGCGGTGGGCATCACCGCGTTTCTCGTGCCGTGCGATGCGCCGGGCTTCGAGGTGCCGTACTACTGGTGGACGTTCAACATGCCGTCCGACCACGGCGAGGTCGAGCTGCATGACGTCCACGTGCCCGACGACGCGGTGCTCGGCGAGGTCGACCGCGGACTGGAGGTGGCGCAGACCTTCCTGCACGAGAACAGGATTCGCCAAGCCGCCAGCAGTCTGGGCGCTGCGCACTTCTGCATCGACCGGGCCGTCGAGTACGCCAAAGAACGCATGGTGTTCGGCAAGCCGCTGTCGGTGAACCAGGCGGTGCAGTGGCCCCTGGTCGAGTTGGCCACCGAGGCGCAGATGGTGCGGCTGCTGGTGTACTACGCGGCCTGGCACCTGGACCGCAATCACCATCTCGAGGTGTCGGACAAGGTGTCGATGGCCAACTACCGCGCGAACCGGCTGGTGTGCGAGGCCGCCGACCGGGCCATGCAGGTGTTCGGCGGTGTCGGCTACACCAGACACCAGCCGTTCGAGCACATCTATCGGCATCATCGCCGCTACCGCATCACCGAGGGATCCGAGGAAATCCAGATCCGCCGGGTGGCGCAGCGGCTGTTCAAGTTCGGCAAGCGCTCGTGACGCCGAGTGTGCGAATTCGTACCTGCAACTCGGCGGCGGGTCGCGTATGAAACCGCACACTCACGGGGTCGCTGACTGGTTGTCGGGCGTCCTCGAGCCAGTGCTCGGCGAGCCCGTCGTCGTCAGCAATCTGCGCGCGCTGACCGGCGGCGCCAGCCGGTCCACCTGGGCGTTCGAGGCCAACGGCCGGCGACTGATCCTGCGAACCGGTCCCCCGGACCATGTGCACGTCTCGATGGACACCGAAGCCCGGGTGCAACGGCTGGCCGCCGCGCAGGGCGCGCCGGTGCCGCACGTGCTGGTCGCCGACGCGACGTCGCTGGTCTGCGACTTCATCGACGGGGAGACGATCGCGCCGCGAATCCTGCGAAAGCTCGACGACGCCGCCCGATCACGGCTGCTGGAGCAATGCGCGCACGCGCTGGCCGCGATCCACCGCGTCGACCCGGCCAGCGTCGAGCTGCGCCGCGACGACCAGATGGCGCTGTGGCGGGCCCAGCTCGACGAGATGGGCGACACCACCGCCACTTTCGAGTGGACGCTGCGCTGGCTTTCCGCCAACCGCCCGCCGCCCTCGCCGCCGGTGATGGTGCACGGTGACTTCCGCATGGGCAACGTGATCGTCGACGACGACGGGCTGGCAGCGGTGCTCGACTGGGAGCTGGTCCACATCGGCGAAATCTATGAAGACCTCGCCTGGTTCTGCATTCGCGCCTGGCGGTTCGGAGCACCGCAGAGCCGCGCTGCCGGCGGCCTGGGCAGCGTGGAACGGTTCCTTTCCGCCTACGAGCGGGCCGGCGGGACTACCGTCGACCGCGTGGCGATGCGCTGGTGGCTGATCCGGGCCACGCTGTCGTGGGGCATCATCTGCCGATATCAGGCCGAGCGGCACCTGTCCGGGCATACCCGGTCGGTCGAGCTGGCCGCGATCGGCCGGCGGGTCTGCGAAACCGAGTGGGATCTGCTCGACTTGTTGGAGGCCACGGCATGAGCAGTGGCGCGACCACCCCGTTCGGCCGACCGACCGCGCCCGAGCTTCTCGCCGCGGTCGCCGATTTTCTCGACACCGACGTACGACGCGCAACCGACGGACCGGTCAACTTCCACGCCCGCGTCGCGGCGAACGTGGTGCGGATCGTCGAACGTGAACTCGGCAACGAAATCACTGGTGTCGACGAGCAGCAGCTCATCGACGCGATCCGCGCCGGTGAGTTCGACGAGCGGCCCGACGAGGTCGTCGCCGCTCTGCGCACCCTGGTCTTCAACCGGCTCGAGGTAGCCCACCCCGGTTACGCGCTCGCTTCGGTGGCCGACCGGTTGTTCTCGGCGATCGAGGCCGGCGACGTCGACGCGGTCGCGGCGCTGTGGTCCGACGACGTGACCGTATGGCATGCCGGCGACACCAGCCGCAGCGACAAGAAGCGCGGCGTGCGGGTGATCGACTGGTTCGTGGCCGCCACCGCCGAGCGGCATTACGACGTGCTCGACCGCCAGTTCTTCCCGGGCGGTTTCGTGCAGCAGCACGTGCTGCACGGCACCACACGCGCCGGCGCGCCCTACTCGCTGCGCGTCGGCATCATCTTCCGGGTCGGCCGCGACGGGCTGATCACCCGCATCGACGAGTACTTCGACCCGGCGGACCTTGCGCCGCTGCTGAACCAATCCGGGTAAGGAGGCGAAATGTCAACTGTCACAGAGCTATTGACGAGCCCAAAGGCCGTCGGCAGCTGGGAGCTCGACCAGAGCAGGTCGTCGTTCTCGTTCACGAACAAGACCCTCTGGGGTCTGGCCAAGGTCAACGGCAGGTTCACCGACTTCAGCGGCGAAGGCCGCGTCGACGCCGACGGAAACGTCTCCGGCCGGGTCACGATCAAGGCCGCGTCCGTCGTCACCGGAATCAAACGACGCGACAACCACCTGCGCTCGGCGGACTTCTTCGACGCCGAGCACCACCCGGACATCACCGTCACCGTCAGCGGCGTCGACCCCGCCGGCGACGACGAATTCGACGTACACGCGGAGCTGTCGATTCGCGGCAACACCGTCGCCCTTCCGCTGCGGGTGCGAGCTGAGCGCCTCGACGACGGCGCCGTCCGGCTGAGGACCACCACCACGGTCGAGCGAACACAGCTCGGTGTCAGCGGCAACATGCTCGGCATGATGCCCGATACCACCACGCTGTCGGCTGACGCGGTGTTCCGGAGCGCCGGAAGCTAGCATCCCCGTCGTGCCACTCGACTCGAATGCTCGCGTCCGCGTCTTGGTCTACAGCGACGACGCCAATGTGCGCGAACAGGTCAAGCTTGCGCTGGGCAAGCGCATCCACCCGGAGCTGCCGGAGTTGACCTACGTCGACGTGGCGACCGGTCCGATGGTGATCCGCCACATCGAAAACGGCGACATCGACCTGGCCATTCTCGATGGCGAAGCCACCCCGACTGGCGGAATGGGCATTGCCAAGCAGCTCAAAGACGAGGTCGACAATTGTCCGCCGATCGTTGTGCTGACCGGACGCCGCGACGACGCCTGGCTGGCCAAGTGGTCGCGCGCCGAGGCGGCGGTGCCACTGCCTATCGATCCCATTCAGCTGGCCGACGCGGTCGTGGGACTGCTCCGGGCCTGACGCTCTTACCCCTACTCGGCGGCCCCGCTGGCGCATGTTTAGGCTGTGGGGGAGGTCACTGACGGGCTCACAATCGGGCTACGTCACATGGCTGCGACGCATCAGGGAGCGAGTTGAACGTCTACGTCCCGATCTTGGTGTTGGGAGGGATCGCCGCCGCGTTCGCGGTGTTCTCGGTCTTCGTTGCGGTGCTGGCGGGGCCGCGCCGCTTCAACCGGGCCAAGTTGGCCGCTTACGAGTGCGGGATCGAGCCGACTCAGAAGTCCGTCAGCGGCCCGAATGCCGCGCCGGGTCAGCGGTTCCCGATCAAGTACTACCTGACCGCGATGCTGTTCATCATCTTCGACATCGAGATCGTGTTCTTGTACCCGTGGGCGGTGTCGTTCGACGCGCTGGGGGTGTTCGCGTTGGTGGAGATGGCGCTGTTCATGGCCACAGTGTTCGTGGCGTACGCCTACGTGTGGCGGCGCGGCGGGCTGACTTGGGAATAGGGGTCGTCGGTGGGTCTTGAAGAAAAGCTTCCCGGCGGAATTCTGCTGTCCACGGTGGAGAAGGTCGCCGGCTACGTGCGAGCCGGGTCGTTGTGGCCGGCGACGTTCGGGCTGGCGTGCTGCGCGATCGAGATGATGGCCACGGCCGGCCCGCGTTTCGACATCGCCAGATTCGGCATGGAGCGGTTCTCGGCCACACCGCGGCAGGCGGATCTGATGATCGTGGCCGGGCGGGTGAGCCAGAAGATGGCCCCGGTGCTGCGGCAGGTCTACGACCAGATGGCCGAGCCGAAATGGGTGCTGGCGATGGGGGTGTGCGCGTCGTCGGGCGGAATGTTCAACAACTACGCGATCGTCCAGGGCGTCGATCACGTGGTGCCGGTGGACATCTACCTCCCCGGCTGCCCGCCGCGCCCCGAGATGCTGTTGCACGCAATTCTCAAGCTGCACGCCAAGATCCAAGAGATGCCGCTGGGCGTACACCGCGAGGAAGCCATTCGCGAGGCAGAGGCCGCCGCACTGGCAGCAGCCAACCCGGCGCCCACCATGCTGCAGATCGGCGGGCTGCGCCGATGACCGACACCACGCCGACGCACACGTCCTCGGACGGTCCGCCGTTGACCTCGGGTGACCGTGAGGTCATCGAGGTGCGCCGGGGCATGTTCGGCATCAAAGGCACTGGCGACACGTCCGGGTATGGGCGGCTGGTGCGCGAGGTGGCGCTGCCGGGCAGCTCGCCGCGGCCCTACGGTGGCTACTTCGACGAGGTGGTCGACGCGCTGATCGAGGCGCTGGGCGACGAGACCTTCACCGCGGCCGTGGAGCGCGTTGTCGTGTATCGCAACGAGTTGACGCTGCACGTGCGCCGCGACCATCTGGTGGCGGTGGCGCAGACCCTGCGTGACGACCCCGCACTGCGCTTCGAGATGTGTCTGGGGGTATCCGGCGTGCACTATCCCGAGGAAGCCGGCCGTGAACTGCATGCGGTGTATCCGCTGATGTCGATCACCCATGGCCGCAGGATCCGGGTGGAAGTGGCCGTGCCCGACGCGAATCCCCACGTGCCGTCGCTGTTTTCGGTGTATCCGACCACCGACTGGCACGAACGGGAGACCTACGACTTCTTCGGGATCATCTTCGACGGTCATCCGTCGCTGACCCGCATCGAGATGCCCGACGACTGGGAAGGGCATCCGCAGCGCAAGGACTATCCCCTGGGCGGGGTGCCCGTCGAATACCACGGCGCCGAGATACCCCCTCCCGACGAGAGGAGGGCCTACAACTGATGAGCGACACCGTGGTCATGGTCGGCGGTCAAGACTGGGACGAAGTCGTCGCTGCCGCAAAGGAATCCGCTGCCGGCGAGCGGATCGTGGTCAACATGGGACCGCAGCACCCCTCCACTCACGGGGTGTTGCGGCTGGTGCTCGAGATCGAGGGCGAGACGATCACCGAAGCCCGTTGCGGCATCGGCTATCTGCACACCGGCATCGAGAAGAACCTCGAGTACCGCAACTGGACCCAGGGCGTCACGTTCGTCACCCGGATGGACTATTTGTCGCCGTTCTTCAACGAGACGGCGTACTGCCTGGGTGTGGAGAAGCTGCTCGGCATCACCGACGAGATCCCGGAACGCGCCAGCGTGATTCGGGTGATGCTGATGGAACTCAACCGCATCTCGTCGCATCTGGTTGCGCTGGCCACGGGCGGTATGGAGCTGGGCGCGATGTCGGCGATGTTCTACGGGTTCCGCGAACGCGAAGAAATACTGAAGGTGTTCGAGCTGATCACCGGCCTGCGAATGAACCATGCATTCATCCGGCCCGGCGGCTTGGCCGCGGACCTTCCCGACGATGCGATGCCAGCGCTGCGCAACCTGGTCAAATTGCTGCCAAAACGGTTGCGCGACATGGAGAATCTGCTCAAGGAGAACTACATCTGGAAGGCCCGCTGCCAGGGCGTCGGCTACCTCGACCTGACCGGGTGCATCGCACTGGGGATCACCGGGCCGGTGTTGCGTTCCACCGGGCTGCCGCACGACCTGCGTCGTTCCGACCCCTACTGCGGTTACGAGAACTACGAATTCGACGTGATCACCGACGACGGGTGTGATGCGTACGGCCGGTTTTTGATCCGCGTCAAGGAGATGACCGAGTCGATCAAGATCGTCGAGCAGTGCCTGGACAAACTCAAGCCAGGGCCAGTGATGATCGGCGACAAGAAGCTCGCGTGGCCCGCGGACCTCGAGCTGGGCCCCGACGGTCTGGGCAACTCCCCCGAGCACATCGCCAAGATCATGGGTAGCTCGATGGAGGCGCTGATCCACCACTTCAAGATCGTCACCGAAGGCATCCGCGTGCCGGCCGGCCAGGTGTACGTCGCGGTCGAATCGCCGCGCGGCGAGTTGGGGGTGCACATGGTTTCCGACGGCGGCACCCGCCCCTATCGCGTGCACTACCGCGACCCGTCGTTCACGAATCTGCAAGCGGTCGCGGCGATGTGCGAGGGTGGCATGGTGGCCGACGCGATATCGGCGGTGGCGTCGATCGACCCGGTCATGGGCGGGGTGGATAGGTGACGGTGTTCGTATCGCTGGGCCCCAAACCTGAAGAGCCGAGCCATCTTCGCGGCCGCGAGAACTACCCCGACGACGTGCGCGAGAGGTTGGCCGCCGACGCGGCGCAGATCATCGCGCGTTATCCGGTGCCGCGCTCAGCGCTGTTGCCGCTGCTGCATCTGGTACAGGCGGAGGACGGCTGCCTCACCCCCGCGGGTGTCGAGTTCTGCGCCGGTCAACTGGGTTTGACGGGGGCCGAGGTGACAGCCGTGGCCACGTTCTACTCGATGTACCGGCGCGACCCGACCGGCGACTACCTCGTCGGAGTCTGCACCAACACCCTGTGCGCGATCATGGGCGGTGACGCGATATTCGATGCCGTGCGTGAGCATTTGGACATCGGCAACGACCAGACAACCGGCGACGGCAAGATCACGCTGCAGCACATCGAATGCAACGCGGCCTGCGACTACGCCCCCGTCGTGATGGTCAACTGGGAATTTTTCGACAACCAGACGCCGGAGTCCGCGATCGAACTCGTCGACAAGCTGCGCGCCGGAGAGACCGTCACACCCAGTCGCGGTCTGCCACTGTGCACCTTCCGCGAAACGTCGCGTCTCCTTGCGGGTTTCAGCGACGACCGTCCCGACGACGGTCAGGGCGGCCCAGGCGCGGCGACGCTGGCCGGTCTGCGGGTCGCACACGAAATCGGCGCCGTCGATCGGGAGGACAGCTGAGATGGCCGGCGGCACACCGTTGACCCCTGTGCTGAGCCGATTCTGGGACCACCCCAAGTCCTGGACGCTGGAGACGTATCTCGACAACGACGGGTACAAGGCACTGGCCGCCGCGCTGAAGATGAGCCCGGAGGAAGTGTTGCAGACCGTCAAGGATTCCGGGCTGCGCGGCCGCGGGGGCGCCGGGTTCGGCACCGGCATGAAGTGGGGCTTCATCCCGCAGGATTCGACCGGCGCCGGCGCGAAGCCGCACTACCTGGTGATCAATGCCGACGAGTCGGAACCTGGGACGTGCAAGGACATCCCGCTGATGTTCACGACTCCGCACTTCCTGGTGGAGGGTGCTGTCATCGCCGCATACGCCATCCGCGCGTCGCATGCGTTCATCTACGTTCGCGGCGAAGTCGTTCCAGTGCTGCGCCGGTTGCGCGCGGCCGTCGCAGAGGCATATCAGGCCGGCTATGTGGGCCGCGACATCCTGGGCTCGGGCTTCGATGTGGAAATCGTCGTGCACGCCGGGGCCGGCGCATACATCTGCGGTGAGGAGACCGCACTGCTCGACTCGCTGGAGGGCCGTCGCGGCCAGCCCCGGCTGCGTCCGCCATTCCCGGCCGTGTCGGGCTTGTACGCCTGCCCGACCGTGGTCAACAACGTCGAATCGATCGCCAGTGTGCCGCCGATCATCCTCAACGGCGTCGACTGGTTCCGCTCGATGGGCAGCGACAAATCGCCTGGCTTCACGCTGTATTCACTGTCCGGGCATGTGACGCGCCCAGGCCAGTACGAGGCGCCGCTGGGCATCACGCTGCGCGAGCTGCTCGACTATGCGGGTGGTGTGCGCGCCGGTCACGAGCTGAAGTTCTGGACGCCGGGCGGCTCGTCGACACCGATCCTCACCGCCGAGCATCTGGACGTGCCACTGGATTACGAGGGCGTGGGCGCCGCGGGCTCGATGCTGGGCACCAAGGCATTGCAGATCTTCGACGAGACCACCTGTGTGGTGCGCGCGGTGCGTCGCTGGACACAGTTCTACGAGCACGAGTCCTGCGGCAAGTGCACGCCGTGCCGCGAGGGCACCTACTGGCTGGCGCAGATCTACGAGCGGCTGGAAACCGGAGCAGGCACCGCGGCCGATATCGAGAAGCTGCTGGACATTTCGGACACCATCTTCGGAAAGTCGTTCTGCGCGTTGGGCGATGGTGCGGCCAGTCCGATCACCTCGTCGATCAAGTACTTCCGTGACGAGTACGTCGCCCACGTTCAGCAGCAGGGGTGTCCGTTCGATCCGCGCGACTCCATGCTCGTCGCGCCGGAAGGGGCAGCGGTATGACGGCCAGCGGGTCGAGAGTGCGTTTTCGCACGGGTCGCACGGCGAGTCGGGTACGAAACCGCACTGTCGCGGCACGAGGGGGATCTCGATGACGGCGACGGCTGACCATGGTGCAGCCACCGAAACCGAAATGGTGACGCTGACCATCGACGACGTCGAGTTGTCAGTTCCCAAGGGAACGTTGGTGATTCGGGCCGCCGAGCTGATCGGCGTGTCGATTCCCCGGTTCTGCGACCATCCCCTCCTCGACCCGGTCGGCGCCTGCCGGCAGTGTTTGGTGGAGGTCGAGGGCCAGCGCAAACCGATGGCGTCGTGTACCACCGTGGCCACCGACGGCATGGTGGTGCGCACCCAGTTCACCTCGGAGGCCGCCGACAAGGCGCAACGCGGGGTGATGGAGCTGTTGTTGATCAACCACCCTCTGGACTGCCCGGTGTGCGACAAGGGCGGCGAGTGCCCGCTGCAGAACCAGGCGATGTCCAACGGCCGCGCCGACTCCCGCTTCGAGGACGTCAAGCGAACGTTCCCCAAACCGATCAACATCAGCAGCCAGGTGCTACTGGACCGTGAACGCTGCGTACTGTGCGCTCGCTGCACCCGGTTCTCCAACCAGATCGCCGGCGATCCGTTCATCGAGCTGCTCGAGCGCGGCGCACTGCAGCAGGTCGGCATCTACACGAAAGAGCCGTTCGATTCGTATTTCTCGGGTAACACCGTGCAGATCTGCCCGGTCGGCGCGCTGACCGGAACTGCCTACCGGTTCCGCGCCCGCCCGTTCGACCTGGTCTCCAGCCCGAGCGTCTGCGAGCACTGCGCCTCGGGTTGCGCTCAGCGCACCGACCACCGCCGCGGTGTGGTGCTGCGCCGGCTGGCCGGTGACGACCCGCACGTCAACGAAGAGTGGAACTGCGACAAGGGCCGCTGGGCGTTCACCTACGCCACCCAGCCGGATCGGATCACCACGCCGCTGATCCGCGGCGAGGACGGCACATTAGCGACGGCGTCGTGGTCCGAAGCGCTGACTGTGGCCGCGAAAGGATTGTCGGCGGCCTACGGCAACGCCGGCGTGCTGGTGGGCGGCCGGGTGTCGCTGGAGGACGCCTACGCATACGGCAAGTTCGCGCGTCTTGTGTTGGGCAGCAACGACATCGACTTCCGGGCCCGGGCGCATTCGGCCGAGGAGGCCGACTTTCTCACCGCACGCGTCGCCGGGCAGCCGATGGCGGTGACGTACGCCGACCTCGAAGCGGCGCCGATTGTGCTGCTCGCCGGGTTCGAGCCGGAAGAGGAATCTCCGATCGTGTTCCTGCGGCTGCGTAAGGCGGCCCGCAAGAACCGCACCAAGGTGTACTCGCTGGCACCGTTCGCCACTCGCGGGCTCACCAAGATGAACGGCACGCTGTTGCCGGCCGCACCCGGTGGTGAGGCGACGGCGCTGGAGGCGCTGCGCACCGGAGAGCTCGGCGAAATCCTCGGCATGCCGGGCGCAGTGATCATGGCCGGCGAACGGCTGGCGGACTGCCCCGGCGCACTGTCCGCCGTCGTGCGCTTGGCCGACGCGACCGGTGCGCGACTGGCGTGGGTGCCGCGACGCGCCGGCGAGCGCGGCGCCGTGGAGGCGGGCGCACTGTTTTCGCTGCTGCCCGGCGGGCGCCCGGTTGCCGATCCCGACGCCCGGGCCGAAGTCAGCTCGGCGTGGAACGTGACGAGCCTGCCCACGGCAGCCGGTCGGGATACACACGGAATCCTCAGCGCCGCAGATTCTTTCGGCGCTCTGGTCATCGGCGGGGTGGAATTGGCCGACCTGCCCGATCCGGTCGCTGCGGCTGCGGCGCTGGACGCTGCGCCGTTCGTGGTCAGCCTCGAGATGCGGCACAGCGCGGTCACCGAACGCGCTGACGTCGTGTTCCCGGTCGCCCCGGTGGTGGAGAAGGCGGGCACCTTCGTCAACTGGGAAGGGCGCCGGCGTCCGTTCGAGCCGTCGCTGCGCCACACCGGCGTGGTCCCCGACGTGCGGGTGCTGCACATGATCGCCGACGAGATGGGGGTGGAATTCGGGCTGCCGCATCCGGCGGCGGCGTACGCCGAGCTGGCCCAGCTTGGGCTCTGGCAAGGCACACGGCCGCAACCGCCGACCGTTTCCGCCGGCAACGCGCCGCAGCCCGGTGTGGGCGAGGCGGTGCTGGCGAGCTGGCGAATGCTGTTGGACGCCGGGCGGCTGCAGGACGGCGAGCCGTATCTGGCCGGCACCGCACGCCGCCCCGTGGTGCGCCTGTCGGCGGCAACCGCTGCAGAAATCGGGGCATCCGAAGGTGATTCGGTGAGGGTCAGCAACGAGAACGGGTCGATCGCGCTGCCGCTGGTCGTCACTGAGATGCCCGACAGGGTGGTCTGGGTGCCGATGAACTCCGCCACCTCAGCGGTGCACCAGAAGTTGCGGACGACAGTGGGTGCGGTGCTGCGCGTCGAGGCGGTGTCATGACCGAGTTCGGGCACGATCCCTGGTGGTTGGTGGTCGGCAAGGCCGTCGCGATCTTCGGCTTCCTGGTGCTGACGGTGCTGGCGGCGATCCTGATCGAGCGGAAAGTGCTGGGCCGCATGCAAATGCGATTCGGGCCGAACCGCGTCGGCCCCTTCGGCTTGCTGCAGAGCCTGGTCGACGGGCTCAAACTCGGGCTCAAGGAAGGGATTATTCCGGCAGGCGTCGACAAGCCGGTCTACCTGCTGGCCCCGGTCATCTCGGTGATCCCGGCTTTCATGGCGTTCGCGGTGATCCCCTTCGGCCCACAGGTGTCGGTGTTCGGGCACACCACGCCGCTGCAGTTGACCGACTTGCCGGTGGCGGTGCTCTACGTGCTCGCGGTGACCTCGGTGGGCGTGTACGGAATCGTGTTGGCGGGCTGGGCATCCGGCTCGACCTACCCGCTGCTGGGTGGGCTGCGTTCCAGCGCGCAGGTGATCTCCTACGAAATCGCGATGGCGCTGTCGTTCGCGGCCGTGTTCCTGTATTCGGGCACAATGTCGACCTCCGGCATCGTCGCCGCCCAGGACCGGCTGTGGTTCGTGTTCCTGCTGCTGCCATCGTTTCTCATCTACGTCACCAGCATGGTCGGCGAGACCAACCGCGCGCCGTTCGACCTGCCCGAGGCCGAGGGCGAGCTGGTCGGTGGCTTCCACACCGAATACTCGTCGCTGAAGTTCGCGATGTTCATGCTCGCCGAATACGTGAACATGACGACCGTGTCGGCGTTGGCCACCACGCTGTTCCTCGGCGGCTGGCATGCGCCGTGGCCGTTCAACATGATCGACGGCGCCAACAGCGGATGGTGGCCGCTGCTGTGGTTCGTCGGCAAGGTGTGGGGCTTCTTGTTCCTGTTCATCTGGCTGCGCGCCACTCTGCCCAGGCTGCGCTATGACCAGTTCATGGCATTGGGTTGGAAGATCTTGATCCCGATCTCGCTGGTGTGGGTGATGATCGTCGCCACGGTGCGCACGCTGCGCGCCGAGGGATACCACGGCTGGGCGGCGGCGCTGATCGTCGCGAGCGTGCTCGGCGCCGTCGCATTGCTTGCATCGTTCCGAATGGTGTGGCGCCAAAAGACACAACCGATGCCATCGGCCGCTGCGCCGTCGTCGTACAGCGACTTCCCGGTTCCTCCCCTCCCCGAGAAGAAAGCCGCAGATGCCTAAGTTCCTCGACGCGATCGCCGGATTCGGCGTGACGCTGTCCACGATGTTCAAAAAGCCGATCACCGAACAGTATCCGGAGAAACCCGGGCCGGTGGCACCGCGCTATCACGGGCGGCACCAACTCAACCGGTACCCGGACGGGCTGGAGAAGTGCATCGGATGTGAGCTCTGCGCGTGGGCCTGCCCGGCCGATGCCATCTACGTCGAAGGCGCGGACAACACCGAAGAGGAACGCTATTCGCCGGGCGAGCGCTACGGCCGGGTGTATCAGATCAACTATCTGCGCTGCATCGGGTGCGGGCTGTGCATCGAAGCGTGCCCCACCCGGGCGTTGACGATGACCAACGACTACGAGATGGCCGACGACAACCGTGCCGACATGATCTACGGCAAGGACCGACTGCTCGCGCCGCTGCAGCCTGGCATGGTCGCCCCGCCGCATCCGATGGCGCCGGGGGCCACCGACGAGGACTACTACCGCGGCAACATCAAGCCCGCGATCAGTGAGCCGGTGCAATGACCACCGTGCTGGCGGAGGCGCTGACGCACACGGGAACCGGTGAGACCGTGCTGTTCTGGATGCTGGGCACGGTCGCGGTGATCGGTGCCGTCGGGATGGTGACGGCATCCAAGGCGGTGTACTCGGCGATCTTTCTGGCGATGACGATGATCGTGCTCGCGGTGTTCTACATCGCGCAGGACGCGTTGTTTCTGGGGGTGGTGCAGGTGGTGGTCTACACCGGCGCGGTGATGATGTTGTTCCTGTTCGTGCTGATGCTGATCGGCGTCGACACCGCGGAGTCCTTGGTGGAAAGCATTCGGGGACAACGCATTGCCGCGATGCTTGCCGGGCTGGGCTTCGGCGTTCTGCTGATCGCGGGCCTGGGCGCCGGCACGACGTCGTTCACCGGGCTGGCACAGGCGAATTCGGCCGGCAACGTCCAGGGTTTGGCGGTGCTGATCTTCACGCGGTACCTGTGGGCGTTCGAGGTCACCAGCGCGCTGCTGATCACCGCCGCGATCGGCGCGATGGTGCTGGCGCACCGAGAACGCTTCGACCGCCGCAAGACTCAGCGCGAACTGTCCCAGGAGCGCTTCGCCCGCGGCGCACGCCCGACCCCGCTGCCCGGTCCAGGGGTGTACGCCCGCCACAACGCCGTCGACGTCCCGGCGAAGCTGCCCGACGGCTCCTACGCGGAGGTGTCGGTGCCGAAGGTTCTCACTCCGCGACCAGTCGACGTGCTCGACGGGGCCCCCGAGAGGAACGGCCAGTGAATCCGCTGAACTACCTGTACCTGTCGGCGTTGTTGTTCACGATCGGAGCGGCCGGAGTCTTGTTGCGCCGCAACGCGATCGTGATGTTCATGTGTGTGGAGCTGATGCTCAACGCCGCCAACCTGGCGTTCGTCACGTTCGCCCGGATGCACGGCCACCTCGACGGCCAAGTCGTGGCGTTCTTCACGATGGTGGTGGCGGCCTGTGAAGTGGTCGTCGGGTTGGCCATCATCATGACAATCTTCCGCACCCGCCGCTCGGCCTCGGTCGACGACGCCAACCTGCTGCGGCACTGACATGGGCGAGCTGAGCTGGTTGTTGTTGACGCTGCCCGCTTTTGGCGCGGCGGTGTTGCTGTTGGCCGGTCGGCGCAGTGACCGCTGGGGGCACCTGCTGGGATGTGCGACGGTGCTGGGCGCATTCGCTGTCGGTGTGGTGCTGCTGACCGAGCTGCTCGGTCGCCACGGCGAAGACCGCGCGATCCATCTCGACGGGTTCTCCTGGGTGCCCGTGGGCGGCCTCCAGGTGAACTTCGGCCTGCTGGTCGATCCGCTGTCGATGTGCTTCGTGCTGTTGATCACCGGCGTGGGCGCGCTGATCCACATCTACTCCATCGGCTACATGGCCGAAGACCCCGACCGGCGACGGTTTTTCGCGTATCTCAATCTATTCGTCGCGGCGATGCTGCTGTTGGTGCTCGCCGACAACTACCTCGGCCTGTACGTCGGGTGGGAGGGCGTTGGTCTGGCCTCGTACCTGCTGATCGGGTTCTGGTATCACAAACCGTCGGCTGCCACCGCGGCCAAGAAGGCGTTCGTGGTCAACCGCGTCGGCGACATCGGGCTGGCCGTGGCGATGATGGTGATGTTCGCGACGTTCGGGACGATCTCGTTTTCTGGGGTGTTCGGCGCGACCGAACGCACCAGCGAGGGGGTGCTGACCGCGATCGGGCTGCTGCTGCTATTGGCCGCTTGCGGCAAGTCCGCGCAGGTGCCGCTGCAGTCCTGGCTCGGCGACGCGATGGAAGGCCCCACACCGGTTTCCGCGCTGATTCACGCGGCCACCATGGTGACCGCCGGGGTGTATCTGATCGTGCGGTCGCACCCGATCTACAACCTGGCCCCCGGCGCACAGGCCGGCGTCGCGGCCGTCGGCGCGGTCACGTTGCTGTTCGGGGCGATCATCGGCTGCGCGAAGGATGACATCAAGAAGGCGCTCGCTGCCTCCACGATGAGCCAGATCGGATACATGGTGCTCGCCGCCGGACTGGGACCGGCCGGATACGCGTTCGCGATCCTGCACCTGTTGACCCACGGGTTCTTCAAGGCCGGCCTGTTTTTGGGCGCCGGGTCGGTGATGCACGCGATGGACGACGACGTCGACATGCGCCACTTCGGCGCGCTGCGCAAAGCGCTGCCCATCACCTACGTGACGTTCGGGCTCGGCTATCTCGCGATCATCGGCGTTCCGCCGCTGGCCGGGTTCTTCTCCAAGGACGCGATCATCGAAACAGCTTTGGCGGCAGGCGGATTCAAGGGCGCGGTGCTGGGCGGAGCCGCACTGCTGGGCGCAGGCATCACCGCGTTTTACATGACGCGGGTGATGCTGATGACGTTCTTCGGGCAGAAGCGTTGGGCCGAGAATGTGCATCCGCACGAGGCGCCGAAAGTGATGACGTGGCCGATGATCGTGCTGGCCGTCGGCTCGGTGGCCTCCGGTGGACTGCTCGCGATCGGCGGCACGTTGCAGCATTGGCTGGAGCCCGTCGTCGGCGCCCACGAAGAGGTGACCCATGCGGTGCCGGTGTGGGTGACCACCGCGATCACGCTGGCCGTCGTTGCGGTCGGGATCGCGATCGCCTACCGGCTCTACGGAACACGTCCGGTGCCCGCCGTCGCACCCGCCGGTTCGGTGCTCACCGTCGCGGCACGCAAAGATCTTTACGGCGACGCGTTCAACGAAGAGGTGTTCATGCGGCCCGGGGCTGACCTGACCCGAACGCTGGTGCGCGTCGACGACAAGGGCATCGACGGCACCGTCACCGAACTCGCAGGTGCAATCGGCCGACTGTCCGGCGCACTGCGTTCCGCCCAAACGGGTTTCGCGCGGTCCTATGCGCTGTCCATGTTCGCCGGCGCCGCACTGGTGGTCGCCGCAATCCTGGCGGTGAAACTGTGGTGAACCACATTCCCTTGTTGTCGATCCTGTGGCTGCTGCCGGTGGCCGGCACGGTGCTGATCATGCTTTTGCCGCCGGCACAACGGGCGCTGGCGAAGTGGGCGGGACTGGTCGTATCGCTGGGCGTGCTGGCCGTCGCCGTGGTGCTCGCAGTCTCTTTCGACACCTCCGGTGCGCAGTTCCAGTTCGTCGAAAAGCACCAGTGGATACCGGCTTTCGGCACCGGTTACACGCTCGGACTCGACGGCATCGCACTGGCGCTGGTAGTGCTCACGGCTGTGCTGGTGCCGCTTCTCTTGGTGGCCGCCTGGAACGACGCCGGCGACCGCAAACGCGCCGTGCACACCTATGTGGCGTTGATCCTCGCGGTCGAGGCGATGGTTCTGATTTCCCTAGTGGCGCTTGACGTCCTGCTGTTTTACGTGTTCTTCGAGGCCATGCTGATCCCGATGTACTTCCTCATCGGCGGGTTCGGCGGCGAACATCGATCACGCGCGGCCGTCAAGTTCTTGCTGTACAACCTGTTCGGCGGGTTGATCATGCTCGCCGCGGTGATCGGCCTGTACGTGGTGACAGCCCGCAACGGCGGCGGCACGTTCGATTTCCGCGAGATCGTGACGATGGCGTCCACGGGCCAGCTCGGCGCCAGCCCGCTGGTGCTCAACGCGCTGTTCCTCGGTTTTATGTTCGCGTTCGCGGTCAAGGCGCCGCTGTGGCCGTTTCACGCCTGGCTACCTGACGCCGCGGTGCAGGCTACACCGGCGACCGCGGTGCTGATGATGGCGGTGGTGGACAAGGTCGGCACCTTCGGCATGCTGCGCTTCTGCTTACAGCTGTTCCCGGATGCATCGAAAACCTTCGCGCCGCTGGTGATCACGCTCGCCGTGGTCGGCATTGTCTACGGCGCGATCGTGGCGATCGGTCAGACCGACGTGATGCGCCTGATCGCCTACACATCGATCAGCCACTTCGGGTTCATCATCCTCGGCATCTTCGTGATGACGAGCCAGGGTCAGACCGGGTCCACGCTGTACATGGTCAACCACGGCATCTCCACCGCCGCGCTGTTCCTCATCGCCGGGTTCCTGACGTCGCGGCGCGGCAGCCGCGCGATCGCCTCGTTCGGCGGCGTGCAGAAGGTGGCACCTGTGCTGGCCGGCACGTTCCTGGTTGCGGGCCTGGCCACGCTCTCACTGCCTGGACTGGCGCCGTTCATCAGTGAATTCCTTGTCCTCATCGGCACATTCACCCGCTATCAGGCCGCCGCCGTCGTGGCCGCCACCGCACTGGTGCTCTCTGCGGTCTACGTGCTGTGGATGTACCAGCGGATGATGACCGGTCCCGTGAAGGACGGCAACGAGCGGCTGCGCGACCTGCTGCCGCGTGAGGCCGTGGTCGTCGCACCGTTGATCGCACTGCTTCTGGTGCTGGGGATCTATCCCAAGCCCGCCCTCGACGTCATCAACCCCGCCGTTGGCCACACCTTGACCACCATCGGCCAGCGCGATCCGGCGCCGTCGGCGCCCCCGTCGAAAACCGCAGAGGGACAGCCGAAATGAGCATTCCCGCCCCCAGCGTCGAATACGCCCTCGCCTCCCCCATGCTGATCGTCTTCGGCGCCGCCGTCGCGGGCGTGCTGGTGGAAGCGTTCGCGCCGCGGCGGATGCGCTATCCGGTTCAGCTGGTCCTCAGCCTCGGCGCATCGGTGGCCGCGCTGGTCGCGGTGGTGCTGGTGGCGTCGGGCGTGCGGCTGCCCGGCCAGGTCGCCGTCGCGGGATCTGTCGCGATCGACGGGCCGGCGCTGCTGTTGCAGGGGACGCTGTTGGTGGTCGGCATCTTGGCTCTGATGCTCATCGCCGAGCGCCGCCTGAGCGTCGAAATGCCTGCGTTGGAGGCTGTTTCGGTCGCACCGGCCGGCTTCGACGCGTTCACGCCGCAAGCGTCCACCGTGCCCGGCAGCACCGCTGAGCGGGAGGCCGACCGGACCGGCATGAGCCAAACGGAAGTGTTTCCGTTGGTGTTGTTCGCGCTCGCCGGGATGCTGCTGTTTCCCGCGGCCAACGACCTGCTGACCATGTTCGTGGCACTGGAGGTGCTGTCACTGCCGCTGTACCTGCTGTGTGGCCTGGCCCGCCGACGCCGGTTGTTGTCTCAGGAAGCGGCACTGAAATACTTTCTGCTGGGGGCGTTTTCGTCGGCGTTCTTCTTGTACGGCATCGCCTTGCTGTACGGGTATGCCGGCACACTGACACTCGGCGGAATCAGCGACGTCATCAGTGGCCAGCGGGACCAGACGATGGCGTTGATCGGTGTCGCGTTGCTGTCGGTGGGGTTGCTGTTCAAAGTCGGTGCGGTGCCGTTCCATTCGTGGATCCCCGACGTGTATCAGGGCGCGCCGACGCCGATCACCGGGTTCATGGCCGCCGCCACGAAGATCGCCGCGTTCGGTGCGATGCTGCGGGTGTTCTACGTCGCACTGCCGCACATGCAGACGCAATGGCGCCCGGTGATGTGGGCGATCGCGATCCTGACGATGGCCGTCGGCACGATCAGCGCGGTGACGCAGTCCGACGCCAAACGGATGCTCGCGTATTCGTCGGTGGCGCACGCCGGGTTCATCCTCACCGGCGTGATCGCCGCGAACAAAGCGGGACTGTCGTCCACGATGTTCTATCTGGTGGCCTACGGGTTCAGCACGCTCGGGGCGTTCGCCGTGGTGTCGTTGGTGCGCAACCGAGAGGGCGACGAAGACACCGATATGTCGCGCTGGGCGGGCCTGGGCCGGGAGCGGCCGCTCGTCGGCGCGATGTTCTCCGGGTTCCTTCTGGCGTTCGCCGGTATCCCGTTGACAAGTGGCTTCGTCGCGAAGTTCGCGGTGTTCAAGGCCGCTGTCGAAGGCGGGGCCGCGCCGCTGGTGATCGTCGGCGTGGTGGCCAGCGGTGTCGCCGCGTACTTCTACGTCCGCGTGATCGTGCTGATGTTCTTCACCGAACCAGCTGCCGAGCCGCCGCAGGTGGTGGTGCCCAGCACGCTGAGCAAGATCGCGATCGCGATCTCGGCGGCCGCGACGATCGTGCTCGGCATCATGCCGCAGCCGCTGCTCGACTTGTGCGACCGCGCAGCGGAATTCGTGCGCTGACGCTCGGCCATGATCGTGGTCAGTTCTCGAGGATGAACTCGACGACGCGGTGCCCGCCGAAGTCGGGATGCGCCGGCGTCGTCATCTCGACTTGCTTGCGTGCCTGCTCGACCACCGACGTATCCGGGTCGAGCACCGACAGATACTTCTCATGCGCGGCCAGGGACCGCACCGCGACGTCGACGAACTCGTCGACAATCTCCGCGTGCGTTCCGTTGGGGCCGTTGCTGAACAGCCGGCGATCGGTGCAGACTGCGCGCACGGCGGCGGCAAACTCCATGTGATCACGCTGGTTCGGCGCGCCGGGCGCCCATTGCGGTCCACCGAAAATCGTCACGACGATGTCGGGCTGTGCGTCGCGGATGGCGTCGGCGATCTTCGCGCGCAGTTCGTCACAGTCGCGGATCTGACTGTCCGGGAAATCCCAGAAGTCGACGCTCGACACGCCGACGATGGCGGCGGAGCGCCGTTCTTCGGCTTCGCGGACCGCTGCCGTCTCTTCCGGCGCCATGCCGGCGATGCCCGCCTCGCCGCGCGTCGCCATCACGTATCGCACGGTCTTGCCTGCGGAGGTCCACTTCGCGACGGCCGCCGCCATGCCGTATTCGGGGTCGTCGGGGTGGGGCATCAGCACCAGCATCGACTGCCAGTCGCTGGGAAATGGTTGCAGCACGCCTGTCATGCCACCACACCGTCGAGCACGATTGCGCTGGTTTGCGCGGCCCAGTTGTCGTCGAGGTCCTCCCCCGGATGCAGCAACATCCTCAACATGGTCGCACCGCCGATCACCTCCACCAGCCGGTCGGGGTCGGTTTCCGGCCGGGCATCGCCCTCGTCGATCGCCCGTCGCACGCGGTCGCGCACCGCCGCGAACAGCCCCGTAAAACGTTGCATCACACGGCTGTTCAGCTCCGGATCGCCTGCCATGTCAGCAACCAGGCCGGGTAGCGCGGCGCGAACCACCGGCGTGGTGAACACGTCACGGGTGGCTTCGACCATCGCGCGCACGTCGTCGGCGAAGCTGTTCGACGATGTAACGAGCGCGGTCGGCGCCGCGGGAAACACCGCCTCGTGGATTAGTTCGGCCTTGCTCGACCACCGCCGGTACAGCGCCGTCTTGGTGGTACCGGCCCGCTCGGCCACGGCGGCCATGGTCAGGTTCGGATATCCGATCTCCGTGAGCAATTCAGTTGCGGCGCGCAGGATCGACGCGTCGATGCGGGGGTCGCGCGGCCGTCCCGGGGTCTTGTCAACGGTCGACGGATCTGCTTTCATATCGCTACCAACAGTATCGTAATTGGAGCGAATGTGGCGGGAGAACCGGCTGTCGACGACGTCAGCCGACTACAGCGATCCAGCCGTGACACCAGCACGCTGCCGGATGTGATGTCGCAGTGGCTGTCTACCGTGCTGCCGGGCAACCGGGTTCCGGAAGTGACCGTGGAAAGTGGCGTCGACGCGACCGGGATGTCGTCGGAGACGATCATTCTCACGGCGCGCTGGGTAGACGGCGGTACGCCGACCGAGCAACGATTCGTCGCACGCGTCGCCCCCGGCGCCCAAGACGTTCCGGTGTTTCCGTCGTACCGGCTCGACCATCAATTCGAGGTGATACGGCTGGTCGGTGAACTCACTGATGTTCCCGTGCCGCGGGTGCGGTGGCTCGAGCCAACCGGGTCAGTGCTCGGTTCCCCGTTCTTCCTGATGGATTACGTCGACGGTGTGGTACCGCCCGATGTGATGCCATATACGTTCGGGGGCAACTGGTTTCACGACGCACCGATGCAATCGAAGCGACTGTTGCAGAACTCGACCATTGAGGTGCTGGCGAAGCTGCATGCCATTCCGGATCCGACGTCGACGTTCGGGTTCCTGGGCACCGGCGGCAATGCGCTGGAGCGTCACTTCGCGTGGGTGCGGTCCTGGTATGACTTCGCGGTACCCGACATCGGCCGCTCTGGGTTGTTGGAGCGGACATTCGACTGGCTGCAAGCCAACTGGCCGGCCGAGGTAGCCGCCGCCGACCCGGTGCTGCTGTGGGGTGACGCGCGGATCGGCAACGTGCTCTACCGCGACTTCCGGCCCGTCGCCGTGCTCGACTGGGAGATGACGACGCTGGGGCCACGCGAACTCGATGTCGCGTGGCTGATCTTCGCGCACATGGTGTTTCAAGAACTCGCGGGGCTGGCAGGGCTGCCGGGACTGCCCGACGTGCTGCGGGAAGACGACGTCCGGGCGACATATCGCGAGTTGACCGGGGTGGAACTCGGCGACCTGCACTGGTTCTACGCGTACTCGGGAGTGATGTGGGCGTGTGTATTCATGCGCACTGGCGCGCGACGCGTGCACTTCGGCGAGGTCGAGCGGCCGCAGGACGTGGAATCGCTGTTCTACCATGCCGCATTGATGAAGCGGCTGATCGGAGAAGAGGCCTGATGATCGGTCCCGTCGACGAATTCCCCGTCCACCAGGTTCCGCAGCCGATCGCCTGGGCCGGCTCCAGCGACCGCAACTTCTACGACCGCTCGTACTTCAACGCCCACGACCGCACCGGAGACATCTTCCTGATCAGTGGGATCGGCTACTACCCGAACCTCGGCGTGAAGGACGCTTTCGTGCTGGTGCGCAGAGGCGATGTGCAGACCGCCGTTCATCTGTCCGATGCAATCGACCAGGACCGCCTGCGGCAGAACGTGATCGGCTACCGGGTGGACGTCGTCGAGCCGTTGCACGAATTGCGGATTGTCCTCGAGCAAACCGAAGGTATTTCCGTCGACCTCACGTGGAACGGCTTGTTCGACGCTGTGCAGGAACAGCGCCATGTGCTGCGCAGTGGTAACCGAATTACGTTGGACGCGCAGCGATTTGCGCAGCTGGGCACCTGGAGCGGCCGCATCGCCATCGACGGCGACGAGATCGCCGTCGACCCCGACACCTGGATCGGCTCCCGGGACAGGTCGTGGGGCATCCGACCGATCGGCGAACCGGAACCGGCCGGCCGGCCGGCCGATCCGCCGTTCGAGGGCATGTGGTGGCTGTACGTGCCGATGGCGTTCGACGACTTCGGCATCGTGCTGATCATCCAAGAGGAGCCCGACGGGTTCCGTTCGCTCAACGACTGCACGCGGATCTGGCGCGATGGGCGCGTCGAGCAACTCGGCTGGCCGCGGGTGAAGATCCACTACCGATCCGGCACGCGGATCCCCACCGGCGCGACCATCGACGCCACCGCCGCCGACGGCACACCGGTGCGGTTCGACGTCGAATCCAAGCTGCCGGTACCGATTCACGTCGGTGGCGGCTACGGCGGCGACGCCGATTGGCTGCACGGCATGTGGAAGGGCGAGAAGTTCACCGAGCGGCTGACCTACGACATGACGGACCCGGCGATCGTCGGGCGGGCGGGCTTCGGTGTGATCGACCACGTGGGCCGGGCGCTGTGCCGCGACGGCGACGGCGAGCCCGCCGAGGGCTGGGGTCTGTTCGAGCACGGCGCCCTGGGCCGGCACGACCCGTCCGGCTTCGCGGACTGGCTGTCGGTGGCGCCCTAAGCGGCGCGGGCCTGTTCTGCGCGGCCGAACACCATCGACTCCTCGAGGCGGTCGAACCGGTGGTCGAGCGCGTCGAGCAGGTAGTTGTGCCGCATGTTCCACGGGCGGTGCACGCTCGACTTCGGCAACACGTCCAGCGCACGCATGACGTAGCCGGCCTGCAGATCCCACGTCAGCTTCTCCGGCAGGTTCTTGTCTTCCAGATGCGGATAGGCGTGGGTGTAGCCATGAGATCGCATGTACGCCAACAACTTCGCGATCGACTCCGCATTCATGTCGGCGCGCAGCGTCCACGACGCGTTGGTGTAGCCGATACACCACGCCAAGTTGGGCACGTCATCGAGCATGTAGCCCTTGTAGACGAACCGGTCGTGCATGTTGATCTTCTCGCCGTCGACGCTCACCGTGATGCCGCCCAGCGCCTGCAGCTGCAGGCCGGTAGCGGTGACGACGATGTCCGCGTCGATGTGCCGACCGGAGGCCAGCGCAATACCGGTCTCGTCGAAGTGGTCGATATGGTCGGTGACCACTTCGGTGCGGCCCTCGGCGATGGTCTTGTAGACATCTGCGTCGAGAATGAGGCAAAGGCGCTGATCCCACGGGTTGTAACGCGGCTTGAAGTGGGTGTCGATGTCGTAGCCCTTGGGCAGGTTGCTGACAGCCATCCGCCGCAAGAACCTCTTCATCAACCCGGGTGCCTTCTTGGCGAACTGGTAGGTGAACACGTAGAAGAGTGCAAACCGCCAACGGATCAACCAGTAAGCGACCTTGGGCGGCAACAGCTTTCGGAACCAGTTGGACAGCGGGTCCACCTGCTTGGACGAATACAGGTATGTGGGTGAGCGCTGCAGCATGGTCACCCGCCCGGCCTTTTCCGCCAGCGCGGGAATGAGGCTGATCGCCGTCGCGCCGCTGCCTATCACCACGACGTGCTTGCCGGTGTAGTCGAGCGACTCCGGCCAGTGCTGGGGGTGGACCACCTCCCCCTGGAAGTCCTCGATGCCCTGGAAGTCAGGTAGATACGGGTGGTCGTAGTCGTAATAGCCAGTGGCGCAATACAAGAACCCGCATTGATAGGTCTTCTCGGTGCCATCCTGTTCGGCACGGACGGTCCACGTATCAGTGCTGGAATCCCAGTCGGCCGACCGGACGAACGTGTTGAACCGGATGTGTTCGGTGATGTGGTACTTGTCAGCGGTGTCGGCGAGATACTGCCAGATGTGTGCACCATCGGCGATCGCTTCCTCGCGGCGCCACGGCTCGAACGGGAAGCTGAGCGTGAAGATGTCGCTGTCGGACCGCACGCCGGGATAGCGGAACAGGTCCCAGGTGCCGCCCAACCGGTCACGTCGCTCCAGCACCGCATACCGAATGTCGGGGTTCTTCTCGCGAATGCGGTACGCCGCATCGATTCCGGAGATTCCGGCACCGATGATCAACACATCGAAGTATTCGTCCGCGCTGACGTTCATGTCTCCCACGATAGGCATGTATCGCCGCGCCGAACAGGAGTTGACTGATGCCCGTGACTGAGACCAACACCGACGTCGTGGTCGTGGGCGCAGGCTTCGCAGGGCTGACCGCAGCGCGGGAACTGGTCCACCGTGGCCACGATGTCGTCGTCCTCGAGGGCAGAGAGCGCGTCGGCGGGCGATCGTGCACCGGCACCATCGCCGGCGTGCCCGTCGACCTCGGCGCCACGTTCGTCGGTCCCACCCAGGATGAAGTGCTCAAAGTGGCGGCCGACTTGGGATGTCAGACAGTGCCCACCTACGCCGACGGCCTCAACCTGATCCGCTGGCGCGGGCGCGTCAGGGCGTATCGCGGCACCATTCCGAAGCTGTCCATCCGGGAACTGTTGGATCTGGCGCGGGTGCGCTGGCAGCTCGCCCGTCTGGGTCGCCGGGTGTCGATCACCGAACCGTGGACGGCCGATGCGTCGCTGGATGCGATGTCGTTGGCGGAGTGGCTCGGATCGATCCGCGCCTCGGAGGCGGTGCGGGTGCTGCTGGCGTTGATCAGCCGCGTGACGTGGGGTGCGGAGCCCGACGAAGTGTCGCTCTTGCACGTGGTGCGCTACGTCAATGCCGCCGGAGGGCTGGACCGGATGCTCGACACCCGCGGCGGTGCGCAGCAGGACCGGTTCCCCGGCGGGACGCAGCAGATTGCGCTGCGAATCGCCGACGAGCTCGGATCCCGGCTGCGCCTCGACGCCCGCGTGCGGCGCATCGCATGGCGCGACTTCGACGGGGTGACCGCGTCCCACGACGGACACGAGGTGCACGCGCGGTTCGCGATCGTCGCGATCGCGCCCGAACATCGCGACGGCATCGAGTTCGCGCCAGAGCTGCCGCTGGAGTATCGCCACCTTGCCGAACGCTGGCCGCAAGGCAAGCTCAGCAAGGCCTACGTCGCCTACGAGACACCGTTCTGGCGCACCAAAGGCCAGACCGGACAAGCGCTTTCGGATGAGGGGCCGGTGTTCATCACGTTCGACGTCAGCCCGTCGGAGCGCGGCCCGGGCATCCTGCTCGGCTTTGCCGACGCTCGCACGTTCGACCCGCTGCCGCCTAGTCGTCGTCGCGATGTCGCAGTTGGCTGCTTCGCTGACATCTTCGGGGACGCCGCACTGGATCCCATCGACTACCTCGACCACTGCTGGAGTCAGGAACCGTTCGCACCCGGCGGCCCGACGGCGGCGGTCCCGCCTGGGTCGTGGAGCCGGTTCGGTCCGTGGCTGCGGCGGCCCGTCGGCCCTGTCCACTGGGCGGGTACTGAAACCGCCGACGAGTGGACCGGATTCATGGACGGGGCGGTGCGGTCGGGCCGGCGCGCCGCGGCTGAGGTGGCGAAGCGGCTGCGCGGCTAGGAGGTCGCTCGCTGGGGCCGGGTCACCGACGCCACCAAGTCGCGCAGGTGCTGGTTCACCTTGTCGGGGTGCTCGAGGATGGCGCAGTGCCCGCCGGGCAGTTCGACGAAGCCGGCGAGATTCGGGACAGCGTCGGCGATCTTTCGTGACTGCCCGATCGGCAGCAGGCGGTCTTTCGTGCTGCCGATCACCAACGCCGGCACGGTCAGACCGTCCAAGGGCAGGTGTTCAGGGCCGAGCGCGTCGGCAAGCATTCGCGCACATCCGCCGCGAGCGACCGGTGAGGTGCCCATGAACAGTTCGTAGACCAGATCGGTGACCGACGGGTGAGCGTCCGCACCCACCGCCAGTGCCGTGATGAATCGACGGCTGGTCCACTTGGCGCCGGCCGGGACGGGCAGCGGCCCGATAGCGCGAATAACCTGTTCCGCCACTCGAATTCGGGCCGCAGCCAGAAGACCCGGCACGTTGAGCAGACGCAGCTCGCGCAGCAGGTCGCCGGTGGCGGTGTTGATCAGCGCGACCGCGTCGGCGCGGTGTGGCACCGAGTCGCGGTACCGATGGGACCAGGCGCTGATGGTCATGCCGCCCATCGAGTGTCCGGCGATCACCGCCCGCTCCCCCGGTCGCAACGTCGCGTCGAGGACGGCGTTCAGGTCAGCGGCGAGATAGTCGAGGGTGTAGTGGCGCCGATGGCGTGGAATTTCGCTGCGGCCGTGGCCGCGGTGGTCGAAGGCGATGACGCGGTGGTCGGTAGCGAGATCGGCGATCTGGTGTTTCCATACGCGAAGCGCACAGGTGATGCCGTGGCTCAACACGATCGGATAGCCGTCGTCGGGCCCGAAGACCTCGGTGTGCAAGCGGGTGCCGTCCGACGATCGGACCATGAGGGCGCGGGCGGGAGATAACTCGGCAAGGCCGTTAGTTGATCTAGCTGCGCGGCCGCGCTGGATCTGGTGAGCCATGACCACTCCGATCGGCGGCGACGACGCCGCGTGGGCAAAGCCTACCCAGTATCTGAACCCGTTATGCCGCATTCCGGTGGCGTGCCGTGCGGTTCTCTGTGGGCGGAAAAGTGACCTATTTCACGACGTGTCGAATTCGTTATCGAGGTTTATCTCAACTGTCACATGGGTAACTTTGGTAACAGCGGTTGGTCAGGCACCAGCCCATCACCACCACCCAGAAAGAGTCGAATGGAACATCTGAATGAACACTGTCCTTTACTTCAGCCCCAATGGCGTCGCTTATGAAACCCGGGCCTACAGCAAGGCCGACATCGCAGATCTGATCAACAACTGTGGGCTGGAGAGCTTGACCAGCACCGACAGGCAGTTCGACTTCTGGTTCACTCCCTCGACCCGGCGGTGCCAGCGCCGTCCCAACCGCAGGGCTACCGAACTACTCTTGGCCACTACGAATTTCACCGCGAAAACGGTGCCGCTGTTGCGCGGCGGAGTGGTTGTGGCCACGCATGACTCCGACGGCGACCTAGACGGACTCAGCTGGCAGCAGCTGGATCTGCTGGTTGAACGGAGTCGGTCACTGACCAAGCGCGACGACCGGGTGCTTACCCGTCGGATCAACCGCGAGATTCGCCGCCTGCGGCGCAACGCCGAAGCGGCTCAGGCCGCGAATGCGCGGCGGGTCAAGCGGCACGCCCCCAGCCAGCTGGAAGCGGCCCGATAGTCACGCGGTTCCACGCCATTACCGCACCGTTCTAGGCATTACCTCACCGTGCGCGTGTCCGACGCCAGCTGCGAGACCTGAGGCGACGGCCCGAGCAATTGATAGACCGGAGCGGTCCAGGCGTATCCGCCGCTGGTGTTGAGCGCGTAGCTCGTGTGGATGGCCACGCCAGCGGCGGTCGTCGGGCCGGAAACGGCGTCACAGACGGCGTCGCCGCGATCGCAGACGCTGATCGTGCGGCTGCCAATGGTGTCGGGGAGCTTGCCTGGAGCGTGCGCCAAGATCGGCCAGTCCTGCGCCACGCCTTTGCCTTTGGCGGGCGACGCAGTGGCCGAACCGATGGTGATCACGGTGTCGCCGGGTAGCCGGTCGCCGTCGGCGACCAGCAGCGCCGCCGCGATGTTGGGGCTGTCGGCCAGCGGCTGCAGGTTGCGGTGCACCACCATTGCCCCCTGCGAGTAACCGGCCAGCACGACTTTGCTTGCGGGGCAACGTGTTGCGAATGTCGCGTACTGGGTGCGCAATGCGGCGGTGCCGGCGTCGACGCTGCTCATGAAGCCGGCCCAGCCGAGCAGGTCGCCATCGGCGGGCACTGCCTTGGCGGGATAGTCGACTGCTTCGGCCGTGATCACCCGGCCGTCTCGCTGCACTTGCTGGGCGAGATCGCGGTATGACTGGTAGACCACTCGGCCCATTCCGCCGTTCGCGGTCGGATCGTCGCGCTCGCCGGAGCCGGCGGCGCCGATCCAATGGACGTCAGGACAACTCGACTCTGCGTTTGCAACGCCAGCGGTCACACCGATCAGTGCTGCGCCTGCCACCGCGACGGCAACAGCCACCGCACTCATGCGTCCTACCACCCGACCCCCTGCGCTGCGCCAAAGTCCGTCGGAAGGTCATCGGCGCCACAGTCACATGCGTTACAGCTGTCAGGGTGAAGTGCGGTCACGCGGGGATCGACCCCATGGAAAACGGCCCCCGGAGATCGCTCCCGGAGGCCGTTCTACTTGGTAGCGGGGACAGGATTTGAACCTGCGACCTCTGGGTTATGAGCCCAGCGAGCTACCGAGCTGCTCCACCCCGCGTCGGTGAACGCAAGGTTACCGAAGCCACGGCCAGTGGCCAAATCGCGCGCTCGACGGCCGCGAGCGTGCACCGCCGTACGCCCAGAGCGGCGTGTCGCTGAGCAGACACGCACCCTCGCGCGAAGGGACGGGGCTACTTGGCGTTGTTGTACTTCGTCATCGCGTCGTTGAGGCGCTGCAGCGCGTTGCCGTAATCGGCGAAGTTGCCGCTTCGCTGCGCCTGCTGCACCGAGTCCAGCGCGGACTGCACCTCCTGCAAGGCCGCGGCCTTTTGCGTCGACAACTGCACCGGCCCTCCCGGCGGCACCGCAGCAGGTGCGGGCGTAGCAGCAGGAGGAGGCGAATTGCCGTCGGGCGCAGCCGTCGGTACCGGTGTGGACGGCGCCCCTGCGGGTGGCGTGCCCTCCGGCGCCGGTGCCGGGCCTGTCGCGGTGGCGCCCGCGCCTGGGCCGAACAGCTGCTCGAGAGCGTCACGCACCGTCGGCCCGAAGCTGACCCGGTCGTTGTACATCATCGCCACCCGAATGAGCCTCGGGTACGACGATGCCACGTCGCTGGTGCCGGGCGAGGCGTACACGGGTTCGACGTAGAGCAGCCCGCCCTGGCCGATCGGCAGCGTCAACAAATTGCCCCACCGGATGCGGTTCTGGTTGTCGCGCCCGATCACACCGAGGTATTGCGACACCGCCGTGTCTGTGGTGATCGCGTTGTTGGCCAGCTTGGGACCGTTGACCTGCCCCGGAATCGTCAGCACCGTGATCCTGCCGTATGTCGCCGGGTCGGAGCTGGCGCTGATGTAGGCGGCCAAGAAGTCGCGCTTGAACCGGTTCATCGCGCTGGTCAGCTGGAACGACGACGAGTTGTCATTGCGCGCAAGGTCTTTGGCGACGATGTAGTACGGCGGCTGATAACTGCTGGCTGTCGGGTTCGGGTCGAGCGGCACGTCCCAGAAGTCGGAGGTGGAGAAGAACGTCACCGGATCGTTGACGTGGTACTTGCCCAGCAGCATTCGCTGGACCTTGAACAAGTCCTCCGGATAGCGAAGGTGCGCAGCAAGATCCGGCGATATCGCGCTCTTCGGCTTCACCGTGCCGGGGAACACCTTCGTCCACGCCTGCAAGACCGGATCGCTCTCATCCTGGGCGTACAGCGTCACGGTGCCGTCATAGGCGTCGACGGTGGCCTTCACCGAATTTCGGATGTAGGACACCTGCTTGTCAGGTGCCAGCCGGTTCACCGCCACCTCGTTGGAGTCGGCCGTCGCAGACGACAGTGACGTCAACTCCGAGTACGGATAGTTGTCCAGCGTGGTGTAGCCGTCGACGATCCACACCAGCCGCTTGTTCACCACCGCCGGATACACCGAGCTGTCGGTGGTCAGCCACGGCGCCACGGCCTCTACCCGCTGCGCCGGGTCCCGGTTGAACAAGATCTTGCTGTTGTCGCCGATCACGTTGGAGAACAGGAAGTTTCGCTCGGCGAACTTCGCGGCGAACACGGTACGGGCGAACCAGTTACCCAGGGGCACACCGCCGGTGCCGGTGTAGGTGTAGTTCTTGGTCTCGGTGTTGGTCTCGTAGTCGTACTCGCGGTCGGCGCCGGTCTTGCCGACGATCGCGTAATCGGCTGCCGCGCTCGCGATCACCGGTCCGAAGTAAATTCGCGGCTGGTCCAGCGGGGCGGGCCCGTCCGAACGCACCGTGCCGTTGGCGCCGACGACGTTGACGAGGAACTCGGGGTAGCCGCCGTTCTGGTTGGGGTCATTGGCGATTCCGCGCACCGTGTTGGCCGGCGATGCTATGAAACCGTTGCCGTGCGTGTAGACGGTGTGCCGGTTGATCCAGTCGCGCTGGTTGTCGATCAGCCTGTCCGGGTTGAGTTCTCGGGCTGCGACTACGAAATCCCGCAGGTTTCCGTCGGGCCCCTGATAGCGGTCGATCGACAACTGGTCGGGAAAGTAGTAGAAGTTCTTGCCCTGCTGAAACTGCGTGAATGCCGGGCTGACGATCGTAGGGTCGAGCACCCTAATGTTCGATGTGGTGGCCCGATCGGCGGCCACCTGCTGGGCGGTCGCGGTGGAGTTGCCGCTGTAGTCGCGGTACGTCACCACGTTGTCGGTCAGCCCGTAGGCCTGCCGCGTCGCGGTGATGCTCCGGCTGATGTACTCGCCTTCCTTCTGTGCCGCGTTCGGTTTGACGCTGAACTGCTCGACGATCAGCGGCCAGCCCGCCCCGATGATCAACGACGACAGCAACAACAGCACCAGACCGATGGCCGGAATTCGCAAGTCGCGCAACACGATCGCGGAGAACACGGCGACCGCGCAGATCAGCGCGATGGCGAGCAGGATCATCTTCGCCGGCAGCACCGCGTTGATGTCGGTGTAGCCGGCCCCGGTGAACGGCTTGCCGCCGCGGGTGTGCGACAGCAGCTCGTAGCGGTCCAGCCAGTACGCAACGGCCTTGAGCACCACCAGAATTCCGACCAGCACCACCAGCTGGATGCGGGCCGAACGACTCAGCGCACCGGTGCGGCCCGATAGCCGGATTCCGCCGAAGATGTAGTGGCTGACGAGGTTCGCCAGAAACGCCAGGAACACCGCGACGAACAGATAGCTAAGCACCAACCGGTAGAACGGGAGGTCGAACGCGTAGAAGCCCAGATCCTTGCCGAATTGCGGGTCCGCGACGCCGAAGTCACCGCCGTGCAGGAAGAGCTGGACCCGCGCCCAGTAGCTCTGCGCGATGATCCCGGCCAGCACGCCCACCACCGCCGGGATACCGATGCCGAACAACCGCAGCCGGGTCAGCACCGCGGTGCGGTACCGCGCGACGGGGTCGTTGGGGCCGTTGGCCGGCACGAACACCGGACGCGAACGATAAGCCAGCGCCAGTCCGGCGTACACGATCGCGCCGACCAACAGGGCCGTGACCAAAAACACCACCAAGCGCGTCACCACCACGGTGCTGAACACCGAGCGGTAGCCGAGTTCTCCGAACCACAGCCAGTCGACGTACGCGTCCACGAACCGCGGGCCCACCAGCAGCAACGCCACGACGGCGAGCGCTATGCCGATTAGTATCCGGCTTCGCCGAGTCAGCTTGGGCATCCTGGCGGACGGCCGCATTCCCACGTCTCAACTCCTGCTTGGTGCTAGTTACCCGCTCGGACAAGCCTCGCGCGGTTCGGCGGTGGTGACCCAACTGTACGCATCAGCGGTGAGGCGGGATTGTCAGCAGCGAGGAGGTTCGCCGCCGGCTGAAAGCTGGTGCAATGCGTCGACCGCCTGACCCAACGAGTCGACCTTGACCAGCTCGAGGCCGTCGTCGTCGGCGCTGCGCGCCTCGGCGCAGTTGTCGGTGGGCACCAGGAACACCGTCGCGCCGGCTTCGTGGGCGGCGAGCATCTTGTGGGTGATCCCGCCGATCGGCCCGACTTTGCCGTCGCTGTCGATGGTGCCGGTGCCGGCGACGAACTTCGACGCGGTCAAGTCTCCGGTGGTGAGCTTGTCAACCACCGCCAGCGCGAACATCAACCCGGCCGACGGTCCGCCGATATTGGCCAGATTGAACGTGATTTTGAACGGCGCCCACGGCGCCTCGCGCACGCTGACACCGAGAAAACCGTAATCGCGGTCCTTGTTCTTGCCGAGTCTGATCGTCGTCGAGCCCGGCGGCGCGTTCTTGCGGCGGAAGTCGACGACGATCTGCTGGTCCGGTTTGGTCTGCTTCAGCAGCGACTGGAACTGGTCGAGGCTGGTGATCGCAGTGCCGTTGACCTTGTCTATCGCGTCACCGGGTTGCAGCTTGTCGTGCGACGGGCCGTCGTCGTTGACCACCTCGACCGTCACCGCCGGCGCGTAGTGAAGGAAGCCCAGAGCCGCATATTTGGCCTTGTCTTCTGAGGCCTCGAAGTCTTCGGTGTTCTCCTTGGTGACCTCGTCGCGCGATTTGTCGGGTGGATAGACCAGGCTGCGCGGCACCAGCTGCTCGCGGCCCGACATCCACAGCACGACCGCCTGACCGAGCGTCAGCTGGTCGCGCTGCGCCACCGTGGTCATGTTCAAATGGCCCGACGCCGGAAACACCGTGGTGCCCTCGATGTCGACGACCTCCTTGCCGTCGACCTCGCCGAGGGTGTTGAAAGTCGGGCCCGGGCCGAGCGACACATACGGCACCGTCACCACCCCGAGCAGCACACCGAACGCGACGATCGGCGCCAGTGCCACGACCAGCGTCAGAATCCGCCTGTTCACGCCAGACACAGTACGGAACCGAAAACCCAACCCGTTCACGGAGAGCGTGACGCCGAGCCGCCCCGAGTTCCGTGGCGGTGAGTACCGTTGGGGTTATGGCTGACCTGCCTTTCGGCTTTTCCGCCGGTGACGATCCCGACCGCGACAAGCGGAAGAAGGATGCCGATTCCGGCGACGAGTCCGCCATGGGCTTCGACGTCACCGACCTCGGCAAGCTGTTCACCCAACTCGGCCAGATGTTCAGCGGCGCGGGCAGCGCGATGGCTTCGGGCAAGGCGTCGGGACCGGTGAACTACGACCTCGCGCGAAAGCTGGCGTCCAGTTCGATCGGTTTCGTCAAACCGGTTCCCGCCACGACGTCGTCGGCCATCGCCGACGCTGTGCACCTCGCGGAGACGTGGCTGGACGGGGCGACCGCACTGCCCGCCGGCACGGTCAAGGCGGTCGGGTGGACGCCGCAGGACTGGGTGGACAACACGCTGGACACCTGGAAGCGGCTGTGCGACCCGATGGCACAACAGATTTCGACGGTATGGGCGGCGGCGTTGCCGGAGGAGGCCAAGGCGATGGCCGGCCCGCTGATGTCGATGATGACGCAGATGGGTGGGATGGCGTTCGGCTCGCAGCTGGGCCAGGCGCTGGGCACGCTGTCGAAGGAGGTGCTCACCTCCACCGACATCGGACTGCCGCTGGGGCCGAAGGGCGTGGGCGCGCTGATGCCCGACGCGATCGAAGAGTTGTCGACGGGGCTGGAGCAGCCGCGCAGCGAGATCCTGACGTTCCTGGCGGCTCGCGAAGCCGCGCACCACCGCCTGTTCAGCCACGTGCCCTGGCTGGCCAGTCAGCTGCTGAATGCGGTCGAGTCGTATGCGCGCGGAATGAAGATCGACATGAGCGGCATCGAAGAGGCGGCGCGCGGCTTCAACCCGATGGCGCTGGGCGACCCGGCGGCGATGGAGCAGTTGCTCACGCAGGGCGTGTTCGAGCCCAAGGCCACTCCCGAGCAGACCGCGGCTCTGGAGCGCCTGGAGACGTTGCTCGCGTTGATCGAGGGCTGGGTGCAGACGGTGGTGACCGCCGCGCTGGGTGACCGCATCCCCGGCACGGCGGCGCTGAGCGAGATGCTGCGGCGGCGACGGGCCACGGGCGGGCCTGCGGAACAGACCTTCGGCACGCTGGTCGGCCTGGAGCTGCGGCCCCGCAAAATGCGCGAGGCCGCCGCGTTGTGGGAGCGGCTGACCGAGGCAGCGGGTATCGACGGGCGCGACGCCGTCTGGCAACACCCCGACCTGCTGCCTGATTCCGACGACCTCGACGAGCCGGCCGGGTTCATCGACCGGGTGATCGGCGGCGACACCAGCGGCATCGACGAAGTGATCGCCCAATTCGAAACCGACGAGCGCACCGAGGACGACGGCGAGGACTAACCGCCCCCTGTGGATAACCCCTGAGTGCGACTGCGCGCATGGCACAGTCAAGCCATGGGGGTCGTCACACTCGAGCCGTCGATGCCTGTGCTGCTACGCCCCGACGGGTTCGTCCAAGTGGGATGGGATCCACGCCGGGCGGTGCTGGTGCGCCCACCCCTGGGCCTGACGGCCGACGCCTTGGCGGTTCTGCTGCGCAGAATGCAGTCGCGGGTACCGACGGCCGACCTGCTGGCAAGCGCAGTCGAGCTCGGGCTCGCCGACCCACAGGAGTTCGCGGAGGTGGTCCGGCAGCTTCTGTGTGCGAATGTGGCTACGCGCCAACGTCTTTCGCGGACCACGCGGTCCATCAACGTCCGGGTGCACGGCAGCGGCCCGCTGTCCGACGTCGTCGTCAACGCGATTCGCTGCTCAGGGGCGCGCGTGCGGCACACGAACCAGCGCGGCGCCACCGCGGCCGATGCGGACCTCGTCGTGTTGACCGATTACCTCGTCGTCGACCCGGGTCTTGTGCGGGCACTGCATGCGGCCGCGACACCACACCTTCTGGTCCGGGTGCGCGACGGCACCGGCCTGGTCGGGCCGATGGTGGTGCCGGGTGTTACCAGCTGTCTGCGCTGCGCCGACCTTCACCGCAGCGATCACGATGCTGCTTGGCCGGCGGTGGCGGCGCAGCTGCGCGACACCGTGGGCACGGCGGACCGGGCGACGGTGCTGGCCACCGCCGCGCTGGCGGTCAACCAGGTCGACCGGATACTGCGGGCCATCCAGTCCGGCAGCACCCCGGCCCCGCCGCCGACGCTGGACACCACGCTGGAATTCGACGTCGGCGCCAGCTCGATCGTCGCGCGGCGGTGGGCGCGCCATCCCCGGTGTTCCTGCTGACAACCCGTGTTGCCACATCGGTGCGACCGCCGACCCGTTCGTCGGGGATGATGGTGGAGTGGCAGACATCAAACGTGGTCGGGCGGCTCGCAACGCGAAGCTTGCCTCCCTGCCCGTCGGCATCGCCGGCAGGGCCGCACTGGGCTTCGGCAAGAGGCTGACCGGCAAGTCGAAAGACGAGGTCAACGCCGAGCTGATGGACAAGGCCGCCCAGCAGTTGTTCACCGTGCTCGGTGAACTCAAGGGCGGGGCGATGAAGGTCGGCCAGGCGCTGTCGGTAATGGAGGCCGCGATCCCCGAGCAGTACGGCAAGCCGTACCGCGAGGCGCTGACCAAGCTGCAAAAAGACGCCCCGCCGTTGCCGGCGGCCAAGGTGCACCGGGTGCTCGACGCGCAGCTGGGCACCAAGTGGCGTGAGCGGTTCATGTCGTTCGACGACACCCCGGTGGCTTCCGCGAGCATCGGCCAGGTGCACAAGGCGGTGTGGCACGACGGCCGGCAGGTCGCGGTGAAGATCCAGTACCCCGGTGCCGACGAAGCGCTGCGGGCCGACCTGAAGACCATGCAGCGGATGGTCGGCGTGCTCAAGCAGCTCTCCCCTGGCGCCGACGTCGATGCGGTGGTCGACGAGCTGATCGAACGCACCGAGATGGAGCTCGACTACCGGCTCGAGGCCGAGAACCAGCGGGCATTCGCCAAGGCGTACGAGGGTGATCCGAAGTTCGTGATACCTCATATCGTCGCGAGCGCCCCGAAAGTGCTTGTGGCGGAATGGATCGACGGCATTCCGATGTCGCAGATCATCCGCAGCGGCACCGTCGAGCAGCGGGACCGGATGGGCACCCTGCTGGCCGAGCTGACCTACAGCGCGCCACAGCGTCTGGAGATGATGCACGGCGACGCGCATCCCGGAAATTTCATGCTGATGGCTGATCAGAAGATGGGCGTCATCGACTTCGGGGCGGTCGCGCCGCTGCCGGGCGGGCTACCGATCGAGCTGGGCCACATGCTGCGGTATGCGATCGACGGGGACTACGACAACCTGATCGCGACGATGGAGGTGATCGGGTTCATCCAGCCCGGCGAGAAGGTGTCGGCGCGCGAAATCGACGACATGCTGCGCCAGTACATCGAACCCGTCCAAACGGAGGTGTTCCATTACACCCGCAAGTGGTTGCAGCGGATGACCGCGGTGCAGATGGAACGCTCGGTGGCGCAGATCAAGACGGTGCGACAGCTCGACGTGCCGCCGAAGCTCGCGATCCCGATGCGCGTGATCGCCTCCAACGTCGCAATCGCCTGTCAGCTGGACGCCCATGTGCCGATGAGATCCATTGTGATGCAATACCTTCCAGGTTTCGCCGACGCGGACGGCTAGCTCGTCGTCGAAGGTGTCACGCCGCCTCGGCATCCTTTCGCGGCCGTCCGCGCGGGCGCTTGCGGGCGATGATGGTGCCCCGCTCGAAGATTTGGCCGCCCCACACACCCCACGGCTCTTCTCGCTCCAGCGCCGCCTGTAGGCACTGACGACGGATCGGGCAGCCGGCGCACAGCTGCTTGGCGCGTTCGAGGTCGGCGGGGTTGTCGGCGAACCACAAGTCGGGATCGCCTGCATGACAAGGCAGTTCGGGCCTTCTCTCCCGACACGTCGAGAGCGACATGTCCAATTCCTGCTTCCTGGTCGTAGTCCGTCGTTGTCTGCTGGCGGATCTGTGACCAGGTGCCCGTAAAAGCGAGAAGGCCACGGATCCTTGCTGTCTGCGGGTCCGTGGCCTTGGGTGTGGGAGCTGCTAGATGGTGCTCCCGTCCACGAACCCGGCAGTCGCGGCGGTGCGGCGCTTGCGCGCGGGCGCCGCCGCCGCATGCGCCGACGCGGCGGCGTGCGCGGTCCAGGTGCCGGCCGGAAGATCCCGAACAGCGCCGACAACGCGCATGCCTACCGCGAACGCATTGATGCTCAACATGATCGGGCTCCTCCTCTCGTCATCAGCTACGGATGAATCGTGGGCGCCACACGCCCGCGTTTGAGGGTAAAGGGTAGCAGTATCCGTCGACAACCAATTTTTGACCTGCGGTTATGCGCTGCGGGCGCGGACGAGCGCGAGCACGTCGGGCCCGAATTGTTCGAGCTTGCGCGCGCCGATGCCCGGGATCGCCACCAAGGCGTGGTCATCGGCGGGCAGCTGTTCGGCGATCGCGATCAGCGTGTTGTCGGTGAACACCACGAACGCCGGCACATCCATCGCGGTGGCGGTGCGCAGCCGCCATTCTTTGAGCTGCTTGAGCAGTTCTTCGTCGATGTCGGCGGGACATTTCTCGCAGCGGCGCAACATGATCGCGGTGGGTGCCGACAGCGCGGCGTTGCAGATTCGACAGCGTGGCGCCGACCCGCGTGCACGCCGCGGCTTGCGGGCCGCGGTGTCGGACGGTGTCTGCGGCGCAATGCCGGCCAGAAACCGTGACGGCCGCCGGGTCTGCCGACCGCCGGCGGTGCGCGAAAGCGCCCAGCTCAGCTCCAAATGCGTTCGCGCCCTTGTGATTCCGACATAAAGCAGTCGGCGTTCCTCTTCGACGGCCTCGCTGTCGGGGCCGTGGGCGAGGGCATGCGAAATGGGCAGTGTGCCGTCGGCCAGCCCGACCAAGAACACCGCATCCCACTCCAGCCCCTTGGCGGCATGCAGCGACGCGAGCGTCACCCCTTGGACCACGGGGGGATGGCGGGCGTCGGCGCGTATGCGCAACTCGGCCAGCAGCCCGGACAGGTCCAGGTCGGGTCGGCGGGCGACCTCGTCGTCGACGAGTTCGGCGAGCGCGCCGAGCGCCTCCCAACGCTCCCGCGCCCGAGCGCCGGCCGGCGGGGTGGCGGTCAGACCGAGCGGCTCGAGCAGCGCCCGCACCAGCGGGCCGAGCTCGCCGGTGGCGCCGCGCTCGGCGACGCGATGCAGCGCCACGAGTGCCTGCCGGATTTCCTGGCGGGTGAAGAACCCTTCGCCGCCACGGACTTGGAACGGAACGCCGGCCTCGGTGAGCGCCTCTTCGTACACCTCGGACTGGGCGTTGATGCGGTACAGCACCGCGATTTCTGACGGGGGGGTGCCGGCCTGGATCAGCGCTTTGATTTTCGACGCAACGGCAGCCGCCTCGGCGACCTCGTCGGAATGTTCGGAGAACGACGGCACCGGCCCGGGGGCGCGTTGCCCGATCAGGTGCAGCTTGCTGCCTGCGACGCGGCCACGCGCGGCTGCGATCACCCGGTTGGCGAGCGATACGACTTGCGGGGTGGACCGGTAGTCGCGCTCGAGACGGACCACGGTGGCGTCCGGAAAGCGGCGGGAGAACTCGAGAAGGAAGCGTGGCGTGGCGCCGGTGAACGAGTAGATGGTCTGGTTCGCGTCGCCGACCACCGTCAGGTCGTCGCGCTCCCCCAGCCAGGCGGCAAGCACACGTTGCTGCAGCGGAGTGACGTCCTGGTACTCGTCGACGACGAAGCAGCGGTACCGGTCGCGGAACTCCTGCGCGACAGCGGCGTCGTTCTCGATGGCCGCGGCGGTGTGCAGCAGCAGGTCGTCGAAGTCGAGCAGCATCACGCCGTCGCGGCGGGTCTTGGCTGCTTCGTAGCCGGCGTACACCGCGGCGACCTTGCCGGCGTCCAGCGGGGTGTCCCGTCCGATGTCGGCGACCGCGTCCGCGTATCCCTCCGGAGTGATCAGCGATGCCTTCGCCCATTCGATCTCGCCGGCGAGATCGCGCACGTCGTCAGCGGAGACCTGCAGCCCCATCCGGGAGGCGGCGTGCGCCACGACGGAGAACTTGCTGTCCAGCAGCTCCCAGCGGGCATCGCCGACCACGCGTGGCCAGAAGTAGTTCAGCTGGCGGCGGGCCGCGGCGTGGAAGGTGACGGCCTGCACCGAGCCGGTGCCCACCCCGTCGTCGAGCTCGCGCAGCCGGTTGCGCATCTCCCCTGCGGCGCGCTGGGTGAATGTCACAGCCAGGACCTGCCCGGGTGCGACGTGTCCGGCCGCGACCAGGTGCGCGATGCGGCGGGTAATGGTGCGGGTCTTGCCGGTGCCGGCACCGGCAAGCACGCACAGCGGTCCGCGCGGCGCCAGCACGGCTTCGCGCTGCTCATCGTCGAGGTCGGCAGCGATGAGCCTTTCGGGCGAAGAGCCACTGGCACCGATGAGCCTCTCGGGCGAAGAGCCACTGGCACCGATGAGCCTCTCGGGCGAAGAGCCACTGGTCCGGACCGTCGGCATGGTGCCCATCATGGCAGCACGCCCCGACACCATGGCGCGGGAATCGCCGCGCGTGACGATTGGTTAGATCTGGCTATGACATCTGTGCCGTTGACCATGTACACCACCAGCTGGTGCGGCTATTGCGTGCGGTTGAAGACGATGCTGAAGGCCGACGGGATCGCCTACGAGGAGATCAACATCGAAGAGGACCCGGTTGCTGCGCAGTTCGTCAGCTCGGTGAACGGCGGCAACCGCACGGTGCCCACCGTGAAGTTCGCCGACGGCTCCACGATGACCAATCCGAGTGCGGCGCAGGTCAAACAGAAGCTGGCGCAGCTGGCGAATTAGTCTGCGTAGGCCCAGGATTCGATGATCTCGCGGGCGATCGAAATCGATCCGGGCAGAAGCAGCCGTGAATGGGAGCTGCTGGTCCAGTCGCCGTGTTCGAGCGCGTCGCGGACCTCGGCGCGGCTGAACCAGCCGGCTTCGGCGATTTCGCCGTCGTTGAAGGAGAACTGCTCGTCGGGGTCGGCGATCGCGTGGAAGCCGACCATCAACGACCGCGGGAACGGCCAGGGCTGGCTGCCCAGGTAGCGCACGTCGCGCACATGCAATCCGATCTCTTCGGCGATCTCGCGGACCACACACGACTCGAACGACTCACCGGCTTCGACGAATCCGGCCAGCAGCGAGAAGAACCTCTCGGGCCAGACGGTTTGGCGGGCCAGCACCGCGCGGTCAGCGCCGTCGTGCACCAGACAGATCACCGCCGGGTCGATGCGGGGGTATTCCTCGTGGCCGGTGACCGGGTCGACGCGCGCCCAGCCGGCCTTGACGGCTTTGGTGGGGGCGCCGTCGACCGGGCTGAACCGAGCGTTGTCATGCCAGTTCAGCAGCGCGGTCGCGGTGGCGACGAGTTGGGCGCTGACGTCGTCGAAGAGGTGTCCGCCGCGGCGCAGATCGACGACCTCGGCGCCGTCGTGATCGTCATGGGCCAGCGGCGCGCGGATGCCCCACACGTGCCGACCGTCCGGCAGCCGGCCGAGGAACACCGCCTCCTGCGGCGGCCTGTCACCGAATCCGAGAGCGCTGTCGAGCACCACCTGCTCCTCGGAGACCAGCACCTGGTTGCGCGAATCCACCCGCAGCACAGCGGCATTCGGCCACCCGGCCACCGCAGCGTCGACATCCGTGCGAACAGCGTCGGCTCGGTCGGCGCCGACGCGGGCGAGCAAGGGGACGTTGCGTAGCTTCAAGATCAGCTGCGTTCCACACTGCGCACGTACAGCAGCCGATCCCCCGGCTCGAGCGCATCGACTTCCGGCGAGTCGACGCGCAGCAGCGTGCCGTTGCGGACCACGCCGAGCACGATGTCGGACAGGTGCCGCGGCGAGCCGCCGACCTCCTTACGCTCCACCTCGCGCTCGGCGATCGCGAACCCTTCCTCAGGGGTGAGCAGGTCTTCCATCATCTCCACGACACTCGGGGTGGACGTCGCGATACCGAGCAGCCGGCCGGCGGTGTCAGACGACACCACCACCGAGTCGGCGCCGGATTGCCGCAGCAGATGGCGGTTTTCGGCTTCTCGCACCGCCGCGACGATCTTGGCCTTGGGGGCGAGTTCGCGGGCGGTGAGCGTGACGAGGACCGCGGTGTCGTCGCGGTTGGTGGCGACGACGATCGCGGCGGCGTGCTGAGCGCCGGCGAGCCGGAGCACGTCGGACTTGCTGGCGTTGCCGTGAACGGTGACGAGCCCGTTGGTGGCGGCCTGTTCCAACACGGATTGGTCGGTGTCGACGACCACGATCTCGCCGGCCGGAGTGCCGTCGCCGATCATCGCGTCGACCGCTGTCCTGCCCTTCGTGCCGTAGCCGATCACGATGGTGTGGTTACGCACTCTTTTCCTCCATCGCTGGATCTTGAGGGCCTGGCGGGACTGCGTGGTGAGCGTCTCGACGGTGGTGCCGATCAGCACGATCAGGAAGGCCACCCGCAGCGGGGTGATCACCAGGACATTGACCAGTCGGGCGGATTCGGTGACCGGGGTGATGTCACCGTAACCGGTGGTCGAAAGCGACACCGTCGCGTAGTAGAAGCAGTCGAGGAACGACAGCGGGTTGCCTTGTCCGCCGTCCCGATAGCCGTCGCGGTCCAGATACACGATCAGCACCGCCGCGAACAACGCCAGCGCCGCGTACACCACCCGCCGGAAGATCCGCTGTCCCGGGCTGACGAACTTCTCCGGGATGCGCAGCACGTCGACCAATGCGGCATCCGGTCGTGAAGTGAGGGCGTCGTCGGCGCTGGCCAAGCGCCTCAACTTACTGCTGGCCACGCTGACCCGTCATGATTCGGTTCCCGTCTGGGCCGGTCCGCACGGGCACAATGCTCTCATGACACGGACCGACGACAACCCTGCCGCCACGCGTGCGACGCGGATGGGCTCGATGCTGCTCGGCATGGGCACCCTGCACTTCGTTGCGCCGAAACCGTTCGACTCGATCGTGCCGGCCGAGCTGCCCGGCTCGGCCCGGTTCTACACCTACGCCTCGGGGATGGCGGAGTTGGCGACGGGCGCGCTGCTGCTGGTGCCCCGCACGCGCAGGGCGGGCGGGCTGGTGGCCGCAGCGCTGTTCGTGTCGGTGTTTCCCGCCAACGTCAACATGGTCCGGCTCTGTTGGAGCAAGCCGTGGCCGATGCGGGCGGTGGCGATCGCCCGGCTGCCGCTGCAGATTCCGATGATCGTTCAGGCGCTCAAAGTCTGGCGTTCGCCGTCGTGAGCTTGCACCAGAATCGCGTTGAGCTCCGCGGCCCCGGGCAGGGTGTCGGGGCGGACGGTGCGGCCCGAGCGCACGTAATGGAACGCGGCGCGCACTCGGTGTTGCGGGCAGCCGCGTAACGCCGCCCGCGCCAACCGGTAAACCGCCAGCTGCACGGCTGCCTGCGCAAGCTCGGCCTCGGTGCTCGGCGGCTCGCCGGTCTTCCAATCCACCACGGTCTCTGTTCCGTCGGCATCGGCGAACACCGCGTCGATGCGGCCGCGCACGACGGTCTGACCGACGGTCATCTCGAACGGCACTTCGACATCGAGCGGTGAGCGCGACGCCCACGGCGACGCGATGAACGCGTCCTGCAGCTCGGTCAGCTTCTCCGCATCGGCTGCTGCAGCGTCGACCGCACCAGGTAGGTCGTCGAGGTCGAAAAGCCGCTCGGCGCCGTAGAAACGCTGCACCCATTCGTGGAAAGCAGTGCCCAGCAATGCATTCGGATCGGGCCGCTTGGGCAGCCGGCGAAGCAACTGCTGGGCCGCAGTGACCGGGTCGCGGCCCATCTCGACGAGGCTGCTCACGGAGATTTCGGGGGGCAGGACGGCTTTCGGCGGCGCTTCGATGCGGGCTCGCTCGGCGAGCAGCGCGTCCACATCGGCCGCCCACCCCTCCGGGTCGGTGCTGGATTCCGTCGGTGTGTCGATAGCCGCGGACACCAGCGCGGCACCGCGTTCGACGTCTGCGCGTCGGCCTCCGAGAGGGTCGGCGGGCCAGACGGCCTCGATCACAGCCTGGCGCAATGGATTTGGGTCGCCGTCGGCCGGGGACGGCGCCCAGTGTTCGATCACGCCGCACGGCTCGCCGTCGGCTGCGGACTTCTCAATGATGTCTTTGAGCTCGGTGAGGAACTCCGACGGTCCGGCAGGCTTGGCGGCCGACGGGCCCCAGTGGTAGCCGGACAACAGCAGGGTGTCCTCCGCGCGGGTGATCGCCACGTACAGTAGTCGGCGTTCTTCGTCGACCCGGCGCTGCTCGAGTTGGCGGCGATGCGCATTGATGGTGTCCGACAGCTGCTTTCGATTGGTCACGGCGCCCGTATCGAGGACCGGCACGCCGAGCACGCCGTCGGCCGAGCGGTCGCCGCGCAGCAGCGGCGGCAGATCCGCGGCGTCGGTCAGCCAGGTACGCGCGGAGGCCGTCGACGGAAAGACGCGTGCGCTGAGATGCGGGACCGCCACGATCTGCCATTCGAGCCCTTTGGCGGCATGCACAGTCATCACCTGCACGCGGTCACGAGAAACTGCGACATCGGCTGGCGCCAAACCGCTTTCAACGGCCGCGGCGGCGTCGAGGTAGGACAGGAGCCCGGGCACCGACGCGTTGGGCCGGTCGGCGTAGTCGGCGACCACGTCGGCGAACGCGTCAAGATGCTCGCTGCCCGACCAGCCGGCGTCGACGCTGCGCGCTGCCCTGGCTTCGACGTCGACACCGAGCGTCCGGCGGACCTCAGCGACGAGATCGGGCAGCGGGTAGTCGAGTTTGCTTCGTAACGCGGTCAGTTCGCGGCCGAGTGCGACGACGCGTCGATAGCCTTCCGGCGAGTAGCCGTGCGGCGGGCCGGGGTCGCAGATCGCGTCGGCGAGGCAGGCGGTGTCCGCATCCGGCGCGGCCTGTGCGACGAGCTGGTCGAGTGACACCGGCGCAGCCTGACCGTCGAGCTCTGTAGCTCGGCGCCACAGCGCCGCGATGTCTTTACCGCCGAGCCGCCAGCGCGGACCCGTCAGCACGTGCATGGCCGCCGGGCCGGCGGCGGGATCGGCAACCAGCCGCAGCATCGCGACGACGTCGGCAACCTCAGACACGCCGAGCAACCCGCCCAGTCCCACCACCTCGACGGGCACGCCGCGTGCGGTGAGGGCCTCGGCCATCGGGGCGGCGTCGGCGTTGCGCCGTACCAGCACTGCGGCCGTGGGAGGCTGGGCCGCAACCGCTTTCGCTCCGTGATAGCGGGCGGCGAGGTGCTCGGCCACCCAGTTACGTTCGGCGTGCACAGTGTCCAACAGTGCACACCGAACCGTGCCGGCAGGCGCGTCCGGGCGCGCCCGCAGTGTGCGTACCGCCACCGAACGGCGCCGCGCGTCGGCCGACACCGCATTGGCCAGATGCAGTGTCCGCGGTGGATTGCGCCAGCTGGTGCGCAGTTCCAATGTGGGCGCCGGCGTGCCGTCGGCGCGCGGGAAGTCCGTGGCGAACCGCGGCAGGTTGGTGGCCGACGCGCCGCGCCAGCCGTAGATCGACTGGATCGGATCACCCACGGCAGTCAGGGCGAGGTCGTCGTCGACCCCTGTGCCGAACAATGACGACAACGCGATGCGCTGGGCGTGACCCGTGTCTTGGTATTCGTCGAGCAGCACGACGCGAAACCGGCGCCGCAACTGCTCGCCGACTTCGGGATGTGCCACCGCGAGCCGTGCGGCAGCAGCCATCTGCTGGCCGAAGTCCATAACCTTCTCGGCGCGCATGCGAGCGTGCAACGCATCGACGAGCGGCACGAGTTGGGTGCGTTCGTGCTGCACGGCGAGCATGCGCAACAGCCATTGGCTGGGACCGCGGTCACGTTGGTAAGACCCTGCCGGCAGCGTGTGCACGAGCCGTTCGAGTTCGACGTGCGTGTCGCGCAGCTGGTCGGTGTCGACGAGGTGTTCGGCCAGCGCCGAGGACAGTCTGAGCACCATCGAGGTGACCGCGGCCGGGGCCTTGTCGGTGTCGAGGTCGCCCGGATAGTCGCAGACGACCCGAAAGGCCAACTGCCACAACTCCGTTTCACTGATCAGCCGGGTATCGGGTTCGAGCGGGAGCAGCAACCCGTGGTCGCGCAGCAGGGCGCCGGCGAAGGCGTGGTAGGTGCTGACGGTCGGCGGCTCCGCGTCCGCGGCGGCTCGCGTGCGTGCGACCGGTGTCCCCACTGCCAGACCCGCGCCCGCCAGGCGCGACAGCCGTGAGCGGACCCTGCGCAGCAGTTGCGCGGCGGCCTTGCGGGTGAACGTCAACCCCAGCACCTGACCGGGGTCGGCGAAGCCGTTGGCGACCAGCCACACCACGCGCGCGGCCATGGTTTCGGTTTTGCCGGCGCCGGCGCCGGCGATCACCACCAGGGGGCCGGGCGGCGCGGCGATGACCGCGGCCTGCTCGTCGGTAGGTGTCGGCAAGCCCAGTGCTTGTGCGAGTTCGGCAGGGCTGTGCTGCGGCGTCATCCGATCCGTCCTCCGTTCGCGGGCGATGCGCCCAGGGCCGGGCAGCTGGAGCGGACGGGACAGTGGCCGCAGCTGTCGTTGACTCGGGCGAGAAATGTGGGGCCGGTGGTTGCAGCCGCCGCTTGGTGCACGGCGCGTCGCCACTGCTGCTGCGTGTCCGGGGTCAGCGGGTCCTGGTCGCGTTCGACGACGCCCGGTTTGCCGAGGTAAACGAGCCTGCCGCCGCCGGGCTGACCCTCTGCTGGCATGAGGCCTTCGGCGACCGCGAGCTGGTATGTCGCCAGCTGCGGATGCCGTTGGGCGTCGTCCTTGCAAACGGCGCGTTTTGCGGTCTTGATGTCGACGATCACCAGCCGGCCGGCCGCATCGTGCTCCAGGCGGTCGATGCGGCCGCGCACCCGGACGTCGGGCAGGTCCGGGTGCGGGCTGGCCAGCACGCCGTCGACCTCGACTTCGGTGGCGACGACCGTCAACTCGCGTCGGCTCTGTGCGCGCCACTGGCAAAAGGCCGACAGCATCGCGCGGTGGCGAGCGAGCTCGTTGCGGGAATGCCACTGCGACTCGAATGGCACAGCATCCCAGATGTTCTCGAGCTCGCTGACGAGTTGCGCCTCGGACTTGCCCTCGGCGGCGATCAGCGTGTGCACCACAGAGCCGAGCACCGACCGCGCGTCGTGGCTGTTGGCGCCGCCGTGACGCTCCAGCAGCCACCGTAGCGGGCAGTCGGTGAGCGTCTGGACGGTCGACGGCGACACGGTGACGGGGTGGCCGTCGGGGTCGACGACCGGTTGATCAGTGCTGACGGATGTCCGCCCGTACCAGGTCGACGGGTCGGCACCTGGCACCCCGGCGGCGGCGAGCCGCGCCAATTGGGTTGCGGCGTAACGCCGGCGCCCATGGTCCACTGTGCCCTCGGGTGCGCAGACCACCGCACGTAACCTGCCCACGAGCGCCGCCGGTGCGAGCAATCGGGGAGCGATGGCGGCCAGTTGGTCGTCGACGTCGACGAGTTGCTCGAGTTCGTCGACGAACGTCGACGGCACGCTGGCGTCGTCACCGTCGCTGTCGACGGCCGTGATCAGCAGCCGCCTCCGCGCCCGGCCCAGCGCGGATATCAGCAGGCGACGCTCGTCCGCCAGCACCGGCGCCCGGGCCGACGCCGTGCCGGCGACACCATCGAGGACGTCGAGGAGTTGCTGCGTGCGCAGGACACCGCCACGCGGAATAGCGTTGGGCCACAAGCCTTCCTGAAGGCCTGCGATCACCACGAATTCCCACTCACGCCCCAGGGCCGCGTGTGCGCTGACGATTGCGACGCTCTCGGGCTCACTGAGCGGTTCCCGCTCCGGAGGAGCAAGTGCCAACGTGTTGACGTGGTCGACGAGCCCCCGCACCGTCGCGCCCGGGGTGTTGGCGACGTAGCCGTCGGCGATGTCGAAAAGTGTGGTGACAGCGTCGAGGTCGCGGTCAGCCTGCGCTGCCGTGGTGCCGCCGCGTGTTCTGGCTTGCAACCATCGTCTCTGCAGGCCTGACCGGCTCCATGCCTGCCAGAGCGCGTAGCGAGGATCCTGCCCAGCGGCACGGGATGCGGCGTCCACGACGCCCCGTACCCGGCGCAGCGCCGGCGCATATGCCGCGGGCAGGTGTGCCGGATCACCAGTCAGAGCGTCGGCCAGCAGTTCCTCGAATCGCGTTGAGCTGACATGGATTTCGTGACGGCGCAAGCAGCGTCTCAATGCCCGCAGCGACACCGGGTCGATTCGGCCGATCGGGCCGGTGACCAGCGCAAGCGCCTGCTCGCCGGTGAGCCCGTCGACAGCTGCGCTCAGTGCAGTGAGCAACGCACGTACTGCGGGGTGATCAGCTGGTGACGTGGTGGGCGCCGGGGGACGCACCGGCACACCGGCCGCGGCGAGCGCACGGGCCAGCACCGACGCCGCATGCGGCAACGACCGCACGATCACCGCCATCTGTGACCACGGCATGCCGTCGACCAGGTGTGCGCGCCGAAGGGCATCGGCGATCACCGCCGCCTCGGCATGCGCCGACGGCGCCAGCCGCACCCCGACCGACCCGGGATCGTCGCCGCTCCCCTCGATCACGCGGGCCGGCGCGCTGCCAGGCAACCGGGCCGCGATCGCGCTCACCGCGCGGGCGATCGCGGGTGCACAGCGGTACGACTGCGTCAGCGTCACGGTCTGGCCGTCCTCGCCGGAAAGCAGCGCCGGATCTGCGCCGCGGAAGCCGAATACGGTCTGGTTGGGGTCTCCCGCGACAACGGTCACCGCCGCGCCTTGCGCGATGACACGCACCAACCGCGCGGCTTGCGGATCGAGGTGCTGCGCATCGTCGACAAGCAGCACGCGGATCCGGCTGCGTTCGGCGGCCAACAGGCCCGGGTCGGTGGCCAACGCCTCTAGTGCGGCGCCGACGAGCTCAGCCGCCCCGAGTGCCGGAACCGTGGCGTGCGGTGCGGCCCGGCCCGCTGCGGCCCGCAGCAGCATGACCTGCTCGTACTGCTGGGCGAACTGCCCGGCCGCCACCCACTCCGGGCGCCCCGAGGCCTTTCCGAGCCGCTGCAGCTGCGGTCCGTCGACACCTCGTTCGGCGCAGCGTGCCAACAGGTCTCGCAGTTCGGTGGCGAATCCCGCGGTGGTGAGCGCGGGCCGCAGCGGCTCGGGCCACGCCACCATGGCGTCTGGCCCGTCGGCGAGGTCACCGGCCAGCAGTTCTCGGATGATGCCGTCCTGTTCGGTGCCGGTGACCAGGCGTGGCGGCGGGTCACCGGCGCGTTGTGCGGCCAGCCGCAGGATCGCGAATGCGTAGGAATGCAGCGTGCGCACCAGCGGCTCCCGGATCACCATGGGCCCCTGCCCCGTCAGCGCCGCGGCCAGCGCGCGACGCGCCCTGATGGCCGCCCGCGCCGTAGGGCACAGCAGCAGAACGGATTCGGGTTCCAGGCCGGACGCGATGTGCTGGGCCGCGGCGTCGACAAGCCGGCTGGTCTTCCCCGTGCCAGGACCGCCGACGAGGCGAACGAGGCCCCGGGTTTCGGGGTGGATGATCGGCTGCGGTGAGGCCATGTCGGCATGACACCACGGGGGTCTGACAAGTTGCGGTTTGGCAGGATCGAGCCATGTCTGATCTGCACGTCTACCGATACGGACCCGACGGGCCGATCAGGGTGCTGGCGATCCACGGGCTGACCGGACACGGCAAGCGCTGGCAGAGGTTGGCCACCCAGCACCTCGCCGACGTCACCGTCGCCGCGCCGGACCTGTTGGGGCACGGGCGCTCGTCGTGGAACGCGCCGTGGACCATCGACGCGAACGTCGACGCACTGGCAGCCGTGCTCGATGCCGACGGCGGCCATCCGGTGGTGGCGGTCGGGCATTCGTTCGGCGGGGCGATCGCACTGAGCCTGGCTGCACAGCGGCCCGATCTGATCGACGCGCTGGTGCTGCTCGACCCCGCGGCCGGTCTCGATGGCGGCCGCATGCGCCAAATCGCCGACGAGATGCTGGCATCCCCCGACTACGCCGACCGCGATGAGGCCCGCGCCGACAAGCTGTCCGGATCGTGGCACGAGGTCCCCCCGGAGGACCTCGAAGCCGAGCTGGACGAGCACCTGGTGCCCTGGCCCGGTGGCCGGGTGGGGTGGCGGATCAGCCTACCGGCGATGATGTCCTACTGGAGTGAGCTGGCCCGGCCAGTTGTCTTGCCCCGCAGTGGTATTCCGACGACGCTGATGCGTGCCACCAAGACGCAGCCACCGTATGTCACAGACGCGCTGGTGCACGGGTTGCACGACAGCCTCGGCCGTGACTTCACCCTCGTCGACGTGGACTGCGACCACATGCTGCCGCTGGCCCGGCCCGGCGACACCGCGGCGGCAGTGCGGCACCGGCTATGACGGCTGTCAGCGATGCCGACGTCGAACGGGTACGCGCGCTGGTCTCGGCCATACCGCCGGGAAAGGTGGCGACATACGGCGACATCGCCAGTGCTGCAGGGCTTTCCAGTCCACGAATTGTCGGCTGGATCATGCGCACCGATTCCGCTGACCTACCGTGGCACCGCGTGATCCGCGCCGACGGCCGTCCCGCACCGCACCTGCGGACCCGGCAACTGGCGTCGCTGCGCGCCGAAGGAGTGCTGGCCGTCGACGGCAGAGTGCCGCTACGCGACGTCCGCCACACGTTCTGACTGCACCGTCGAGACCCGCGCCAGCGCGGCGTTCGATAGTGCGATACCGTCGCGGCATTCGAAGCGGGCCGCCACGAGGTCGACGAGTGCGGGGTGCAAACCCAGCGGGGCGGTCACCGCGGTCGCGCCACAGTCGGCCAGCCGATCGTGAAAGAGGCCAGGGGCCAACAGATACGACGCGACGAACACTCTGCGTCGCCCCGCGGCCCTCAGCTCATTGACGACGTCACCCACCCGTGGTGCGCCCGTGGCCACGAAGCCGATCGCTACTCGGCCGACGTGGTGCTCCAATAACTTTGCAGCACAGCGCAAGTCGCGATCAGCTCGGGGGTCTGACGATCCGGCGGCTGCCATCACGACCGCATCGCCAGGATGCCAACCCGCCTCGCGCAGGCGGTCACGCATCACAACCGCCAGCGCGGGGTCGGGCCCGATCGGCGGCCGCACCGACACGCCGGTACAACCACTTTCGGCAACCCGCGCAGGCAGGTCGGTGTGGACGTGATAGCCGCCCGCCAGAAACGCGGGAACGACGATCGCGGGACCTCGGCTGAGCGCAAGCACCTCAGCGGGATTCGGTCCGAGCACGTCGACGAACGCGGTGTGCACCGCGCCGACACGGCGTGCTACCGCGGCACTCAGCTCGAAGATCGACTGCACACCGGCGCTGCTGCGGGTGCCGTGCGCGACGAGGATCAGCATTCGGCCGGATCGATCGCCAGCCGGTAGCCGCGCTTGACGACGGTCTGGATTGCACCCGGCGCACCGAGTGCCGAACGCAGCCGGGCCATCGCGGTTTCCACTGCGTGCGTGTCTGCTCCGCCGCCGGGCAGCTGGGCGAGCAACTGCTCGCGCGACACCACCAATCCAGGATTGGCCATCAGCCGGCGCAACAATGTCATTGCGGCAGGCGGCAGAGTTCGGATTTCGCCGTCGACAGCGACTGTCGAGCTGCGCACGCTGATGCGATGACCGCCTGCCGTGAAATGGGAAGCACGCCTTGGTACTTCGTCGCTGATGAGCCGAGCGAGCGCGCCCAGGCGATAGCGTTGCGGGTAGGTTGCCGGCACTCCGAGCCGGCGCAGGGGCGCGGCGGTGACCGGGCCGACGCAGATCGCTGCGACGTGCTCGCGCAGCGCCTCGACGAGCTCGCTCACGCATCCAAGGGCCTTGGCTCGCTGCAACATCGACGCAGCCGCAGGCGCACTGGTGAAGCTCACGGCGTCCACGTCGGCGTTGATGATCATGCCGATCAGCTGGTCCATCGGACGGCTGTCCTCCGGTGATTCCCAGCGGTAGACGGGTACTTTCACGACGTCTGCACCCGCCATGGTCAGCGCATCGCAGATGTCGGCGTTGGGTTCCCACTCCGACGCTGCGCCGTGTAACTGCACCGCGACGCGCAATCCGGCGGCGCCGTCGGCGAGCAGCCGGTCGAGAACCTCAGCTGACGCCTCCGAGTCCGGGCTCCACTCCTCACACAGGCCGGCTTGACGAACAGCGCCGCGCGCCTTCGGCCCGCGCGCGAGGATGCGTGTCGAGCCGAGCGCTTCAGCAAGCTCGTCCGCCACGTCCCAGCCGTGCGCGGCCTCGATCCACCCGCGGAACCCGATGCCCGTCGTCACCACGACGACATCGGGTGGTTGCGCGATGAGAAGCTCTGTGACGCGGCGTAATTCGGTGTCGTCGATCAGCGGTATGATCCGGATCGCCGGTGCATGTACGACCGTCGCGCCGCGGCGCTCGAGAAGGGTGATGAGCTCTTCGGATCGTCGCGCCGCGGTCACGCCGATCGTGAACCCTCTCAGCGGTTCATTCGCAGGCGATTTCAACGATTCCATCAGTCACTCGCACGTCGTAGACCTTCAGCGCGCGCGACTCGTCATCGAGGCAGCGTCCATCCCGAAGAGAGAAAACTTGTTTGAGCAGAGGCGACGCCACCGTCGGCTCACCATGCCGATCGCCGGTGATGCCGCGCGACATCACCGCGGCCCGGCCGAACGGGTCGATGTTGCTGACTGCTGCCAATGTGCCGTCGGCCAGCAAAAACAATGCCGCTTGTTGCCCGTCGGCAAGCAACACCGCGACACCCCGGCCGGGCAGTAGCTCATCGAGGCGGCAGGCCGCGGTCCACGTGCGGGTGGTTAGGTCGGCGGTCCGGGGGCCGTCAACGAGAACGGTCATGAGTGCCCACTCCTTGCTGAAGTTGTTGTGAACCCATTGCAGTCAAGTCGTGTTTCGAAGCCATTAACTCGACCTTTCGCGCGTGTCACCGAATCGCGGTGTGCCCAACAACACAGGCACCTTGCGCGGGCCGCTGTCGTCGAAGACGACGGTCGGATCGGCTTGGTCGGGTGCGTTGACGAACGACACGAACCTCGACAGTTTTGCGGGATCGGCCAGTACACCGGCCCATTCGTCGGAATAGCCGGCGACATGGCGCGCCATCGCGGCCTCGAGATCGGCGGCGATTCCGAGCGAGTCCTCGCACACGACGGCGCGGATGTGATCGAGGCCACCATCGATCGTTTCCTGCCAGACGGCGGTGCGCTGCAGCCGGTCGGCCGTGCGGATGTAGAACATCAGATAGCGGTCGATGTAGCGGACCAGCGTCTCCGAGTCCAGATCGCCGGCGAGCAGCTGTGCATGCTTCGGAGTGGCGCCGCCGTTGCCGCCGACGTAGAGGTTCCAACCCTTTTCGGTCGCGATGACGCCGACGTCCTTGCTGCGTGCCTCTGCGCATTCCCGTTGGCAGCCCGACACGCCCATCTTGATCTTGTGCGGCGAGCGCAGCCCGCGGTACCGCAGCTCCAGTTCGACGGCCATGGCCACGGAGTCCTGCACGCCGTAGCGGCACCACGTCGAACCCACACAGCTCTTCACCGTCCGCAGGGCTTTGCCGTACGCGTGGCCGGATTCCATGCCGGCGTCGATGAGCCGTTTCCAAATCGCCGGAAGTTGTTCGACGCGAGCGCCGAACAGGTCGATGCGCTGGCCACCGGTGATCTTCGTATACAAGCCGAAATCGCGGGCCACCTCGCCGATGGCGATCAATTTTTCCGGGGTGATCTCGCCCCCCGGCAGACGCGGCACCACCGAATAGGTGCCGTTGCGCTGCAAATTGGCCAGGAAGTGGTCGTTGGTGTCCTGTAACGCGGCGGCCTCGCCGTCGAGGATGTGGTCCGACGACGTCGACGCGAGGATCGACGCAACCACCGGTTTGCAGATGTCGCAACCGGTTCCGCTGCCGTACTTGGCGATCAGCGCGGAGAACGTGCGAATGCCGGTAGCGGCGACGATCTGGAACAGCTCCGCGCGGGATTGACTGAAGTGTTCGCACAACGCCTTGGACTGTTCGACACCCTGTGCCTCCAACAGCCGCTTGAGCATCGGAACACAGCTGCCGCACGATGTCCCAGCCGCGGTGCAGCTCTTGATGGCGGGCACATCGCAGGCGCCCTCTGAAATCGCCGAGCAGATAGCACCTTTGGTGACCGCGTTGCACGAGCAGATCTGCGCCTCGTCGGGCAGCGCGCCCACTCCGACCTCGGCGCCGGCCGGGGCAATCAGCGACGCCGGGTCGGCGGGCAGTGGGCGCCCGACGAGCGGACGCAGCGTGCCGTATGCGGTCGCGTCGCCGACCAGGATGCCACCCAATAGCGTCGAAGCATCGTCAGAGACAACGAGTTTCGCGTAGGTCCCTTTTGTCGGATCGTTGAGCACCACTTCCAGCGCGCCGTCAGTGGTGGCGTGCGCGTCACCGAAGCTGGCCACGTCGACACCGAGGAGCTTGAGCTTGGTCGACATGTCCGCGCCGGGGAACTCCGCGGTGCCGCCCAGCAGCCGGTCGGCCACCACCTCGGCGGTGGCGTATCCCGGTGCCACCAAGCCGTAGCAGCGGCCTTCGATCGCCGCGACCTCGCCGACCGCGTAGATGAACGGATCACTTGTGCGACAGGTGATATCGGTCAACACTCCACCGCGTTCGGCGATGGCCAGTCCGCATGAGCGGGCCAGTTCGTCGCGGGGGCGGATACCGGCGGCGAAGATCAGCAGCCCGGCATCGATCACCGAACCGTCTGACAGCGCGGCCGTCAGCCCGTCGTCGCGCGGTTCGATCGCGGTGGTGGAAACACCGGTGTGTACTGTCAGGCCCAGCTTCGTCACCAGACCGGCAAGCACAGCGCCACCGCCGTCGTCGACCTGTGCCGGCATCAGTCGGTTACCGAACTCGACGACATGCGGCCTCATGCCCAGCAGGCGCAAGGCATTTGCGGCCTCCAAACCCAGCAGCCCGCCGCCGACGACCACACCGTCAGCGCCCGGGGTCACCGCCGCGCGGATCGCGTCGAGATCGTCGAGGGTGCGGTAGACGAAGCAACGCTGGCTGTCGCCGCCGGGCACGGGAGGCACAAACGGATACGAACCGGTGGCCAGCACCAGCGCGTCGTAGCCGAGCTCGTCACCGGTCGACGTGGTGACCACCTGTGCGTGGCGATCGATCGAAACCGCCCGCGTCCCGGTGCGCAGGTCGACGAATTCGTCGCTGCCGTAATCGCTTCCGGGAAGGGCGAGTGCGGCGCGATCCCAGGTGCCAACGTATGACGACAGCGCTACCCGGTCATAGGCGGGCGTGGGTTCCTCGCAGAGCACCGTGATCCGCCAGCGCCGGTCGGCGTCGCGGTCGCGCAACGCTTCGACGAACCGGTGGCCCACCATGCCGTGGCCCACCACCACAACGTGTTTCGTGGTCATGCCGGCACCACCTCCGGTGTCGCGAGCGAGGAAACAGTGGCGGGACGGCGCACGTAGGCCAACCACGTGATCGTCGCGCACACCACGTAGCAGGCCAGAAAAATCCAGAACGCCATCGTCGCCGAGTGCGCCGCGGACAGATAGGAGGCCCGTAACACGAGGTTGATGCCCACCCCGCCGAGTGCGCCGATGGCGCCGGCGATACCGATCAGCGCGCCGGACATGCTCCGCGACCATGCAGTCTTTTCTGCCGCGCTCAGGTCGTCGCGGCTTTGGGCCTTCGCGGCGAAGATCGACGGAATCATCTTGTATACCGAGCCGTTGCCGATCCCGGACAGTAAAAACAGCGCCACGAACCCGATCACGTAGGCGGTCATGATGCCGCCGGAAGGCGCACCGGGTGTGGCGTCGTCCAGCCGTCCGGCGACCACCAGCCAGCCCGCCGCAGCGATCATCGCCACGAACGTGTACAGCGTCACCTTGCCACCACCGATCCGGTCGGACAGCCAGCCGCCGGGCGGCCGCGACAACGAGCCCAGAAGCGGCCCGATGAAGGCGATTTGAGCGGCGTGCAGCGACGCCTGGGCGGTCATCGCGGCGGTGGCCGGGCCGCCGTGAGCGAGGCTGGCCAAGAAGTTCATCTGCAGCACCTGGCCGAACGCGAATGAAAATCCGATGAACGACCCGAACGTTCCGATGTAGAGCAGTGCGATCAGCCAGGAGTCGCGGAATGCCATCACTTCGACCATCGAGCGCACATTGGTCTTCTGGTGCTTGAGGTTGTCCATGAACAACGCCGCACCCACTGCCGCGAACGCGATCAGCACCAGATACACCGCGCACACCCAGTGCGGGGACCGGTTACCGACGGTCGCGATGACCAACAGGCCGACCACCTGGATCACCGGGACACCGATGTTGCCGCCGCCCGCGTTGAGGCCCAGCGCCCAGCCCTTATGCCGCTGTGGGTAGAACGCGTTGATGTTGGTCATCGACGAGGCGAAATTGCCGCCACCGACGCCCGCGAGTGCCGCCACCAGCATGAAGGTGGTGTACGACGTGCCGGGGTGCGCCATGAAATACAGGGTCATCAGCGTCGGGATCAACAACAGCGACGCGGAGAAGACCGTCCAATTGCGGCCGCCGAAGCGGGTAACGGCGAACGTGTACGGGATGCGCATGATCGCACCCACCAGCGTGGGGACCGCGACGAGGAAGAACTTGCCCGCGGGGTCGATGTGGTAGACGGCCTGGGGCATGAACAGCACCATCACCGACCAGATGGACCACACCGAGAAGCCGACGTGCTCGGCGATGACGGACCAGATCAGGTTGCGGCGGGCGATTCTCGCGCCGCCGTTGTTCCAGGCGTCGAGGTCTTCGGGGTCCCAGTTGTCGATGTCGTGTCTGCGTGTCCGGGTGAGCATGCGGCCACGGTAGGAAAACCGTGTTGCGGCAACGCTGCAGGCGATGACCTGCTTGATACATCCTTCTCACATGCCCGCGGCCGGGCCGGTGAGCTAGAGGATCAGCCGGACCAGCGCGGCGGTTCGGGCCAAACCGGGAAATGCGGCCGCCGTGGAGCGCGGGTGCAGAGCATGTACGGCAAGACGAAACATCAACGCGCGCAACAACATTTGCGGCCATTCCGGTAGCGACGCCCACCGCTCGATGAGTCCGTCGTCGGCGTCGCCCCAGGACAGCGCGTCCACCACGGCCACGCCCGCCGCCCACGACGCGGGTCGCCAGTACGGCGTGATGTCGGTGATGCCGGGAGCGGCAGTGCCTGCGAAAAGCACTGTGCCGTAAAGATCGCCGTGAACCAGCTGACTGGGACTCTTCGTCGGCTTACGCAGCCCGGCGAGTTGGTTGATCAAGTCGAGCGAACGCTGCCCGTCCGGAGATCCGGGTGACACCCGGGCACCTGACGGCCAGGAGTGCAGGGGGCGCTCCTCCCACGCGGCACGGTCCGCGGCGACGAACACGTCGACGTCGCCCCACGGCGCCACCGGCGGCTGCGTCAGAAACCGCGGCCGTTCCAGCTTCGCGGTGGCCTCGTGCAGGCGCACCCCGGCCGACACCACCTCGTCGTGCCGCGGCTCCGGGGTTCCGGCGACGAAAGTGTCGGCGCGCCAGCCGGATACGACGTAGCGGCCGTCGGTGGAGCGCACCGGCCGGGCCAGCCGCACGCCGTCGACGAACAACGTTTCACGCACCTTCGCCGACCAGGCGGCACGGGCGTGGTCGGCGATCATCGACAGCACGACCTCGCCGCAGCGGAAACCGCCTTCCCACCCGGCCCCCAGCGGTACCGGACGAAATCCGCTCAGCCCGAACGCCGCCTGCACATGCTCCGGCGGACGCTCGACGATCATGGCGTCAGGTTACCTGCGCAAACGACTGCGGCCCGCGGGTGACCGAGCCGTGTCGGACGCGTCGTTACGCCGTTGAGACTGCGCGGAGATCGTGATGTGCGCCGGTTTCGCGATCTGCACGCAGCATCGAGGAGAACGGTCGTCAGTACATCACCATGTCGGGTTCGAGCTGACGTGCCCAGGCCACGATGCCGCCCTGCAGATGTTTTGCGTCGGCGAAGCCGGCCTTCTTCACCGCGGCCAGTGCCTCCGCGGAACGCACGCCGGTCTTGCAGTACAACACCGGCATCCGGTCCTGCGGCAGCATGGCCAGGCCCTCGCCCGACTCGATCGTCGACTTGGGTACCAACTGTGCGCCGTCGATGTGGTTGATGTCCCACTCGACCGGCTCGCGCACGTCGATCAGCGCCACTTTCTTGCCCGAGTCCAACAGCTCACGCAGTTCGCGGGGCGTCAGCGACGAGTCCGCAGTGGCCTGGGCGGCGTCTTCGGAAACCACACCGCAGAAGTCCTCGTAGTCGATCAGCTCGGTGATCTTGACGGTCTCGGGATCCTTGCGGATCTTGATCGTGCGATAGCTCATCTCGAGAGCGTCGTAGACCATCAGCCGACCGAGCAGCGGTTCACCGATTCCGGTGATCAGCTTGATGGCCTCAGTGCCCATCACCGACGCGATCGACGCACACAAAATCCCCAGCACCCCACCTTCAGCGCACGACGGCACCATGCCCGGCGGCGGAGGTTCGGGATACAGGTCGCGGTAGTTCAGGCCGAGGCCGTTGGGCGCGTCCTCCCAGAACACCGACACCTGGCCCTCGAAGCGGTAGATCGAACCCCAGACGTAGGGCTTGCCGGCCAGCACGGCGGCGTCGTTGACCAAATACCGGGTGGCGAAGTTGTCGGTGCCGTCGAGGATGAGGTCGTACTGCTCGAACAGCTCCACCGCGTTGGACGGCTCGAGCCGGAACTCGTGGAGGCGGACGTCGACGAGAGGGTTGATCTCGTGGATCGAGTCGCGGGCGCTTTGGGCTTTGGACCGGCCGATGTCGGACTGGCCGTGGATGATCTGGCGCTGCAGGTTGGATTCGTCGACGACGTCGAAGTCGACGATCCCCAGGGTGCCCACGCCTGCGGCTGCCAGATACAGCAGCGCGGGCGAACCCAGGCCACCGGCCCCGATCACCAGCACGCGCGCGTTCTTCAGGCGTTTCTGCCCCGCGACGCCGAGGTCGGGAATGATGAGATGACGGCTGTAGCGCGCGACCTCGTCACGGGTCAGCTCGGCCGCGGGCTCCACCAGCGGCGGCAGGGTTGTCGACACCCGAGTTCTCCTTGATCAGCGGTTCCACCCACAGAATAGGCACCCCGAGCAACGACGAATGCCGGTCAGAGCTTCCCGGCGACGAACCCGTGCGCACGGTCGTCGGGCGCCGGCGTGCGTCGTCGTACAGAGAACTCGGCGTGTCGGTGCACAGACGCGCACGCTGGCCCAGGCGAGGGGTCAGGCGATCGGGTACGGCCACGGGTTGAAGCGGCACACCTTGCCGTCGGGCTTGACGGTGTCGGGGTCGAACTTGGCGGCGTCGTTGTCGTCGGTGGAGAACGTCTGCTGCATCATCACCGGGGCCAGCCCGCCGTTGTCGGCGCACGGCTCGTGGTGCTGATAGCCGATCGCGTGGCCCACCTCGTGGTTGATCAGGTACTGCCGGTACGAGCCGATGTCGCCCTGGAACGGCACCGCGCCCCGCACCCAGCGCGCCTCGTTGATGAACACCCGATGCTGCGTGTCAGCGCCGTACGCCGGGTTGTAGCAGGACGCCTCCAGCGGAATCTCGTACCCGCAACCCTCCCGGGTGGTCATCGGCGACGTCAGCGACACCCGGAAGTCGGGCTTGCCGGGCGCCGAAGCGTCGACCCGGCGAAACCCGAACTGGGGATTGTGCGTCCAGCTCTTAGGGTTGGCCAGTGTCTGGCTGACCATCCGGGCGAAGCCTTCGTCACCGCCGTACGTGGCGGTGTCGAGGCCGTCTTCCACCTCTACGGTGTAGGTGAACACCTTGGTGGTGCCCTGACCGACCTGTTGCTCGACGCCGGGTACGACGTGCCACGTCTTGGCCCCCGCCTCGGTGTAGGGGCCGCCGTCCGGCAGGACACCAGTGGGCAGGCTTGCGTCGAATTGGGTGAGCCCCTTCGGTGGTGCGCCGACGATCGCGGTGCCGACGGGGCTGATGGTCTGCGCCGGACCCTCACGCGGCGGCGCGGCCGACTTGTTGTCGCCGTCGAGCACCTGCACGATCGCCAGCACCGTCACCACCGCGAGCACCGGCAGCGCATACGCCCGCCAGCCATACGTCGACACGAACCGGCCCAGCCACGTTCGCTTGCGCCAGCGTTGTCTGCCATCGCGATTCGACCGGATCCGCCCGTAGTCGGCCCCCACCGGGTCGCGCTGGGCCCGCAACGGCTCCCGCCACTCGTTGCGCAGCACCGGCACGCGACCGCCACGGCGCCCCGGGTCGTAGGTCACGAAACACAGAATGTCACAGCCCAAGCAGGTGGCACTTCCGCCGCACCGCAGGCGGCGGTAGTAGTGTCAGACTCCTGAACCAGCGGTCGAATGAGGATGGGGATGAGCGAACTCGCCAACACCGCCGAAAGGCGCGGGAACGCGTTCGCCACAGGCGACGACGTCACCGGAAACGCCCATAGCGGCAACCGGCGCGGCAACCGGCTCCCCCGCGACGAACGCCGCGGTCAGTTACTTGCCGCTGCCAGTGAGGTTTTCGTCGACCGCGGCTTCCACGCGGCGGGCATGGACGAGATCGCCGACCGAGCCGGGGTCAGCAAACCTGTTCTGTATCAACATTTTTCGAGCAAACTCGAACTGTACCTGGCGGTGCTGGAGCGCCACGTCGACAAGCTGGTATCGGGCGTGCGGCAGGCCCTGCGCACCACGACCGACAACCGCCAGCGGTTGCGCGCAGCGGTGCAGGCGTTCTTCGACTTCATCGAGCACGACGGCCAGGGCTACCGGCTGATCTTCGAAAACGACTACGTCACCGAGCCGCAAGTGGCCGCACAGGTGCGGGTCGCCACCGAAAGCTGCACCGATGCCGTGGCCGACCTGATCAGCCGCGACTCCGGATTGGAAGCTCATCGCGCCCGGATGATCGCGGTGGGGCTGGTGGGCATCAGCGTGGACTGCGCCCGGTATTGGGTGGGCGCCGACCGGCCGATCTCCAAAGAGGACGCCGTCGAAGGGACCGTTCAGTTCGCCTGGGGCGGGCTGTCACACGTGCCGCTGACGCGCTCCTGAGTAGCGGCTTGCCGCGCGTTCACGCAAGCGCTCAAGCGCCGCCAAAGCCCACCCGGCGCACGTCGGCGATCCCAATCTCCACATAAGACACCTTCGACGTCTGCACCAGCACTTTGCGGCCGCGCTCGTCGGTCAGCTCGAGCACCGGCGAACCGCTCTCCAACGCGGCGCGGACTTGCTCCTCGACCTCCGCGGGCGTCTGCGAGCTGTTGAGCACGAGCTCGCGCGGGCTTTCCGCAATGCCGATCTTGACCTCCACGCTGCACCCTTTCGTCGCTCTCCGTTCCCGACAGCAGGCTAGTTGAACCCTTCGGCGGTATGCGAAGACGGCATCAACCTGTAACCGGACGTGTACCGCAAGCGCGTCGAAGGGCCGGCGTCCGTCACTACCATCGGGCCGATCCAGCGCCAAGGCCGACGGGGAAGAACACGCACGCGATGACTTGGGACACGACGACGAAGCAGCTCGACGAGCGCGCCGGCGATGTCGACGAGATCGTGTACTACGAGGATTCGTCGCGGTGGCGCTGGGCGGGCGTGTTGGCCGTCGTGGTGGTGGTGCTGGCGGTGATCGGCGCGATCGGGATCGTGCGCGGCGGTGACACCGCGTCCACGTCGGCAACGATCCAGCCGTCGCGCACACCGGCGGCTCCGTCGGCGGCCGCACCGTCGCCGACGCCGCCCCCGATGACGACGACGCCACCGCGGGCCTCGGCGCCGCCCACCACCTCGCTACCCCGAGAGACTTTCACCACGCTGACACCGACGGCCGCCTCCACGGCGACGCCGACCCCTGCCGTCCCGCAGACCGATCCGCGCACCATCACCTACACCGTGTCGGGCACGCGTCAGCCCGGCGACATCGTCACGGTCACTTATCTCGACGAAACAGGCCTTCCCCGAACGGAATTCAACGTCACGCTGCCCTGGACGAAGACGGTCGTCTCGGGGGGCAACATGTTGCTGAACTCGGTGACCGCCGTGAGCGTCGCCAGCCACCTCAACTGTGCGATCGCCGACGCCAACGGCCAGACCATCGCGGCGCAGGACTACAACACGATTGCGGCGACCTGCAACCGCTGAGCCAGCTAGGCCAGGCCCAGTTCGGCCATCCGCTCGGCGTGCGTGCGCTGCAACCGCTCGAAGAACGTGGTGATCTCGCCCAATCCGCCGGTACCCGACACCACCAGGTCGGCCAGGTCGTCGTGCTCGGCCAACACGTACTGCGCCTGCGTGATCGCCTCGCCGAGCAGCCGGCGCGCCCACAGCGTGAGCCGGTTGCGCTGCTTGCCGCTGGCCGCCACTGCGGCGCGCACCTCGGCCACCACGAACTGTGAATGCTCGGTCTCGGCGAGCACGCCGCGTACCACGTCCGCGACCTCGTCTGGCAGCACGTCGGCGATCTCGCGGTAGAAGTCGGCGGCCAGGGCGTCGCCGATGTAGGTCTTGACCAATGCCTCCAGCCACGTGCTGGGCGTGGTCAGCCGGTGATAGTTCTCCAACGCGGACACGTACCGCGTCATCGCCTGCTCGACGTCGATTCCACGGGCCGCCAACGCGTCGCGAAGCAACTCGTAGTGGCGCATCTCGGCGGCCGCCATGCTGGCCATCGCGATCCGGCCGCGCAGGCTCGGCGACATCCGGGCTTCGTCGGTGAGCCGGTAGAACGCGGCGACCTCGCCGTAGGCCAGCAGCGCAAACAGCTTGTCGACGCCCGGATGGTCGGCGGGAATTCGCGACGCGGGCCGGTCGGCGAGCTGTTCGGCGGCAGCGGCGGGCTGCGTGAAACTCATGGCCGACAGCCTAGCCCGGTATGATGGCAGCAGGCGGCCGCGTAAGCCGCCGCTCCGATATGTGCGTGCACGCAGTTGGCCCGCCTTCCGATAAGCGCAGGGCCATCGGAGTCGGCACCGATTTGGTGCCGGCCAGACGTGAACATTCGAACTCGTGCGCGCGTGGCGACAACGATTGCCGGCCCCGCTGGCGCGGAGAACGAATGACACGAAAGGCCACATGACCGCCCTCAACCCCACATTTGCCAAGCTCGGCGTTCGCGACGAAATCGTGCGCGCACTGGCCGAGAACGGAATCGAACACCCTTTTGCCATCCAAGAACTGACGCTGCCGCTGGCGCTGGCCGGCGAGGATCTGATCGGCCAGGCGCGCACCGGCATGGGCAAGACGTTCGCCTTCGGTGTACCGCTGTTGCACCGAATCACCACCGACGACGAACGCCCGCTTGCCGGAGCGCCCCGCGCGCTGGTCGTGGTGCCCACCCGCGAGTTGTGCCTGCAGGTCTTCGGCGACCTGTCCAGCGCCGCCAAATACCTGACGGCCGAGAACGGTAGGCCACTGTCGGTGGTGTCCATCTACGGCGGCCGCCCGTACGAACCGCAGATCGAGGCGCTGCAGAAGGGGGCCGACGTCGTCGTCGGTACTCCCGGCCGCCTCCTGGACCTGGCACAACAGGGCCATCTTCAGCTGGGCGGGCTCTCGGTGCTGGTCCTCGACGAGGCTGACGAGATGCTGGACCTGGGCTTCTTGCCCGACATCGAGCGCATCTTGCGGCAGATTCCCGACAACCGGCAGGCGATGCTCTTCTCGGCGACCATGCCGGACCCGATCATCACCCTGGCCCGCACGTTCATGAACCGGCCCACCCACATCCGCGCCGAGGCGCCGCACTCCTCCGCCGTGCACGCCACCACCGAGCAGTTCGTCTACCGTGCGCACGCGCTGGACAAGCTCGAGCTGGTCAGCCGCATCCTGCAGGCCCGCGGTCGCGGCGCGACGATGATCTTCACCCGTACCAAGCGCACCGCGCAGAAGGTGGCCGACGAGCTCGCCGAGCGCGGCTTCAAGGTGGGCGCGGTGCACGGCGACCTCGGCCAGATCGCCCGCGAGAAGGCGTTGAAGGCGTTTCGCGGTGGCGACATCGACGTGCTGGTGGCCACCGACGTGGCCGCGCGCGGCATCGACATCGACGACGTCACCCACGTCATCAACTACCAGTGCCCTGAAGACGAGCAGGCATACGTGCACCGCATCGGCCGCACCGGCCGGGCCGGTAAAGCCGGCGTCGCGGTCACGCTGGTGGACTGGGACGAGCTGGCCCGCTGGTCGCTGATCGACAAGGCCCTCGACCTGGGCTGTCCCGATCCGCCGGAGACTTACTCCAACTCGCCGCATCTGTACTCCGAACTGGACATCCCCACCGACGCCGGTGGCCGCGTGGGTCCCGCGAAGAAAGCCGCAGCTTCGGGCGGACGATCGAATGGCTCATCGCCGCGGCGCAACGGCGACGAGCAGCCTGCCCGCCGAAGCCGCTCGCGGCGACGCACCCGCGCGGGTGAACCGGTCACCGGCCACGTCGAAGCCCAAGCCGACACGGCAGAGGCCGACCAGCAGACCGCTGAGTCCGGTTCCGCCGGTCGGCGGCGTCGGCGGCGGCGTCGTCCGCGGCAAGCCGTGTCCTCAGGCGCAACCGCCAGCGGCGCGTCGCCATCTGCCGGCTGATCCACCCCGTTGGTCAAACCCGAGCGCCGCACTAAAGGCGACATCCTGGCGGCCGCAGCCATCGTGCTGGTCGTCGCGGTGGCGGGGGCGCTGATCTGGTGGCACAGCGACGCCCGCGCGACGATCAGCCGACCGGCCGCCGCACCGGCGCCGCCGATCAACCAGGCCCGTGCCGTTCCGGCGAATCTGCGTCAGCTGTGGAGCGCGCCGAGTCCGGTGACCACCGAGCCGGTGATCGTGACCAGCACTGTGGTGACCGGGGAAGGTCACGAGCTGGTGGGTCGGGACCCGAAGACCGGCTCGCAGCGGTGGAGCTTCGCCCGAGACCGCGACATCTGCGCGGCCACATGGGTCTACGACCTGGCAGTTGCCGCCTATCCCGACAGCCGCGGCTGCGGTCAGATCAGCACTGTCCAGGCGCGCACAGGCGAGCGCGGACCCACCCGTACGTCGTACGCCGACAAGCAGGTCAGGCTGTCCACCGACGGCACCACCGTGCTGTCCGCCGGACGCACCCGCTTGGAGATGTGGCGCTCGGACATGGTTCGCACGCTCGCCTACGGCGACATCGACGCACCGGTCAATCCACCTGTGCCGCCGAAGCCGCCGTGCCAGTTCTTGTCGACGGCGGCGAGTACGTCGGCCGCGGCAGTCCTGGAAACCTGCAGCAGCTTTCCGGATGTGCGGCTGACGCTGCTCAAAGTTTCCAAGGAGGACGTCGAGCCCGACGAGAAGTACGTGCAGCAGCCCGGGCTCAAGCCGGACGCTGGCGCGAAGGTCCTGGCGGTGTCGGACCTGCGGACGGCGGTGTACCTGCCGACGCCGCAGCCACGCGTCGTGGTGTACGACGAGACCGGTCAGGAGACCGGCAATACGCTGCTGCCCCGCCGACCCGGGCCGCAGATCGCCGTGTCGCACGCCGGCGATTTGGTCACGGTGTGGCTCGGCGACAGCGTCGCAGTGCTGGACGGCTCGAGTCTGGCCCTTCGCTACACCATCGCCTCGGGCAGCGCAGCGCCGTTGGGGCCGGGCAAGATGATGGCCGATCGGCTGCTGATCCCGGTCACCGGCGGCATCGGGGTGTACGAACCCAAAACCGGAGCATTCGAGCGGCTGATTCCCGTCGACCGCGGCATCGTCGCGGGTCCGATCATGCTCGGTGTCGTCGGCACCACCGTGGTCGAACAGCGTGGCGCCACGGTGGTCGCGCTCGGCGAGGCCTAGTTGACCTCCGGCGTGAAGCTCGCCAGCGGCTTGCCCGACTTCCAATGCTTGAGCAACGAGGCCGCCAGATCGCGGTAGGCCGCAGAGCCCTTGTTCTTACGCCCGGCCAGCACCGAGCAGCCCGAAGCGCTGGCCTCCGCGAACCGCACAGTACGCGGGATGGGCGGGGCCAGCACCGGCAGGTCGTAGCGGTCGGCAACGTCGAGGAGCACGTCGCGGCTGTGAGTGGTGCGCGAGTCGTACAGCGTCGGGAGCGCGCCCAGCAGCTTGAGGTCTGCATTGGTGATCTGCTGCACGTCGGCGACCGTGCGCAAGAACTGGCCGACGCCGCGGTGCGCCAAGGTTTCGCACTGCAGCGGCACGATCACCTCGTCGGCGGCGGTCAGCCCGTTCAGCGTCAGCACCCCCAGCGACGGCGGGCAGTCGACGATGACCACGTCGAATTCGTCTTTGACCTTGGCCAGCGCGCGTTTGAGTGCGTACTCGCGGCCGGCGCGCATCAGCAGCATCGCCTCGGCACCGGCAAGGTCGATGTTGGCCGGCAGCAGTGTCATGCCCTCCTCGGTGTCCACCAGCGCCGCCGACGGCTCGACCTCACCGAGCAGGACTTCATGCACCGACACCGGCAGCTTGTCCGGATCATGGCCGAGAGAGAAGGTCAGACATCCCTGCGGGTCCAGGTCGACCAGCAGCACCCGCTGGCCCTGCTCCACCATCGCCGCCCCCAACGACGCGACCGTCGTGGTCTTGGCGACCCCGCCTTTCTGGTTGGCCACTGCCAATACTCGCGTCACGCTGCCATCCAAGCACGCAGTCGGGTCGGTGTGGGTTAGTGCGGCAGAATCGGCAGGGTGGGTCTGCACCAGCACCGGCTGCTGCTACTTCGGCATGGTGAAACGGAGTGGTCGCGGAGCGGAAAACACACCAGCCGCACCGAATTGGACCTCACGGAGACGGGCCGCACACAGGCGAAATCCGCCGGCGAGACGCTAACCCAGCTAGGTCTGGACAACCCGTTCGTGGTGTGCAGCCCGCGCAAGCGCGCGATCGTCACCGCCGAGCTCGCAGGGCTGCGCGTGGACGACGTGACACCGCTGATCAGCGAATGGGACTACGGCGACTACGAAGGCACCACCACCGAGGAGATCCGCAAAGCCGTACCGGACTGGTTGGTGTGGACGCATGGCTGCCCCGGCGGCGAAACCGTCGCCCAGGTTCGCGACCGTGCCGACCAGGCGATCGCGCTGGCCCTGCAGCACATGGAATCGCGTGACGTGCTGTTCGTCGGCCACGGTCACTTCTCCCGTGCGGTCTTGACCCGCTGGATCGAACAACCGCTCTACGAAGGCATCCGGTTCTCCATGGTGGCGGCAACGATCGCGGTGTGCGGGTTCGAACACAACGTCCGCCAAATCAGCCGACTCGGCGTCACCGGTTACCCGCGCCCGCTTTACCGATGACCCCATCGTTCGTGTTGAGTGGCCCCGGCGGCACCCTGGTGGCCCACGGTGCCGCCGCCGCATACTCTGACATCTCCGCCGCGCAGGCCGGCCTGCGATCCGGGCAGACCCCAATTGTTTTGGGCGCGTTGCCATTTGACGTCCGCATGCCCGCGGCGTTGACGGCTCCACAATCCTACGCATTCGGCGACCGGCTGCCGTTCGGGCCGCCGCGCACGGAACCGGCGCCCCGGATCGTGGCCAGCGTTCCCACGGCCGACGAGCACGGCGAGCGGATCCGGCGCGCGCTCGCGGTGTTGCGCGACCCCAGTGGCGGGCTGCGCAAAGTGGTGCTGGCGCGGGCGCTAGAGCTGGTGTCCGAGACGCCGTTGGAGGTTTTGGGCATTCTTCACCGGCTGACCCAAGCCGATCCGCACGCCTACACCTACTTCGTCGACCTGTCGGCGGCCGGCGCCGACTACGACGGACGCGCACTGGTGGGCGCGAGCCCCGAGCTTCTGGTGGACCGCCGCGGGGACCTGGTGATCTGTCAGCCGTTCGCGGGCTCCGCGCCACGCTCCCCGGACCCGGACGTCGACCGCGCCAACGGCGTCGCGCTTGCCGCCTCGGCCAAGAACCGCGTAGAGCATGAGCTGGTGGTCGACGCGATGCGCAAAGCGCTGGACCCGTTGTGCGTCGACTTACAGGTCGCGCCCACACCTCAGCTCAGCCGCACCGCGGCGCTGTGGCACCTGAGCACGACCATCACCGCGCGGCTGCGCGACTCGTGCACTACTGCACTGGATTTAGCGCTGGCCCTACACCCCACACCGGCAGTCGGCGGAGTGCCCGCCGATATCGCCGCGGACATGATCGCCGAACTGGAAGGCGACCGCGGCTTCTACGCCGGCGCAACCGGCTGGTGCGACAGCCGCGGCGACGGTCGCTGGGTGGTGTCGATCCGCTGCGCGGTGCTGTCGGCGGACCGGCGCAGCGCGCGCGCCTACTCGGGCGGCGGGATCGTCGCCGATTCGCAGGTCGACGACGAAATCGACGAGACCACAACGAAATTCAGAACGATCCTTTCGGCGCTGGGGGTGACGCCGTGACGGCTGCGATCCGCCGCGCCCGACCCGGCGACGAGGCAGAGCTGACCGCGATGATCCACGAGCTGGCGGAGTTCGAGCGGGCCGCCGACCAGTGTTCGGTGACCGAAACACAGTTGCGCACAGCACTTTTCGGGGCTGAGCCGACCGTGCGCGGACATGTGGCAGAAGTAGACGGCGAGATTGCGGCCGCGGCGCTGTGGTTCCTCAATTTCTCCACCTGGGACGGCACCGCGGGCATCTATCTGGAGGATCTCTACGTTCGGCCCGTGTTTCGTCGCCGCGGGCTGGCCCGCGCACTGCTGCGCGAGTTGGCACGCGAATGCGTCGCCGCCGGGTACACCAGGCTGACGTGGGCAGTGCTGGACTGGAACGTCGATGCGATCGGCCTATACGAGGCCGTCGGCGCACGACCTTTGACCGAGTGGATCACCTACCGGCTGTCCGGCCCCGGGTTGTCTGAGCTAGCCGAATCAGACTGAGCTGCCGCCCATTTCAGCGCCGACGGACTGAACAGCAAAGCCAGCGTCATCAGCGCCACCAGGCCCAGTGGCGCACCGAGCTCGGGCCGTTGCGAACCGGCCAGCATGTAATACGCCACCGGCAGCAACAACAGCTGGGCGAACACCGCCAGGCCGCGGCCCCAGCGTCGTCCCCGCCACAGCGCCCACCCCGCCGCCGACACCGCGGCGGCGACGATCAGTAGCAGCCCGGCGGTGCCGTACGCCACTCGAGCGTCGGCACCCCGAAGTCCGGCGATCGCGATCGCAAGCGCATAGAGCAATCCGGTGAATCCTTCGAGCAGCACGAGCACGCCGGTCCCGCGAACGACAGGAGGAACAGCACCGGTCACGGACCTCAGCGTAAACACCCTTAGGCTCATGGCTCGTGCGCGCGGTGCTGATCGTCAACCCGAACGCGACGTCAACCACGCCGGCGGCGCGCGACCTGCTGGCCCACGCGCTGGAAAGCCGCACGCAGCTGACCGTTGAGCACACCGATCACCGCGGACACGCGATCGAGATCGCCCGGGCCGCCGCCGACGACGGGGTGGACGTGGTGATCGTCCACGGTGGCGACGGAACGGTCAACGAGGTGGTCAACGGCATCCTCGGGCCGCCGGCCGACCGGCGGACCGCCCACGCGCCAGCGGTCGGGGTGGTGCCGGGTGGATCGGCCAATGTGTTCGCCCGTTCGCTCGGCATCAGCCCGGACCCGGTAAAGGCCACGAACCAGCTCGTCGACCTGCTCGGCGTGCACCGCGACGACCGCAGCTGGCGGCGGATCGGCCTGATGGATTGCGGCGAACGCTGGGGCGTGTTCACCGCGGGCATGGGCCTCGACGGGGAGGTGGTGGCGGCGGTCGAGGCGCAGCGGGACAAGGGCCGCAAGGTGACGGCGTGGCGCTACATCCGCACCACTGTGCCGCTGGCGCTGCGCAGCGCCCGCCGAGAACCGGTGCTCAGCCTGCAGCTGCCTGGCCGGGAGCCGATCGACGGTGTGCACTTCGTGTTCGTCTCCAACGCCAGGCCGTGGACCTACGCCAACAACCGGCCGGTGTGGACCAACACGACCACCACCTACGAGACCGGCATCGGCGTGTTCGCCACCACAGGCATGAACGTGTTCTCGAATTTGCGGCTCGTGCGCCAGATGCTGTCCAAACGCCCCCGGATTCACGCGAAGCACCTGGTCCGTGACGACGACGTCGCCTGGGTGCGCGTGACTTCGACCACACCGGTGGCGACCCAGATCGATGGCGACTACGTGGGACCCCGCGACGCAATGACATTCACCGCTGTTCCCGATGCCCTATCGGTGGTCGCGCCGCCCCAGGAATCAGGCTGACCAGCTCCGACCTGATTACACACTCGAAGCAGGGCCGAAAGTGTAGTACAAACGGATAGGGAATCCGGGAACGGATTCTGATAGTGAGATTGCCCACGAGTTACCGCAGAGTGTTGACATCTGTTGAGCCTGTGAAACGATCGGTTGCAACAGTGCGGAAACAATTCGTGCGCACGCATTAAGAGCCGAAGACAACCGTGCGTCGTTGCACGCACGCTGCAAGGAGATTTACATGGATTGGCGCCACAAGGCGGTCTGTCGGGACGAGGATCCGGAACTGTTCTTCCCCGTCGGCAACAGCGGTCCCGCACTCGCCCAGATCGCAGAAGCGAAGCTGGTGTGCAACCGCTGCCCGGTAACCACCGAGTGCCTGACGTGGGCACTGGACTCCGGCCAGGACGCCGGCGTTTGGGGTGGCATGAGTGAAGACGAGCGGCGTGCGCTGAAGCGCCGCAACGCCCGGACCCGAGCACGCAGTTCGGTCTGACGTTCTCAGCACGTATTTAGTAGGGCGCGGAAAATTCCGCGCCCTACTTTGCTGAGCTAACAAGCGTTTATCGGATTCAGCCTTTACGAGCTATTACTCCTATTGCCCGCTCCAGCCTTACTGCGGGCTCCGCCCGCTCCGGCGGCCGATCGGCACCCTCAACACCACATCCGTCCCTCCGCCCGGGGCGTCGTGCATGCCGAGCGAGCCGTCCAGCTCCGTCGCCACGAGCGTCCGCACGATCTGCAGGCCCAACCGATCCGAGTTCTCCAGACTGAAACCGGGCGGCAGCCCGCGGCCATCGTCGTGCACCACCACGTCGAGCCACCGCGACGAGCGCTCGGCGCGAATGGTCACGCTGCCGTCGGACCCTGACGGGTCGTAGGCGTGCTCGATCGCGTTCTGTACCAACTCGGTGATCACCATGATCAGCGCCGTCGCACGGTCTGAATCGAGCACACCCAGCGTCCCCGCGCGCTCGACCCGGACGCGAGAGTCGACACCGGCGAGATCACCCATGATCGGCAAGATCCGGTCGACCACCTCGTCGAGGTTCACTTCCTCGTCCACCGACATCGACAGCGCGTCGTGCACCAAGGCAATCGACGAGACCCGCCGCACCGACTCGATCAGCGCCTCGCGGCCCTCCGGATTCGTGGTCCGGCGCGCCTGCAGCCGCAGCAGCGCCGCGACCGTCTGCAAGTTGTTCTTCACCCGGTGATGGATTTCGCGGATCGTTGCGTCCTTGGACAACAGGGCGCGATCGCGCCGCTTGATCTCGGTGACGTCGCGGATCAGAACCGCAGCGCCGACGGACTCGCCCCGCACCACCAGCGGCAGCGTGCGCAGCAGCACGGCCGCGCCACCAGCGTCGACCTCGAGCCGCATGCTGGAACCGCCGGCCAGCGAGTCGAGCACATGATCGGCCAGCTCCTGCGCCTCGAACGGATCCGAGATCAGCGGCCGGGTCACGCGCACGAGGTTGTGGCCCTCCAGCTCGGAAGCCAGCCCCATGCGGTGGTACGCCGAAATCGCGTTGGGGCTGGCGAACACCACGTCACCGTTGACGTCCAGGCGGATGAACCCGTCGCCCACTCGCGGGCTGGACCGCGACACCGGCAGATCACCGACATTGGGAAACGTCCCCTCGGCCAGCATCTGCAGCAGGTCGTTGGCGCAGTCCAAGTAGGCGACTTCCAGCGGACTGGACTTGCGTCGCGTAGCCACCGCCGTCTGCTGCGTCAGCACCGCCACCACGTCATCGCTGTGACGGACCGGCACCGCTTCCATACCGGTGCCGTCGTCGCCGATCGTGCCGGATGCGAACGCGGCCGCAACCTGTGGTAAGTCCTCACTGCGAGCGATGGTTCCGACCGCGTCGGTCAGCAGCACTGTGGGCGCTGTGTTGGGCCGGCACTGCGCCACGCACACCAGCGCACCGTCGTCGCGGCGCACCCACATCAGGTAATCGGCGAAGGAGAGGTCGGCCAGCAGCTGCCACTCCCCCACGACCGCGTGCAGGTAATCGACCGCCTCGCCTGGCAGGACGGTGTGCTCGGCGAGCAGTTCACCGAGGGTGGACATGGCTCCTAGCTAATCGATGACGGCTATCAAATCGCCGGCGCGGATGACGTCACCCACAGCCACCTTGACCTGCGTGATCCTCCCCGCCGTCTCGGCGTGCACGGGGATCTCCATCTTCATCGACTCCAGCAGCACCAGGGTGTCGCCCTCACCGACTTGATCGCCTTCTTTGACCATGACCTCCAGCACGCTGGCCACGATTTCCGCGCGAACGTCTTCGGCCATTCACTACCCCGTTCTCTGCACCGCAGGCCGGAGCCGCCCGGGCGGCGACATCGATCGCCGGAGCCGCGCGGCGGCGACATGAATCTTCGCCTTAATCGAACCACAGCGATGAGCGCTTGCGCGAAGAGCCAGCACACGCGATGAGCGCTTGCGCGAAGAGCCAGCACACGCGATGAGCGCTTGCGCGAAGAGCCAGCACACGCGATGAGCGCTTGCGCGAAGAGCCGAGCACTCGAGCCGCATGAGAGGATGGACGGCCAGTAGACATGAAGTGACCGAAGGAGAAGACGATGGCCAAGCGTGGCCGCAAGAAGCGTGACCGCAAGCACAACAAGGCAAACCACGGCAAACGGCCCAACGCCGGCGCCAAGAAGTAACAGCAGACCCGCGGTCAGTACTTGATGATCGTGGTGCGGCTGATTTCCATCATCAGGCGCTGACGCAGCCGATCCGGCGCCTTTTCCCCGCTGCACTTGGCTGCGATCAGCCGCTTAATGCGCTCTTCGACGCCGTACTGACGCAGGCAGCCGGGGCACTCCTCGAGGTGGTGGCGCAGCTTGTCGCGGGTTTCAGGTGTGCACTCGCCGTCAAGTAGTGTCCACACCTCGGCCATCACGGCCGCGCAATCGGGATGCTCCGGGTCAATCGGGCCTATCGGCGGCTTGAATACGTTCTGCTCTTCGCGCGAGCGCTCATCGGTGCTGCTTTGCTCTTCGCGCGAGCGCTCATCGGTGCTGCTCCGCTCTTCGCGCGAGCGCTCATCGCCACTCACGATGACACCTCCTCGTGTCCCCGCACGAATCCGCGATCTCTCGCCACATCGGCGAGCAAGCTGCGCAGTTGCCGCCGGCCGCGATGCAGCCGCGACATCACCGTCCCGATCGGAGTATCCATGATCTCGGCGATCTCCTTATACGGGAAGCCTTCGACGTCGGCGTAGTACACCGCCATCCGGAAATCCTCCGGCAGTGCCTGCAGCGCCTCCTTGATCTCGTTGTCCGGCAGCGTCTCCAGCGCCTCGACCTCGGCCGACCGCAGCCCGGTGGACGAATGCTCGGCGTTGGCCGCCAATTGCCAGTCGGTGATTTCCTCAGTGGGATATTCAGCCGGTTGGCGTTGCTTTTTGCGATAGCTGTTGATGTAGGTGTTGGTCAGAATCCGGTACAGCCACGCTTTGAGGTTGGTGCCTTCCTTGAAGGAGCGGAAGCCGGCGTAAGCCTTGACCATGGTCTCTTGCAGCAGGTCTTCGGCGTCCGCGGGATTGCGCGTCATTCGCAACGCGCCGCCGTAGAGCTGGTCGAGCAGCGGGATCGCATCGCGTTCGAAGCGTGCGGTCAGCTCAGCATCGGTCTCGGTTCGCCCACTATCAGTCGGCGTCTCCGGCGGTCCGGCCTCGTCCGACGGTGCGGCGCCCGCACCATCGACGTCGGTCATGTCGATCCCTTTCGTTGGGGTGTCATCGACGCCGCCCACCCACACTGGGCGCTCCAGGCACGCCGTCAACACCAGACAACCCCTTCTTCAATCCTAGAACCGCAAGCCGCTCGACCCTTGACTGCACCCATCAACACCAGTCAGGACCTGCGTTGTTCCCGGTGCAGCTGTTACCGCGGTATGAACCGCACAAATGGGATCCGCCGCCCTACCGCGCGGAAGTCCTCCTCGGAGCCGTCGACTTCGAATCCCATCAACCGAGGCAGCAGGTGCATCGCCAGCACACGATGTCGGGTGGCGTAGCGGGTTAAGATCTCGACGCCCTGCTCAGCCGACAGCCCCTCGGCGGTCACCGGGATCGTCGTGCGGCCGCAGCAGCAACCGCTGGCTGAACAACCAGCCGAGCCTGGCGTGGTACAGCTGGATGGTTATACGAAATAGCAAGCGGCGCAACCCCTTTGGCGGCTGGATCGATCTGACGACTTTCACCCACTGAGCCTCCCGTCATCGCGGGCTGGTTGTCCGACGGCACAGACGCCTTACCCGTCCCACGAGCACGCCATCCAGCCCAGAAGCGCCCGGTTAAGGTCGACAGATGTCCCTTTCCGGCAAGACCATGTTCATCTCTGGTGCCAGCCGCGGCATCGGCCTGGCGATCGCCAAGCGGGCCGCCGCGGACGGCGCCAACATCGCACTCGTCGCGAAGACGGCCGAACCCCACCCCAAGCTGCCCGGCACCGTCTATACCGCGGCCAAGGAGATCGAGGAGGCCGGCGGTCAAGCTCTGCCGATCGTCGGCGACATCCGCGACGGCGACATGGTGGTCGCCGCGGTGGCCAAGGCGGTGCAGCAGTTCGGCGGCATCGACATGTGCGTCAACAACGCCTCGGCGATCAACCTCGGTTCGATCACCGAGGTGCCGCTGAAGCGCTTCGACCTGATGAACGGCATTCAGGTGCGAGGCACCTATGCGGTGTCGCAGGCCTGCATCCCGCACATGAGAGGCCGGGAGAACCCGCACATCCTGACGCTGTCTCCCCCGATCCGCCTCGAACCCAAGTGGCTCAAGCCGACCCCCTACATGATGGCCAAATTCGGAATGACCCTGTGCGCGTTGGGAATTGCCGAAGAGATGCGCGATGAGGGCATCGCCTCCAACACGCTGTGGCCGCGCACGATGGTCGCCACCGCGGCGGTGCAGAATCTGCTCGGCGGCGACGAGGCGATGGCCCGGTCGCGCAAACCGGAGGTCTATGCCGACGCGGCGTATGCCGTCCTCAACAAACCCGCCCGCGAGTACACCGGCAAGACCCTGCTGTGCGAGGACGTGCTCGTCGAATCCGGCGTCACCGACCTGTCGGTGTACGACTGCGTGCCCGGCGCAACCCTGGGCGTCGACTTCTGGGTGGACTCGCCCAACCCGCCGGGTTACGAGGCCTGATCCGGCCTTACACCACGGAGATATGCGCGCCCACAAGCAGCCACGGCCACAGCGCCGCCGTGGTCACGAACGACACCATCTCCGATCCCGCCGGCATCCGAGTGCGCAGATCGCCCTCGAGCAGCTGCACCTGCTCGGCGTCGAAGAACGCCCACACCAGTCCGACAACGATGTAGGGAACCGCAAGCCAGAAGGCCACTTCGATCATCGCTTCGACGCTGACCCGTCTGCTCAGCAGCCGGCGCAGTGCCCTCATACCAGCGCCCGATTGTCGCGGACCCGCAGTCTGACGTCAGCCAGCAATACGTAGCTGCCGCCTTGGCGGATGAACACCGGAATGAACCGGTTGACGAAAGCGACCGTCAGGAAAAGCCATTCGAACAGACCCTGCTTGACGTTGCTCCACCGCAGACCCATGGCGTCGCGGAACACCGGCGCCAGAAAGCCGGTGGTCAGAAATTTCAGCAGCGGCCGGAAAGGCAGCCGCAGAACGGGATTGATCATCCGCAGATTGATCAGGTCCAACAGGTACTGACGGACCGTTTCGTCGATCTGCACCCGACGGCACGCGTCGACCCAGTACGCATCGAACTCCGCGCGGGTGGGTGGCCACTGGTCCTCGGTGACTTGCAGCGTGGTTCCCAGCGTCCACGCGGATCGGTAGAACTGTTCGGCCTGCGCCGGCGTCATCTCGCCGCGCAACAATTGGTAGACATCTTCCAAACCGACGAAAAGGCAAGCGGCAACCCACATTTGGAGGTCGCGGTCGAAGGCGTTGTACCGCACCGGACTGTCCGGGCCGGACTTGACCTGCCGGTGCGAGCCGTCCACGGCCTTGCGGAACGCCGCACGGTCCGCCGGCGTGCCCAGGACCGCGACGGCCAGATACTGGAGCGTGGTGCGTGCCCGCTTCCACGGATGCTTGAGGATGTTGCCGGAGTCGACCTTGCTCTCGACGACTCCGTAACCGACTTCGGGCCACGACAGCTGCATGATCACGTTGGCTGCGCCGGCCGCGAACCCCCAGAAATCCATGGCCTCGGCTGCGGTAACCGCACCGTCATCCCAACGGGCGGTGCGTCTGCGAATCCGGATCCGGCAGTCATCGGGCGAGAACTCGCGCATGCGTCTCCTTTCGGTCGCCTCCACTCGCATCACGTCAGGCAGACGTTGAACAGCACGAGAACGGGCCACGACAGCGCGGACCCGGCAATCACCACCACACGGTGCGAACCGTGGGTCTGGTTGAGCTGATCAGTGTGGGTGACCAACCACAGAGCGCCGACGAGCAGGTACGGGACGCCCAGCAGGGCCGCAGTCCCAATCCACTCAGCGACGGTCATCTGAAAGCTCAGGATCTTCCGCACCGCGCTGAGCATGCCGTCCCCGTCCGTTGCGCTGGCCACAGCCTTGCCCGTCGATGTTAACGACGGTTCGGGCACCGGTGCGGTGTTATTGCCGGATACGGCGGCGAACGTGAATGCCGGTTCCTAGAGCAGGGTCGGCTGCTTGGCCTCCGGCTCGGCGGGCTCGATGAGCTCGGGGCCGTTGTTGCGCACGTTGTTGACCAACGTCGACACTTCGCGGATCTCCAGGTGCGACAGGTCGGCGCGCACCGTGAGCAGCTCGGGGTCGAGCGGACTGTCCGGGTCCAGCCATCGGTCCCAGTCGCGCTCGTCGATCATCAGCGGCATCCTGTCGTGGACCTGCGCGAGCGGGCCGACCGCATCCGTGGTGATGACCGTGCAACTCAGCAGCGGCTCAGCGTCCTTGGCCGGCTTCCAGACCGACCACAGCCCGGCCATGCAGATCAACTGGTCGTCGCCGGGCGTCATGAAATACGGGGTCTTGCGCGGCTTCTTGCCCGACGGCGCGTCCGAATTGGCCTTCCACTCGTACCACCCCGTCATCGGCACCAGGCAGCGTTTGCTCTTCGCCGACGACCGAAACGCCGGCGACGTGGTGACCTTGTCGGCGCGGGCGTTGATCAACAGCGGCCCCTTGCCCTCGGGCGCCCCGTCGGGGCCGGCCTTGGCCCACGGCGGCACCAGTCCCCACCGCATCAGCCGCAGCCGTCGCGTCGGATCGTCTTCGGGATCGCTGTGTCTGCTCACCACGGTCGCGATCGTGTTCGTCGGCGCGACGTTGTAGTTGGGTCCTGAGCCGGCTTTCGCAGCCGACGTGGCCTCGTCGATCGCGTGGATCTTCTCCGCCAGCAGCTTCGGATCGGTGGTCACCGCAAAACGCCCGCACATGCCTCCATCGTGGCACCGGTTGCCGACACGCCAGAATTGAGGCGTGAGCATCTGGCAGGCCCCCACCGCGCCCGCCCCTGTGCACGCCACCGTCGCCGTTCCCGGCTCCAAGTCGCAGACCAACCGTGCGCTGGTGCTCGCGGCACTGGGCGCCAGCGACGACGAGTCGGTGTCGGTGACCGGTGCGCTGCGCAGCCGCGACACCGACCTGATGATCGGCGCGCTGCGCACGCTGGGCTTCGGCGTCGACGTTCACGGCAGCGACGTCACCGTGTCGGGCCGGGTCGAACCGGGTGAGGGCGCGACCGTGGATTGCGGGCTGGCCGGAACCGTGCTGCGGTTCGTTCCGCCACTGGCCGCCCTCGGTGCCACGGCGGTCACGTTCGACGGCGACGAACAGGCCCGCAGCCGGCCGATCGCCCCGCTGCTCGACGCGCTGCGCACGCTGGGGGTGTCCGTCGACGGCACCGGGCTGCCCTTCGTGGTGCGGGGCACGGGTGCGGTGCGCGGGGGCAAGGTCGAGATCGACGCGTCAGCGTCGTCACAGTTCGTGTCCGGACTGCTGCTGTCGGGAGCGGCCTTCGACGACGGGCTGACCGTCGTGCACACCGGAGCTACCCTCCCATCCACCCCGCACATCGCGATGACGGTGGCGATGCTGCGCGAGGCCGGCGTAGACGTCGACGACTCGGCGCCGCGGCGCTGGCACGTGGCACCCGGCCCGGTCACAGCGCGGACCTGGCGTGTCGAGCCCGACTTGAGCAACGCGGTGCCGTTCCTGGCTGCGGCGGTGGTGACGGGCGGCGCCGTGCGCATCGCGGGCTGGCCGCTGGTCAGCGTCCAACCCGCCGACCACATCCTCAGCCTGCTGCGCAAGCTGAAATGCACTGTGCTGCAAGCTGATTCGCATCTCGACGTGCAGGGGCCCAGTAGCTACGAAGGAATCGACGCAGACCTGGGCGACGTGGGCGAGCTGACCCCCGCGGTCGCCGCGCTGGCCGCCCTTGCGCAGCCCGGCTCGGTGTCGCGGTTGACCGGCATCGCTCATCTGCGCGGTCATGAAACCGACCGGCTGGCCGCACTTGCCACCGAGATCAACAAGCTCGGCGGCGACTGCGAGGAGACCGACGACGGCCTGGTGATCACCGCGACGCCGCTGCACGGGGGTACCTGGCATTCGTACGCCGATCACCGGATGGCGATGGCCGGCGCCATCGTGGGCCTGGCAGTGCCCGGGGTCGCCGTCGACGACGTGGAGACCACCGCCAAGACGCTGCCGGAATTCCCGCAGCTGTGGGCGGACATGCTGGCGGGCCAGGATCCCGCCCGGTGAGACCGGGCGACTTCGACGAATCCGACGTCAAAGTGCGCTCGGGCCGAGGCTCGCGGCCGCGGACCAAGACGCGCCCCGAACACGCCGACGCGCGTCCGGCGATGGTGGTGACCGTGGACCGTGGCCGCTGGGGGTGCGTGCTGGATCGCGACCCCGCGCAGCGGGTCACCGCCATGCGGGCCCGTGAACTCGGCCGCACTCCGATCGTCGTCGGCGACGACGTGGACCTGGTCGGCGATTTGTCGGGCCGCCCCGACACGCTGGCGCGCATCGTGCGCCGCGGCCCGCGGCGAACCGTGCTGCGACGTACCGCCGACGACACCGACCCCACCGAGCGGGTGGTGGTGGCCAACGCCGACCAGCTGCTGATCGTGGTTGCCCTGGCCGACCCACCGCCGCGCACCGGGCTGGTGGACCGGGCGCTGATCGCGGCGTACGCGGGCGGTCTTCGGCCGATCCTGTGCCTGACCAAAAGCGATCTGGCCCCGGCCGAACCCTTCGCCGAGCAGTTCGCCGACCTCGACCTGACGGTGACCACCGCCGGGCGCGACGATCCGCTCGACGCGGTGGCCCCGCTGCTGACCGGCGAAGTCACTGTGCTGCTTGGCCATTCGGGCGTAGGCAAATCGACGTTGGTGAACCGCCTTGTGCCGCAGGCCGATCGGGCGATCGGCGAGGTGACCGGCGTGGGCAAGGGCCGGCACACGTCCACGCAGTCCGTCGCCCTGCCGCTGCCGGACTCCGGGTGGGTGATCGACACACCGGGAATCCGGTCGTTCGGGCTCGCGCACATCGAACCCGACGACGTGCTGATGGCATTTTCCGACCTGGCCGACGCCGTCGAGGACTGCCCGCGCGGATGCGGGCACCTGGGTCCGCCGGCCGACCCGGAATGCGCGCTGGACGCGCTGAGCGGCCCGGCGGCGCGGCGCGTCAGCGCGGCGCGACGGCTGTTGCGGGTGCTCACCGAAACGTAGCCTCACCAGGGCCGTTTGGGCGGACCTGAGGGGCGCCCTTACCATTCCACCGAGTGTTTCAGCGGCGTAGCGGCACAGGCGATTCTTCGCCGACCGCGGTTGGGGGCAAGCAGATGGCCGCTGAACGAAGACCGAGAGGACCCGAAGTTATGACTCACGCCGGTAAGCACGCCGGTAAGGTGGCTGGCCTCGTCGCGGCCGGCACCGCGATCGCGTTGTCGTTGGGACTGTCGGTGACGGCGCACGGCGACCCCCCGTCGGAGCCGACGCCGAGCAGCAGCCCGACGAGCCCGACCTTGCAGCCGCCCGACCCTCAGGGTTCCGGCTGCGACAACTACAAGAAGCAGGTCCCGTCGGGTAAGGGGTCGTTCGCGGGCATGGCGAGCGGGTCGATCACCGACGCCGTGGCCAACAACCCGATGCTGACGACGCTGAACGCCGCGCTGACCGGGCAGCTGAATCCGAACGTCAACCTGGTCTCGGCGCTGAACTCCGGGCAGCACATCCTGTTCGCGCCGGTCGACGACGCGTTCGCGCAGCTGCCGCCGGAGCAGCTGAATGCGCTGAAGGCCGATCCGGCCGCGCTGAGCAATCTGCTCAGCTACCACGTGGTGCTCGGCCTGCTGTATCCGGAGGACGTGCACGGCAAGTTGACGACGTTGCAGGGTAACCAGGTCACCGTCACCGGCAAGGGCGGCGACGTGAAGGTCGACGACACGGCGAAAGTGGTCTGCGGCGGCATCACGACCACCAACGGCGTCATCTACATGATCGACACCGTGCTGAACCCGGCCGGCTCGAGCAGCAGCTCCACGACGCCGACCACACCGTCGTCGACACCTTCGTCGACGTCGGCGTCGCCGACCCCGACCGCGCCGAACGCCGCCGAGGCGCCCGGGCGCTGAGATCAGGCAGCGGCGCGGCGGGCTTCGCGGCGGTTCTGGCGCCAGCCGCGAACCGTCGCGATCGCGGTCTTGAGCCCGCGTCGACGGCCGGTGTTGGGATCGGTGCCTGCGAATCCCGGCTCCAGCTCCGCGAACATCTTTTCGCTGCGCGTTTCCGGTGCGTCATCTGCGGTGGCACTGAGGTATTTGTCAGGCAGCGACAGCTTGGCGATCGTGCGCCACGCCTTGCCGTACTGCGCCAAGAACGACCCGGTGGTGTAGGGCAGGTCGTACTTGTCGCACACCTGGCGCACCCGCACAGAAATCTCGGCCAGTCGATTGCTGGGCAGGTCCGGGTACAGGTGGTGCTCGATCTGGTACGACAGGTTGCCGGTCATGAACGCCATCACCGGCCCGGCATCGATGTTGGCCGAACCGAGCATCTGGCGCAGGTACCACTGGCCCTTCGATTCGCCTTCCATGTCGGTCTTGGTGAACTTCTCTGCGCCGTCGGGGAAATGGCCGCAGAAGATCACCGCGTTGGCCCACACATTGCGGATGACGTTGGCCATGAAATTCGCGGTCGCCGTGGACTTGAAGGTCGCGGCCGGTGAGGCCGACGTCAACGCCGGGAACGCGACGTAGTCCTTGAACACCTGCTTGCCGGCCTTGGTCGACACCTCACGCAGCCGCACTTTGGTGGCCTCGCGATTGGCCCGCCCCTTGAACAGCTTGCCGATCTCCAAGTGCTGCAACGCAACTCCCCACTCGAAGCCGAGCGCAAGAATCGTGTTCCACAGCAGGTTGAAGGCGTTGTACTTCTTCCAGCGCTGGTCACGCGTGACGCGCAGCATGCCGTAGCCGACGTCGTCGTCCATGCCCAGGATGTTGGTGTACTTGTGGTGCTGGAAGTTGTGGGTGAAGCGCCAGTGCTTGGCGGCGCCGCCCATGTCCCACTCCCACGTCGAGGAGTGGATCTCGGGATCGTTCATCCAATCCCACTGGCCGTGCATGACGTTGTGGCCGATCTCCATGTTCTCGATTATCTTGGCCAGGCCCAGCGTCGCTGCTCCGGCCCACCAGGCCGACCGCTTGGAGCTGGCCGCCAGCATCACCCGGCCGGCCACCTCGAGAGTGCGTTGCGCGGCGATGGTGCGACGGATATAGCGCGCGTCGCGCTCGCCGCGTGAGTCCTCGATGTCTTGGCGTATCGCGTCCAGTTCGACCGCGAGGCTTTCGATGTCCGCGTCCGTGAGGTGCGCGAACGCGGGGACGTCCGAGATAGCCAACGCATGCTCCTTCCGCCGTCGGGTCGCTACCTACGCTAGCGTAACCTACGACGTCGTAGGTTACCAGTGGGTAATCATCAGACGTCGAGCACGCAATCTCCCGACGCCGCCGAGATGCAGGTCTGCACGCGAGTACCCGGTTCGTGTTCCACACCGGTGCGCAAGTCGCGCACATGGCCGTCGACCAAGCCCACCACGCATGACTGGCAGATACCCATTCGGCAGCCGAAAGGCATCTGCACGCCAACGTTTTCGCCGGCGTCCATCAGTGAGGTGGCGGCGTCGACGGTCGCCGACTTGCCGCTGCGGGCGAACGTCACGGTGCCGCCGGCGCCATGCGTGCCAGCCCTGCTCACCGCGAACCTCTCGAGGTGGAGCTTGCCGGTGAGTCCGGCGTCAGCCCACACCCGTTCTGCCGCCTCGAGCATCCCCAGCGGGCCGCACGCCCAGGTTTCACGCTCGCGCCAATCCTGCACTTCTTCGGCCAGCCGGTTCAGATCGAGGCGGCCCTGCGTGCGGGTGAACCGCAGATTCAGCCGGTAACCAGGATGCTCGCGCGCCAACTCGGCCAGTTCGCCGCCGAACATCACATCAGATTTCGTTGGCGCGGAATGGATGTGCACGATGTCCGTGATTTGTTCTCGACGCGCCAGCGTGCGCAGCATCGACATCACCGGCGTGATGCCCGAGCCCCCGGTGAGAAACAGCACCGACGCCGGCGCCGGATCAGGCATGACGAAGTTGCCCTGCGGGGCAGCCAGCCGCACGATTGTGCCCGGCGCGACTCCACCGACCAGATGCGTCGACAGAAATCCCTCGGGCATCGCCTTGACCGTGATCGTGATCGTGCGCGCCGAGCGTGAGGTCACCGGGCTCGAGGTCAGCGAATACGAACGCCACCGCCAGCGCCCGTCGACCAGCAGGCCGATGCCGATGTATTGGCCCGGCTCGTAGTCGAATTCAAAACCCCACCCCGGTTTGATCACCAGGGTCGCGGAGTCGGTGGTTTCCCGACGGACGTCGAGCACACGGCCGCGCAATTCCCGGGCGGACCACAGCGGGTTGGCCAGTTGCAGGTAATCGTCGGGCAAAAGCGGCGTGGTGATCCGGCTGGCTACCGCGCGCAGTGTCCGCCACACCGGATGCTTGGCTGCGGCGCCTGAAACGGTCGGCCGTTGAGTATCGGCGACGACCGCGGTGGGCTTCGAGATCTTCGAACCCATGCCTCACTCCCGTCGGTCAATCCGTCCTACCTACGGTACCGTAACCTACGGTGGCGTAACAACTCCGGTCAGAGCAGGTCGAGGAGGAATGCCAATTCCTGCGGCGCGTACCAGGCCAAATCGTGGTCCTGGGCGTCGCCGACCCGAAGCTCGGCATCCTCGTCCCCGAGGTCGGCAGCGTCAATCGCTTCCACCGCCGCGACCACCGCCTCCTCGGCCGCCGCGTTGTCGACGTGCGCGCAGACCACCTGGTCAAAACGCACTGGGCCGCTGAGCCGCACAACGGCATCATCGAGCAGCGGAAGCGGCTGCGCGTGATCCACGTCTGCGACCAGCACCGCGCGCCGAGGCGGCAGCCCGGACGAGTCGTCCTCGGTAGTGAGCAGCCGCAGCGACGCCAGCGCGGCATCGCGCAACGCCACCTCGGCGAGCTCGTCGTCGTCACCTTCGGCGTACGCCTCCCGAAGCGCAGGTGTCACGGCAAATGCCGTGCCATTCACCGGGTCGAGCTGGCCGTCGGCCACCAGCCGTTGCAGCATCGCCAGCGTGGCGGGGATGTAGACCCGTGTCACGATGCCGGCTCCGCTTGGCCGAGCAAGCGGGCGACGTGGTCGGGCACGTAGTGGTAGTGGCGCCGCGGCGGACGCTGGTAGCTGTCGGAGTGAACAGGCTTGGCCGGCAGTTGCACCGCCGGCCTCGGCGTCTCGTGGTATTCCAAAGTGGACAGCAGATGGGCCATCATGTTCAGTCGCGCAGCCTTCTTCGAATCGGATTCGACGACGTACCAAGGGCTTTTGGGAGTGTCAGTAACGGCCATCATCTCGTCGCGAGCACGCGAGTAGTCCTCCCACCGATAGATCGATTCCAGGTCCATCGGGCTGAGCTTCCACTGCCGCACCGGGTCGGTCAGCCGCGACCGGAACCGGCGCAATTGCTCTTTGTCCGAGACCGAGAACCAGTACTTGCGCAGTACCACACCGTCGTCGATGAGCATGTCCTCGAAAATTGGTGCCTGCTTGAGAAACAACGAATGCTCTTGCGGCGTGCAGAAATTCATCACCTTCTCGACGCCGGCCCGGTTGTACCATGACCGGTCGAACAGCACGATCTCCCCGCGCGCCGGCAACTGCGCAACGTAGCGCTGGAAATACCACTGGCCACGCTCTCGGTCAGATGGCACCGGCAATGCGGCAATGCGCACCACCCGAGGGCTGAGGTGCTCGGTAATCCGCTTGATCGTGCCGCCTTTGCCAGCGGCGTCACGGCCTTCGAACACCACCACGATGCGCGCGCCGGAATGGCGGGTCCACTCCTGCAGCTTCACGAATTCCGTTTGGAGACGGAACAATTCAGCTTCATAGACCTTCGGCGGGATCTTGCGTCGCTTGGGCTTCGCCGCCGGCGACGCCGACGCGTCATCCGCCTTGTTGCCGCTCATCGCCGAATGGTATCGTCGCAGACCTACTGCGCGGCTTCGATCAGCTCGTCGAGAGATTCTTGAAGCAGGGTCGGCAGCATGTCGACGTCGCTCATCGCGTCACGGTCGGCGTTGATGCCGAAATAGAGCATCCCGCAATAGGACGTCACCCCGATCGCCAGCACCTGGTTGCGCAGCAGCGGCGGCACCGCGTAGGTCTCCAGCAGCTTGGCGCCCGCGACGTACATCTGCGACTGAGGGCCGGGCACATTCGTCATCAGCAGATTGAACACCCGAGCCGAGTAGCTGGTGGCCACGCGAATGCCCATCGCGTGCAACGTCGGTGGGGGGAAGCCGGACAGCGTCACGATCGTGCGCGCGTCCACCAGGCTCGAGGCCGTCGGGTGGCTTTCGGTGGCGTGCGCGATCTGCGAAAGACGCACCACCGGATTGCCCTCGCCGACGGGCAGATCCACCAGGAACGGCGACACTTCGCTGATCGCCTGTCCCGGGCCGGCGTTCGTCTCCAGATCGGCTTCGGGGTACACCGACATCGGCGCCATCGCGCGCACCGTCGACGTCGTCGTCACCGGCTCTCCCCGAGACAACAGCCAATTGCGCAACGCGCCGGCCACCACGGCCAGCACCACGTCGTTGACGTCGCAGTCGTAGCGGGCCCGCAGCTTGCGATAGTCGTCCAACCGACCGGTGGCCACGGTGAATCGGCGGTTACGCGACACCTGCGTGTTGAGCGGACTGTCCGGCGCGGTCCCTCGCAACAGGGTGCGGACGGTATGGGTGAGCTGACGGCCCATGTCGGCCAGGTAGCCCGCGTTGGTGACCATGTCGGTGGCCGCGGTGCGCATCGACTCCAGCTGGGTGGTGGGTCGCGTCACCCAGTCGCCGACAGCCCCCATCACCAGCTCGAAGTTCGACGGCTCGTGGGCGGGAATCCAGATGTCCTCGCCGAACTCGGGCTGGCGTTGGGTGCGGTCAGCGATCACGTGGCCGATCTCCAGGGCCGTCATGCCGTTCACCAGGGCCTGGTGGGACTTGGTGTAGATCGCCAGCCGGTTCTTCGCCAGGCCCTCGACCAGATACATCTCCCACAGCGGCCGTGAGCGGTCCAGCGGCCGCGATGCCAGCCGGGCAACGAGCTCGTGCAGTTGCTCGTCGCTGCCCGGAGAGGGCAGCGCCGAGCGACGGATGTGGTAGGTGATGTCAAAGTCGGGATCGTCGACCCATACCGGCCTGGCCAGGCCGAACGTCACTTCGCGCACCTTCTGGCGATAGCGCGGGATCTGCGGCAGCCGCTGCTCGACGGTGCGCAGCAGCGTTTCGTACGACAGGCCCCCCTTCGGCCGCCGCAGAATCGACAGAGACCCGACGTACATCGGCGTCGACGTGTCCTCCTGGTGGTAGAACGACGCGTCGGACGCCGACAAGCGGGTCACCACGCGGGCCATACCCTCCCCTCACCGAACTCAGCCGCAGCTTGCGCCCACCGTATCCGGCGACGAGGGAGTTCCGCATTGTCGGGCCGGAACGAAAATTCGGCGCTGGGACGCCGTGCTCGCCATGGGATCATTTGTGAGTACACGTCTGCGTCTCTCCAGCAGGCAGGTCGACATCGTCACCGCTGGAGGCTGCGCGCATGAACCGCCATTTGACCGTCGTTCCCGTCGTCGACTATGAGCCGCCGATCGGCCAGCCCCGCCCACCGACGCCTGGTCTTCGCCGGAGCCGCCGGCTGGTTGCGGTGCCGCCTGCGCCGGAGCAACCGTCGGCACAGGCTGCGGCGGTGTTCGCCGAGGCGGCGTTGCGCGGTGTGCTGGAAGTGATCGACGGACGCCGCCCGTTCGCGCAGCTGCAGCCGATGCTCGGCGATTGCGTGGCCGATACGGTGATCGCTTTGGCCCGCGCGCCGCGAGGCGCCGGCCGGACAGCGGCTCAGCTGCGCCGGGTCCGGCTGCGCATCGTGGACAGCGAGGGCGAGATCGCGGAGGTGTCTGCGACGTATTGCCGCGGCGAGCGGCTCCGCGCGATCGCGGGGCGGGTGGAGCACACGGTGGTCCGCGGCCGTCGAAGATGGCGACTCGTGGCGCTTCAGATCGGCTAGCGTGGGTCCATGGCCAGCGTGGAAAACGACAGAGTGAGCGTTGAACGAGTGATCGACGCACCGGCGAGTGCGATCTTCGAGTTACTTGCCGACGCCGGCAAGCACGCCAGCTTCGACGGCTCCGGCACCGTGCAGCATGCCGAACACGAATCGATACCACTGTCGAAGGGTTCCAAGTTCGGTATGTCGATGCGGATGGGATTGCCGTACCGGACCACCAATACCGTCATCGAATTCGAACCTGACCGCCGAATCGCTTGGCAGACAACCATGCTGGGCGGTCTCGTGGGCGGCCGGATCTGGCGCTACGAGCTCGAGCCCACCAATGGCGGCGGCACGCGGGTGCGGGAGACATGGGACATCTCCCAGGACAAGCAGAAGTGGCTGCTGCGATCCAGCGGCATGCCGAAGCAGGCCGAGAACGGCATGCGCGAGACGTTGGAACGGATAGCCAAGCTCGTCGAAAGGCGTTGAGCCAGCGCCGAGACTACGAATGGTGATGGCTGCCAAGCGATTTCGGTGATCGTCCGTAGCTTCGGCGCGTTAGCGGTTACGGCGCCGGGCTGGCTACCGTGGGCCGCGGCGCTTGCGGAACTTGCGGCTCTGCCGTGCGGGCGGGCGGCTCGGCGTCGCAGGAGGATTTCTTGGCGTTCCAATATCCGCCGGACCTGGCGCAGCAGAACTTGTATTCGTCGTCGTGGGTCTGGGAGTCGGTCTCGCCCCTGAGCCAGCGCCCGTCCGCAGCCCTGGCGCAGTTGTCGAAGCTCTTCTTGTCGAACGTCGCGTTCCCAATGGCGGGATTGGCAACGCTCAGCAGCGCACCGACGGTGACTGCACCGGCAGCGACGATCATTCGGATTCGGATGGGCTGGTTGGTGTGTGCATTGTTCATGCGCCGATGCTCGCTCGGCGCATAACCGCCTCACATGGGGCAATTGCCCTCAAATCCGGTCGCTCGAAACTCAGCGCCGGCGGCCGGACTTCGCTTGCTTGGCCTGACGCCGTGCGGCTTCTCGCCGCTCGCGCCGGGTGCCTCCAGCTGACACACCGGCGGGCTCGCCGCCGTTGCGCCGCTGTATCGCCGCAGAGCCGTCCTCCGACGGTCCGGTGTAGGTGAGCTGCTGCTCTCCGTCGTCAATTCCCTTGGCGCGCAACGGAGCTGGGGCAGCGCTCTCGCGTTGCTTGGTCGCCACGCCGCCCTCAGGCTCTGCCCCGGAGGAGGCCGTCTGCGTGAGTCCTTCCGGGCTGGGCATCGGCGCCACTGTCGGAGCTGGCGCGGCTTCCACCGCGACGTTGAACAGGAAGCCGACGGACTCCTCTTTGAGGCCTTCGAGCATGCCCATGAACATGTCGTAGCCCTCGCGCTGGTATTCCACCAGCGGGTCGCGCTGGGCCATCGCGCGCAGCCCGATGCCTTCCTTGAGGTAGTCCATCTCGTAGAGGTGCTCCCGCCACTTGCGGTCCAGCACCGAGAGCAGCACGGTGCGCTCGAGCTGACGCATTGCGCCTTCGCCGGCCAGCGCGTCGATCTCGGCCTCCCGCTTGGCGTAGGCCTGCTCGGCATCGGCAAGTACCGCCTCGAGCAGCTCCTCGCGCGTGAGGTCGTCGACCTCGTCGTGGCGGTGGGTCAGCTGCTTGTAGTCGATGCCCACCGGATACAGCTGCTTCAGCGCCGTCCACAGCTGCTCGAGATCCCAGTCCTCGGCGTAGCCCTCCGCGGTGGCGCCGTTGACGTACGCGGTGACCACGTCCCGGATCATCTTCAGCGCTTGGTCTTTGAGGTTTTCGCCCTCGAGGATGCGGCGGCGCTCGGCGTAGATCACCTTGCGCTGCTGGTTCATCACCTCGTCGTACTTGAGGACGTTCTTGCGGACCTCGAAGTTCTGCTGTTCGACCTGGGTCTGGGCGCTCTTGATGGCGCGGGTGACCATCTTGGCCTCGATCGGCACGTCGTCGGGCAGGTTCAGCCGCGTCAGCAGCGACTCCAGCGTCGCGCCGTTGAACCGCCGCATCAGCTCGTCGCCAAGCGACAGGTAGAACCGCGACTCCCCGGGATCGCCCTGCCGACCCGACCGGCCGCGCAGCTGGTTGTCGATGCGCCGCGACTCGTGCCGCTCGGTCCCCAACACGTAAAGCCCGCCGGCGTCGATCACCTCTTTGGCTTCGGCCGCCGCCTCCGCTTTGACCTTCGCGAGCTCGTCGTGCCATGCCTGCTCGTAGTCCTCAGGCGTTTCCACCGGGTCGAGGCCGCGTTCGCGCAGCCGCTTGTCGGTGAGGAAGTCGACGTTGCCGCCCAACACGATGTCGGTGCCGCGGCCGGCCATGTTGGTGGCGACGGTGACCGCGCCGCGACGGCCGGCCTCGGCGATGATGCCGGCTTCCTGCTCGTGGTACTTGGCGTTGAGTACGTTGTGCGGAATGCGCCGCTTCTGGAATTGCCGAGACAGGTATTCCGAGCGTTCGACGCTGGTGGTGCCGATCAGCACCGGCTGACCTTTCTGATACCGCTCGGCAACGTCGTCGACCACCGCGAGGAACTTGGCTTCCTCGGTCTTGTAGATGAGATCGGGCTTGTCCTCGCGAATCATCGGCTTGTTGGTGGGGATCGACACCACGCCGAGCTTGTAGATCTCGTGGAACTCCGACGCCTCGGTCTGGGCGGTGCCGGTCATGCCGGCGAGCTTGTCGTAGAGGCGGAAGTAGTTCTGCAGCGTGATCGTGGCCAGCGTCTGGTTCTCGGCCTTGATCTCCACGCCTTCCTTAGCCTCGATGGCCTGGTGCATGCCCTCGTTGTAGCGGCGGCCGATCAGCACGCGGCCGGTGAATTCGTCGACGATCAGTACCTCGCCGTCGCGGACGATGTAGTCCTTGTCGCGGTGGAACAGCTCCTTGGCCTTCAGCGCGTTGTTGAGGTAGCTGACCAGCGGCGAGTTGGCCGCTTCGTAGAGGTTGTCGATGCCCAGCTGGTCTTCGACGAACTCGACGCCGAGCTCGGTCACACCAACGGTGCGCTTGCGGATGTCCACCTCGTAGTGGACGTCTTTTTCCATCAGCGGGGCAAGGCGGGCGAACTCGGTGTACCAGTTCGACGCGCCCTCGGCCGGCCCGGAGATGATCAGCGGCGTGCGGGCCTCGTCGATGAGGATCGAGTCCACCTCGTCGACGATCGCGTAGTTGTGGCCGCGCTGCACCAGGTCCTCGAGCCGATGGGCCATGTTGTCGCGCAGGTAGTCGAACCCGAACTCGTTGTTGGTGCCGTAGGTGATGTCGGCGTTGTAGGCCACCCGCCTCTCGTCGGGTGTCATGCCGGCCAGGATCACGCCGACGTCCAGCCCCAGGAAGCGGTGCACGCGCCCCATCCACTCGCTGTCGCGTTTGGCCAGGTAGTCGTTGACCGTGACGATGTGCACGCCCTTACCGGCGATCGCGTTGAGATAGGCAGGCAACACGCAGGTCAGCGTCTTGCCCTCACCGGTCTTCATCTCGGCGATGTTGCCGAAATGCAGCGCCGCCGCGCCCATCACCTGCACGTCGAACGGCCGTTGGTCCAGCACGCGCCAGGCGGCCTCGCGGGCGACGGCGAACGCCTCGGGCAGCAGGTCGTCGAGGTCTTCCCCGGACGCGTAGCGCTTCTTGAACTCCTCGGTCTTGGCCCGCAGTTCGGCGTCGCTGAGCTTCTCTACGTCATCGGACAAGCTGCCGACATAGTCTGCGACGCCCTTGAGGCGTTTGACCATGCGACCTTCACCGAGGCGCAGCAATTTCGACAGCACAGATATCCCCTATGGGTTGACGTCTTCGGCGTACCCCATGGTAGGCGAGAGTGCGACAGGCCAGTCAGAGCTCGCCGCGGGGGGTTCAGGCTGTCACGGCGGTTACGCCAGCCGGATCAACCCGTAGTCGTAGGCGTGCCGTCGGTACACGACAGAGGGCTTGTCGGTCTCTTTGTCGTGGAAAAGGAAGAAGTCGTGGCCGACGAGCTCCATCTCGTAGAGCGCGTCATCGACGGTCATCGGCGTCGAGGGGTGCTCCTTGACGCGCACGATGCGCCCGGGCTCGTGGTCGTCGACCGCAATGCCGTCGACCGATGGTGCCTCGGCAGCCTGGTTGTCCGATGGCGGTACCGCAGCGGCGGTGGCTTCCGCCAGCGAGACCGGGGTCTTCTCGCCGTAGTGGACCTTGCGTCGGTCTTTGCTGCGGCGCAGCCGGTTCTCCAGCTTGTTGACCGCCGACTCGAAAGCGGCATAGAAGCTGTCGGCGCACGCCTCGCCGCGGACTACGGGGCCACGGCCACGGGCGGTGAGCTCCACGTGCTGACAGTTCTTGCGCTGGCGGCGGTTCTTCTCGTGGTAGAGCTCTACGTCGAACAGGTAGATCGTGCGGTCGAACCGCTCGAGGCGGGCCAACTTCTGCGACACGTACACGCGGAAGTGGTCGGGTATCTCGACGTTGCGCCCCTTCACCACGACCTCAGCGCGCGGCGTGGGTTCAGCATCGTCGGTATCGGCCAGGACTCCCTCGCGAGCGGGAGATGTCCCCAAATCGGATTCCACGGATCGGCTTGGCATGCTTGACAACTCGTTTCTGTCGCGGAGTCGCACGCGGTCCGGCGTGCCGGGTTCTGTGAACAAAACCGGTGAATCGCGACCTACACCCTCGCCACCCACCGGCACAAGAGGTCGAAAGACTCACCTCCTACCGCTGTCGGTAAGTGGCGCCCCGGTGGTTCGAGGCGGCCGAGTCACTGTTGCTTGGTCCCGACGGTAATGGTGTTCACCGCCGCGTGCCACCCCTTTCTCTCACCCGTTGCCTGTTCTTCACCAGTCATGCGTGGGCGATGGCGAGCACCGCCGCCACGCGGGCTCCTGCGGCATTCAGGATGCGGACCGATTCGGTGGCAGTGCTGCCGGTGGTGACGATGTCGTCGACGAGAACGACCTCGCCGTGGGTGCTTCGGCGCAGCACGATGCGGCCGCGCACGTTGCGTTGTCGCGCGCTTGTCGAGAGGCCGACTGAATCGCGTGTGCCTGCCCGCATGCCCAGCGCGGCGACGACGTCCACGCCGTCACGGGTGTCGGCGACGGCACGCGCGATGCGAGTGACGGGGTCACCGCCGCGGCGCCGCGCGGCGGACCGGCGAGTGGGCGCCGGCACCAGCGTCAGCGGCAGGTCGACGATCCCCCAGCCGACCAGCCGGTCCAGTCCTTGACCCGTTGCCTGCGACATTGGTGTCAGCAGGTCCGCGCGGCCGTGTTCCTTGGCGGCGACGATCGCGGCCCGGCGGGCGCCGGCATATCGACCGAGGGAGAACACAGGCACGCCCGGGTCCACGCGGGGGGTGACCAGTCGAGGGTCGTCTTCTGTGAGCGTCAGCTCGCGCGCGCAGGCGTCACACCATCGTGTCGACGGCATACCGCAGCCGCCGCACTCCAGCGGCAGGACAAGGTCAAGCATGGCGCCAGTGTGGCGAGAGGCACCGACATGGCGGCGGCAATGCTGCCGGGCTCCAACGCAAGTGAGTCGACGATGTCACTCGTTCTGAACCGGTTCGTCGGCGAGGGCATCGATGAAGCCAACGGCGACATAGTCGACCTTGCTCATATCCAGCCGCTGATCACGTCCAAGCGTGTTGTCGATGACAAAGGATATTCACAGGAAAGGCCTCCATACCGGGATGCAGTTGCGTGCCGACGAATCGGCTACATATGACCAACATATAGATCCACACAAACGGTCCATTACCGTCGTGAGCACGGAACTCGGGTTGTGTACGCTCCCACACGAAATCAGCTGGTGGGTGATACTTGATTGGGCGGTCAAGTAATGCGGTTATGTAATCATCCCTGTCTGGACCTGGTATCCACCGCCGGAGGCTTGCCGTCAGCGGGATCTGCGCCTCCAAGTCGGGTGGTCCAAAATCGATGTTTCGCAGTTCGATTCTCGCCAATTCGATCCTCTGGTCAGTGCCGTCATCAGCATTCTGTTCCCCCTTGCCTGTGATCCCCGCTCGGCAACGGCAATCCTTAGATTATGGCGCTGCTCAGGGCCACTGCCGAATCGCTCATATACGTCGGAAAGTCACGTTAACCCTTCGGTTAAGAGGTTTTCTAGGTCATCATAAGTCATTGTCAATACTCGACTCCTCAACTCGTCTGAGGTGGTCATGATGCGTATACCTCGGGTTCATCCTTAAGCCAATATTTGCGAACAAATGCGCGGGATCTCTCGACGGGGATCTGTTCGAGCTCGGAGATCATGTTGAGGATCTCTTCACCAGGCAACCCTTTCGCAATTCGTTCATCGAGGCTGGTGTCCGACCATCGCCATGAGACTGGATCGATTCCTCGCGAGATTCTCAAGTAGTCTCCCAAGTTCCAGAGCAGAAACTTGCCGGCATCCTCCATCCGCGAGAAGAGCGCCTTGACGGTGATATGTGGTGTGGCTCGTCGTTCGGTGGTCGCATTGAAGACAATGATGCCGTCTTCGCTGAGCCGGACCGCATATCCGCTCCAGTCAGGCTTGGGATAGCCACTGCATAACCACAGATCGTCACCTGACCACCTCGGTGGATCCCACTGCGACCGACCTTCCAGACGACGCCACCGGACGAGCCAGCGCTCGTATCGTGCCAGGAACTCTGCTACCTCGTCGTTGGCCGATGTGTCAGAGCCGCCGGAATTTTTCATGGTCCCAAGCCGATCTCTCGAAGAACCCGCGCATCAATCAACCGCTGGACGGCGACGGTATCGCCTGTGCGGATATCTATGACGACCCTTTTCCTCCCCACCCCCGGGTTGTCCAAACGCGGGCCGGGCCATGTACTAGCCTCGATTCTGGCTTCTTTGCCTCCGAGCTCGATGACGCTCTCATCTCGATTCTGGCAAGCCCTCGGCGAGCAACTCGTGCAGTTCCTCATAAGAATTGGTCAACACATGACTCATCGGCTCCTCCCAACTATTCAAGACGGCGTAAATGTCAGGGTGCTGCCTGATCACATAGCGATGCATAAATCGCCGCTTCCCAGGTTCGACGTTATCGATACGGTTGATTGCAGCGAGAAATCGCGGATCCGGGAGGCCTTTCTCTATGCGGTCATCGAGGCCCGCATCTCTCCATCGCCAGAAGACCGGATCAGCGCGGCACTCGGTCCTGAGAGAATCGCCCATCTGCGCGATGACGTATTTCCCGCATCTTCCATCTGCGAGAAGACCGCGGCCACGGTCACGAACGGAGTGGATCGCCGTTCGGTAGTCGAAGCGAGAACGAAGAAGGCGTCTGCCTCTTGCCGTATGACATAGCCGGTCCAGTCCGGGAACGGGTACCCCCTGCGGAGCGAGAGGCCGCTTCCAATCCAGGCCGGCGAGTTCCAAGGAGTGCGGCCCTTCGTCTTTCGCCATAGGTTGCGCGACTGCTCGTACTGCCGAAGGAAGTTATCGACGGAACCTCCTTCGCCAGTGGGCCGCATACCGTTCTGTTCAAACCTCATTAAGTGACCTCTCGAAGAAAACCGAGCTCGGTCACAGTTTCAACCGCATCCCGTACTTCGAAAAACTGCTACGTAATATCTTATTCCGACATTGTTGAACACGTGACATAGCTTATCTAACCGTCCTCTGCCTTTTGCTCCTTTGCATACGAGATGAGCTCATCCAGTGCCGCTATTAGTCTGCGTCGGCGCTCAGGGTCGCTAAGATTTTCCAAATGCACTGGAAGATCGTCGGCAATAATGTCAACTAATTCCGAGTGTCTGGCCTCTCGCAAATCAAGGATAGGCACATTCGCGGCTTCCAGTTCTGATAGATGCCTACTTACGTTCGGGTCCGATGCTTTCTTCGCAAGATAGTCAAATACGTAAAAGATGAGCTGCGCACTCTCGGCCCAATGATGCTTGCGGAAGAATATACTTCCCGCCATTAACGACCCCTCGCTGTGAAGACGTTATCCGTGCCGAATGCCCCCGACGCCCAATAGATTGTGTGCCCTTGGAAGTCGTTAATGGAGATTGAAGGCCACAAGTCAACGAACATTTCACTAATCTGCTCGATCGTTTGGGAGAAGACGAGATATCTCAACCATGATTAGGGAATTCGTCGCCGACTTGGAACATCGACATAATTTCATCGCAGGCTTTTGGAAGCAAGTGTGATAGTTCTACCAACCTAGCCGTGCCGGTGGAGCTGTTCTTTGCCGCAGCGACTCTGCTCCCGGACGAATCAACAAGCCACTGGAGGGCGTGATTGTCGGGTATCAATGAATAACCTTCGCAAACTTCCTCAGCCTTGAAGGGCAGATTGACAAGCGCTATTCGTCGGCTGGCGCGAACACCTTGCCCGAAAAGCGCGAGGAAATACCGATCGAGCACCCGATGATCGGCAGCTGCCAATTCGAATTTCTCAGCGCCAGAACGGTTGGCCTTGGTCACGGTGTACCAACCCTGCGGCTCGCGTCGGATGTAGAAGACTATCTCTCCGCCATTGTTAACCAGACATGTGGCGTCCCCGCCGACTTTGTGCTCCTTGAAGCCGGCCGCCACCGCCAATGCGGCAACATCAGCGGACAGCTCGTAGCGGTTATTGCTCACCCAGGACTCCACGCTCTAATAATTGCAATACTGACATCGCGTCGCCTCCATCATCGATGATCTTCACTTGCAAACCCCCACCGTCGCGACCGAAACCGGGAGCTACCTCAGATATCTCAATCGCCCAGCCTTCTGGAAGGCTACCACTGAAACTGTATCGATAATACTGGCCGTTAAGTGAACTAATTGGGAGGCTACGTTCTTCGAAAGAGGCGGGCACCCCGTTTTCCATTACGGCGAAGTATTCGCCGTACGGACTGCCTACTCTGTCTATCTGACTGCCAAAATCATGGATGAAGGCCTCCACCGAATTGTAAGCCACTCTGGTGCCCGGCACAGCACCCTCATTAGGTGGGTACCTATTCAAGGACTCGCCGTCAGGCCCCACTTGGGTATAGCGCTCGTCGTACTGCTCTTTGGTGAGCGGGTTGCCGTTTTCATCGTGGCCGTATGGTTCCTCGGGATGTCGAACGAGATCCCAAGTTGCTTGGTTTTCCGTAGTTGGCGTCGGATACGGGCCTGAGTCGCCGGCATCGGGCATCGGCTGCCCGTAGCCAGGGTCTGCCGGTCCGTCATCGAGGCGCTGCCAGTGTGGACCGGCTGCGTCGTCTGACGTCAGCACTGATCTACCGTCGGCTGGCGCTGCACTCGCGCCATCGATCAATTCCGGGCTCGGTTCGACGTGTGTGGCCGTCGCCGGCGAACCGTTGTCCGCACCTGCGCCGCTGCGAGAACCATGCGATGGGTGGTCCAGTCCGCTGGGCTCATGCCAGGGTGGCACCCCGGTCGGGTCGGAAAGCGCTGGATGGGGCGGCTCTATCCGTTCGAGCGAAGCCAAACCCGACGGAGTGATCTGGCCTGGATGGGTGACACCGTTCAGGCCCGCACCGCCCGACGAGCGAGCACCAGATTCTCCGAAAGACGAGCCCACCGGCGATGCCGTCCCTCGCTCAGCCTGAGGTAGCGCATCCGCTGCTGCGGGCGCCGGCGGGCGCCCGGGCGCCGCTGGCACTTTCGCGTCCGCGGCCGACTGACCAGGCGTGGGTGTCGGCGTTTCATGCACCACCGGTGGCGCCTTCGGAGATTCAGCCGGCGGCTTAGGAACTTCGGCCGGCGGCTTGGGCGCCTCCACCGGCGGCTTGGGCGCCTCAGCCGGTGGCTTGGGCGACTCGCCCGGCGGCTTCGGCAGCTCGGGCGGCTTGGCCAGCGGCAGGCTCTCCAGCGGGCGTTCGACGCGCGCAGCGTCCGCTGCCGCGTCGGCCGCACGAACGGTGGTGCGCAGTCCCGTCGCCTCTTCGCCAACTCCGGGAATGAACAATGTGGCAACGTCGGTGACACTGCGGCCGGCCGCCTCCGCCGGATTTGTACTCCACAAATCCCAGTGGACTGCTTCCTTGCCGAGTTGCTTCCATGCCTCGCCAACTCCGGGTGCGTTCGGTCCGCCGAGACCAACCAGCGGCGCCAAGCCGTGGGCCAGGTTCTCGATGTCGCGGTGGTAGCCCTCCGGGTCGATCGCTTCACGCTCTGGCGAGTACGTCCAAAAGACGTCTTTCAGCATGCCGCCGGCTTCTTCTAAAACGCCCTTTTCGAACTGCCCGATCTGATCCAGCGCCCGGCCCGCGAGGTTCTCGTGTAAAAAGTGATCCCACTCCTTGTGCGCGTAGTGGCCCATGGTGGTGGCAATCGTGTTGGCTTCAGCCGCGAGACCGGCAATCTGGTGGCCCAATGCCGTCGCTTCAGCCTTGAAGTTGTCGATGACCGTGCGGATCTCGTTGGCGATGCGTTTGATTTCGTTCTCGTCGTCGCCGCTGAGAAGGTCCCAGACGATTTTGATGCCGGTCAGCGGGTCCGCGATCTGTGACAGCAAGTCCAACACCGCGGCATGCACCTCGTCGACATGTGCCGCATAGGTGTTGAGAGTGCTGGCGATAGTTCCACACTGCTGAAAAACTTGGCTTCCGCCTCGCGCTGCTGTCGCGAAAGCCACGCCGATCGCGTCGGCCTCCGGAATCTTCTGCGCCCCAACGATCGCCAGTGGTGCGGCCGCACCGACTTCGGTCGCAAGAAACTGCGTTCCCGCGGCCGTCCAGGCGGCGGCCGCAGTACGTAGGCGCCCCGAATCCGCTGTAGGCCAGATCATTCCGATGAACGGCGCGACCCAACCCCATCCCGCCGGTGCGGGCGTACCGCTACCGACACCGGACGGTACCGACCCGGGATTGATCATCTCAGTTGGGGTTGGCCTGGGAAGCGGCTCGGTACTGCCTGCGATGTTGGATGCCGCCTCGGCGACCGAGTAGTTCGTCGCCGATACGCGGATTCCATCGCCGATGCGAACCAACCCGTTGCGCACCTGGGTCATCGCTTCTACTAGCGCTTTGGCAGAGCTGTCGTACTGGCGCGCCAACGCGGCACCGGCCGGGTCGTCGCCACACATTCCGCCGGTCCCGCTCAGCGCGCTCGTCAGGGTCGAAATCGCCGACCCAAGGTCCTTCCCAACCGATACGACGGACGTGCCGGCACCGTCAAGCGCCGGCGGATCGACGTCAAGCGCACCCATTGCCGAATGTCATGCCCACATGCGCTGGTTGGTCGCTGCCGCCCCCGTGTAGTTGTGATGGGCGACTTTGCCCGCAGCCTGCAGCTTCCCCAGAGCGTCTCGCATCATCGCTGCACCCTCGGCCCACTGTCGATGCGCTTCGGCGTGCGCGGCCGCGGCAGTCCCGCTCCACTCCACGTGAAGTCCGGCGACCAGCGCGTCGATTTCCTGCAGCAGCGACTCGACGTAGCGTTCGAAGCCTGCCATCCGCGAGACTGCGTCAAGCAGCGCTTCGGGGTCGACCGCAAATGCGTTACTCAAGGTGCCACATTCCGCAGCGATTCCGACGATGCGACTTCCTGCCCCTGATAGTCGCCGCCGGCACGGCCCAATGCCGATGCCATCAACGACAACCCGGACTGAATGCGCGCTGCCCCTTCGTGCCACTCACGCCATGCTTCGCCGTAAACACCCCCGGAATCGCCGCGCCAGCCGTCGAGCATGCTCGACACCTCCGAATCCACGTCGGCCAGGCCGGCGCGGAAGTCGTCGGCTCCGCGCGCCAGCAACTCCGCCACCCGCCCGATTTCGCCGGGATTGCCGCGCAACACAGATGAATCGCTCACCTGTAAGAGCCTAAATTCCCGCTACAGCGCCGAACGCGGCAGTTCACCTGCCGCCGCGTCAGCGAACCGACGCCGAGCCACAACCGCAGCGACGACCCCGAAGTGCAGCGAAAGGGCACAGAATGCCAGGCGGAATAGGTCCCCTCTGCTGTCCCCGGGTGATAAATACGTAGGACGCGGGGCAGCTAGCGGGCAGGAGCATCGCATGGCCATTGATTCAGCGCAGTCGTTCTCAGCACCAGAAACCGATCAACCGTCCGCGGAACGTCTGATCGGAAAAGGCTGGGTCCAAGGCGTCGCGTTGGTGATGATCTTTGGCTTCTTCGTCATGGGCATCCTGGCCTATCGTGCGTATACGGCGGCAATGCCGTTGCCCGACAAGGTCGTAACTCAATCGGGCCAGGTGCTGTTCACCAAGGCGCAGATCACCCGCGGCCAAGAGCTGTTCCAGGCGCGCGGCCTACAGGAGTACGGATCGGTGCTGGGCCACGGCGCATACCTGGGACCCGATTACACCGCGGAATACCTACGCAAGGCCGCCGACAACGTCGCTGACCAATTCCGCGCCGAGGGTAATCCCGATCCGCACAACCGCGTCGTCGCCGAATTCCGCACCAACCGCTACGACCCCGACACCAAGACTCTGGTGTTCACCGACCGTCAGGTCAAGGCGTTCGAGAACATCCGCGCACAGTACGCCGACTACTGGGGCAAGGACTCCACCAAGCGCGGATTACTGCCAGATTTCATCACCAATCCAAACGACGTCAATGACCTGACCGCGTTCTTCGCGTGGACCGCGTGGGCGGCGTCCGCCGAACGCCCCGGCCACAACTACACCTATACGAACAACTGGCCCGCCGAACCCCGCGTCGACAACGGCCCGACCGGTCAGGTGGTGGTTTGGTCGGTGCTGTCATTAGTGGCGCTGCTCGGCGGGACCGGGATCCTGCTTTTCGTGTACGGCCGCTGGAGCCAGAAGATCGGCTGGCAGAGCGTCGAGGCGCCGACGCTGGTCTACCGGCAGCCGGGCGAAGTGACGCTGACGCCGTCGCAGCGTGCGACGGTCTGGTTCTTCGCGATCGTGTCGGTGCTGTTCTTGGCGCAGACCCTGGTTGGTGCGGCCGCGCAGCACTATCGCGCTGACTTGTCGACGTTCTTCGGCCTCGATCTGGCCCGTCTACTCCCGTACAACCTCGCCCGGACGTGGCATGTGCAGCTGGCGTTGTTCTGGACCGCGGCGGCCTTCTTGGCCGGCGGAATCTTCCTCACGCCGTTCATCGCTCGCCGTGAGCCGCGGCGGCAGAGCTGGCTTGCCTACGGGTTGCTGATCGCCGTGGCGGTGGTGGTGTTCGGCTCCTTGATCACCGAAGCGCTGTCCATTTACGGTGTGGTTCCGGAGGGTTCGCTGTTCTCGCAGCAGTGGGAGTACCTGGATTTGCCTCGGCTGTTCCAGATCCTGCTCGTGGTCGGCATGTTCTTGTGGATAGCAATTGTGTGGCGCGGCATGCGGTCGCGGCTCAAAGGCGAGTCGAAGCTGAACATGCCGTGGCTGTTCTTGTTCGCCGGTCTGGCGATCCCGGCTTTCTACGCGGTCGGTCTACTCGCCAGCAGCGGTACCCACTACACCGTCGCGGACTTCTGGCGGTTCTGGGTGGTGCATCTGTGGGTCGAAGACTTCCTCGAACTGTTCACCACGGTGATGGTGGCCTACATCTTCGTGTTGCTCGGCGTCGTGCGACAGCGAATCGCGTTGGGCATCATCTTCCTTGACGTCATCTTGTACTCCGCCGGCGGCGTCATCGGCACGATGCACCACTTGTACTTCTCCGGGACGCCCGTCGAGCACATGGCACTGGGCGCGTTGTTCTCCGCCGCAGAAGTCATCCCGTTGACCTTCCTGACCGTCGAGGCGTGGGCGTTCCTGCAACTCGGCTCACGACAGCAGGCCGGCAGCGACCACCCCTTCCCGCACCGCTGGGCGGTCATGTTCCTTGTCGCCGTTGGGTTTTGGAATTTCGTGGGTGCGGGCATCTTCGGATTCCTCATCAACCTGCCGATCGTGTCGTACTACCAGATCGGCACCGCACTTACCGCCAACCACGGACATGCGGCGATGATGGGCGTCTACGGTATGCTCGCCGTCGCACTGGCCATGTTCGCGTTCCGTTACGCGATACCAGCCGACAAATGGCCGGAAAAAGCTGCGCGCGTGTCCTTCTGGTCGATGAACATCGGTTTGGCCTGGATGGTGTTCGCCACCCTGCTTCCCCTCGGTGTGCTGCAGCTGTACCACTCGGTCAACAACGGCTACGTCGACGCTCGCTCCCTGGGCTATCTCACCCAACCCGGCAATGCGCTGCTGGAGTGGCTGCGGCTGCCCGGTGACGTGATCCTGATCGTGGGCGGCGTGCTGCCGTTCATCTGGATCGCATGGCAGGCGGTGCGCCACTGGCGTTCTGGGCCAACTGCCGAGGAGCTGCCCGATCACCCGCTTTATACCGAAGTCGGCGCCGAAACGGCGGCAGCCGAACAATGACCGTCAGTGCGTCGGTCTGGCTGATCGCGGGTTACGCGCTCATGCTCGTCGCGATCGCGTGGTCCATCGACCTCATGGCACGGCGATCATCATTGCGGGCCGCTCGTTGGCGCACAGGCAGTTTCGTCTACCACGCCGACCACGACGCATGGGTGTGCCCGCAAGACCAGTGGTTGTGGCCTACGTCGTTCGACCCGCAGCATCGGGTGATGCGTTACCGCGGTTCGCCGACGGTGTGCAACAGCTGCCCGGTGAAGTCGACGTGCACGACGTCCGACCACGGCCGTGAGGTGACGCGCGAAGTGGACCCGTGGCCGCATTCGGAGGCCGGCCGCTTTCACCGCGGTATCGCCTGCGCAGTCGCGGCGATGGGACTGGTCATGCCCTTGGGCATGTTGGTCGGCAACCACTCCGCGGCAGACCTGGTGGTTCTGCTCGGCGCGTCGGCGCTCGTTGTCGTCACCGGTTTGCCGCTGGCACAGCACTTCTGGAACACGCCGTCGAACGCGCCGGCGCACCTGCCGCATCGCAGCGGCGAGGAGGATGCGGTAGCCGCTGCCATAGACCGGTACTCCACCCGGTGGGGCGGCGGCTGGGCCGACCAGGACGCCGACAAGAAAGACGCCAGATGACCGCAGAGGTGATCGCCATCGTCGTCGTCGCCGCCATCGTGCTCGTTGCGCTCGGCGTCGTCTCGCTGGCGGTGTTGCGCGAATACGAACGGGGCGTGGTGTTCCGGATGGGCCACGTCCGTCCCCTCTATCAGCCGGGGCTCAGGTTCCTGATTCCCTTGGTCGACAGAATGGTGCGGGTGGACCAGCGCGTGGTGACGCTGACGATCCCCCCGCAAGAGGTGATCACCCGCGACAACGTGCCCGCGCGGGTGAATGCCGTCGTGATGTTTCAGGTCACCGATCCGTTGAAAGCCATTCTGGCCGTGGAGAACTATGCGATCGCGACGTCGCAGATCGCGCAGACCACGCTGCGCTCATTGCTCGGTCGCGCCGACCTGGACACGCTGCTCGCCCACCGCGAGGACCTCAACAGCGACCTGCGCACGATCATCGAGAAGCAGACCGAGTCCTGGGGCGTCGAGGTCCGGGTGGTCGAGATCAAGGACGTGGAGATTCCCGAATCCATGCAACGGGCGATGGCGCGCGAGGCAGAGGCCGAGCGGGAGCGGCGCGCGAAAGTGATCAACGCCCGCGGTGAACTGCAGGCCTCCGAGGAGCTGCGCCAGGCGGCCGATACGCTCTCCAAGAGCCCGGCGTCGCTGCAATTGCGTTACCTGCAAACACTTTTGGAGTTGGGCGCTGACCAGAACTCCACGGTGGTGTTCCCGCTGCCGGTCGACATCATCACCCCGTTCCTGCAGCACGTCGCGGGGATTTCGGCACGCTAAACGACGCTCAGCGTCGCAAAGCGTCGAAATCACCCCGGCAGCACCGGCACAGCACCGGCAATCATCAACGCCCGCACCTCGATCCACCGCTGCTCGTTTTCGGCAGCAGCGCTCGACAACTGCAGCACGCCGCGCTGGTCTGCGACGTACACGGTCGACGGGTTGGCCACCACCGTCGACACCGGGATCGTGATGTTGCGCGAGGGCGCATCGGAATTCACGCCGTCGAGGTTCACATACGACACGGGATGCTGAGGGTCGGTGCGGCTGACGACGATGTCGTCCCCCGTACGCCACGACAGCGACACCACCGACGCGCCGAGACCGAAGCCCAGCCGGCGCGGATACGTCAACGCGTATTCACCGCCAGGTGTCTGTTCGACGGTCGCGAGAACCACTTGCCCGTTGATCACCATGGCCGCCCGGGTCCCGTCCCGCGACAGCTGCAACTCCGTGACCGGACCGGGAAAGCGCGTCGTCACCGCCGTCGCATTGACCGGAATGCGGGCGGGCTGGCCCGACGCGGCCTCCTGAATCACCCGCACCACGTTGACGCCGTCGACCACCACCCACACCGCATTGTCCAGCGACCAGCTAGGACGGGTAATGGTGTGCCCGTCTGTAGCCTCCACCGCGACACCGCCGCTGGGCCCGATCCACAGCGACGCCGCCGCGTCCGGCTGTCCGCTGCGCAGCACCACCACCGACGCAACGTCGCGGCCGGTGCGCGACAGCATCGCCGCCTTCTGCTCCGGCATCTGGCCGAACGAGCCGGGCATCCGCGGTGCATTGTCGTTCTCCACCGACACCAGCGACCCGCCCACCAGCGCGTGCAGACCGGCCGACGCGCCGTCGTCGGCGCCCGGGTCCGTCGATGCGACGTCTGTGGCCTCCCACCCGTTGGCGAACCGGTCGTCCAGCGCGGCGCCGTCGGCGTTGATCACGTACGGCCCCGCGATGCCGGAGCGCGCGAACGTCCAAATGATCTGCGCCGCAACGAGTTGCCGGCTGTGCGGATCGGTGGTCGACGATCCCTCCAACTCCACGCGGGCGCCGCCGTAGCCGCGGCCGATGCCGGTCTTGCCGCCGTCGGCCCGGGTCACCGGCCCACGCAATTTCAACGGAGGAGCCAGCATGTTGCGCACCGAGTGAGCCATCTCCGGTCGCGGGCCCGCGATCAGTTTGCTGACCAGTTCGGTGGGCAGCTGGTCGGGATCGGCCACTGCGACGTAGCGCGGATCGGGTACGACGGTCTTGCCGGTCGGGTCGGCGAAATAGAGGTTGTGACGCTTGTAGGTGGCCTGGAACTGCTGCCAGTCAAGGAACACTCCGTTGGGCAGGCGGTCGATGCGCCAGCCGCCGCTGGTTTTCACCAGTTCGATCGGCCCGGGGTCGGGCAGCGCCCCCTCCCCCGTCTCGAACACCCCCATGTCCGACAGCGAGCCGAGGATGTCGGCTCGCATGTTCACCGAAACCCGGTCCGCACTTCGGGTTTCGAGGAACACGACGTTGTCGATCAGTAGCGAGCTGCCCGCGTCGTCCCAGCCACGCGACGCCGACTCCGTCAGGAATTGGCGGGCCGCCAGGTGCCGGTTGGCGGGATCCGCTGTGGCCTTGAGGAACTCGCGCAGCAGCACGTCGGGGTCCATGCCGGGAGTGGGTTTGGGCAGGCTCGGCGCCGGCGAACGCTCCACCGTCCCGATCGCTTGAGGCGCCGACGACGACGGCACCCCGGCGCAGCCGGACACGGCCACCACAATGACGGCCGCCAGCGCGACGACCACGGCCGGCAGGCGTCTCATACCTTCTCCGCAGCCTCGCGCTGTCGCGGCGCGCGTGGATTTGGCTGCGGCGCAACGGGTTTGAGCGGCAGCGGGCTCGTCGTCACCTTGTGGCCGCGCACCAGAGGCAGCGTCAACCGGAAGCAGGCGCCCTTGCCGGGCTCGCCCCACGCCTCGAGTCGGCCTTGGTGCAGCCGGGCGTCCTCGATGCTGATCGCCAGGCCCAGCCCGGTGCCGCCGGAGCGGCGCACCCGCGACGGGTCGGAGCGCCAGAACCGGCTGAACACCAGCTTCTCCTCGCCTGGGCGCAGGCCGACGCCGAAGTCGCGGACGGTGACGGCGACGGTGTCCTCGTCGGCCGCCATCCGGATCTGTACCGGTTTGTTCTCGGCATGGTCGATCGCGTTGGCGATCAGGTTGCGCAGGATCCGTTCGACACGGCGCGGGTCGACCTCAGCGATCACCTCGTGATCGGGCAGGTCCAGTTCGAGTTCGACGCCGGCGTCGTCGGCGAGGTGGCCGACGTTCTCCAGCGCGTTGCGCACGGTCGTGCGCAGATCGAGCTGCTCGACGGACAGTTCGGCCACGCCGGCGTCGTGACGAGAGATCTCGAGCAGGTCGTTGAGCAGGGTCTCGAAGCGGTCGAGTTCGCTGACCATCAGCTCGGTGGACCGGCGCAGCGACGGGTCGAGTTCTTCGCTGTGGTCGTAGATCAGGTCGGCGGCCATCCGCACGGTGGTGAGCGGCGTGCGAAGCTCGTGGCTGACGTCAGAGGTAAAGCGCCGCTGCAGATTTCCGAACTCTTCGAGCTGGGTGATCTGGCGCGACAGGCTTTCGGCCATGTCGTTGAACGACACCGCGAGACGCGCCATGTCGTCCTCGCCGCGCACCGGCATGCGTTCGGTCAGGTGGCCTTCGGCGAACCGCTCTGCGATCCGCGACGCCGACCGCACCGGTTGCACCACCTGCCGTGACACCAGCAGAGCGATCGCGGCCAGCAGCACAAGCAGCACCAGGCCGCCGGTCAGCATGGTGCCGCGAACCAGCGCGATCGTGCTTTCCTCGCTGGACAGCGGATAGATCAGGTACAGCTCGAGGTTGGACACCGGCCCGGTGGTGGGGCTGCCGACGATCAGCGCCCGGCCGGTGAACCCCTCGGTGTGCACGGTCGCGTACTGGTAGCTGACTTGGCCGGCCTTGACGAAGTCGCGCATGGTTTCCGGGATCTGGGTGACCGGGCCGGCGGAGGTGGCCGCGCGAGGACCGTCTCCGGGGACGACGAGCACGGCGTCGAACGCGCCGCCCAGGTTGCTGGCGCCGGGGTCGGTCTTGCGGTCGATCAGCGTGTTGCGGGCCAGCTGAAGACTGCTGTCCAGGGATCGGGTTTCTTCGCCGCCGACGATGCCGCTGACGGTGGCGCGGGCCCGATCTATCTCCTCGGTGGCGGCGCGGACCTTGGCGTCGAGCACGCGGTCGGTGATCTGGCTGGTCAGTACGAAACCGAGGACCAAAATCACCAGCAGCGACAAGCCCAGCGTCAGCGTGACGACACGCAGCTGGAGGGATCGCCGCCAAGCGAGACCGATGGCGCGACTCAACGCGCCGAGGCCACGCAGCAGTGGCGCGGTGCGCCGAATGCGCCGCCTGGAACCGAAGATCACGGCGACCGCCGAGCGGTCAGATTGACGGCGACCGCGCAGCGGTCATGGAACGCAGCGACCGCCGAACGGCCACCGATCACGGAGGGCCGGCCTTGTATCCCACTCCTCGAACAGTCAGCACCACTTGCGGGTTCTCGGGATCCTTCTCGACCTTGGCCCGCAGCCGCTGAACGTGCACGTTGACCAAACGGGTGTCGGCGGGATGCCGGTATCCCCACACCTGTTCGAGCAGCACATCACGAGTAAACACCTGCCGCGGTTTGCGCGCCAACGCCACCAGCAGGTCGAACTCCAGCGGGGTCAGGGAGATCTGCTCGCCTTGACGGGTCACCTTGTGGGCGGGCACGTCGATGTCGACGTCGGCGATCGACAGGATCTCGGCGGGCTCGTCATCGTTGCGCCGCAGCCGCGCGCGTACCCGCGCGACCAGCTCCTTTGGCTTGAACGGCTTCATCACGTAGTCGTCGGCGCCGGACTCCAGACCGAGGACGACGTCCACGGTGTCGGTCTTGGCGGTCAGCATCACGATCGGCACGCCGGAGTCCGCCCGCAGCACCCGACACACGTCGATGCCGTTCATCCCCGGCAGCATCAGGTCAAGCAACACCAGATCGGGGCGAAGTTCGCGTACCGCGGTGAGTGCTTGGGAGCCGTCGCCGATCACCGCCGTGTCGAAACCTTCGCCGCGCAGCACGATGGTGAGCATCTCGGCGAGCGATGGATCGTCGTCGACCACAAGAATCCTTTGCCTCATGGTGTCCATGGTGTCACCAGATCGGGATAAAACCCGGCTACCACACGCGCATGTCCTGGAATAAGGCGCAACGCGTCGCTTGACTCACGGAAACAGGAAGCTTGCCAGCACGGCGGTGTTGACGTCGGCGCGCGCGATCTTCCAAGGCCCGCCGAAGTCGTTCTCGGCGAGCCCCCGGTAGACCTCACCGGTGCGGCGCTGCAGGTCGTCGTCACGTTCATAGGAGTCGCGGGCACGGCTGTCCTCGGTGGCCTCGCGGTGTTGCGCGCGGGCCTTCGCCAGCTCAGCGGGCACATCCAAAAGCACCTGCCAATCCGGGGCCGGCATGTGAAGCCGCTCGTATTCGAGCCTCTTCACCCATTCGACCACCTGGCCGTCGGCGTGCTGGCGCAGCCGCGCGGCGCTGTAGGCGGCGTTGGAGGCGACGTAGCGGTCGAGGATGACGACGTCGTTCGCGGCCCTGAGGTGGTGGATCTCGTCGCGCGCGGCGGCGCGGTCCAGTGCGAACAACACCGCCATCGCATACACCGACGACGCGAGATCGCCATGGTCGCCGTGAAGCGCCTCGGCGGCGATGTCGGCGCTCACCGAATGCCCGTAGCGCGGGAACGACAGCATCGCGACCGATCTGTGGTTCCGCTCATACTGCGCCCGCAGGCCGTCGCACAGGGTGCGCTTGCCGGCGCCGTCGACACCTTCGATCGCAATGAGGACCCCCGCCACACCGGACAACGTACGCGAGTTCGGTACGGCACGTACCTACGGAGCTCGGCGAGTCCACTGGCGACGTGTGAAATGGTGTGGTGCTGAGGCAAACTCAGCCGGAGGGTGGACGTGTACTCGAGATTGCCGATGGCTTTGGCGTGCGTGCTGCTGGTGGCCGGGTGTCAGTCGAGCCTGCGCTATGAGTTCTTCGGCATGGCGGACGTGACGGTGAATGAATCCGGCAATGGTCGGCATATCGAGCTGAACAGCGGTCAGGTGCTCGACATCGTATTGCCAGACGATTACCAGACATCTAATTGTCAGTGGCACGATGAGGAAAAGTACGACATCACGATCCTCGAGCATCTCGGGGGGAAATACGATCCTGGCCGCGCTGATAAAAAGGTCGGCACCTTTACGAGTAGGTATCGGGCGGCACGCGCGGGAACCGTCCACGTAACGCTGGTTCAGCAGGACAACGCCAATCCACCGCACGTCGCAGGACGGTTTACGCTCGATGTGACAGTGCGTTAGTCGCGACGGCCGGCTCAAATCGGCCCGATGGCGTTCGCCACGATGAAGCCGGTGACGAAAATCGCTATCGCGGCCGGCACCGAGAGGAGACCGATCAATATTCCTCGGCCAGCCTGGCTTACTCTGCCAGTGCTTCTGGCAAGGAAGATCGCAACTACCAGAACGATCAATATCGGCGGTAGAAATATCGGAAAACCGATGATGGCGTACGGACCCAAGAACCAGAGGTAAGAATTCAGAAGGAAGATAGTGAGGAGTGTCGACAGAAAACTGACGGGACCATAGCGGTCCTGGATCACCGCGCAATGCTCGCTGTGCTCGCTCACCACCGAAACATCCAAAACGCAAAAATCGACGCACCGAGAAGGACGGCAAGTGAGCAGCCGGCCATACTGACGGCGAGGCCCCGCGCGCGCGGCGAACGGGAGAAGGCAAATAACCCTGCGATCAGCAGACCCGCCAACGTCGAAATTCCCGCCGAGGACAGCAACCAGCCTCGTTCATGGGACTGTTTGAAATATTCGGTCTTTCCCAACAACCACATACAGATGAGGGTTGCGCCGACCACAAGTTGAGTTAGGAATGGCGCGGTCCAAGTGGCCCAGGACCAAGCTATGGGCTCGGATAATAGACGGTCAGACCGCCCCGTATCGTTTGATATCAAATCGGCCCAATCGCTTGAGCGATGATGAAGGCGACAATGAAGATTACCGCAGTGAGCGGAGCCGACAGGGAGCCGATGAGGATTCCTCGTCCAACTTGACCAATCTTGCCGTCGGCTCTTGTCAGCCCCCAGGAAATGGCTAGCTCAACGAGCAATATCGGTGCGATAATCAACGGTAGGATTATCCACCAGGAGAGAAATACCCACGTGACAACCTCCAATACCGCGATATTCGCGATCGCGGCGATGAAGCTGGCTGGACCATAACGGTTTGTTGAAGACTTGTTCATCGATGGATTCACATCCCGGCCGGCCGTTCTCAACGAAACATCCAGAAGGCAAAGAAGACCCCGCCGATAAACACCACCACCGACGAGGCTGCAATGCTCAGAGACAGCGCGCGCCGCCGCGGCGATTGCGACGCGAATAGAGCAGCACTCGTCGCCAGCGATGCCAGGGTGGTAATCGCCGTCGCTGTCAACAGCCAGGCGCGTTCCCCTGCGTACGCATCATGCGTCGCGAAGGGCCATTTGCCCAACACCCACATGAGGATGAACAGCACGGCTGAGACGAGTTGCACCATGAACGGCGCCGACCACGTCGCCAGGCGCCAGGCGCCGGCGTCCAGGTCACGCAGCCGGGACAGCGTCAGCATCGCTACCTAACTCAATTCGATGGATCAGGCCGGAACTGCGCCGCCGGTCGGTAGCGTAGGCACCGACGGCGGACTAGTGACCGGTCCGAAAGCGGTGGACGTATGTGGTGCGAACTGCCCCCTCGTTGGTTTGCGTCACGCTGCCTTCTGGAGCGCGAACTCGCACCGGCCAACCGTGACTTTGGTGTTTTCGGGATCGAACGCGGAGTGGCACGCGCGAATTCGCACCGATTTTGGCGTATCTCACCGGGCCCGAGACTGCGCTCAGATCGCAATTCCCGACGTTTTCGCGATCTGGACGCAGGCTCGACGCCGCCGAAAATCAGTAGCGGTAGTGCTCCGCCTTGTACGGGCCCTCGACGTCGACGCCGATGTACTCAGCCTGCTCCTTGGTGAGCTTGGTCAGATGCCCGCCCAGTGCTTCGACGTGGATGCGGGCCACCTTCTCGTCCAGCTTCTTGGGCAGCCGGTACACCTCGTTGTCGTACTCGTCGTTCTTGGTCCACAGCTCGATCTGAGCGATCACCTGATTGGAGAAGCTGTTGCTCATCACGAACGACGGGTGCCCGGTCGCATTGCCCAGGTTCAGCAGCCGGCCCTCACTCAGCACGATGATCGACTTGCCGCTGTCGAACACCCACTCGTCGACCTGCGGCTTGATGTTGATCCGCTTGGCGCCCGAGCGCTCCAGCGCGGCCATGTCGATCTCGTTGTCGAAGTGGCCGATGTTGCCCAGGATTGCCTTGTCCTTCATCGCCCGCATGTGATCGAGCGTGATGATGTCCTTGTTGCCGGTCGCGGTGATCACGATGTCGGCGTCGGCGATCGCATCCTCGACGGTCTTGACGTCGAAGCCTTCCATCAACGCCTGCAATGCGTTGATCGGGTCGATCTCGGTGACCGTGACGCGCGCGCCCTGGCCCTTCAGCGACTCAGCACAGCCCTTGCCGACGTCGCCGTAACCGCAGATCAGCACGTTCTTGCCGCCGATCAGCACGTCGGTGCCGCGGTTGATGCCGTCGATCAACGAGTGCCGGGTGCCGTACTTGTTGTCGAACTTGGATTTGGTGACGGAGTCGTTGACGTTGATCGCCGGGAACGTCAGCTCACCGGCGGCCGCGTACTGGTAGAGCCGCAGCACACCCGTCGTCGTCTCCTCGGTGACGCCCTTGACCGACTCGGCGATCTTCGTCCACTTCGTCTTGTCTGACTCGAAGCGCTCCCGCAGCCGCGCCAGGAACACCTTCCACTCGGTTGGGTCGTCGTCCTCTGCCGGCGGAACCACGCCTTGCTTCTCGAACTCGGCGCCGCGCAGCACCATCATGGTGGCGTCACCGCCGTCGTCGAGGATCATGTTCACCGGCTCGCCCGGCCACGTCAGCATCTGCTCGGTGGCCCACCAGTACTCCTCGAGCGTCTCGCCCTTCCACGCGAACACCGGAACCCCTTGCGGCTCTTCGGCTGTCCCGTGGGGGCCGACGACGACGGCCGCGGCCGCGTGGTCCTGTGTGGAGAAGATGTTGCAGCTCGCCCAGCGCACTTCGGCGCCCAGCTCCACCAGCGTCTCGATCAGCACCGCGGTTTGCACCGTCATGTGCAGCGACCCGGAGATACGCGCACCCTTGAGCGGCTGCACTTCCGCATACTCGCGGCGCAGCGCCATCAGGCCCGGCATCTCATGCTCGGCCAGCCGGATTTCCTTGCGGCCGAAGTCGGCTAGCGACAGGTCGGCCACCTTGTATTCGACGCCGTTGCGGACATCGGCCATCAGGCTGTTTTCTAGAGTCGTCATCTCGTCCTTCTCAAGCTCAATCTGTGTCGATGACACCGTATCGCTCGGCGAACGGTGTCATGAGCCTGGCTAGGTCGTCGGCGACGTCGTGATCGGCCTCGGGAGGCATCGACACGTAACTCATGGCCAGCCGCACGATCGCGCGCGCCAGCACCCCGGCGTCTTCTTCAGACGCCTTAACCCAGCTGTTCATGAACGACGAGGTCAGCCGCTGCGAGCAGTGGTTGATGATAGGCGCGCTGTCGGTCGTGATCAGCTGAAGCAGGTCGGGCTTGGCTTCACCGTTGAGCAACGAGATCACCAGCGGGTCGGCGGCCGACTCGGCGAAAAACGATCCGAACCCTTGCCGGAACGCGGCGTAGATGTCGCCTTGGTTCTGCTGGATCTGCTCGTCGATGACGTCGACGAGGCGGTCGGCCAGCCGCAGCGCATAGCCCTGCGCCAAGCCTTGGCGCGATCCGAATTCGTTGTAGATGGTCTGCCGGCTGATCCCCGCGGCGCGCGCCACGTCGGCCAGCGTGATCGCCGACCAGTCGCGGCTGAGCAGCAGATCCCGCATGCCGTCGAGGATCGAGTCGCGCAGCAGCGCGCGCGAGGCCTCCGCATACGGAACTCGCTGCTTCACACGCGCGAGAGTAACCGTCACGCGCGGGCGATCTCGACCATCTCGAAGTCGGCCTTGGCCGCCCCGCAGTCCGGGCAGCTCCAGTCGTCGGGGATGTCGTCCCAGCGGGTGCCGGCGGCTATGCCGTCCTCAGGCCAGCCCACCGCTTCGTCGTACTCGAAGCCGCACTGGATGCAGCGGTAAAGCTTGTAGTCCATTCTTCCCCTCTTTCGGGTTGCGATTTCGGTGCGATTTCGGGCGCTCAGCGCATGTTCGCGCACCGAAATCGCGATCGTGGGTGCACGTGCGCCCGGGTGATGTCGCCGTCGTAGTGCGCCAGCACCCGCGGGTCCATCACCTTGCGCCACAGCGGCGGGACCAGCGTCAGCATGATCATGCTGGCGTATCCGCTCGGCAGGTTCGGCGCTTCGTCGAAACTGCGCAGCGTCTGATAGCGCCGCGTCGGGTTGGCGTGATGGTCACTGTGTCGCTGCAGGTGGTACAGGAAGATGTTGGTGACGATGTGATCAGAGTTCCAGCTGTGCTGCGGCGTGCACCGCTCGTAGCGACCGTTGGCCGTCTTCTGCCGCAGCAGCCCGTAGTGCTCCAGATAGTTCACGGCTTCCAGCAGACCCACGCCCAAGACCGCCTGGATCACGATGAACGGGATCAGACCCCAGCCGAACACCGCCAACAGCGCACCCCACAACACCACCGACATCAGCCACGCGTTGAGCACCTCGTTGCGAATACTGAACGGGCTCTTGCCCATTCGCCGCATCCGCTGGGCCTCCAACTCCCATGATGAGCGCAGGCCGCCAAAGATGCTGCGCGGCAAGAACATCCACAGCGTCTCACCCATCCGCGCGCTGGCCGGGTCTTCAGGGGTGGCAACGCGCACGTGGTGGCCGCGGTTGTGCTCGACGAAGAAATGCCCGTAGCAGCTCTGCGCCAACGTGATCTTGGACAGCCAGCGCTCCAGCGCGTCCTTCTTGTGTCCGAGCTCGTGCGCGGTGTTGATTCCGACGCCGCCGAGCACCCCGACCGTTAGGGCCACGCCGATCTTGCCGAGCCAGCCCAGCGGTCCGTCGAAGCCCAACCAGGACACGTCATGGGCCGTGAAGAGGTACGCGCCCAGCACCACACTGGCGTACTGGAGCGGAATGAACGCATACGTGCAGTACCGGTAGTACTTGTCGTTCTCGAGTCGCTCCATCACCTCGTCCGGCGGATTCTGGCCGTCGGCGCCGAACTTCAGGTCGAGCAGCGGCAGAACCACGAACAGCAGCAGCGGGCCGATCCACAGCGGCAGCGCAGCGGCGGTGTGCCAACCGGCCTGGTTCATCGCCCAGACCAACGGAAGCATGGCGAACAATGCCGTGGGCGCCACCAGGCCCGTCAGCCACAGGTACCGCTTGGTGTCGTGCCATTGCTGTGTGTCCATGCGTTTACGGTAACGCCTGATTTGTCCTCTGTCTAGACACAGACAACCTTTTTGTAAACCATCAGTGGCCGGGTCAGACCGCTGCTTGCACTGCGCGGCGACCTTGCACCGAGTGCCGGCGGCCGTACGCGAAGTAGACGACGATCCCGGCCAGCATCCAGATCGCGAACCGAATCCAGGTCAGCAGCGTCAGGTTCAGCATCAGCCACAGGCAGGCGGCGATCGCCGCGATGGGCAGCCACGGCACCCACGGCGTCTGGAAGTCGCGATGCAGGTCCGGCCGCGTGCGGCGCAGAATCATCACGCCCGCTGACACCAGCACGAATGCGAACAGCGTGCCGACGTTCACCATCTCCTCGAGCTTGCCGATCGGAAACACCGATGCCGCCAGCGCGATCAGCACTCCGACCAGCACGGTGATGCGCACCGGCGTGCCACGCGAGCCGGTCTTGGCCAGCTGCCGCGGCAGCAGACCGTCACGCGACATCGCGAACAGCACGCGGGTCTGCCCGAGGATCAGCACCATCACCACCGTCGTCAGCCCGGCCAGCGCGCCGATGGAGATCACCTCGGCCGCCCACGTCACGCCGTGTTGCTTGAACGCGGTCGCGAGGTTGGCGTGGCCACCGTCGGCGGTGTCTTTGAGCTGCGTGTACCGCACCATCCCGGACAGCACAATCGACACGGCGACGTAGAGCACGGTGACGATCGCGAGCGTGGCCAGGATCCCGCGGGGCACGTCGCGCTGAGGCTTCTTGGTTTCCTCGGCGGTGGTGGCGACGACGTCGAAGCCGATGAACGCGAAGAACACGATCGAAGCCCCCGCGAGCACCCCGTACCACCCATAGGTGCTACCACCTGCTCCGGTCAGCAGCGAGAACACCGACTGGTCGGCCTGCGACGGGCTGGGCTGCGGGGCCGGCACGAACGGCGAGAAGTTGGACGCTTTGACGTAGAAGGCGCCGACGACCACCACCAACAGCACCACCGAGACCTTGATCGCGGTGATCACGGCGCTGACGTTCGCCGACAGCTTGGTGCCCAAGGCCAGCAGCGTGGTCAGCACCGCGATGATCAGCAGGGCGCCCCAGTCGAGCGTGACCGGGCCGAGATCCGTTGTGCCGCCGCGGAATCCGAATACTGTACCGAGGTACGTCGACCAGCTCTTGGCCACCACCGCGGCACCGACGGCGAACTCGAGGATCAGGTCCCAGCCGATCACCCAGGCGACGAACTCGCCGAACGTCGCATACGAGAACGTATAGGCACTGCCCGCAACCGGCACCGTCGACGCGAATTCCGCGTAGCAAAGCGCGGCCAACCCGCACGCGACCGCGGCAATCAAAAACGACACCGAGATCGCCGGGCCGGTGAGGTTACCGGCCGTCGACGCGGTGATGGTGAAGATGCCGGCCCCGACCACCACCGAAACCCCGAAGACGGTCAGGTCCCACCAGCTCAGATCCTTGCGGAGCCGGGTGCCTTCTTCGTCGGTGTCTTCGATCGACTGCTCGACGGATTTGGTGCGCAGGTCCATGTTCTCGTCTTCCTCCCGAGTGTTGCTCTACTGTGCCCTCATAGCATCGAAACGAAAACACGCAGTGGTGATCGGAGCCAGCATCGCAGGGCTGTGCGCCGGGCGCGTGCTGTCCGATTTCTACGACCGCGTGACCCTGTTCGACCGCGACGACCTGCCCGAGCGTCCCGCGAACCGGGCGGCCGTGCCGCAGGGCCGGCACGTGCACATCCTGATGTCGCGCGGTGCGCAGGAATTCGGCGCGCTGTTTCCCGGACTGCTCGACGACATGGTGGCCGCGGGCGTGCCCATCCTCGAGGATCAGCCAGGGTCCATTCACTTCGGTGCGGCCGGGCATCTGCTGGGCATCCCCACCGAACTCGAGGACACGTTCACCACCTACGTGCCGAGCCGGCCGCACCTGGAATGGCAGATCCGCCGCCGCACCGCCTGGCTGCCGAACGTCACGATCCAGCAGCGGTCGGTGAGCAGGCCGCACTTCGACGCGGCCGCACAGCGGGTGACCGGGGTGGTGCTGGACGACGGGCAGATCGTGGACGCCGACCTTGTCGTCGACGCGACGGGTCGCGGCACCCGGCTGCCGGTGTGGTTGCAGGAGTGGGGTTTTGAGCGCCCTGTGGAGGACACGGTCGACGTCGGCATCGGATATGCGACGCAGCAGCTGCGCATCCCCGAGGGACTGATCGAGGAGAAGGTGGTGGTGGCCGGAGCGTCGCGGGCGCAGCCGGTGGGCATCGGGATGCTCTACTACGAGGACGACACCTGGGGCATGACCACTTTCGGCGTCGGCAAAGTGCAACCGCCGCAGACCTTTTCGCAGATGTGCGACGTCGCCGACGTGGTGCTGCCCGACCATGCCGCGGCGATCCGGCAGGCCACGCCGATCGGTGACATCGCGTTCCACCAGTATCCGACCAGCCGCTGGCGCCGTTACGACAAGCTCACCCGCTTCCCCGCCGGCATCGTCCCGTTCGGCGACGCCGTGGTCAGCTTCAACCCGACCTACGGCCAGGGCATGACGATGACGTCGCTTCAGGCGGGCCATCTGCAGCGGGCGCTGGCATCCGGTGACGACGACATCGCACCGGCGCTGAACCGCGCCACCGCGAAGACCACCTTTCCGGTGTGGACGATGAACGCGATCGGCGATTTCATGTTCCACAACGCCAGCGGCACGGTACCGCGGTGGTATCGGCCGGTCGGCAGCCTGTTCGAACAGTTCCTGAGCGCCGCCGAGACGGAACCTGTTCTGGCCGAATGGTTTTTGCGCCGGTTCTCTCTCCTCGACAGCTTGTACATGGTTCCGAACGGGCGGATCATCGGTCGGGCGGTGCGCCACAACATGCGGGCCTGGCTGGCCGAGCGCAACCGCAACCGCCGCGCGCCGGGTCGCGTGGCATCAGTGCCCGCCTAGAAAAATCCGCACGGCCTGTTCGAGCACCTGCACTGCCGTCGCCATTGCGTCCAGCGAAATACTCTCGTCGTACACCGCCCATCCGTCGTCGCCCGGCCCAAAGGTGACGGCAGGAATTCCGGCGTGGCGGAAGCGGATCGTGTCGTTGAACGCCGGCTTGGTGTACGTGCGGACGGCCTCACCGGTGACCTCGCGATAAGCGTCGCTGACCGCTGCCACCAATGGGTCGTCGTCGTCGAGCCGTTCGGTTCCGGCGACGAATGTGGGTCCGTCGACAAAATCCACGCTGACGTCGATGCCGTCGGGTCGGGAGAGCGAAAGGCGCCGGTGGAATTCCGCTAACAGCTGGCCCGCGACCACGTCGGGCCCGACGTTGACCGCCGCGACTCGTGCTGTCGCGACCAGCGGTGTGAACTGGGCCATGCCGGCTTCCCCGGCATGCAAGCCCACGACCGAGATCGGCCATCCCCGCACGGGATTGGCGTGTAGGTCTGCCAATGCCTCGGTCAGGTACCGCGCCGGGTTCGCGCCGGTGTCAGGTCGCCAGATGTGGCTCGACCGTCCTCGCGCAGTGATGTCGAGCAGCGCGTGGCCGGTCTGGGCGACGGCCAGCGCGATCCCGCGCCGATCACCCTGCGTCCACGCCGTCGGCTCGACTGTGATCGAGGCGTCCGGCCGCAAGCCGCATTCCTCGACCAGATACTTCGATCCCTCGACGCCGTTGCGCTCTTCGTCGGCCGTCAAGACCACAAGCAAGGTTCCCCGCGGTGGCGGATCGTCGGCGAGACGTTTGGCGGCGGTCAACAGCGCTGCCAGGTTGGCTCGGGTGTCGGAGGTACCACGGCCGTAGAGGCGGCCGTCCAGTTCGACTGCGGTGTAAGGGCTTTCGCGGCAGACGTGCCAGCGGCTGGGTGGCCCGGACGGGTAGGTGTCGAGGTGGTCGTTGAGCATCAACGTCGGGCCGTCTCCGAATCTCATCGACGCGACGACGTTTGGCCGCTGCGGTGTGCGCCCGATCAGCTCCACCGAGAAGCCCCACCCGCGCAGCAGTTCGGCGAGTGGACGCGCGATGCGCTCCTCCTCCGGAGGTCGTGCGGGGCCGTCGAGGCTGTTCTCGCACCACGGCTGACCAGTCGCGACCAGACGGACCGCCAGGTCCGCGAGTTCGCGGCGGTTCACCGCAGGCGCGACGGCGAAGCCGGTCATGGCCGCACTTCTGAGCGGATCATCGCCCGCAGTTGGTCGTGGCCGAGCCCTTGCGCGAGGCCTAGAGTGACGAGCAGCCGCGCGCGGTGCGGAGTGAGTCCGTCGGCCAGCTCGGCCCCATACGCCTGAAGGCCGGCGACACCGCCCGGGTAACCGTAGACCGGTGCCACGCGCGCGTCGGCCGCTCGGCTGGTGATGACCACCAGCGTGCCGTTGTCGATCAGTTCCCTGACCGCAGCGGCTTGGCGCGGCGGCAGGTTTCCGGCGCCGTTCGCCGCGACCACGATCGCCCGCCGCCCGCGGCCTGCGGCCCGCAGCACAGTGCCGTCGTCACCGAGCGCGGCCAGCACCACCGGGACTCCGACAATCGGGCCGGCGGGGTCACCGTGCGCCTTCAGACGCGCGCAGTGGCGATGCCAACGAGCCTGCCCCGCAACCACATACCCGATCGGACCGCGACCCGGTGCATCGAAAGCATCGCGCACCAGACCGGAAACCTTCACCACCTCGCGGCCGTCGAAAACCTTCCCGCCGAACACGACGACCGGATCGACGTCGGCGCCCGACGCCGCCACCGCTAAGGCGTCCGCCAGATTCGCGCGTCCGTCACTGTCCGGCCGCGTCCCCACGATCATGGCGCCGGTGACCACCAATGGCACCGGCCAGTTGTCGCGATATGCCAGCCATGTCGCAACCTCTTCGATGGAGTCCGTTCCGGTGGTCACGACGATGCCGTCGGCTCCCTCGGACACCACCTCGCGGGCTCGGAACACGAGCCGTTCCAAAAGCGCAAAGTCGACTTCGGAACCGCCGACCAGTGCCAGCCCCTCGGCGCTGCGGAAACCGCCGACCTGGCCCGACACCTCCGCGGCATCGATGCTCGGCACCGCCCCGGTTGCGGTCTCACGCATCGAGATCGTGCCGCCGAGGGCCAGAAGGTGGACCACGGTCAGGATTTCCCCGCCTCGAGGAACGACGGCACGATCACCGACTGGTAGTCCGGGATCGGCTGCTCCGCCGGCACGCGGCCAATGCTTTGCGCCCAGCGTGCACGATCGGCCAGGTCTGCGGCCAGTTCCGGTCCGAGCTCAGTGCGGAAGACGAACTCCGAAGACACCGAGTCGATCAGATTCCGTTCTAGCCCAACGGCTTTCGCGACCGCAGACAACGCGGCTGGATTCTTCTGGGTCAACGGAGCGTCGGCCTGCCGTATTGCCGAGATGAACTTGGCGATCACGGCCTTCTTCGATGTGACGACGTCGTCGTTGGCGAGGTAGAGACTGTGCTGGTTGTACTTCTGCCTGCCTTGCAACTGGAGTTGGTCATCGCCGAGAGCCTGGACAGCTTTAGCCAGCGCGGGCTGGAACACCGCGATCGCGTCGACGTTGTGGTTGACGATCGCGGTGACGATCTCTGCCGGACCGGTCTGGATGAGATCGGCGGTCACGTTGGCTTCGGCCAGGAACTTGGTCGCGAAGTAGTGGGCGCTGCTGCCCAGCGGTACCGCGATCTTGTGGCCCGCCAGCGCAGCGATGGAGTCGATGCCCGACGACCGACGGACCACGAACCGGCCTTCCGGCCAGCGCGCCCCGTCGGCGATCACCCGTAGCCGCGGACTCTTCAGCACTGCGGCAGACGTCGGGACGTCACCGCCATTGGCGACGTCGACTGCGCCGCCCGCGAGCGCCTCCAATGCCGCAGCACCGGTGGGAAACGGCACCACCTTGACCGTTACGCCGTTCTGCGCGAAGTAGCCGAGCTCGTTGGCGACGGGCACCTGTGCCCAGCACGGATCGACCACCCAGCCCAGCGTCAGAGTCGAGGCGGACTCTTGACTGTCGGCGCAGGCGGCAGCGAAGCCCAGACCCAGCAGCGAGGCGAAAAGAACCGCGGCGAAACGTCGTGCCCGTGTCATATGTGCTCCCTCGTAGCAGCCGACGCGGACTCGGCCAGCAGCAGATCGTGCAACTGGCGGCGCAGCGCCGCGTACTCTTCGAATTCACCCAGCCGGCTTGCGGTTCGAGGCCTCGGCAGCGGGTTTGCCAGGTGCGCGGCCACCGTGCCCTCGCGGTCCATCACCACGATCGAGGACGCGATCCGGATGGCTTCGTCGACGTCGTGCGTCACGAAAACGACTGTGCTTCCGCGGTTCTCCCACAGTTCGGTCACCAGGTCTTGCATCTGCTGGCGGGTCAGCGCGTCGAGCGCCCCGAAAGGTTCGTCCATCAGCAACACCCGCGGATTGTTGGCCAGTGCGCGGGCGATTCCCACCCGCTGACGCATGCCGCCGGACAGTTCGTGCGGCAGCTTCTTGGCCACCGACGGCGCCAGGCCGACCGACTCGAGCAATTCGGCGATCCGCTCGGGCCGCTGTCGTCGAGGCAGCCGTGCGGCGCGCAACGCGAAACCGATGTTGCTGCCCACCGACGCCCACGGGAACAACACGTCGCGCTGGAACACGACGCCACGTTCACGGCCGGGACCGGTGATCGGCGCTCCGTCGAAGGCGACGAAACCGGCTGCCGGGCGGACGAATCCGGCGATGGAATTGAGCAACGTCGACTTGCCGCAGCCCGACGGTCCGAGCACGGCCACGAACGTACCCGCGGCGATCGTGAGGTCCAGACCGTCGATCACGGGCCTCGCCGTGTCGGCGTAGCGCACGGTGAGACCTTGGATGTCGATGCTCACGACTGTTCTTTCGCCCACCGCAGACCGTGCCGGGTGGCTTGGTGGAACAGCTGATCGGCGATCGCACCGACGATCCCCAGCGCGGCAAGACAGACGAAAAGCCGGTCGGGCTGGCTGAACAGGCGGGCTTGGTCGAGCCTGAAGCCGAGCCCCGCCGTCACCCCGGACTGCTCCGACGCCACGATCAAGATCAGCGACGTCGCGATGCCCTGACGCAAACCGGTCACGACGAACGGCAGCGCGCCGGGCAGCACGACGTTGGTGAACGTCAGCCACCGCGACGCGCCGAGCGAGGCCGCCACCCGAAGATGGTCTTCGCGGGTTGCCGAGATCCCGGCATGGGTGTTGACCCAGACGGGAAAGAACACACCGAGGCTGGTCAGGAAGAGCTTGGATTCCTCGCCGATGCCGAACCACAGAATCGCCAACGGCACCAACGCAATTGCGGGTATCGGACGCACCACCTGAATCAGCGGCTCGAGCAGCCCACGCGCGATCCTGCTGCGTCCGGTGAGGGTGCCGACGACGATGGCCACCGCCGAGCCGACAACGAAGCCCTGCAGTGCGCGGCGGAAGCTGGCAGCCGCATCGGCCGGCAACGTCCCGTCGGCGTACATCTGCCGCGCCGCGTCCAGTACCGCGGCCGGTGAAGGCAGCAGGCGCGGCGAGAACAATTCAAGGCGCACTGAGGCATCCCACGCGACCGTCGCCAGCACAAGGCTGAGCAGTGGCAGCCCGACCATGACGATCCGGTGAAGCAGCGCAGTGCGGGATCGTCGCGCCCTCAGCGGCTTCACCGACACTCCGTCGGGCAAGGTCGCCGACCTGCGCACCGCAGTGAGCCCGGGTGTGCGTGTCGGCGCCGATACCACTTCGTCTCCCTGCATGGCCTGGTCGGGCAGGAAACGTAACACGGTGCCGAAGGTTGCAACGCGGCGTCGCGTGCCGGCCGCGAGCGAATCAGGCGCGCTTTACGCCACCTTGCTCAGAGCTTGAGCTGCAACGACATTCGGTCGTCAGGCTATTACGCCACCTGCCGACGGGTATCGCGTGTTTCGATCAGCCTGATCGAATGCGCGACCGGGTACCGCTGGATTGCCGCAACGGCTCGTCGACTATTTCCCGCAGGGCGGCGACATGGCCGTCGAACGCGTCACGGCCCGCGTCCGTCAGACGCGCAATGAGGGTGCGCCGACTGCCGCGCGGATGCCGCTGTGTGGTGACGTACCCGGCGGACTCGAGAGTCGAGAGCTGTTTGGACAACGCCGAGTCCGACAGAGCGAAGCGCTCCTTGAGGTAGGAGAATTCGACCCAGTCGGCAGCCGCGAGAGCAGCCACCAGCGACAGCCGCGTGCTCTGATGGATCAGTTCGTCGAAGCGGGCTTTCATGTGCGCAGCCGAGTGCGAATCCCCGTGAAGATTCTCGAGCCACCGAAGCCGATCATGACGGCCACGATCAGCGCCGCCCAGATGCCGGCATGGCGGCCGCCATCGGCGTGGATCGCAAACCCCAACCCCACTGTCAGCGCTACGAAGCCGAAGAGCATGCCGATCACAATCAGCGGAATGCGCCGGCCCGCAACGGCTTCGTTGACTTGTAGCCGCGGATTCGGCCTTCGGCCTTCCAGCAGCCACGACGCGATCAACGAGTGTCCCATCCCGAAAGCCAGGGTGGCCGCGCTGGTGAACCATATCGGCGCGAAGGCACCTATGACGCCCAATGCCAGCCAGCCGGCAGCCATTGCCCACCAATAGCCGCCGGGCAGTCCGACAGCGCTGGCGATTTGATCGTGCGCGTGCTCGACCCGGCGCAGCGCCTCGCGCGCCTGATCGGGTGTCAGGTCAGCCACGTCCACCTACTTTCCTAGTGGGAAAGTACGCTTCTCTTTCCCATCAGGAAAGTCAAGTGTCGGACAGCGTCCGATGTCGCCGTCCGCGTCCGGCGGCTACCTGGCCAGCGCTCGGTCGAGGTCTGGCTCGAGATAGATCACCCGTGCGGCCGGTACCGCCTCGCGCACCCGTGCCTCCGCGTCGTCGATCGCCCGGGCCACCGTCACCATGTCGCTGCCCGGGGACAACGCGATCTTGGCGGCGACCAACATCTCCTCGGGCCCGAGATACTGTGTGCGCAGGTGGATCACCCGGTCGACGTTCGGGGTGGCCTCGAGCGCCCCGCGGATCGCGCGTTCCTGCTCGCCGGTGGCGCCCTCGCCGATCAGCAGGCTGTGCATCTCGACGATCAGGATCATCGCGATCACACCGAGCAGCACACCGATGGCTATGGTGCCGACGCCGTCCCAGACGGCGTCGCCGGTGAGGACCGTCAGCCCCACGCCTATGAATGCGAACAGCAGTCCGGTCAGCGCGCCGAGATCCTCGAGCAGCACGACCGGCAGTTCGGGATTGCGCGACGTGCGGATGAACCGCCACCAGCTGCCGGAGCCCTTCAGCGGCCGCGACTCGACCACCGCGGTTCGTAAACTGAACGACTCCAAGGCAATTGCCACCGCGAGGATCACGATCGCCACGACCGGTGACGTCAACCGCTCGGGATGGCTGATCTTGTGGTAGCCCTCGTAGAGCGCGAACAGCGAACCGAGACTGAACAATACGAGCGCCACGACGAACGAGTAGAAGTAGCGGCTGCGGCCGTACCCGAACGGGTGCAAGCGGTCGGCTTCCTTGCGGGCCCGGCGCTGGCCCAGCAGAAGCAGCGCCTGGTTTGAGGTGTCGGCCACCGAATGCACCGCCTCGGCCAGCATCGACGAGCTGCCGGTGATGAGATAGCCGACGAACTTCGCCACCGCGATGCCGGCGTTGGCCGCCAACGCCGCCAAGATCGCTTTCGTACTGCCCTCGCTCGACACGCCGCGATTCTCCTTATACGCCTGGGGTAACCCGGAACAACTCCGCCGGCCGCTCGGCGACCAAGCGAATGGGGCCGTCGTCGGCGGGCACCCAGGCCGCCTGCCCCCGCTGCAAGGTCATCGACGACGACTTCGCGTGCAGTTGCACCGCGCCTCCGGTACACAACAGAACCTGAGGTCCGTCATGTCGAACGGCGGCGTCGATCTCGTGCCCCAGGTTCTCGCCGTCGATGCGCAAACACGACACCGCGAATTCGTCGGCCGGGGCCAGGTATACGAGCTCTGGCCCCTCCCATCGTATTTCGGGACGCATCGATTCTGCGGCGACGGGATGGAAGTCGAGGATCCGCAGCAGCTCCGGGACGTCGACGTGCTTGGGGGTCAATCCGCCGCGCAGCACGTTGTCTGAATTGGCCATCACTTCCAGCGCCACGCCGCGCAGATAGGTGTGCAGGTTGCCGGCCGGCAGGAAGAGAGCCTCCCCAGGCTCGAGGTGCATCCGGTTCAGCAGCAGCGCCGCTAGCACGCCGGCGTCACCGGGATAGCGCTCGCCGAGCTCTAGCACCGTTTTCGCCTCGTCGGCGAATTGCTTTGCGCCTGAACGGATGTAGTCGATAGCACCGTCGAGCACTGCCGGCACCAAGACGTCGAGGTCCGGTTGCGGCGCGGTGATCCAGGTGGTGAACAGTGCCCGCAGCCCGTCGGCGTCGGGCTGGCCGTTGAGCAGCGCAATGAACGGATCGAGGTGCGGTACCTCCAGCGCCTTCATCAGCTCGACGGTGTGCGCTACGTCGCGAAACCCCGCCAGCGCCTCGAACGGTTCCACTGCGATCACCAGCTCGGGTTTGTGGCTGCGGTCACGGTAGTTGCGCGTCGGCGAGGTCACCGGGATACCGAGCCGCTCCTCGCGCTCGAATCCCTCGGCGGCCTGCCGCGCGCTCGGGTGCGCCTGCAATGACAACGGCTCGTCAGCGGCCAGCACCTTCACCAGGAAGGGCAGGCGTTCGCCGAATCGCTCGACCACCGATACGCCGAGCTGGCCTTCAGGATCGGCCGCAAGGGTCTCGAGCAGGGACCGATCTCCGGCGTCGGTCTGCAGCCACGCCGGATCGCCGGGGTGCGCACCGAACCAGAGCTCCGCCTCGGGATGTCTTGTGGGGGTGGGTCTTCCGGTGAATTCGGCGATCGCCGTGCGGGATCCCCACGCGTAGGTGCGCACCGCGCCGCGTAACAGATGCACGTCGCTAACCCCGAATCAATCGCAGATACACCGCAGCCATTTCCAGCCGCACCGCCAGCACCGCCAATTGCGCGTCGGCGGTGCCGATCCCCGCCGCGGCGGGATCCGTCACGTCTGCGGCACCCACCAGGTCGACGTCGTCGAGCCCTGCCGTGCGGGCCGCCACGACGGCGCGTTCATCGGTGAGCGTCAACGCGAGAACCCGCAGGCGCTCCGGCAGCGGACCGTCGATCTCTTCGTCGTGGAAGATCGCGTCCACCGAATCCACGTGTCCCCGTTGGAAACCCGACCGCAGTGCCACCACCACATCACCCAGTCCGGCTGCGGCGGCCACAGTGCCCGAAATTCGCAGCAGCACCGCGCTGCCGTGGTGCGCCAAGGCCAACGCGGCGGCGGAGTCGGCGGCCAGCACCACGCGGCGCGACACCATACGATCCGCCAGGGCCTTGGCCGGGTTGGTGAACACTTCCCGGCCGGCACTGCTGCGCAGCACTTCAGCGTCGACGTCGTCGGCCAGCCCGGCGATGTCGGCCTGCACTGCAGGGTCGACCGCCGACACGGCGGCCAAGCCGGCGGCAAAGTATCGGGTCAGCCCGAACGCGTCGTTGAGCGGCAGCCGCGGCTCGAGCACCGCGGCCCGTCCGGCAGCGGCGTCTCGCAGCGGGCCTTCGAACGGCGCGACCACCATCACCCGCGCGCCGCGCCGCACTCCCATCGACGCAGCGGCCACCAACGCAGGGTCGCCGGGATCGTCGCCGGCCACCACGACCACGTCGAGCGGGCCGATCCACGGCGGCGCGCCGGCGGCCACCATGATCGGCGCCCCGGCAGACTGGCCGACGAGCGCGGACACCATGCGACCGGCAGTGCCGGCGGTGCCACGACCGGCCACCCAGATCACCGTGCGCGGTTGCGGACCGACGAGCGACTCCAGCGCCCCCTCGTCGACCGCGGCACCCGTCGCGCGCACATGTGCCCCGGCCGTAGACGCCGCACGCAGCAGGCCTTCGGTATCGGCGGCGACAAGCCCGTCGACGTCGTCGAGGTCGATCACCGACCCGGTGGCGTTCATGAGGAAACCTTTGACGCAGAACGGATTCCGGCCGCGACTTGGTCGACCACGGCATCCACTGCCTCTGTGGTCCGCGCTTCGACGTTCAACCGCAGCAACGGCTCAGTGTTGGACATCCGAACGTTGAACCAGGTGCCCTCACCCAAGTCGACGGTCACGCCATCCAAGTGATCGATCGAGACGATCTGTGTGCCGAACGACTTCAGCACGGCGTCGATGCAGTCTTGGGCGTCGGCGACCGTGAAGTTGATCTCGCCAGACTGCTCGTAGCGCTGATAGTCGGCCATCAGATCGGACAGCGGCCGATCGTGCTCCCCGAGTGCCGCGAGCACGTGCAGCGCGGCCAGCATGCCGGAGTCGGCGCCCCAGAAGTCGCGGAAGTAGTAGTGCGCAGAATGCTCGCCACCGAAAATCGCGCCTGTCTCGGCCATGAGCGCCTTGATGTAGGAGTGCCCGACGCGCGATCTCACCGGCGTGCCTCCCCGCTCGGTCACCAGCTCCGGCACGGCACGCGACGTGATCAAGTTGTGAATCACGGTGGCACCGATCTCCCGGTCGAGTTCGCGAGCCGCTACCAGCGCGGTGACAGCCGACGGCGACACCGGCTCGCCCCGTTCGTCGACCACGAAGCAGCGGTCGGCATCCCCGTCGAAGGCCAGCCCGATGTCGGCACCGGTCGCCCGGACGTGCTCTTGCAAGTCGACCAGGTTGGCCGGGTCCAGCGGATTGGCCTCGTGGTTGGGGAACGTGCCGTCGAGTTCGAAATACAAGGGGTCGACGGTGATCGAGGTGATCGGGCCGAGCACCGCGGGTGTGGTGTGGCCGGCCATCCCGTTACCCGCGTCGACCGCCACCCGCAGTGGCCGCCCTCCGCTGAGGTCGACCAATGACCGCAGGAACTCGCCGTAGTCGGCGAGCACGTCGCGGTCGGTGACCTTGCCGGCCGGCCCGTCGTAATCGGGCACGCCAGCGATCACCTGCTCGCTGATCGTGGCGAGCCCGGTGTCGCGGCCCACCGGTTTTGCGCCGGCCCGGCAGAGCTTGATGCCGTTGTAGGCGGCGGGGTTGTGGCTGGCGGTGAACATCGCGCCGGGGCAGTCGAGCATGCCGGACGCGAAGTACAGCTGGTCGGTGGACGCCAGACCGATGCGGACCACGTCGAGGCCTTGGCCGGTCACACCGTCGGCGAATGCCGCGGCAAGCGCCGGTGAACTCGACCTCATGTCGTAACCGAGCACTACCTGCCGCGCACCTTCGTCGCGCAGCAACCGCGCGAACGCGGCGCCGACTTCAGCGACGAACGGCTCGTCGATCTCATCGCCGACCAGCCCACGAACGTCGTAGGCCTTGATCACGCTGTGAACCATCGCAGCGGGCCGGGACATGACGAAGGTTGACTCCTGGTCGAGAACGCTACTGTTGGCGCCAGCCTAACTGTTTGCCCCCGGCCTCAGGTTCAACTCACTGCGGGTCCGGCAACACCCTGAGGTGGCCGCGGCGTCTGCCGGCCTTGGACGACGGAGAAGGTGGCGGGGCCAGCACGGCGCCGTGGGTGCCGACGGGCGCGCCGTTGACCGGATCGATCTGCTGGTATCGGCCGCCTGCGGGCGAATCGTCGAGCGCTGCACTGCCCCGGCTTCCCATCACGAAGTTGCCCCGGCCGCCGTCACGGTTCTCCCGGACCGCGTCGGCGAGCGCGACCAAGTCGTCTTCGTCGGGACTAGTGGGCAGCGGCCCGGCGTGGCGAACCAACTCCCAACCGCGCGGGGCGGTGATGCGGCTGGCGTGTCCGACACACAGGTCCCACGAATGCGGTTCCGGCGCAGTGGCCAGCGGGCCGACGACCGCCGTGGAATCCGAGTAGACAAACGTCAGCGTCGCGACCGCATATTGAGGACACCCGGGCCGGCAGCAGCGACGGGGAACGTTCACGTCGGGAAGGCTATCGTGCGGGATCGTCGGCCGCCGCCGGACACGCGCACGGTCCGAAGCGAAGATCCCCAACCGTTACGATCGCCCGCGTGGCCGGTAGACGCCGTTCCCGGCGACGGGAGATGAGAGGTCCGTTGTTGCCGCCGACGGTGCCCGGATGGCGCAGCCGCGCCGAGCGATTCGACATGGCGGTGCTCGAGGCCTATGAGCCGATCGAGCAGCGGTGGCGCGACCGGGTGTCCGGGCTCGACGTCGCGGTCGACGAGATACCGCGCATCTCCCCCAAGGATCCGGACAGTGTGCAGTGGCCGCCGGAGGTGGTGGCCGACGGGCCGATTGCCCTGGCCCGGTTGATCCCCGCCGGCGTGGACGTTCGGGGCAATTCGACGCGCGCACGCATCGTCTTGTTTCGCAAGCCGATCGAGCGGCGCGCCAAAGACAGCGACGAACTTGCGGACTTGTTGCATGAGTTGCTGGTGGCTCAGGTCGCGACGTATCTGGGTGTCGAACCCTCCGTCATCGACCCGACGATCGACGACGACTGAGCGCTTGGGTGCCCGAGCCGGTAGCGGGCTAGATGATGCCGCGCTTGAGGCGGCGGCGCTCCCGCTCGGAGAGACCGCCCCAGATGCCGAAGCGCTCGTCATGGGCTAGTGCGTATTCGAGGCACTCGCCGCGAACCTCGCAGCCCATGCAGATGCGCTTGGCCTCTCGGGTTGAGCCGCCCTTCTCGGGGAAGAACGCCTCCGGGTCGGTTTGGGCGCACAGCGCCCGCTCCTGCCATTGGTCGTCCGGGGCGTCCGGTGGCAGACCGAAAAAGTCCGGCACCAAAGCCAAGTTAGCTCGCTGGGCGGTGGGTGCCTCGTCGTCGGAGTGGGTTTGCGGCGCGCTGCCTGCCGCGCTCAATCCGCGGTCGGCCAGCCGGATGTGACGCGGGAAATCGCTTTGCTCGTAAGGCATTTCGCCTCCTAACCTAAGAATCGCAGTTGGTTGTGGATGTCGCCCACTATTCAGCAGAATTCGAACAAGTGATCGAATCTCGGTCTGCGACACCGGAACCGGCTGGCGAACCGGGAATGACACTGATGTGATTACACACTTGTGAGCAGGCCCGGTCAAGCGTTGGAACCAAATTTCATACCATCTCGTTATCGAGATTCGGCGCGTCGTTTCTGCGGCGTGTCGCACCGCGGCGAACGCGCGCCCGACGGAAGGCCTAGTGTCCTGGGTTGTGAAGGTCACCGTTCTCGTAGGCGGCGTCGGCGGGGCGCGCTTCCTTCTGGGCGTCCAGCACCTGCTCGGCCTCGGCCAGTTCGCCACCGGTGAAAGCACGCATGAGCTGACCGCCGTCGTCAACGTCGGCGACGACGCGTGGATGCACGGCGTGCGCGTCTGCCCCGATCTGGACACGTGCATGTACACCCTCGGCGGCGGCATCGACCCCGAGCGCGGCTGGGGCCACCGCGACGAAACTTGGCACGCGAAGGAGGAATTGGCCCGCTACGGCGTGCAGCCCGACTGGTTCGGGCTCGGCGACCGCGACCTGGCGACCCATCTGGTGCGCAGCCAGATGCTGCGGGCAGGCTATCCACTGTCACAGGTGACCGAAGCCCTGTGCCACCGCTGGTCGCCCGGCGCGACACTGCTGCCCGCTAGTGATGACCGCTGCGAAACCCACGTCGTCATCACCGATCCCGCCGACGGCGCACAGCGCGCGATCCACTTCCAGGAGTGGTGGGTGCGCTACCGCGCGCAGGTGCCCACGCACAGCTTCGCGTTCGTCGGCGCCGAGAAAGCCACCGCCGGACCCGGCGTCGTCGACGCAATCGAATCCGCGGACGTGGTGTTCCTGGCACCGTCGAACCCCGTCGTCAGCATCGGCGCAATCCTGGCGATCCCCGGCATCCGCGGCGCATTGCGCTCCACTTCCGCGCCGGTGATCGGTTACTCCCCCATCGTCAGCGGAAAACCCTTGCGCGGCATGGCCGATGAATGCCTGCGCGTGATCGGTGTGGCCAGCACGTCCGAGGCCGTCGGCGCCTACTACGGCGCCCGCAGCGGAGTCGGGATCCTCGACGGCTGGTTGATCCACGAAGGCGACACCGCGTCCATCGACGGGGTGGCCGTGCGTGCGGTGCCACTGCTGATGACGAACCCGGCCGCCACCGCCGACATGGTGCGCAGCGGCCTGGAATTGGCCGGGCTCACGTCGGAGCCGCGGTCGTGACCGATCACGGGTCGGCACGCCGCGTCGAGCTGCTCCCGGTCGCCGGGCTTCCCGAGTTCCGGCCCGGCGACGACCTGGCCGCGGCGATCGCGAAGGCAGCGCCATGGCTGCGCGACGGGGACGTGGTGGTGGTCACCAGTAAGGTCGTGAGCAAGTGCGAGGGTCGCATCGTGCCGGCGCCGGCTGACCCGCAGGCCCGAGATGACTTGCGCCGCAAGCTAATCGACGCCGAAGCGGTCAGGGTTCTGGCACGCAAGGGCAAGACGCTGATCACCGAGAACGCGCTCGGGCTGGTGCAGGCCGCCGCGGGCGTCGACGGGTCGAATGTCGGCGCCACCGAGCTCGCGCTGCTCCCGCTCGACCCGGACGCCAGCGCGGCGACATTGCGGGCGCGGCTGCGGGAACGGCTCGGCGTGACTGTCGGTGTGCTGATCACCGACACCATGGGTCGCGCGTGGCGCAACGGGCAGATCGACGTCGCGATCGGTGCGTCCGGTGTCGAGGTGCTGCATGCCTATGCCGGCACGCACGACCCGCACGGCAACGAACTGGTGGTGACCGAAGTCGCGGTCGCCGACGAACTGGCTTGCGCCGCAGACCTTGTCAAGGGCAAGCTGACCGGCGTCCCGGTGGCTGTGGTGCGCGGCCTGACAATCGCCGACGACGGCTCCACCGCCGCGCGGCTGGTGCGGGCCGGCGACGAAGACCTGTTCTGGCTCGGCACCGAGGAGGCACTTGCCGAAGGTCGTCGGCAGGCGCTGCTGTTGCGCCGATCTGTGCGACGGTTCGCGCCCGAGCAGGTGCCGCCGCAGCACATCGAAGCCGCAGTCGCGGATGCGCTCACTGCGCCGGCGCCGCATCACACACGTCCGGTGCGGTTCGTCTGGCTGCGTGATCCCGACCGCCGGGTCGCACTGCTGGACCGCATGAAGGCCCGCTGGCGCGACGACCTCACCCGCGACGGCAAATCGACGCAGGCCGTCGACGCGCGGGTGGCCCGCGGTCAAATCCTCTACGATGCACCAGAATTGATGATTCCGTTTCTGGTGCCCGACGGCGCGCACGACTATCCCGACAGCACCCGCACGGCAGCCGAACACACGATGTTCACCGTGGCGGTCGGTGCCGCCGTTCAAGGGCTGTTGGTCGCGCTGGCCGTGCGCGGCATCGGCAGCTGCTGGGTGGGGTCGACGATCTTCGCGCCAGAGGAAGTGCGTGACGAACTCGACCTCCCCTTGTCGTGGGAACCATTGGGGGCCATAGCAATCGGCTATCCTACTGAACCACTGACCCCGCGTGCACCCGCCTCGGTGGCTGGGCTGCTGGTGCACAAGTGAGCCTGCGCGATTCGGTGATCACGACGCTGTCCGGCTGGCGCGCACCGGATCCCGCGCAAGACGCGATGCGTGAAGCGGTGCTCGCGTTCGTGCTTGCGCGGGCCGACGCATGTCGGCGCGAATGCGAGCCAGGCCATATCACCGCCTCCACGCTGCTGCTGGACCACACCGGCACGCGCGCACTGCTGACGCTTCATCCGCGGTTGGGCCGGTGGGTTCAGCTCGGTGGGCACTGCGAGGACGTCGACGCCGACATCGTCGCCGCAGCCCGACGCGAGGCCGTCGAAGAGTCCGGCATCGCGGCGCTCTCGCTGGCGCCTGAGCTGACCGCCATTCACGTTCACCCCGTGACGTGTTCGCTGGGAGTGCCGACTCGACACCTCGACCTGCAGTTCGTCGCGCACGCACCGCCGGATGCGCATTTCGCGGTCACCGACGAATCGCTGGACCTGCGGTGGTGGGACCTCGATGCCATGCCAAATGACACCGATTACGGCCTCTCCCAACTGGTTTCGTATGCGATTTCGGGGCGCTAACGTGCGCTCGGCGCCGGTTTGCGCACCGAAATCGCATAGCGGTCAGACGTCGGTGGAGAACCGGATGCCGCCGTCTGGGATGGTCACGCCGGGCCATACCCGTGCGCCACGCAGCAGCTCACACCGCGCGCCGACATCTGCGCCGTCGCCGATCACCCCGTCGCGGATCAGCGCCCGCGGCCCTACGCGCGCGCCGAACCCGATGATCGACCGCTCGATGCGCGACCCGGCCTCCACGCGCGCACCGTCGAAGATCACCGCGCCGTCCAGCCGCACACCCGGCCCGATCTCGGCACCGCGACCGACCACCGTGCCGCCCACAAGCACCGCTCCGGGCGCCACCGCGGCGCCATCGTGCACCAGCTTCTCGCCGCGCTGGTTGCCCAGCGCCGGCGACGGCGCGATCCCACGCACGAGGTCGGCCGATCCCTGGACGAAATCCTCGGGCGTGCCCATGTCGCGCCAATAGCTTGCGTCGACGTAGCCACACACCCGCAGCCCGTCCGACAGCAGCGCCGGGAACACCTCCCGCTCCACCGACACCGGCCGGCCGCGAGGAATGCGGTCGATCACCGAGCGGCGAAAGATGTAGCAGCCGGCGTTGATCTGGTCGGTCGGCGGGTCCTGCGTCTTCTCCAGGAACGCGGTGACCAAGCCCTCGTCGTCGGTGGGCACACAGCCGAACGCGCGGGGATCGCCGACGCGCACCAGGTGAAGGGTCACATCGGCGTCCAGGCGCTGATGCGTCTCGAGCATCGAGACCAGGTCGGCCCCGGAGAGCACGTCGCCGTTGAACACCATGACGGTGTCGTGACGCAGTCCTGCGGCGGCGTTGGCGATCCCGCCGCCCGTGCCCAGCGGTTCGGTCTCGGTGACGTAGTCGATCTGCAGACCCAGCTTCGAGCCGTCACCGAACTCGGATTCGAACACCTCGGCCTTGTACGACGTGCCCAGCACCACATGGTGAATGCCGGCGGCCGCGATCCGCGACAGCAGGTGGGTCAAAAATGGCAGCCCGGCAGTCGGCAGCATCGGCTTGGGTGCCGACAGCGTCAGCGGCCGCAACCGCGTGCCCTGGCCGCCGACGAGCACGATCGCGTCGACGTGCGCCGGGTCGATCGGGGTGTCCGTCATCTCACCTGCCTTTCGCCAGCTTGCGCCGGGAGCCTCGCACCGCCAACCGGGACCGCACCGCAAGCGCGAACCGCATCGCCCACCTCAGGGGCGCCTGCCACCAGTGCGGGTGCCGATCGGCAAGGTAAATGTAGGTGCTCTGGTGGTGTGCGACGAGATTTCTGGCCGGATCGCGGCCGGTGGCGTGGCCTTTGTCGTGCAGAATCTCCGCCGAGGGCACATAGACGTTCTGCCAGCCGGCTCTGCCGAGCCGGTCGCCGAGGTCGACGTCTTCCATATACATGAAGTAGCGCTCGTCGAAGCCGTTCACCTCGTCGAAGGCGGCCTTGCGCACCAACAGGCACGACCCCGACAGCCAGCCGACGGGCCGTTCGCTGGGCTCCAGACGCTCCTGGCGGTAAGCGGCCGTCCACGGGTTGGTGCGCCACAGCGGTCCGATCACCGCGTGCAGGCCGCCCCGGACGAGGCTGGGAAGGTGACGTGCCGACGGATACACCGAGCCGTCCGGGTCGCGGATCAACGGGCCCAGCGTGCCGGCCCGCGGCCAGCGGCCGGCCGCCTCCAGCAGCAGGTCGATGCTCGCCGGCCCCCACTGCACATCGGGGTTCGCGACCACGAAAAAGTCTGTCTCCGGGCCTAATTCGGCGGCCGCGCGGTTGACCGCGGCGCCGTAGCCGATGTTGGCGCCGGTGCGCAGCAGGCGGGTGTTGGGGAACTCGGCCAACGCGGCCTCGGGGCTGCCGTCGGTGGACCCGTTGTCGGCCATGACGACGGTGACGGGCCGGTCGGTGGCATGCGACAAACTCGCCAAGAACCGGTGCAGGTGCGGACCCGGCGAGTACGTCACGGTCACCACCGTCAACATGTCACTCACCGGACGCGCCAACTCCCTCACTCACGGCGTTGAGGGTAACGGTTCTCAGCCCCCACCAGCGTCGTCAGCCGGGCTTTCGCGGGCACGGGTCTCGCTGCCGGACAGCGCGGCGGCGAGTGCGTCGCGCCACGGCCGCAACGGCGTCAGTCCGGCGGCGGCAGACAACCGCGCCGACAACGCGGAGTAGGCCGGCCGTGGGGCGGGCCGCGGGTTGCGATCGGTGGCGACGGGCCGGACCCGTTGCGGGTCGGTGCGCAGCTCTTCGAAGACGGCTCTGGCCTGATCGAACCGGCTGGCGGCGCCGGCGTTCGCGGCGTGCAGCAGCGGCGCGCTGATACCGCCCGCGGCAATCTGCAGCAGCGCACCGACCAGGTCGCCGACGAACGTGGGCGAGCCGATCTGGTCGGCCACCACGTCGATCTGCTCGCCGCCGCGTGCGCGTTGCGCGATGGCGGCGACAAAGTCTTTGCCGACGCCCGCGTAGACCCAGGCGGTGCGCACCACATGCGCGTGGGGCAAGACGGCGTGTACCGCCTCTTCGCCGGCGAGCTTCGTGCGCCCGTACACCGACAGCGGCTCCGGCCGGTCGTCGACGTCATAGGGCCGGGGTGAACCGGGGAAACGTCCGCTGAACACGTAGTCGGTGGACAGGTGAATCAGCCGAGCGCCCACCCGCGCGCAACTGCGCGCGACGTTTCCGGGCCCGACCGCGTTCACCGCGTGGGCAGTCTCAGCGTCCGACTCGGCGGCGTCCACCGCGGTGTAGGCGGCGCAGTTGACCACCACGTCGCCGGGTTCGACGATCCCGTCGCCGGCATCCGCTGCGGTGATGTCCCAGTCGGTGGAGCTCAGCGCCACCACGTCGTGACCGGCGCGGGCCGCGTCGACGGCCAGCCGGCGCCCGACCTGCCCCCGCGCGCCGGTGATAACAATTCGGTGGCCCATGGTTTTCGAGTCTGGCACGCCGGGCCTCGGCTACGGCGTCTGCGGCGCCTGCGCCAGTAGCCTGGTCGCAGCTACCGAACTGAATGGGGTTTCTTCGTGCCTGCTGTGCCAACCGCCGGCCCGGCCGCGAACGCGCGCCGTGGCGTGCGGGTGCTGTGCACTGTGGTGGCGTGTGCGATCGTGTTGGCCACCGGACTGGCGTGGAGCAAGATCCGTTCGCTGGAGAACGGCATCCTGCACATCAGCTCGCCGCTGCTGGGCACCGGCGGTGAGGACGGCGCGATCGACATCCTTCTGGTCGGCATGGACAGCCGCACCGACGCTCACGGCAATCCGCTCAGCGAGGACGAACTCGCCCAGCTGCACGCCGGCGACGACGTGTCCACCAACACCGACACGATCATCTTGGTGCGCATCCCGGACAACGGGAAGTCGGCGACGGCCATCTCGATCCCCCGCGACTCGTACGTGCAGGCTGCCGGCCTGGGGAAGACGAAGATCAACGGCGTCTACGGTCAGACCAAAGAACAGAAGCGCATGCAGCTTGTCGAGTCGGGCGTCAGTGACGCGCAGGCCGACGCCCAGGCCACCGAGGCGGGTCGAGAGGCACTGATCAAGACCGTCGCCGATCTCACCGGAGTTACCGTCGACCATTACGCCGAAGTGGGGCTGCTGGGCTTCGCGTTGATCACCGACGCCATCGGCGGTGTCGACGTCTGCTTGAAAGATGCTGTCTACGAACCCCTTTCGGGAGCCGACTTCCCGGCCGGCTGGCAGCGGCTGAGCGGGCCGCAGGCGCTGAGCTTCGTCCGGCAGCGCCACGACCTGCCGCGCGGCGACCTCGACAGGGTGGTGCGCCAGCAGGTGGTCATGGCTTCCCTTGCGCATCAAGTGATTTCAGGGAAGACCTTGTCCAGCCCCTCAGCGCTGGAGCGCCTGCAGACGGCGATTCAGCGCTCTGTGGTGCTGTCGGACGGCTGGGACATCATGGATTTCATCAAGGAGCTGCAGAAGCTGGCCGCAGGCAACGTCGCGTTCGCGACCATCCCGGTGCTCGACGAGTCGGGCTGGAGCGACGACGGCATGCAGAGCGTGGTGCGGGTGGACCCCTCGCAGGTGCAGGCGTGGGTGAAGGGCTTGCTGAGCGACCAGGCGCAGGGCAAGACCGAAGAGCTGGCCTACACACCGGCCAACACTGCGGTCGAGGTGGAAAACGACAGCGACATCAACGGTCTGGCGGCCGCGGTGTCACAGGTGTTGACCAACAACGGGTTTCAGCAGGGACCGATCGGCAACCACGACGGCGGGCACGTCCCGGGCAGCCAGGTGCACGCGGCCAAGGCCGACGACCTCGGCGCGCAAGCGGTGGCCAAGCAGCTCGGCGGACTGCCGGTGGTGGCCGACCCGTCGGTGCGCCCGGGCACCGTGCGCGTGGTGCTGACCGCTGACTACACCGGGCCCGGCTCTGGGCTCGACAGCACCAATCCCACCGTCGCGACGGTCGATCCGGCAGCCGCAACCACCGGCGACACAGCCACCGACTCCGAGCCGCCGCCGCCGTCGCCGATCATCACCGCGGGCTCGAACGACCCGCAGTGCGTCAACTGAACCAGTGACCAATCTTGCTGCGGCAGTACTCGATCCGTTGTTGCGGACGGACCCGTCCAAACCGCGGATCACCTACTACGACGACGCCTCCGGCGAGCGGATCGAGTTGTCGACGGCCACGTTCGCGAACTGGGCTGCCAAGACCGCGAACCTGCTTCGCGACGAGCTCGGCACCGGGCCGGGCAGCCGGGTCGCGGTGCTGTTGCCGGCGCATTGGCAGACGGCGGCGGTGGTGTTCGGGGTGTGGTGGATCGGTGCGGAGGTGGTGTTCGGCGACAGCGACGCGGACGTGGTGATGTGCACTGCCGACGCTGTTGCCGATGCCGACGCCGATGACGTGGTGGCGCTGTCGCTGGACGCCTTCGGCCGGCCCGTGAACGACCTTCCTCCCGGCGTCATCGACTACGCGACCACCGTGCGGGTGCAGGCCGACAAGATCTCTGCCGAGCGGCAGCCGGGTCCCGCGCTCGGTGGCCGCTCAGCGGGCGAGGTTCTCGCGTGGGCCGCCGATTCTGCTGCAGCGCAGGGTGTTTCGAGTCACGACCGGGTGCTGTCGACCGCCGACTGGACGACCGATGCCGCGCTGGTGGACGGCCTGGTGGCGGTGTTCGCCGTCGGTGCGTCACTGGTGCAGGTAGCCCACCCCGACCCGTCGGCAATGGAGCGTCGCCGCGTCACCGAAAACGTGACCGTAATGTTCTGACCGGTGCCTCAGCGCAGCAGCGCGCGCGACATCACGACCCGTTGAATCTGATTCGTGCCCTCGTAGATCTGGGTGATCTTGGCGTCGCGCATCATCCGCTCCACTGGGAAGTCCTCGGTGTAGCCGGCACCGCCGAACAGCTGCACGGCGTCGGTGGTGACCTCCATCGCCACGTCGGACGCGAAGCACTTCGACGCCGAGGAGATGAAGCCCAGGTTCGGTTCGCCGCGTTCGGCGCGTGCTGCCGCGCTGTACACCATCAGCCGGGCGGCCTCGACCTTCATCGCCATGTCGGCCAGCATGAACTGCACACCCTGGAACTCCGCGATCGACCGGCCGAACTGCTTGCGTTCCTTGGTGTATGCAATCGCCGCGTCTAGCGCGCCCTGCGCGATGCCGACGGCCTGCGCGCCAATGGTCGGGCGGGTGTGGTCGAGTGTGGCCAGCGCCGTCTTGAAGCCGGTGCCCGGCTCGCCGATGATCCGGTCGCCGGGTATGCGGCAGTTCTCGAAGTACAGCTCGGTGGTGGGTGAGCCCTTGATGCCGAGCTTGCGTTCCTTCGGCCCGACCGTGAAACCTTCGTCGTCTTTGTGCACGACGAACGCCGAGATGCCGTTGGCGCCCTTGTCGGGATCGGTCGACGCCATCACCGTGTACCAGGTCGACTTGCCGCCGTTGGTGATCCACGCCTTGGCGCCGTTGAGCACCCACGAGTCCCCGTCGGCGCGGGCCCGGGTACGCATCGCGGCCGCGTCGCTGCCCGACTCCCGCTCGGACAGCGCATACGACGCCATCGCCTCGCCCGACGCCAGCGACGGCAGCACTTGCTTCTTCAGCTCGTCGGAGCCGGACAGGATCAGCCCCATGGTGCCGAGCTTGTTGACCGCGGGAATCAGCGACGCCGACGCGTCGACACGCGCCACCTCCTCGATGACGATGCAGGTGGCCACCGCGTCGGCGCCCTGCCCGCCGTACTCCTCCGGAACGTGAACAGCTGACAAGCCGGACTCGTTGAGCGCCTTGAGCGCCTCCTCGGGGAACCGTGAGTTCTGGTCGACATCAGCGGCGTACGGGGCAATCTCCTTCTCGCACAGCTCGCGCACCACCGCGCGCAGCTCGTTGTGCTCGTCCGGCAGTTTGAAGACGTCGAACGACGGATCACCGGCCCATTTAGCCATCTCGGCCTCCTTGCTACTCCCCAGTAACGGTACCTTCGGGGCCCAGCAACCGGTCTTTCAGGGCGGCGTCCTTCTCCAGCACCGACGCCTCGAGTAGGCGCTGGAAATCCTCGATGCGCTGGCGCAGCCGGGGGTCTGACGACGCCAGGATCCGAACCGCCAGCAGCCCCGCGTTGCGGGCGCCGCCGATCGACACCGTGGCCACCGGCACGCCGGCCGGCATCTGCACGATCGACAGCAGCGAATCGAGGCCGTCGAGCTTGGCCAGCGGCACCGGTACTCCGATCACCGGCAGCGGCGTGGCCGACGCGACCATGCCGGGCAGGTGCGCGGCTCCTCCCGCCCCGGCGATGATCACCTCGATGCCGCGCGACGCCGCGCCGCGGGCGTAGTCGAGCATGCGGGCCGGGGTGCGGTGCGCGGACACCACCCCCACCTCGAACGGAATGTCGAATTCGGCCAACGCGTGGGCGGCGGCCTCCATGACCGGCCAATCGCTGTCGCTGCCCATGATCAGGCCGACCCGCGGCTCAGGCATGCGCGTCCCATCCGTCGGTCCACTGGGCGTGCGACAACCAGTGTGCCGCCCGCAAGGCCCGCTCGCGCAGCGTGGCCACGTGGTCGTCGTCGTCGGGCGAGCCGTTCCGGCCGAGAATGTTGACGTGGCCGATCTTGCGGCCGGGCCGCTCAGCCTTGCCGTAGAGGTGCACCCGAGCATCGGGGATGCGGCCGAACAGGTGATGCAGCCGCTCGTCCATCGTCATGGTCGGCGTCTGCGCCGCGCCCAGCACGTTGGCCATCACCGTCACCGGCACCACGGGTGCCGTGTCGCCGAGCGGATAGTCCAGCACCGCCCGCAGATGCTGCTCGAACTGGCTGGTCGTAGCGCCGTCCATGGTCCAGTGCCCAGAATTGTGCGGGCGCATCGCGAGCTCGTTGACCAGCAGCCGGCCGTCGACGGTTTCGAACAGCTCGACCGCCAGCAGCCCGACCACGCCGAGCTGCGAACACAGCCGCAGCGCCAGCTGTTCGGCCTCGGCAGCGGTGTCCGGGTCCAACCGGGGAGCCGGCGCCACCACCAGAACGCAGATGCCGTCGCGTTGCACCGTCTGCACCACGGGCCACGCAGCGCCCTGGCCGAACGGCGACCGCGCAGTCAGCGCCGCAAGCTCGCGCCGCATTTCGACGCGCTCCTCCAGCAGCACCTGCACGCCGTCGGCCAGCAGCCGGTCCACCACGTCGCGGGCCGAGCCGAGGTCGTCGGGCAGGAACACCCCCTTGCCGTCGTAGCCGCCGCGTACGGTCTTCACCACCACGGGGCCGCCGACGCGGGCGGCGAACGCGTCGACGTCGTCAGCGCCGGCGGCCTCGGCGAACCGGGGCACCGGGGCGCCGAGCGACTCCAGGCGCCGCCGCATCACCAGCTTGTCCTGGGTGTGGATCAGCGCCTCCGGCGACGGCGCCACGGTCACACCCTCGGCGACCAGCTTGTCCAGCAGTTCTGTGGGAACGTGCTCGTGGTCGAACGTGACGACGCTCGCGCCGTCGGCCGCGCGGCGAAGCGCGTCGAGGTCGTCGTGGCGGCCGAGCACCACATCGGGGCTGACCTGAGCTGCCGGGTCGTCAGCCGAAACCGCGAGCACCCGCAGGCTCTGGCCCAGCGGAATCGCCGCCTGGTGAGTCATGCGAGCGAGCTGACCAGCACCGATCATCGCCACCACGGGCCGGGCACCAGACGAGTTACGCACGCTGCCATGGTGTCATGCGCGGGATGCGTGGTTGGCGCGCACGGTTCGGCGGTGTGGCCCGCTCTTACGTAGACTGCCGAGTTGTGTCCTTCACCGACGCCACGATCGCCCGTCTCCCGCGTGTGGTCCGGCCGGCAGCAGAGCGGCATCACGAGCTGATCAAGTTCGCCATCGTCGGCGCCACCACGTTCGTCATCGACTCGGCGTTGTTCTACACGCTCAAGCTGACCGTCCTGGAACCCAAGCCGGTGACCGCCAAGATCATTTCCGGGATCGTCGCGGTGATCGCGTCGTACATCCTGAATCGGGAGTGGAGCTTCCGCGACCGGGGTGGCCGCGAACGTCACCACGAAGCGCTGCTGTTCTTCATGTTCAGCGGCGTGGGCGTGCTGCTGTCGATGGCGCCACTGTGGGTCTCCAGCTACGTGTTCGGACTGCGGGCGCCGCACGTCAGCCTGACGGTGGAGAACATCGCCGACTTCGTCTCCGCCTACATCCTGGGCAACCTGCTGCAGATGGCGTTCCGGTTCTGGGCGTTCCGGCGCTGGGTTTTCCCCGACGAGTTCGGCCGCAACCCGGAGAAGGCGCTGGAGTCCACGTTCACCGCGGGCGGCATTGCCGAGGCGATGGAAGACGTCCACGAGGCGCACGAGAAGTCGAACGTCACCCCGCTGCGCCGACCACGGCGGCGTCAGCGCGTGCCCGAGGACCGGCTGTCGGATTCTTCGCCGCCCAGGGTGTCGAAGACTTCGTGATACAGCAGCGAGTGGACCCGCTCGACTTGCGGGATGTCGTGGAATTCCAGCGGGTCTTGTGACGCTGACTCGATGATCAGCGTGCCGGTGCGCAGCATCCGGTCGAATATTCCGTGCCGGAATTCGACGCTGTTGATGCGCGCGAGCGGGATGTCTATACCCGACCGGGTCAGCACGCCGTGGCGAAACATCACCCTGCGGTCGCTGATGACGAAATGTGTTGTGAGCCAAGACAAGAACGGCCAGGCGGTAAGCCAGCCCACCAGCACCAGCCAGATGCCGGCCACCACCCAGTAGAGAACCGTCTTGGCCGTCTGGTCCCAGTCGGTGCGCTGCACCACCGCGGTCACGAACACGGCGACCCCGGTGGCGACCACCAGCACGAGCACCGGGCCGACCAGCCGCTTCCAGTGCGGGTGCCGGTGCAGCACCACCTGTTCGTCTCTGGCGAGCACGTTGTCGGGGTAGCCCACGGCTTGAACCTTAGAGGTTGGGACGGATGTGCACGACGTCTCCGGCGGACACAGCCACGACGTCGCTTCCGGTGTCGATGCGCAGCTGCCCGTGGTCGTCGACCAGCAACGCGGTGCCGACGACTTCGCGGCCACCGGGCAGCACGGCGCGCACCGAGGAACCGATGGTGGCGCACCGGGAGCGGTACTCCTCCATGAGTCCGGTGTCGCCGGCGCGCCAGGACGTGACCCGCTCACCGAGCCAGCGCAGCAGTTCGGCGGCCAGCCGCGTGCGGTCGGCGTTGACGACGCCGAGGTCTGCCAGAGAGGTCACCTGCGGTTCGCCGACCTCGTCGGCGCGCAGCGTGACGTTGAGCCCGATCCCGACGACGATCGTCTGCCCGGTTGCCTCCGCGAGGATGCCGGCCAGTTTTCCGTCGCCGGCGAGCACATCGTTGGGCCATTTCAGCACCGCGTCCACGCCCGCGATACCGCTCACCGCGTCAACCACCGCCAGGCCCGCGGCCAGCGGAAGCCAGCCCCATGCGGCCGTCGGCACGTCGGCGGCGCCAACGCCTGCAGACACAATGAGCTGTGCCCGAGGCGCCGCCGACCACGTGCGCCCGCTACGGCCTCGGCCGGCGGTCTGGTGTTCGGCGAACAGCACCACTCCGTCGACGTCTTCCCCGGCGTTGGCACGGGCCACCAGATCGGCGTTCGTCGACCCGGTTTCTGCGACGACGTCGACGAAACGCCATGGCGAGCTGAGCGATTCGCGTAAAGAGGCGGCATCCAGCGGAGGCCGTAGGTCGGATTCCATGCGAGAAGCCTAAGCGCACGATGCCGGACGCACCCCGGCTCAATTCGGATTCCTTCTGTTACAGAAGTGATAGGTGAGCCTATTGATGCCGGTGAAAATTAAGCGGACGCTGTGAACTACTTCCTCGCAGCCGAAGGGGGGCCCGTGGGCCGGCTTCGCTCGCTACTTGCAGCACTGCTTGCAGCCGGAACCGCCGTGTCGCTCGCTCCCCCCGTTACGGCCGCGGACAACACCGTCGAAGCTGAGACCATGGTCGTCACACCGGTCAACGCCGGTGCCACCTATAGTGATCCGACCGCATCGGGCGGCGGAGCGCTGTTGTTGCGGTCGAAGTCCACCGCTACCGCGACGATATCCCTGCAGGCAGCATCGAGGATTGCCGTCAGGGCAGCGGGTAAACCATGTTGGGGTTCTCCGCGCATGACCGTGTCCGTCGACGGCAAATCGGTGCTGGCGACGACGGTCGGCGCGAATTCGTGGACCACATATTCGCCGTCAGTCACCATCGCGACCGGATCGCACACGGTGACAATCGCTTTCACGAACGCTTTCTCGGCTTTGGGCTGTGCACGTACACTTCTGCTCGACTCGCTGACGTTGACATCTACCGCGCCGCCGCCACCAGTCCCCGGAACGCCGGTGCTCGTCGGTGCCAGCGGCGGTGGAGAACTGCTGTATCTATCGGCCGCCGACCTGTCGAAGGTGCTCGACGTTGCGAGCTCGGCCGGGGCCCGCTACGTCCGGGTCGACCTCAATTGGTCGGAGATCGAACCCGTTGAGGGGCAACGTAACTGGACCAACCCGGACCGCGTGATCGATGCCGTCGTCGCACGCGGGATGCGACCGGTCGGTCTGCTGCTGCATACACCGCGGTGGGCGCGGGTTGCGGCCGCCGTCACAACCGAGGAAAGCGCGCCGAAAGACCCCGCCAAGTTCGCGACGTTCGCCAAAGATGCGGCCAGCCGCTATCTGAACCGAGTTGCATTGTGGGAGGTGTGGAACGAGCCGAACATCGGCTGGAAGCCGCGACCGAACGTCACGGCCTACGCAACTCTGCTCAAAGCCACCTACACCGCGATCAAGTCGGTCAGCTCAGACATGTTTGTCATCTCCGGCGGTTTGGCGCCCGCCACCGACAGCTACTCGCAGATTGCGCCGATCACGTTCGTCAAGGGACTGTATTCGGCGGCAGCCAACTCGTACTTCGACGCGTTCGGGATGCACCCTTACACATTCCCGTATCTGCCGAGTGAGCCGAACTCATGGAGTGCTTTTCAGCAGATGTGGCAAATGCGTGACGTGATGGTTTCCGGTGGGGACAGCGCAAAACAGATCTGGCTCACCGAGTTCGGCGCGCCTACGGGTACCGACTCGACGTCGGTGACGGAAGCTGTTCAGGCGCAGTCGTTCAGCTACGCGCTGCAGTACGTGCAGAACAACTCCTGGATGGGGCCACTGTTCGCGTTCAGCCTTCGCGACCGCGGCACACATCGGCTGGACCCTGAGGACAACTTCGGCATCGTCCATTACGACTACAGCCCAAAGCCGGCTCTTGCGGTGATCAACAACTTCGCCACCGGCGCATAAGGTTCAGCCGCCCAGTATCGCCTGCCTGAGCGCCTCGTATGCCGGCTTCTTGGAGCCGTCAGAGCGACGCAAGCCGTAGTTGGCTTCGGGATCAGGCGAACCCGTATCGCTGTCGCGATAGGTGTACCAGATCAGTGCTGCGACACCGTCGTCACCATAGGCGGTCTTGACGGCGTCAGCGGCGATCTCGGCCTGGCGCGCTTCACTGACGTGGTCATCGCTGCCCGGCTCGCCGCCAGTGGGCGCGCCGAATTCGGTGATCCAGATGGGAGGCGCGGGAAGACCGGCATCCGTGAAGATACGGCGAATCGACGCCAACCCGGTGCTCGCGTCCTCTCTGGGGCTCACCCACGGACCGCGTTGACTAGCAAGATTTGGATAGGTGTACGGATGGATGCCCACTCCGTCGATTCGCTGTGCAGCTCCCGAGCGCACCACGGCCGCGAGGAAGTCTTGAGGGGTGATCCCGTCGCGGCTGGGGTTGGTGATCGACAGACCACCGGTCACAACTTGGGCGGCAGGGTTGGCCGCTTTGATCCTTTGGGTCGTCAGCCCGAGGAGTTGCGCGTAGCCGAGCGGGTCGGGCTGCGGCTGCCAAAACCCTTGGGTGTTCGGCTCGTTCCAGATCTCCCAGACGGTCACTTTCGGATACCTCGCCGCAGCGTGAGCCGCGAATGTCGCGAACTGCTCGGCGCTGGCCGGAGCGCACTTATCGCTGAAGCAGCCGGCCGGCCTCGCCCATGGCGGCGTGTACGCGAGGATCGGAAGTAGCGTCAGCCCACGCTTGCTCACCGCGTCCACCACAGTGTCGAAGCGGTGCCAGTCGTAGGCATTCGCCGAGTCCGGTTGGATGTTCGGCCACGCCAGATCCACCCGTATCCATCTAGCACCCAGTGCGGCAGCGTCATCGAGAGTGGCCGACAGTTCCGCCGCCGGCATGCCGAACAGCGTGTCTCCGTAAGCGATTCCGACATGCGATCCCGCTGCCGTCAACATCCACGGCGGCTTCAGCGATGGTTTGCTGCAGCCGCCGGACATCACCGTGACGATCGAAAGGACCGCGCACGCGATGATGCTGGCGACAGCCGACCGCCGCCGCCGCGAGCCGAAATCGCCGCCACCGGTTGTCATGGGTTCTGGTGCGCAAGCCGCCGGCTTCGTCACGCGGTAAGCGGGCAGGCACTGGTTGACGGCCTCGTCCCAGCTGAAGTCGTTGGCACTGTCGAGTGCCCCGGTCGACAACCTCGGGCGCTCAGCCAGCGCACGCGCGATCACCTCGGGCAGATCGCTGCCGTCGGCCCGGCTCAGGTAGCCATTGCGTCCCGGTGTTATCAGAAGGCGAGCGAAATTATCCGGATGATCTGTGGTGATCACTGGCGTGCCGCAGGCCAAGGCCTCCACCGCCGCCAGCCCGAAACCTTCACGGCGCGTGGGGAAGACCATGAGCCGGGCGGACTTCATCCAGCCGATGACCTCGGCGTGCGATTGCAGTTCGCCGGTGAACCTCACCTGGTCGGTGAGCCTCAGTGCGGCTACGCGCTGTGTCAGCGTGTGGTGTTCAGGGCCGGTGCCGATGACGGTCAGCGACAGCCGGCTGCCGCGCTGACGCAGCTCGGCTATCCCATCTATCAATGTGTCGACGCCTTTGTGCTCCAGAAGCCGCCCGACGAAAAGCAGATCGCTGCTTGTGGTTTCGGCCGGCACGTCGCAGATCGCGCGGAGGTCGACGCCGTTGTTTCCGACGAACACGGGCACGCGCCCACGCGTGACTTCGCGGATTCGTTGCGCCGTTCCCTCGCTGACGGCGATGATCCGATCCGGCAACTGCAGGACGAGCTGTTCGGCGAATGCGGCCAACACGCCGATCGGACCCAGATAGCGCCGCCAGTAAGTGCGGCCCCACACTTCGTGCCAGGTGGCGATCAGTGGTTTTCGCCGGATGACACAAACCGCCTTGACGACAAGCACCGGCAGAATCGGGATTTGATCGACCTCGACGACGTCGAACCGCGCCGTCACCATCCGAAAGCAGGACAGTGCGAACGCGACGGCTTGCAGGATGGACCGCCGTTGTCCGGCGTACAGCGGCCACCGTCGGCAGATTGCGTGGAGCCGAACAGGTCCCTGGTCGGTCACCGCGCCGCCCTCCCACCACTTCATGGTGTAGATGTCGACGTGGAATCCGCTTCGCGCGAGGCGCTGCGAATACTCTCGAGTCCGGGTCTCCTTGCCGCCGCTGTGCCAGGGCGCCACGGCGTCCGTCACGATTGCCAGACGGGGCTTTGGTCGGACTACGCCGAGGGTGCGTTCGCACCGACTGACACTCATAGCCTCTCCAGATGCTTGTCCGATGTCCGATCAGGAGCCATCGGGTTCAGCGTCCGCGCATAGAGCTCAAGCGTTCTGTCGGTGAACGTATCGGCCGAATACTCTGTTGCCCGTTGGCGTCCGGCCTCGCCCAGCTTCCTGCACAGTTGCGGGTCCGACGCGAGCCGAACGATCGCGTCAGCCAGTCCGCGCTCGTCATAGGGCTCGGTCAAGAACCCGTTGACGCCGTTGACGACAAGCTCGGGGATGCCGCCCACGCGGCTCCCGATGATCGCCCGACCCACACCCATCGCCTCCAGCGCGACCGTCGGCAGGTTCTCCGGCCACAGCGATGGGATCACCAATGCGTCGGAACTCGCCAGCGCGTGCACCACTTCCTCAGAGCCCAGGCGGCCCAAGAACCGCACGCCATCGGACACATTCAGCTCCGCTGCCAACGCCTGCAGCGCGGTGCGCTGACTGCCGTCACCGGCGATCGTCAGGGTCACGCCAGGGCACTCCAGCCGTGCCAGCGCGAAGGCCCGCAGCAGAACCTCGACCCCCTTCACGGCTTCCAGTCGGCCCGCAAAGAACAGCCGTCCGGCGCAGGGTGGCGCTACCGCGTCCGGCAGGTTGATGCCGTTGTACATCTGCACGATGCGTTCGGGGCCGACCTCGTCTTCGAGCACTCGCGCGAAAAAGTGGCTCGGTGCGATCAGCGCGCTGCATCGGCGCAATGCGAACAGGTACGCGGGGCGCTGGACCATCCGGAAATACAGAGAACGCAGACGCCCGATGATGCGCAGGTCACCTCGGCGGTAAGTGCCGTTGCGGTAGTCGGAGGTGGGCAAATGCCACGGGATGAGGGCGCGGGTGAAGTCCTCGGGGCCGTGGACTGTCATCACGAACGGGATCCCCCAGGCCGCGAACAGCGCTGCGGGACTGAACTCTCCGATCGCGTGGAAGTGAATGATGTCCGGCCGGAAGGTGTCGAAACTCCGCCGAAGTTCGCGGAAAGCTCTGAGGTAAAAGAAGTAACGCAAGAGCCGCCGCATCGGACCACCGGAGATGCGCGGGATCAACACGTCCGCGAAGACGTCGTTGTGCTGGCTGGCCTCCTTATCGGTGGCAACGACGTGCACCACGTGGCCGCGCTCGGTGAGTGCCCCGCGCAAGGTTTGAATACTTCGTTCCGCACCGCCAGCCTGCCAACCCATGTCGTTCACATGGCAGATTCGCAAGCCGTCGTGCGTACGGAGATGGTCGTCAATCACGGTGTTGCCTCAGTCCGTTCCTATGCATAAGTCCGGGCCGATGTCTCGGCCGAATCGTCGCAGCCAAGTTGTTGAAGCACGCTGCGCAGCGACCACCGAACCGCGTTTTCATCGAACTCCTCCGGGAAGAACGAAGCCGTGAGCTGGATTTCGCCCGGCGACGGCGAGCACATCAAAATCGAGATGTTCGACTTGCTCGCCGGCGGCAGCGCAACGGCGAAGTTGTGTCGGCTATCCGGCAACCACCGCACGTCTGCCATCTCGGGCAACCGGGTGATGTCGGAGAACACGACGGTTGCCTCGCCGGTGGGAGACCGTTGTGCGACAAGCCAATCCGCCTCGCAGCGGCGCTGCCTCAGCGGCCACAGCAGCCGCGACTTGGCAGCTCCGCCCACCATCTCGATCAACGGCCGGCTGGAGGCGAGGTGGGTTGCCAGTGTGTCGCCGAACTGCTGCGGTGTGGTGTCGGGTCGATTCTCCACCCGGGCCACCGCGGTGAAGTTGGCCCACGTACGTCGGCCACGTGGGAGATACCGGCGCAGGTCCACCAGCACCTCGATCACCGGCGACAGCGGAATGCCGGCTTCACGCAGCGAGCGGCACAGCAGGTACATCAGCACAGCCGAGGAGGACATGGCGAGTTGATGTTCTGCGCGATAACGACGTAACGCGGCGAGACATTCGTCGCTGCTTCTCACGAACACGGCAGAATAGGGCTCTGCCATTCGCGCCGCCACGGCCGAGGCTCCCGGCGCCAATTGGTTCTTCACTCTTGCCGGCAACGCGGCGAGCCTGTCTCGTAACACCAGTCGCACTGCGGAAGCGAAGCTTCGTGGCTTCCTGATAGCTACATTGAGCGCCGACCACACGGCTGGGTTGCGGATAGCCCGGAGGTCGTTGCCGGCCGTCCTCGGGTAGCCGTCGGCACTGCAGCGTGACACTTCACCAACGATCTTCAGCATGACGTGAGCGTCACCGAGCCCGTGGTCGAACCGAAACGCCACGAACTGACCGACCGGCATGACCGACACCGGAATGCGAACCCCGCGAGCCGCCTTCATGATCGAGTTCAGTGCGGCCGTGACTCCTTCGGCACTGTCGACAATCGGTGCCATCACCGGGGGGTGTCGCACTGCATTGTCGAGCAGGCCGGGGTCAAACCGCCATACGCGGGAATTCGGTTGCGGGACCAAGCCGAGACGTCGCAGGGGATCACCGGCAGACAGGCCGAACAGGGCGGCCGTGATGTCTGCGGTGTGGCCCGCGGCCATCGGCCCCGCGAGGATCCAGATGGGCTGGCCGCTGAGCAGAATATCCAGCTGACCGGCAGCGTACCACTGAGATGCGCTGTCCTGCTTCATGTTTCGTAACCTGACCATCTGTTTCCCTTCGAGTCAGCCCGCATAGCAAGCAGGTACGTTGAGAGCTCTGTCGAAGACGGCGCAGGTCCGGTCGGACTGGGTGGCCCAGGAGAGTTCGGATCGGACCTTGCTCGCACCCCGGCGGCCCATATCGGCGGCACGCGCCGGGTTGGCCAGCAAGTCGGCCAGCGCCGCCGCGAGGGCAAGAACATCGCCGGGCGCATGCAGCACGCCGTCGACACCGTCAGTGACCAGAGTGGGAATCCCCCCCACCGGGGTGGAGACCACGGGCCGCGCCGTCGACATGGCCTCGACGAGAACGGTGGGAAAGCTGTCGTAATGGGTGGGAAGTGACACCACGCTGGCCCGCCGGTACGCCACAGCGAGCTTGTGCCGGTCCAATCGGCCGGAGAAGGTCACGATGTCATCCACACCGAGTCGCCGACACAAAGCCACATGGTCGGCCATCGCGTCACCATCCCCGACCACCTCGAGTCGAACACCCGGTCGCCGCCTTCGCAGCGCTGGCATCGCCGCGATCAGGTCAGGCAATCCCTTGTAATGGGCCGCTTTTCCGAGAGAGCCCACGAACAGCACCCGGTCCGGCTCGGGTGGAACGCCGGCGGCGTCGAAGACGTCGACATCGACGCCGGGCGGTATCGTCGTCGCCTTGCCCGAGAACAGGCCGGGATAGCTGTCGAATACGTAATCGGATGAGCAGATGACCTGATCGGCACGCCGTGCGGTCCTGGTCAGCACCAACCGTTCGTAGGTCCGGCACGTCACATCGTAGAGAAGCCGCCCGTTTCGCATCGGCCCGGTGTGATATGTCAAGACAAACGGCAGGTCACCGGCTGCGCGAGCCGCGACGTCGGCGAGCAGCGGGACCGGCGCGTGTGCGTTGACGATGGTGATCCGCTCACGTTCGATGATTTCGCGCAGAAACCGCGACCAACGCAGGCCGACCGGGGTGTTCGAGATCCGCACCTTGAAGGGGATGCGGTACACACGGGCGTACTCGGTGTCGGCGACACGGGGTGCCGGCCCCCGTTCGGGTTCGGTGGCGACGACGACGACGCGCCACCCGTGCCGGTGGTGAAGTAGCCTGGCGAGGTTTTCGACGTACTGCTCGACTCCGCCGATATCGGGCGGGAAGTACGGTGAAACCAGCAGGGCCGTCCTACCGTCATTGTTCCCAGCGCCAGCCTGAACGCTCATCGCATCGCCTCCGACATCAGCGGTGCGGGCTCGGCGCCAGCCGAATTTCGTTGATGGACAACGATTGCCACCACCGCATACCCTCCAGTGACCAGGTTGCCGATCAGCCACGCCCAGCCCAGCCACTCCAGTCCCCGGCCACTCCACAACTGGGCAAGGCCGATCGTGGTGAAGGCAAACGCCGCGCTGGATATGACCAGACTTTTCATCAGTCCCAGTAGTTTGAGCACCGACGCGGTCCAGGTGTTGAGGGCGACGGCCAAAGCGCCAATCGCCAGTATCTGCAACAGATTATCGGCGTTGTCGGCGTAACCGGGACCGAACAGCGAGAGGATCCAGTGGCTGCCGATGACCAAGACGACAACGGCGGGAACCAACAGCGCCACGAGCATCAGCGCCGACCGCTTGAGCAGAGCTCCCAGCCGCGACTCGTCGAACGATCCTTCGGCGAAGAATGCTTCGCCGACCGCGTACGCGACAGAGTAGACGGCATTGGCGATCTGAAACGTCAAGAAGAAGTAGCCGGCTTCCGCCTCGCCGCGGGCGTGCAGAACGATCAAAGGCAAAACCATGATGGGTGCAATCGTCGCGACGCTGGACAGGTAGCCCGACATCGAATAGCTCAGCTGATGACGGCTGAGCTCGGCGGCGCGCCGAAAGTCTATACGCAGACCCAAAATCCTGTACATGCACACGATGCTCGCTCCAAGCGCGATGACGTATCCCGCACCGACGGACGCGAAGATGCCGTAGGCGCCCAATCCGATCAAGGCCGCTGGAGCCAGAAGCTTGGTGATGCCCTGCAAGAACCCGTCAATGAGCAGGTTGTACTCGGAATTTCGCGCGGCGATGAAGACGAAGTCTGTCAGCAGATTCAGGGCGGATGCCGCCCCGGCGATCAGGAAGCCGACGGCATAAAGCGGATTGTCGCGAACGAAAGACAGTTCAGGCGCATAGATCGGTACGAACAGCACGTACACAGCAGAGAACACGAGTCCGAAGCCGCCGACCGCAAGGAGGCTACGGGTGACTTGGGCGTTGCGGTTGCTCGAGTTCGCGTAGAACCGCACGATCGTCACGTTCAGCCCAAAGAGGCTCAGATAGGCGATCAGCGACGTTGCCGACACCAACGACATTCCGGCACCGACCTGCTCCGGGGTGAACATCCGAGCGGCAAGGACCGAGAAGCCGAAACCAAGAATGGCCATGGTGCCCATTGCGGCCATCAGAAAGGACGAGTTTCGAATCAGTCTGTCGGAGTGGGCCCCTCGACCGGCGCGCTCTTGAAGCGTGTTGCGGGTTATCACAAGCCACCCCTTTTCTTCTCGGCACCGGCGTGTGCGATCACCCGCAGCACGAAAAATGACACGATGGAACACACCAGTGAGACGGCGAGGACGAACCCCTCCGTCGGCGCGTCCGCGAAATGAGTGAGCGGCATGGTCATCGTTTCCCGATGCGCAATCGAGTTCGCCATGAGATAGAGCATCGGCAGTGTCGAGTAGACGAACACGGTGCGAAGGATTGCGACGCCCGAACCCCGACTGCGCCGGTAAATGTCAGCCCTCACCGCGCCTCCTGCGGCGTTCGCCGATCTGACGCAGAAGATATGCCAGAGCTGACATGCCGAAGCAGATTGTGGCCATGGTGTCCCGGCGGATGGGCAGCCACCACACAATCGGCTCGGCGAGAATGTCAGGGTTGAACACAGCGACCAACGCGCCGTAGATCCAGCCCAGCACGCCGAAAACGACCACGGTGTCGATTCCCGCCCACGCTGACGCCGGCCAGATCACCCGCTTCCATTTGCCTTGTGCTGCTCGATCATTGCTGGTCATCGGTAAATCCTCGCGCCGTTATTGCTGTAGATCAGGCTCTTGTTCTCGTCGAGGAACTCGACCGGGTACTTGTACGTCACGGTGTCGCCGGCGTACGACAGCGCAACGTCGCCCCTGAGTACGGTGGTGGACCCGAGGAAGGCGTAGGCGTCCTTGCGGACGAACACCGGGAAGATGTCATCGCCGTCGCTGGGCTCGGCGTATCGCTGACGCGGTGTGAAAGCGTAGACGTAGCAGTACATGTGGGCTTGCACGTCAGGGGCCTTCTCGGCCGAGATCCGCGTTCGTAGCCACGTGATCGCGGTGTCCTCTTGTTCATGCAGATAGCAGTTGTCGTAGTATTCGCCGGCGTTGTTCAGGTGGAGCTGGGGCGGATACCCGCCCAACAGCTGCGGGATCACGCCCGTCAGCGAAAGGTAGAGCGTCACCGCCACGGCCAGCGCGACATTGCGTGCCCATCGCCCGCCCAGCAAGTGAAAGGCCTGGATACTCCCGACGGCGAGGAACGGCGCCAGCCAGAACAATCCCTGGCCGAAGGCACGAAGGAGCCCGTAATCGACCGACAGCTGCGGCAGGAGCACCAGCATCGCCATAGCGGCGATGCACGCCAATGCGCCGCAAACGAATTCAAGGCTCGGCCGAAAGGCACCCGCGCGGCCGCGCAGCACCGCGAGAAAGCCGACCGCAATGCACAGCTGCATCCAGATCGGCGCGACACGGCGCAGCGTTCCGTTGACGGCCGACGGACTCGCGCCGGCAGCGTCGAGGACCTTGCCGAGGGCGGTCGTCGGCAGTTGTTCGGCCGCCACCACCGGCGTGGGATACCGATCGAGTTCGGACAGCGGGTAACTCGCCCCCGCCGTTCGGTCGCCTGCAGTAGTTTGGATCGCCTGGTTCCTGAAGTCCCGCAGCCGTTTCTCGGCGCTGAGTTTCTCCCCGCCGACGATGGCGTAGGAGGCATCAGACGACCGTTGACCTTCGTCCGCTCCCCCGGTCAGCGACGTCAGCGTCGAGCGGAAGGTCTGCTCCACCTGGCCGCCCGCACCAGTGATCGGACCGGCCCAAACGAAGGTGAGCGCCCCGAGCACGAGCAGGATCGACCATGTCAGAACAGGCGGGCTGGGACTTTGTAGGGTGCGGCGTTGCCGTGACGCGTGGTGCCTGCCCCGCCGCTTTCGCGTCAACCGGCGGGCGGCCGGCGCGAGACGCGTTGCGGCCCAACACAGCCCGAGCACAGCCAACAGCACATACGTCGTCGAATAGTGCGACAGGACGACACCGACACCGAATGTGACGAGCCCGATTCGCCGTAATCGGACAGGCACCGCGCGATCTGTCATGAGCAGAACCGCGGCGCCGAGGAAGAAGAACGCCACCTCCTGTCGGTTCAGGAACGGCATGTCGCCGAAGTAGGTGGGATACGCGACGAAGTAGACGGCGGCCAGAACTGCGACCGCCCGCGATGCGAACCGCCGGGCAATGAGGTAGATGAGCACCGGGCACAGCGCATAAAGCGACTGGAAGACGACCTTGAACACGAAAAGGTCGGGGATGCCGGTCGCCCGCTGGATGATGGTGGGCAGGATCGTGATGCTCAGGCAGGCGTTGTACGCCGAGTGGAACGTGTCTGTGCCCCAGATGCCTTGGCTGGTCGTCAGTTCGAACAGCCTGAATTCGCGCTGAATGTCGTGGCCCGTCACAAACCAGCCGCGCAGTGATGTCATCAGCAGCAGCGCCAACGACAGCATGTACAGCGTCGCAACAATGGTCGACTCACGCAGCACGGATCGCCATGTGAACATCATCACGATAACGGCCGCCCCGATCACCAGCGTGGCGGTGGTGACAGCTCCACTGGCCCCGTTGTTGAGACGGATCGGCCCGGCGACGGACCCGACGACGAGAACGACACCAGCGGCCAGCAGCAGCTGATCGCGCGTGCCGATCACCCCCGCTGCCCGGGAGTGGATGACCGGATCGCTGCGCCAGCGCCATCGCGATGGCCGCCAAATGCTCAGTGCCACAAGCGCGCCCAACATCGACAGGACCACAGGGACGCGGTCAAGCGGTCGCGCCACCCCCGCGAGCGGTAGAACGAAATTTACGACGAGGCCGCCCACCATCATCACGAGCACCACCAACGCCAGCGAGTACAGCAGCGACTCATGCGCCCTGGTGGTCGTCGGCCAGTTGACCTTCGCGTGCACCAGCATCACCGGGATCACGAACAACATGGCCAGGCCCGCCACCAAGCGCAACAAAAAGGGGCCGGCATCCACCAGAACAACGCCGGCGCAAGCCGCCGCAGCGATGACCGGTATCAGGTCGCGCGCACCATCGGTCGTTGCGGGCTGCGATGTGGCTGGGGCAGCGGTCATGTCGCCGCCACAGAATCGTAAAGGCATTCCAGCGCCGAAACGCTGTTGTGCCACTGGAAGTTCGTTCCGCGGTTGGCGCTGCGGACCGACAGCTCGGCAAGAAGTGCGGGGTCGTCGGCCAACTTGTCGATGGCTGCGGCCAGCGACTCCGGGTCCGGTCGGACCAGCAGGCCGACACCGTCGACGATGTCCCGAGTTCCCGGGGCATCCGCCGCGACGATCGCCAAGCCGGCAGCCATTGCCTCCAAGAGGACGAGCGGCATGCCTTCCTTATCCGACGAGATGACGAACACCTGCGCCCAGCGGTACCACTGCACGAGTTCGTTGCCGCGCGCTGCACCAGCCAACGTGACGCTAGTCAGCCCGAGATGGTCGATCTGACAGCTGATCTCATCGCGAAGTTCGCCGTCGCCGACGATCACCAGCTCGACGTTCGACGTCACGTGGGCCATCGCGGTGACCAGCCGCAGCACGTTCTTCTGCGCGTCGAGCCGACCCACGAACAGCAGACGCAACTTGCGCGCTGGCACAGGCTGTGCAGGGGGCCGATCGCACGCCTCATAGAAGCGCGGGTGGACCCCGTTGGGAATCACAGTGATTCGCGCGGCTGGCACGCGGTGGTGGGACTCGAGGAACCGGGCCTGCTCCCCCGACAACGCCACGACGGCCGCCGCGCGTCGCAGAAACGGCCCGAGCACCCACCGCTTATAGGCACCGAGGAGCACACCTAGTGGACCGGAGGGATCGACGTCGAGGTGGAAGTGGGCGATGTAGGGCCGCCGCCGCAGAAACGACACCAGGAGAACGACTTCGGGGACGAACGCTTGTGCGGTGTGCACATGCAAGATCGAGCGCCGGCTGATCGTGAGCAACCTCAGCGCCAGGCCCAGCGAGATAGGCGTGTGCGCCACCGAGAACGCGCCGAACCGGCGCACTCGGACACCGGAGGTGTTCTCCCGGATGGGTGCCCTGGCGGAGCCGCAGGTCGTGGTGATCACGTGGACCTCGTGACGCTCGGCCAGGTGCTCGGCGAGCGTCTGCGCGACGTTCTCCACACCACCGAGGTGCGGCGGGTAGTAGCTGGTGACCTGAACGACGATGTGCCGCCGCTGGGATGCGCCGATCATGCGCCCGTGGCGACGAGGTCGCCGTTGTCGACGTACGCCACGTCTGACCTGCCGCCGACGTAGCGGAGCAGCCGCTCCAGCCGACCCCAGTCGCCGTTGTCGTCGATCTCCCAGCTGTGTCCCCACAGATGGAACACACCGCCCGTATCCAAGACGCGGTCGAATATTGCCATTGCCAATTCATCCCAGTTCCAGTACATCCGGCGCGCCTTCCGCAGATTGCCGGCGGCAAGGCGCACGGTGGCCGGCCCGTCAACGAGGTGGCGGTACGCGTGCACCGTCGTATGGGTTTCATACGGCGACGACATTCGTGTGACTCCACGACGTACTGTGCGCGCCAAGGCGAATCCGGCATTCTGCACCATCCCGATATGCCGGGCAGCGTACTGCCCGCCGGGATAGCAAAAAGATTGCAACCGCACGCCGGTCACCTGCTCAACAGCATCCTTGCCGTCGACGATCTCGTTCCAGGCGACGTCATCGGCCAGGCCGGTCAACCGGCGATGCGTGAGTGTGTGGCCACCGATTTCGAAATCGTGTGCCAATGCGGCGACCTCGCTGTCGCGCAATCGCTGTTGCTGGGGCAGCTCGACGTTCCGCGGCGCGACGTAGAAGGTTCCGCGCAACCCATAGCGTTCGAGCAAGCCGGCCAGTCGTTGATCGCAGACATGGCCGTCATCCCAACTCGTGGTGACGACGACAGCTTGGTTTCTAGCGAACATTCGTCCCTCTCATTCCGCCCGCATCAATCGAATGCGTAGGTCGCGTCCGCTCAGACGCACTTCGACAGCCGACCACCGTTCCGCCTCGACCAGATCGACCGCGGCCGTGGTGGTTTGCGTTGTGCCGTTGGCGACGGTCAGCGCTCCCTCAGCGCGCCCCAGCACCGTTCTCGCGGGATCGAAGACGATCACCTCATACGGGAAGTTGTCCGACCGGCCGTCATGGTTGGCGACCGTGAACGAGACATTCATCAGGGCCTGCCCAGTCTCGAGGTCTCCACCCTCGGCCGCCGGACGTTCCGCGGGACTCAACGTCAGCGGGTTCGGCGAAAAATACAACTCCGCAAACGGTGTCGGCTGCTTCGTGAACGACAACGCCAGCTGATGCCGTGCCTCGCTGGAGTATCCGACCGCCACCCCGCCGGCGAGGAGTAACGCGGCCAGTACCGCCAACACCAGCCCATAACGCCGTAACGCGAATCGGCTGCGAAGTCGAGGTTTAGGCGAACGGCGTTGTGGTATCGACGAATTCACCTCCACGCCGTCATCGACGACCATGCTCATACAGCGTTCACCTAGCAGCCCTCATCGGGCGTGTCTCCACGTGCGACCCGAGCCGCGGAGCCGTGGTCGCCGCCAGGGAGACGACGACGCCGCCCGTCTCACCCACCACTGCAGGCAGTTTGTCCGCCCTGCGCAGTCGGGTGGCGAGAAGGATCGACAGGCATTGCAGGCCGTCGCGCCAGGTGATCTTTTTGCCTTCCTCGAAGGTCCTGCCGTTGTAGGTGACAGGAACCTCGTAGGGCCGCACGCCGGCACGCAGAATCTTCGCCGTCAGTTCGGTGTCCAGGCCGAAGCCTCGCTGTGACAACGTCAACGCTCGGAAGTGCTGAGTAGGAATCAGTTTCAGGCAGGTGTGCATGTCGGTGATGCATGAGTCGAACAGCAGGTTCGCCACGAATGTGGTGAACCGGCCGCCGACGGCGAACCGGTAGGACGGAAACCTGGTGTTCATGCCGAAGATCCGGGTCCCGAATACATGGTCGGCGACTCCGCTGAGGACCGGACCGAGAAGGGCCGGGATGTCTGACGGTGAGTATTCGAGATCGGCGTCGAGGATGATGACATGTGTGCCTGAGGCCCGCTGGACACCGCTACGCACCGCGGCCCCCTTGCCGAGATTGTGCCGGTGGCACACGGTGATCACCCCCACATCGCCGAAGGGCCGCAACAGTTCCGCGGTTGCGTCGGTGCTGCCGTCGTCAACCACGATGAGCTCCATCGGGCATGGATAATCGACTGCCAGCACGCGATTGACGGCGCGCACGATCGTCGCCGACTCGTTGTAAACCGGCATCACGATCGACAGGGCGGTCACTGGTGACGCTCCAGCCCGGCCACTCGGCCGGCCGGCCGGCTCATGTGTGCAGAGCAGTCAACCGCGGCACCTACTGCCATCATTTCGATGGCCTCCTATGGAGATGCGACGAGGCGACCCGCCTACCGCCGCGGCGATCGCACGAGCCATCCTGAGAAAACGGAAGTGTGACGAAACTTGCAGCGCGTTTTTGTAGCATGAAAGAGCCTTCCTTTGCTGGGAGGGCAGGGGATGGGGTCGGTTTGGTCGCTGTCCCCATCCCCGCCAAGAGCGGTGAATCTGCAGGTCCTAGCCCATAGGCACTCCAGACGGTCCTCGCGAGGTGCGCAGGAAGTCTTCATCGGTCCACCGGGGTGTGTCACTTGCTGCCCATGAGTGCTCACGCATCGGCAGTCCCATCTGGCCGGCGAGCCGAGTAGGGCAAAACCGATCGGCGATAGGGCGACGGCACCACACGAACCGGTATCACCGCACTCCTCATTGGCAATCAACTTCAAGGCCCGACATTTAGCTGCACCGCCTGCCGCAAATCCTGGGACCGAGCAGCCCGGTCGGTAGCAGCATGCGATTTGCCGGCGGTGGGTTGTTACCCCGTGGCAACGACCGCGCATAAGTTAAGCAGACCATCCGCAATCCTGCCAACCCGAACTCATCAGGAAGGTATGTGTGCGCGCGGATATCGGGGGAAAAGCATGTTGACTCGTGCCTAGCGCGGGGCAAATTATCCCCCAAGGCAAATAAAGCTTGAATTTGCAACAATACGGTTTATGACAGGAGCTGCCACTAGTCCGCCGCCGCTACTGGCGTCGCCCGGACACAGCACGCAGTCGCATCTGTGACGACGGTCACAATCTATGCCCATAGCCTCCGCCTATGACTTGCCGCATTCGAACTGGCAATCAAATGTTGGTTTGCTGTCCGGCCTGGTGGGGTGCCGGAAAGGTGAACCAGCACTTCGCGACCATCGCCAGCAAGCCTGTTCAGCCACGCTTGGCCTTGCGTGTGCGACCGGCAGCTATCTGAACTTGCGGGTCGGCGGGGACAACCCCGATCAGTGCCGCGCGCCGGGCGGACCGTGACGGACAGTCGGTGATGCCGAGGCTTCGCAATGTGCTCGACGGTATTCACACACATTGACTGGACGCTGTTGTGCCGAAAATTGCTGCGCGACAATGCTTTTGCGCCAGGACCGAAGCGGCCAACCTCAAGCGATCTTCGGGGTCGGCCGCATGGACTCCGCCGCCACCGCACGAGACGCGCCGCCGCGTACGCGTAAGACAAGAATCAAGATCGCCTCGATATTCAGCCGCCGTCAGGCACCAACTCCGGCGACGGCGAAAGGTGGCGGCCAGCGCCGCAACGCCGGATATCGTTGTAACCACAGCTCAATATCTGAACCGGGAACCGCCGGCAATCAGATCTCGCTAGCGGATTCCCGATGGTGGTCCTGATCCGGAAGCATTGCGATCCAATGAAAGAAGGCAAATGGCGATATCACGGCCAGCCTATTGGAACCGCGGTCCTTGTGATCTGCTGCGCGGGCGATGCCACACCGGCCGCGAATTCGGTCCGCCACAAACGTCAGAAACTCTGGTCACGTTATGGAAGACACTGCTGAGTATCGTAACCGCAGTGATCCTGATCGGCATGCTATGCGAATGTGCAGCGACGACGCCGCGGCTCGAGCTTCACCAGGATTACCGCACCGTGCCAAACGGCAAACACCCGTCCAGATTCGACTCCGGGCAAACGGCGATTCTCACCTACAGTCCGGATGATATCGCCGCTCTTCCAACCATTTTCGATGGTAAGTCGATTATCACCTACAAGCGTGCAGGCATCGGTGCCGGTTACACGACCGCACGCCTGCACGACAGTGCCACCTATATTGAGGCCGACTGGAATTTCAGCCCCACCGGCACCACCGACAGCGGCCTACTCGCGCTGTGTATGTACGCGAGCCCACTGCCGTCCGGTTACCTGGGCAGCACTCCCGTGCCGGACAGTCCAGCGCACGTCACCTTCTCGAATGACCACTTCGAGTACGGTGTTTGGCGACATGATGTGCTGACGGTTATCGCAAATGTCCCCTATGGACGGACTTTCACAACGGAACCGCAGCACGTGGCCGTCTACGTCCGCAAGGATTTGGGCAAGGCCTGGGTGTTGGGCCCGACGGGTAAGGTCTACGGCCCATTTGCCGACTCTCAAATCAGCGATTTGACCGCCCCGTATGTGACGGCCGAGCAGTTCTACGGCAATGCCGACAGCGACAAGCGCGTTGAGATCCGAAGGTGGGGTGCGTCGTCCCGCCCTACCGCCGTGCAGTCGTGGTGACAAAGCGCCGGGGCTATCGGCAGCTTTGCCGCTGAAAACAGTAATGTTTCGGGTTTGCGGTGTAGGTTTACGGAGGTGTCGTGGAGCCTGATCGACTTCGACGCGCTTGATGCGGAACAGCTGGCTTTGTGGGGTCGCGTTCGCAATGCCAACCCGGCGCTCGACAGCCCGTACTTCCATCCAGCCTTTGCCGGCGCGGTGCACGCGATATTCGGCGATGTCCAAGTGGCGACCGCCGCCAACCAGGTTTGGTTCCCGTTGCAGATAAAAAAGGGGCTGGCGCGGCCGGCCGGCTGGCCCGGTTCGGATTTCCATGGACCGATAGCGCCCCCTGGCGTAACGATCGATCCCCTCGACCTCGTACGCGCGACTGGGCTGCGCGCCTTGCGGTTCGACCACATCTCAGAGGACCGCTTGGAGTTCGCGCCATGGGTCGACGGCCGCGAGGAGTCGCCCTTCATCGATGCCACAGGCGGTCTCGACGGCTATCTGACCCGTATTGGCAAGGCGGGCCGGGACAAGCTGTCGCAAGTGCGCCGGATGACCAATAAGGCCGCACGTCAGCATGGCGACCTGCGCCTAGTGTGGGATGCGCGGGACCCAGCTCTTCTGGACTGGCTGATTGACATCAAACGCCGTCAGTATGCCGCAACGGGCGCGTACGACTTCTTCGCGATGCCTCGTCGCCGAGAGCTGGTGCACCATTTGGCCAACACGAGCGTCGACGGTTTCTCCGGCATGCTGTCGGCGGTGTACGCGGGTGACACGCTGCTCGCCGCGCACTTCGGGCTGCGCGACGGTGCCGTCGTTCACTGGTGGTTCCCGGTGTTCGATCGGGCGCACGCCGAGTTGGCGCCCGGCTGGATCATGTTGCGCGAGTTGATCGCTGCCGCCCCACAGATGGGCGTGGTGCGCATCGACTTGGGCCCGGGCGTGGAGGATTACAAGCGCCGAGCGATGACTGGCTCGATTTCCGTCTGCCAAGGCGAGGTGACGGCCGACCCGCTGCGCCGGAAGCTGCGCGCAGCGCGGATCGCCGCCCGTCGCGCAACAATCGCCAGACTGAAGAATTCCCCGCTCAAGCCGAAGCTGAGTGCGATGCGGGCAGCCGGGTACCGCGCTCTTTCGGCGCGTGAAGCCCGACGATAGTGAAACATTAGGGTCCGCGCCCCACTCACCCGAAAACCCTTGTCAGCGTCAGGTTGTCAAGGGATGCTTTCGCCCACGCAGTCCTGCGTTCGACGCCTGAGCAGTCGCGGAATCCAGACGAAGTCCGGGATGACTTGCGCCGCTACCATGGCAACAGCGGCAGCGGCTATGACGCCGGTACCACCCCACTTTGCGCCCCACCAGATGCCCAGCAGCACGGTTGTCACACCCATGACAGTGATACAGATCGATTGCCATCGGGCCTCTCGCGGCATCGTCAGCATGATGCCGCCTGGTAAGTGGATGCATTCAAGGAACAGCAGCACGGCGAACGCAATTGCCAGTGCCCGCGTCGCGCCCACTTTGCCGTCTGAAAGCACCGATGTAGCCCACGGCCCCAACGCCACGATGCCGAGGCCGGCCAGGGCGGACAATACCCCGAACGCCGCCACAGCCTTCAGCCACAACTGGGTGGAGGCAGCAAGATTCGATCGGCGTTTGACGAATACCGGCCACAAAGCCATCCCGGCCGAATCGAAGACCATCCACACGACCGCGAAAATCTGAGCCATCAGAGCGTAGCGGGAGAGCTCCCCAGGAGTGGACACGTGCGAGAGGATCAACCGATGCGATTGAAGGCCTAGCGGCAAACCGATGCTCAACACGAACATCCACAGCGAGCCCTGTAACAGTCTGCTCTTCGCCTCTTCCACGCCGGGTTTTGCGAATGCTGACCGCCCGATACCGCTCATACGTAGCGCCAACAGAGTGGCAACGCAGTTTCCGGCCAGCACGCCCCCGGCACCGGATACCGCATACCAAATGCCATCTACACCAACGCTTTTCAGCACCAGAGTGATCAGCAACGTGAATACGGCGTTGGTCATGGTCAGCACCACCGCAAGCGGATTCATGTTCAAACCGATGATGATCCGGATACCGATACCAGCCGGAATGCCCAAAGCGATCAGGCACGCCGCGACAGTGATCGCGATGCGGTCGGCCGGACCCGTCGTAGTACCGATCAGAAGACGCCACAAATCTGTCGCCATCACTACGAGGCTGGCCGAGATCAGCACGGCTGCAACAACAATCAGCCTGCGCAAACCGCGCTGCACGGTAGCCACAGCTGCGCGGTCTTCGGTGAGCCGCCCCGGCCGGGAGCAGGCACTGGTCACCACCGCACCGATTCCCAAGTCGGCGAACGGGATGAGCAAGGAAAGCGTCGTGATCAGCGACACGACGCCGAACACTGCCTCGCCGGTCTGACGGACGATGATTGCGGTATTTGTCAGTCCTATCAGGGCGACCAACGGCGTTCCGACCACGCGGAAACCGGTCCCGAGCACAATTGCCCTGCGCTCGACGGGCTTGAGCGATGCGTCGTATTCGACGGCGTCGGTGGCAGTCATGTTCGCACACCCCCACCTAACCGGGCCCGCGGGGATTGCCCCTCCGGCCCCGCCGAGCGCCAGCTGCCGCTATCGCGGTACACAAACGTTCTCACGACCGCGCCTACCGATCCTTCGACAATGACATCAACGGGTTCATCGAACGCATCGACAGGGAGAAAAAGGCTGCCCGCCGTACCTCACCTGATGCCGTCAGCCCGGAGATCGTGGTGCTGTGCAATGAACGCTGCTGCAGGCCGTCGACAATCATCTGCACTGCGCTGGCGCGGTCGAAGACACGCTCGGGGTGGTCGGCAAGGGTGTCGTGTAGCAAGATGATGCTCCCCGGCTCAGCCTGAGCGACCACCTCCGACACCACCGCCGACTCTCCCAGTCCGCTCCAGTCGAAACTGTCGACGTCCCACATGACGGTTTCCAGGCCGGCATCGCGCTCGCCTAGGAAGGAACCCACGCTCTGGGCTCCAAATGGTGGGCGAAAGTACTTCACCGGTGCGCCTGAAATCGCCGACAGTTCTGCGGCCGCCGCCTCGAGCAGGCGCCGGGTCGATCCGCGGGAGCGGCCGGCCAGCGTCTGATGGTCGAACCCGTGCAGGCCGACTTCATGGCCTTCCGCGACCACTCGATGCACCAGTTCGGGCAGGCGGCGTGCGCTTTCCACCAGCATGAAAAACGTTCCGCGGGACTGATTTCCGGCGAGTATATCGAGTATTCGAGGGGTCCACTCGATGTCGGGGCCATCATCGAAGGTCAACGCCACCAGCGGTTGATCGGTCCGCACATTCCTGATCGACCCCCAACGCGCACCAACGAGCGCGTCGACGCCACCATGGGCGAACCGTCGCACGCCACGTTTCTTGGCCAACGGCTCTTTCATCGAAACTCCCTCGGCTGCAGCGGGTCCCGCTTTCAGAGTCGCCGCCGCGCGGGAGGCGGCGAGCTTGGTCTGCACCGCGTATTCCCAGCAGCGTAGGTATGCGAGCGACATCCGCCGTCCCTGGAACGGGTAGCAGCCCACCGAGTCCCAGATCCGGCGCATGTCATCGAAGGCCTCGCTGACCGGACGCGACGATCCAGCTCCAGTAGTGTCGAAATCGGCCACCACGCGCTCGATCGTGATGGGCTCCCGCACCAAAGCGGCGCGCAGCATGAACAATTGATCGGCCGCGATCGGGAAACCAACGTCATAGCCGCCCAACTTCCTCACCAGCGAGGCGCCGAAGAACGACGCTTGATGGGGGATGGTTCCGCGTAACGTCAGGAACTTGCGCATGTCGAAAGGCATGGGGGCCTGGAACCCGACACTGGTGCCATCCGGCCCGATCTCGTTTTCTATGCCATAGCCCCACGAGTCCTCGACAGGGCCACGGTTCATGACCGTCTGCACAACCTGAGCCACTGCGTCCGGATCAGAGAAGCGATCACCAGAATGCATGAACCACAACAGATCTCCGGATGCATGGGCGATACCCTGGTTCATCGCGTCGTATCTGCCGGCGTCAAGCTCAGACTGCCAGTAAGCGAAGCCGGGCTCATTTCGGGACAGGTAGTCGCTGACGTCGTCACCCGATCCGCCGTCGATCACGATGTGTTCGATGGTTCCGGCGTAACGCTGGGCACGCACACTGTCCACGGTTCGTTTCAGCCCATCGAGGTCGTTCAAGGTGATCGTGATCACCGAGACGGTCGGAGTCGACGTCACTGGCTCTGCTCCCTGAGACCTGTGCCCCACTAGACTTTCACCTTTCGCAGCCCGATCCTCAACGCGGCCGCCGACGCGTAGATCCACGCCCAGATTCCGGGCCTTCCCCATCGCACACCCGCGGCCACAGCGCCAAAGACGCTACGCAGGGAGCCTGCCTCGACGGCCGAAATGACGGGGCTGTACAGGAAGTAATCACCTCGCACCCTCTTCGACTCGTCGACGAGTTCTCGGACGCCCCAATCGATGTAGTCTTTGCTGCGGTCCACCCCCGGCCGCGACGTCGACCCGGCAGTCACATTGACCTCGACGAGGCAATCAGGAAGTTGAACAATCGAAAGGTCGGGCAGTGCGCGCTGCACATTCATCAGCCACATGGGATCGTCATGAATCGAGCCGGCCGACACCGACAGTGGAACCGCCTCCGCAACAGTCTTCGGGAACATCAGCGTCGGCACCGCTAACGAGGGCCGCGCTCTTCGCAGTGAGCGCAGTTTCATCAAATAGGGAATGACTCGTTCGTGTGGCTCGACCAGCCTGCTGGGAATGGTCAACGGCTTCTGCCCGTCAGCGCGCCGCACGTAACGACAAGAAACGATCCACCGTCCCTCCTGCGGTGCTGCAGCGAGCTGTTTTTCGAGTTTGTCCTTCCGCCAACGGTCGTCATCGTCGAGCAGCGCGATGATGTCGCCCTTGGCCGAGTCGATTCCCAGCTGCCTGGCACGGCCGGGTCCAACTCCTCCCGATGTCCGCAACACGCGGATCGCGTCGGAAGCCGGCAAGTCCGGTTCACAATCCGAGTCCACGACCACGATGACCTCGGCGGGCGCCACCGCCTGGTTCAATGCGGATTCGACGGCCTCGCGCAGACTCGCTCTGCCGATGGTCGGAATGACGACGCTTACGGCCGCCTCAGTAGTCACGAACATCTCCCTTCACACCGCACTCGTCATTGGCGGGCAAGTGCCTCGCCGAGAAGGCAACTGCGAGAACAGCGAAGGCGGCCAAAGCACCGTAGGACCACGGCGAGAACAACAGATCCCAAACCGCCTGTACCGACACGACGACCACCAGCGCAGCCCAGCCTCCGTATCGGGACGCGTTGCAGATCATCGCCAGCGCCGCGACGGCCAGTCCCACGGGCAGAAGCGCGGCAAACAGTCCGCCCTCTGCCCAGGCGCCGAGCAACACTGAGTGAAGCGATACGTCACCGTTCGGCAGATACCAGGTGCTTTCCAAGCGGACAGTCGGGTCGAAGCCAAGGGTGATGGCGAGAGTCTTGGCATGGTCGAACACCTCCGCGCTGATGTTGTTCGCGCTGGCCCAACCGAACCAGGGGCGGTCCATGATCGCCGAGATCGACAGGGGCGACTCCGTCCGTCCAGCAAGTATCAGCGGAACACCCTGAGCTAACTGGCTTTCCGTCTTGCGCTGAATCGCACTGCCCAAGAGCCCGCTCGTCGCCAGTTTCGGTAAGAGAGCGAACACCGCAGCTGCCGACCCCGCCACAAGTGTGAGCTGCAGCCATCGCGGGATCCGATCGGCACCAGCCCAGCCCACCACCACGACGACAGCGGCAAGAACGCAATTCGTCGCCAGTGACCGGTAGTCCTCGGCCAGGCTGTAGGCCCCGATCAACACCAGTACTACGGCCTGCAGCGGAAGCGCGACTCTGACAACAGTCAAACCGAACAACAAGATGATGACGATCCACTGTCCCCAGCCGTATTTCCAGATGTCGCTGAAGGATCCGTAGGAGGACGCCGCCGCCGTGCCGGGCAGGATGCTGTAGACCACGGTGCCGATGGCGATGCCGCAAAAGATCGAGAAGATGCGGAGCAGGTCTCTTCCGGCCAGCACCAGAAAGCCCGCGTAGTAGATGGCGAACGCCCCCCACTGTTGCACTCGTTGATCAACCAGACTCAAATGGTTGATCTGTGCCGAGATGCAAAAGGCGGCAAACCCGATGATGGCGAGGGCCAGTGGAAGCCACTGCCCAAACGCCGGTCGCGTCAGAAGCAATGCCGGCGCCAGGAGAAGACAGACCGGGGCGAGCATCGTCAGGGTGAACCCTTGGATCTGGATCGCCGAGGTCGCACCCAACGCGATCAGCACCACTACGGTGAGCGCCCGTCGTGCTGTTGTGCGCCGGCTCTCGAACGAGCCGCGCGATGGCGAGCTACCGAGGCGCGGAACGGGTCGCGCTGCGGTGCGGTCGCCAGCCAGTGCAGCGCGGTGAATGACCAAGTCAGTCATCGCAGAAACCCCGATATCACGTGTGGGCGCGTTCGACGAAACATCCCGCATCGCCCACTCCATTGCGGCCCGACCCTGTTGCGGGCATGCTCTCTTTCAAGACCACCTGTGGCTCCGAAGCTCGAGCTGATGACCCCAACGGAAGGCGAACGTTGACTCACGTGAGGGGCGAAGGTCTCGCCATCTCCCGACGATTCGTCGTGATGGTCTCCATGGCGCTGCTCATGGCGCTCGTCGGATGTCAGAAAGCTGCTCCGCCCTCGCGTACAACTGTGGCGAACCCGCCACCCTCGGCGCCCGCTGCGCCACCGAGCATCGTCGGAGTCAACGCTGTCACGCTCAACGAACCGAGCATCGACCCCGCGTTGCGGAGCCGCCAGTACGACCTGATCAAAGCCACCGGCTTCCGGGCGGTCCGTGTCTACATTCAATGGGGCGACATCGAACGGTCTCCAGGGCACTTCGACTGGCGCGATACCGATTCGCTTGTCATGGATGCGGCTGACCGAGGCTTGATGATCCTGGGCCTGGTGACCTACGCACCGTCTTGGGCGGTCGCGCCTGAGAACCGCGCCCTGATCCATCCGAGGCCTGCCGATGCGGCGGCTTTCCGCGATTTCATTGCTCAAGTTGCCCAGCGCTATTCGAATGTCGTTCACCACTGGGAAATCTGGAACGAACCGAATATCGACGACAGCTTCGCACCGGCTCCCGATCTCGCCTTGTACTCGTCGATGCTCGAGGACTCGTACGCAGCCATCAAGTCTGTCGATCCGGGGGCTGTCGTGATCACCGGCGGGACATCTCCGGCCGTCGACGATCCGACGGAGATGGCGCCGGCCACCTTCATCAGGGGGTTGTATGAGCATGGCGCGGGTGAGTTCTTCGATGCGGTGGCCATGCACCCGTACAGTTCCCCGGATCTCCTGAGCGTCGAGGGGCCGGAGAATTCGTCGAACTCGAATCGCGCGATCAAGGAAGTCACTGAGCTGCTGGCCAGCCACGGCCAGAGCAGGAAGCAAATTTGGTTCACCGAATTCGGTGCGTCGACGGCGGCTCCGGGTGCCGTCGCTCCGGACCTTTCCGGTCAGCAAGTCGGCGTAACGCAACAGCGTCAGGCCGAGATCTTGACAGACGGCATCAAGTACATGCGGTCTCTGCCCAACGGCGGGCCGATATTCCTGTTCGACTTCCGCGACGTCGAAACAGGTAGCCGCAACGTGGAATACAACTATGGTCTTCTCCGCTCAGATTTCAGCGCCAAGCCGGCGCTCGCCGCCGTCCAGGCCCTTCTCGGTGTGAGGTGATGCCGCGCCGACGACCACGGCTCGGCCGTTTCCGTTCGAGTTCGCACGCCGACGAGGAAGTTCGATTCTGAGTTTGGTCGTGGCGCTCTGCTCACGCTCGAACCAGCTGCCGCCTTCCAAGGGATTCGACCTGATGAATTCGGCAGGAGAGCCCCCGTAAATGCCCGGGGCCGGATCGATCTTTCTCGCTCTGGCCAGAGTCGAGCTCGCGGTCAGCAGCGAGTAGCGCGGCAGGATGGCACCTTTGAGCACCACGCAGTTGGTCAAGACGACGGAGCGCTCCCCGATCGTGACCTGCCCTGCCGTCTGCACGTTGCGCAGTATGTCGATCTCGTGGCTCAGAATTGTCGTTCGCTGACCAGCGATCGCGGACATCTCGCCGATCCGGACCACTCCGGAACAGTCCACATTGTGTCGACTGGTGATGATCGCACCGTCACCCATGACCAGGCTTCCGACGTCCGGGTGCAACGCTTGATATGCCGGGTGCGCAGATATCGTGTTGAGAGATCCTATCGTGGCACTTTCGCCCATCTTCAGTAGCCGAAGAGACCGAAACATGTTCAGCGCAGCTATATTTGCGCTCTCGCCGATGACGGCGCACCCGACGTTCAACGCCACCACGGGACCGATGCGGGCAGACGGCGCAATAGTGTGACCGAACATCCTCAGCAGCTTGTTCTTCAACGCACTGCTCGGCAGAAGCCAAACCAGCAGTTCGATCTTCTTCTTCACGGGTTCGTCCCTTCCGCGCACTCGTCGGCCAGCGACTCGAGGAACCACCCGTACATCTTCTTCAGCCCCGCCTCGATCGTGACCGTGGGCCGCCAACCAAGTGCCCGTAGTTTGCTACTGTCCATGAGCTTGCGAGGAGTACCGTCCGGTCGGGTCGAGTCGAACTCCACCTCACCGTCGTATCCGACGACCGATTTCATCAGCAGAGCAAGGTCGCGGATCGAAATCTCTTGTGCGGAGCCCACATTGATGACCCCCCCGGCGTCATAGTGGCGCAGCAAGAACACGCAGGCATCAGCGAGGTCGTCGGCGTCGATCAACTCCCGCAGCGGTGAACCGGTTCCCCATACCACGACTGTCGGCTGGCCGGACAGCTTCGCCTCGTGGAATCGGCGCATCAAACCTGCGACCACATGAGAATGTTCCGGATGGAAGTTGTCACCGATTCCGTACACGTTCGGGGGCATCGCCGCGAACGCATTGAAACCGTACTGTTTGGCATACGCTTCGCACATCGTTATGCCGGCGATTTTCGCGACCGCGTACGGCCGGTTGGTCTCCTCCAACGGACCGGTGAGAAGGGCTTCTTCCACTATCGGTTGCTTAGCATGCTTGGGATAGATGCAGCTCGAGCCCAAGAACATGAACTTATCGACGCCATAGCGGTGGGCGGCGTCGATGACATTCGTCTGAATCTTGAGGTTGTCCCGAATGAAGTCGGCCCCTTGGGTGGCGTTGGCGATGATGCCGCCCACTTTCGCGGCGGCGAGTACGACGTACTCCGGCCTCTCCGAAGAGAAGAACTCCTCCACCGCTGCCGCGTCGTCCAGCGCAAGTTCCTTGTGGGAGCGAGTGAGTATGTTGCTGTAACCCTCGTCGAGGAGCCGGCGGGTGATCGCAGAACCGACCATGCCGCGGTGGCCGGCGACGTAGATGCGGGATTGAGTGTGCACGAGCGCCTCACAGTTGTCGGGGGTCGTTATGGCGCTGAATCTTTGGTTCAGCCGGGAGGATGGTGGTATCTGGCGCAACGTCACCGGCGACAAGGGCTGTTGCTCCGATCGTGGCGCCATCTCCGATGCGGACGCCTCGTAACACGGTCGCACGCGCCGCAACCCATACCGAATCACCGATGGTGACGGGGGCGTTGTCGAATTCGAAGGTAGGACTTCGCCGGTCATGGCTGCCGGAACAGACAAGCGCGCCTTGGGATATGCAGGTGTTGGATCCGATTTTCACTCGTTCGAGGTTGAGAATCCATGCCTCCTCGCCGATCCACGAGTTGCATCCGACCTCGAGCTTCCAGGGCCAGTGAATCTTGACCTCGTGGCGAATGAGCACGCCTGAACCGATCTTGGCGCCGAAGAGCCGCAACGTCAGAATCCGGACCGCGTTGGGACACCACCACTTCATCAGCAAGCCGCGCGACGCCAGCCACAGAATCTGCACAGGCAGGCTGCGGCCGCGGTCATAACCTCGACCGGTGAAGCCGGCGAGCGAAAACCGTTCGCCCAGCGGTGCGTTGTCCCCCGGGAACCTGGCTACGTTGGCTTGCTCTGTGTCGTTCATTGGTGATCCTCGTCTGCCTGGTGCCGCGGCCGAGTACTGGACGGTTTGAACGCCTTGTCGACCAATGGCAGTTCACTGCTGCTCGAGGTGACGAGCACTACGGCCAGCAGGGGGGCCCGGGCTGCCTTCAGCTCGCTCATTGCCTTCACAACCTCCCCGCGCTGAGTCTTGGACTTGTCAACCACCAGAAGATCAGCGTCGACGATCGCTGACAGGACCGCGGCAGCGCTGCTGTCATTCACACATGCCGTCACGATGACAACGCGGTCGTATTCCTTGCGGACATCGTCGACGAATGTGCTCATCGCGGCAGACGACAGCGAAGACTCGAGCCCCGGCGTCGTGCCAGGAGGCACGAGAGCCAAGTTGGGCCGCGCGGTGCTGTGGAAAACGTCCTCGAACGAGGATTTCTCGTCGAGCAGATCGGCAAGCCCGACCGCCTTGTCCTGTAGGCCGAATCGTCCGGCGTCGAACGTCGCATCCGCCACGATGAGCGCGGTGCTCCGTCCCGTTTCGGAAAAGGCTGCCGCCAGACCCACCCCCAGAGTGGCGGCCGCGTAGCCGGCAGAAGCCGCCGCTACCAGAACGACTTGCGGTGATGGTTCGTGAGCGTCTACGTACACGCGGAGGCGTCGGAGCTCTTCTGCGTCGGCAGGGTGCCACGCGTCGAATCGTCCCTTCGACGCGTCGATGTTGCGATCGGGCATTGTTATCGGACCGACAGCACGAGCACCTGTGAGTTGGCCGAGTTCCTCGACGGAGTCGATTCGCCTATTGAATACCGGCATCAGAGCAAGGGCTGCCAGCCCGAGCAGTGTGCCGCCGATGCATCCGTACACGGCGTTCAAGGCGACGTTCGGAGAACTCTGGGACAGCGGTACCTGAGCACGGCTCACCACCGTGATCGTCGACCGAGGCGTGCTCTGCCCAGCCGGTGTCTCCAGCGGTCCGGCGTATTGAATAAAGGCATCTGCAAGCGAATTCGCGATGTCCGCCGCGCGTTCGGGGGACTGATCAGTCACCGACACATCGAGCAGCACCGTTCGAGGCACGATGGCGGCGGTCACCTCCGAAGAGAGCGCTTTCGCCGACATCGGCAGCTTGAGGTTGTCGACCACGCGCTGCGTTATCTGCTCACTCTTGATCATCTGGGCGTACGACTCCGCGCGCTGCTCGGAGAACTGGCTTCCGGAATAGGCTTCAGATGAACTGTTTCCGCCGGTAGCGGCAACGAAAAGCCGTGTCGTAGCGGTGTATTCGCGAGTGGCGAAGCTACTTGCCAGGTACCCGACGACAATGCCGGCGACGGCCGCGATGGCCACGATCCACCACCTGCGTCGTATCCCGCGAACGATGGTTTGAAAATCCACGACAGTCTCCTTGTCAAGTCAGATCGAAGGCTCGAAGTCGAGCCGACGGTGCCCGGACTCATCGACGGGTTCGCTGTTGCGGGCCGGGACGCCTCGTTGGCGACCGCGTCCGTTGTCGTCGACGAACACGACACCCAATACATTCGCGTCGGCCAGCTTCAACTGGTTGCACACAGCGCGAAGTTCGTCGAACTTGGTACGCCCCGCCTTGGCGGTCAACACCACCGCGTCAGCGTGCCTGGCCAGTCGCACCACATCACTGAATTCGTTCGCAGCAGGAGTGTCGACGATCACCCAGTCGTACGCACTGCGCAGCGCACCGAACATCGCCGCTGTTCCAGGGTGATCCGCTATCGCACCCGGGTCGTCGTCGACCGAGCCGAAGGGAATCACCACGACGCCATGCCAATTGGCCCGAGGCGGCGCCAGAACCGCTGGTGACGCCTGATAGCACAGCGAGATTCGGTGGATGATTGCGTCGACCGTCTCTGCGCCGTCGAGGCCGAGAGTCGAAGCAAGCCGGGAGCCGCGGGAATCGAAGTCCACCAGGGCCACCGTCGAGCCCCTCTCGGCGAGTACTCGAGCGGCGGTGAGCCCCACACCCGTCTTGCCCGCGGCACTTTCGGCCGAGGCCACCATCACGACCCGCGACCCGAGTAATGCCAACCGGTCGAGTGTGCTTCGAAGTTGTCGGCCGGGCTCACCGTCGCACGGCTGAAAGTCATCCACCTGCCAACAGATTGACGAGCGGAACGTCGCTAGCACAGGCGTCCCGGTCGCCTCCGCCGCGTCCTCGGCACGACGAATCCGTCCGTCCAGTAGAGCAGCCACGACTGCGCCGAGCGCACCGACGATGAGTCCCAGCGCCGCCACGGCGCCGATGATGATCCACGGCGGAAACATCCCGGCGCGGCCCGCAAACGTCGGAGGCTGCACTGGCACCAAGTCCACGCGCGGGGCCAGCCCGCCGGATACTGATTCCAGGGCGTTGACGGTTCGGCGAAGTTCGTCGATGTAGGTATTACCGATCACCTGAGACTGCAGCGGGGTGTCACCGGTCGTCGTCAGCTGGAGAAGCACAGTGTCGCGAATAGGGGCGAGGTTGACGCGACCAAGCATCTGCTGCGCGCCGGTTTCCAGTCCGAGGTCGTCGATGACTCGCTGGGCTATCTCGGGACTCTTGCTCAAAGTGAGATAGGTGTCCGCTCGCTTCTTTGCATAGTCATCGCCGTCGTAATAGCTGCGTGCGTCGTCCCGCGGAGTCGACACGAAAAGAACAGCCTGAGAAGAGTATTCGGGCGGACTCGCGATGTAGTACAGGGCAGTCGCCGTCATCGACAGCAGCGTGAATGCGACCACGATGCGCCACCAGCGCCGCAGCACCAGCACATAGTTGCTAAGAGCGGAGTTCATGACGGGTTCGTGAACCCGTCTGCCCGCAGGGCGTCGGTGAGGAGTTCGGCGATCTTCTTGACGCCCGCGAAGCTCGGGTGTATTCCGTCCTCGGCCACGTATGGCGATCTGTCGATACCGACGAACCAGCCGAGGGCTCCAGGATCGATGAAATCCACGGCGTCGAAATCAGGATTGGAGCGAAGCACCGATCGGAAGTCGTCGCCGATCGTTGCGCCGTCAAGAGATGGCGGCCTGATTACCGGCTCGTTGAGGAACCATGGTCCGATCACGACTACATGGCTGTTGGGCCACAACTGAATCACCTGCTTCACCGTGTACGCGAATATCGGGTCCACATCGGATGTGGCGAACTGCATGTCGTTACGGCCGCCGTCGAGAATCACGATGTCGGCGCGGTACAACTCCCGCAGGCGCGGCAGTCGTTCCAGAAATGACGTCGAGGGCAACTCGGGTGGAGTCACCGGCAGCCGGTGCCCCGGACCGCCGGCGAGATAACCCGTTCCGCCCTGAGCCGCGATGTTGCACTCCCAACCCAGTTGTGTCGCCGTCATGCAGCCATAGCTCAAGTCAGGCGTGTCAGGGCCTTGCGTGTAAGAGTCGCCGATGAACAACACCGCGGGACTGGACCTGCTCGGTAGGGTGGGTGGGATCCCCTCCGCAACCTTGGCGAACTGGGTGACCGGCGGCCCCGCCGCCATCGTGTCGACGATGGCGAGTGGGACGCCGACCACTGCCACGAGCGCGAGAACGGCGAGGGCAAGCGTCGACTTCCGAGGTAACGTGACGTTGACCGAAAGACTGCTACTCATTGCACAGCGCCCGGTTGCGACTCGCGAATCTGCTGCAGTAGAAGAGGGTTCAGTTGGCGCGCCAGCACCGACTGACCGTCGTCGGTTGGCGCGTTGTCGCCCTGCATCAACCCATCGGCGAACAGCCACTTCTCCCGGATGAGCGGAATGTAGGTGATGTGATTGCTTTTGGCGGCGGCCGCGATGTCCGCGTCGAGCGCCATGAACACGTCCGGTACCGGATCCTCGTGCCAAATCGGGCCGAACGCCACCACTTTGGCGTTCGGCGCCCGCCTCGTCAGTTCGGCGAAGAGATCGATCGCCGATTGGGTGATCTGCCCGTCAGGTAGCCCGGCATCGCCAAGGCCGCCGAAGACGACGATCACCTCAGGTTTGGAGGCGAGTGCCTTGTCGATCTGATCGGCGAAACGCCCGCTCCACCCTTTGCCACCCGCATAAGTAGCATCTGCGACAGCAACATCGGAGATGCTGAGCGCAGATCCGGCGGCGATCAGTGAAGGCCATACCACGTCGTTGTCAGGACCGGCACTGTAGGAATCACCGATCACTGACACCCGCACCGGGCCGTCATGCCTCGGCGGCAGCGTTTCCGGCGTGCGATCAGTGACAAGCACAGTCGTGGTGACCGTTGCTGCCACCAGTAGGAGCACGAGGACTGAGTTCGGAATCGCAGATCTCCATGAGAGAAGCCAAGACTTCATGCGGACCGCCTGGCGCCGAATGCCGCATCCGCATAGCTGTTCTCCAACCGCTGCCCGATGTACGACATGCCGAGGTCGTGGATGACCGCTTTGCGCCCTCGTTCACCCATCGAACGCGCAGCCTCGGGGGCCGAGAGTAGGTCGCGGACGGCTTTTGCGACGTTCGGCGCCCCCGGCTCGATGACGATGCCGCAGTTGTATTTTCGGACCACGGGCGCTAGACCGCATTGATTCGTGACCACGACGGGAAGCCCGACAGACATCGCCTCGAGTACTGCCATCGGATAGGGTTCCGGGCTCACGGAGGGCAACACGTATATCGACGCCTGCCTCATGCGGGCCGGCCCGGCTCCGCTTGTGATCGGGCCCGCCCAGTTGATGTTGTCGGCATGGACGGTCGCCTGTTGAACCCGCCTGCCTTCGCCTTCGTCCGGGCCGACGAGGGTGTAATCCGCGGAAAGACCACGCGCGTTCAGTTCGAGTGCCGCCGTGACGAAGTCAACCGGACGCTTGCGCGGATGCAGGCGAGCAAGGAACAGCACCTCGGGCACGTTCCGCGAATATGTCGCCTTCTCATACAGCGGTACGCCGTTGGGAAACGAAGTGAGGCGAGCTCTGCCTCCGGCGACCTCGTCGAGCGCGTCGCGCTCATCGGTTGTCAGGTAGAAGACTTCGTGTGCGTGGCTCAGCAGCTTGCTGACGACCGAGCGGTCGATCAGCGGCGCTAGCGGGTGCGCCCCCGGGGGGATCATGCCGTGCGGCTGAAGAACGAAAGGCAGCTTCAACCGCATCATGGCTACCGCCAGAGGCAGCAGGACGAGGTCACGCGCGAGGTGAACGTGCGCCGCGTGGAACTGGCTGCGCGTACGAAGAAGCCACGTCACCAAACCCGGCGCACAAAGGCCGGCAAACCCGGAGCGAGGGACCAGACGCCTGGCGGGCCGGACCACGAGCGGTGTTCCGTCTACGCAAGTCGGCGCGACGTCGAAACCCCTCTCAGCCGTGGCAAGAGTCACTGAGTGCCCCCGACTGCGTAATGCCGAAGCCTGGTTGAGTGAGACCCGGACCGGTCCGCCATACGCCCCGTCGGGACTGAGCAACGTGACCGCGTGCAGTATTCGCATGCGATCCGAGCTATCTGTCCGTGACGTCATCGCAATCAGCTCGCTAGGACCGGCCGACCAGCAACGGCTTGTCCACCCATGGCGTGCCCTCGCAACGCAGCGCGTCGATATCCGCATCTACCATGATTGCGGCGAGATCCGGCGTGAGCACCTCGGCTTTCCAGTCGAGCAACCGCGCAGCTTTCGACGAGTCACCGATAAGCGCATCGACCTCTGTGGGGCGGACATACCCCTTGTCGAATCTCACGTAGTCCTGCCAGTCGAGACCCGCTCTGTCGAAGGCGATCTCGACGAAATCCCGAACAGTGTGGCCCTGGCCCGTTGCCAATACGTAGTCATCGGGCTCGTCGACTTGCAGCATGCGCCACATGCCCTCCACGTATTCCGGCGCATAGCCCCAGTCACGAACCGCGTCGAGGTTGCCCAGGTACAGCTCGCGCTGGAGTCCGGCCTTGATCCGCGCAACCGCCCGAGTGATCTTTCGGGTCACGAAAGTCTCACCGCGACGCGGTGACTCGTGATTGAACAAAATGCCGTTCACCGCGAACATTCCGTACGCTTCGCGGTAATTCTTGGTGATCCAGTACGCGTAGACCTTCGCGGCGCCATAGGGCGAACGCGGATAGAACAGTGTGTCCTCGTTCTGGGGAGGTGGTGATGCTCCGAACATTTCCGAACTCGACGCCTGATAGAAGCGACATTGCACGCCCGAGAGCCGCACCGCCTCGAGCAGCCGTGTCGAGCCCATCCCTGTGGTGTCGCCGGTGTGCTCCGGTTCGTCGAAGCTGACCCGAACATGTGACTGTGCAGCGAGGTTGTACACCTCGTCGGGCGAGATGTCCGACAACAGCGTCACCAGGCGGGCGCCGTCTCTGAGGTCGCCGTAGTGGAGATACAATCGCGCGTCGGGATCATGCGGATCGACGTACATGTGGTCGATCCGCGAGGTGTTGAACGACGATGATCGGCGGATCAGTCCGTGCACCTCATAGCCCTTGTCGAGCAGCAGCTCTGCGAGGTAGGACCCGTCCTGACCGGTAATCCCCGTGATAACAGCCTTTTTCATATCTCTACATCCTTTGTTGCAAGAGTTCATCGATGCCCGGATTCGGAGCCTTCTGGTGGCCGGGCCGTGTCTTCGGCGAGCGCTCGGGCGAAGCGAACGAAGTGCTGCCGGCCGCTGCGTTCGCAGAATTGCTCGCGCCCGAGGCGACGGGCGTTGTCCACCAGTCGGGAACGCAGAGAGTCGTCGGAGGTGATCCGACGTAGGCCGTCGACAAGCGCTTCCGGATCACCATTGGGCACCAACAGTGCGGCCTGCGCAGAGCACAAGAATGATCTGGTGATGCTGTTGTCCGCGACCGCGGCGATTATCGGCCGTGACGCGGTGGTATACGACGTCAGCTTGCTGGGAAGCGACATTTCGCGGACTCCTGGGCGTTCGTGAACCAGCAGGATGTCCGCCGCTGCGAGAACGAGGGGATAGTCCTCTTCGGGGACGGGGTCGACGAAGCGGAGACCAGCGAGATCTGCGGACTGCCGTTGCAGCGCTTGTCTCGTGTTGCCGTCGCCTACGAGGACGAACTCGATGGCTCCCGGATGTCGGTCGTTCGCAAGCCGGACCGCCTCTAAAACGTGCTCCAGGCCTTGTTTCATGCCCATGTTTCCGGTGTGCACGACAGTGAGACGACCGGTGTCGGGCCAGCCGAGCGCGCGCCGCGCCGCGGCAGGAGACAGGCTAACAGGACTCACGTGTGAGAAGAGAGGCACCGCGCTGATCCGATCGGGATGCACTCCGGCTGCGACTAGCGCAGGACTGAACCTGTCAGTGATAACGCCGACCCGGTTGGCTCGCCGCAGCACCGAATACTCGGCGGCTGCAACCATTTTCGCGACCCGACCGCCGGTACTGCCTGACTGCAGGGCGGCCTTCCCCACCTGGTCGTGCACGATGGCGCCGAATGGACGCCCACGCCGGCCCACCACGCCGGCGAAGGCTGCGCCGAGCAACGGCGTCACGCCGATCACTATGTCGGCTCGCGTTGCGGCGACAGCGGGAGCGCTCAGCGCGGCGAAGCTCAGCTCTTGGCGCATGCGGCCTAGAAGGTCGGGGTTCCGCGGCACTGCATGTCGAAGCCGGAGGATGCTCACCGAGCCGCGCCCTGGTGCCGCAGTGATCGATTCACGCCACCGCAGGCCCAGTCGATACTGCGTGTCCATGACGCGCCACTGGGGGTAATGCGGCACCCCGGTAACGACTTTCACCGTTGCGCCTGCCTCCGCAAGCGTGTCGACGAGAAAAGAGTTGTACGGCGCGCTACCCGACGACTCCGGACGGAAATGGCAGGCGACCACGCAGACCACCAGACCGGAAAGCGACGCGGCACCGAAGGCAGCATCCGTACGGACGTCTGGATCCGATGCCCGTACGTCAGCGCTTTCGTGGAAGGTCAAGGCGGGAGACTTCATGAGTGGTCCGTCAATTCGTCGCAGGGTTGATGGCGATCAGTAGGCACCGTGGGCTTTGAACACCGCCCGCGCCGTCCGCAGGATGATCAGCATGTCCTGGACGTAGGACCAGTTGTCGACATAGAAGTGATCGAGGCGCACACGTTCCTCGGCGGAGACGTCGGACCTGCCGGACACCTGCCACAGGCCAGTCATTCCGGGCTTGACAAGTCCCCTGCGCTCGATGAAGTACTCGACCGACGAGCCCTCACCGGGAACGAGCGGCCGTGGGCCGACGAGACTCATCGAGCCGGCGATGACGTTCAACAGTTGAGGAATCTCGTCGATACTCGTCTTCCGCAGCCACCGTCCGATTGGTGTGATACGCGAGTCCGCAGCCGATTTGTAGAAGATGCAGTCGGTCTGTCCGGCGATGGCCCGCTCAGCCTCCAGCTGGGCCTCGGAGTCGGTGTTCATTGTTCTGAACTTGAAGATCCGAAATGGAACGCCTTTGTAGCCCACACGTTCCTGACGGAAGAACACGGGTCCTCCGTCATGCAACTTGATCGCGACCGCGGCAAACACCATGATCGGCGAAAACATCAGCAGCGCAATGCTTCCGAAGACAAGATCGAAGAACCGCTTGTGATACCGCAACGCACCGTCGTGGCGAGACCGCGCTACGTGGAACAGCGGCATATTGTCAATCGGCCGGATCTTGAGCCGGGGGCCCACGATATCGACCATGCCCGGCATGACGATAAGGTCGATACCCAACGAGTCGAGTTGCCAGGTCAGCGTCCGCATGTGCTCCTGGCCTAGTTGCTCAGCCGAAGTAACCGCAAGGGCATCCGCATTGGTCAGGCGAACCACCTCCGCGACCGAGTGTTCGTTGCCCAAAACCGGAATGGTTCCGGCCGCGGTTTCGAGCTCGAGTCCCACTCCGCCGCAGAAATCCGGCAGACATGCACCGACCACCCGGTAGCCGGCATAGCTGCACCGGTTCATGGTGTTGCACAACGCGATGACGGACTGCGGCCTGCCGAGCACCACAATCTGGCTCGTGAAGGCACCGCGCGCTCTCTTGCGGGCCAGTTTGCGTCTCAACAAGTATCTGCCCACGAGCAGTCCTGCGAGGCCGACTGGAAGTGCAATCGCGAGGTAGCCCCGGACCATTCCGAGTTGAAGCAGCAGATCAGTGACAGCGATGATTCCGAAGACCCAGGCAGTCGCGGTGACAACCCGGCGGTACTCCTCTGAGCCGATCCCCGCCAGCGATAGATCCCATGACTGCTGCAATCCCAAGGCTGCGATCCAGATGACCATCAGACCGATGGAGCAGGCCGTGACGTAGCGCCACTCCCCGCTGCTGATCATCGGATGACCATGCTGCGGTAGGCCGAATCGTGCTAACTGAGCGGCAGTGACCGCCGCCATCACAGCGATGGTATCCGTCACCACCACCTGCCGCCGGTACGACCGCTTCCATTGGCGCCCGCGGGCTCTGGCAGCGGTGACCTTTTCCATCACCCGATCCGCCGACTCCGACCGGAACCCCGGGTGGGACCTGAATCGGCGAACGAGTGGAGGCGCGGTCACGTTGCGCCACCTCGCGTGGCTCGCCTTCCCGGCATATCGTGCGTCGCCTTCTCGGCAAGCCGTGTCGGAACCTTCAGGCGCCGAATTGCTCTGGCCTGACTTGTATTCCATGGTGGTCATGGTTGCCCCCGGATGGTCGAGAGATGTTGGCGGCGATATTGGTCGGAGTGCGGTCATCGAAGGTCTGCCGGGGTCGCAGCGGCGCCGCCTTCGGCAGCGGGCGCGACCGAGTCGTCGCCGACCGAAAGTGCTGCGTCACAGGGAAGGTGGCTGTTCTCCCGCCACCACGCTTGGCCGGACGCGGGCAGACTGTCGATCGGGTCGTAGAAGGGGTAGACGCGGGTCAACGCTTCGGCGTGCGAGCCGTCGAGCCCAGTACGGTAGTTCTTTGTCCAGTAGGAGATTCCGAGGTTCCGGTCGTACCGTGCCACCTGGTGAACCCACCGCTTGCCGACATAGGGAACGTCGCAAACGATGCGTGGCGTCGCGAAACCGGGCAGGTATCCCATGATCGACAGCTGCAGCTGTTGAGCTTGCGACAATGGCGTGCGCCAGTGTTCGGCGTTGGGGATCATGTCGCACATGTAGAAGTAGTAAGGCGAGATGTTCGCTTCGCCCTGCAGCGCAAAGCACAGGTCGAGCAGGTCGTCGGCAGTGGCGTTCACCCCGCGCAACAACACCCCCTGGTTGCGCACGTCACGCAGTCCTGCGTCATGCAGACCCCGCGCCGCCGCGGCGACCAGCGGTGTCACCGACTGCACATGATTGGCGTGGGTGTGCAGCGCCAGGTTCACTCCGCGCGCGGCTGCAACGCTCGCCACGCGGCCGACACCGTCGAGAACATCGTCTTGCAGCCAGTGCTGCGGCAACGCGATCAGCGCCTTCGTGGCCAAGCGGATATCGCGGATGGTGTCGATCTCGAGCAGCTGTGTGACAAACGATTCCAGCCGCGGCCATGGCACGTTCGCCACATCCCCGCCTGACACGACGACGTCACGCACAGTCGGCGTGGTGCGCAGGTAGTCAAGCATCCGGCTCTGCCGGTCGGCCGGGCGCAGAGTCAGTCTCGTCTTGGTGATCGTCGGTGTGGAATTGCCGACCAGGTCCATCCGCGTGCAGTGCCCGCAATATTGGGGGCACGTCGACAGCAGTTCGGCGAGCACCTTGGTGGGATACCGATGAGTCAGTCCCTCCACCACCCACATGTCGCTCTCGTGCAACGAATCTCGCTCGGCGTAGGGATGCGAGGTCCATTCCGACGCCCGGTCGCTGAGCACCGGCAGCATGTAACGCCGGATCGGATCGGCATAGAAGGCGTCGGTAAACCTTTGTGCCGCATCGCATCTCGGTGCCATAGTGTTCAGCATCTGCGGCGGCAGCAACATCGACATCGTCGCGCTCTGCTGCTGATCGGCAAGCAAGTCGGCGTAGAACCGTTCCTCGAGCAGATCCCCTGCCACCGCGCGAAGTTGCGGGACATTCTTGACGCAATGAGCCCGCTGCCACTGCGGATCTCGCCATTCGCGGTCGGTGACCGTAGCCCAACCCGGATAGCGACGCCAATCCGGTTCGAACAACTCCTTACGTGCATAGGCGTACGGCTGATCGGTTGCGGCGGTGAAGCCAATACGCCCTTGTTCGCTGAGTAGTGTCATTGCAGCACGACCTTTCGCGAAGCGGTCGCTGCTGGAGCGCCGTGGATCAATTCGGCCGCGACGCGTTGGCCCGACCGGATCGCACCCTCCATCAGCCCGAAGAACTCCAGGCTGGTTTCGGTGCCGGCCCAGTGGACGCGGCCATGAGGTTCGGTCAGTGTCGGGCCGAGCCGCAACCAGTCGCCGGGACCCAACAGGGCCGCATAGCATCCCCTGCTGTATTCCTCGGCCAGCCAGTCGGTCACCGCGCATCCTGTCGGCTGCGGTAACTGTGGAAAAAGCCGGCCGGCGTGGGCCAGCGCGGCGTCCTGCTGCTGGGTCTTCGACAGCGCGGAGAATGCCGATGCGGCGGCGCCGGTGACGAATCCCGTGAGCACGCCGACAGATTCATCGGGCGGTGAATCATCGACCGTCGACAGCAACGGCCCGCTGTCACTCACCGACCACCCGGACATGCCGTGCTCCCGCCATATCGGCGCCGGATAACTCAGGTGGACCTTGACCGCACAGCCGCGGCCGGTGGCCACCGTCGCCCGCGGTGCGCGAAGACCGGGCCGGAACTCGATACCCTGCGCCAACAGCGGCGGGATGGCGACCACCACCCGATCGGCTCGATACGCACACGGTGTGCCGTCGAGACCCGAGACGCATTGCACGACAACCTCTTCGGCGTCTTGCTCGATGGCACGTACCGAACGCCGCAAGATGACTCGCTCGCCGAGTCGTCGGGCGAGCGCCTGGCACAGCAGGTGGGCTCCGCCGTCGATCCGCCACTGCTGCGCCCCGCCCTCGAAGGCGTTCAGATAGCGGATCCCTCCGCCGGAACGCAGATAGAAGGCCATGTGCAGAGCAGAGATCGTCGTCGGGTCGGCCGCCATCATCTCGCCGATGAACAGCGGGAAGAAGGTGTGCGCGTCCGGATGCTTGACCGTGTCGGCAAGCCAGCGCGCGGCTGTCAGGTGGTCGAGGCGTTCGGCGTCCGGGGATTGCCACGGCGCATCGAGCCGGACCTGATCGACGAGATCCTCGAGCTGATCGAATAGTTCGCCGAGCGCGACGGCGTCCAGTGGCGGTACCCGACTTGCGGTTGTCGTCCGCCGATCCGACAGCAGAAACGTGCTGTCCCCGACCATCGCTGTGGAGGCCAGACCAAGCCCGTGCTCGCGCACCATTGCGAGAAGCTCGGTATGCCGTACGCCCAGATAGGCAGCACCGCCGTCGGCGTAAACACGCTGCGCCACCGGGATACCGTGCATCCGGCCGCCGACTCGATCGCGGGCCTCCAGCACTGTGACGTCCGCGCCCGCCGCCGCCAAGTCGAGTGCGGCGGTCAGTCCGGCCAGGCCTGCCCCGACGACGACCACGCGCATGCCGACTCCATCCATCACGCCGCGCCGGCTACTTTGGCGAACAACCCGGCCGGCGAGGGGTCTTCGACGAAGTCCTCGTACAACAGCTCCGTTCCGAAATCCCTTGCGAGCGCGCTGAGTACGCGCGTCGCGAGCAGCGAGTCGCCGCCGAGTTCGAAGAAGTCAGAGCTCGCCTTCACCTCGCTGGTGGCGAGGACCCTCCGAAAAATCTGGACAATGTGGTCGGCGCTCATCCTGCTCCTTCGCTGTCGTGCTCGACTGCGGCACGTCGCGTGGCCGCCCGATCAACTTTTCCGCTCGAGGTATAGGCCAGCGCAGCAACGAATCTCACTGTGCTGGGTACGAATTGGGCCGGCAGGCGGTCACGCAGGTAACGCCTCAACTCAGCGGAGGTCGTCGCCCCGGACCGCACGACATAGGCCGTCAACGTCATCTGCCCGAGCCGCCGTTCGCCCATCACGACCGCCCCCACGACCGCAGGGTGGGTGTTCAACTGCGCCTCCACCTCGGCCGGATGTACGCGAACGCCAGAGACTTTCACCTGTTCGTCAGCGCGGCCCCGAGGGTAGAGGGTCCCGTATTCGCCACGGACGACCAGATCGCCGGTTCGGAACCACCGGGCTGGTCCCGATCCGTGATCGGCGACCGGAAACGCAGCCGCCGTCAGTTCCGGCATGCCGAGGTATCCGGTGGCCAACGAGGGGCTGCAGACCAACAGCTCACCCTCGTCGGTGACGTAATCGCGCACATGGGGCAGCGGACGACCCAGGGGCGCCTCGGCGTCGTAGGCGACGACGTCCGGCTCGGCGCGTGGGCCACTTAGGTGCACCGCGTGGGTCACCATCGTCGTTTCGGTACACCCGTAGGTATTGAGCAAGCTGACGTGCCCGAGATCGAGGTCGCGCCACTGCCGCAACCGGGTCGAGTCGACTCGCTCGCCGCCGATCACGACCAGTCGGATGCTGTCTGGAAGTGTCGCTCGCTCCTCATGCAAAAAAAGCACGAGCTCGTGCCAGAACGCCGTCGGCAGATCGAGCACGCTGACTTCCCGTTCCGCCAGCATGCGCAGGAACGGGCGGAACGAACCGGAATGGGCCGCGTCGTCGAAAACCAATGTCGCGCCGGCAGTCAACGCAGGCAAGATCTCTTCGAAGCAGGTGTCCCAGCCGAGCGAGGCGAATTGGAGCACGCGGTCTGCTGGGGTGAGCCCGAAGAGGCCGCGCAGCGCGCGCACCGTGATGGTAAGGGCACGCCGAGACACCACCACCGGTTTCGGCGTTCCGGTAGAGCCGGAGGTGCACAGCACATAAGCGGGATCGCTTTGGCGCCATAGGAACTGAGACAGTTCAGCATCCTCGGTATCCGCAACAACCAGGTCTTCGTCGACGGCTTCGATCCGCAGGGTGCCTGCTTGCTGCGAGTGCCGCCCTGTCACAAAAAGACGGTCCACGCCGAGCACCGCGGCGAGCTCCTCCTTGCGCGCGACCGGAAGCGCGGCGTCGATCGGGCAATAGACCGCACCGGCTTGCAGTATCCCCAGCAAGTGGCTCACCACGACGGGTGTGTGGGATACCAACGCGCCGATCAGAACGGGTGCTCCATCAGCGCCGAATCGCAGTCTCCGATAGCCGAATCCGGTGCAGCGCACGCGCTCTGCGAGGTCTCGATAGGTGATGGACGACCCGTTGTGCACGATGGCAGCACGGTGCGGCCACTCTCGGGCCGCAGCGGTGAAGTCCGCAATGACGTCCTCGCCGGTATCGGTCTCGGGAAGGTCGACACGGATGCTGGAAGTCACGCGGCCGCCAGGTGCCGACGTCGCGGAGTCGACGTGGTGGGCGGGATCGGCGGTGCCGAAAAGATGGCCGCCGATTCGCTCGCCAGCGAACGGCAACTGGATCTTGAAGCTAATCCGAAGAACACATCGCAACTATCGAAAGTCGGGTCGCGTATGTAAATGGACCGTCAGAGCGAACTTCTGATAGACCGCGGTCTAGTTCCCCTGGTTGCTGACGGTGTACCCGAGACTGCGGGACAGCGTCGAGGCTTCGGCGCGTGTACTGACGCCAAGCTTGATCAATAGGCTGTGCACGTGGTTCTTGACGGTATGAACGGCGATGTGGAGCCGTACCGCGATATCGCGATTCGAAAGGCCTAGTTCCACCATCCGAAGGATCTGGGCCTCGCGCGCCGTGAGAACTAGTTCCCGTCCCGCCAGTTGGCCCTTTCCGGAAGAAAGCGCCGACAACCGGCGAAGCAAAATCGCGGAAACTTTTGGCGAATACGACGACTCCCCGGCAGCAACCTTCCGTATCAAGAGAAGAAGGTCGGCAAGGGACTCGGTGCGCAAGTGGTAGCTGGCGACACCCGCTTCGGCACAGGAGACGATCTCCGATTCGTCGTTTTCCGACAAACCCACGGCGATCACTCGCGCGCTGGGAGTGAATTCTCTTGCGGCCCTGAGCAAGATCTTGCTGTCGCGAGTCGCCATCATCAATACGATGACGTGCGGCGCGGTATCTTCGAGCGTTCGGATCAACGAGGGCAGATCCCACGCGACGCTTGGAACGGCCGCCCCGTTGGCAACCAGAACCGCAGCCAGATTGTCGCGGTAGAGCTTGCAGTCATCGACAATCAGAAGACTTGCGTCGCGGAGCACGTCCGCGCCCTCTGATTCTTCCCAAGCCGAGTCCGACTTGCCCACGCTAGTCGACGGCATCCGGGGGCCAACCGACTCGTGGCTTGCTCAGCGGTGTGGGTCTGCCTGTCTGACCGTCAGCCGTCAGCGGTCTGTAGCGGGGCCGTTCCCCGACGAGGACACGAACACCGCCGTTCCGATTCGGTGAGTGTTGCGGCGCGGTCCTGCGGCAAGTGACGCCAGTACTAGAACCACATGCGTTCGATCCCCTCGCCAGCGGCCGCCTACGGTCGCGAGCTGATGGAAAGAACACCTCGCAACTATCAGCATTCCTGCGGCGCATGTGAATAGACCGTCAGAGCTAATTTCGGCTAGGCCAGGGTCTAGTTCGCGCGGCGAAGACAACAGATCTTCCGGCGAGTCAGTCAACCTGTGGTAGCCGTCTGGTGTGGTGGTGCCGCACGCGTCGCGCTTGCATCATCCTAAAGACAACGGACCGCATCCGGGACGCTTTTCTGCGACCAGCAACGATCTGTTGCCAGGATCACGGCCTTCGGCGGGAGCCGTTCGGCTCCGTCGATTCGTGCCCGCAACGTACCGATACCATCGACGTCCATGACGAGCAGCACGAAGAACGACACTGCCGACCACACCGCGGAGCCGGCTGCCGAGCACACCATCGACATCCACACCACCGCCGGCAAGCTGGCAGAACTGCGCAGGCGCACCGAGGAGACCTTGCACCCGGTCGGTGAGGCCGCCGTCGAGAAGGTTCACGCCAAAGGCAAGCTGACCGCCCGGGAGCGGATCTACGCGCTGCTCGACGAGGGCTCGTTCGTGGAGCTGGACGCGCTGGCCCGGCACCGCAGCAAGAACTTCGGACTCGACCAGAAACGGCCTCTCGGCGACGGCGTGGTGACGGGATACGGCACCATCGAGGGCCGCGACGTGTGCATCTTCTCCCAGGACGCGACGGTGTTCGGCGGCAGCCTCGGCGAGGTGTACGGCGAGAAGATCGTCAAGGTGCAGGACCTGGCCATCAAGACCGGCCGGCCGCTCATCGGCATCAACGACGGGGCCGGCGCGCGGATCCAGGAGGGCGTCGTCTCCCTGGGGTTGTACGGCGAGATCTTCCACCGCAACATTTTGGCGTCAGGCGTCATCCCGCAGATCTCGCTGATCATGGGCGCTGCGGCGGGCGGACACGTCTACTCCCCGGCGCTCACCGACTTCGTCGTGATGGTCGACCAGACCAGCCAGATGTTCATCACCGGCCCGGACGTCATCAAGACCGTCACCGGCGAGGACGTCACGATGGAGGAACTCGGCGGCGCGCACACCCACATGGCCAAGTCCGGCACCGCGCATTACGTCGCTTCCGGCGAACAGGACGCGTTCGACTATGTGCGCGACCTGCTGTCGTATCTGCCGCCCAACAACTACGCCGATCCGCCCGTCTACCCCGTTCCGGTTCCCGAAGGCGCCATCGAGGACAACTTGACCGCCGAAGACCTCGAGCTGGACACCCTGATTCCGGACTCGCCGAACCAGCCCTACGACATGCACGAGGTGATCACCCGGATCCTCGACGACGACGAGTTCCTGGAGGTGCAAGCCGGCTACGCCGCGAACATCATCGTCGGCTTCGGCCGCATCGAGGGCCGGCCGGTCGGCATCGTCGCGAACCAGCCGACCCACTTCGCCGGCTGCCTGGACATCAACGCGTCGGAGAAAGCGGCCCGGTTCGTCCGGACCTGCGACTGCTTCAACATCCCGATCGTCACGCTGGTCGACGTGCCCGGCTTCCTGCCGGGCACCGACCAGGAGTACAACGGCATCATCCGGCGCGGGGCCAAGCTGCTGTACGCCTACGGCGAGGCAACCGTCGCCAAGATCACCGTCATCACCCGCAAGGCGTACGGCGGTGCCTACGACGTGATGGGGTCCAAGCACATGGGCGCCGACGTCAACGTCGCCTGGCCGACCGCGCAGATCGCGGTGATGGGCGCCTCCGGCGCGGTGGGCTTCGTCTACCGCCAGCAATTGGCCGAGGCCGCCCGCAACGGCGAGGACGTCGAGGCGCTGCGCCTCAAGCTGCAGCAGGACTACGAGGACACGCTGGTCAACCCGTACATCGCCGCGGAGCGCGGCTACGTCGACGCGGTGATCCCCCCGTCACACACGCGCGGGTACATCGCGACCGCACTGCGGCTGTTGGAACGCAAGATCACTCAGATGCCGCCGAAGAAGCACGGCAACATTCCACTGTGAGCGCAGCGAACGATCCAGCACACGTGACAGACGGGGACGCACAGCCATGACAGATCTGCCAGGGGAGCCGAACGAAACGGCCGCCGCGCCGGCGCACGTCGACATCCACATCGAGCGCGGCAAGCCCACCGACGAGGACATCGCCGCGCTGGTGGCGGTGCTCGGTGGCGCCTCCGGCGGCACGCTCACGCCCACGGTCAGAGAACGCAACCTGTGGGGTCATCCCGTCAGCAAGCTGCGCTATGCGATTTTCTCGTGGGAGCGCGTCACGTTGCTGGAACGGACGTATATGCGCCGATGACCCGGGTGGTGCTCGGGTCGGCCTCGTCGGGGCGGCGAAAGGTCTTGCGCCAGGCGGGGATCGAGCCTCTCGTCGTGGTCTCCGGTGTCGACGAGGACGCGGTGATCGCCGCGCAAGAAGACGGCCCACCGCAGATGGTCACCACTGCGCTGGCGACCGCGAAAGCCCAAGACGTCGTCGCTCGGCTCGATGCCGCCGTTGCCGCCGATTGCGTTGTGATCGGCTGCGATTCGATGCTGTACTGCGACGGGCGCCTGCGCGGCAAGCCGTCGTCGCCAGCGGAGGCGAAACAGCAGTGGCAGACGATGGCCGGTCACACCGGTGACCTTCACACCGGGCACTGCCTGATTCGGTTGCAAGACAACGATGTTGCGTATCAGAGCGCTGAAACGCTGGTCACCGCAGTACATTTCGCGAATCCATCCGACGACGAGCTCGAAGCCTACGTGGCCAGTGGCGAACCGCTGAACGTCGCCGGGGGGTTCACGATCGACGGCCTCGGCGGCTGGTTCGTCGACGCCGTCGACGGCGACCCGTCGAGCGTGATCGGCATCAGCCTGCCGCTCACCCGCCGACTGCTGGCCCGCGCCGGCTTGTCGATACCGGCGCTCTGGGCCGCCAACCCTGTCGCCTGACCGTCGAATTCAACGCTAAGCAGCAGAAGTTCGAGTAGAGATCGCCATAGCGTTGAACTCGCCGCGATCTCACCCGCGCTAGGCTCGTTGACGTGCCATTGCCTCCCGATCCCAGCCCTCAACTGCAGTCCTACGCCCACCCCGAGCGGTTGGTCACCGCCGATTGGCTGGCGTCGCACCTCGGCGCGCCCGGACTGGCCGTGGTCGAGTCCGACGAGGACGTGCTGCTCTACGACGTCGGCCACATCCCCGGCGCGGTGAAGATCGACTGGCACACCGACCTCAATGACCCGCACGTGCGCGACTACATCGACGGCGAGCAGTTCGCCGCGCTGATGGACTCCAAAGGCATCAGCCGCGACGACACCGTCGTCATCTACGGCGACAAGAGCAACTGGTGGGCTGCATACGCCCTGTGGGTTTTCACGTTGTTCGGCCACCCTGATGTGCGCCTGCTCGACGGCGGCCGCGACCTCTGGATCTCGAGCGGGCGCGAAACCACGCTGGAGGTCCCGGACCGGCGTTCCAGCGGTTATCCGGTGGTGCAGCGCAACGACGCCCCGATCCGGGCGTACAAGGACGACGTGCTGGCCGCACTGGGCAAGCAGCCGCTGATCGACGTGCGCTCGCCGCAGGAGTACACCGGCGAGCGCACTCACATGCCCGACTACCCCGAAGAGGGCGCACTGCGTGGTGGCCACATCCCCACTGCGGTGTCGATTCCGTGGGCGAAGGCCGCCCAGGACGACGGCCGGTTCCGCAAGCGTGAGGAGCTGGAGGAGCTGTACGGCTTCCTCAAGCCGGACAGCGAAACAATCGTGTACTGCCGCATCGGCGAACGCTCCAGCCACACCTGGTTCGTGCTCACGCATCTGCTCGGCCTGCCCAAGGTGCGTAACTACGACGGCTCGTGGACGGAATGGGGCAACACGGTGCGGGTGCCGATCGTCGCGGGGCCCGAGCCAGGCGGGGTGCCCGGCTCCCGATGACGTCGACGCTTCCGGCTCCGCTGGCCGAGGTGGTGTCCGACTTCCGCGAGGTGGAGGGCCAGGACAAGCTCAAGCTGCTGCTGGAGTTCGCCGACGAGCTGCCGCCGCTGCCCGCCGAGCTGGAAGAGGCCGCGATGGAGCCGGTTCCCGAATGCCAGTCGCCGCTGTTCTTGCATGTCGACGCCGGCAACCGCGACGACGTGCGGCTGTTCTTCAGCGCCCCCGCAGAAGCCCCCACCACCCGCGGATTCGCGTCGATCTTGGCCACCCTGGATCACCAGCCTGCCGACGACATCCTGGCGGTGCCCGACGACTTCTACACCGAACTCGGGCTGGCAGCGTTGATCAGTCCGCTGCGGCTGCGCGGCATGTCGGCGATGCTCGCTCGCATCAAGCGGCACCTGCGCGCCGGTTGAACTCGGCGTCGGCTACATTCTTAAAGACTTCTCTTAGAGAGACCAGCAACCCGACCAGCCAGGAGGCGCAGTGCCTAGTCACGCCAGTTCACGGATCTCGAAGGTGCTCGTCGCCAACCGCGGTGAGATCGCGGTCCGAGTGATCCGAGCGGCGCGAGACGCAGGACTCGAAAGCGTGGCCGTCTACGCCGAGCCTGACGCCGACGCGCCGCACGTACGGTTGGCCGACGAGGCTTTCGCGCTGGGCGGCCAGACGTCTGCAGAGTCCTACCTGGACATCGAGAAGCTTCTTGACGCCGCCCGCAAATCCGGCGCCAACGCCGTCCACCCCGGCTACGGGTTTTTATCGGAGAACGCCGACTTCGCGCAGGCCGTCATCGATGCCGGGCTGATCTGGATCGGGCCCAGCCCGCAGTCCATCCGCGACCTCGGCGACAAGGTCACTGCCCGCCATATCGCCGCCCGCGCGCAGGCACCTCTGGTGCCGGGCACGCCGGACCCGGTCAAGGATGCCGACGAGGTGGTGGCGTTCGCGCGGGAGTACGGCGTCCCGATCGCCATCAAGGCCGCGTTCGGCGGCGGCGGCAAGGGCATGAAGGTGGCCCGCACCATCGAGGAGATCCCCGAGCTCTACGAGTCGGCCGTGCGCGAGGCCACGGCGGCTTTCGGCCGCGGCGAGTGCTTCGTCGAGCGCTACCTCGACAAGCCGCGCCACGTGGAGGCGCAGGTGATCGCCGATCAGCACGGCAACGTGATCGTCGCCGGCACCCGCGACTGCTCGCTGCAGCGCCGCTTCCAGAAGCTGGTCGAGGAGGCGCCGGCGCCGTTCCTCACCGACGCGCAGCGCAAGGAGATCCACGAGTCGGCCAAGCGGATCTGCAAGGAGGCCCACTACTACGGCGCGGGCACCGTCGAGTATCTGGTCGGCCAGGACGGCCTGATCTCGTTCCTCGAGGTCAACACCCGGCTGCAGGTCGAGCATCCGGTCACCGAGGAAACCGCAGGCATTGACTTGGTGCTGCAGCAATTCAAGATCGCCAACGGCGACAAGCTGGACCTCACCGAGGATCCGACGCCGCGCGGCCACGCGATCGAGTTCCGCATCAACGGCGAGGACGCCGGGCGCAACTTCTTGCCGGCCCCAGGCCCCGTCACCAAGTTCCATCCACCAAGCGGCCCCGGCGTCCGGTTGGACTCGGGCGTGGAGACCGGTTCGGTGATCGGCGGCCAGTTCGACTCGATGCTGGCCAAGCTGATCGTGTACGGCGCCGACCGCGACGAGGCGTTACGACGCGCGCGCAGGGCTCTCGCCGAGTTCGAGGTCGAGGGCCTCGCGACGGTGATCCCGTTCCACCGCGCGGTGGTCAGTGATCCGGCGTTCATCGGCGACGGCGAGAGCTTCTCGGTGCACACCCGCTGGATCGAGACCGAATGGAACAACACCGTCGAGCCGTTCACCGGCGGCGAACCGCTCGACGAGGACGAGAGCCTGCCACGGCAGAAGGTGGTTGTCGAGGTGGGCGGCCGCCGGCTCGAGGTGTCGCTGCCGGGCGATCTTGCGTTGGGTAATGGCGCGGCTGCGAGCAGTGCGAGCCCCGGCATCCTTCGCAAGAAGCCCAAGCCACGCAAACGCGGCTCGCACGGCGGTGCCGGTACCGCCTCGGGTGATGCGGTCACCGCACCGATGCAGGGCACCGTGGTCAAGGTCGCGGTGGAAGAAGGCCAGGAGGTCAGCACCGGCGATCTGATCGTGGTGCTCGAGGCGATGAAGATGGAGAACCCGGTGACCGCCCACAAGGACGGCACCGTCACCGGGCTGGCCGTCGAGCCTGGCGCCGCGATCACCCAGGGAACCGTGCTGGCGGAGATCAAGTAGCGGCCACACACGTTGGCGCGCTTGGTTTCTAGCGCATCAGGTGCGAGTGCCCAGCGCGGCTGAGTCCCGCCACGCTGAGCGCTACCCCGCAGGCTTCGGCCGCGCACAGCTCGCATGTCGGCACCCGGGCAGGCCGCAGAGTGCCAACGCCCTGAAAATGCCGAAATCACCACTGGCACAACGCCACGCGCATTCGGACCCACCGAGATCCACGGACGGTTCTTCAGATACGGGCTCGCGGCGCGGTCGTCAGCATGTCGGCCAGCAACACGCCGGTTTCCGCCGCTGGGCTCGCCCCGCTTAATCAGGCAATTCTGGCCAGGAAACTATCGGCGAGGCAGAGCTTTCGCGTTCAGACAGGACGATGGATTCGGACAATTGAGCCACGATTGCACGCTGCTGATAAGACCCTAAGAAGACGACCGACCATCATCATTTCTGGTTGTCACCCCGTCAGTGCGGTAGTAGTGTCAGGCGCAGGGTTGAGTTCACAGCCTGAGCGGAACGTCTCGGGTGGCGCAGGTTTTTCGAACTCCCTGCTCGTGGGGCCAGTGCCCGGCCGCTCCGCCCCTATGCGACACCCTCGAACAGATGAGGTCGTCAATGACTGTTGTTCACAACGCCAAACTCTCCACCACGGGGAAATCCGGCTATCTCGCCCAGTTTTCCGCCGCCGGGGTGTGCTTAGCCGCCCACCCATATGCCGGCGCGATCGTAATTGCGGCCACCGGGGAGTTGGACGCGTCCAACATCCACCATCTCGCCGAATTCACCCAGCGCAGCACCAGCGAGCACAGGCCGCTGGTGATGGACCTGAGTCAGCTGAATTTCCTTGGTGCACAATGCATTCGATGCCTCCTCGACATCGCAGAGAACTGCGAGCGCAGTGGCATCGAATGGGCGCTGGTGCCCGGCCATGCCGTGCTGCGTTTGCTGCGGGTGTGCGACAAAGAGGCACGTTTGCCCGTGGTGTCGTCCATTGCCGAAGCGCTGCAAGGCTTTTCAGACCCAGTGCGGGCTCGCAGCTTATTTCAACTCGTCACGGAGTCGGGCTAAGGTCCGCGCCAACAGCCGCGAAACATGCATCTGTGAGATCCCGACCCGTTCGGCGATCTGGCTCTGAGTCAGCGACTCGAAGAAGCGCAGCACGATCACCGTCCGCTCACGCTCCGGCAGCGCGTCGAGCAGCGGCCGCAGCGCCTCGTGATTCTCGATGCGGTCGAGGTTCGCGTCGTGGCTACCCAGCGTCTCGGTGAGAGGCGGGCTGTCTTCGTCGCCGCCGCCTCCGCCGCTGTCCATGGACAGCGTGTTGTAGCCGCTCCCCGCGATCAGAGCCTCGACCACTTCTTCGCGGTCAAGGTCGAGTTCGGCGGCCAACTCTGACGGTGTCGGCGCCCGGCCCAGCCGTTGCGACATCTCGGCAGTGGCACTGCCGAGCTGCAGATGCAACTCCTTGAGCCGGCGGGGCACCTTGACCGCCCAGCTGTTGTCGCGGAAGTGGCGGCGGACTTCGCCCATGATCGTCGGCACCGCGAACGACACGAAGTCGCTGCCGCACTCGACGTCGAACCGATTCACCGCGTTCACAAGTCCGAGGCGAGCCACCTGCGCGATGTCTTCGCGCGGTTCGCCCCGGCCGTCGAAGCGGTGCGCGATGTGCTCCGCAAGCGGCATGCACCGCCGCACAATCTTCTCCCGGGCCCGTTCCCGTTCCTGCGAGTCCGCCGGCAGGGAGTTCATCTCCCGGAACATCTCCGGTACGTCGGCGTATTCAGAACGGGTTCGTGGTGACGAACTCTCTTTCACCTGGTGGAATCCAGCCGTCTCGCGGTCATCGTGATCCCGAAGACGCGTCCGGGGCCCGTGACGTCGGCACCGTCACGGAACGTCTCCACGTCGTCGGTGAGCGAACTGATGACGTGCCAACTGAAGGTTCCCGGCCGCAGCACATTGTCTTCGACGCACGGTGCCGACACGGAGACCCACAGGTCATGCGCACGCGGACGCACGGTCACCGTCAGGCGAGAGTCAGGCGCCGCAGAGCGGATCAACGCGGTACACGCCTCGTCGAGCGCCAGCCGTAGGTCGGCCACGGCGTCGAGATCCAGGTCCTCGAGAGTGCCGAGCGCGGTCACGAGCGCCCGGATCACCGCGAGGCTCTCCAGCCGGGCGGGTACTCGGAATTCAACCGGCAGGCCGTGCGCCGCCGGCACAGGGTGGTCGTCAGCCTCGGACATCTGGCCTCCTGGCATCGGCATGAGAATACCCTTCCACCGCTGGCCATCCGTCACGACGACCCTCTCGAGCGAGAATGAAACCGCACCAGAGAGGGTATTACCCCGCCGTGCATCACCCCGCACCGACCGAGGTCGACCCTCCCGCGTCGCAGACGCTTCGCAGCGTCGCCGCGGTAGTGGGGGTCGTGGCGTTGGTTCTGGGCTTGCTGGTGATCGGTGTCTACGCGGAAGTGGTCGTGGACCTCATGCCGCAGATGCGATGACCGGCGCCGGAGACGTCGTGTCATCGCTTCGATCTCGTTCATCACCGCCCCGGGTACCCGGCGTGAACCAGCAGTTAAACGGCGACGTTTGAGGCGTAGCTCTCAGTGGAAGGAAGACCTGCGTGAGGCTGCGTCGAACCACCGTCGGCGGCCCAGGTGTGCGACGCATCCGCCGGGGCCGCGGGTTCTCGTATGTGGACTCCGACGGCAATCCGGTGACCGACTCCGAAACGCTGGAGCGCATCGACGGTCTCGTCATCCCGCCCGCATGGAAGAACGTCTGGATCTGCCCGTACCCCAATGGCCACATTCAGGCCGTCGGCACCGACGCGGCCGGTCGCAAGCAGTACATCTATCACCAGCGCTGGCAACAGGAGCGCGCCGAGGAGAAGTACGACCGCACCCTGCGCCTGGCCAAGCGGCTCCCGGACTGGCGCATGCAGGTGGTCGCCGATCTGCGTGGGCGCGGATTGCATTGCGCCCGGGTACTCGGGGTCGCGCAGCGGCTGCTGGACCGCGGATACTTCCGCGCCGGCGGCGAGGAATATGCCCAGGAAAACGGGAGTTTCGGCTTGGCCACGCTGCGCCGCGAGCATGTGCGCGTGCGCCGCGACAGCGTCGAGTTCGACTATCCCGCCAAGAGCGGCGTGCAGCGCACGATCGAGATCGAGGACCCGCTTGTGGTGCGTGCCGTGCGGTCGCTGATGCGCGCGCAGAGTCCCTATCCGCGGCTGCTGGTGTACCGCACGGACGACGGCGAATGGGTGGAGATGCACGCTGAGGACGTCAATGCCCGCTTCCGCGAGCTGGTCGGCGACGAGTACAGCATCAAGGACCTGCGGACATGGCACGGCACTGTGCTGGCGGCGGAGGCGTTCGCGCATTCGCCGGAGCCGACGAGCAAAACCGCGCGCAAGCGCGCCGAAGCCGCCGTGATGAAGGTGGTCGCCGGGGAACTGGGCAACACCCCGGCTGTGGCGCGGGCGTCGTATGTCGACCCAAGGGTGGTACAGGCGTACGAGGACGGGCTGACCATTGCGCCGGCGATCCGGCGTGCCCAGCGGCACCGCTCGCAGTCGATCCGTCAGGAAATGATCGAGAAGGCCACTTGCCAGCTGATCCACCGGGTCGAGAAGGGGCGCTGAGCCCGGCACGTCACCCTCGGCCGCGCCGGTCCAGTCGGGCAAAGAGACCCATCTCACTTTTCGTCGGCGCGCTTGCCGGGAACCCAGACTGTTGAACGCCGAATGAGGAGGAAACGTCATGGCTGATCACAAGTCGGGTCCGCAAGAGGCCATCCGCGGCATCATCGAAGGTGTCCTCGGCCAGGTCAAACAACTCGTTGGTTCGATCCTCGGGCGGGGCGACCTCGTCCGTGAAGGCGAAGCTCAGCAGGACAAGGCCGACGCGCAGCGCGATGCGGCCAAGAAGGAAGCGCAGGCCGAGAAGGCCCGGGCTGCCGCCAAGACCCAGGAGAAGCGCGAGCGCTCAGCTCAACGGTAAGCATTAGCAACGGCGAAAGACCCCAGGTGTCCCTGGGGTCTTTCGTCGTTTTGCGGACCGCCTTGAGCCGCAATGACTCTGGCGTCGTGCTGTTCGTCACACGATTGGAATTCGACCGTCGACGCGGAATATAGTTAACCTATCTAATGTTCACCGAGTTGCGCGTAACGCGTCCATAAGTCTCGAGCCCCATAGAGGATTGTGATGTCGACCGATTCCCCCGAACAGCGCCTTGAGCGCCGGATCGCCGAACTCTACGCCACCGACCAGCAATTCGCCGACGCGCGGCCCAGCGAGGCCGTCAACGCCGCGATCGAGCAGCCAGGGCTACGGCTACCGCAGATCGTGCAGGCAGTGACAGACGGGTACGCCGATCGACCCGCGCTGGGCCAGCGCGCCGTCGACTACGTCACCGATCCGCACACCGGCCGCACTTCGATCCAACTTCTCCCCCGCTTCGAGCACGTCACCTACCGGCAGCTGACCGAAGGAGCGGCCGCCATCGCGAATGCACTTGCGGCTCAACCTGTCTCGCCCGGGGACCGCGTAGCGATGCTCGGCTTCACCAGCGTGGACTACACGATCTTCGACGTCGCGCTGATTCGGCTTGGCGCTGTTGCGGTTCCGTTGCAAACGAGCGCCGCCGTCGAGCAGCTGCGGCCCATCGTCGCCGAAACCGAGCCGGTGGTGGTCGCATCCAGCATCGACTACCTCGCCGACGCCGTCGAACTCGTGCTCACCGGGCACGCACCGCAGCGGCTGGTGGTCTTCGACTTCCACCCGCAGGTCGACGAGCAACGGGAGGCTTTCCACGCCGCCAAGGCAACGCTCGCCGAGGCCGGCAGCCGCACTGTGCTGTCCACACTGGCCGAGGTCATCGAGCGTGGGGAGAAGCTCTCCGACGTGCCCCCGGCGGTATTCGAGGACGACGATCCGCTACGGCTGCTCATCTACACGTCCGGCAGCACCGGCGCTCCGAAAGGCGCGATGTACCCGGAGCGGCTGGTGGCCAACGGCTGGCGGCGCGCCGCACGCGCCAATTGGGGTCAGCACGCCGTCGCCCCGTCGATCGTCTTGAGCTTCTTACCGATGAGCCACATGATGGGCCGCGGCATCCTCTACGGCGCGCTGGGCAACGGCGGCACTGTGTACTTCGCCGCCAAGAGCGACCTGTCGACGTTCCTCGACGACCTGGCGCTGGTGCGTCCTACCCAACTCAGCTTCGTGCCGCGCATCTGGGACATGCTGTATCAGCAATTCCGCAGCGAAGTCGACCGCCGTCTCGCGGCCGGCGCCGACGAAACCGCCGTCGAAGCCGACGTGATGGCCGAGCTGGCACGCGATGTCATCGGCGGCCGCTACGTCACCGCGATGACCGGCTCGGCGCCCATGTCACCGGAGATGAAGGCGTGGGCCGAAGCGCTGCTCGGCATGCACCTCGTCGACGGCTACGGCTCGACCGAGGCGGGCGGGGTGTTCGTCGACGGCAAGGTGCAGCGACCACCGGTGATCGACTACAAACTCGCCGACGTGCCCGAACTCGGCTACTTCCGCACCGATCGCCCTCATCCACGCGGCGAGCTGCTCATCAAGTCAGAAGATCTGATTCCCGGCTACTACAAGCGTCCCGACGTCACCGCCGAGACGTTCGACGCGGACGGCTACTACCACACCGGCGACATCGTCGCGGAAATTGCACCCGACCACTTGGAGTATGTGGACCGGCGGAACAACGTGCTCAAGCTGTCGCAGGGCGAATTCGTCACGGTGTCGAAGCTCGAGGCGGTGTTCGGCGACAGCCCGCTGGTGCGTCAAATCTACGTCTACGGCAACAGCGCCCGCTCGTACCTGCTGGCGGTGATCGTGCCGACCGAGGATGCGCTGGCGCGCTACGGAATCGACGAGTTGAAGCCGGCCATCACCGACTCGCTGCAGAAGGTCGCCAAGGCCGCCGAACTTCAGTCATACGAGATTCCACGTGACTTCATCGTCGAGACAACGCCTTTCAGCCTGGAGAACGGTCTGCTGACCGGGATCCGCAAGCTGGCGCGGCCTAAACTCCGAGAACGCTACGGCGCACGGCTGGAGCAGCTTTACACCGAGTTGGCCGAAGGTCAGGCCGACGAACTGCGCGAGCTGCGGCGCAGCGGCGCCGACGCTCCGGTGCTTCAGACGGTGACCCGGGCAGCCGGTGCGCTGCTGGGCTCGGCCGCAGCCGACCTGTCCCCCGACGCTCACTTCACCGATTTGGGCGGAGACTCGTTGTCGGCGTTGACTTTTGCCAACCTGCTCCACGAGATCTTCGGGGTCGACGTGCCGGTCGGCGTAATCGTCAGCCCGGCCACCGACCTCGTTGCGCTGGCCGACTACATCACCGCCGAACGGCAAGGCAGCAAGCGCCCGACGTTCGCGTCGGTGCACGGCCGCGACGCCACCGAGGTGCATGCGCGCGACCTGACGCTGGACAAGTTCATCGACGACGCCACGCTGTCCGCCGCTGCCACACTGCCCCGGCCCAGGCCGCAGGTGCGCACTGTGCTGCTGACGGGGGCCACCGGATTTCTGGGCCGCTACCTGGCGCTGGAGTGGCTGGAGCGGATGGCACTGGTCGACGGCAAGGTGATCTGCCTGGTTCGCGGGAAGTCCGACGAGGATGCGCGCCGTCGGCTGGACAAGACGTTCGACAGCGGCGATCCGCAACTGCTGCGCCACTATCGCGAGCTGGCCGCCGACCACCTGGAGGTGCTGGCTGCCGACAAGGGTGAGCCCAATCTCGGCCTGGCGCAGGCAGATTGGCAGCGCCTTGCCGAGACGGTCGACGTGATCGTCGACCCGGCCGCCTTGGTCAACCACGTGCTGCCGTACAGCCAGTTGTTCGGCCCCAATGCGCTGGGCACCGCCGAGCTGATCCGGCTTGCGCTGACCGCGCGGCTCAAGCCATTCACCTATGTGTCGACCATCGGCGTGGGCGCCGGCATCAAGCCCGGTGAGTTCACCGAGGATGCCGACATCCGGGTGATCAGCGCGTCCCGCAAGGTCGACGACAGCTACGCCAACGGCTACTCGAACAGCAAGTGGGCCGGTGAGGTGCTGCTGCGGGAGGCACACGACCTGTGCGGTCTTCCCGTCGCGGTCTTCCGCTGCGACATGATCCTGGCCGAGACCCGCTACGCCGGCCAGCTGAACCTGCCCGACATGTTCACCCGGCTGATGCTGAGCCTGGTGGCGACCGGTATCGCACCCGAGTCGTTCTACGAGCTCGACCGCGACGGCAATCGGCAGCGGGCACACTATGACGGGCTGCCAGTCGATTTCATCGCCGAGGCGATCGCCACCCTGGGCGCCCGGGCGGGCGACGGGTTCGACACCTACCACGTGATGAACCCGTACGACGACGGCATCGGGCTCGATGAGTACGTCGACTGGCTGATCGAGGCGGGCTACCCGGTGCAGCGGGTCGGCGACTACGCGACGTGGCTGCAGCGGTTCGACACCGCGCTGCGTGCGCTGCCCGACCGCCAGCGACAGGCCTCGCTGCTGCCGCTGCTGCACAACTACCAGCACCCCGACAAGCCGCTGCGCGGGTCGATGGCACCCACCGACAAGTTCCGCGCGGCGGTGCAGGACGCAAAGATCGGACCGGACAAGGACATTCCGCACGTCACGCCGCAGATCATCGTCAAGTACGCGACGGACCTGCAGCTACTCGGTCTGCTGTGATCCACGCCTAGCGGCGGAGAAGTTTAGCGGCCTAACTAGCTGGCTAACCTGCCCGTCGTGGTACACGCCGAGAGCCGCGCCAAAACCGAGGCCGACCACCCCGATCGGCTCGACGCAGGGCTGCTGAAGATCGCCGGGGTCTGCGTGCTGGCTGCGATCATGACGATCCTGGACACCACGGTCGTCAGCGTCGCGCAGCGCACGTTCATCGAGCAGTTCGACTCCAGCGAGGCGGTCGTCGCGTGGACCATGACCGGCTACACGCTGGCGCTGGCCGCTGTCATCCCGCTCACCGGATGGGCCGCCGACCGGTTCGGCACCAAGCGGCTGTTCATGGGATCGATCGTGCTGTTCACCGGCGGCTCCCTGCTGTGCGCAATGGCTCACACGATCACCTTGTTGATCGTCTTCCGGGTGATCCAGGGTCTCGGCGGCGGCATGCTGATGCCGCTGACGTTCACGATCCTCACGCGCGAGGCCGGCCCTAGACGGCTGGGCCGACTGATGGCGGTGCTCGGTGTGCCGATGTTGCTGGGACCAGTCGGCGGGCCGATCCTGGGCGGCTGGCTGATCGACTCCTACAGCTGGCCGTGGATTTTCTTGATCAACGTTCCGATCGGCGTTGTCGCGTTCGTGCTGGCCGGTGTCGTGTTCGCCAAAGACGAACCGTCGCCGTCGGAATCATTCGACCTCGTCGGGATGCTGCTGCTGTCTCCGGGCTTGGCGAGCTTCCTCTACGGCGTGTCCTCACTTCCCGACCGCGGCTCGGTCACCGACGCCCACGTCTGGATTCCCGGCATCATCGGCATCGTGTTGATCGCCGGGTTCGTCCTGCACGCGCTGCGCGGCACCGACCATCCGCTGATCGACCTGCGGCTCTTCGCCGACCGGCTGGTGACCGTCGCCAACCTCGCCATGCTGTTCTTCGCGGCGGCGTTCTTCGGCGCAACCTTGTTGTTGCCCAGCTACTTTCAGCAGCTGCTGCACCAGACGCCGCTGCAGTCGGGGTTGCACCTGATCCCCCAGGGCCTCGGCGCGATGTTGACAATGCCGATCGCCGGCCGGTTGATGGACCGTGACGGACCGAAACGGATTGTGCTGCTTGGCATTTCCTTGATGGTTGCCGGCATGGGAACGTTCGCTTATGGCGTGTGGACCCAGCGTGACTACTTCCCCCTGCTGCTGATCGGACTGCTGGCCGTCGGAATGGGCATGGGCTGCACCATGATGCCGCTGTCGGGGGCAGCGTTGCAGACGCTGAACCCTCATCAGGTGGCGCGCGGATCCACCCTGATCAATGTCAACCAGCGTGTCGCCGGTTCCATCGGCACCGCGATCACGTCGGTGATCCTGACCCATCAGATCAACAGCAGCGCCACTCTGACGGCCGCCAACCGTCTGCAGGCGCTGCAGGAGGACGCCGCCCGCCGCCACGCCCCGGTCGATCCTGCGCTCATTCCCGACGCGGTACGCCGGCCTGACTTCATGACCGTGGTCTCCCACGAGTTGTCGCACGCCTACACCGTGGTGTTCGCGGTGGTGGTGGCGATCGTCGCGCTGGCCTACATCCCGGCGCTGTGGCTGCCGCGCACCCCGCCGAAAACCGCGGACGACCAGCCGGCCCCCGCCGCGCTGGCGCATTGAGACGGCGACAGCTGGCCGGCGCCTAGCCCACAAGTGCTTCAGAGTACTTGTCCCGCAACGCTTCCCAGCCGTGCTGTTGAGCGTCCCGGCCGACCACCCGCGGGCGATCGGTGCCGCGGGCGACATCGTCGAGCACGTCGAGGCAAATGTGCCAGCCGGCGGCGTTCTTCGCGGCGTTGGCCCCGGTCACGCATATATATGAATTGCAAGTAGTATGTCTTCACTGTCCCGCCACCTCATGCCCACTTGGCGCCGCAACGTGAAACGATGACCTCGTGGACCTCCTGACGAGGAACAACATCAACATCGTAGGCTCGCCGGACGGGCCGACGGTCATGCTGGCGCACGGCTTCGGCTGTGATCAAAACCTGTGGCGGTTTGTCACCGCCACACTGGCGCCGCAGTTTCGGGTCGTTCTGTTCGACCACGTCGGGTCCGGCCGGTCCGACCCGGCGGCGTGGGATCCCGACCGGTACTCGTCGCTGGCCGGCTACGCCGCGGACATCCTCGAGATCGTGCGCGAACTGGACTTGCACGACGTCGTATTCGTCGGGCATTCAGTGGCCGCGATGATGGGGGTGCTGGCGGTCGCCGCCGAGCCGGCCAGATTCGCCAAGCTCGTGCTCGTGGCACCGTCGCCGCGCTACCTCGACGACGACGGCTATCACGGCGGCTTCTCCCGCGCCGACATCGACGAACTGCTCGCGTCGGTGGAGACCAACTACCTGGGTTGGTCGCATGCGATGGCGCCAGTGATCATGGGTGCGCCCGACCGCCCGGAGTTGGCTGACGAGCTGGCCGAGACGTTCTGCCGCACCGACCCGGATTGTGCTCGGGTGTTCGCCCGAGCCACCTTCCTGTCCGACAACCGCGCCGACTTGGCCAGGGTGCCACTGCCCACCCTGGTGCTCGAATGCGCCGACGACGCGATCGCACCTCGTGCCGTCGGAGCATATGTGCACCAGCACATCGGCGGTAGCACGCTGGTCACTCTGGACACGACCGGCCACTGTCCTCAGCTCACCGCGCCCGAGGCGACCGCCGCCGCGATCGCGGCCTTCGCAGCCCGGCCGTGACTTTCCATGAGCTTGGCGAGGACGTCGACGACCTCTATGCCAACGCGCCGTGCGGATACCTCGTCGCACGTGCCGACCGCCGCATCGCCGCGGTCAACGCCACCTTGGCGCGGTGGCTCGGTTATGACGCCGCCGCGCTGATCGGCCGGCCCTACACCGACCTGTTCACGGTCGGCGGCCGCATCCACCACGAGACACATTTCGCCCCGCTGCTGCGATTGAACGGCGAAATCGGCGGTCTGGCAATGGAACTGGTGGCCGCCGATGGCCGCCGGCTGCCGGTCCTGTTGTCCGCCAACGTCAGAGCAGACGATCACGGGCGGCCGGCACGTATCCGGATCGCCGTGTTCGACGCGCAAGAGCGCCGCTCGTATGAGCAGGAGCTGCTGGCCGCCCGCATGCGGGCCGAGCAGGAACGCGCGCGCGCCGTCGAACTGGCCACGACACTGCAGCGCTCGTTGCTGCCGTCGGCACTTCGGCCGCCGGACGGCCTGCAGGCTGCTGCCTACTATCACGCCGCTTCAGCCGAAGAGGTCAGCGGTGACTTCTACGACTTGTTCCCGCTCTCGCCCCACAAGTGGGCGTTTTTCATCGGGGACGTCTGCGGCAAGGGCGCCGAGGCGGCCGCCGTCACGTCGATGGCCCGCTACGCGCTGCGCACAGCGGCGGTGCTCGACGACGAACCGATCGCGGTGCTGCGCAATGTGAACAGCGTGCTCGAGCACGAGCCGCTCGAGGGCTATGTCCGGTTCTGCACGGTGATCTTCGGGGTGATGACGCGCCACGGCAGCGGTTTCGAGGTCACTTTGGCCAGCGGCGGGCATCCGCCGGCGCTGTTGTTGAGCGGCGACGGCGGTGTCGAGCAGCTGAGCACGGCGGGGGGCCAGCCGCTCGGCATCCTCGCCGACGTGCGGTTGGTGCACCGTCGCCTTCACCTCGGCACCGGCGACACCCTGGTGCTCTACACCGACGGGCTGACCGAGGCGCGCACCGGCACCGGCACCGACCGTTTCGACGACGACGGCGCGCTGGTCACGTTCGCGTCGGCGCGCAGCCCCACCACCGCTGATCGCATCGTCGACGACATCCGGTCGCTGCTGATGCACCTCGGCCCGGGTGTGGAAGACGACGTCGCGGTACTGGCCCTGACCGTCTCCGGCTAGTAGCCGCCCACTTTCCCGTTACCCACATACGTCAGCTCCGAATTGCTTATTGTCCTGCCGCTCAACAGGTTTCGGGTATCGACGACGACCGCGCCCGCGGCGGCGTTGCGCCCGATGACCGGCCAGTCGAGCTCTGCGAACTCGGGCCATTCGGTGAGTACCAGGATCGCGTCGGCGTCCTTGGAGGCGACATACGGGTCGCTGGCGGTCGGCACCGGAACACTTCCGCGATCGATGCTCTCCAGTCGCGGGTCGTAGGCCGTCACCTGTGCCCCGCTTCTGGCCAACTCCCCGCAGATGGCCAAGGCGGGCGACTCGCGGATGTCGCTGGTGCCTGCCTTGAACGTCAAACCCAGCACCGTAATCCGCACGTCGGCCAGCGGACGGCCGAGCCGTCGGCGCAGGGTCGTCACGATCCGTTCCCGCTGTGCCTCGTTGGTGGCGCGAGCCGACTCCACTTCGCGCATAGGGATGCCGTGGGAGCGTCCGGTGTGCAGCAGAGCGGCGGTGTCCTTGGGCAGACAGGAGCCACCCCAGCCCGGTCCGGGCATCAGGAACGCGGGGCCGATCCGCGGATCGGCACCCATGCAGCGGGCGATGTCTTCGATGTCGGCGCCCACACCCGCGCACAACTCGGCCAGCGAGTTCACATACGAAAGCTTCACGGCGAGAAAGGCATTGCTGGCATACTTCGCCAACTCGGCGCTCTCCAGCGTCATCCGCAGCACCGTGTCGGTGTCGCCGGCATACACCCGCGCCAGCAGGTCGCCGGCCCGCCGTGCCCGCGGACCGTCGGGCAGGCCGATCACCACGCGGTCGGGGTGGCAGAAGTCGTAGATCGCGTGGCCCTCGCGCAGGAACTCGGGGTTGGACACCGTCACGATGCCGCGGTCGCCCAAGCGCCCGCTCAGCTCCCGGCAGGTGCCGACGGGCACCGTGGACTTGACTGCCACCACCGCCCCTGGCGCAAGCACCTCGCCCAACTCGTCAGCGCACGACTCGACCGCCGAAATATCCGCGCTGCCATCGGGATTCGTCGGCGTGGGCACGCAGACGAACACCACGTCGCGGTCCGCCAGCGCACGATAGTCGTCGGCGAACCGCAGCGTGCCGCCGCCGAGGCCGGAGGTCAGCAACTCGTCGAGCCCAGGCTCGTCGATCACCGCGACTCCGTGCGACAGTTGTTCGACGCGGCGGGGATCGCTATCCACGCACACCGTGTCGAAACCCTTCGCCGCCAAGCACACTGCACTGGTCAGCCCGACGTAGCCGGCACCCACCACACCCACCGCAATCGCCATCACGCCGCCTCCGGCAGAATCGAGCGGCATGCGTCCAGAACCCGCGCGGGGGTGATGAGCAGCAGTCCGGGATGCGGGCGGTCCGCGTGCGGGTCGCCACGGTCGCCTGCCCATAGTGTGATGTGCGGGCCCCGGCCGCGCGGTCCCCAGCGGCTCGGCGGCGTCGGCCCGAACAAAAGCACCGACGGCGTCCCGGTCGCGGTGGCGATGTGGCCGACGCCGGTGTCACCGCAGATCAGCAGCCGGCAGTCAGCGATCAACGCGACCATGCCCAGTACGTCCAGTTCGCCTGCGACAACGGCGCTTTCGTCGAGTCCAGCCTGCGCGGCCACGGCACCGGCCAGCTCGCGTTCGGCCGCCGAGCCGGTGATGACAATCTGATGGCCAGCGGCGTGCAGGGCCGCGGCGACCGTGGCGAACCGGTCGGGTGGCCAACGGCGCGACGCGGCGGCAGCTCCGGGATGGATGACGACGACGTCGCCATGATACGGGTAGCCGGCTGGACGCCCGAGCCCGAGGTCTTCGGGGTCGCAGGCGATGCCGGCTGCGCCGAGTAGCGAACACCAGCGGTCGACCTCGTGCAGCTCTTCCCGCCACGGCGGACCGGACACTCGCGGGTATGCCGGGTTGCGATGGGAGACAAGCTGTTTCGGCTGCGTCGACAACAGGTCCTCGATGCTCTCCGGTCCCCGGCCGTGCAGGTTCACCGCCAACTCCGGTGGTGGTCCGTCCCACCGCAATTCACCCAGTCCGGCGGTCGGCAGCACGTCGTTCACGGCGCCGCTGAACAGGGCGAGCGGTGCGAGATCGGCTCGAGTGGCCAACACGATGTGCGCGACCGGGAAGGCTCTGCGCAGACCACGCAGCGCGGGAATGCCGGTCAGCAGGTCGCCGAGCCCGAGCGCCCGCAGCACCAGCACGATGCCGCCGGGATCGGTCAGGGTCACGGCCACGACGACTCCTCTGAGGAGCACACGACCATCTCCCGGATTTCGCTTCCTTGCGGCTGACTGAGCGCGAACACGACCGTCTCGGCGACGGTGTCGGGATCGTTGAGCTTTGCGTCCGGCGGCGGCTTGTACTGCTCGTCGCGGCCGTCGAAGAACGCGGTGGCCATGCCGCCGGGGATCAACAGCGTGACACCGACGTCACCGGCCAGCTCCGCGGCCAACGCCCGCGTGAAACCGACCACGCCGAACTTCGAGGCGCAGTACGCGGTCGCGTCGCTGACGGCCTTGATGCCCAGTGTCGACGCGCACGTGACGATCCGGCCGTGGCTGGCTCTCAGGTATGGCAGTGCGCTGCGCACCACCGCCGCGGTGCCGAGCAGATTGACATGCAGCACCCGCTCCCAATCCTTGGCGGCAACGGTGTCCAGCCGCCCGCACTTGTCGGTGCCCGCGGCAGTGAACACGCCGTGCAGTTGGCCGTCGACGGATTCGGCAAGTTCGGTGACGGCCGAGTGCACCGTCTCGGTGTCAGCGAGATCGGCCCAGGCCCAAGGGATGTCGCCGGTCGGTTGGACAAGGTCGATCACCAGCGGGTTGCCGCCGTGGCGCTGCACCGCGCGTACGGTCGCCGCGCCCAGTCCTGATGCGCCGCCGGTGATCAGCACGTTGCCGAGTCGTCCGGATTGCGTCATGCGTATGCCTTCCTTCGGTGCCGCTCTTTCAGCGGGTGGCTTCGATCAACTTCGAGGACGAATAGCCGGGGACCGTCGGCAGCAACACCACCTCGCCGCCGTGCCGGGCCACCACGTCGGCTTCGGGCAGCTCGACGCCGGTGTAGTCGCCGCCCTTCACCCAGATGTCGGGCCGCAGCCGCTCCAGCGCGGCGGCCGGGGAGTCCTCGTCGAAGATCGCGACGCCGTCCACGCACGCGAGCGCGCCCAGCACCCGTGCCCGGTCAGCGGCCGGCACTACGGGCCGTCCGGGCCCCTTCAGCGCCCGGACCGACTCGTCCGAATTGATCAGCACCACAAGGGCATCGCCGAGCTCGCGGGCGCGTCGTAACAGCCGGACGTGGCCCGTGTGCAGCAGGTCGAAGCACCCTCCGGCGGCCACCAGCGTGCCGCCGCGCTGCCTCACTTTGTCGGCCAGCGCCAGCACCGCTGGCATACCGGTGACGGCGGTTGTGGTGGGCGCCATGCCGAATTCCGACGGCATCGGCATTGCGCTCGACACGCCGGCGGCGCCGCCGGCCGCCACGAACCGCGAGGCCGCGTCGACGGCTGCGGCGGTGGCGGCGAGGGCATCCTTGCCCTCGCCGAGTGCAATGGCTGCCGCAACCGTGTACCGGTCACCTGCGCCGCAGGTGTCGGTGCGGCCGCAGCCGCCTACTGCCGGTGCCGGCACGTGTTTGACGACGTGCTCGGCGTCGGAGAACAACGCTCCGCGCGCACCCAGTGTCACACTCACCGCGTTGGTGCGCCATTGCTCACGCAGGGCGGCTGCGATCCGGCTGTGGGTGCGGGCACTCTGTGAAAACTGTTGTGCCTCGGTTTCGTTCGGTGTGGCCAGCGCACAGCCCGCAACGGGCGCCGCCCCGCGGGGATGCGGGTCCCACACCACGGGCACGTCCGCAGCCAGACCGGTCAGCACGTCACGAAGTTGCGGATGCGCCGCGACGCCGCGTCCGTAGTCGGCGACGCACACCGCCGCGGCGGTCCGCAGCACGTCGGCAACCTCGGCGGGCAGCGGGTCGGCGGCCGCGACGCCGTCGCCGTGGTCCACCCGCACCACCGACTGCCCGGCCGCGCGGATGCGGACCTTGCTGACCGTCGTGCCGGTGAGCGGCAGCGCGACCACCCGGATCTCGGGATGTTCGGAGGCGAACAGGCCGGCCAGGGAGCGCCCCGCCGCGTCGTCCGCCGTCGCGGTCACCAGTACCACGTCGGGGTGCGCCCGCGCCGCCAGCACCGCGGCCAAACCCGCGCCGCCGGGGCGGTGCCAGATGCGGTCCGGCTCCACCACCGGCACCGGCGCCTCCGGTGACAGCCGCCGTGCCGATCCGTCGACGTCCACGTCGAGCATCGAATCGCCAATGACCACAATCGGTTTCATACGGTCGCCTTGGGACCCAGCAGCAACTCGTCCAGCGCGATGCACAGTGCGTGGATCAGCACCAGGTGCATCTCCTGCACAGTCGCAGTGGACGGCGCTTCGACACAGATCGCGTCGTCGCTCATCGCGGCCAGCGGATTGGGAGCCGGCCCGGTGAGCGCCCACGTGGTCACCTTCGCCTGGTGTGCAGCCTTGACGGCGGCCAGCACGTTGGGGCTGGTGCCGCTGGTGGACAGTGCGACCAGCACGTCACCCGGCCTACCGTGGGCCCGCACGCCGCGTGCGAACATCTCCTCGGCGCCGTAGTCGTTGACCAGCGCGGTCAGCGCGGACGTGTCCGTATGTAAAGAGATCGCCGACAACGGTTTTCGCTCGTCCTTGAAGCGACCCACCAGCTCGGCGGTCAGATGCTGCGCCTCGGCGGCGCTGCCGCCGTTGCCGCAGGCCATCAGCCGCCCGCCCGCCGCGAACACGTCGGCGAGGTGCTGTGCCCACTGCTGCAGTTGCGCCGCGCTGGGCCGCACCTGCGCGGCGGCGCTCACCAGGTCGGCGAAATGTTTGTCGATCATGCTGCACCTCGGCTTGCGATTCGGGCTACTGCGGCAACCACCTCAGCGGCAGGGATTCCGTCCAGGCAGGGATGCCCCGGAACCGGGCACCGGCGCGCCCGGGTGAGACGGCACGGTGCCTGCTGATCGCCCAGCAGCACCACGGGCACGCCGTACGGGCTCCACTGTTGAGCGGGCACCACCGGCGCGAACAGCGACACCACGGGTGTGCCCACCGCAGCGGCGAGATGGGCGGGGCCGGTGTTGGGCGCCACCACGGCGCGCGCACCCGCGAACACCGCGGCCAGCTCCGCCAACGTGGTCTGGCCGCCGAGATCGTGGGCGTGCTCGCCGGCCACCGCTGCGGTCAGTTCGCGGTCTGCGCGGGTGCCGGTGACCACGACGCGATGCCCCGCCACCGCGAGCGCGTGCACCATCTCGGCGCACGTATGCGGCGACGGGCTGCGGGCCGGCACCGCGGCCGCGGGATGGAAGGCCACGTATTCCTGACCGGTGACCGCGGCCAGCCGCGCCGGCACCGGCGGCAGCGCTCGTAGTCGCAAGCGTCCGTCGTCGCCGGAAGGCAGCTGCCAACCCGCGGCTTGGGCCAGCGACAGCGCACGCTCGGGTTCGGGGATGCCGGCCGCGACGTGGTGGCGAAGATTCAGCAGTGTTCCAGGATAGTCTTCGCAGATTGCGCCGACCCAGGGCACGCCGGCCATGCGGCAGATCAGCGCCAGCGGCAGCGGCGACTGGTGAAATGACGTGAAAATCAGTGCCACGTCGGGCTTTTCGGCGGCGATAGTGGCGACTAGCTGCTGCACGCTGTCTGCGGAAAGCTCAGGAGCGTCGAAATCCACCCACGCCGCGGCCCACTCGACCACACGGTTGACCCCCGGTAACAGTCGCGCCGCTTCACTGCCGCGCGGGCCGGCCAGAAACACCACGCGGTCGTGATTCGCGGCGACGGCGCGCACCGCGGGACCGGTGATCAGCACATCACCGGTGCTGTCGAGCCGGGCCACCAGTGCGGTACGGGTTGGCTTCTTTTCTTCGGGCAAGCCGCTCATCACCGCACCCGCCTCAGCACCAGCTCGACGGCCTCCTCCAGCGAATGCGCTACGTGCGCCGCCGCCTTCGCGTCGGCGATTTCCTCTCGCCGGGTCCGTTCGGTCGGCACCAGGATGGCGTCGGCGCGTGCGGCCTGCGCCGCCGCGACGTCGCCGCCCGTGTCGCCGATCATCACGCAGTGCCGCGTGTCCACACCCAATGCGGTGGCGGCGGCAATTACCATGCCGGGCAACGGCTTTCGGCACTCACACCCGTCATCGGTGTCGTGTATGCACACCTGCCAGGTGTCGAACGGTCCCAGCAGCTCGTCGACGCGGGCGTTGACCGCCTGCAACTGCTGGTCGCTGATCAAGCCCTTCGCGACGCCGGACTGGTTGGTGACGACGGCCAGCAGCAGGCCGTGCTTGCGCAGCCGGCCCAGCGCCTGGCGGGCGTTCGCCTTGGGCACCACCCCGTCGGGGTCGTTGAGATAGGGGCCGTCTTCGATCAGCGTGTCGTCGCGGTCGAACAGCACAGCCAACGGCGGTTCGGGATGCGCGCGCCGGAACAGCCATGTACCCCAGAGCCGTTGCGCCACCGCGACCGGCGGAATCAGCACGCTGCTGACCGCCATCGCCGTCACTTCGCGGGCCGTGCGCGGGCCGGCCAAGATGCGCCGCACCGCGAATTCCACCGTCAACGCCAACCACGTTGCCGCAGACGCCAAACCGAGTTTGCGACGGCCGGCCGATGCGGCGACCAGTGCCAGAATTCCTGCTGAGGTGGTGGCCGCATGAAGCCGCAGCCGCCCCCTGTTCCCGCCGATCTTGGCGCGCCAGTGGCGGCCGTGCTTGCGCCGCATCAGCGCGTCGTCACGGTTGCCGGCTTGCGCCCGCACACTCGCCATGATCGACGGCGTGCGCTGCGGGACGGGATGCACCGTCTCGCGGGAGCCGCGCACGATGCGGCCGATGCGCTGCATGCGCAACGCGATGTCGGCGTCCTCGCGGTACGCCCGCGGGAAGCGTTCGTCGAAACCGCCGCAGGCCACCAGCGCCGAGCGCCGATACGCCAGATCCGCGGTGATCCATGTCGACGTGACAAGTTGCAGAGTGCGGCGCTCGTCGTCGGTGGCCCGCCGTCCCTCGGGCGCTGGCACGCTGATCCGCGCCTCGATGCCCACGACTGACGGGTCCGCATTCTCGATGTCCGCGGCCAGCTGCGCGGGCCAGTCGGGACCGGTGACCACGTCGTCGTCGACGAAGCAGATCCAGTCGGCCGCGCTCGCACGCCATCCGGCGTTGCGGGCGGCTGCGGGTCCCCGCCCACCCGATCGCAGGACCGTGATCGGTAAGCCGGTGTCCGGCAACGGAAGCGGATGATCCGGAGCGGCGCGGTCGTCGACGACAACCACCGCGTCGGGCCTGGGTCCTGCGCCTTGATCCAGCGCGGTGAGCAGGCGGCCCAGCGACTCTCGGCCGATCGTCGGGATCACCACCGCAACTGACCCCGTCACGCCCGATGTCTCCGGATCATGAACGGGCCCATGGCCAGCACGTCGATAGGTGAGCTTCCGAAGCACTCGAGCGCATCGCGTGGGCTGTCGACCATCGGCCGTCCGGCGGTGTTGAAGCTGGTGTTGACGACGACGGGCACCCCGGTGCGCGACGCGAAGTGGCTGATCATTCTGTGCAGCACCGGTTTGTCCGTGTCGACGGTCTGGATGCGGGCGGTGCCGTCGACGTGGGTCACGGCCGGGATACGTTGCCGCCACTGCGGGTCGACATCGTGCACGAACAGCATGTACGGGCTGGGAATCGGACCGCCGGAGAAGATTTCGGCCGCTCTGTCGGCGAGCACCATCGGTGCGACGGGCCGAAACTGCTCGCGGCCCTTCACGTTGTTCATCCGCTCGAGGTTTTTGGCGTGGCGCGGATCGGCCAAGAGCGATCGATTTCCCAGTGCCCGTGGGCCGAACTCGGCGCGGCCCTGGAACCAGCCGACGAGCTGGTCGTCGGCGAGCGCATCCCCAATCGCCACCGCGATGTCGTCGGGCCGCTCATACGCAACGTCCGCGGTGTCGAGGATCGCCGCGATTTCGGCGTCGGACCAGCCGCGGCCCAGCGACGCCGAGGGCATCGGAGCGATCGGTTCACCGTGTTCGGCGGCCACGGCCAGCGCGGCCCCGAGAGCCGTACCTGCGTCGCCCGCCGCGGGCTGTACCCAGATCTCGGCGAAGCCGCCCTCCCGATACAGCCGCGAGTTCGCCACGCAATTCAGTGCGACCCCGCCGGCCAGGCACAGTGTGTCGGAGCGACTTCGGCCGCGCAGCCACGACACCAGCTGCACCAACACTTCCTCGAGCACCCGCTGCACGCTGCAGGCCAGGTCCGCGTGCGCAGGGTCCAAATCGGTGGCGTGCGGATCACGCGGCGGCGCGAACTCAGTCCAGTCCACGGGCTCGGTGCGGAATGTGCCGTCGCCGCAGGCGTACACGAGTTCGCGGAGCCGTTCGGCATAGGCGGGGCGCCCGTAGGAGCCCATCGCCATCACCTTGTATTCGTCAGATGACCGCTTAAAACCCAGGTGCTCGGTAAGGCTTTCGTACAGCAGGCCCAACGAATGCGGAAGTTCTTGCGCGGCAAGGATATCCAGCTTGCCTTCGCGGTACTCGCCGGCCAGCATCGACGTCGCCTCGCCGCGGCCGTCGATCACCAGCACCGCGCTGTCGGGTTCCGGTGACGCCAGCGACGCCGACGCCGCGTGCGCGACGTGGTGACGGACGTGACGGACGATGCCCGGGTCCAGTCCCGGCAACGCGGCCGCCAGGAACTGCGGCGCGCGCCGCGCGTAGAGCGTGCGCAGGTACTCCCAGTCGCGGTCCTGCCCGGCGATCGGGCCGCCGGGCACTTCGGCCAGCGCAGGGTCATAGGAGTAGGCGACGGCGTCGAGGTCCGCGGCCGAGATACCGCCCTGCTGCAGGCACCATCGCGCCGACTGCGTCGGCAATTCCCAGGTGGAAAACGCGACCGCCTGCTTGCCGTGCTTGCGGCGGGTGAACCGTTCCTCCTCGGCCGCAGCCACGATCTGCCCGTCGACCACCAACGCGGCCGCGGGATCGTGGAACACAGCATTGACGCCAAGGATGCGCACGCATGCCCCCTGATGAATTGTGGATTGCCGTCGGCTCGATCGTTAGACGTCCAAAGACATACCCAAGCGAGAAGTGGTTAAACAGCAGGCGCTACCCGTTGGCAGGTGCGGATAGCGCCTGGACATCCTGGTCACGGAACCATGCGACGGTCTCGGCCAACCCTTGATACGGCGGCACCTTTGGCTCCCACGACAGCTGTTCGCGGGCCAGTCGGATGTCGGGGCAGCGACGTTGCGGATCATCCTGTGCCGCAGGCACATAATGGATCGGCGAGGAACTGCCGGCCAGCTCGCGGATCATTTCGGCCACCGAGAGCACCGTCATCTCGGTCGGGTTCCCGATGTTCACCGGACCGGTGATGTCCGAGTCTCCGAGGGCCAGCAAAGCCGTTACCGTGTCGTCGACGTGACACAGCGATCGGGTCTGCTGACCGCTGCCCGCCACCGTGATCGGCTTGTTCTCGAGCGCCTGACGGCAGAACGTCGGCACCATGCGGCCGTCGTCGGCACGCATTCGAGGGCCGTACGTGTTGAAGATCCGCGCGACGCCGACGTCGCCGCCGTGGGTGCGGTGGTGCGCGAACACCATCGCCTCGGCGAACCGCTTGGCCTCGTCGTACACGCTGCGCGGACCGATGGGATTGACGTTGCCCCAATAACTTTCGCGCTGGGGATGCTCCAGCGGATCGCCGTACACCTCGCTGGTGGAAGCCAGCACGAACCGTGCGCCGCTGCGCTCGGCGATTTCGAGAGCCAACGACGTGCCGTGCGCGCCCACCCGCAGCGTCTGGATCGGCAGGCGCAAGTAGTCCGGCGGCGACGCCGGCGAGGCGAGGTGAAACACCGCATCGAAGCGGCGGTTCAGTCGCGGGTCGTCGGACGCCTCGGTGACGTCGTGCTCGACGAACTGCAGCCCGCTCTGTCGTTTGAGATCGTCGACGTTGGCCGGGGCGCTGGTGGACAGGTCGTCGACGCACACCACGTCGACGCCGCGGTCGAGCAGCCGCAGACACAGGTGGGTGCCGAGAAAGCCCGCTCCTCCCGTGACCAATACAGAACGCCATTCCCGCATCCTCTTCAAATACCCAGGTCGCAATCGGCCAAACGAGCGGTTTCCGCCGCAGGGCCGCCGGGTAGATGCGGGGCATGGAGCAGCCGAGGACGTCGTTCGTCATCGCGACCTACAACCGCGCCGACGAACTGGAACCCACCATCGGCCGGCTGCTGTCGGGCTTCGCGTGCCCAATCATCGTGGTGGACAACGGTTCTGACGACCATACCTGCGACATGGTGCGGACGCTGGGCAGATCTCAAGCCGGCAGGGGCCGAATCAGGCTCATTCCGCTGGACCGCAATCGCGGCGCCGCGGCCCGCAACATCGGCGTCAGCGCCTGCGAGACACCGTTCGTGGCGTTCTGCGACGACGATTCGTGGTGGGAGCCCGGCGCGACGGAGATCGCGGAGCAACTCTTCGACGACCACCCCACGCTGGCGCTGATCGCGGCGCAGACCACGGTATGGCCGTCGGGTCGTCGCGACGCGTTCAGCGACGAGCTCGCAGCCAGCCCGCTGGGCCGTAAGGACGGCCTGCCCGGGCCCAGTGTGCTTGGCTTCCAATGTTGTTCGGCGATCGTGCGGCGCGACGCGTTCCTGGCAGTAGGTGGATTCAGCCCGCTGCTGCACATCTACGGCGAGGAGACGCTGCTGGCGCTCGATCTGGCCGCCGCGGGCTGGGATCTGTGCTACTGCCCGCAGGTCAAAGCCTGCCACCAGCCGTCGAAGGTCCGTGGATCCAGCGCAGCTCGCGACGCGCGCGTTCTGCGCAACGAGTTTCTTACCGCGTGCATGCGTCGGCCGGCCGACCGCTGCACATCGGCGCTGGCACGTCTGTTGCGTTGTGCCACGGCCGATTCTGCGCACGCGAAGGCGACCGCCGAGGCGCTGGTTCGACTGCCGGCGGCGCTTGCCCAGCGCCGTCACCTGCCCGAGGACCTCGAACGCAGAGTCCGCACACTCGAGTAGCCGCGAGCGTGCACTGGCGTCCGCATCTACTCGGCGTGTCGGCGGGCAAACACGCGCGCTCGCCGGGATGAGGTGGCGGTCATGCGCTGGTAGACCTTGAGGGTGTCCGCGGCGATGCGGTCCCACGAGTAGCGCGCTTCGGCCCGTCGGCGCCCGGCGGCGCCCCACTCCGCCAGTCGCGCAGGGTCTTCCAGCATCTCGCACAGCGCCTCGGCGCATGCCCGCGGATCGCGTGGCGGCACCAGCACACCGGTGACGCCGTCGACCACGGTGTCGAGCATGCCGCCCACCGCCGTCGCCAGCACCGGCACGCCGCATGCCATGGACTCGACCGGAACAATGCCGAACGGCTCGTACCACGGCGTGCACGCGACCACGTCCGCCGAGCGCAGCACCGCCGGCATCTCGGAGCGCGACACCGAGCCGCACAACCGCACCCGGTCGCCGATTCCCAGCTCTTCGGCCAGGCTCGCCAGACGCACCGCCTCGGGTTCGTCCCCGAGCCGGCTGGCGTCCGGACCGCCGACGACCAGAAGCTCCGCATCCGGCACCGAGGCCATCGCCTCGATGAGAACGTCAAATCCCTTGCGCGGCACGAACCTTCCGACCGTGACCACGCGCTTGCGGTCGGTGCGCTCCCAGCGCGGCCCGTCGGGCGTGAAGTGCCGCAGATCGACCCCGCACGGGATCACCGCGGTGCGGGCCCGCGGCCGGCCCAGCCGCGCCAGCTCGAACACCTCGTCGGTACACGTCGCGGCCACCCAGTCGGTGCGCCGGGCGAGCAGCTCCTCGAGCCGTAAGCGGCCGGGTGGGCTGGTGTCCTGCTGGCCCTGGTGACGGCGCTTGACCACGCCGAGCGCATGAAACGTCTGCACCATCGGCACGCCGCGCCGGCGGGTGGCCAGCCGCGTTGCGACACCGGACATCCAGAAGTGAGCGTGCGCGATGTCGGGGCGTTCGGTGAGCCACTGATCGGCCAGGAAGTCGCCGAATACGCCCATGTGCTCCAGCAGCTCGTCTTTGGGTAGCACGGTGGCCGGGCCGGCGGGCACGTGCACCACGGTGTAGCCGGCCGGTGCACGCACCCGCTCCGGCAACCCCGGATCGTCGCGACGGGTGTACACCAGCACCTCGTGGCCGCGACGGGCCAACGCGGCCGACAGCTCGGCGACGTGGACGTTCTGACCGCCGGCATCCACGCCGCCGAGCGCCGCCAACGGACTGGCATGTTCGGAGACCATGGCGATTCTCATTGGCAGTGCTCCCCTTTCACGCTTCCCCTCGCCCGGCGCATGCACTGTCCACGACGCGGTCCCAGTCGCGCAGGAAACGGTCGAGACCGAAGTGACCGAGCGCAAACTCGCGGGCCGACTTGCCCGCCGCCCGCGCCGCCTCGTGATCGTTGGCGTACAACCTGACCGCGTCGGCGAGCGCCTCGACGTCGGCACTGACCACACCGGCCTCGCTGGGCACGCATAGCGGCGCCATCGTCGATGCGACCGCTACCACCGGCATGCCCAGATGCATGGCCTCCAACAGCGACAACCCCAGCGATGTCCACCGCGCGGTGTGCAGATACACCCGGCGTCGGGCGACCTGCTGATGCAGCGCCGGCGGCGCGACGTCGCCGTGCCCGCGTATCTGGCCGCCGAGCCGGTCGCCGAGCTCCGATGTCCCCATGCCCCACACGTCCACCGGCACGTCGGCGGACAGCGCCGGCAACAGGTCGGTGCCCACCACGCGGTTGCGGCGCAGCGGCTCGTTGATCATCGTGGCAGCCGCGGCGAACTCGCCGGTGTAGAGCTCGCCGGGATCGGCGATGCCATGGGCGACGACAGTGGTCGGCGCGACGCCGTTGTCCCACATCAACTGGTTGAACTCGGTGACGTGCACGATCGGGATGTCGGACCGGTCGGCGACCGGATGGCGACTGTCGGTAGGTGACGGCCGGGGTGCATTGTGCTCGACGTAGACGGCAGGCACGTCGACCCCGGGGCGCCGGCCCAGCCACTGCGTCACCCGCTCCAACTCGTGCGGCCGCTGCAGGATCACAAGATCCACCGGCTCGTCGCGGAGCCGGTCGACGTGGACTTCCCGAGCACGCGGCCAGCGGCGCCCGCACAGCCCGCGACCGTCGGCGCCGCGATCGTCAGTCAGGGGCAGCACATAGCGGTGCGACCCGGACACGAACGACTCGGTCCACGAACCGTGCACATGCCACAGCAGGATGCTGCGAGCCTGTGCAGTTGTCGCCACGCCACAAGTGGTTCCCGGAGTCACTTGTAGGTAAACAAAAGCCGTGTCAGCTCGAGCGGGTCAAGTCGCGGGTCGCGGGACCTTCAAGCAGCGTGCCGTCCGGCGCGAACCGGGACCCATGCAGCGGGCACTCCCACGCCTTGTCGGCGTCGTTCCAGTTCACGATCCCGCCGAGGTGCGGGCATACCGGCGAGACGCGATGCTCGACCCCGTCGACCACACACCGCGCCTCCAGGTGCCAGGGTGGACCGCTGACCACCCCGCCCTCGTCGTCGCCGGGCTGCCGATGCACCGCCCGGGTGAGCGGCGTGATCCAGCCCTTCGCGAGGTTGAAACCGACCTCGAGGTTGGCTTGCAGCGCGGTGGTGATTCCGGACAGCTCGTGCGGGCTCCAGCTGGCGAACGCCTTGGCCCAGTCCATGCGGCCGCCCAGAATGCGGCTGGACAGCGCTAGCGCCGCGGCCGCTCCGTTGGTCATCCCCCACTTGTTGAATCCTGTTGCGACGAAGATGCTTTCGTTGCCCGGCAAGATCGGCCCCACGTACGGCAGCTGATCGACGGGCGTGTAGTCCTGCGCCGACCAGAAGTGAGTCTGCACCGCGCCGGGATAGTGCAGCCGCGCCCACGACGAAAGCTCCTCCAGCGCCTTCGACGGGCTCTTCTTGCGCCCGACCGGGTGGCCCGCGCCTCCCACGATCAGCCGCTCCCCGTCGGGCGTGGGCGCGTACCGCACCGAGCGGGTGGGCGAGTCGGTGGAGATCATCATCGGTCGGGTGATGGTGCCGGGCACCTTGAACGCCAGGCAGTAGCTCCGGCTGGGCTTCAGCCTGGCGAAGTACCCGCCGCGGTCCAGGACCGGAATACCGGTGGCCAGCACCAGCTGCCCGGCCCGTACCTCGGTTTCGTCTTCGTCGGGGCCGTTGACCCGCAGCGTGAGCCCGCGGCGGCTGGACACGCTGCGCACGCGAGCCCCCTCGACCAGCCGACCGCCGCGATCCTGCAGTTCGGCCACCAGCGAATCCAAGAATGGCATCGGATCGAACTGCGCCTGGTCGGCCAGCCGCACACCGCCGTGGTAGGGGAACGGCACGTCGGCGTCGTCATCCCATTTCGCGCCCAAGCCCACGGCTTCGCACGCCTTCAATTCCGCGCGCGCCGACGGCACGCCCTTGCCGGACTGGGCGTAGGTGTAGGCATCTTCCCGCTGTACTGCGACCCCGTGGGTCTCGCAGTGGTGCACCACCCACTCTTGCCCCTCGCGGTTGCCGTCGACGTATGCCTTGGCCGTCTCGACACCGTGACGCTGGATGATCTTGGAGAGGTGAGTGCCCTGCAGCAGGCTGATTTTCGCGGTGGTGTTGCCAGTCGCGCACGATCCGACGGTGCGCGCCTCGAGCACCAGCACGTCCTTGCCCGCGCGGGCCAGCAGCACGGCGGTCATCAGTCCGGTGATGCCGGCCCCTACCACGACGACGTCGGCGGATCGGTTGCCGTCGAGGGTGCTTGCCACCCACGGCGCCTGCGCACGGTTGGCCAACCACAGTGAAGTCATGGTGGGGCGCGTACCCTTCGTCCGCCCCACGAAAACGCCGGGAAGATGTTCGTCACAACTGGCGTTTTGGCCACTGTGCGCGGCGGGGTAGGTTCGACGGGTGACCTCTGCACTGCCACCTGACGATCCGATCGACGAAGAAACCCCGGTCGCCGACGCTGTCGAGCAGCGCCTCGAGGTGGGCCGCACACCGAACCTTTCGGAAGACTTCGAACCCACCGAGGTCAGCGAAATCGCTTCCGAGGCACCGCCTGAGGACGCGAACCCGGCCGACTGGCAGGACCAGCGCACCACCGCGCCTGATGCCGACGACTGGGACGTCGACCGTTAGTTTGCGATGGCGCACCGGTGGCGGCGAATCCGAAAAGCCGCACTGCTGCTCGTCGTTCTCGTAGCGCTCGGTGTACTGGTGCGCGGCTGCCCGTCGATTCGCGACGGGATGGCCGGACAACTCGCCCGCGCCCAAGCGCAATGCGAGTCAGCCGCCCGCACCGGCATTCTGGCGCTGGACTTGTGGCAGGCCGGCAAGTCGACACGCCAGCTGGCCAGCGTGCAGCTGACCGACGCGCGTGACGAAGCGACCAAGAGCTACAAGGGAATTGCCGGACTCACGGCCACCCGCGAGGACGACCTGCGCCGTCAGCACGCGCTGCTCGACGCGATCACCGGCGCGGTCACGGCGCTCACCTCCGCCGGTGCTGTGGTCCTCGGCGTCGACCCGACGCCCCTCGACGTTGCACGTCAACGTCTCGCCGACGCAACGGACCGATTGTCGGCGGTGAGCGGATGAAGAAGATCTTCGCCGTTGCGTTGGGCATCCTGACGGCGATCGGCGGCTTCCTCGACATCGGCGACCTCGTCACCAACTCCGTCGTCGGATCGCGATTCGGTCTTGCGCTGGCGTGGGTGATTCCCGTCGGCGTACTCGGCATCTGTCTGTACGCCCAGATGGCCGGCCGGGTCGCCGCGGTCAGCGGCCGGGCAACTTTCGAGATCATCCGCGACCGACTCGGAGCCCGGGCGGCGCTGGCCAATCTCGGCGCGTCGTTTTTCGTGAACTTGATGACGATCACCGCCGAAATCGGTGGTGTCGCACTGGCTTTGCAGCTAGCCACCGACGTCGGCCCGATGCTGTGGATACCCGTCGCCGCCTTCGCGGTATGGCTGGTGATCTGGCGGGTGAAATTCGAGACCATGGAGAACGTCACCGGCCTGGCCGGGCTTTCCCTGATCGTGTTCGCCGTGAGTATGTTTCTGCTACACCCCAATTGGGTCGATCTCGGCAACCAGGCGTTGGCGCCGGTGATCCCGCAGTCGGAGTCGGCGGCCACGTACTGGTATTTCGCAATCGCTCTGTTCGGGGCGGCGATGACGCCGTACGAGGTCTTCTTCTTCTCCTCCGGCGCCGTCGAGGAAGGCTGGTCCGAAGACGATCTGGGTAAGTCTCGGCTCAACGTGCTTGTGGGCTTTCCCCTGGGAGGTGTGCTGTCGTTGTCCATCGCGGCGTGCGCGGCCCTGGTCTTCGCCCCGAAAGCCGTTGAGGTGACGTCCCTTTCGCAGATGGTGACGCCGGCGGTGCTGGCCGGCGGAAAGGTGGCGCTGGCATTCGTGATCGTCGGCGTCGTCGCCGCCACGTTCGGGGCGGCGCTGGAGACCACGCTGTCGGCCGGCTACACCCTCGCCCAGTTCTTCGGCTGGCCGTGGGGAAAGTTCCGCAGGCCTTCGCAGGCGTCGCGATTTCACGTCGTGATGATCGTGGCACTGGTCATCGGCTCCGCGGTGCTGGCCACGGGTGTGGATCCGGTGATGGTGACCGAGTACTCGGTGGTGTTCTCCGCGATCGCGCTGCCGCTGACGTATCTGCCGATTCTGTTGGTGGCCAACGACCCTGAGTACATGGGTGACCGGGTCAACGGCAAGCTCACCAACGCGTTGGCAATGGTGTATCTGGTGGTGATCATCGCCGCGTCGGTGGCGGCGATACCGCTGATGATCGTGACGGGAGCCGGGGAATGACGAGAACTGTGGGGGAATTGCCCGCCAAACACTGGCCCGGACGCGTCATCGACGCGCGACTTCAGCTTCTGGACCGCCAGATTCACGACATCCACGAGGTGCCGTCCGGCACCGTCGACGACATCGTGTTGGCTAATCTGCCTGTGGGCCAGGACATCCCACGCGGCACACCACCGCCCGCGGTGACTCACCTGGTCACCGGGCCGGTGCTGGCGACACGGATCTTCGGTGGCCGGCCGTCGAAGTCTCGACTGACCTACATCGACTGGGGGCTCGTCGAAAAGCTCACCACGGTGATCACATTGAAGGTCACGCTGGAAGACTTCGACTCCACGTGGGTGGAGCGCTGGCTGCGAGACAACGTGATCGGTCGGATTCCGGGAGGCGGCCATGCTCCTGAGTGATCTCTTGGGCTGCGACGTATACGACGAGCAGTCACATCGGCTGGGCACGGTCGTCGACGTGCGCTTGGCCGCACCGCCCGACGACCACCAGCAGGTACCCACGCACCTTCTCGGCTTCGTCGTCAGCCCGCACAGCCGATCGGCCTATCTCGGCTACGAACGCACCACTGTGAACGGACCGGCGTTGCTCGCACGAATTCTGCGGTGGCGTCACCGCGGCACGTTCCTGGCGGCGTGGGAGGACGTGGCGCGAGTGGAGATGAATTCGATCACTCTGCGCCCAAATTTCCGCAGGTACTCGGCGCGGCTGCCGGCTGCGCTCGGGCGTCAGGTTTAGTCCCGAAGGGTCGCGGGAAATAGCCAGGCAGCGACGGGCAAGGACGTCTGTCGTCGCGGGATGGGAGGCCATCGTCCGCAGCGCCGAGCGGTCGCGCTCGCATGAAGGTATCCAACAAGGAGGAAGTCAATGGCGGAGAACAGCGGGCCCGAAGAAGCCATCCGGGGCGTCGTCGAAGATGTCAAGGGCAAGGCCAAGGAAGCTGTCGGGACGGTGACCGGCCGCGATGACCTGGTTCGTGAGGGTAAGGCCCAGCAGGACAAGGCCGAGGCAGAGCGCGATGCCGCGAAGAAGGAAGCCGAAGCGGATGCGGCGCGCAGCAGTGCGAAGGCGGCCGAGAAGCGCCAAGAGGCAAACCAGTAACTTCATGACGCGCGGTGGGCCCAGTCCGAAATGGACTGGGCCCATTGCTGTTTCGACGATTGTTGCGGTACCCGCTAAGGCCGGCGCGTGGCTGCGTGATCGGCGTTTTCAGCGGCGACCCGAGCCACTCGCCTGCGTTCGCCGTACACCCACACCGCACCGACGGCCGCGGTGACGAGCGCGACCGCGCCCGCACCGATCGTCCAGTCCATCACGCCCCGGGCGGCCGCGCCGATGCCGATCACCAACGCCAGCACCGCCAACCCGAGCAGCGCGTAGCCGCCGAGGCTGCGATTGTCTTTCATCGCTTCGCCGACGCGCGGCCGCGCGGTACGGGCGTCGTCGCTGGGGTCGTTCTGCCGTTCCGGCATGCGCAATCTCCCTGTGTCAGGCGTGCTTTCGTCAGAAGGCCTACCCTGCCGCCGCGCATGCGAAACTGCCCGCGCTGCCTGACACCGCGCGTTACGCGGCGTGCCGGTGCGGCGAGGTGGCGGGATGTTGCGCGAGCCAGCGCGCTTCGATACGGCGCACGCGGCGCCGCTCGACGCTGAGCCACGACGCACCCCCGCCGACGGTCAGTGCCGCGGTGATCGCGGCCCAGACGAGCAGTTCCTGGTGTTTGTAGGCAAGTGCCGCCACGAACGCGACCAGCGCGACGACACCGACGGCGATCAGGAAAAAGCCCGGCCAGAAGTAGACGTCGATCATCGACTCGCCGGCGTGTGGTTGATATGTGCGGGAGTGATCCGTCGGATCGTGATGTGTGTCTCCCATCACCGTCTCCTTCATCGAGATGCCCTCGACGATACTCGGCATCCGTCGACTTGAAGAGGGCGAGAAGAGACCGAAAACTTGCGGTGGCCTGGTGTTACTTGTACGGCGGGTACGGCTGGCGGCGAAGCACATCTGCCAGGTGCACGGCGTTGCGCGCCGCGGCCGCGGTGGTTGTGTGGATCGCCTCGGGCACTTGGTCGAGGTCCTTGAAATCGCCGCCCTGCATGGCTTCACCGTTCCAGTACGTGCAGCCCTGCGCCGGGATCGTGAACCCGATGTCGTTGAGTGCCTGGAAAAGGTCCGCGACGATCTTGTGCGCGCCGTCCTCGTTGCCCACCACCGCTGCGAGCGCCACCTTGCCGACCATGGACGGCCTGCCGTCGTCATCGGTGTTCGAGATCTCCGCGTCGAGTCGCTCCAGCACGCGCTGCGCCACGCTCGACATGTGGCCCACCCATGTCGGCGTCGACACCACCAAGATGTCTGCGGCGAGGATCTTTTCCCGCAATCGCGGCCATTCGTCGCCAGGCCCCATGTCGGCCTCCACACCCGGCAGCACGGTCAGGTCGACCACGCGCACCGACTCGCATTCGACGCCGGATTGCCGCAATTGCTCGAGCACCTGTCGGGCCATCAGGTCGCTGCTGGAGGCCGACGGACTGGCTTTGAGGGTGCAGACCAACGCGAGCGCTCGCAAAGCGTCTGCCTGCGGGTGGGACGACATGGCACCGCGAATACCCCGGGCGGGTTCGGCGAAAACAGCTACAGCAGCGCGACCGGCGCCGTCATCGTCAACACCACGAGCATGAGCACCAGCAGGAACCAGCCCGCGCCTTGCCAGATCCACCAGCCGCCTCGGGCGCGCCAGGTTTGATACGTGCGGACGAACGCCCAGACGCCGCCGGCGAAGAGCACGACGGCCGGACCGATCGCCAAGGTGTTGCGCTGCAACGCGGTGCAATGGTCGAGCGCACCCGCCCCGGTGCCTGTCTTGCACCCGTTCAGCCATGCCAGCGACGCCAGCAGCACCACCACGGCGATCGCTACGAACACGGCCGCCGCTTTCACCGCCGCGGCCAGCGTCGCGCGGTCGCGCCGCGGGTTGCCGGTGTCCGGCGCCATCTTCATCGGGCGCTAGCCTCCCGCGGGAGTCGGATACCGGTCGTTGATGTCGGCGTTGCTGGACTTGCGCGCGCAGTGGGCGCAACAGAAGATTGCGTCTTCGGTTTCCACGCCATGCCCCAGGATTCGGCAGCCGCAGTGCGCGCATTCCGGTGCCAGCTGCGCGGCGGCGCACTCGATGCTGTCGAACGTCGCGGTGCGCTCCCCCCAGCTCACCGTGAACGCCTTGTCGTACTCGTTGCCGCAGGTGTCGCAGATAGCCACGTCCATATCCCTTTCTCTACAGATCGCCACAGAGTTCCCGTCGGCTGCGACGCAGAAACTCGAGCCTCGATTCGACGGGCGCGGCGCAGGGTACGACCAGGGTTGAAAACGCGACAACGATGGGAGGTCACACGTGGCTCGGCACGTCGAGGTCGACCCCGAACTGTGGGACGAGTTTCACCGCGTCGTGAACATGACATCGCGGGAGTTGTCCGAATGGCTGCGCACCCGCTCGGCACACGAGGACGCCGAGGAGTTGCCCGACCAGTCCGGGACGCCGACCGGCCGACGGGTGCTGCAGATCTTGCAGAAACGCCGGGTCGATCTCACCGACGACGACGAGCACGTCATGCGCCGAGTCGTCGACCGTGTCCACGCCGAACGCCGCGACGATCTCGAACCGACTGCAGGACAAGAGAATTGGCGCCATCGGCTGATGTCGATCGGTCACGATCCGCTCAAGCCGCCGCGCTGAGCCGGGCTCGTGTCGGTCCGTGAGCTGGTCGTCCTCGGCACGTCAAGCCAGGTGCCGACCCGGCATCGCAACCACAACGGCTACCTGTTGCGCTGGGACGGCGAGGGGCTGACCATTCCGCCGACGCGATCGGCTACCGACTAGTCGAACCCGACGGCCGACGCATGCTTCCAGAATCGTTGCGCCACTTCGGGATCGACGGCCCTTGCGTGGGCGAATTGCAGCGATACGGCGTCATCGTGGCGAACGGACGGACCATCCGGCTCTCTGGCCGACGGGGTGGACCTGCTGGTGATCGAGGCGACGTTGTTGGACGAGGACGCAAACCTTGCCGCGCAGTAAAGGCACCTGACCGCCCGGCAAGCGGGGATGGTGGCGCAGCAATGCGGAGTGCGGCGGTTGGTGCTGACCCACTTCTCCCAGCGGTACCCGGCAATCGGCGGTTCCATGACGAGGCGGCCCAGGTGTATTCCGGCGATCTCGTGGTCGCCGAGGATCTGATGCGCGTCGCCGTGCCCAACCGGCGCTGACCGCGCCGCGGTTCGAACGCCCTGTCGCGGGTACCCGTCGGCATGCATGTGGTGGTCACCGGCGCAACAGGCAACGTCGGGACAAGCGTCGTCGAAGCTCTCGCCTCCGACGAGCGGGTGGACCGGATCGTCGGCGTCGCGCGCCGCCGGCCGCAGTGGCAGCCACCGAAGACGACATGGGTGCAAGCTGACGTGTCCTGCGACGATCTCGACCGGCACTTCCGGGGCGCCGACGCGGTGGTGCACCTGGCGTGGCTCTTCCAGCCGACGCATGACGAGCTGGCCACCTGGCGCAACAACGTATTGGGGGCGATCCGCGTGTTCGACGCGGTCGCCCGCGCGGGTGTCGGCGCGCTGGTGTACTCGTCGTCGGTCGGTGCATATGCGCCCGGTCCCAAGGACCACGGCGTCGACGAGTCATGGCCCACTCATGCGCTGCCCACCGCAGCGTACGGGCGGGAGAAGTCGTATCTGGAGCGCGTGCTCGACACCTTCGAGCGCGACCATCCCGACGTGCGCGTGGTGCGGCTGCGTCCGGGTTTCATCTTCAAGCGCGAAGCCGCCTCGGCGCAACGCCGGCTGTTCGCCGGTCCGCTGCTGCCCGGCGCGCTGGTGCGGCCGTCGTTGCTGCCGATCGTTCCCGATCTGCCGGGCCTGCGGCTGCAGGCGCTGCACAGCGTGGACGCCGGAGAGGCGTTTCGGCTGGCGGTTGTGCAGCCCGTCCGGGGGGCGTTCAATGTCGCGGCCGACCCGGTGCTCGATCCGGTGAGCCTCGGCGGCTTGCTCGGCGCGCGGCCGGTCAAGCTTCCGCTGGCCCCCATCCGCGCGGTCGTCAGCGCCGCCTGGAACCTGCATCTGCTGCCCGCCAGCCCGGCGCTCGTCGACCTGGCCCTGAGCCTGCCGATCATGGACACCACGCGCGCCCAGACGGAACTGGGCTGGCATCCCTCGCGCAGCGCACTGGACGCGATCCGCGACTTTCTCGACGGGCTCAGGGACAGCAGCGGCATGTCCACTCCCCCGCTGGATCCGGCGGCGGGCGGCCGACTGCGCGGCAAGGAGTTCGCGACCGGCGTGGGACAGCGGGCCACCACGTAGAGCCCGTCGCCGCACCGGCTTGTCGTACCGGGTTGGCACGATGGTGAGGTGAGCGCTTCTGCCGATCCGCTGGGCCGCTTCAGCCCCGCCACCCGCGAGTGGTTCAGCGGCACGTTCGAGGCGCCCACTCCCGCGCAGGCACAGGCCTGGTCGGCGATCGCCGACGGCGACAACACCCTGGTCATTGCACCTACCGGGTCAGGCAAGACGCTCGCGGCGTTCCTGTGGGCCATCGACCGGCTGGCGCATCAACCCGGCGACGGCACAAGGGTGCTCTACATCTCGCCGCTCAAAGCTCTGGCCGTCGACGTCGAACGCAACCTGCGAACCCCGCTGACCGGCATCACCCGTACCGCGCAGCGGCTGGGCCTGCCGGACCCGCAGATCACCGTCGGCCTGCGCTCCGGCGACACCCCACCCGCGCGGCGACGCGAGCTGGTCAGCCGGCCGCCGGACATCCTGATCACCACGCCCGAGTCGCTGTTCCTGATGCTCACGTCGGCCGCCCGCGACACGCTGGCGAGCGTCGAGACGGTGGTCGTCGACGAGGTGCACGCGGTGGCCGGCACCAAACGCGGCTCGCATCTGGCGCTTTCCCTGGAACGTCTCGACGCGCTGCTGCCCCAACCGGCGCAACGCATCGGCTTGTCGGCCACCGTGCGTCCGCCGGAGGTGGTCGCGCGGTTCCTGGTCGGCGCAGCGCGGCCGGTCACCATCGTGGCGCCGCCGGCGGCCAAGACGTTCGACCTGTCCGTGGTGGTGCCGGTGCCTGACATGGCGAACCTCGAGAACAACACGATCTGGCCGGACGTCGAGCAGCGCATCGCGGATCTGATCGAAGCACACAACTCGACGATCGTGTTCGCCAACTCGCGGCGCCTGGCCGAGCGGCTGACTGCGCGGCTCAACGAGATTCACGCCGAACGCGTCGGGATTGCCCTCGAGCGGCCGCCGAATCCCGAAGTGCCCGGCGGGCCACCGGCGTACATCATGGGCAGTGGTCAGACGTTCGGCGCCGAGCCGCTCTTGGCCCGTGCGCATCACGGTTCGGTGAGCAAGGAACAGCGGGCCGCGGTCGAGGACGACCTGAAGAGTGGGCGGCTCAAAGCCGTCGTTGCCACGTCGAGCCTGGAACTCGGAATCGACATGGGCGCAGTCGATCTCGTGATCCAGGTAGAGGCGCCGCCGTCGGTGGCCAGCGGTCTGCAGCGCATCGGCCGCGCCGGACATCAAGTCGGCGAGATCTCCCGCGGCGTCGTGTTTCCCAAGCACCGCACCGACTTGATCAGTTGCGCGGTGACGGTGCAGCGGATGCGGGCCGGCCAGATCGAGAACCTTGCGGTGCCGGCCAATCCGCTCGACGTGCTGGCGCAGCACACCATCGCCGCATGCGCGCTCGAGCCACTGAGCGCCGACGTATGGTTCGACACCGTGCGCCGCAGCGCCTCGTTTTCGACGTTGCCGCGCAGTGCATTCGAGGCGACACTGGATCTGCTGTCGGGCAAGTATCCGTCGACCGAGTTCGCCGAGTTGCGGCCCCGGCTGGTGTACGACCGCGACACCGGCACCCTGACGGCCCGGCCCGGGGCGCAGCGGCTGGCCGTCACGTCGGGCGGCGCCATCCCCGACCGCGGTCTGTTCACCGTCTATCTTGCCGCCGGCGCTGATTCTGAAAAGTCCTCGCGGGTAGGCGAACTCGACGAGGAGATGGTGTACGAGTCGCGGCCGGGCGACGTCATCTCGCTGGGTGCGACCAGCTGGCGGATCACCGAGATCACTCATGACCGCGTGCTGGTAGTGCCCGCATTCGGGGAGCCCGCCCGCCTGCCGTTCTGGCGCGGCGACGGCGTCGGTCGGCCCGCCGAGCTCGGGGCGGCGCTGGGCGCGTTCACCGGCGAGCTGGCCGGCCTTCCGCCGGAAGCGTTCGGACAGCGTTGCGCGGCAATGGGTTTGGATTCGTACGCCACCGAGAACCTGCGCCGGCTGCTCGACGACCAACGTGAGGCCACCGGCGCGGTGCCCACGGATTCCACACTGCTGGTCGAACGGTTCCGCGACGAGCTCGGCGACTGGCGGGTGATCTTGCACTCACCGTACGGACTGCGGGTGCACGGACCGCTGGCGCTCGCGGTCAGTCGGCGACTGCTCGAACGCTACGGCATCGACGAGAAACCCACCGCCTCCGACGACGGAATCGTCGTTCGCTTGCCCGACACCGAGGACGTGCCGCCCGGCGCCGACCTGTTCGTGTTCGACCCCGACGAAATCGAGCCCACCGTCACCACGGAGGTCGGCGGTTCAGCGCTGTTCGCGTCGCGCTTCCGGGAGTGCGCTGCCCGGGCGCTGCTGCTGCCACGGCGCCACCCTGGCAAGCGCTCACCGTTGTGGCACCAGAGGCAGCGAGCGGCGCAGTTGCTCGATGTGGCGCGCAAGTACCCCGACTTCCCGATCGTGCTGGAGGCTGTGCGCGAGTGTCTGCAGGACGTGTACGACGTGCCGGCGCTGACCGCCCTGATGACCGGAATTCACCAGCGCCGCGTGCGAGTGATGGAGGTCGAGACCGCCACCCCGTCGCCGTTCGCGGCGTCGCTGCTGTTCGGCTACGTCGGCGCGTTCATGTACGAAGGCGACGCACCGCTGGCCGAGCGGCGTGCGGCGGCACTGTCGCTGGACACCACGCTGCTGGCCGAACTGCTGGGCCGCGTCGAGTTGCGGGAACTGCTCGACCCGGACGTCGTCGACGTCACCCATCGCCAACTGCAACACCTCAGTCCCGACCGACTCGCGCGCGACGCCGAGGCGGTCGCGGACCTGCTGCGCCTTCTCGGTCCCCTCACCGAGGAGGAGGTCGCTCAGCGCAGCACCACGGCGGATCCGGGCGGCTGGCTGGAGGGGCTGCGGGCGTCGCGCCGGGCGGTGACGGTGTCGTATGCGGGTGCGACGTGGTGGACCGCGGTCGAGGACATCGGCCGGCTGCGGGACGGCGTCGGCATCGCGGTGCCGCCCGGCGTCCCGGTGAGCTTCACCGAGCCGGTCGCCGACCCGCTGGGCGAGCTGCTCGGGAGGTATGCCCGCACCCGGGGCCCGTTCACGACCTCCGACGCGGCAGCGCGGTTCGGGCTCGGTGTACGGGTTGCCGAGGACGTGTTGAGAAGGCTGGCTGTCGACGGCAAGCTCGTTGGTGGCGAATTCATCTCTGCTTCAAGCGATTCCGGGCAGTGGTGTGACACCGAGGTGTTGCGCATGCTGCGGCGACGGTCGCTGGCGGCGCTGCGCGCGCAGGTCGAGCCAGTCAGCACCGCCGCCTACGGCAGGTTCCTGCCGGGCTGGCAACAGGTGGGCGGAAACACGTCGGGCGTAGATGGCGTGGCGGCCGTCGTGGAACAGCTCGCCGGGGTCGCCGTCCCGGCGTCCGCCCTGGAGCCGTTGGTGCTTGGGCAGCGGGTACGCGATTACCAGCCGGCGATGCTTGACGAACTGCTGGCCTCTGGCGAAGTGGTCTGGTCGGGGGCCGGCGCGATCTCGGGTAGCGACGGCTGGGTCACGCTGCACATGGCCGACACCGCGCCGTTGTCGCTCGCCGCGCCGGTCGAGATCGATTTCACCGACCGGCACCGGATGATCCTCGACACGCTGGCGCCCGGCGGTGGCTTCTTCTTTCGGCAGCTGACCGACGGACGCGACGAGCGTGAGCTGAAAGAAGCACTATGGGAGCTGGTTTGGGCCGGCTGGGTGACCGGTGACACTTTTGCGCCGGTGCGGGGCTTGCTCGCCGGGTCGGGTCGTGGGCGGTCGGCGCCTGCGCACAGACAACGGCGGCGGGCACCGCGGCTGAGCCACTACAGCGTCGCGCACGCCCAGAACCGCGCATCGGACCCCACCGTGGCCGGCAGATGGTCGGCGTTGCCGCTTCCTGAGCCGGATTCGACTGTGCGCGCGCACTTTGCGGCTGAACTGTTGTTGGGCCGCTACGGCGTGCTGACGAAGGGCAGCGTGGCCGCAGAGGGAGTGCCGGGCGGATTCGCCACGCTCTACAAGGTGCTGACCGCGCTCGAGGACGCGGGCCGCTGCCAGCGTGGCTACTTCGTCGAGTCACTGGGCGGCGCGCAGTTCGCGGTCGCCTCGACCGTCGACCGGTTGCGGTCGCATCAGGACAGCGTCGACCCCGACCGCCCCGCCTATCACGCGGTCGCGCTGGCCGCAGCCGACCCGGCGAACCCGTACGGCTCGGCGTTGCCGTGGCCCGTCGGCGAAGGCCGCCCGGGCCGCAAAGCCGGCGCGCTCGTCGTGCTCGTCGACGGAAAACTGGTGTGGTTCCTCGAGCGCGGCGGGCGCTCGCTGTTGACTTTCTCGTCGGACCCCGAGGCACAGCGAGCGGCCGCGGGCGCGCTCGCCGACCTGGTTGCCGACGGGCGGATGGGGGGCATCGTGGTCGAGCGGGTGGACGGCGTGCCGGTGCTGGATCCCGGTCATTGCACGGATGTGGCGGTGGCGCTGGCCGATTCGGGATTCGCGAGGACGCCGAGAGGTCTGCGGCTGAGGGCGCGATGAGCGCTTGCGCGGGATAGTAGGGCTCGATGCCCGAGGGTGACACCGTCTGGCTGACCGCCGCCAAGCTGCGAGACGGCTTGGTGGGCAAGACGCTCACACGCTGTGATGTCCGGGTACCACGGTTTGCGACCGCGGATCTGACCGGCCACACAGTCGACGAAGTGCTCAGCCGCGGCAAGCACTTGTTCATCCGCGTCGGCCCGGCCAGCATTCATTCGCATCTGAAGATGGACGGCAGCTGGCGGGTGACGGCCAGGAACCGCGGCGTGCGGCCGAACGATCACAGGGTACGAATTATTCTGGAAACACACGACATTCAGGCCGCCGGCATCGACTTGGGCCAACTCGAGATCCTGCCGCGCAACCAGGACATGTCGGTGGTGGCCCACCTAGGACCGGATCTGTTGGGCATCGACTGGGACCCCGCGCGAGCGGCCGCCAACCTGACCGCCGACCCTGACCGCCCGGTCGGGGCGGCACTGCTGGACCAGCGCGTCATGGCCGGCGTCGGCAACGTTTACTGCAACGAATTGTGTTTTGTGTTCGGCATTTTGCCCACTGCTCCGGTGTCGCGACTTGCCGATCCGCTGCGCGTGGTCTCCCGTGCGCACGACATGCTCGTGGCGAACCGCACTCGCTGGAACCGCACCACCACCGGAGATCGCCGACGTGGCAGCGAATTATGGGTATACGGCCGCGCCGGAGAACCCTGCCGCCGCTGCGGCACACCTATTCAGACTGATCGCCGCGGCGAGCGGGTCACGTATTGGTGCCCGCACTGCCAGAGTTAGCAGCGGCCGCTATCCCCCGAACAGCTGCGGATGGGCCGCGATGTACTGGTCGACTGTCTGCGGCGGCTGTCCGGTGATCTTCTCGAAGTCTTCGCTCATTCGGTCGTAGCGGCCGTCGCGGTGTAGCCGCGCGATGGTCGCGATGTGCTGTTGGACATGTTCGGGCAGGCCGGATACGCGCAAGTACTGCCGAACCCAGTCGTCGTAGGGGGTGTCTTCGGCGGTGACCGGCCGGTTGAGACCGCGGGCGTAACGCTCGGCCAATCCGTGGATGTCGAGGACTTCTGCGCCGGTCAGTTCATAGACGTCGCCGATGCGATCCGCCGGATCGAGCAGCACCTCGACGACCACGCGCGCGATATCGACGGCAGCGATAGGTGAGGTACGCCCGGTTCCGATCGGCAGCGGCAGCACGCCGCGCTCCCGCACAGACCGGCGGACCAACATCGCAAACAACGGGTTGTCCAGGAACACGGTCGGCCGGATATGTACCACGGGCACGCCGGACCAGTTCATGACCTGTTCGGAAAGCCAGTGCAACCACTGCTGGAATGATTCGCCGGTGCTGGTCAACCCCATTTCCGAGACCGTCATCTGCGACATGTTGACAATTACCTGGTAGCCGCCGACATCCCGCGCGGCCGCGCAGACGATCGCCGTCGCCTCGAGATAGTCCAGCGACACGCTCATGTTGAAGAACATCCGGTCGACACCGGTCATTGCGTCGACGACGTTGCGCGGATTGGTCAGATCCCCGATGACCACCTCTGCGCCGATTTCGCGCAGCCGCTGTGCCCGGGCGTCCTCGCGGTGCACCATGGCCCGCACCGGTTCGCCCCTCTCGATCAACATCTCGACGACCCAACGACTGACTCCGCCGAGCCTTCCGGCCGCCCCCGTGATCAGATACATGCCCTTAAGTTAGTCGCCGCGGGTGGCCGTCAATCACCGATCGACCACTTGGATGTGGCGATGAGGTGTCCGCGGTCCAGTGCAGCGGCGCGGTGTTCATGCACGTGCAGATATGCCTCGTCGGTGACCATGCCGATGAACGCGCCGGGCGTCGGATATTCGACGATCAGGATCGCGTCCCACCACGGCCGTTCACCGTCGCCGATCACCACCGTCGGCGCCGTTCCGCTGTAGCGGACGATGCCGCCGACCCGCTGAAGGTGTGGGGTCACTTCTCGTGCGTACTGTCGATAGCGCTCTGCTCCGCCGGGCTCTTTGAACTTCAGCAGATTGACCATCACCACGGGAGCATCCGGGGGCCGCGCCGCAAGCGCGGCGATCTGCTCGGCCGTCGGTTCGAGCTCTGACATCGTATCTCCTTGCGTTGCAATGGCTTCGGGTTCATCGTCGGCATGATGCGCGACCACCGCATCGAAGCGATGTCAAGCCATCTTTCCGCATTCGTGGGCACCAGTCGATGATTTCGCGTTGTGGCAACACCTACTTCGACCCGCACCGCAGGCTCGAAGGCGTTCGGCTCAGCTCACATTGGTGAGCACCATCGGCGCGCATGGTAATGACGAGTGGCAAGGTCCCTGACCTAAGGGCTTGATGCGGCAAGCATTTGCGCTTCACTGCCTTGCCGGCTGTGAGCGGTCCGGGGTGAGGAGGCCTAGTTGTTGGTCGGTGGTGATTGGGGTTGGAAGGGTTGGTACCACCACCACTGGGCGCGCTCACCGGTAGGTCCAGGGCACGGTGGCACCGCGGGCGGGGGCCGTTTGGGTGGGCGGGCCAGCGAGCCGGCGCTCAGTACTCGCCCAGCGTTGTCGGTGACGACGAGCGCGTCGGCGGGCCCGCTGATGGTGATCAGGCCGCGATGGTGCAGCCGGTGATGATG
>NZ_JCALEB010000004.1:0-519470 GCF_059813155.1 Mycobacterium sp. NGS19
AACACAAGCCCTGTGCCCCCCAATTACGTTGGGGGGCACAGGCATTCGTGGACCATTTGCGTCTGCTCGCGCGGATCGCAGACAAGCGTCGCGTCAGTCGAACAGTGTCAGGGCTGCGGCTTTTCTACTGCGCTCCAATTGCAGAAGGTGTCGCTTGCGGTCCAGCCCGCCGCCGTAGCCGGTGAGGCAACCGCTGGCACCGATCACCCGATGGCACGGAACGATGATCCCAATCGGGTTGCGGCCGTTGGCAAGTCCTACCGCGCGGGACGCGCCGGGTGCGCCGATCTGTAGCGCAATCTCACCGTAGGACCGAGTCTGCCCGTAGGGAATCGTCTGCAGTGCACCCCATACCCGCCGCTGGAATTCGGTTCCCGCCAAGTGCAGCTCGAGATCGAACTCTGTCAGCTCGCCGGCGAAATATGCGCCAAGTTGCTCAACGGCTTGCGGGAAGGCGTCGTCATCGCGTTCCCAGCCGACTCGGCTGGGCTCGTGAGTCTGATCCTGCATTCGCAAGTGCGCCAGGGCATTGCCGCGGCCTGCCAACGTAAGCGGACCTATTGGGCTCTCGACGATCCGAAAACGTATGCCGCTCATGTCTTCTCCTTCGGTGGCCAGTGGTTCACGGGGTGGTCGAGGGTGACCCACATGTGCTGGGCCGCATACGACCGCCAGGGGCGCCATCTCTTGCTGTAGTCGCTCAACACGCGTGGCTCTGTTGGCAGCCCGAGTTGTCTTGCAGCCGTGCGTATTCCACCATCGCCGACAGGGAATGCGTCGGGATCGCCAAGCGCGCGCATCGCCACGACTTCGGTGGTCCACGGCCCGATACCGGGCAGCTCGAGGAGTTGCCGTCGCGCCCGCTGCCAGTCGCAACCCGGCCCGAGCGTCACCTCACCTGCGGCCAGCGCATGCACCAGACGAATGATGCTGTCGGAACGCGCCTTTGGTAGCGCAAGCTCGGACGGATGCAGTGCGGTCAGTCGTTCGACCGACGGGAACGTATGGGTCAGTGCGCCGTCGGGGTCGGTGATCGGGGTGCCGTACTTCGCCGCAATTCGCGCGCAATGCGTTCGCGCTGCCTTGGTGGACACTTGCTGGCCGATCACCGCGCGCACCGCGAGTTCGTGTTCGTCGACGGTGCGGGGTATGCGCTGGCCGGGGTGCTTGGCCACGAGCGCGGCGAGGTCGGCGTCGGCACCGAGGAAGTCGACCACCGCCTCCGGATCGGCGTCTAGGTCCAGCAGCCGCCGGCAGCGCGCGATGGCCGTGGCCAGATCCCGAAAGTCATACAGCCGCAATACGCATCGAACGTGGTCGGGCGCAGGGGTGAGGCTGACGATGCCCTCGCCCCACGGCAGCCGCAACGTTCGCCGGTAGCTGCCGTCGCGGACCTCCTCGCAGCCGGGTACCGCAGTGGCCGCCAAGTGGCCGAACACACCCTCGAACGCGAACGGCGTGCGCGTCGGCAACCGCAGTGACACGGTCCCGGCCCCATGCGCCGTGGCGTCGGAATCCGCCCGGCGGGTGGCCATCCGGCGCAGATCGGTGGGCGTGGCAGCGCAGACCTCGCGGATGGTGTCGTTGAACTGCCGGATGCTGGAGAAGCCGGCGGCGAAAGCGACGTCGCTGAACGGCAGATCAGTGGTTTCGATCAGCACCCGTGCCGTCTGGGTGCGCTGCGCGCGGGCCAGTGCCAGCGGACCGGCGCCTACCTCCGCTTGAAGCACGCGCTCGAGCTGACGGGGGGTGTAGCCGACTTCGGCCGCCAATCCGGCGACGCCCTCGCGGTCCACCGTGCCGTCGGCAATCAGTCGCATCGCCCTTGCCACTGCGTCGCCGCGAACATTCCACTCCGGCGATCCCGGGGAAGCGTCCGGGCGGCAGCGCTTACACGGTCGGAAGCCGGCCCGCTGCGCGGCCGCGGCGGTCGGATAGAACCGCACGTTGCGCGCAAACGGCGAGCGCGCCGGGCAACTCGGCCGGCAGTAGATCTTGGTGGTCAGAACGGCAGTGACGAACCAACCGTCGAACCGAGCGTCCTTGGACTGGATCGCGCGGTAGCAGCGGTCGAAGTCGTCGTGCATACATCGACAATGACACGCACCAAGCGACAGCACTGGCGGAAATCCGACATCACTGTCCGGGCTCGGGGATGGCCAACCTCGTCGGCTTGTCGCGCCCGCGTAGCACCACTTCACCGTCGACCGACCAACAGCGCCGTTCGTCGTCGCTGGCCGCTTCGACAGTGACCGCCGACGCCAGCAACCGCTGCGGATACGACTTGGCCAGTTCGCACAACCGCGCAGCCTCGTTCACCGGATCGCCGATCACGGTGTACTCGAAGCGCTCGTAGGCCCCGACGTTTCCGGCCACCGCCTTACCGGCCGCCACGCCGACACCGGCAGGGCATTCCGGTACGTCGTGACGCAACCGTCGGATAATCGCGCGGGCCGCGGCGAGCGCCTCGTCCTCGGGCCGGGGCAGCCGCACAGGCGCGCCGAAAATCGCCAGCGACGCGTCGCCCTCGAACTTGTTGAGCAGACCGTGATGGCGGTCGACTTCCTCGACCACCACGGCAAAGAACCGGTTGAGCAAATCCACCACCTCGATCGGTGGCTTGCTGCTCACCAGCTGCGTCGACCCGATGATGTCGACGAAAAGTACTGCGACGTGGCGCACTTCACCGCCCAGTTCGAGCTCTTGCTGTTCGGCGGCGGCAGCGACTTCCCTGCCGACGTGGCGACCGAACAGGTCGCGCAGCCGTTCCCGTTCCCGCAGCCCATGCACCATCGCGTTGAAGCCGCGCTGCAACTCGCCCAGCTCGGTGCCGTCGAACACCACCAGGTTGCAGTCGAGGTTGCCCTCTTCGACCTTCTTGAGCGCTGTGCGCACCACCCGCACCGGCGTCACGATGAGCCAGGCGACCAGCCACATCAGCAGCGCGCCGAAGAGCAGCGCCACGATGCCCAGGATCAGCACGGCAACGGCGAACTGCGTCTGGGTCAAGTTCTGCAGTGACAGGGAGAACACAGCCAGCAGCACGATGCCGAGCACGATGACGCCGGAGCCGAGCGCCCAGCCCGTCATGATCCGTCCCATGACGCGCGGAGCGAATCGGCGCGGGGGCGGGCCGGCCTCCAGCGCCTGGGCGGCGACGGGCCGCAGCGCGAATTCGGTGAACATGTAGCAGATCGCGGTGACGACGATTCCGCTGAAACTCACCGCGAACAGATACCGGGGGATGAAAGCGGTGTTGACGAGCCCGTACAGCGTCGTCAGCAGGGCCGTTCCGATGCCCCACAGCACCAGATGGATGCCTGCGAGCCGCCACGGCGCCATGAAGGCGTTGCGCTGATCCTCGCGTGTGGGTGCGCGGTCCTCGATCGACCAGCGCAGCGACTTGACGATGCGCCGCGTCATCCATACCACGCCCACGAACAGCGCAGCCCCGATGTAGGCGGGGCTGATGCCGAAGGTCAGCCACAGCGGCGCGTCGGTGAAGATACTGGGCACCGGAATCGCCACGGTAACGACCAGTAATGCGACGCCGATACCGATGAGGTTCGCGCTGAGCACGAACACGGTGAGAATGGTCTGGATCCGCACCCGTCGGCGTCTGGGGCTCTCTTCGGCTCGGCCTAATATCCAGGTCCCGAAGTCGGGGGTATCCGGCAGTCGGCCGCTTTGCCGTGTCACGCGCTCCGCCAACCGGCCGAGCCGCTGACCTACCGACAACTTGGCAACCATCGTGGCGTCAGCCTAGTGGCGGGGCCGGGGCCATAGAGTGAACGCGTGCGTCTCGTGATCGCCCGCTGCACTGTCGACTACCTCGGACGGCTCACCGCACATCTGCCGTCCGCGCGGCGCCTGCTGCTGATCAAGGCTGACGGATCGGTCAGCGTGCACGCCGACGACCGCGCTTACAAACCGCTGAACTGGATGAGCCCGCCGTGTTGGCTGACGGAAACCTCCGACGGATCCGAAACCGTCTGGGTGGTGCAGAACAAGGCTGGTGAGCAGTTGCGGATCACGGTGGAGGACATCGAGCACGACTCGTCACACGAACTGGGCGTCGACCCCGGCCTGGTGAAAGACGGCGTCGAGGCGCACCTGCAGGAGTTGCTCGCCGAGCACATCGAGCTGCTGGGCTCGGGATACACCTTGGTGCGCCGCGAGTACATGACCCCCATCGGTCCGGTCGACCTGCTCTGCCGCGACGACCAGGGTCGGTCGGTTGCGGTGGAGATCAAGCGGCGCGGCGAGATCGACGGGGTGGAACAGCTGACCCGCTACCTCGAACTACTCAACCGCGACAGCCTGCTGGCCCCGGTCAGCGGCGTGTTCGCCGCTCAGCAGATCAAGCCGCAAGCGCGAACCTTGGCCGTCGACCGCGGAATCCGTTGCGTGACATTGGATTACGACGAGATGCGGGGCTTGGGCAGCGACGAATACCGGTTGTTCTGATGGCCAAGCGCCGGACACCAGCCAAGCGGCCGCTGCCGCCCATCGCCCGCCGGATCGAAGCCGGGCCCGACGGCTACGACTACGAGGTGCGGCCCGTGGCCGCCGCACGCGCCACAAAGGTCTATCGCTGTCCCGGCTGTGATCACGAAATCCTCACGGCCACAGCACATCTCGTGGTCTGGCCGGTCGACGCCCACGGCGGGGTCGAGGATCGACGGCACTGGCACACCGCGTGCTGGACCCACCGGGCTACCCGCGGGCCGACGCGCAAGTGGTCTTAGCGAATCAGACGGCCGGCTCGACGAGTTCGATCAGTACGCCGCCGGCATCCTTGGGGTGGATGAAGTTGATCCGCGAGTTGGCGGTGCCGCGCCGCGGGACGTCGTACAGCAACCGCACGCCCTGGTCTTCGAGGCGCCGGGTGAGCTCATCGAGGTTGCTGACCCGGTAAGCCAGCTGCTGCAGGCCCGGGCCACGCTTGTCGAGGAATTTCGCGATCGGCGAGGAGTCGTCGATCGGGGCCATCAGCTGCACCTGTGCGCTACCTGCAGGGGCGGCGCGCACGGACAGCATCGCCTCACGCACTCCCTGGCCTTCGTTGACCTCTTCGTGCACGACGATCATGCCGAGGTGGTCGTGGTACCAGGCGATGGCGGCATCGAGATCGGCCACGGCGATACCGACGTGGTCTATCGCTGTGACCAGCGCACTTGCCAGGACGGGTCGGGCGTCAACCTGCTCGGTGGTCATAACGTCAAGGTAACCTAACGACATAGATTCCGCTTCTTGGGCCCATACTTACCCCGTTTTCCGGATGCGGACACCAGTTCTGGAGGTATTTATGACGACGTCGGTCATCGTTGCTGGAGCTCGCACCCCGATCGGCAAGTTGATGGGTTCGCTGAAGGATTTTTCGGGAAGCGACCTGGGAGCCATCGCGATCAAGGGCGCACTCGAGAAGGCCAATGTGTCGGCGTCGCTCGTCGAATACGTGATCATGGGGCAGGTGCTCACTGCCGGCGCCGGGCAGATGCCTGCGCGCCAGGCGGCTGTGGCGGCCGGCATCGGGTGGGACGTGCCGGCGCTGACCATCAACAAGATGTGTCTGTCCGGGATCGACGCGATCGCGTTGGCCGACCAGTTGATCCGGGCCGGTGAGTTCGACGTGGTGGTCGCGGGCGGTCAGGAGTCGATGACCGCGGCCCCCCACCTGTTGGTCGGCAGCCGCGCCGGCTACAAGTACGGCGACGTGACGGTGCTGGATCACATGGCTTACGACGGGCTGCACGACGTCTTCACCGATCAACCGATGGGTGCGCTCACCGAGCAGCGCAACGAAGTCGATCGGTTCACCCGCGCCGAGCAGGACGAGTACGCCGCCCGGTCACACCAGAAGGCCGCGGCCGCGTGGAAGGACGGGGTGTTCGCCGACGAGGTGGTGCCGGTCAAGATTCCGCAGCGTAAGGGCGATCCGATCGAGTTCACCGAGGACGAGGGCATCCGCGCCAACACCACGGCGGAATCGCTGGCCGGGCTCAAGCCGGCGTTTCGCAAGGACGGCACCATCACTGCCGGCTCGGCGTCGCAGATCTCCGACGGCGCCGCGGCTGTCGTGGTGATGAACAAGCGCAAGGCCGAGGAACTCGGGCTCAATTGGCTGGCGGAGATTGGCGCACACGGAGTCGTCGCGGGACCGGACTCGACGTTGCAGTCCCAGCCGGCCAATGCGATCAAGAAGGCGGTCGCGCGCGAAGGCATCTCGGTGGACCAGCTCGACGTCATCGAGATCAACGAGGCGTTCGCCGCTGTTGCGTTGGCCTCCACCCGCGAACTGGGGGTGGATCCCGAGAAGGTGAACGTCAACGGCGGCGCGATCGCCGTCGGTCACCCGATCGGGATGTCAGGTGCCCGGATCACCCTGCATGCCGCGCTGGAGCTGTCGCGGCGCGGCTCCGGTTATGCCGTCGCCGGACTCTGTGGCGCCGGCGGCCAGGGTGACGCGCTGATTCTTCGCGCGAGGTGACGCCAACGTTGCTGGCGCGGACGTCACGGCCACCGCAAAGCGGGTCATGTGAATTGCGTCATACCGGACCGTGTGGCCGGTCCACCGGCCGCCACCGTGCTGCTCGCGGCGTGACAAACTTGACGACGTGAGTCGTCCCCGTCCACCCATTGCGCCCGCGATGGCGGGCGCCGTTGACCTTTCCGCCCTCAAACAGCGAGCCACCCAGAGCGATACCGGCCGGGCTCCCGGCGCCCAAGCCGGGACAGAGGTCACCGAAGCCAACTTCGAATCAGAGGTGCTGGTTCGGTCCAACCAGGTGCCGGTCGTGGTGGTCCTGTGGTCTCCGCGCAGCGACACCTCCGCACAACTCGCCGATACGTTGGCGGGTCTGGCGTCCTCCGACGCCGGCAAGTGGGCGTTGGCCACCGTCAACGTGGACGCCACACCGCGCGTCGCGCAGATCTTCGGCGTGCAGGCGGTGCCCACCGTCGTCGCAGTAGCCGCCGGCCAGCCCATCTCCAGCTTCCAGGGCAGCCAGCCACCCGAACAGTTGCGCAGGTGGGTCGACTCGCTCGTCGCTGCCACGGCCGGAAAACTCAGCGGCACAACCGATGCGGAGCCCGAGCAGGTGGATCCGGAGTTGGCCAGGGCGCGCGAGCTACTGGAGGAGGGCAACTTCGACGCGGCGCTCGCCGCCTACCAGTCCATCCTCGACAAAGATCCCGGCCACCCGGAGGCCAAGGGTGCGGTCCGGCAGATCTCGTTCTTGACGCGCGCCACCAAGCAGCGGCCCGACGCCACGCGGGTGGCTGACGCCAACCCTGACGATATCGAGGCCGCCTTCGCCGCCGCTGACGTCGAGATCCTCAACCAGTTGGTCGATGCGGCGTTCAACCGGCTCATCGACTTGGTCAAGCGCACGTCGGGCGACGACCGTGCGAAAGTCCGCACCAGGCTCGTCGAGCTCTTTGACTTGTTCGACCCTGCCGACCCGGCGGTCATCACCGCTCGGCGCAACCTGGCCAACGCCCTGTACTGAATCCTCAGATTTCGCGATCCGCCAGCTACTCGGGTTCGAACCACAGCGCCGACAGCGGCGGCAACACCATCACCGCGGATGCGGGACGGCCATGCCATGGTTCGTCGTCGGCCTCGACCGCGCCGAAGTTGCCGATGCCGGCGCCGTTGTAGATCGTCGCGTCGGTGTTGAGCACTTCACGCCACCGCCCGGCGCGCGGCAGGCCGAGCCGGTAGCGGGTGTGCTCGGTGCCCGCAAAGTTGAAGACGCACGCCAGCATCGAGCCGTCGCTGCCGAACCGCAGAAAGCTCAGCACGTTGTTGGCGGAGTCGTTCGCGTCGATCCACGAGTAGCCCTCCGGGCTGCTGTCCCGTGACCACAGCGCCGGATGGCTGCGATAGATCGTGTTGATGTCATGCACCAGCCGCAGGATGCCGTTGGAGTAGCTGTTCTCGTCGAGCTGGTACCAGTCCACACCGCGCTCTTCGGACCACTCTGCGCGTTGGCCGAATTCCTGACCCATGAACAACAACTGCTTGCCGGGGTGGGCCCACTGGTATGCCAGCAGACTGCGGAGTCCGGCGGCCTTCATGTGGTCGTCGCCGGGCATGCGGCCCCACAGCGTGCCCTTTCCGTGGACCACTTCGTCGTGGCTGATCGGCAGCACGAAGTTCTCGCTGAACGCGTACAGCAGCGAGAACGTCATCTCATGGTGGTGGTAGCTGCGGTGGATGGGATCTCGGCTGATGTAGCCGAGCGTGTCGTTCATCCACCCCATGTTCCACTTCATCGAAAAGCCAAGGCCACCAAGGTTTGTCGGACGCGTGACACCTGGCCAGGAGGTGGACTCCTCCGCGACGGTGACGATGCCCGGCGCGAGCTTGTGCACCGTGGCGTTCATCTCCTGGAGGAACTGCACGGCTTCCAGGTTCTCGCGGCCGCCGTAGATGTTGGGTGTCCAACCACCTTCGGGACGGGAGTAGTCCAGGTACAGCATCGACGCCACCGCGTCCACGCGCAGCCCGTCGACGTGGAACTCCTGCAGCCAGTACAGCGCATTGGCGACCAGGAAGTTACGCACCTCCGGTCGGCCGAAGTCGAAAACGTAAGTGCCCCAGTCGAGTTGCTCGCCGCGGCGTGGGTCGGAATGCTCGTAGAGCGGGGTTCCGTCGAAGCGGCCGAGCGCCCAGGCGTCCTTCGGGAAGTGAGCGGGCACCCAGTCCACGATCACGCCGATTCCGGCTTGGTGCAGTGCGTCGACCAGCGCCCGGAAGTCGTCGGGCGTGCCGAGCCGTGACGTCGGCGCGTAATACGAGGTGACCTGGTATCCCCAGGAACCGCCGAACGGGTGCTCGGCGACCGGCAGCAATTCGACGTGTGTGAAACCCTGAGCGACAACGTATTCGGTGAGTTCGGTGGCGAGCTGACGGTAGCTCAGCCCGGGGCGCCACGACGCCAGGTGCACCTCGTATGTACTCATCGGCGCGAACACCGGATTGGTAGCCGCGCGGCGGGCCATCCACTCCTCGTCCTGCCATTCGTAGCTGCTCGTGGTCACCTTTGAGGCCGTGTGCGGGGGCACTTCGGTGGCGAACGCGAACGGATCGGCCCGGTCGGTGACCGCGCCGTCGGCGCCGTGCACGCGGAACTTGTACAAGCCGCCCACTTCGAAACCGGGCCAGAACAATTCCCACACGCCCGAGGAGCCGAGTACTCGCAGCTGGGCCTCGTTGCCGTCCCAGTGATTGAAGTCGCCGATCAGGCTGACGCCCTTGGCGTTCGGCGCCCAGACCGCGAACGACACGCCCGTCACCTCGCCGTCGGGGGTGGTGAACGTACGGGGATGAGCGCCGAGGATCTCCCACAGGCGTTCGTGGCGGCCCTCGTTGAACAGATGCAGGTCGATCTCGCCGAGCGTCGGCAAGAAGCGGTACCCGTCGGCGACGGTGTGCACGTCGAGGCGGCCGTCGGCTCCGGGGTAACTGATCTCGAGCCGGTAGTCGATCAGGTTCACGAACGGCAGCGCGACCGCGAACAGTCCGCCCTCGAGGTGACGCAGCGGATAGCGCTGCGACCCCACGATTGCGACGACTTCGGCCGCATGGGGGCGGTACGCCCGGATCACCGTGTGGTCGCCGTACTCGTGCGCGCCCAGCACCGAATGCGGGTCGTGATGCTCACCGGCGAGGATCCGGTCGAAATCCGACCTGTCCGGCGCCAGATGGGCGGTGTGCTGCTTGGATTGCGTCATCGTGTCCTCTTCGCGCAAGCGCTCATCGGCATACGGTCACTTCCTCTGCAGTAGCGACAGCCGGGCCTCCTCCGGCACCCGTGGCAGGTGCAAGATGTGGGCGACGGCTCTCACCGGATCGAGACGGACGTAATTTGCCTGGCCCCAGTGGTATTCCTCGCCGGTGATCTCGTCACGAACCCAGAAGCGGTCGTACCACTCCATACCCAACGCCGGCAGGTCTAACCACAGCGTGGCCTCTTCGGGCCCGAACGGGTTCAGCGTCACCACCACCAGTACCGCGTCACCGGTCGACGGGTCGAACTTGCTGTAGGCCAGCAGCGCGTCGTTGTCGACGTGGTGAAAGTGGATGGTGCGCAGCTGGTGAAGCGCGGGATGCAGGCGGCGGATCTCGTTGAGGCGGGTGATGAACGGTTCGAGGGACTCGCCGCGTTCCAGCGCACCCTCGAAGTCACGCGGACGCAGCTGGTATTTCTCGGAGTCGAGGTACTCTTCGCTGCCCTCGCGGACCGGTCGATGCTCGAACAGTTCATAGCCGGAGTAGACGCCCCAGGTGGGGCCCATCGTGGCGGCCAGCGCCGCGCGAATGGCGAACATGCCCGGGCCGCCGTGCTGCAGGCTCTCGTGGAGGATGTCGGGCGTGTTGACGAACAGGTTCGGCCGGGCATAGTCGGCGTGCTGGGCGATCTCCTCGCCGAACTCCGTCAACTCCCACTTCGCCGTGCGCCAGGTGAAGTACGTGTAGGACTGCGTGAAGCCGAGTTTGGCCAGGCCGTACAGGCGCGCCGGCCGGGTGAAGGCCTCGGACAAGAACAGCACGTCCGGGTCGACGCTTTTGACCTCCTCGATCAGCCATTCCCAAAAGTTCGGCGGCTTGGTGTGGGGGTTGTCGACGCGAAAGACCTTGACGCCGTGGTCAATCCAGTGCCGTACCACCCGCAGCACCTCGTGGTAAAGCCCCTCGGGGTCGTTGTCGAAATTCAGCGGATAGATGTCCTGGTACTTCTTCGGCGGATTCTCGGCGTACGCGATGGTGCCGTCGGGCAGCACCGTGAACCACTCGCGGTGGTCGCGCGCCCACGGGTGATCCGGTGCGCACTGCAGCGCCAGATCCAGCGCCACCTCCAGGCCGTTGTCGCGCGCGGCGGCGACGAATGCGTCGAAATCGTCAATGGTGCCGAGGTCGGGGTGGACGGCATCGTGGCCGCCCTCGTCGCTGCCGATCGCCCACGGCGAGCCGACGTCACCGGGTGCAGCGGTGACCGAGTTGTTGCGGCCCTTGCGGTGCACCTTGCCGATGGGATGGATCGGCGGCAGGTAGACCACGTCGAAACCCATCTTCGCGATCCGCGGCAGCGCCCGCGCGGCGGTGGCGAACGTGCCGTGCACCGGCTTGCCGTCGGCGCCCCAGCCGCCCGTGGAGCGCGGGAACATCTCGTACCACGAGCCGAACCGCGCCAGCGGGCGGTCGACCCAGATTCCGTACTGCTCGCCGCGGGTGACCAACTCGCGCAGCGGATACTGCGCCAACAGTTCGCTGACCTCGTCGGTGGTCGCAGCGGCGACCCGGGTCAGCGGATCACCGGGGGCGCGCAATGCCACCGCGGCCTCCAGCAGCGGGTCGCGCAACTTGCGCGGCAGTCCCATCGCGGCCCGCTCGAACAACTTCGCGCCGACCAGCAAGTCGTTGGACAGCTCGGGTTCGCCCTGACCGGCGTCGAGTTTGGCCGTGACCGCCCGGCGCCACGACGTGATCGGATCGCCCCAGCCGTCCACCCGGAACGTCCACAGCCCGACAGTGTCGGGCGTGAACTGACCGTGAAAGACGTCGGGTTCGCTGCCCTGTGACATCGGAAGCAGGATCGGCTTGACCCGTTGCACGCCGGCGGAATGCGCGCCGGGTACGGCCGTCCTGCGGTCGGCCGTCTTGGCCAGCCGCGGGTAGCCACGGCCCAGATAGCGCACCACCAGCGTGGCAGCCACTGCCTCGTGGCCCTCCCGCCACACGGTCGCCCGGACCGGCATGATCTCTCCGACGACGGCCTTGGCCGGATATCTTCCGCACGAGACGACGGGCCGAACATCATCGATTTCGATCCGACCGGGCACCCGAGACTCCTTCGATGGCGCGGCACGCGCATGCCGCGGTGGTGGTTCGGCTGTCGCTTCTTTGTTGTCCCGTTCCCACCGTAGTGTCGGTCCCAAACGCCGCCGTCGGGTGATGTGACGTGTGCGACGGACTGCGTCGCCGCGAATTCTCAGTAAGGTATTGCCGCGTGAAGGCACTGCGTCGATTCACAGTCCGTGCTCACCTTCCCGATCGGCTGGCCGCACTCGAGCAGCTGTCGGTGAACCTGCGATGGTCGTGGGACAAGCCGACCCAGGATCTTTTCGCAGCCATCGACCCGACGTTGTGGGAACGGTGCCGAAAAGACCCGCTGGCGTTGCTGGGCGCGGTGACGCCGCAACGGCTCGACGAACTCGCCGTCGACCAGCACTTCCTCGAGCAGCTCGACAGTCTGGCCGACGATCTGCGCGACTATCTGACCCGGCCCCGGTGGTACCAGGAACAAAGTGCGGCCGGTGCGGTGCTGCCCTCGGGGATCGCCTACTTCTCGATGGAGTTCGGGGTGTCGGAGGTGCTGCCCAATTACTCGGGCGGGCTGGGCATCCTCGCGGGGGACCACCTCAAGGCCGCGTCGGATCTCGGTCTGCCGTTGATCGCCGTGGGCCTCTACTACCGGTCGGGGTACTTCCGTCAGTCGCTGACGGCCGACGGTTGGCAGCACGAGACGTATCCGTCGCTGGATCCTCAGGGGCTGCCCTTGCGGCTGCTGACCGCCGAATCCGGCGAGCCTGTGCTCATCGCGCTGGCGCTGCCCGACGGCCGCGAGCTGCGGGCGCGGGTGTGGATCGCGCAGGTCGGCCGAATCCCGTTGCTGCTGTTGGACTCCGACGTTCCAGACAACGAGCACGATCTTCGCAGCGTCACCGATCGCCTCTATGGCGGCGACCAGGACCACCGCATCAAGCAGGAGATCCTCGCCGGCGTCGGTGGCGTGCGTGCGATTCGGGCTTTCAGCGCAGCCGAAGGCATCGCGGCGCCCGAGGTCTTCCACATGAACGAAGGCCACGCCGGATTCCTCGGTGCGGAGCGGATCCGGGAGTTGATGACCGACGAGAAGCTCGATTTCGACACCGCCCTGACCGTGGTGCGATCCAGCACGGTGTTTACCACGCACACGCCGGTGCCCGCGGGCATCGATCGCTTCCCGGTCGAGATGGTGGAGCACTATTTCGGCAGCGGCAACGGCACCAACGAGTCCGCACTGCTGCCAGGTGTGCCGCTGGACCGAATCCTCGCGCTGGGGGCCGAGGACGACCCGACGAAATTCAACATGGCGCACATGGGGCTGCGGCTCGCGCAGCGCGCCAACGGCGTTTCACTGCTGCACGGCCGGGTGAGCCGGCAGATGTTCAACGAGCTGTGGCCCGGATTCGACCCCGACGAAGTGCCGATCGGATCGGTTACCAACGGTGTGCACGCGTACAGCTGGGCCGCGCCGGAGTGTATCGAGCTCGGTAGCGAACTGATCGGTACTGACCGCCCGACCGACCCGGAGGTGTTCGAGCGGGTGCAGCAGCTCGACGCGGAACGCATCTGGGTGATCCGCTGCTTGCTGCGAGAGCGCCTGGTCGCCGATGTCCGTCGCCGGGTGCGGCTGTCGTGGCTGGAGCGAGGTGCTCCGGAAGCCGAATTGCGCTGGACTGCAACGGCTTTCGATCCCAATGTGTTGACGATCGGATTCGCTCGTCGGGTGCCCACCTACAAGAGGCTGACCCTCATGCTGCGTGACCCGGAGCGCCTGGAGCGGCTTCTGCTCGACCAGGAGCGGCCGATCCAGCTGATCGTGGCAGGCAAGTCGCATCCCGCGGACGACGGCGGCAAGGCGCTGATCCAGCAGGTCGTGCGATTCGCCGACCGGCCGGCGGTACGCCACCGGATCGCCTTCCTGCCGGACTACGACATGTCGATGGCGCGCCTGCTGTATTGGGGTTGCGACGTGTGGCTGAACAACCCGTTGCGGCCGCTCGAGGCGTGTGGCACGTCGGGGATGAAGAGCGCGCTGAACGGTGGGCTGAACCTGTCGATCCGCGACGGCTGGTGGGACGAGTGGTACGACGGCGAGAACGGTTGGGAAATCCCGACTGCCGACGGAGTCTCCGACGAGCGCCGTGACGACCTGGAAGCCGCCGCGCTCTACAACCTGCTGGAATCGACTGTGGCGCCGAAGTTCTACGAACGCGACGAGTCGGGAATACCTCGGCGCTGGGTGGAGATGGTGCGACACACCCTGCAGGTGCTGGGTCCCAAAGTGCTCGCGTCGAGGATGGTGCGCGACTACACCGAGAAGTACTACGCGCCCTCGGCGCAATCTCTGCATCGCACCATCGAGCCGGTGAACGGCGAGAAGTTCGCCTGCGCCCGGGGATTGGCCGAGTACCGGCGCAAGGTTTCCGACGCCTGGCCGAAGGTGCGGATCATCGAGGTGGACAGCAGCGGCCTGCCCGACACGCCGGTGCTGGGGTCCGAGATGACGTTGACCGCGACGGTCGAGTTGGCCGGGTTGTCGCCCGACGAGGTCACCGTGCAGGCGGTGCTGGGCCACGTGGACGCCGACGACTCGCTGCTCGAGCCGGTCTGCGTGCCGATGCAGCACGCGGGCATCGCCGACACCGGCGAGCACACTTTCGCGACCACGACGCCCCTGCCGGTCGCAGGTTCGGTCGGCTACACCGTTCGAGTGTTGCCGCACCACGCATTGTTGACCGGGGACAACGAGCTGGGCTTGGTCACGCTGGCGTGAGTGGCTGCAGTCCCACGCATCGACGGGCTGTCACGGGTACCGCTTGAAGCAGCGGTTCTCGTCGCCGAGCACACCGGTGCGGAATGCGTCGATCCGGGAGAAGCCTGACGGCACCGACTCGCCGTTGACATCGCCGGCCGCCAGGCCGTTGGTGAGCATGCCGGACACCGCCTCGTCGAGGTCTCCGGCCGCCAATTGGACGGTGTGCCCGTCGACGTTGATCTGCTCGGACATCTTGGTGGTGGCGACGCCCGTCAGGCATGCGGTGCGCAACGCGGCCGCCGCGTTGTCCAGAACCACGCCGCGCTGCTTTTGGATCGCGACCATGTAGCGCGACACCACCACCGAGTATGCGGTGTTGTCACCCAGCGGCAAGCCGAAGCCGCCCCGTTCTTCGCTTGGCGCGCCGAGCTTTTCGAGCCGTGGCAGATCGACGGCGATCGTGTTGGTCGCCGGGCAGTACGACGCGGGTGGGCTGGGCCGAGCATCGGGGCACGTGTCCGACGGGTCGAAGCTCAGCGTGGGCGGGCTGGCAGGGCTGAAGGCCTGCGTCATCGCGTCGACGATCGCGTGCACGGAATCCTCGCTGACCGGCCACTCGCCGGTGCTGTCTTGGGTCAGCGCCACCGGCAGATCGCCGCGGCGATGCTTGATCTCGTCCTTGTCGATGTGCGCGCATGCGTCGATGCCGTCGGTGAAACCGAACTGGAAGGCCGAAATGCGTTCGAAGGCCGAGCCGTGCTCGTCGGCGCCCGAACCTGATGCACTTGTCGACTGCAGCGGGTCACGCAACGAAATCACCGCTGCCAGAACGCTGTTGAGCCCTTCACCGGTGCTCATGGTGAACCGCGGCGATTTGTCCTCCGCCACCCAGCGCATGTACACGCCGGCGAAGCAGTCGGCCTGTTGTTCGGCGACCAACGACGGTGTGGCCGGGCCGGCCAGCAGGGCCCGGCGCTGCACCGCATGGCCGTACTCGTGGCCCAGCACCAGCGGAACGGAAATGTCACCGAAGGTCCTGCGAAGAATCGGCAGCAGCAGACCGCGGTCCCAGCCGATGGTGTTGTCGTCCCAGCAGTACACCGCGTTGACGAAGTCGTAGGTGTCGTGACCACAGAACCGACGAGTGCTGTATTCCGTTGCATCCCAGGAAATCACGGCGCTGGCTGGCTGAAACACGCCGTCCAGCGGCTTACGGTATGCGCCGTCCCAGAACTGTTCGACGTCGCTGACCGCCTGCACGGCCAGTTGGTCGTCTCTGTCGCCGTTGCCGCCGTCCGCCTGGCGGGTGGGCGCGGCGGCGTCGGGCCGCAGACCGGATGGTCCGTCTGTAGCGGGCAGACCAGCGACGCGGAACGGGTCGGCGAAGATCGAGACCGGTTTGCCGGTGAGCAGGTTCGTACAACCGCCGAGTGCCAGGGCGGCGCTGGCCGCAACGGCGGCGACGAGCGACAGTCGTCTCATGGCTACCTTTCCGGCTCGTCGCGTCGCGACTTGGTCAGCTGTCAGGATAGAGGGACACGCCGCGGATCGGGCGACGCCGCCAGTCGGCGCTCCCGGCGCCCATCGAGCCACGCGGTCATGACATCCGTTTCGTCGGCGTTTCGGCGGTGAGCCGGCGCAGTGCACCCAGGGCGGTATCGCGGTCGGTGGTAAACCAGAACGGCGGCAACGACTTTCGCAGGAAGGTGCCGTAGCGAGCGGTGGCCATCCTGGAGTCGAGGACAGCGATCACGCCCCTGTCGTCGATCCGGCGCAGCAGCCGGCCCGCTCCTTGTGCCAGCAGGAGCGCGGCGTGACTGGCCGCCACGGCCATGAACCCGTTTCCGCCCCGAGCGGTGACGGCTCGCTGGCGCGCTGTGAGCAACGGGTCGTCGGGACGGGGGAACGGAATCCGGTCGATGATCACCAAGGACAGCGACGGTCCCGGTACGTCGACGCCCTGCCATAACGAAAGCGTTCCGAACAGGGATGTTTGGGGATCGGCGGCGAACTGCTCGACAAGCGCTGCGGTGGCGTCGTCACCCTGGCACAGCACCGGCGTGGCGAGTCGCTCACGCATCTCCTCGGCCGCCGCTGCCGCCGCGCGCATCGACGAAAACAGTCCGAGCGTGCGGCCGCCTGCGGCCGAGATCAGTGCCGCGATCTCGGCCAGTTGCTCTGCGGAACCGGTGCCGTCCCGGCCAGGCGGCGGCAGGTGGCGGGCGACGTACAAGATGCCCGAACGCGCATGCGGGAAAGGCGATCCGACGTCGATGCCGCGCCAGCGGACGTCGGCATCGGTCAAACCCCAGTCTGCAGCGATCGCGTCGAACGACCCGCCCGCCGTCAGCGTCGCCGACGTGAGCACAGTGGTGGCCCCGCTGAACACGCCGCCGCGCAGCAGGCTCGCCACCGACAGCGGAGCCACCCGCAGCTGCACCTGCCCGCGGGTGTCGTCGCGAGCCAGCCAGACGACGTCGCTGCGCTCGGCAATGGGAACCTGGAACGAAACCAGGATCCGGGTGCAGGTGTCGGCGATGTCGTCGAGGGCGGCGATGGCCTCCGCGCGAGCGCTCGCGGCGCGCGGATCGCTGGCAGACGTCGGGACCGCACGACGCGCTGCGGCGGCCGCGTCGCGCAATGCGGCCAGATCCGCGGCGAGCCCGGTGTCGAGGTGATCGATGCGCCCCGCCGCGCTGTCCCGGACCGCCGAGGTCAACGCGGTCGCGGCCATGTCGAACCGTTCGGTGAGTTCGGTCGGCACCAGCCGGGCGATTCTGCGACCGGCAACGGTCAGCGGCGTGGCCGAAAGCTCCTGGGTGGCAACCGCTGTCATCTTGTCGACGAGTTCATGCGCCTCGTCGACGACGAGCGCGTCGTGTTCTGGAAGCACCGGCGCCTCCGAGATCGCATTGATCGCAAGCAACGCGTGGTTGGTGACCACGACATCGGCCTTCCCTGCCACCGCCCGCGCCTTCTCGGCGAAGCATTCGGTACCGAATGGGCAGCGCGCCGCGCCCAGACATTCTCGCGCCGACACGCTCACCTGGCCCCACGACCGGTCGGACACACCGGGTTTCAATTCGTCGCGGTCACCCGTCTCGGTGCTCGATGCCCATGTGGTCAGTCGCTGTACGTCGCGGCCCATTGCCGTGGTGGCCGTCGTCGTGAACAGCGCGTCGTCCTCGCCGTTAGCACCGCTTTCGGCCGCGCCGTTGTGAATCTTGTTCAGGCACAGGTAATTCCCCCGTCCCTTCAGAATCGCGAAGCTCGGGCGACGGGGAAGCAGGCCCTCCAGCGAATCGGCGAGTCGGGGCAGGTCGCGCTCGACAAGTTGACGCTGCAGGGCGATAGTGGCGGTGGAAACCACGACAGGACAATCTGTTTCGACAGCGCGAGCGATGGCCGGCACCAAGTACGCCAGTGACTTGCCGGTGCCGGTTCCGGCCTGCACGACAAGATGCTCCCCGGTGTCGAACGCCCGCTCCACCGCTTGAGCCATCGCGACCTGGCCAGCCCGCTCACTGCCGCCGAGGGCGTCGACTGCGGCGGCAAGCAGCTTTGTCACCGGAGCCGACGTGATTCCTCCCGCATCGAATCGGCGGCGATCACAACTCTGGTGGGGATGGCCGGCTCGCCGCGGGAGAGCTTCAAACCGTCCCACGGCAGGCTGGTCAACCCGTCCGCTACACGCGCGCGGGCGGCACCGAGGTCGTCCTCGACTACGGGTCGGCCGCTGCGAACCAGCGGCGCCGTCACAGCCCGGCACGGCTCGGTGGTCGGTGGCGGCCGGCCTGCCGGATACACGACTTCCTCGACGACGGTTCCGCTGGGCCGCGCCATCCGCATCGCCTCCTTGTGTCCGCCGTGAGATTGCTTGGCAGTGCTGCGCTTTTCGACGGGTATACCGTCGACTTCTACGAGCTTGTACACCATCTGGGCGGTGGGCGCTCCTGAGCCGGTGACCAACGACGTGCCCACGCCGTAGCTGTCGACGGGCTCGGCGCGCAACGCGGCGATCGCGAACTCGTCGAGATCTCCGGAGACCACGATGCGGGTATGCCGGGCCCCCAGGTCGTCGAGCTGACGACGGACTTGGCGGGCCAGCACACCGAGGTCACCCGAGTCGATCCGAACGCCGCCCAACGACGTGCCGGCGACCTCTACCGCATTGGCCACCCCGCCGGTGATGTCGTACGTGTCGACGAGCAGCGTGGTGTCGACGCCGAGCGCGTCGACCTGAGCGCGAAAGGCCGCTCGCTCGTCGGGTCCGGCTGCGGTGCTGTGCAGCAAGGTGAACGCGTGCGCGCTGGTCCCCAGTGCAGGCACGCCGTAGCGGTGTTGAGCAGCCAGATTCGACGATCCGGCGAAACCGGCGATGTATGCTGCCCGCGCGGCGGCGACCGCCGCTTGCTCGTGCGTTCGCCGGGAACCCATCTCGATGATCGGGCGGCCTTCGGCGGCGCTCACCATTCGTGCCGCCGCAGAAGCTATTGCGGTGTCGTGGTTGAGGATCGACAACGCAAGCGTTTCCAGCACCACGCATTCGGCAAAGGTGCCGCGGACGGTCAGCACGGGCGATCCAGGAAAGTAGAGTTCGCCTTCGCGATAACCGTCGACGTCACCGCCGAACCGGTAGCCGGCCAGGTAGTCGAGGGTTTCGGGGTCGAGAAACGACTGCACCGCGCTCAGGGCGGCGTCGTCAAAACGCAACGAGGCCAACGCTTCCAACAATCGGCCGGTGCCGCCGACCACTCCGTAGCGGCGGCCTTCCGGCAGCCGTCGGGCGAACAGCTCGAACGTCGTCTGCCGGTGCGCGGTGCCGTCGCGCAGCGCCGCCGAAAGCATGGTCAGCTCGTACTTGTCGGTCAGCAGCGCGGTCGGCTCCGGCGGAGTGCTCACGCGGTAACCGTATCGGCTCGAGGGTGCTGAGCCGGACAGATTATCTGTCGGTGTGCGTCGGTATTCTTGACGCATGGTTACGCCAGCGCGGACCCGTCCGGGAACTCGCGAGGACGTCGGTGCCGAGTCCGTCGACTCCGCCGACACGCCGTGGATCACCATCGTGTGGGACGACCCCGTCAACCTGATGACCTACGTGACCTATGTGTTCCAGAAGCTGTTCGGGTACAGCGAACCGCACGCCACCAAGCTGATGCTGCAGGTCCACAACGAAGGCAAGGCGGTGGTGTCGTCGGGCAGCAGGGAGGCGATGGAAGCCGACGTGTCGAAGCTTCACGCCGCCGGGCTGTGGGCCACCCTGCAGCGAGATCGCTGACCGGCACAGGGCGACGGACCGACGGTGCGCAAATGGAAGCGGGTCGACACCGCCGATGGCCCACGCTTTCGGACCGCCTTGGCCGTGCACGAGGCATCGATGTTGCACAGCTTGGTGCGATCGATGCTCGACATGCTCGACGAGCGTGAATCGTCGGCTCCTGCAGACGAACTCGAGCAGATCACCGGAATCAAGGCCGGTAACCCGCAGCGCCCGCAGGACGCCACGATGCGTCGGCTGCTTCCGGATTTCTACCGCGCGGAAAGCAACCATCCGGCCGGCTCGGCCGCGGTGGAAAGCTTGAACGCGGCGCTGCGCAGCCTGCACGAGCCGGCGATCATCGCGGCCAAGCGCGAGGCCGGTGAGCGGATGCTGGCCACGGTGCCGGCCGACGGTGGTCGCTTCGAGTTGAGCCGCGACGACGCCAACGCGTGGGTGGCCGCGGTCAACGACATCCGGCTGGCATTGGGCACCATGCTGGGCATCGGTCCCGACGGCCCGGAGCGGCTGCCTGACGATCACCCGCTGGCCGGACATTTCGAGGTCTACCAGTGGCTGACGGTGATGCAGGAATACCTGGTGCTGGCGTTGATGGGGCGGCGCTGAGTGGCACCCGACGCGACCGGCGCGGGGTCGCTCACCGATGTAGGCGGCGTTCTGGTCGGCCACTACCACCGGATCGACGACGCCGCTTCGATGGGCGCCGGCTGGGCCACCGGCACCACCGTGGTGCTGCCGCCGGCGGGCACGGTCGCCGCGGTGGAGGTCCGCGGCGGAGCGCCGGGCACCCGAGAAACCGATCTGCTCGACCCCGCGAACACCGTGCGCTACGTGGACGCGGTGGTGCTGACCGGGGGCAGCGCCTACGGGTTGACTGCCGCCGACGGGGTGATGCGCTGGCTGGAGGAGCATGGCCGCGGCATCGTGATGAACGCAGACGACGACGATCACGTGGTGGTGCCGATCGTGCCGGCCGCGGTGATCTACGACCTCGTCGTCGGCGATTGGCGGTACCGGCCCACCGCCGAATTCGGCTACTACGCGGCACAAGCCGCGGTGGCGGAAACGGCCGTCGGTTCGGTGGGCGCTGGTGCCGGGGCACGCGCCGGGGTGCTCAAGGGCGGGATCGGCACAGCATCGACCACGCTGGACGGGGGTGTCACGGTCGGCGCACTGGTCGTGGTCAACTCCGTCGGTGATGTGATCGATCCGGCGACGGGACTGCCGTGGACCAATTTCGTGACCGCCGAGCTGGGGCTGTCGGCCCCGCCAAAGGACCAGGTGGCCGGGTTCGGCGCGCTGGTCGCCGAACACGACCGGTACGCCAAGGCGTTCAACAGCACGATCGGCGTGGTGGCCACTGACGCCGCGCTGTCGACGGCATCGTGCCGACGCGTCGCGATCATGGCGGCCGACGGGCTTGCGCGCGCGATCCGACCGTCGCATTCGCCGTTGGACGGCGACGCCGTATTCGCCTTGGCGACCGGCGCGGTCGACGTGCCGGCCACCGGCAAGCTGCCCGCGTCGATGTCGGACGAGGCGGAGCTGACAGGAGCGGTCGGGGCCGCCGCAGCCGACTGCATGGCCGTCGCTGTGGTGCGGGCGGTGACCTCCGCCAGCGCGGTCGCCGGAATACCCACCTATCGTGACGTGTTGCCGGGGGCGTTCACGTGAAAAGGACCGCAGGGGTGCGGACGCGAGGAGCAAGACAGTGCTGGTGATTCGTGCCGATCTCGTCGACGCGATGGTCGCGCATGCCCGCGCCGACCATCCGGACGAGGCGTGCGGTGTGATCGCCGGGCCGCAGACCTCCGACCGGCCCGAGCGCCACATCCCGATGACCAATGCCGAGCGCTCGCCGACGTTCTACCGCTTCGACTCGGGTGAGCAGCTCAAGGTGTGGCGCCAAATGGACGAGGCCGACGAGGTGCCCGTCGTCATCTACCACAGTCACACCGCCACCGAGGCTTACCCCAGCCGCACCGACGTCAAGCTCGCCGCCGAACCGGACGCACATTACGTGCTGATCTCGACGCGCGACCCGGACCGCCACGAGCTTCGCAGTTATCGCATCGTCGACGGCGTCGTGACCGAGGAGCCGGTGACCGTCGTCGACTCCTACGAAAGCATCGCTGAAGGAGCACCACAATGACCGTGAGCGTCTCGATCCCGACGATTCTGAGGAACCACACCGGCGGGGAGAAGCGCGTCACCGCTCAGGGCAACACCCTCCAGGCGGTGATTTTGGATTTGGAGTCCAACTACTCCGGCATCTCCGAACGGCTTGTCGACAACGGCAAGCTGCACCGCTTCGTCAATATCTACGTCAACGACGAGGACGTGCGCTTCTCCGGCGGCCTGGACACCGAGATCAACGACGGCGATACGGTGACGATCCTGCCGGCAGTCGCTGGCGGATGACCCGTTACAACTCGCTGCTGCAGGCACTCGGCAACACGCCGCTGGTCGGGCTGCCGCGGCTGTCGCCGAAGTGGGACGACCCTGACCACGTGCGGCTGTGGGCCAAGCTCGAGGACCGCAATCCCACCGGCTCGATCAAGGACCGGCCCGCATTGCGGATGATCGAAGAGGCTGAACGCCAAGGAGTGCTGTCGCCGGGGTCGACGATCCTCGAGCCCACCAGTGGCAATACCGGGATCTCGCTGGCGATGGCGGCACGGCTCAAGGGCTACCAGCTGATCTGCGTGATGCCGGAGAACACGTCGATCGAGCGCCGCCAGTTGCTGGAGCTGTACGGCGCGCGCATCATCTTCTCGCCGGCCGAGGGCGGCTCCAACACTGCCGTGGCGCGGGCCAAGGAATTGGCTGCGCAGAATCCGTCGTGGGTGTTGCTGTACCAGTACGGCAACCCCGCCAACACCGCGTCGCACTACGAGGGCACCGGGCCGGAGCTGCTCGCCGACCTGCCGGAGATCACACACTTCGTCGCGGGCCTGGGCACCACCGGAACGCTGATGGGCACGGGCCGGTTCCTGCGCGAAAATGTGCCCGGCGTCCAGATCGTCGCCGCGGAACCTCGCTACGGCGAGGGCGTTTACGCGCTGCGCAATATCGACGAGGGTTTCATCCCCGAGTTGTACGACCCCGAGGTACTCACCACCCGGTACTCGGTCGGTTCCGCTGACGCGGTGCGGCGCACCCGCGAATTGGTCGACACCGAAGGCATTTTTGCGGGCATCTCCACCGGAGCGGTGCTGCACGCCGCGCTGGGCATGGCGGGCAAGGCCGTCAAGGCGGGGCAGCGTGCCGACATCGCGTTCGTGGTGGCCGACGCCGGGTGGAAGTATCTGTCGACCGGTGCCTACGCCGGTAGCCTGGACGAAGCCGAGGACGCGCTGGAAGGGCAGCTATGGGCATGATCGGGCCGGGAGGTGGCACCTCGCCGGCACCGGTGCGGCAGACGAAGAAGCGGTCCGTGACGCTGACAGGCGGCGTCACCATCGTCACGTTCGTCGCATTGCTCTACGTCGTCGAGTTGATCGACACGCTCAACCGCCACGATTTGGACGACAACGGCATCCGGCCCCTGGAAACCGACGGACTCTGGGGCATCATCTGGGCCCCGCTGTTGCATGCCAACTGGGACCACTTGATCGCCAATACCGGGCCGGCTCTGGTGCTCGGGTTCTTGATGACACTCGCCGGGTTGGCGCGGTTCGTCTACGCGACCGCCATCGTCTGGGTCGTCGGGGGATTCGGCACCTGGCTGATCGGCAACGTGGGAAAACCGGCGTACGTGCCGGAGACCAACCACATCGGCGCCTCCGGTCTGATCTTCGGCTGGCTTGCGTTCCTGGTCGTGTTCGGTTGGTTCACCAGGCGGATCTGGGAAATCATGATCGGGGTGCTGGTGCTGTTCGCGTACGGCACCGTGCTGCTCGGCGTGCTGCCAGGCACCTTCGGGGTCTCCTGGCAGGGCCATTTATGCGGAGCGATCGCGGGAGTGTTTGCCGCCTACGTGCTATCCGGCCCTGAGCGCAAGGCGCGCGAACAACGCCGTCGGAAGGCGACGCCATACCTGACGTCGTGACATCGCGATTCGCGCCCATCGGCATCTTCGATTCCGGGGTGGGCGGTCTGACGGTCGCCCGCGCCATCATCGACCAGTTGCCCGACGAGGACGTCATCTACATCGGTGACACTGCGAACGGGCCGTACGGCCCGCTGACCATTCCTCAGGTGCGGTCGCACGCGCTGGCCATCGGCGACGACCTGGTGGCCCGCGGCGTGAAAATTCTGGTGATCGCGTGCAACACCGCGTCGGCGGCGTGCCTGCGCGACGCCCGCGAACGCTACGACGTGCCGGTGGTCGAGGTGATCCTGCCTGCCGTTCGCCGGGCCGTCGCCACGACGCGCAATGGACGCATCGGCGTTATCGGCACCGAGGCGACGATCGGCTCCGGCGCCTATCAGGACGCGTTCGCCGCGGCCCGCGACACCGTCGTCACGGGTGTGGCCTGCCCGCGCTTCGTCGACTTCGTCGAGCGGGGAGTCACCAGCGGGCGGCAGGTGCTCGGCCTGGCCGAGGGGTATCTGGAGCCGCTGCAGCGCGCCGGCGTCGACACCCTGGTTCTGGGCTGCACCCACTACCCGTTGCTGTCCGGCTTGATCCAACTCGTGATGGGCGATGCGGTCACGTTGGTGTCGAGCGCCGAAGAGACCGCGAAGGACGTCGTGCGTGTGCTCACCGAGCTGGATCTGTTGCGTCCGCACGACGCGCCGCCGGCGGCACGGGTGTTCGAAGCGACCGGTGAGCCCGACGCGTTCACAAAGCTTGCGGCACGGTTCTTGGGCCCGGCGTTGGATGGTGTGCGCCCGGTCAGGCATCACGTTGGCTCGCGGACCTGAGACTGCCCACTTGGTCCGAGCGTTTTGCTGCGATGTCTTCGTCAACAGCAGTTGCGGCGTGGCAAGCTAGTGGCTGTGCGAATCACCGTGCTCGGCTGCTCCGGCAGCGTCACCGGACCTGATTCGCCGGCGTCGGGCTATCTGCTGACGGCACCGGGCGCTCCTCCGTTGGTCATCGACTTCGGCAATGGGGTGCTGGGCGCGCTGCAGCGCCACGCCGATCCCAACGCGGTGCATGTGCTTCTGTCTCATCTGCACGCCGACCACTGCATCGACCTGCCGGCGTTGTTCGTGTGGCGGCGCTACCACCCGGTGCCCGCGGTCGGCAAGGCGTTGATGTACGGACCGAGCGACACCTGGTCGCGGCTGGCTCAGGCCTCGTCTCCGTTCGGAGGCGAGGTCGACGACTTCTCCGACATCTTCGACGTGCGGCACTGGAATGACGGCGAAGAAGTGGAGTTCGGATCAGTGAGAGTGCTGCCGCGGGCAGTCGCTCATCCCACCGAGGCGTACGGGCTGCGGTTCACGGACGACTCGGGAGCGGTGTTCACGTTCAGCGGCGACACCGGCATGTGCGACGCGATCGTGGATCTGGCGCGGGGTGCCGACGTGTTCCTATGCGAGGCGTCGTGGACGCATGCGCCGGGAAAGCGCCCCGAGCATCTGCATCTGTCCGGCACCGAGGCGGGCCAGATCGCGACGCTGGCCGGGGTGGGGGAGTTGCTGCTCACTCACATCCCGCCGTGGACGTCGCGGGAGGACATCATCACGGAGGCCAAAGCGGAATTCGACGGTCCGGTGCGGGCCGTCGTGTGCCAGGAGACGTTCGAGGTCAGCCGGTAGATGTCGAGCCGAGAGGATGGCCGCCTCGACGACGAGCTGCGGCCCGTCACCATCACGCGGGGCTTCACGTCTCACCCTGCGGGCTCGGTGCTCGTCGAGTTCGGCGAGACCAGAGTGATGTGCACAGCCAGCGTCATCGACGGGGTTCCGCGGTGGCGCAAGGGAACCGGCGCCGGCTGGCTGACCGCGGAGTACGCGATGCTGCCGGCGGCTACGCACACCCGCTCGGACCGGGAGTCGGTGAAGGGCCGTCTCGGCGGGCGGACCCAGGAGATCAGCCGGTTGATCGGCCGGTCGCTGCGGGCGTGCATCGACTTGGCCGCATTGGGTGAGAACACCATCGCGCTCGACTGCGACGTGTTGCAGGCCGACGGCGGCACCCGCACCGCGGCGATCACCGGCGCGTACGTCGCGCTGGCCGACGCGGTCACCTATCTGTCGGCGGCCGGCAAGTTGTCGGACCCCAGACCGCTGTCGTGCATGATCGCCGCCGTGAGCGTGGGGGTGGTCGACGGGCGGATTCGCGTGGATCTGCCGTACGAGGAGGACGCGCGCGCCGAAGTCGACATGAACGTCGTCGCCACCGACACCGGAACACTCGTGGAAGTCCAGGGCACCGGCGAGGGTGCGACGTTCCCGCGCTCGACGCTGGACAAGCTGCTGGACGCGGCGCTGGGTGCCACGGAGAAGTTGTTCGACATCCAGCGGGCGGCGTTGGAATTGCCGTATCCCGGCGTGCTGCCGGAGCGCCCGCCGCCGAAGAAGGCGTTCGGCAGCTGAGGTGACCCGGCTGCTCGTGGCGAGCCGCAACGCCAAGAAGTTGGCGGAACTGCGGCGGGTGCTGGATGCGGCGGGGTTGGCGTTCGCCCTGCTGTCGCTGTCCGACGTGCCGGCGTTCGACGAGGCACCCGAAATCGGTGCGACGTTCGAGGAGAATGCGTTGGCCAAGGCGCGCGACGCGTTCGCCGCGACGGGGTTGCCGTCGGTGGCCGACGACTCCGGGCTCGAGGTGGACGCGTTGAACGGAATGCCGGGCGTGCTGTCGGCGCGCTGGTCGGGCTCTCACGGTGACGATGTTGCGAACAATGCGTTGTTGCTGGCTCAAATGCGCGACGTTCCGCTTGAGCGGCGGGGCGCCGCGTTCGTCTCGGCATGTGCCTTGGTGCACGCCACCGGTGAGGTGGTGGTGCGCGGGCGGTGGCCGGGACGGATCGCGAGCGCGCCTCGCGGTGACGGCGGCTTCGGCTATGACCCGATCTTCATCCCCGACGGACTCGAGTGCAGTGCGGCCGAGCTCAGTCCGTCCGAGAAGGATGCTCGGTCGCATCGCGGCCGGGCGCTGGCCGCTCTCGTGCCGGCGTTGCGGGCGCTCGCCCACTCCTAGCTCCGGGCTACACCGTGAACTTGTCTTTGACCTCTCGAGTGCGGACGTGCTCGACGATGATGCCGAGCAGCGGGATCGTTCCGGCGAGCAGGGTGCCGACAGTGGTCCACAGCGGCCAGCGGACCTTGACGGCGAGATTGAGCGTTGCGAGCAGGTAGACGAAATAGACCCAGCCGTGCACGACACCGATCCACGACGGCGGGTTGTCCACCTGTACGAGGTACTTGACGACGATCTCGTAGCACAAGGCGATGAGCCAGATGCCCGTCGCCCACGCCATCACCCGGTAAGCGTTAAGGGCCGTGCGGATCTTGCTTGTCTCCGTGCTGCTTTCAGCGGTCATCGAATGGTCCTGTCGTGTCTCTTGTCGGCTTCGGCGAGTTCGGCTAGGTAGGCGTTGTATTCGGCGAGTGTGGGGTCTTGCGGTTCTTCGCGCGTCGGTTTTGGGCGCTCGGGTAGAAGATGTGGCGGGATCTCTGTCACCGTGTCGGGCTTGTGCAGCTGCGGCGGCTCTTCCTCGTAGCGGACGAACTTGCGGTAGGCATAGACGACGAACGCTGCGAACACCGGCCACTGCAGGGCGTAGCCCAGGTTCTGGCCGGTGCCGGAAGCGGACTCATAGCGTTGCCATTGCCACCACCCGAGCGCGAGGCAGGCCGCGGCGGCGACGATCACCAGCAGGATCAGCGCCGGCCTTCGACGCCGTGTAGTGGGCATATCTTGACGGTACCGCTGCGCTCTTCGGCCCGACGACTTCGTCCTCACCTGCGCGAACGTGAACTGGTTGCGCCGACACGCCGGGGCGGACCGCAACCAGTTCACATTCGCGAAGTCGGGCCGTCTGCTGCAAAGCGGTACGATCGCGAAGCCGCGGGCGTGGTGAAATTGGCATACACGCGGGGTTTAGGTCCCCGTGCTCGCAAGAGCGTGAGGGTTCGAGTCCCTCCGCCCGCACTCTCAGCTCGATAGCCTTCTCATCCCGTCGGAAAGCCGTTACTACTGGCCGTGGCTCGACCGCGACCACGATGGCATCGGCTGGGAGAAGAGCTAGCCGACGGTTGTGCCCACTGAGAAGCGACAGTCGCGATGGTCAAGTGCGCCGCACTCCGCGGTCCAAGACGGAGGCCTCGAAGTAGCTGGCCCGCGGCGGGTAGTGGCGTTTGGGGGCCTTCGTCCGCGGCGTGCGCGTACGCCAATGTGGCAATTCGATACCTGCGAGCGTCATCGGACTGACCTTTCGTGTCGGCGTTCGATGACGTCGAAGCTATGTGCGGTCAGCGGCGGTGGCGTGCGTAGTCGACTACCCCACTGGTGTCGTCGGAAACTGCGTCACGGCTGAGCCGACTGCTGCTGAGCGGCCTGTCGCGCGAGCCGGTCGTTGTGAATCCGGACCAGTTCCCGGAACCCCAGCCGGTGGTATTTGGGCACCGGCTGGATGCCCCACTGGTCCTGCGCGGTGTCCTTCCCTTCAGCGCCCTCCGGCGGCCCCAGCACCGGATACGGGTACTTGCACTCCAGCGTGTCGTCGGAGTACCGCACCTTCAGCAACTCGCTGCAGATCTCGGTCAGGCTCAACGTCGGATAGCCGTAGTAGATCGCCATGAAGGGGAGCGTGAACGCGCCTTCGATGACGAGCGCAACGAGGCACACCAGGACCGCCCGCTTGATCCACTTGTGCATGCGGGCGTAGTACGGGGTGGTGCCCGGCGGGAGCTCGGCGGCCTTGTCTTGTGCAGCGGTGGGGGACGACGTTGTCATGCGGTGCTCCTTCGAGAAGCCTTCAGTCCGAGAAGATTTCGCGGTTGACGGTGTGCAGGTAGGGGATTGCGAGGAAGGGGGTGATGTAGAAGATGTCGTAGAGCCACCAGCCGATGACCGGGAAGACGACGCCGGCGTAGCGCACGTCGGCGTACATGGTCATGTTGAACACGTAGCCGATCCAGATCACCGCGCCCATCCAGCAGGTAATCACCATCCACTGGTGGCCCCACCGCTTCATCTGCAGAAACCCGATAGCGGCAGCGCACCTCATCGAGAAAACGGTGAGGATGAGCCCAGCGACCCAAGCTTTTTCGCCGGGGCCGGCCGCCCCGCCCACCCACAGCTCGTTGTAGTGCCAGAAGTAGCCGCCGTCGAACATCGCGCCCCAGCCGACCATCAGCACCCGGTTGATCAACGTGTGGTTCGCGACGAGGTCAAGCGCCCAGCCGAGGCTGTTGAGCGCGCCGTCGATCAACACCAAGTAACCGATCAGCGTGACGATCATCGGCCGAACCGACAGCCCGGCGCGAAGAGCCTCACGCTGCAACCACACTCCGCGCATGAAGATCGGAAATCCGACAATCCCCGGCGCCCACATTCCCATCAACGCCGCACCGGCGATCATCCACTTGTCGGCTCGGCGCTGGGCGTGGCGGGACGCGTCCTCATGCTCGTCGAGGCCCACAGCGCCCGAACGACGATGCAGCAGGGGCACATTCACAGCTCCCACCAACCCCGGGCGAACGACATATAGAGCTGGATGAGAAACATCACCAGCAGATAGCCGTAGATGAATAACTGAAAGACGATGAGCGCTCTCTTGCGCTTGCGTTCCTGCTGGTCCATCGTCGGCGCCCCTTTCTAGTGGTTGGTGAGCAAGCTCGCGGCGGCGATCTCCCGCAGCCCGTCGTGGATGGCTCCGTCAGTAGTCAGCGGCGCGAGGATGCATGCTTCTGCCGCCTCCATTTCGCGCGCGCCGGCGGCGATCAGCTGGGCCGCGGTCACCAATGCACGAGTCGACGGCGGCTCGAAGTGGAAGACTTGATCCGCAGTGCGGATCGCGTTGGCGCACTGGACAAGTCGCCTGGCCGTCGACAGCTCCACCCCCGACTCCGCGACCACCACCTCCGCCTCTCGTTCGGGCGGCAGGTAATTCATGGGCAGTGTGGCGAACCGTTGCCGAAACGACGGTTTCAGTTCCTTCAGCGAGCTCCGGTACGCCGGGTTGTACGAGCACACGAGCATGAACGAATCCGGTGCTTCGACGACCTCGCCCGCTCGGTCCAGGTACAGGCAGCGCCGATGGTCGGTCAGCGAATGCAAAATTGCCAGGGAGTCGTGGCGCGCCTCGACCACTTCGTCGAGGTAGCAGATCGCCCCGGCCTTGACCGCCTTGGTCAGCGGCCCGTCGGTCCACACCACGTCGCCGCCCGCCACCATGAATCGGCCGACGAGGTCGGAGCTGGTGAGGTCGTCGTGGCAGCTGATGGTGACCACAGGCCGTTCGAGCAGCAGACCCATGTGCTCGACCAGCCGCGTCTTCCCACAACCCGTCGGTCCGGTGAGCATCACAGGTATGCGCTGGCGGTAGGCCCGCTCGAACAGCTGGACTTCGTTGCCGTTGGTCAGGTAGAGATCGGTTGTCATCTGTCCCCTCGGGTTTCGACGCTCATGCGGCGACCAGTTCCCGGTGCACATGTGCCAAGACGCGAGGCAGGTCTTCGACCCGCCGAATCCGTTGTGAGCGCCGGGGTCCGAACACCTCCGGCAGCGGATCGACTCGGGCGGGACCCACACCGACGTAGTAGACGGACACGCCCGCATCGTTGGCTTCTTCCACGGCGTGGGCTACGTCGGCCCACGCATAGCGGCCCTCGTAGCCCTCGTCGGACATCAGCCCGTCACCGATCACGATGAGCAGTCGCCGTTGCGACGGCTGGGCCAACAGCCTGCTCGTCAGGTGCCGCACCGGGGCGCCCAGCCTGGTGTAGCCGCCGGTCCTCAACCCCAGGCCGCTGGGCGCCACGAATCGTGCGTCGTGAAAGTCCTTGAGGCAGTGCACTTCGACGCGATGTCGCGTGTTGCCGGTGAATGCGAAGATGCCGTGTCGCTCCCGCGCGCGATTCATCGCTCGGGACAACGCGTCGGCGCACGCCAACTCCAGACGGAATATTCGGCCGCCGTGGACGCCCAACGACGAACTCGCGTCGAGCAATAGCGCTGTCGTGACGTCTCGGCCGCTGGGCAGCAACTCGCGAAAGATCAGCGGCTCTCTGGCTTCACCGCTCATCAAGTCGACGAAGTGGCTCACGTAGGAGTCGACGTCGAGGTCCGACCCGTCTTCGAGACGGTTGGTCATCGCGCGAAGTGTGTGCTCTTCGAACCACTTCCGTAGGTCGGCGAACACCGTCGTCGGCTCTGTCCGGTCGGTCCAGCGTGTGCGTTCGATGACGGCGACATGGTCCGGCAAGAAGCTGCGCGTCCACATGTTCCATTCCGGGTAGGGCACGCCTTGCCTGCGGCTCGGTGTGGCTTCGAGGTCGTCTTCTCGAGGCCTGCTGGGTGGGGGAAGGTTGGGATTGCGGACGCCGCCATCACCCCCGACCGGTACGGAATACATTCGGGGACGGCGCTTTTGAGCGCTGGTCCAGGGCATCCTGCCGAAACGGCGAATGGCATTTGGTAGCCCATGAGGGGTGACGGACGCCGACGGCAACGTGCCCAGGAGGGGATACTCCGGCAGCTCGTCTTTGGTGTGTGCCAGTTCGATCGCGCGGTCGAACATCGTGATGGCATCGGTGTCGCGGTCGGCGATCTCGAGATCGGGCAGCTGACGGCGCATCTCGGTTAGCAGCCCGGGCCAACGCGCCGCCACCCAACCCAGCGCGACGCTACCCTCGACGAGGCTCAGCGCGTGACGTTCACGCGCCGACAGGTCGCTCAATCGGTATTGGGCGACAAGATCTTTCGACGGCGAGCACTGCAGCGCGACTCCGCACGTCAACGTCCGTCGTGTCCAGTCCCGCGCCGGTGGATAGGGGACATGCACGACGGTCGATGCCGGGTTCAACCCGAAGCTGCGATGCTCGCCGGTCACCAGGCGCGCCCCCTCGCGACGCCGACCACTCAGGGCGGCCGCGGTCAACGAACAGCTGCGCTCGAGCGCCAGCGGATCAGCTGCAGCGACGTCGGGCACGGTTCAGAAGGTGCCGATGCTGGAGAACATCCAGTACCAGAACGCGATGATGAGACAGGTGCCGCCCCAGGCGGCGACGTATCGAAGAATCTCCCATATCCAGGTCATGATCAGGACCTCCTAACTGTCAGATGGCTGACGCTGGTCGGTGAGTGGAGTCAGTCGGAGAAGATTTCGCGATTGACGGTGTGCAGGTAGGGGATTGCGAGGAAGGGGGTGATGTAGAAGATGTCGTAGAGCCACCAGCCGATGACGGGGAAGACGACGCCGGCGTAGCGCACGTCGGCGTACATGGTCATGTTGAACACGTAGCCGATCCAGATCACCACGCCCATCCAGCAGGTGATCACCATCCACTGGTGGCCCCACCGCTTCATCTGCAAAAACCCGATAGCGGCTGCGATCCGCATCGTGAAGACGGTCAGGATGAGGCCGATCTCCCAGCCCTTTTCGCCGGGACCGGCCGCCCCGCCGATCCATAGCTCGTTGAAATGCCAGAAGTAACCGGCGTCGAACATGTTGCCCCAGCCGGTGAGAAGCACCCGGGCCAGCAGGGTGTGGTTAGCCACCATGTCGAGCGCCCAACCGACGGTGTTGATGGCGGCGTCGATGATCACCAGGTACCCGAGCAAGGTGACGAGCATCGGACGCACGGACAGCCCGGCGCGGTGGGCGCGGCGCAGCAGCCACACTCCACGAAGAAACAAGGGAAGCCCGAAGATGCCGAGCGCGGCGGTGCCGATGAGCATGCTGCCCGCGATCAACCACTTGTCGGCCTGCCGCTGCGCGAGCCGCGACTGCTCCATGTGCTCGTCGAAGCCGAGTCCGTCGGGCCGGGCGGACACAGCCCCCGCTTTGCGGCGTCGGGTCGACAACGGCAGATTCACGGCATCTACCTTCGGACAGATACTGACTTAAGTCAATCAGAATCCCATTTTTCAGCGTCGGCCCTGACGAATCTCGATGCTGCGCAGCGTTCTTGTGACGTAGTCGTCGAGCATCGCCTCGCGCGTCGGCCACGCGCTGGTGGTGGTCAACAGCGCATAGAGCCCGAGAAGGAAGAACACCGCGCTGTTCATGGGTGTCACTTCGGGGTCGACCTCACCACGCCGCTGCGCACGCTCGATCTCCTGAGCCACGGCGACGATCAAGGGGTGGTCCTTCTCGTTCTCGGACGGCGGCCGCGTCGGCGAGAAATGCAACGCCAAGAAATCCTTGAACAGTGCGTCGCCGAGTCGGCGCTCGAGGCCCACCACCAACCGGACCGCCTCTTGCAACGTGGAGGCCAGATCTGGCGCTGACTCTAAAAACCGCTTGATCTGCTTGGCAATTCGGTCTTCCTCGCGGCGCTCCAGCTCCAAAAGGACGTGTTCCTTGGTGGGGAAGTGGAAGAAGAAGGTGCCGTGGGCGACGCCGGCGGCGGTGACGATTGCGCTGACGTCGGCGTCGGCGATGCCGGAGCGTTTGAATTCAGCGACGGCTGCACCCATCAGACGTTCCCTGGTTTGCAGGCGCTTGGCTTCCCGTGCCGAGGGCCGGTCGAGCGTTGCCAATCTTCTCGCCCTTCTTCCGTAACTGCCGCGACCGTATCTCCTCCGCCTACGTCATCAGCTGCGGTCGGTCGCTCAATATTGACTTGAGTCAGTTTTCTACTTTAGATGAGCAGGTCCCGTCGTCGCGTTGTCTTCCGAGGAGCTTGCATGGCGCTTGAGCAATTCGACTTGGCGGGGCAGGTCGCGATCGTCACCGGTGCCGGCAAGGGCGTCGGTGAGGGCATCGCACGAGTCCTGGCCGAGGCCGGCGCGGCCGTTGTGGGCACGGCGCGCACGGAGTCGGACATCACGGCAACAATCGCCGACATCGAGAATGCAGGTGGAACCGGGCTTGCGGTTGTCGCCGACGCGATGAGTCGCGCGGACAGCGAACGCGTGGTGAACTCCGCGATGGAACGGTTCGGACGCATCGACATCCTGGTCAACAATGTCGGCGGCTCGACGTACGCGCGGTTTCTGGACATCACCGACGACGATTTCAGGCACACCTTCGACTGGTGCGTGACCTCCGCATTCGTCATGAGCCAGCTCGTCGCACCGCACATGCTGGCCGCCGGTCACGGCTCGATCGTCAACATCTCCTCCGGTGCTGCCCGATTCGGCATTCGCGCCCTGACCGCGTATTGCGTCGCCAAGGGCGCTCTGGAAGCGCTCACCCGAGCGATGGCACAGGAACTCGCGCCGAAGATCCGCGTCAATGCAATCGCGCTCGGATCGTTCGCTACGGCGGGGCTGCAGGGAAGTCTGGATCTGATGCCGGGGTCGCTGGAGAAGATGTTGGAAGCCACACCGCTGCACCGCCTCGGCGACGTCGAGGACTTGGGGCGGCTCACCGTGTATCTGGCGACCCGCGACTGCTACGCCACCAACGCGATCTTCCACGTGGACGGCGGCATCGACTCGAACAATTCGCCACTGCCCATACCGGACTACTAGGGGCGGGTATGCGCAGGGTCGTTCAGTTCTCCACGGGCAACGTGGGCCGGCAGTCGTTGCGAGCCGTCATCGGCCGCCCGGATCTGGAACTCGTCGGAGTCCATGCCGTCAGCCCTGAGAAGGTCGGTCGTGACGCGGCAGAGTTGTGCGGGCTCGACCAACCGACCGGCGTCGTGGCCACCGACGACGTCGACGCGTTGGTGGCGCTGGGCGCGGACTGCGTCGTCTACACCTCCCGCGGCGAGACACGGCCGATGGAGGCGATCGACCAGATGGCCAGGTTCCTGGCGGCCGGCACGAACGTCGTCGGTACCTCGATGGTGTGGCTGGTCGCTCCACGCCACGCCGAGGAATGGCTGCGAGAGCCGTTGGAGCGGGCATGCGAGGCCGGCAATTCCTCGCTGTACGTCAACGGCATAGACCCGGGCTACTCATGCGACACCATGGTGCACGCGGCGCTGTCGCTGACGACACGCGTCGTCTCGATCGCAGTGCAGGAGATCTTCGACTACGGCAATTATGATGACGCTGAATTCACCGGTGCGGCAATGGGTTTCGGATCGAGTCCCGACGATGATCCGCCGCTGCTGTTCTTGCCCGGTGTCATCGTGTCGATGTGGGGCGGCCAAGTGCGCAGCCTGGCGGACAATCTCGACGTCACACTCGACGAGGTGCGTCAACGGGCCGAGCGCTGGTTCACGCCAGAGCGCATCGACTGCAGGATGATGACGGTGCAGCCCGGACACATGGCCGCCGTTCGGTTCGCCACCGAAGGCATGCGTGCCGGCGAACCGATCATCACGGCCGAACACGTCACCAGGCTGACGCCGGCCGCCGCCCCGTACTGGGCCTTTCCACCGGACGGACATACCGGCGTGCACCGCGTCGTCGTGGACGGCGAACCGCGGGTGGAGATCAACACCCATGTCTCGCATCCGTTCCTCGACGCGACCGACGCCGGCTGCATGGCCACTGCGGCTCGCGTGGTCAACGCGATCGAGTGGGTGTGCTGCGGCCCGAAGGGATTGATCGGCATCGACGACATCCCGCTGTCAGCCACCATGCGGGGCTTGGCCTGGAGCTAGGGATCCGGCCACATCTGCAAGCGCGACACCGTATGTTCGCGGGCGATGAACCTTGATCCGGACAACGCCTCCTCACTGAGGTTGAGGGTCGTCGAGTTGGGCTCCACGGCCGGTAACGACGTCGCTGAGCCGTCTGGGCCGGTGATCGCGGTCGGGTCGGCAGCTGACATAGCGGCTCGGCCAGCCTGGGTGCAGAACGCGACGTTCACCCTCACCGACGACGAGGTGGCGGATCGCCGGGTGATCACCGTGCCCTCGGTCCAGGCCGCCGTTGCGGAGCTCGAGCAGCGCATCGAGCGGTGGCCTCAGGCCGCCGCGGTGTGTGACGACGTGGTGCGGGCGATCGGTCCCGGCGCGCCGCTGTGGAGCGGTCTGGTCACCGAGTCGCTGGCCTACTCGACGCTGCAGTCCGGGCGCGAGTTCGCCGAGTGGCTGCAAGCCCGGGGTCCCGCCACGATGCCTAACACTGCCGAGCCGGTTCTCGTTGAACGCCATGGCGACTCGCTGGTCATCTGGCTGAACCGGCCACAGCGGCACAACGCGTTCTCCACTGACATGCGCGCCGCGCTTCTCGATGCGCTGGCCGTCGCACGTGTCGACGAGGCGGTGCGGGAGGTGGTGCTGGCAGGGCAGGGGCCGTCGTTCTGCAGCGGCGGTGACCTCGCCGAATTCGGATCGTTCGACGATCCCGCCACCGCACACCTCGCCAGGACCCGCCACAGTCCGGCGCGCGCCCTCGACGATCTCGCCACCCGACTAGGAAAGCGCCTGGTCGCCCGCGTCCACGGGCAGGTGCTGGGCAGCGGCCTGGAGATGGCTGCGTTCTGCGGCCGGGTCGAGGCGCACCGCGAATCGCGAATAGGCCTGCCGGAGTTGGCCATCGGACTGATTCCGGGCGCGGGCGGCATGGTCAGCATCACCCGGCGGATCGGCCGCTGGCGGACGGCATACCTCGTGTTGTCGGGGCACGTGCTGACGGCCGCAACGGCACTCGAATGGGGACTGGTTGACGCGGTTACACAATGAAGCCATGAGCTCGTTCACGCTGCCGGTGTCGCTGGTGTCGCAGGCTCGGCAGATCGCCGCCACTGTGGCCGAGCGCGTGACGGCACTGGGCGGGCGCCCGGTGCAGCTCGACGCCGACGAGATCATCACCGGACGCGCGGCGCTGCTGGGTCTAGGACCGCCGACACGCATTTCGTCCGGTGGCGCAAGCCGACTGCTCAAAGCCCGCGACGGCTGGTGTGCATTGACGCTCAGCCGCCCCGACGACCTCGACGTGGTGCCCGCGTTGCTCGAGTCGCCCGACGTGGGCGCCGATCCGTGGCCTGCGCTGACCGCCGCCGTCGCCACGTCCGAGGCCGGCGAGTTCGCGGCCCGCGCCAGGCTGCTCGACCTGCCTGTCGCCGTGCTCGGTGAAGTCCGCGCGAGCGCACCGACTGTGGTACCCCACGACACCGCGTCGACGCGTTCGATCACCGAGCTGTTGGTGGTCGACCTGTCGTCGATGTGGGCCGGCCCGCTCTGCGGCCGGCTGCTTGCCGCTGCAGGTGCCATCGTCGTCAAGGTCGAATCCTCCGCGCGTCCGGACGGCACCCGCCGCGGCGACCCGCGCTTCTTCGCCTGGATGAACAGCGAGAAGCTTTGTTACTCAACGTATTTCGGTTCACCTGATCTTGCCCGGCTGCTTCGGGCCGCCGATGTGGTGATCGAAGGGTCCAGGCCGTCGGCCCTCGCACGCCACGGGCTGTCCGCTGAGGCTGTCCCATCGCGGGCCGGCCGGATTTGGTTGCGCATCAGCGGATATGGCGCCGCGCATCCGGACCGGACGGCATTCGGTGACGACGCCGCCGTCGCCGGGGGACTGGTCAACACCGGCGCAGACGGCCCCGTCTTCTGCGGCGACGCGATCGCCGATCCGCTGACCGGGCTGACCGCCACCGCGACGGTGCTCGAGGCGCTGGCACACGGCGGTGGCGTGGTCGCCGACGTTGCGATGGCAACGGTTGCGGCGACGTACGCCCCTGTCCCGGGCGGGCCGGTCGAGGCCGTCGCACCCGAGAGTCCGGCGCTGTCAACAGAACCCGCCCACGAGTTGGGAGCCGACAATGCCCTCGTGTGCGAACTGGTCGAGACGCGGCTCGTCGCATGCTGATACGGCGGGCGGCTCTGTTCGACGGTCGGGTCGTCGACGTCCGCGTCGACCATGAGATCACCGACGTCGCACCAACTCTGCCCGCCCGACCCGGCGAGACCGTCGTCGACGCCCGAGCGGGCGCTGTGCTGCCGGGGCTGCATGATCACCACCTGCACCTGCGGGCCGCTGCCGCCGTGCTCGACTCGGTCGTCGCCGGAAGGGGATTCGCCGACACCATCGCGGCGGCGACACCACATCGTGACGGCTGGATCCGCGTGGTCGGCTACCACGAATCAATGGCGGGCTCGTTGACTCGAGCGATGCTCGACACCCTGCGCCCAGACGTTCCGCTTCGCGTCCAACATCGCAGCGGCGCCCTGTGGATACTGAACACTGCTGCGCTGCAAGGCATCGGCTACCCGGACCATCCAGACGGCCGCATTCCGAGCACCGATCCTGGTCTCGACGCCGTGCCGCGCCGCACCCACAATCTCGAGGCGCTGAGTCGACAGCTGGCACACTACGGCGTCACCGGCGTCACCGACGCCACCCCCGACCTCGAGCCCGGCGATATGGCCAGCCTCGCAACAGCTCTCAGGCAGCGTGTACGGTTTCTGGCTCCGGGCAAGAAGATTCTGCACGACGACGACCTCGACGTCGACGGGCTGACCGCGTGGATCGCCGGCTGTCATGATGCCGGGGTGCCGGTCGCCATCCACTGCGTCACCGCAGCCCAGCTCGTGGTCGCCATGGCCGCGCTGCGCGCCGCCGGCGCACATGCCCGCGACCGCATCGAACACGCCGCGATGGTGCCCGACGCATGCCTCGCCGAACTCGCGAGTCTTGGTGTGACGGTGGTGACCCAGCCGAACTTCATCGGTGAACGAGGCGACGAGTATCGAACCGACATCCCGGTCGACGAGCACTGCCAACTGTGGCGTGTGGCCTCGCTGATGGGGGCCGGCATCCGGGTCGCCGGCAGCACCGACGCGCCGTTCGGCGCGCTGGACCCTTGGGCGGCGATGCGCGCCGCGGTGGCTCGTGCCACGCCGGCAGGTCAGGTGCTCGGACCGCATGAACGCGTCGGTGCGCTGCGGGCGCTGCGGATGTTCCTCGGCTCACCGGATAGTCCGTCCGAGCCGCGACGCGTCGAGCCCGGGCAGCCCGGCGACCTATGCATCCTGGCCGCCGCGCCGCAGGACGCTTTGGGGACGCTCTCCTCGGACATGGTGGCGGCCACGGTCGTCGGCGGCGAGATCGTCGAAGCCCGCTGAAGACCGGTGCGCACGGAAGATCAGAAATGTATTCTGCCCGAGTGCAGAATCGGATCGCCTTGGCGGCGACCGCGGCGGTGCTCGTCGTCGCCGGTCTTTCCGGCTGCTCGTCGGACAAGCAGCCGAATCACCCCAGCCAGGCGTCGGTGACCGTCAACGGCAATACGGTCGCCAGTAGACAGGCCGTGAATTGCATTCAGCAGCAATGGTATTGGACCATCTCGATCGGCGACCAGAGCGTCTCCGGGGTGAAGGCGATGGTCAACCGGACCGGTGACAAGTTGACTGCCGAGTCGGTGCACATCGTGAACTTGGGTGGCTTCACCGGCACGTACTCCAAAGGCGACAGCGGTGACGCCAGCGCCAGCTTCGGCTCCGAGACCTTCACCATCAGCGGCACAGCCCAAGGTTTCAACACGTCCAAGCCCAGCGAGCCGGCGACCGCCACGTTCAAGATCGTCGCGACCTGCTGAAGGCCGAGGGTGGCGGGCGCTCAGCTGCGGTTGCGCCGAACCTCTTTGAACGGCACACCGCGATCGGCCGCATATTCGCGCGGAAATCCCAAGACGCGTTCGCCGATCACATTGCGGGCCACCTCGGTGGTGCCGCCGCCCAGTGAGGCGGTCTGCCGCGACAGGAAACGCTCGCCGAAGCGGATCAAGCCGTCGCCGCAATCCACCACGCCGCCACTTGCGGCGATCGCCATCGCGGTGTCGATCTCGAGCTGATGCGTCTCGGCGTGGGTGATCCGGATGATCGAGCCGGCCGCCGGCGGCAGGGAGCCGTCGTTCACGGCGTGATAGATGTGGTCGATCAGCTGCTCCTGCACGGCGCGGTGAACCAGTGCGCGGCCCGCTATCTCCTGCAGTCGCTCATTGTCGGTTTGTCCCAACGCTTCCAGGAGTGCCGCGAAGTCCACCGGTACGTCCGTCGTGCCCTCCGCGCCGATCCCGCTTGCGAATTCGGACCCGCCTCCGACAGCCCTGCGCTCGTGGTACAGCTGCCGCGATGCGACGCTCCAGCCGTTGTTCACTTCGCCGACGACCGCGTCGTCCCCGACTTCCAGTCCGTCGAAGAACTCTTCGCAGAACTCCTGTGAGCCGTTGACCTGCTTGATGCGGCGCAATGTGATTCCGGGACTCTTGATGGGCACCAAGAACATCGTTAGGCCCTCGTGCTTGGGCACGTCCCAGTCCGTGCGCGCCAGCAGCAGTCCGTAGTCTGCGGCGAACGCACTGGTGCTCCATGTCTTGGCGCCGTTGATAACCCACTTGTCGCCCACACGGTCAGCCCGGGTGATCACGCCGGCGAGATCGGAGCCGCCGCTGGGTTCGGACAACAGCTGTACCAGCACTTCCTCGCCACGGATCGCAGCCGAAATGTGCTGACGCTTCTGCTCTTCGCTGCCGGTGTCGAGAATCGTGGCACAGCAGATTGTGAACGTGGGCGTGTTGAGGATGATCGGCATTTCGTAGGAGCGGGTTTCCGCGTCGAATGCCTTCTGGTACTCGATCGGCAAACCGAGTCCGCCGTATTCCCGCGGGAAGCAAATGCCCGCGAATCCACCTTCGTACAGCCGCTTCTGAAGTTCTCGCGCCCGCAGCCATGGCCCTTCTTCGCCGCGTTCGACGCCGGGCGGCTTGTCGGGATCGATCCGCGGCATGTTTTCCGCCAGCCACGCCCGCGCCCGGGCGGCGAATTCGTCTACCGTCTCCCTGACCGGTGGCGGTGCCGATGCCGTCTCGGTCATGCCGACTCCAATTGTCGCGTCAGCGCGTACACACGCAGATTGTGATCCTCCGGGGTGCCGAACATCGAGCGGTACAAGGTGACGCGCCGCAAATACAGGTGCAGATCATGCTCCCAGGTCACGCCGATGCCGCCGTGCAGCTGGACGCAGTCCTGCACCATCGCCGGTGCCCGTTCACCCACATACGATTTCGCGACACTGACCGCCATCTCGGCCCCCGCCGACCGCCGCGACACCTCGCGGACAGCCGCACGCGTGGCGGCACGGCAGGCCTCCAGCCCGATCTTCAGATCGGCGAAACGATGCTTGAGCGCCTGGTAGGACGCCAGTGGGCGGCCGAACGAATACCGGTCGAATGCCCACTGAATAGTGAAGCCGACCACGGTGTCGAGGATGCCGACCACCTCCGCGCACTGCAGTACCTGCGCGATCTGGGCCTGCCGCTCGATGAGCGCAGCGGTCTGCGCCGGTGTGCCGACCGCAGCAGATTCGTCAACCTGCACGCCGTCGAATTCGACTCGGGCATAACGCTTCACCAGGTCAACGGAGCGCTGCGGCTCGACTCGCACACCCGGCGCATCGGCGGGAACCAGGAACTGGCGGACGGCTCCGTCGCACAACGCGACGACGAGAAACAGCGAACTCTCCGCGCCTGCCTCGACGCGATCCTTGACGCCATCGATACGGAATCCCGTCGATGTCGCGGTGGCCGCGACCGTCGGCTGCAGCGGTCCCCACTGCCGGCCTGGCTCGTAGACGGCCCACGACGCCACCGCCTCGCCGGACATCAGTGCCTCGATCGTCGTTGCGTGACGGGCGTTTTCGCTCGCCTCGACGAGGCCGGCCAGTACTGTGCTCACCGGATGCAACGGCCCTGGTGCGACGGTCTTACCGATCAGCTCCGCGACGACGGCCAGGTCCTCGACACCGTTTCCGGACACGCTTCCCCCGCCCAGCTCCTCGGGCACCAGCAGGCTCGCCCAGCCCAATTCCGCTGCGCGCCGCCACCATTCGGGCTCGAATGAAGCGCCGGCAGTGTGCAGCTCGCGAACTCGGCTAAGAGATGCCTCCTTATCCAGGAAAGACTGGGCCGTCGATGCGAAGAGCAGCAGCTCCGGGTTGGCGACATCGCTCATGCGGGAATGACCAGCGGCGGCACGTCCGGGTTGTGGACGATCTCGTTGGGCACTTTGAACAGCTCGATCATGTTGCCGCCCATGACTTTCCGCTGACCCTCTTCATCGAGGCCGGCCAGATCGTCGATGAGTTTGGTCGGCTCGGCGAGGCCTTCGGGATGCGGCCAGTCGGAACCGAAGATCACCCGATCGACGCCGATGAGGTCGGCCATCTGCTTGAAGTCGTCCTCCCAGAACGGCGCCACATACACACAGCGCTTGAACGCCTCGATCGGGTTCTCCGGGAACTCCTGCGGCATCTTCTTGTAGGTGCCGTCGAACTGCTTGAACAGGTACGGCACCCAGTCCGCGCCGTTCTCGATCGACAGCACGCGCAGATCGGGATTGCGGGTCAGTGCACCGTGGCAGACCAGCGCCGCCATCGAGTCCTCGATCGGCCGCTTACCCATCGACACCATCCGGAACGCGGTCGGTTTGAACGGCAGGTACTCGTCGGCGGGCTCCCAGTCGTTGAGGTACTCGGCGTAACCGGAGTCCGACGCGTGCATGGACACCGGAATGCCTGCCTTCACGCACGCGTCCCAGAACGGGTCGAATTCGGGAAGCCCGAACGACCGAGTGCCCTTGAGGCCGGGCACCGGGGCAGGCCGCACCAGCACCGTCTTGGCGCCACGCTCCAGACACCACTCGAGTTCCTCGAGTGCGCGGTCCATGATGCCGAGGTTGATGACCGGCGTAGAGAAGATCCGGTCTTGGTAGTTGAACTGCCACGTCTCGTACATCCATACGTTGAGCGCATGGATGACGTCGGCGATGAGCTCGGGATCGTCCTTCATCCGCTCCTCGACCAGGCTCGCCAGGGTCGGGAACATCAGCGAGTAGTCGAGTCCCAGTGAATCCATGACCTCCAGCCGGGCCGCGGGTTCACGGAACGCCGGGATCGCCTTCATCGGCTTGCCCATCACCTCGCGGAAGCTCTTGCCGCCGCTGCCGTGGCGGAAGTACTCCTCTTGGGCGCCCGGGCGGGCGACGACCTCGAAGGTCGGGTTAGGGATGTAGTCGCTGACCTGGTTGCGCACCATGATCTTGGTGCGGCCCCGCACCTCGATGTAATCGATGACGTTCTTGCGATGGTCGGGCAAGAACTTGGTCAGCGCCTCTTTTGGTTCGTAGAAGTGGTTGTCGGCGTCGAACACCGGGAAGGGAAGCTGCCGGGCTGCCATGACCGTCTCCTGAAAATCTCGTTAGTCGAAAGTGGTAATGACATTACCACGCATGGACCAGCCAGTCAGCTGCGGTCCGCGCCGCGGCCGATGCCGTGCACGCAGAACTCGAAGATGTGGTCGGAGTCGATCGGGACGCCGTTGAGTTCCGCGCCGAGCACCCGCAGTCGCATCGCGCCCAACACGGTCTGCATGATCAGCGCGGCCGTCGTCTCCACGTCGAGCTCAGCGCGGATGCTGCCTTCGGCGATGCCTCGGCGCAGGATGTCCTGGATCAACTGGTGCAGCGGCAGCAGCACGCGCGCGTATTCGCCCGGGCGGGTCTCGGCCAGATGGTCGTTGTAGAAGGTCAGGCCCCGGTTGATGCTGTCCTGGGTGTGCGACGCGGCGGGCGCGCAGATCCGGTCGACCAGCAGGCGCAGCGCCGCAATGCTCGGCAGATTCGCCGTCTCCTCGCGCCACCTGGAGGTGGATTCGGCCATGATCTTGTCGATCAGCGCCAGCAGCAACTCGTCCTTGCTGGAGAAATGTTGATAGAACGACCGCAGCGATGTCTTCGACCGCTCCACCACCTCGAGCACGGTGAAGTCCGTGCGCCCGGTTTCGCCCAGAATGGCCAACGCGGACTTCATGAACCGGCTCGCGCGCGACTCGGTATCAGGTGTCGCGGACCGACCGGCTCCGGTCTCCGTCGGTTGACCGGTCGGCTTCGCCATCGGCTCACCCTTCACGTCAGCACTACAGGTATGAGAATGACGTTACCGCTTCGTCCACGCTCTAGGTACTGTGTTGCTCCGGTGCGCAATGGGTCGACGAGTGAGGAAGACATGACGACGGATTCAGGGCAGACGCAATGGTCGGTCACCGGCCTGCTCGAGTTGTTCGACGTGCAGCCGAGCGGCGAGAATCGCTTCACCGCCCCGACGGGCATCGCCGGTGACGACCAACGCCAGGTGGTCGAAGGCTCGCAGGTGCTGTCGCAGTCGATTGTTGCTGTCGCAAAACGTTTTTCGGACAAGTCGGTGCGCTCGGTGCACGGGGTTTTCAGTCGTGCCGTACTGGTCGGTACTCCGGTCGAGTTGATCGTCGACGTTGTGCACGAGGGCCGGTCCACCGCCACCGCTGTCGTGTCGGCGCAGCAGAATGGCAAGCGCTGCATGACGTTCACGGTGTTCGCCGACGTGCCGTCGGACGACGTGATCCGCCACCATCTGCCGCGGCCCCAGGTCGCGGCGCCGGCCGAGGCGAACGTATCCGAGATGCCGATGATCGGACGGCAGCTGCGCCTCGTCGACGTGGTCGACGTCAACAGTCCCGACGAAGTGGGGCCGCCCGAGTTGTACGCGTGGCTGCACTACGACCCGATTCCCGCCCGCGATGATCTGGCCAAGGCGTTGATCGCGTATTTCACCGGCCACCTTGGTATTTCGACCACGATGCGGGCGCATGAGGGCATCGGGACCAGCCAGGCTCACCTCACGGTGTCGACGGCGCCGATGACGATCACCGTCAGCTTCCACGAGCCGGTGCGCTGGGACGGATGGCTGCTCTACAGCCACGAGAGCACACAGGTGGGCGCGGGCATGTCCTATGTGAGGGGCACCGTGCACACCGAGGAGGGGGAGCTGATTGCGTCGTTCACGCAGGACGCGATGATCCGTCCGCTGCGCACCACCGACACCGCGATCAAAGAGCAAGCGCGCCTCTAGCCCGTGGTGATTTCGGCGCGCTTTCCGACGCTGAGTATCGTTCAGCGCGCCGAAATCGCGCGCAGTTCGCGCTTGAGCACCTTGCCGTAGCTGTTCTTCGGCAGCTCGTCGACGAACACGTAGCGCTTGGGCCGCTTGAACCGGGCGATGCGCTCGAGCAGGTGGGCGTCCAGTTCCGCCGGGTCGACATCGCCCACCACGAACGCCACCACCACCTCACCCCACTCCTCGTCAGGTGCACCCACCACGGCTGCCTCGGCGACACCGGGATGCGCCACCAGCACCTCCTCGACCTCGCGCGGGTAGATGTTGCTGCCACCGCTGATCACCACGTCTTTGGAGCGGTCGCGCAGCGTCAGGTAACCCCGGGCGTCGAACGAACCCATGTCGCCGGTGCGTAGCCAACCGTTCTGCAGCGTGGCGGCGGTGGCGGCCGGGTTGTTCCAATAGCCCGACATCACGACGTCTCCGCGGCAGACGATTTCGCCGATCTCGCCGATGTCAGCCGGCGTGCCGTCGTCCCGGAGGACCGCGACCTGGACACCGGACCGGGGGTATCCGACCGACCCCAGGACGGCGTCGTCAGCATTCAGGTGGTCGGCTCGGCGCAGGCCGGTGATCGTCATCGGCGCTTCACCCTGCCCGTACAGCTGGGTGAAGATCGGTCCGAACGCCGACATCGCCTTCTTCAGGCTGTCGACATACATGGGGCCGCCGCCGTAGACCACCGTCCGCAGATTGCGTGGGCGGGGTCGTCCTGTCTGTACCAGACGGTGCACCATCGTCGGCGCGAGGAACGCGCTGCAGCCGGGATGGTGCTCGCACAGATCGAGGAACTCGTCGGGGTCGAATGCACCCGATTGCGGAATCACTTGACGCGCAGCGCGTAACACGTACGGAGGGATGTAGAGCCCGGAGCCGTGCGACATCGGCGCGCCGTGCACCAAGCTGCAGTTCTCGTCGGGTGAATCGAAATCCGCGAGATGGGCAACCGTCATCGCCATCAGGTTGCGGTGGGACAGCATCGCGCCTTTGGACCGGCCGGTGGTTCCGCTGGTGTAGAACAGCCACGCCAGCGCCGACGGATCCGTCACCGGCGGCGCAGCATGGTCTGCAGACAGCCACCGCGAATACCCCTCGCTCCCAATGACTTCGACCGGAACGGCACTGACGGACGACAATTCGGCGGCAATCTTCGCCGACGCGAACACCTGCACGGCACCGGCATCTTCGAGAATCTGCACCATCTCGCGCGGATGAAGCTTGTAGTTGACCGGAACCACCACACATTCGGCCGCCCAGATACCGAACATCAGCTCGACGATCTCCGGACAATTCTCGCTGGCGATCGCCACGCGTGCCCCCGGACCCGCCACCGCGGCGATCGACGCGGCCAGGCGCAATGCGCGGTCGCGCAACTCGCTCCAGGTGCTCAGGCAGTGATCACCGTGGTAGACCGCGCCCCGGTCGCCGAACCGTGACGCCGCCTGGTCCAGCAGCGCAAAGAGATTCACCGTTGCGTCCACTCCGAGTTCAGCGCAAAGTCCGACAGGTACTTCGTGGAACTCCAGCCGCCGTCGACGACGATTGTCTGCCCGTTGATGAAACTGCCACCCTCCGAACACAAGAACGCCACGGTGCTCGCAATGTCGTCCACGCGGCCGAGCCGAGGATACGGCGTCATCTCGACATTGATCTTGCGGAACCGCTCGTCCTGCAGCCGGTGCGCCACCATCGGCGTCAGCGTCACCCCCGGTGCCACGGCGTTGCAGCGGATGCCTTGCGGGCCGTACTGGCATGCGATGTGCAAGGTCAGTGCCGTCAGCCCGCCCTTGGCCGCCGAATAGGCACCACCGCGAAGCCCGCCCACCACCGCGAACGTCGACGTCACGTTGACGATCGCCGACCCGGATTGCATGTGCGGCAACACATCTCGCGCCAGCCGGAACGGTGCGCGAAGCATCACGTCCAGGAAGGAGTCGAGTGTCGCGTCGTCGGTCTCGTGCAGTGGCTTGGGACTGCCGAGGCCTGCGTTGTTGACCAAGAAGTCGATGCGCCCCCACCGTTCGACGGCGTCTTCGACAATCCGGCGCGGCGCGTCGTCGCCGGTGACGTCGACGGCCAGCGTCGCGACACGTCCGGGGCCGTCGATTGCGTTCTCCAAGTCAGCAAGCCTGCTCTGGTCACGACCGACACCGAGCACCGCCATCCCCATTTTGGCCAGCTTGACCGCGCAACCGAATCCGATCCCGCTGCTTGCCCCGGTGACGATCGCTACCTGCACAGCCGGCCCCTTCTGCTCTTTGCGCAAGCGCTCATCGCGATGTCTCGATGAGCGCCGCCCGGATCTGGTGCTTGAGCACCTTGCCCGCGTCGTTCTTCGGCAGTGATTCCCACATCACCACTTGCTCGGGCGCTTTGAACCGAGCCACCCCATGATCGGCCAAGAAGCTGCCCAATTCCGCGACGCCGGGCATGACGGCGGCCCCCGCCGGCACCACCACCGCGCAGGCTCGCTCGCCGGTGCGCTCGTCGGGCAGCCCGACCACCGCCACCTCGGCGATGCCGGGATAGCGGGCCAGGATGTCCTCGACTTCCTTCGGGGAGATGTTCTCCCCATTGCGGATGATGATGTCCTTCGCCCGCCCCGTCACCACCAGGTAGTCGCCGTCGACCCAGCAGCCCAGATCGCCGGTGCGGAAATATCCCTCGGCGTCGAACGCGTCGGCGTTGTCTTCTGGATGCAGATAACCGACCAGCATCTGCGGGCCGCGGGCACAGATTTCCCCGCAGCCGGCGGGGGCAGCGTCGTGGTCGACCAGCTTGACGTCGGCGATGCCGGGGCGCCCGTCGGTGTCCGCCGCATGGTCGATGTCGCCGGGCTCTGGCGAGCCGACCGTCGTCACCGGCACCTCCGTCGAACCGTAGACACGGGTGACCACAGCCCGGTCGAAATACGAAGCGGCCCTTCGAATCAACTCAGGCGAGACAGCTGCGCCGCCACAGATGAACACCTTGAGATCTGGAAGTCGGGTGCCTGCGCGGCCGGCCGCGGCGAGCAAGCGATCCAAAAACGGAGTGGCTCCCGCCATGTGCGTGCAGCGCTCCCGCTGCATCAGCGTCACCGCGACATCCGGATTCCATCGATCCATCAGCACCGCGGTGGTGCCCAGCAGCAGCGGGCATTCGAATGCATAGATCGACCCGCCGATGTGAGCGATCGGGGACGGCACCAGGAACCGGTCTCCCGGGCTCACCATCCAATAGTCCCGTATTTGGCAGATCAGCGCATGGATCGAGTTATGGCTGTGCAGAACCCCTTTCGGGCGCCCGGTGGTTCCGGACGTGTAGAGGATCATCTGCACCGCATCGGGATCCAGAGCCGGCAGCTGCGCGTCGGCGCCGCGCAACAGCGACGGGTACGGCGTGTGTCCCGACGGCTCCCCGCGCACCACGACGACCTCCGGCGCGGACGGCAGGTGCGCGCTGACCCGAGTCAGCATCGCCGCGTAGTCGTAACCGCCGAAGTGCGCTGGGATGAAGACCATCCGGCTCTGGGAATCCGTGAGGATGAACCGCAGCTCATGGTCGCGCAGCGACGGCAAAATCGGATTTACGACCATCCCGGCCACGGTCGCCGCGAGGTAGACCACCGCCGCCTCGTGCCAGTTCGGCAGCATGAACGAGACCACACTCGCCGGTGGTAAGCGCGTCAGCATGGTCTGTGCCAACGCGCTGGCCTGGCGTTCCAGGCTCGCGCAGTCGATGCGAATGTCATTGTCGATCAGGGCAATCCGGCGCGGCGTGGTGCAAGCGGCCTCGCGCAGTGAGTCGGCGAGCGTGGTGCGCACCGCCCCACCTCGGGCGTTGATGTCGGCCGCGGGCACGCCGGCTAGCCCTTCACGCGGCGCATGGTCATCGAGTGCCGGAACCGTGACGCCGGGTGGGTATTGATGGTCACCTGAGCCACCTCGCCGTCGGAGGTGGTATAGGTGCGGCGCATCTCCAGTGCCGCGCTGCCCGTGCTGACCTTCAGGCCTTCGGCAAGCTCGGGGGAGATCACCACCGCCGAGATCTGTTGATGCACTTCGACGACGCTCACTCCGAAAAGATCTTCGATCAGCGGAAAGATCGGGCCGGTGTGGCGTTGCAGCAGCCGGCCCACCGCCGCGAACGCGCGGTTGATGAAGTACTCGGTGCGGCAGATCGGTGCAGAGGCGCCGTCGCCTTGCCGGTAGCCGGCCACGGCCAGCCACTCGGTGCCGGCGGCGAGTCCGGTGCGGGCAGCCAGTTCGTCGTCGACGGTCACCGGTGCGTTCGACTCGATGGTGAACTGGGTGCCGGCCGCGAACGCGATCAAGTCGTCTATCGACATCACGTCTTGCGCATAGGAATTCGACGCCGGGCGGGGCACCACCAAGGTGCCTGCTCGCGGCCGCGAGGCCACGAGGTTGTCTTCGCGCAGCCGCCGCAGCGCCTCCCGAACGGTGTAGCGGCTGACTGCGAATCGCTCGCACAGCTCGTGTTCGGTGGGCAGCTGCGAACCCACCGGGTAAACGCCGTCGACGATCTCCTTCCGCAGGGTGCGCGCCACCTGGAGGTAGCGGTGCTCGGTCGGCGACAGCGTCATCTTTCGGCCCGGCGCAACGCCAGCACGCTGCCGTCCCCGTCGGCAGAAACGAAAAGTGTGCCGTCATGTCCGACGGCGATTCCCGCGAACGGACCCTGGGGTCCGGAGAACGGCGGCAAGCCCTTGAGTGGCTTGGGCACCACACCGGGCGGCGGGCCGATCGGCAACCCGGCCGCTATCGTCTGGCGAAATGGCGCCGCGAGGTCGAATTCTTCGACGGTCTTGGCGCCGGCGTCGACGACGTAGAGCCGCTGTCCGGCCACGAGAATGCCTTGGGGAGTGTGTAATTCGTCGACGACGGTCTCTACGCCCGATCCGCTCAACCGCACGACGCGCCCGGCGCCCGACTCGGCGACCAGCACGCCGCCGTCAGGGGCGATCGCCACGCCCACAGGGTGGTGCAGGCTCGACGCGAGCACGTCGACATTGCCCGCGTCGACCGACAACACGCGTCCGGTCCCCAACTCGGCGACCACGATGCCGCCCGGTCCGATGGCCACGCCGTACAGCTGGTCGAATCCGTCTGCCAGAACGTCGGTTTCGCTCATCGCCGGCCGGTAGCGCGATACCTGGCCACCTGACGTCGTCACGACGAACTCACCGGCGCCCACAGCTGCCACGCCCCGCACGAAGCCGGGATAACCCGGCGAGAACAACATGCCGACGGTCTGCAGGCTTGCGTCGGAGCCGACGACGTAGAAGTAGGTGCCGTCGGCCACGTACAGTCGGCCGTCGTCAGCGACCGCGAGGTCCAGCGGCCAGTTGAAGCCGCCCGGCAGCAGCGTGCGCGCTTCGCCACCCGGGAGAACCTCGGTGATCTCGCCGCCGATGTTGGACACCAGCAGCCGGCCGTCCACGAAGGTGCAGTTGTCCAGCCCGGGATCGAGCTGGGCGAGCAGCGACTTTTCACCCGTGCGCGGGTCGATGCGCAGCACCTGGCCGCTGGCCACTTGGGTGGACACGATGTAGCCCTCGGAGTCGAACTTCACCGAGTCGGGGACGCCAAGGTCTGCGGTGACCCGTTGTGGCGCACCACCGTCCGGGTCGATACGCCAGATCTCATTCGCGCCCATCACGGGGAAGTACAGCAGGCCGTCGGGCCCCACCTCCATGGCGTTGAGCAGCGGCATGTTCTCGACCAGCACACGCGGCCGGCCGCCGTCCAGATCGAGCTCGAGCAGCCGCCCGCCCTCACGGCATTCTCCGATGAACAGCCGGTCCCGGTACACGGTGATTCCGTTGGCCGACGGCAAGTCGTCGCGGAGGACCTTGGCGCGGCCGCGCGTGTCCAGCATGCTCACCCGGCCGTCCATCACCTCGGTGGCGTAGAGATTTCCGCGCGAATCGAACGCGACGTCGTCGGGGGCGATGATGTCGCCACCCGTCGCGGTCACCGTATCCAGCGCTCCGGTCTCGAGGTCCAGCGCGCTGATCTGGCTTCCCGTCACCTGGGCGACGTAGACCCGGCCGTCGCGGCCGGTGCGCAGGCCGTTGGCACCGAACAGCCGGCTCGGCCCGGTCACCCGCTCGAGTCGCCAGCCCGGCGCCACATCCGGCGTCACGGCGACGGGGTAGCGGTTGCCATTCAGCGACATGGCATCTGACGCTATCAATTGCTTCTAGTCCAGACAATAGGCGCAGCAAGCACGTTAGTCGGCCTTGACGCCGTCGTTGCCGCTGCGGAATAGTGTTCTGCAATATGCAGAGCATGAAATGTTGTCCGGACAAATCGGTCGATGGCTGAGCTGCTGAGCCTCGCCGGCCGCACCGTGGTGGTGGCCGGCGCCGGCGGCGGTGGCATCGGGACGACGATCACACGGATGGCCGCCCAGGCAGGCGCGACCGTGATCGCGGTGAGTCGGTCGAAAGAGAACCTCGACGAGCACGTCGTCCCGCTGGCGCGGCAAGGACTCGCGGTGCTCCCGGTGCCCGCCGACGTGTCGACCGACGACGGCATCAACGCAGTGCTCGAGCATGCCCGCCGGGCCGAGGGCATTCTTTACGGACTGGTGAATGTCGCCGGCGGCGCTGCGCCGCAGACGTGGATGCCGTCGACCAGGGTCACTCGCGAGGACTGGCGCCAACTGTTCACCGCCAACCTCGAAACCGCGTTCTTCATGAGTCGAGCCGTGGCCGCCGAATTGCGGGCGAAGGGGCTTGGCGGATCGATCGTGTCGCTCTCGTCGATCAGCGGCATGAACACCGCGCCGTTTCACATCGCGTACGGAACGGCCAAGGCGGCGGTCGCGGCGATGACGCGCACCATGGCGGTCGAACTCGCCCTGGACGGCATCCGGGTCAACGCCGTGGCGCCCGGGGTGACCGAGACCGCGGCGTCGCGCACCTATGTCGACGAGGATCCCGAGCGGGATCGTCGTGCGATCGCCATGGGGCGGCGCGGGCGACCAGAGGAGCAAGCCGGCGTCATCTTGTTCTTGCTGTCGGACCTGGCGAGCTACATCACAGGGCAGACCCTTCTCGTCGACGGCGGCCTGAGCCTGCGCTGGAGCCACCTCGGCGCCGACAACACCTCGCTCTTCTTGAAGGACGAGTCCTTCCGCAGCGCAATCAGTCGACCCTGAAAGGAGGCTGTGATGGCAGAACCGAATGGTCAAGCGGCAGAAGAACTGTCAGAGCCGATGACCATCGGCGTGGAGGCTTACATCTCAGAGGACTATGCCCGGGCCGAACGTGACAAGCTCTGGCGCAAGGTCTGGCTGCAAGTCGGCCGTGTCGAAGAACTTCCCGACGTGGGCAGCTATCTGACCTACGACATCCTCGACGATTCGATCATCGTCGTGCGAGTCGGGCCCAACGAATTCGCGGCACACCACAACGTCTGCATGCACCGGGGCCGGCGGCTGATCGACACTCCTGACGGCGCCAAGAATGCGGTCGGCCGCACCCGCAAGTCCTTTGTCTGCGGGTTCCACGGCTGGACTTACGGGCTCGACGGTGCCTGCACGTACATCCGCGAGCGCGACGACTGGAAAGGCGCACTCACCCCGCAGAACACGCACCTCGCACCGGTCCGGGTGGACACGTGGGGCGGATGGCTCTGGATCAACATGGATCCCGAGTGCGAGCCGCTGATGGATTACCTGTTCCCGGCCGCGAAGATCCTCGATCCGTTCGGCTTGGAGAACATGCGCTACAAGTGGCGCAAGTGGTTGTACTTCGACTGCAACTGGAAGGTCGCGCTGGAGGCCTTCAACGAGACGTACCACGTCTACACCACCCATCCGGAATTCAACAAGTTCGGCGAGTTCAAGGGCTGGGCCAAAGCGCAAGGCAAGCACAGCAACATCGGCTACGACGCGCCTGAGGATCTCGAGGAGACCAAGTCCAAGATCCGGTTGGGCACGGGCACGGATCCGCGGGTGTCGACCGCCGAAATGCAGGTCTACACAATGGAAGAGACCAACGCCACCACCACGCAGACGCTGGTGAACGCCGCGCTGCGGCTGGTCGACGAGCTTCCGGAGGGCACCCCGGCCGACAAGGTGCTGGCGCATTGGCTGGATTCTGCCCGCCGCGACGACGAGGCCCGGGGGGTGTTCTGGCCGACGATCCCGCCGGATGTGCTGGGTCAGAGCGGGACAGCCTGGCAGATCTTCCCGAACTTCCAGATCGGCCAGGGCCTGACCAGTGCGCTGTGCTACAGCGCCCGACCGCATCCCAGCTACGACCCGAACAAGTGCATCTTCGAAGTGTCGGTGTTCGAGCTGTACCCCAAAGGGCAAGAGCCGCAGACGGAATGGGAGTACACCCCGGTGGGCGATCCGCGCTGGCGCTCGGTGCTGCCGCAGGACTTCTCGAACATGGCTGCGGTGCAACAAGGGATGAAGTCCCTTGGCTTCCCGGGCACCATGCCCAATCCCTATCGCGAACGCAGCACCGTGAATCTGCACTATCAGCTGTCCAAGTACATGGGGACCGGCGCACCACGCGAACTCGCTCAGGAGCCGCTTGCGTGGAAAGCGGACGGCGAAGGAGAAGCTCACACATGACAATGTTCGACACCTGCGGACCCACCGAGACGCCCGACGACATCGACATCGAGGCGCTGCGGCAGAAATACCTTTACGAGCGCGACAAGCGGTTACGGCCGGAAGGCAGCAAGCAATACCTGGAGCTGAAGGGCGAGTTCGCCGACTTCTACGAAGTCGACCCGTACACGCCGGTGACACCCCGCGACCCGATCAACGCGGACATCGAGGTCGCGGTGCTCGGCGGCGGGATCGCCGGCTTGCTCGCGGGCGCTTACCTGAAGAAGGCCGGCGTGGACGATGTGCACATCATCGAGATGGGCGGCGACTTCGGCGGTGTCTGGTATTGGAACCGCTTCCCCGGTATTCAATGCGACAACGACGCGTATTGCTACATCCCGATGCTCGAGGAGCTCGGCTTCATGCCGTCGAAGAAGTTCGCGGACGGCGCAGAGATCTTCCAGCACTGCCGTAACATCGGCAAACACTTTGGACTGTACGACGGAGCGATCTTCTCGACGCAGGTCTGCCAGATGCGTTGGGATGACTCGGCGAACCGCTGGCGGCTGAGTACCAACCGCGGTGACGACATCGGGGCACGCTTTGTCGTCATGACGCAGGGATCGTTCAACCGTCCGAAGCTGCCCGGCGTTCCCGGCATCACGGATTTCAAGGGGCACCAGTTCCACTCGGCTCGTTGGGATTACGAATACACCGGCGGCGACGCCAACGGCGGACTGCACAAACTGAACGACAAGCGGGTCGGGCTGGTCGGCACCGGGGCCACCGGTGTGCAGCTGGTTCCGCATCTGGGCCGAGATGCCCAGCACCTCTACGTGTTTCAGCGCACGCCGTCATCGGTGGACGTGCGGGCCAACACGCCGACCGATCCGCAGTGGGCGGCCTCCCTGCAACCAGGCTGGCAGGAGGAACGCAAGCGCAACTTCCACCGCTGGTCCCCGTTGGGCGAGGGCGCGGTGTTCGACGAGCCGGATCTGGTCTGCGACTTCTGGACCGAGTTGGGGCGCAACCTGACCGCGCGTATCGCTGCGTTCGAGGACCCCACGTCACTGACGATCGAGCAGATCATGGCCATCCGGGAGGAAGAAGACTACAAGGTCATGGAGCGCCTGCGGCGCCACGTCGAGGCCGTCGTCGACGACCCCGTGACCGCCGAGGCGCTCAAGCCCTACTACCGCTTCATGTGTAAGCGGCCCTGCAGCAGCGACGAGTACCTGCCGACCTTCAACCGACCGAACGTGACGCTGGTCGACGTCTCGGATTGCAAAGGGGTCGAACGGGTGACGGAGAAAGGGCTCGTGGCCAACGGGGTCGAGTACGAGGTCGACTGCATCATCTGGGCCAGCGGCTTCGAGATCACCACCGAGATCAGCCGCCGCTACGCCATCGACGCCATCGAGGGCCGCGACGGCCTGTCATTGTTCGACCACTGGCGCGACGGCTACAAGTCGCTGCACGGGATGACGAGTGTGGGCTTCCCGAATCAGTTCTTCACCGGTTTCATCCAGGGTGGCGTGTCAGGCAACACCACCGCGATGTTCGAGCAGCAGGCCGAGCACATCGCCTACATCATCTCCGAAGCAATTGCCCGCGGCGTGACAACGGTCGAGCCCAGCCAGGAGGCTCAGGACGATTGGGTCACGACGATTCGTGAACTCACGGTGGACATGTCGGAGTTTGCGGTGTCCTGTACGCCCGGCTACTACAACAACGAAGGAGGCGGCGGCGGAGAAGGCATCCGGTCTGCCATTGGTGAGCCGTATTCGCCCGGCTTCTATGCTTTCGGCGATCTGCTCAAGGCCTGGCGCGACAAGGGCGATCTAGACGGCCTAGTTCTCGGAACTTAGATGCCAGAACGCAGATTCGACGATCGCGTCGCCGTCGTCACCGGCGCCGGCCGGGGGCTGGGCCGGGCGTACGCACTGCTGCTGGCCGCGCGCGGCGCGAAGGTGGTGGTCAACGACCCCGGAGTCAGCTTGTCCGGCAACGGGATCGACGACGGACCCGCCGCCGGGGTGGTATCCGAGATCGAAGCGGCCGGCGGTCATGCCGTTGCAAGCACCGAGTCGGTCGCCTCACCGGAGGGCGGTAAGGCGATCATCCAGACCGCCCTCGACCACTTCGGCCGCATCGACGTCGTGATCCACAATGCGGGCATCGTCCGGCGCGCCTCGCTGTGCGAAATGACGTACGGAGATTTCGACGCGGTCGTCGACGTCCACCTCAAAGGCGCGTTTCATGTTGTGCGGCCGGCGTTTCCGGTCATGTGCGGGTCCGGTTACGGGCGCATCGTGCTCACCTCGTCGATCGGTGGCCTGTACGGGAACCACGCGGTGGCCAACTACGCCGTAGCCAAGGCCGGGCTGATCGGATTGTCGAACGTCGCGGCGCTGGAGGGAGCACCGCACGGCGTGACGTCGAATGTGATTGTTCCGGCAGCGGTGACGAGAATGGCCGAGGGCATCGACACGTCGGCCTATCCGCCGATGGGCCCGGACCTGGTGGCGCCGGTCGTGGGCTGGTTGGCACACGAAACATGCTCGCTCACCGGCGAAATGCTCGTCGCGCTCGCCGGCCGGGTGGCCCGAGCGATGATCGTCGAGACGCCGGGGGTATACCGGCCGTCGTGGACGGTGGAAGACGTCGCCGAATACATCGACGTCATCCGCGACGCAACCGACCCGGTGATTTTTCCCGTCGTGCCCGACGGCCATGGCGACCACATCCGTTACAGCTTCGCGATGGCCGGCCGGCAGGAAGCCCACCATGGCTAGTCCCGGGTCGACGGGCCCGCTGGCCGGGGTGCGCGTCATCGACCTCACCGCGATGGTGATGGGCCCGTACTGCACGCAGATCATGGCCGACATGGGCGCCGACGTGATCAAAGTCGAACCGCCAGAAGGGGACAACACCCGCTACATCTCGGTGGGGCCCGCTCCGGCCATGAGCGGGGTGTTCGTCAACGTCAACCGCGGCAAGCGCAGCGTAGTGCTGGACCTGCGCACCGACGACGGAAAACGCGCGTTGCGCAAGCTGATCGAGACCGCCGACGTGTTCATCCACTCGATGCGCGCCAAGGCCATCGCCAAGCTCGGTTTCAGCTATCCAGACGTCGCCGCGATCAATCCGGCCGTCGTCTACACCAACTGCTATGGCTACGGCCGCCGCGGTCCGGACCGTGACCGTCCCGCCTACGACGACACCATCCAGGCCGAATGCGGGCTGCCGGCCGTACAACAGCAGCTGACCGGAGAAGCGAACTACGTCGGAACGATCATGGCGGACAAGGTTGCTGGGCTCACCGCGCTCTACGCGACGATGATGGCGCTTTTTCACCGCGAGCGCACCGGCGAGGGCCAGGAGGTCGAGGTCGCGATGTTCGAAACCATGGCCTCGTTCATCCTCGTCGAGCATGCGAACGGCGCGATGTTCGACCCGCCGCTGGGGCCTGCCGTCTATCCACGCACCGTGGCGCCCAACCGCAAGCCGTACCGCACCAGCGACGGCTACATCGCCGCGCTGATCTACAACGACAAGCACTGGAACGCGTTCGTGGCCGCGGTGAAGCCGCCGTGGGCCAGCGACCTGTACGCCACGCTCGAGCGGCGCGCACGCCAGATCGACACGGTGTACGCGCTGGTGGCCGAGACCATGACGCAACGGACCACCGACGAATGGCTTGCGCTGTTCGCCGAACTGGAGATCCCGGCCGCGCCTATCCACACGCCGGACTCCTTGTTCGACCATCCGCACTTGAACGCGGTCGGCTTGTTCGAGACGGTGCAGACTTCGCAGGGCCCCGTGCGGTTTCCCGGTGTGCCGACGTGGTTTTCCCGCACCCCGGGCCGGGTGGCCGGCCCCGCTCCCGAGTTGGGTGCCGACACCGCCGAGGTTCTCGACGAACTCGGTGTCGGGGCCGACGCCGAACCCGTGTTGGGGTCAGGGTAGGAGCGGCCGTGGACTTCGAGATGGGACCGCAAGCCGCACAGCTTCGCACGGAGCTGCGCGAGCTCGTCAAAACCCATGTGCCACCGGATTTTCTGGGCGCATTCACCGACGATCCAGCAGATCTCGAAGTGGCGCAGCGGTTCTGCCGGCTGCTCGCCGAGCGGGGCTTGCTGTGCCTGTCTTGGCCGGAAGAGTTCGGCGGCGGCGGCGCGTCGGTGTGGGAGCAGACTGTGGTGCGCGAGGAGATGTGGGCGCATCACGAACCCCGCGGCGCCCAGTACATGGGTGTGAACTGGGTCGGCCCGGCGATCATGCGGCACGGCACCCCCGAGCAGCAGGCCACGCATCTACCGCCGATCGCGCGCGGCGAAGTGATCTGGTGCCAAGGCTTTTCCGAACCGGAGGCCGGTTCCGACCTCGCGTCGCTGCGCACCACGGCACGCCGAGACGGTGACGGCTGGCGGGTCAGCGGCCAGAAGATCTGGACGTCCTACGCCACGATGGCGCAGTGGTGCTTTCTGCTCGCCCGGACGTCCCGAGGTGAAAAGAAGCAGCAGGGCCTGACGATCTTCCTGGTGCCGATGGACGATCCCGCGATACAGGTCAGGCCCATCCGCACCATGCTCGGCCCGCACCATCTCAACGAGGTGTTCTTCGACGAGCTGCGGGTGACCGAGGCCGACGTTCTAGGCCAGGTGGACGGCGGCTGGTCGATTGTGCATGACGTGCTGTCCTTCGAGCGGGTCGGTATCGCCCGCTACGCCCGCTGCGAACGGCTGCTGCAGGCAGCACCCGATGTGCTCGGCGACCGGTGGGAGACTCTGCCCGCTGAACTGCGGGGCCGGTGGGCACGCATGCTGATCCACTGCCGCCGGGCCCGATTGCTGGCCTACCGCGTGGTGTCGTTGCAGAGCGCCGAACAGGTTCAGCCCGTCGACACCGCGGGTTACCGGATCGCTGTCACACGATTGGACCAGGACAGCGCCGAGGTGCTCATGGAGATCATTGCGGCCGTGCCGCATGACGACGCCGACGCGCGCTATTTCCGCAGCGAAGTCGAGGACCACTGGCGGTATTCGCAAGCCGCCACCGTGGCATCGGGCAGCATCGAGATGCAGCGAATCCTGTTGGCGCGCAGCCTGTTGGCGGCGTCATGATCCTCGATTTGGGCGACGACGCCAAAGAGTACGGCCGGCAAGCACGTCGAGCGTTCGATGCCGCAGGCGGTGACCAGTTGGTGCAACAGGCGGAGGCCAAGCCCGAGACGCGCGAAGCGCTGGTCGCTCCGGTGCTCGCCGAGCTGGGGGCGTGGGAACTCGACCCGCGCACCGATCCCGACGGCTGCGAAGCGGCCGCGGCACTGTGCCGCAGCGCGGGCTACTGGGCGGTGCCGTATCCGGTCGCAGAACGACTGGCCAAACCGGCAGACCTCGACGTGGACGGGTTGATCGTGGTGGCCGACCACGATCCGGCCGCTGCCGTCGCCGGCCTTGGAAAGCGCTGGGCCACCACCAGTTTGGCCGGAAATCGCGGGCTGGTGAGTGGCGCACGGCCCACCGGTCAAGCGTTCGTCGCACAGCTCGAGCTGACATCTGTCGATGACGCGAGCCCCGGCGATGTCGTGCTCGCGCTGGTGCTGCCGTGCTGGACGCTGCTGGGAATGCTGGACCGGGCAATGGAACTGACTGTCGCACACGTGAAGATGCGCAAGCAGTTCGGCCAGCCGCTCGCGTCGTTTCAGGGGGTGCAGTTCCAGCTGACCGACGCCGAGGTCGAACGCAGCGGGCTCGAGATGCTCGCCAAGTACACGCTGTTCAGCGCCGGTCGGGGCCATGCCGACGCGCTCGACGACGCGCTTGCGCTGCGCGTTGCCGCAATCGAGGCGGCAGACGTGGTGTTCCGGGTTTGCCACCAGCTGCACGGCGCGGTCGGATTCTGCGACGAGACCACGCTGTCGTGGCTGTCGCGGTACAGCCAGCCGCTGCGCCGACTTCCCTTCGGGCTCTCCGCAACTCGCGACCTGCTGACCGGGCGGCTGGGCCGGCACGGGCTGACGGGCCTGTTCTCGTGAACCCCGGCCTCGACGACTTCCGCGCCGGCGTTCGCGCCTGGTGCCGCGACCACATACCCGCGGACTGGCGGCGCTCCCAGACAGAAGTCAGCGACCACGAATTCGTCAGCTTCCAGAAGTGGTGGTTTCAAGAGCTGCGCAGCGCCGGTTTCGCGGTGCCGCACTGGCCCAGCGAATGGGGCGGCGGGATGCCGGTGGACCAGCAGATCGTCCTGTACCAGGAGCTGGCGGCCCATGACGCCCCGCGGCTGGTGCTCGCGTTCGTCGGCATCCACCACGCCGCAGCCACCCTGCTCGCAGCGGGCACCGACGAGCAGCGGCGCCGGCACCTGCCGGCGATCCTCGACGGCGAGATCTGGGTGCAGGGCTTTTCCGAGCCGGAAGCCGGTTCGGATCTGGCGAGCCTGCGCACGTCCGCGCGCAAGGACGGCGACACCTACGTCGTCAACGGACAGAAACTCTGGGCGAGCGGCGGGATGCATGCCGACTGGTGCCTGCTGCTGGCCCGCACGGATCCCGATGCGCCGAAGCGGCACGGCATTTCGTACTTCCTGCTCGACATGTCCACATCCGGCATCGATGTGCGTCCCATCCGGCAGGCCACCGGAGAAGCCCATTTCTGCGAGATCTTTCTCAGCGACGTCGTGGTCCCGGCGACCAACCTGGTGGGCGCCGAGAACGCCGGCTGGCAGGTGGCCCAGGCGACGCTGGGCGCCGAACGCGGGCTCACGATGCTCGAATTGGCCGAGCGTCTCGGCCACGCCGGGTTCCGGTGGCTGGTCGAGGCGTGCAAGAAAGCGGAACTTCTCGACGACGGTCGGGTCGCCGATCACCTGGCGCAATTCGACACCGAGATCACCGGGCTGCGCGCGCTGTGCCGAGATCTCGTGAAGCGCACCGAGGCAGGTACTGCCGGGCCGGCCGACGCCTCGATGGTCAAGCTGTTCTACAGCGAACTGCTGCAACGGCTCACTGATTTCGGAGCCGAGGTGGGCGGCCTGGCCGCCCACACGCAGCTGGCCAAACCTTTGTCGAGCGGCTGGGAGTCGGGCAACTGGGTGCTCGACTTCATCGGCTCGTGGGAGTGGACGATTCCCGGCGGGGCGAGCGAGATCCAGCGCACCATCATCGCAGAACGCGGGTTGGGTTTACCGCGGGAACCGGCGGCGATCTGATGTCCTGGGTCCACGACGACGACGTCCGCGACGGGCTTCGCTCGGTGGCCAGAGAGCTGCTGGCGAAGAACCGCGAACCGGATTCGGCGCTGCTGGCACAGGCCGGCTGGCTGGGGCTCGAGGCGCCCGAGGACGCCGGGGGAGCGGGGGTCACCTTCTGCGAGGTGGCCGTCGTGGCCGAAGAACTCGGCCGAGCCGCGGCGCGCAGTGGCTATCTCGGCGGTGCCGTCCTGACCGTTGCCGCGCTGAAGTGGCTGCAGCCCAGCGGGTTTCGCGATGTTCTGCTCAAAGACGTGGTGTCGGGGGCAATCCGAAGTGCGGTCGTGCTCTCGAGCGATCACGAAAGCCTCGTCGGTGAACCGCCGTTCGAGATCACTCGAACCGCAGACGGCCTGACACTTCACGGCCGGTCGCTGTTCGCACCGGATGCCGCAGACGCCGAGCGGCTGCTGCTGCTCGCTCGCGACCCGGCTGGCGAGCCGGTGATCGTCGACATGCCTGGTGATGCACCCGGTCTCACGATCACCGCACAACCGGTCATCGACGAGACACGATGCCTCGCGGCGGTCACCGCGGCGAACGTCGCGGTGGCCGAGTCGACGCTCGCGCGGTTCGACGGTGACGCAGCAGCGCGGGTGCGCAGCTTGCACGAGCGCGCCGCGGTCGCCGTCGCGTGCGACAGCCTCGGCCTCGCCGAAGCGATGCTGGCGGCCACGGTGAATTACGCGGGGGTCCGCCACCAATTCGGCCGCCCGATCGGTTCGTTCCAGGCGGTCAAACACGCGTGCGCGGACATGGCAGTCCACACCACCGTGGCTCGCCGGCTCGTAGAAGCGGCCGCAGGAGCGGTGGCCGAAGAAGCGCCCGACGCGGGCATCGCCGCCTCGATGGCTAAGGCCTACACGTGCGCCGCCGCCGTCGACATCGTCGGTAAGGCAATGCAACTGCACGGCGGTATCGGCTACACGTGGGAGAGCGGAATCCACACTTACCTCAAACGTGTCGTGCTGAACCGGTCGTTGTTCGGCTCGCCCGCCGCCCACCGAAAACACCTCGCCCAGCGGTATCAATAACCAGGAGTATCGAAAATGGCTGTGCCGGTTTACCAGAGAATCCTCGACCTGTTCGAGGCCGAGGGCATCAACACGCTGTTCGGCATCCCCGACCCCAACTTCGTGCACATGTTCTCCGAGGCGGAGGCGCGCGGGTGGAAAGTGGTTGCGCCGCACCATGAAGAGAGTGCCGGCTTCATGGCCGAAGCCGTGTCGCGCATGACCGGCAAGCCTGGCCTCTGCATTGGCACGCTCGGTCCGGGCGTCGCGAACATCGCCGGCGCGATGATGTGCGCGAAGGTGGAGAACTCGCCGGTGATCTTCCTCGGCGGGCAGCGCGCCCGGATCACCGAACGGCGGGTGCGGCGCGGCCGCATCCAATTCGTCCGTCAGGAGGCGCTTTTCGCGCCGTCCGTCAAGTACAGTGCGTCGATCGAGTACGCCGACCAGACCGACGAGATCGTGCACGAGGCGATCCGCCGTGCCATGTCCGGCACACCGGGACCGGCCTATATCGAGTACCCCTCGCACGTGATCCTCGAAGAGCTCGACGTGGCAGACCCGTTGCCGCCCAGCGCGTATCGGCTGGTCGATCAGACGGCAGGCGCTCGTGAGGTCGCGCAGGCAGCGGAGCTGATCCGGCAGGCCAAGAGTCCGATCCTGCTCGTCGGACACGGCGTGCACACCTCGCGCACGGGCGCCGCCGTGAAGCGACTCGCCGATGTGATGGCATGCCCGGTCATCCAGACCTCCGGTGGCACGTCGTTCATTGCGGGCCTGGAGGACCGCACGTTTCCGTACGGGTTTTCCTCGGCCGCGGTCGAGGCCGTGGTCGGCTCGGATTTGTGCGTCGCGCTCGGCACCGAACTGGGCGAGCCTGTGCACTACGGCAAGACCCGGCACTGGGCAGACAACGACGCGCACCGCAAGTGGATCTACGTCGAGCAGGACCCGACGGCGATCGGCGTGAACCGGCCCATCGACGTGCCGCTGGTCGGCGACCTTCGCGGGGTGGTGCCACAACTCGTCGACGCGCTCCAAGACACCCCGCGCCAGCCGTCGGCCGATCTGGACCGCTGGATCAAACAGGATGCCGACCAGCTGGCGGAACTCGCCGAGGGCGCGCCCAGCGGCCGGTCGCCGGTACATCCCGCGCGTTTCGTCGTCGAAGCCACCAAAGCTTTCCCCGCCGACGGCATCATGGTGCGCGACGGCGGCGCCACCGTGATCTTCCAGTGGACCTATTCGCAGGCCAAGCCCCACGACGTGATCTGGAACCAGAACTTCGGCCATCTGGGCACCGGGCTGCCGTATGCGGTCGGCGCATCGGTGGCCGACGGCGGCAACCGGCCGGTCATGCTGCTCACCAGCGACTCGTCGTTCCTTTTCCACATCGCCGAACTGGAGACCGCCGCCCGCCTCAAGCTGCCACTGGTGTGCGTGGTGGGCGTCGACAACCAGTGGGGTCTGGAGGTCGGTGTCTACAAACGCACGTTCGCCCAGCCGTCGCCGCAGCCCGGCGTGCACTGGAGCAAAAACGTGCGCTTCGACAAAATCGCCGAGGGCCTGGACTGCCACGGCGAATACGTCGACAAGGAAGAGGAAATCGGCCCGGCCATCAAGCGGGCGTACGCGAGCGGGCGGACCGCGGTGGTGCACGTGTGTATCGACCCGAAGGCCAATTCGGAGGAAATGCCTAACTACGGGGAGTTCCGGACGTGGTATGCAGAAGGCACGCAATAGGCGAAGGGCGACAACGATGCGCGAATATCTGAAGTTCTACATCGACGGCCAGTGGGTGGACCCGGCCGAACCGAAAACTCTGGACGTCGACAACCCGACCACCGAAGAGGTGTCCGGCCGGATCGCGGTGGGATCGGCCGCCGACGTGGACCGGGCCGTGAAGGCGGCCCGCAAGGCGTTCGCCACCTGGTCGCAGAGCAGCCGCGAAGAGCGGCTGGACTTGCTGCAAGCCATCCTCGCCGAGTACCAGAAGCGTTCCGGTGACCTCGCCGACGCGGTCAACGAGGAGATCGGCGCCCCGCCCTCATTGGCATCGGGTCCGCAGGTCGCGCTCGGCATGGGACATTTGATGACGGCCATCGACGTGCTCAAGAACTTCCAATTCGAAGAACAGCACGGCTCGACGCTGGTGGTCAAAGAACCCGTCGGTGTGTGCGGCCTGATCACCCCGTGGAACTGGCCGATCAACCAGATCGCCTGCAAGGTGTACCCGGCGCTGGCGACCGGTTGCACGATGGTGCTCAAGCCGTCCGAGGTTGCGCCGTATTCGGCGCAGATCTTCACTGAGATCATGGACGCCGCAGGCGTGCCCGCGGGTGTCTACAACATGGTGTTCGGCGAGGGACCGACTGTGGGAGCGGCGATTTCGAGCCATCCCGACGTCGACATGGTGTCGTTCACCGGGTCCACCCGCGCCGGCATCGACGTCGCGAAGAACGCTGCGCCGACGGTCAAGCGGGTAACCCAAGAGCTCGGCGGCAAGAGCCCCAACATCGTGCTCGACGACGAAAGCTTCGAGGAAAGCGTCCGCAAAGGCGTGACCGCGATGATGCCCAACTCCGGGCAGAGCTGTAATGCGCCGTCGCGAATGCTGGTGCCGAATGCCCGCATGGACGAAGCCATTTCGATCGCCAAGCAGGTCGCCGAACAAATCAAGGTGGGCGATCCCGGCGAGAAGACCGCGATCGGCCCGGTCGCGTCGAGGGCTCAGTTCGATAAGATCCAGCGCTTGATCGAGAAGGGCATCGAAGAAGGGGCCACGGTGGTCGCCGGGGGACCGGGCCGCCCGGATGGACTCGACAAGGGCTACTACGTCAAACCGACGGTGTTCGCGAACGTGAGTAATGACATGACGATCGCCCGCGAGGAGATCTTCGGGCCGGTGCTGTGCATCATTGGCTACGACGACCTCGACCAGGCCGTGGAAATCGCCAACGACACGGATTACGGTCTGGCAGGGTATGTTTCGGGCGCCGACGTCGAGAAGGCCCGCGAGGTCGCGCGCAAGATTCGCGCCGGCAGCGTCGCGATCAACCACGCGTTCGACTTGAATTCCGCCTTCGGCGGCTACAAGCGCAGCGGGAACGGTCGCGAGTGGGGCGAGTTCGGCTTCCACGAATACCTAGAAATCAAGTCCACGATGGGTTACGCGCCGGAGAAGGCGGCCGGCTAGCGGGTCCGAGCACCAGTTCTGCCCAGGCACGGACAGATGCGCTTCGCGATCACGCACCCGATCATCAGCCACCCCTGCCGTCCGGAGTTGGTGTCCGGGCGCGGCGTCGGCGAACTTGCCGCCGCGGCCGAGGCCGCGGGTTTCCATGGTTACGGCTTCACCGATCATCCGGCGCCTACGCAGCGCTGGCTCGAGGCGGGCGGTCACGACGCACTTGACCCGTTCGTCGCGATGGGCTTCGCTGCCGCGCGCACCACGACCCTGCGGCTGATCCCCAACATCGTCGTGCTGCCGTACCGCAACCCGTTCCTGGTCGCCAAGGCCGGGGCCACGCTGGACCTACTGTCTGAGGGGCGGTTCACGCTTGCGGTGGGTGCGGGCTACCTCAAACGCGAATTCGCAGCGCTGGGAGTGACTTTCGACGAACGCAACGAGCTGTTCGACGAGGCGCTCGAAGTGATCAGGGCAATCTGGACCACGGACGACATCACCGTCGAGGGCAAGCATTTCACCGCACGCGGCATCACCGCACACCCGCGGCCGTGGACTACGCCGCATCCGCCGATCTGGATCGGCGGCAACACCGGCACCGCGCGCCAGCGAGTGGTCGACCACGGCGACGGCTGGTGCCCATTCGCCGCGCCGGCGGGGCTGGCCAGCACGGCCGGAACGTCGGCGATGGACACCATCGACCGGCTCGCGCAGGCCGTCGACGATCTGCGGCGCCGCTTCGACGCCGCCGGTAAGGACTGGTCGTCGATCGACATCAGCTTCACCAATTTCGCCGGGGGGAGCCCGGGGCAGGCAGGCTTCGACGCCGACGCCTACCTGTCCGGGCTCGAGAAGCTGGGGGCCATCGGCGTGACCTGGGTGCAGGTCGGGCTGCCCGGCGACGGGCTGACCCACGCGCTGGAGGCGATCGAAGTGTTCCGCGAGCAGGTGATCGAGAGAACCTGATGGCACTGAGCCGCGACGCGGTGTCGCTCGAGGGCCGAGTTGCGGTGGTGACCGGCGGCGGTGCAGGCATCGGCAGGGGCATTGCGGCGGGCTTCGCTGCGTTCGGCGCGCGCGTCGCGATCTGGGAGAAGGATCCGGACACGGCCGAGTCGGCAGCGGCCGAGGCCGGTGGGCTGGCGTGCGTCACCGACGTCCGCGACGCCGGGCAGGTGGACGCGGCGCTGGCCGCCACTCTCGAATCGCTCGGCGTCCCAACAATTCTGGTGAACAACGCAGGAGGAGTGTTCTGGTCCGGCCTGCTGGACACGTCGCCCGGCGGCTGGGACGCGTTGATCCGGTCGAACCTCAGCCATGTGCTGCTGTGCACACAGCGCGTGGCGCGGGCCATGGTAAACGCGCGCCTTGGCGGCAGCGTCGTCAACGTCACCTCGATCGAGGGATTCCGTGCCGCACCCGGTTACGCCGCGTATGCGGCCGCCAAGGCCGGCGTCGTCAACTTCACCAAGACGGCCGCGCTCGAACTCGCGCCGCACGGCATCCGGGTGAACGGGCTGGCTCCCGACGTCACCGTCACCGAGGGTATCGAGGCCATGGCCTCTCCGGGCTTTCGGGAGCGCACCAGCCTGATGGTCCCGATGGGCCGGCTTGGCCACGTCGACGAAGTAGCCGGCGCGGCAGTGTTTTTGGCGTCCGAGCTCAGCTCATATGTCACCGGTCAAACGGTTCATGTCGACGGCGGCACGGCTGCGGCCGGGGGCTGGTACCACCATCCCGACGACGGCCACTACGTGTTGGGCCGCGGCGAATGAGAACATGGTTTCCGCTTTTGGGTAATGCCATTGTACGATCACCGCATGCAGAAGGCGCTCGCTCCCGAGATCTCGACCTGGCCTGACGACAATCCGCAGCTCATCGGTAGCAAATGCGGCGCCTGCGCTGCCGCCACGTTCCCGCGCCAGGACCGTTGTCCGCGCTGCAGTGCCGCTGACATGTCGGAGTTGCTGCTGCCGCGCCGCGGCACGCTGATCGCGTGGACCACGCAGGGCTTTCCGCCCGGGCCGCCGTATGCGGGACCGACCGGGAAGGACTTCGTCCCGTTCGGGGTGGGGCTGGTGCAGCTCGACGACGTGATCCGGGTCGAGGGCCGGCTCACCGAGAACGACCCGGGCAAGCTGGAGTTCGGCATGGACGTCGAGCTGACCATGGTTCCGTTCACCACCGACGAGGAGGGCAACGAAGTGGTGACGTTCGCCTTCCGGCCGGTGAGTTAGAGGAGGTTTGCGATGAACGACGTGGCGATAATCGGCGTGGGCCTGCATCCATTCGGCCGTTTCGACAAGACCGCGATGCAGATGGGCGCCGAGGCGATCCAGGCCGCACTGGCCGACGCCGGGATGGACTGGAAAGACGTCCAGTTCGGCGTCGGCGGCAGCTATGAGGTGTCCAACCCGGACGCCGTGACTCGGCTCGTCGGCCTCACCGGAATCCCGTTCACCGACGTGTTCAACGCATGCGCCACCGCAGCCACCGCCACCCAGGTGTGCGCGGACACGATCCGGCTGGGCAAATACGACATCGGCATCGCGATCGGCATGGACAAGCATCCCCGCGGTGCGTTCACCGACGACCCGGCCAAGTTGGCATTGCCGCAGTGGTACGCGCAGAACGGACAGTTCGTCACCACCAAGTTCTTCGGCATGAAGGCCAACCGCTACATCCACGACCACGGCATCTCGCAGGTGACGCTGGCCAAAGTGGCCGCGAAGAACTTCCGCAACGGCGCGCTGAACCCGAATGCGTTCCGCCGCAAGCCAATTCCCGAGGAAGAGATCTTGAACTCCGCGGTGCTGAACTACCCGCTCACCCAGTACATGTTCTGCGCCCCCGACGAAGGCGCGGCCGCCGTGATCATGTGCCGCGCGGACATCGCTCACCGCTTCACCTCGAAGCCCGTGTACCTGCGGGCGGCGGAGATTCGCACGCGCCGCTATGGCGCCTACGAGGTGCATGCGACGTCGGCCCCGCTCGACGAGGACGTGTCGCCGACGGTGTACGCATCGAAGGCGGCGTTCGAGGCGGCCGGCGTGGCGCCCGACGACGTCGACGTGATCCAGCTGCAGGACACCGACGCCGGCGCTGAGGTGATCCACATGGCCGAGGCGGGCTTCTGCGCCGACGGCGACCAAGAGAAGCTGCTGGCCGACGGCGCCACCGAGATCGGCGGCCCGATGCCGGTCAACACCGACGGCGGGCTGATCGCCAACGGCGAGCCGATCGGCGCGTCGGGTCTGCGTCAGGTGCACGAGCTGGTGCGCCAGCTGCGCGGCGAGGCCGGCGACCGCCAGGTGCCCGGCGAGCCGCGGGTCGGATTCGCCCAGGTTTACGGCGCCCCCGGAACTGCCGCGGCCACTATCCTGACGCTCTAGCCTCGTTCGGCGAGCGTGCGTGTCTGATCAGCGACACGCCGCCCCAGACGTGCAAGCGTGCACGCTCGCGGCGGGTCGAAGGAGCGTCGCATGCCTGACATTCAATACGACTGTCCCGCCGGGCCCCTGCCTGGCTATCTCGCTGTGCCGTCAGGAGCGGGGCCGTGGCCGGGCGTGGTCGTCGTGCACGACGCGTTCGGCTTGACGGCCGACATCCGTCGCATCACCGACCGCTTCGCGGCCAACGGCTACCTGGCCCTGGCGCCGGCGCTGTACCGGCGCGGCGCGAAGCCCATGTGCGTGGTCCGCACGTTGAGGGCGATGCAGACCGGCAGCGGAACCGCCGTCGACGACTTGGTCGCGGCTCGAGAACACCTTGTCGCCGACGGTCGATGCACCGGCAAGGTAGGCGTGGTCGGCTTCTGCATGGGCGGTGGCTTTTGCCTGCTGCTGGCGCCGCGAGGCGGGTTCGACGCCGCCGCACCGAATTACGGTAACTGGCCCAAAGACGTTGAGGCGCTGCGGAAGTCGTGTCCGACGGTAGCGAGCTATGGCGCGAAGGACCGCCTGCTGCCGGGCGCGGCGGCCAAACTCGAGGCGCTGCTCGCCGACGTCCCGCACGACGTCAAGGAATACCCCGATGTGGGGCACAGCTTCATGAACGACTGGGGCACTCCGTCACTGCTTGAACCTGTCGAAAAGATTGCGGGCCTTGGCTATTCGGAGCCTCAATCCGAGGACGCCTGGCAGCGCATCCTCGCGTTCTTCGGAACCCACCTCGGCGCTGGGCGCAGTCACCACACGTGACGTTTGCCCTGCTCGCGGTACCACTCCAGTAGATCGGGGTTGTCAATCGCCCGTGGGTCGACGGCGACGTCGGTGCGCCCGGCCAGAATGCCGGTGATCGGCACCTCGAGCTTCTTGCCGGTACGCGTGTGCGGTATCGCCGGCGCCTCGATGATTTCCTCAGGCACATGTCGCGGCGACAGCTTCGCGCGAATCTCGTTGCGAATCTTGGCCTTCAGCTGGTCATCCAGCTGCTTGCCCGGTGCCATTGCGACGAACAGCGGCATCCAGTACTTGCCGTCTGGACCGTCGATGCCGACGACGAAGGCCTCACTGACCTCGTCGATCCCCTCGACCACCTCGTAGATGTCGGCGGAGCCCATTCGGATGCCGTGCCGATTCAGGGTCGCGTCGCTGCGGCCGTGGATCACCAGCGAGCCCCGCTCCGTCAGCGTCACCCAGTCGCCGTGCCGCCACACGCTCGGCGCCGGGCCGTCCTCCCACTCGTGATCGAAGTAGGCGGCACGGTACTTCGACCCGTCCGCGTCGTTCCAGAATCCGATCGGCATCGACGGCATCGGTTGTGTGATCACCAGTTCGCCAACCTCGTTGAGCAGGGGTTCGCGCCTGGGTGACCAACAATCCAGTGCCACACCGAGATAGCGGGCGGGCAGCTCGCCGGCTCGAACCGGCACACCGGGCGTGCCGCCGGCGAACGCGGTACACACATCGGTTCCGCCGCTGATCGATGACACCATGACCTGGTCCCCGACGTGGTTGCCGATCCACTCGAAAAGGTCGGCGGCTAACGGCGATCCGGTGCTGCCGACCGTGCGCAGCCGGCTCAGATCATGCGACGAGCCAGGATCCAGCCCGGCCTTGCGCGAGGCCAGCACATGCCCGGGGCTGGTGCCGAAGTATGTGACCCGTTCGTCGGCCACCAGCTGCCACAGCCGGTCGGCGTCGGGGCACAGCGGGTGACCGCTGTAGCACACCACGGTCGACCCGCATAGCAGCCCCGACAGCCGGAAGTTCCACATCATCCAGCTCAATGCGGTCTGCCAGAAGAACACGTCACCCGGACCTAGATCGGCATGCAGCCCAACAGCTTTCAGGTGCTCGAGCACGATCCCGCCGTGCCCGTGCACAATTCCCTTAGGCCGGCCGGTGGTGCCCGAGCTGAACAGCACCCACAGCGGATGGTCGAACGGAACCGCCGTCACATCAAGGGAAGACGGGGTGGCGACGAGGTCGCGGTATGCGTCGCCGCCGATGACCACCAACGCCGGGTTGTCGAGCAAGCCGAGCAACTCCGCAGTGTGCGCGGTCTTGTCGATCCACCGGCCGTTGAGCTGGTATCCGTCGGCGCTGAACAACACCTTCGGGCGCAGCTGCGAGAGCCGCGACGCCGCTCCCTCGGGGGCGTAGTCCTGCCCGCACGACGACCAGATGGCGCCCAGCGACGCCGTCGCCAAGAACGCGACCATCGCCTCGGCGACGTCGGGCAGATAGGCGGCGACGGTGTCGCCGCGGCCCACTCCGAGACGGCGCAGCTCGGCTGCCACCGCACCGACCTGCCCCGGCAGCTCAGACCAGCCGATCTCGGTGCGGGCGCCGGCCTCGTCAACGCCGACGATCGCCGGCCCGTCCTGGTGGGTGTACCGCAGAAGCTGCTCGACGTAGTTGAGCTCGACACCCGGAAACCATTGCGCCCCAGGCATCGACGTATCAGGCAGGATGCCGGCGTCGCCGTCGGCGGGCTCGGTTCCGCGGACGTCGAAGAACTCCCAGATCGCCCGCCAGAACCGCGCCAGGTGGTCGACCGACCACTGCCACAACTGCGCGTACTCGCCGGCCGGCGCGCCGTGGTGCTGCGCCGCGAAGTCCGCGAACTCGCGCCACCGCGGTCGTGTCATCGCTCGCTCAGCCTCACGATGTGCTGAGCGCGTCGCAGGATCGGCATGTCGACCATCTTGCCGTCCAACTGAAAGACGCCGCGGTTGTCGCGGGCCGCAGCCACCACGCGCCGCGCCCACTCGACCTGCTCCGGTTCCGGGGTGTAGGCGGCCCGGATCACCGGAACCTGGCTCGGATGGATCGCAACCTTCGCGTCGAACCCCACCGCGACCGCGTCGTCAGCCTCCGCCCTCAGCCCGTCGAGGTCCTTGATGTCCAGGTAGACCGAATCCAGCGCAAAACGCGAAAACGCTTTCGCCGCAAGCAATGACGCCGACCGCACATGGCGGGCGACGTCGCGCAGTGTGCCGTCGGCGGTGCGGTTCGCGGTGCCGCCCAATGCGGCGAACAAGTCCTCCGAACCCCACATCACGCCGACCGCGTTGTCCATCTGGACGCTGTCGGCGACCCGGACCGCCCCCAGCGGTGTCTCCACCAACACGATCACCTCGCGCGGTGCCAGCGCCGCAACCTGTTCGGGTGATTCGCATTTGGGCAGCATCACGGTGGTGTAGGAGGTGCGCGCCAGCGCCTCGAGGTCCGCGCAGTAATCGGACGTCCCGGCGGCGTTGACCCGCACGACGGTCTTGGCGGGGTCACAGGGGTTGTCCACCAACGCTTTTCGTGCGGCGTCACGGTCCGAGGCGGCAACGCCGTCCTCCAAGTCGAGGATGACGACGTCTGCTGCTGCGGCCGCTTTGGCGAACCGCTCCGGGCGATCCGCCGGACAAAACAGCCATGCGGGTCCGAGCTGCAGCGTCATGCGGGTTGCGTCCTGACCATGGTCTTGCGGGTCGCGGTGGCGACGATGTCGCCGTGCTGATTGCGGCCGACGTGGCTGAAGGTCACGATGCCCTCGCGGGGACGGCTGCGCGACAACCGCTTGTCGGTCACCACCGATTCTGCATACAGCGTGTCGCCGTGAAACAGCGGCTTGGGGAAGGCGATCTCACTGAAGCCGAGGTTGCCGACGATCGTGCCCTGGGTCAGCTGGGTCACCGACAGCCCGACGAGCGTTGACAGCGTGAACATCGAGTTGACCAGCCGCTGGTGAAACGGGGGTTGAGCTTCCGACCAGGCGGCATCCAGATGCAGCGCTTGGGTGTTCATGGTCAACGTCGTGAACAGCACGTTGTCGGCCTCGGTGATGGTCCGGCCCGGCCGGTGCAGATACCGCACGCCGAGTTCGAATTCCTCGTACCACAGGCCGCGCTGTTCGACCGTGCGTTCCGTCGCGTCTTGCGTCATAGCCAGATTCTCTGTGACCGCTAGCCGATGAACAGATCCGGGATGGGCTGCAGTCCGCCGCCGTAGCGGGACAGGTCGTAGCCGCCCGCCGCCACCAGCACGTCTTCGTCGATGAAGCAGTTCGCCGTGGTCTCCCGCGCGGGCCGCGACACGATCTCGGCAGCGGCGTCGCCCATGATCTCCGGGCTGCGAGACGCCTCCAGCAACTTCTGCCCGTCCGGCAGATTCGCCACCGCCGAGGTGCCGATGTAGGTCTGCGGCCACAGGCAGTTGAAAGCGATGCCGGCGTCGGCGAATTCGGCCGCCCAACCCAGTGAGAGCAACGTCATCCCGTACTTCGACAGCGTGTAAGCCGGGTGCGCGCCAAGCCAGCGCGGGTTCATGTTCAGCGGCGGCGAGATCGTCAGCACGTGCGGATTGACGGAGTCGCGCAAGTGGGGAACGCACGCCTGCGTCATCAAGAAGGTGCCCTTGATGTTGATGTCGGACATCAGGTCGAACTTCTTCACCGGCAGCGCTTCGGTGGGCTCGGTGGCGATCGCGCTGGCGTTGTTCACGCAGATGTCCACGCCGCCGAACGTCTCGACCGCGATGTCCACGGCGCGGCGCACGTCGTCGGCGTTGCGCACGTCGCCCACCACGGCCTTCGCCTTGCCGCCCGCGGCCTCGACCTCCGCCGCGGCAGTGTGCACGGTGCCCGGCAGCTTGGGGTGCGGCTGGTCGGTCTTGGCCAACAAGACGACGTTGGCTCCGTGGCGCGCGGCCGAGAGCCCGATGGCCAGGCCGATGCCGCGGCTGGCGCCGGAGATCACGAGGGTACGGTCGGCGAGCGCGTTCAACTGACGAGGCATCCGTCTCCTTCTGTCGCCGCGGGAATTCGCGCGCACAGCGGCACGCCACACGTCGTCGGCCCGTGTCGTTATCACGCAATGGTATTGGCATTCTCATTTTTTGCAAGTACGGTATTCATTGATGGAAGAGCAGGTACAGACCTCTTCGGGGATTCCTCTTAAGCCGGTGTACGGGCCGGCTGACCGGATCACCGAGCCGCCAGACCCCGGGGAATTTCCGTTCACGCGGGGCAACTTCTCGTCCGGTTACCGAGGCCGCCTCTGGACGTTTCGCCAGTACTCCGGCTTCGGCACCGCCGAGGAGTCCAATCGCCGGTACCGCTATCTGCTGGACCAGGGCGGTACGGGTTTGTCGGTGGCGCTGGACTTGCCGACGCAGTGCGGCTTCGACTCCGACGACCCAGAGGTGGCCGAAGAGGTCGGGCGGGTGGGGGTCGCCGTCGACACGCTCGCCGACGCCGAGATCTTGTTCGACCAGATTCCGCTCGACAAGATCAGCACCAGCTTCACGATCAACGGCACCGCGGCGATCCTGCTCGCTTTCTACGTCGCCGCCGCCGAACGCAAAGGTGTGCCGCGCGCCAAGCTCACCGGCACCATCCAGAACGACATCTTGAAGGAATACGCGTCTCGCGGCACGTGGATCTGGCCGCCGCAGCCGTCGCTGCGGCTGATCGCCGACACGATCGAGTTCTGTGCTGCCGAGGTGCCCAAGTTCAACGCGATCTCGGTGGCCGGTGCACACTTCCGCGACGCCGGCGCCACCGCGGTGCAGGAAATGGCGTTCACGCTCGCCGACGGGGTGACGTACTGCGACACCGTGGTCGAGCGCGGCCGGATGACCATCGACGAGTTCGCGCCGCAGATCTCGTTCTTCTTCTACACCCACGGCGACTTTTTCGAGGAGATCGCCAAGTACCGGGCGGGCCGCCGCCGCTGGGCGACGATCGTGCGCGAACGCTACGGCGCAAAGACCGACAAGGCGTCGATGTTCCGGTTCGGCTGCGTGTCCGGCGGGGCGTCTTTGTATGCGCCACAAGCGCGCAACAACCTCGTGCGGGTGGCCTACGAGGCGATGGCGTCGGTGCTCGGCGGTGTGCAGTCGATGTTCACCGCCGCCTGGGACGAGCCGTTTGCGCTGCCCAGCGAGGAGTCCGCGACGCTGGCGCTGCGCACTCAGCAGATCCTTGCCTACGAGACCGGCGTGACCCGGGTCGCCGACCCGCTCGGCGGCTCGTACTTCGTCGAGGCGCTCACCGACGCCACCGAGGAACGCATCGTCGAGATCATGGCGGATCTGGAAAGCCATGGCGGCATGGTCAGGGCCATCGAAGACGGCTATCTGCAGGGGTTGATCGCCGACGAGGCGTACCGGCTGCACCAGGACATCGAGTCGGGAAAGCGCCCGGTGGTGGGCGTCAACAAATTCGTCTCCGACGAGCCGCCGCCGGACGTGACGATGTACGAACTCGACGCGGAAGGGCGTGACCTGCAACTGAAACGCCTCAGCAAGGTGAAGGCCGAACGGGACGGCGCGGCCGCCGCCGACGCACTCGCCGCGCTGTCACGCGCAGCGGAGGGCACCGACAACCTGATGCATTACCTGATCGACTGCGCCAATGCGTATTGCACTGTGGGCGAAATGGTTTCGGCGTTGAAGAAGGTTTGGGGCGAATTCCAGCAACCGGTGGTGTTCTGATGCCGGCTCGTGTGCTGGTGGCAAAGCCGGGTCTCGACGGACACGATCGCGGCGCGAAGATCGTCGCGCGTACGCTGCGCGACGCCGGCTTCGAGGTGATCTACACCGGCATTCGGCAGCGCATCGAGGACATCGTGTCGATCGCCTTGCAGGAAGACGTCGCATTGGTGGGCCTTTCCATCCTGTCCGGCGCGCACGTCGCCTTGACCAGGCGGACCGTCGAGGCGTTGCGAGCCGCCGACGCCGCCGACATCCCGGTCGTGGTGGGCGGGACGATCCCGCAGGGCGATGTGGCGAAGCTTCTGGACGCCGGCGCTGCGGCGGTATTCCCGACGGGCACGCCGCTGGATGTGCTTGTACGCGAGGTGCGTTCACTGACCGGGCAGAAGGTGGCGGACTAGATGAGTTGGCGTTCGCCGAGCGTGAGCTCAGTGCGTATTTTCGGCCGATTTTTCGCAATGGGTTCACGTTCGGCGGGCAGCGCCGCGAGAAGTGAGGCGTGAAGTGAGACTGGGCGTGATGATCGGGGCCGAACGCGGCGACATGTCGCGCAAGGTCTCAAAACTCGTGTCAGATATCGAATGGGCGGAGTCGGCCGGATTGGACACCGCCTGGATGCCCCAGGTACCCAACGACTTCGACGCGTTGGCCATGGTGGCGCTGATGGCGGCACACACCTCACGCATCGAACTGGGCACCGCGGTGGTGCCGCTGCAAGCGCAGCACCCAATTGCCCTTGCGCGGCAAGCACTTTCGGTGCACGCGATCGCGGGGGGCCGCACGGTGCTCGGTGTCGGCCCCTCCCACCACTGGATCGTGCGCGACATGCTCGGCATTCCTTACGAGAAGCCGGCTGCCTACACGCGCGACTACCTCGAGGTGCTCAATGCAGCGCTGGCCGGCCCGGGCCCGGTGGACGTCGAGAACGACACGTTCACGGTGCACAACCCGACGGTGCTAGGCGCCGACCCGCCATTGCCGGTGCTGGTCGCGGCGCTGGGGCCGGTGATGCTGCAGATCGCGGGGGAACTCGCCGACGGGACCGTGTTGTGGATGGCCGACGAGAAGGCAATCGCTGACCACATCGCCCCCAAGATCACCAAGGCCGCGGCCGACGCGGGCCGCCCGGCACCGCGCATCGTCGCCGGCATCCCCGTGTGTTTGTGTGCGAACTCCGAGATCGACGCCGCTAAGGAGCGCGCGAATCGCATTCTGGCCGAGGCGGAGACGTCGCCCAACTACCAGAAGCTGCTGGAGCGTGGCGATGCCCGCGACGTCGGTGACCTGTGCGCCGCGGGGGACGAAGAGTCGATCCTGGCGCGGTTCAAGAGGTTCGCCGATGCGGGCGTGACGGATCTTTCTGTGCGGCTCTTGCCCATCGGCGAGAACCGTGACGAGCTGATCGCGTCCAAGCAGCGCACGCGCGAGGTCATCGCCGAGCTCGCTACGCAAGTCCGTCAATGATCCCAGGTCCACTCGCGGGTATCCGCATTCTCGAGGTCGGCACCATGCTCGCCGGACCGTACGCGACGATGATGCTGGCCGACCTCGGAGCCGAGGTCATCAAGATCGAACCGCCCGGCGGCGAGATTTCGCGGCAGGTCGGCGACAGCTACTTCGCCAGCCTCAACCGCAACAAGCGCAGCGTCGTGCTGGAGCTCAATACCGAAGCGGGACAACGGCAGTTGGGCGAGCTCGTCAAAGACGCGCACGCGCTGCTGGTCAACCTCAAGCCGTCGGCGATACGACGGCTGGGCCTCACGTATGACGCGCTCAAGCGGCACAACGAGAAGATCGTCTGCGTCGCGCTCACCGGATTCGGCCTGGACGGCGGCGACGAACCCGCCTTCGACTACGTCGTCCAAGCCGCCACCGGAATCGCCGCTCTCACCGGCGATCCCGACGGGCCGCCGACACTGCCGGGGTATTCCTCGGCCGACAACTCGACCGGCTTGACCGCCGCACTGGGCCTGCTCGCGCAGATCGTCTCGGGCCGGGGCGGCCAGGTGGACGTGTGCCTCCAAGACGTGATGCTGTCGCAGCTGAACTACCGCGCGTCGGCGTACCTCAACGACGGCGTGCAGCCGCGCCGATATCCGTTCGGCGCACACTCGTATTACGTTCCGGCGCAACTGTTTCCTACTGCCGACGGCTATCTGGCGCTCTTCGTCACCCATGACGCGTTCTGGAAACTCTTCGCGACCGAAGCCGGCATCTCCGGGTTCGAGACGATGGCCGAGCGGGTGTCACGACGTGACGACGTGCTCGCCGTGGTCACGCAGGCCCTGGCCCACGACACCGCGAAGGGATGGGAGGCCCGGCTGCGTCCGCTCGGCATTCCCGCCGCAGCGGTGCGCACACTGCCGGAAGCGTTGGACGCCGACCCCGGAATCATCGTCACCGCAGGCGAATTCAAGCTCGTCGGGTGTCCGGTCCGCATAGTCGGCTACATGCCGCAATACCGTCCGCCGCCGAACCTCGGCGAGCACAACGACGTGCTGTCTCACTCGTAGACGACGGTCACCGACGCGCTGTCGGGAACACCCTGGCAGGTCAGGATGTAGCCGTCGGCGATCTCGTCCTCCTCCAGCACGTCGTTGTTGCGCATGGTCGCCTGTCCCTCGGTGAGCTTGGCAATGCAGGTGCCGCAATTTCCCGCTTCGCACGAGAACGGCGGCGCCAGCCCACCGCGGCGCGCGCTTTCCAGCAGCGTCTCGCCGGCGATCCGCGGCACAGTCACCTTTTTGCGGTCCAGGTGAATGGTCACGGTGCCGCCCGTCTTCGCCGATGACTCCGCGGGGGGAGGGGTGGCGACCTTCGGTTCGATTTCAAAGTCCTCGACGAACACCCGTCCCGGCCCGGACAGCGCCGACTTCACGACGTTCATGAAGCCCTCCGGGCCACACACGTAGCAGTCGGCGTCGACATCTGGGCCGACGAACATGCGCACCGTCGCCGCGTCGAGCAAGCCGCGTTCGGCGTCGATGTGGCGCACCACCTCGAGGCGGTCGGGGTAGCGGTCCACCAGTTCGGCCATCACGCCGTCGAAGATCACCGACTGCCGGTCCCGGTCCGCGCACAGCAGCCGCACCTTGCGCTTCGTCGTGGCCAACGCGCTCTTCGTCAGCGACAAGATCGGCGTCACCCCGCTGCCCCCCGCGAACCCCAGCAGCGGCGCCGCGCTGGAGTCCAGGCAGAACGTGCCCGCGGGCCGGGTGAGCACGACCTCGTCGCCCTCGGCGAGGTTGTCGAGCATCCAGTTCGAGACCTTGCCGGTGGGCACCCGTTTGATCGTGGTGGCCAGGTCGGCGTCGGTCTCGGGTGCGCTCGACATCGAATACGAGCGGTACAGCTCTTCGCCGTCGACGGTGACGCGGAAGGTGCAGTACTGGCCGGCCCGATAGGTGAACGGCTCGTTGGGGACCAGCACGAAGGTGCTCGCGTCAGGCGTTTCCTTGATGATCCGTGCCACGGTGGCTCGGTGGAACACGTGGGTGATCGCCATGCCACCTCCCTTTGGTATTAAGATTCTATCAATAAGAGAATCAGGTTCTCAATCACGCTAGGATCCTCTTGATGCCCTCACGCAGCCTCGCCGCGCTCGCGTTCGGGGAGTGGCAGTACAGCCGCGCCGAGCTCGACGCGTGTGCCGACGGGCTGGCCGGCGCGCTGCGTCACCGCGGTGTGCGCAGCGGCCAGCGGGTTGCGCTCATGTCGTCGAACCGGCCCGAGTTCGTCGCGGCGGTGCTGGCCATCTGGCGGCTGGGCGCCGCGGTGGTGCTGCTCAGTCCGGCGTGGAAGGCCGGCGACGTCGAGCACGCTCTGGCGGTCACCGAGCCCGGCTACGCTGTCGGCGACCACCCTGTGCTGGCCGGCCTTATGCCGATGCTGCATCTCGACGAGCCCAGGAGCGCGCAGGGGGGGCCATTCCCAGCGCCGAGCCCGGACACCGACGCGCTCCTGGTGTTCAGTTCGGGAACCACGGGCATGCCCAAAGCCGTTCGGCACACCCATCGATCGTTCAACGCTGCGGTCCGGCACTGGCGCGACGCGCTGCAGATGACGTCCGACGACCGGATGCAGGTGGTCACGCCGGCATCGCACATCCTCGGCCTGCTGAACATCATGACGGCTCTTGACACCGGTGCGTGGGTTCGGCTGCATCAGCGCTTCGACATCGACCTGATGCTGCGTCACATCGAGGCGGACCGCATCTCCATCGAAATGGCCGTCGCGCCAATTGCATTGGCGCTCGCCGCTCACCCAGGGCTGGAACACGTCGATCTGTCGTCGCTGCGCTACATCATGTGGTGTGCCACCCCGGTGACGCCGAGTGTCGCCGAGACCGTCACCCGCCGGACACGCGCGCGGTGGCTGACTGCTTACGGCACAACCGAATTGCCGGTGATCGCCTGTAACCCGCTCGACGATGTCCGGCTCGACACCGTGGGCCGTCCGGTTCCGGGTGTCGACGTCCGTATCGGTGAACACGGTGAGATCCAAGCCCGCTCGGAATCGCTGATGGCCGGGTACCTTCCCGACGAAGCCACCGCCGGCGCGTTCCGCGACGGATGGTACTGCACCGGCGACGTGGGATCCCTCGACGACGACGGCTACCTGCGGATCACCGACCGCTCCAAGGAGATGATCAAAGTCCGCGGATTCCAGGTCGCTCCGGCGGAGATCGAGAAGGTCCTGCATGGCCACCCCGCCGTCCACGACTGCGCGGTGTTCGGCGTGCCCGATCCGGTGAACGGTGAAGCCATCGTGGCAGCGGTCGCCGCTCACAGCCCGGTCACCGCCGAGGAGCTCACCGCAGTCGTGGGTGAGCGGCTGGCGTCCTACAAGCAGCCCGCCGCCGTGGTGTTCGTACCGGAGATTCCGCGACTACCCTCTGGCAAGGTGCTGCGCCGAGTTCTGAAGGAGAGCTATGGATGTCCGTCTGAACAGTGAACAGCGCCAATTGCGCGACGCTGCAGCCAAATTGGCCGATGATCTGGGGCCCGGTTCGGTCGCCGAGCTGGCCGACGAGGGCCGGGTCGCGCGTCTGGAAAAGGTAGTAGACGCCACCGGGTGGCGCTCGCTGCGCTCCGACGGCGCATCCGGTGTCGAAGTGGCCATCGTGGCCGAGGAGTTCGGACGCGGCCTGGTCGATGTCCCATTCGTCGGGCCGGTGCTGGCGGACGAGCTGCGCCGGATGGGAGTGACCGTAGACGGCGGTGACGACGAACAGCCTGTCGCCTCAGCCGATCTCACCCAGGCGATGGCCGGGACCCCGGGACCGCAGGCGATCGGACGCCTTGCCGGGGAAGAGCGCGAACGCTTCACGGCACTGGCGATTGCCGCCACCACGGCCGACATCCTCGGCACGGCTAGGGGTGCGCACGCGCTGGCCACCGACTACGCGAAAGTGCGTGAGCAGTACGGCAAGCCGATCGGCTCGTATCAGGCCGTCGCGCACATGCTCGCCGAAGGGCTTGCGCTGGTCGAAGGCTCGATCAGCGTGCTGCGCCACGCGGCCTGGGCCGTCGACGAACTCGAGCCCGCCGAAGCGGTGCGGGCCGCGTCGATCGCAAAGGTGTACTGCGCGCGGGCCGCGCGGACGGTGTGTGAGACCGCGATTCAAGTGCACGGGGGCATCGGAAACACCTGGGAATGCCTGGCGCATGTCTACTTGCGCCGCGCCCTGACGTCGACAGAACTGTTCCCAGTGAGACTGAAGGAGATCGATCTTGGACTTTCGTGATTCGCCGGAGGAGGCCGCGTTCCGCGAGCGCCTCAGGGCATGGCTGAGCGATAAGGCCGGAGCGTTTGCGGCATCAGGTGACGACTACTGGGCGCGCCAAGGTGAGTGGCATCAGGCGCTGTACTCGGCGGGCTTCTTCGGATTGTCGTGGCCGAAGAAGTTCGGTGGACACGAACTGCCACCGGTCTACGACGTCATCGTCGACGAAGAGTTGGCGCGCGCGGGCGCGCCGCCGCGGCCCAGCCTCGGGTACCTCGTCGTCGGCCTCGGCGAACATGGCAGTGAAGAACTTCAGCAGCGGTTCCTGCCCGGCATGATCAACGGCACCGAGCGCTGGTGCCAAGGCTTTTCGGAGCCCGGGGCCGGCTCGGACCTCGCCTCGCTGCGCACCAAGGCGACTCGCGATGGCGACAACTACGTCATCGACGGCCACAAGATCTGGACCAGCTACTCCGATGTCGCCGACTGGTGCCTGCTTCTTGCGCGCACGGATCCCGACGCACCGCGGCACAAGGGGATTTCGGCGTTCATCATCTCCATGCACCAACCCGGCATCACGCAGCGGCCGCTGAAGATGATCAACGGCGTCACCACGGAATTCGGTCAGGTCGAGTTCGCCGGCGCGGTCGTTCCCGCCGACCAGATGGTCGGTGCACCGGGGCACGGCTGGGCGCTGGCGATGACAGTAGTCAGCCACGAGCGTGAGCCGTCGACGCTCGGCTACTCGGCGCGCTACGGCAAGCTGGTTCGGCAGATGGCCAAGCGGATCGACGGTGAGATACCCGACGAATTGGTATGGGCCGCAGTGGAATCGGAGATGCTGCGGCTGCACGTGCGCCGCCGGCTGTCGGAGCAGCTCGACGGGCTCACTCATGGTCCCAGCGGCTCGCTGGACAAACTGCTGATGACCTGGACCGAGCAGTCGGTCGGCCATGCCGCGCTCGCGGTGGGCGGGACCGAAGACCCCGAACTGCTGTCGGCCTATCTCTACAGCCGGGCCCAAAGCGTGATGGGCGGCACGTCGCAGATCCAGAAGAACATCATCGCCTCGCGCATCCTCGGGTTAGGAGTCTGACGTGTACGACATGCCACCGGAAATCGAGGTCGAAGCCGACGGTGCGCTGCGCATCATCCGGCTCAACCGGCCCGACGCGCTGAACGCGGTCAACGACGCGTTGCACGTCGGATTGGCTGAGCTGTGGCCGCGGCTCAACGAAGACCGCGACGCGCGGGCTGCGGTGATCACCGGTAACGGCCGGGCGTTCTCCGCGGGCGGCGACTTCGCCTACCTCGACGAGATTCGGCAGGATCCCGACCTCCGCGCCAAGACGATCCTGCACGGGCGCGAAATCGTGCTGGGCATGGTGCGCACCAGGATTCCTGTGGTGGCTGCCGTGAACGGCCCGGCGGTCGGGTTGGGCTGCAGCCTGGTCGCGCTATCCGACATCGTCTACATGGCCGAGAGCGCCTACCTCGCGGACCCGCATGTGCAGGTGGGTTTGGTCGCCGCCGACGGGGGGCCGCTGACCTGGCCGCTGCAGATCAGCGTGCTGCAGGCCAAGGAGTATGCGTTGACCGGAGCCCGGATCTCGGCGCAGCGCGCCGTCGAGATCGGCTTGGCGAACCATGTTGTCGCTGATCCGCTTTCAGAAGCGGTCGCGTGCGCCAAGAAGATCATGGAGTTGCCGCGGCAAGCCGTCGAGAGCACCAAGCGCATGCTCAACATGCACGTGGAGCGAGCGGTGCTGAACACCCTCGACTACGCCAACGCCGCGGAAGACCAGTCCTTTCAGACCGAGGACTTCCGCCGGATCGTCGAGCGCCTCAACGCCCCGAAGAGCTGACCCGCCCTTCGGTGAGCGTGCACCCTTGTACACAGGTCACCGGCGTGTTGCCGTACCGACACGCACGGTCGCGCCAAGGTGAGCGAGGAGCTATCAGCTCGGCGGCAGGAGGGATTCCGAGCGCTGGACGGTGCCGGTGATACCGCCGGCGTCTTGACGGGCGAGCACCACGGCGGCCTTGGCCATCGCCTCCGGCGGCTCCACCATCTCCGGCGGGATGTCGTGGTCGCCAGCCGCCGCCCATCCTTCGGTGAGCACCACGCGTGACGGGCTCAGGCAGTTGACGGCGATGTTGTCCGGCTTGAGGTCCGCGGCCAGCCCGAGGTACAGCCGCTCGACGCCAGCCTTCGACACCCAGTACGCGTTGGCGCCGGGCATCGTCACACCCGTCGTCGTAATCGCCACCAGCGAGCCGCCGCCGCGCGCCCGAACGTGCGGGATCACCGCGCGCGTCACCAAGAACGTTCCGGTCAGGTTCACATCGAGGCACAACCGCCAGCGCTTGAGCGACGTCGACTCGATCGGGCCGAGCCACAGCACACCAGCGTTGGCGATCAGCACATCGATCCCGCCGAACACCGAAACCACCTCGGCCACAGCGGAATTCACCGACTGCTCGTCGGTGACATCACACCGCACGGCATGCGCGCGACCACCCGCCGAAACGATTCGGGTAGCCACCGAATGAATCGTGCCGGGAATCCGCCCTTCGGACTCAGAGCGAGCGGCCACCGCAACAGCAGCGCCCTGCGCCGCCAACGCGCACGCCACCGTCGCACCGATGCCGCGGCTGGCCCCCGCGACGAACGCGACCTTGCCGGCCAGCGAACCGGTCACTTCGGGGCGAATCGCAGCGCCCCGTCCAGGCGAATGACTTCGCCGTTGAGGTAGTCGTTTTCGACGATGCTCGCCACCATCGCCGCGTACTCGGACGGCTGACCCATCCGCTTCGGGAACGGGACCTGCGGGCCCCAGTGCGCTTCGAGCTGCTCGGCCGGAACCGGGTACGCGGGCGTCAGGAACATCCCGGGCGCAATGGTGACCACTCGAATGCCGAGCGGAGAGAGATCACGTGCGGCGACCAACGTCATGCTGATCACGCCGCCCTTCGCCGCCGCGTAGGGGATCTGGCCGATCTGGCCCTCGTAACCGGCGATCGACGCGGTGTTGACGATGACCCCGCGCGCGCCGCTGTCGAGCGGCTCCTGGCGGGCGATCGCTGCCGCCGAGAGCCGCATGACGTTGAAGACGGCGGTCAGGTAGTACTCGATCGTCGTCTTGAAGCCGTCGAGGTCCAGGGGTGACCCGTCCTTGCCGACGAGACGCCCGCCGCTGGCCGGCCCACCGTGGCAGTCGACCGAGATGCGGAGGGGTCCGAGAGATTCCGCCTCTGCCAGCGCGGCGTTCACGTCCTCGGGGCTGGTCGCATCGGTGCGGACGTAGCGGATTCCCAGCTCGCTTTCCAGCGCCTTGCCCTTGTCATCGGCGACATCGGCGACCACGACCTTGGCGCCGGCTCCGTGCAGTCGGCGGACCGTGGCTTCACCGAACCCGCCGGTGCCGCCGACGACGATCGCGGAGCTTCCGCTGATCTGCATCTGATTCCCCTTCTTGCAACTGGCACTCTCAGCTTGAGAGAATAACATTCTCACCCGAAGCACATTGGAGACCAGTCATGCCTGAAGCCGTCATCGTGTCCGCGCTGCGCACCCCCATCGGCACCGCGATGAAGGGCACGCTGCGCGACACCGACGCGTACGACCTGGCGAATCACGTCGTAGGCGCAATCGCCGGCGAGCTCGACGGCCACCCCGTCGACGACGTCGTTCTGGGCGAGGGACTCTACGGCGGCGGGGTGATCGCCCGCCACGCCGCGCTGACCGCAGGGCTCACCAATGTGCCGGGCCTCGCCCAGAACCGTCACTGCGCGGCGGGTCAGGCCGCCGTCCAGAGCGCCGCGGCCAGCATCAAAGCCGGCATGGACGAACTCGTCATCGCCGGCGGGGTCAACTCCGCGTCGACGTCCCCGCGCTTCACCAGGGCTATCGGCGGCGAGCCTGCTGCCTGGTTCCCGCCCACCCATCCCGACCGGCCCGACGCTCCGAACATGGACATGTCGATCACCGTCGGGTGGAACGCCGCGGTCAAGGCCGGCGTGAGTCGCGAGGAGATGGATGCGTGGGCGCTGGGTTCGCACCGCAAGGCGGTGCAGGCGATCGACGAGGGCCGCTTCAAGCAAGAGGTCGTCCCCATCGAGACCCCGCACGGCTTGTTCGCCGTCGACGAGCATCCCCGCCGCGACACCACGATGGAGAAACTGGCCGCGCTCAAGCCGCTTCACCCGGAGATCGAGGGGTTCTCGATCACCGCCGGCAACGCGTGCGGCGCCAACGATGGCGCAGCGGTGCTCGCGATCGCCAGCGATGCCCTCGGGCTTCCTGCACTGGCAACCGTGCGGGCGTGGGCGTCGGTGGGCGTCGATCCGGCCATCACCGGGCTGGCGCCCGTGGAGGCGATTCCCAAAGCCCTTGAGCGCGCTGGCCTTTCGCTTGACGCCGTCGACCTGTTCGAAATCAACGAAGCATTCGCGTCGATGTGCGTGGCCACCGCCAAGCTGCTCGAGATCGATCCGGACAAAGTCAATCCCAACGGCAGCGGCTGCTCGCTGGGCCATCCGGTCGCCGCGACGGGCGCGCGGATGCTGGTCACGCTGGTGCATGAACTGCGTCGCCGCGGCGGCGGCATCGGCGTGGCGGCAATGTGCGCCGGCGGCGGTATGGGTTCGGCGACGGTGATCGAAGTTCCCGCGCCGTAAGCGCATTCGGCCGTAAGTTCTTCTCGATGCGGGATATTCAGGAGCTCATTGCGGCCGCCCGAGGTGGCTCCACTCGGGCCGCCGGCCGGCTGCTCACCCTCGTCGAGAGCGCGCGCCGCGACGAGGTGCTGGCCGCGCTGGGCAGCTCGACGGCGCGCGTCATCGGGATCACCGGACCGCCGGGGGCGGGGAAATCGACGACGATCGCGGCGCTGGTCGGCGCCTACCGGCAGCAGGGACTTCGCGTCGCGGTGCTCGCGGTCGACCCGTCGTCGCCGTACAGCGGCGGAGCGCTGCTTGGCGACCGGATCCGGATGGCCGCCCACATCAACGATCCCGGCGTCCTGATCCGCTCGGTGGCCAGCCGCGGCCACCTCGGCGGACTCGCGGCGGCGGTGCCGGCCGCGATTCGGGTGCTCGCCGAATTGGGTTACGACGTGGTGTTGCTCGAGACCGTGGGTGTCGGCCAGTCGGAGATCGAGATCGCCGCGGTCGCCGATCCGACCGTTGTCATCCTCAATCCCGGCGCTGGCGACGCCGTCCAAGCCGCCAAAGCGGGACTGCTCGAAGTCGCCGACATCGTCGTGGTCAACAAGGCCGACCGGGAAGGCGCAAAGCAGACGGTTCGCGACCTGCGGGCCGAGACCGATGCCCCCATCGTGTTGCTGGTCGCGGCACAAGGTGAGGGCGTGCCTGAACTGGTCGAGACCATTGACGCCCACTTCCGCAACGACACCCCGGCCCGCAGGGCCGCGCGGGCGCGCGCGCAGATCCTGTCGCTGGCGCAGACGATGTTGCGCGCGCACCACAACCTCGATCGCCTTGCCGCGGCCGTCGCCGACGGACGCCAGGACGCCTACACCGCCGCGGGCAAGCTGCTCAGCGGTTCTGACACGGCGGCCGCCCCGGCCGAGATGACGCCTGGTTTCCATGCCGCCCGCACCCCGGACCGCCCCGCGCTGGTAATGGGGACCCGCGGCGACGTGGTGACCTACCGCGAACTCGAGGAGCGCTCCACCCGGCTGGCGCGAGCGCTGCGATCGCGCGGGCTGCGCGTTGGCGACCACATTGCGCTCCTGGTGGAGAACAGGCCGGAATTCCTCGAAACCGCTTGGGCCGCACAGCGGTCCGGGCTGTACTACACCGCAGTCAACTGGCATCTGCGCGCCGGTGAAGTGCAGTACGTGCTCGACGACTGCGGCGCCAAGGCACTGGTGGCCAGTGACACGATGGCGCAGGTGGCCGCCGATCTGGACCTCTCGCGGATACCGGTGCGTATCGCGGTCGGAGCGGGGCTCGGCGGATTCGAACGCTACGCCGACGTGGTTGCCGCGGAGCCCGCGACGCCCCTCGACGACGAGTGCGAGGGCCGCGAAATGCTCTACTCGTCGGGCACTACCGGCCGACCGAAGGGTGTGCGTAAGCCACTGCCCGCCACCCCGCTGGGTGATCCGAGTTGCGCACCGGTGCAGATCGCGCGGGGGCTGCTCGGCACCAACGGCGACGCAGGCGCCGACTCGGTGTACCTGTGCCCGGCTCCGCTGTATCACTCTGCGCCCCTTGTGTTTTCGATGTCCTGGCAGAGGCTGGGCGCCACGGTGGTACTGATGGAACGGTTCGATCCACGGGAGTGCCTCGAGCTGATCGAGCGCTACCGCGTCACCCATGCACAGTTCGTCCCGACGATGTTCATCCGCATGCTGCGGCTGCCCGAAGCCGAGCGCCGCCGCTACGACTTGTCGAGTCTGCGCCGCGTCACCCACGCCGCGGCACCGTGCCCGGTTGCGGTCAAACGGCAGATGATCGACTGGTGGGGTCCGATCATCGACGAGTATTACTCGGGCACCGAGGACATCGGCTCCACGTTCATCGCCGCCGAAGAGTGGCTGGCCCATCCCGGCTCGGTGGGCCGACCGTTCGAGGAGTGCCACATCGTCGGCCCTGACGGCAAGGAGCTGCCCGCCGGAAAGGTCGGCGTCGTGTACTTCGGCGGCGGCCGCGCGTTCGAGTACCACAACGACCCGGACAAGACTGCGTCGGTGACCAATGCGCAGGGCTGGCGAACCCTCGGCGACATCGGCTGCCTCGATGCGGACGGATACCTCTACCTCACTGATCGTCAGGCCCACATGGTCATCTCGGGAGGCGTGAACATCTACCCGCAGGAGGCCGAGAATGTGCTGGCCGCTCATCCCGCCGTCGCCGACGTCGCGGTGTTCGGCGTGCCGGACGACGAGATGGGGGAGGCGGTCAAGGCCGTGGTGCAGCCGACCGACCCGGCGGCCGCCGGCGACGACCTCGAAACCGAATTGATCGCCTACTGCCGGTCCGAGTTGGCGACGTACAAGTGCCCGCGCAGCGTCGACTTCGTCGACGAACTGCCGCGCGACCCCAGCGGCAAGCTGTACAAGCGGCTTCTGCGTGAGCGGTATTGGCAGGGGCACGAGTCCCGGGTCATCTGAGGCATTCGCTGACTTTCCCGTCGAATTGCGATTCGGCGATGCAACCGGGGTAACCAAGAAGAGGCGCCTACGAAAGCCGCCCCTCAGGAAGGGACGATCGATGCTGACCGTCGTACTCGCAGTGGCTGTCGTCGGCATCGCCCTGCTGGCCGCGGCGGTGCTGACCGAGAACACAATCATTGCGCTGGCCGCCATTGCGCTGGCCGCGGTGGGCCTGGTCCTGCTGGCGCGCGACTGGCTGGCCGAACGTCGCCGCCCCGAGCAGCCTCCTATCGAGGCGCAGCGCGCCGAGGACGTCGCCGAACATCCGCACGTAGCACACGAAGCCGCGCTGGAACCCGACGAGTTCGAGCCCGACGTGCCCTACGACGAAACCTTCGATGACCAAGACATCGAGGAAGCCGCAGAGGACGGCGCCGCCGACGAGCGCGAGGTCAAAGCCGCCGGCAATGACACCGCACCGCAGTAAGCGCGCTCAGCCGGAGGTGTGGACGATCAGCACGTCGATCTGGGCGCGGCTCGCGATGCTTCCCGGAATCGAGAACACCCGCCCGAGGATCGCCGACCGCGCGTTGAGGCCCACGTTGCCGACCACCAGCAAATCGGCTTTGACCTGTTCAGCGAGGTCGACGAGCGCGTCGACCGGCGCATCTTCGATCGGCCGCTCCTCGATGTTCTTGGCCCCGGCGGCGGCTGCCCTGCTGTGCGCCTCGCGCAAGATCGCGAAAATTGGTGCCCTGCCGTGCATCTTGTAGCCCTCGTCTTTGAGGATGTCGGCGGCCCGCAAGTCTTCTCGCTGAGGAAAGTAGCCGGTCGCGATGTAGAGCGTCGCGTCGCTCTCAGCGGCGATCTCGCCCGCCCGGTCGACCGCACGCAGTGACGACTCCGAGCCGTCAGTTCCCACCACCACGGTTCGATAGGTGTTCATCGGGCCTCCCAGGGTCTCGGCATTGGCCAGACCCTAACGTGCGAACGCACGTCCGCGGCCCGATTCGGCGGCTATCCGGGCAGGTCGATCAGCCGCCGCATGTAGTGCAGCAGGTGCCGGCGCAACTCGTCGTCGCCGATGTCTTCGACCAAGGGATGCATCACCGCAACACTGATCGCGCCTGACAGCATCGCGGCCTCGATCCTGGCTTCGGCGCCCGTATCCTCGCCCAGCAGCGCCGCGTAAAGCCGGCCGATGAACTGCTGGAACGGCTGGTGCTCGGCAAGTAGCCGCACCACCACGGGATCGAACTGCAACGTGCTCACCATCCCGCGCCGTTCGATGGCCAGGTCGACCACCCGGGTGAGCAGCATCTCGCGCGCCCGCGGTTTGCACTGCTCGGCCTCGGCGGCCTCCAGCGCGGCCGCCAGCCGGCCGAGTTCACGTTCTGTCAGCGCGATGACGATCTCGTCTTTGGTCTTGAACTGGTGGTACACGGCGGCTTTGGTGACTCCGACCGCGTCGGCGATCATCTGCAACGACGTTCCGCTGACGCCGTGCATGGCGATCAACTCGAGCGCCGCATCCAAGATGCGGATCTGCGCGGCGCTGCGCCGCATATCGGCCAGTCCCGACGTGATCGACGGCGCCGACGAGGCCATGCCCTGAGGGTAGCCGATCGGCTATTGACCGTGCCCGAACCGGCGGATAGCCTCGCGCCTAGCCAATCGGCTAGTTACCGCGATCCGGGAGTTCACATGACCAGCGTCGCCGACAACGAGGCGGAAACCGTGGTGTCCGCCCGTGTCAACGGACAGTCGCTCATCCTCTGGATCACACCGGTTGCGGCCGCCGTATTGCTCGTCGCGTTCGTGTCATTTCCCGGGTTCTTCCCGCCGATGTCGCCGCGGCTGACGCCGCAGCAGGTGGCGTCGTTCTATGCCGAGAACACGACGATGATCCGGTTCAGCATGGTGACCTACAACCTCTTCGGCATCATGCTGGTTCCGTTCTTCGCGCTGATCGTCGCGCAGATGAAGCGCATGGGCACGCCCACCCAGGTGCTTGCGTACAGCTACCTGACCGCGCTGGTGAGTGGCGCCACGCTGTTCGCTCTTGCCGATCTCTTCTGGCTCATCGCGGCGTTTCGCCCCGAGCGCAATCCCGAATTGACCATGCTGCTCAACGATTTGGCGTGGATCACGTTCGTCGCGCCGGTCGGCATGCTGGTGGTGCAGAACCTCTGCCTTGCGCTGGCGGTGTATCTCGACCGCAGCGCCGAGCCGATCTTTCCGCGCTGGGTGGCGCCATTCAGCGTGCTCACCGCGTTCGCGATGACACCCGCCGCGTGCGCAGCCGTCGTCAAGACCGGACCGTTGGCGTGGGACGGCGCCGTGTCTTTCTGGCTGCGGATCGGCGCCTTCGCCGTCTTCGTCGTGGTCATGTTCTTCGTCGTCCGCGCAGCGATCAACCGCCAAGCCGCGGAGGAACGGGCGCACTCATGAGCCTGGCTCCCGCAGAACCGGTTGTCGCCCAAGGGGATCAGAGCGGCCCCGGATCAAAGCGCGATCTCTGGATTTGCTGGTGGGTGGTGCCGATCTTCTACATGGTGTTCGGCGTGATCTTCGTTCCGCTGGCGCGGGTGATGCCACCGCCGAGACCCGACCGCACCACCGAGGAGATCGTGGCGTTCTTTCACGCGCACGCGCTGACCATCCAGATCGGTTTCGGGATGTTGATGGTCGTGATCGGGTTCGCCGGGGTGGCCAACGGCATCGTCGCGTATCAGATGCGCCGGATGTCGGTGAGCCCGGCGTTCGCCTACGCCTATATTGGTGCGCTGAACGTGGGCGCGCTGCCGGGTTGTCTGTTCGCGGCGTTTTGCTTTCTGGCTGCGGCGTTTCGGCCGGACCGCGACCCACAGCTTCAGGCTCTGCTCTATGACACCGCGCTGCTGTCGTTCGTCGGCTCGCTGGGGTGCTTCTCCGCCGCGTACCTGGTGTTCGCATTGGCGATCCTGTTGGACCGCAACGGCATCTTCCCGAAATGGCTCGCGTACGTGACGGTCTGGCAGATCGTCACCGAAGTGCTTGCGGCACCGGTGTTCGTCTTCAGGTCGGGACCGCTGTCCTGGAACGGGTCGATCAGCTTCTGGATGGGCACGGCGATCTTCGCGTTCTGGCAGACCTGCATCATCGTCACGCTGCGCAGGGCAGTCGCGCGCCAGCCGGCTGGTGAAGTGCTTGCAGATTAAGGACTTTGAGTTTCATGACGAACACCGACAACGCCGTGGCCGCCCGGGACGAGGCCGTACCAGGTCCTGCCCCACACCTGCCCGGCGAAAGCAGCATGTGGGTCTTCGTCATCGGCGACCTGGTCATCTTCTCCGGATACTTCCTCATCTTCATGGTCCACCGCACCCAGGAGCGGGCGCTGTTTCTGGAATCGCAACAGCATCTGGACCTGACCATCGGTCTGGTCAACACGCTGTTGTTGCTCACCAGCTCATGGTTCGTCGCGCTCGGTGTGCAGTCCACCCGAGACGGCAACCGTCCGCGCGCGGTGCGGTTGACCGTGTTGGGCGGCGTCTGCGGGCTGGTTTTCGCGGCCGTCAAGGCCTACGAGTGGACTTCGAAAGTGGTTGCGGGGCTGACATTTCCGAGCAACGACTTCTTCATGTTCTATTACATGCTGACCGGTGTGCACCTGGGCCATGTGCTGCTCGGTCTGGTGATTCTGGGCATCGTATTGCGCGAGCTCCGAAGGCCGCACGCCCGCCACGTCGTCGTCGCGGAAACCGGGGCCACCTACTGGCACATGGTCGACTTGCTGTGGGTCGTCATCTTCGCGCTGCTGTACGTGATGAGGTGAACCGATGAACACCGCCACCGCCCGGACCACCTATGTATGGCTGGCGCTTTCGGCGATCACGGTGCTGTCGTGGTTCTTCGCGCCGGGACGAGTACACGGCAGCGTACACGCGAGCGCGTCGATCACCATTGGCGTCCTGGCGATGGCCTTGGTCAAGGTGCGGTTGATCATTCAGCACTTCATGGAGGTGCGCACCGCCCCACGGTGGCTACGGCTGTTCACCGACGTCTGGCTCGTCGTGCTCTTCGGCGCGATCCTGGGGATCTACCTGTACTGAGCCGCCATGTGCGCCGAACGTGAGGGCACTGCGAAAAATGGGCCGAAATGTCGCACTGAGCTCACGCTCGGCGAGGGGGATCGCTCGGAGGTCCGTTACACCTTCAACGATCGGCCGGTGGCCGCGGTATAGCCGCTGCGGTAGCCGAAAACCATTGCGGGGCCCAGCGTTCCACCTGCGCCGCCGTAGGCCTTGCCGGTCACACCGGCCATCGCATTGCCGGCTGCATACAGCCCGGGGATGACGGCCCCGCTGACGTGCAAGACCCGCCCGTCGCGGTCGGTGCGCGGCCCGCCTTTGGTCCCCATCGCGCCGATCTTCACCGGCACCGCGTAGTACGGCGGCGTGTCGATCGGCCCGAGTGTCCTGCCGGCCCGGGTGGCGGCCTTGTCGTCGCCCCAGTAGCCGTCGTAGGCGCTCGCGCCGCGACCGAATTGCGGGTCTCGCTCCTGTGCGACGTTCTTGTTCCAGTCCTCGAGCGTGCGCGCCAGCCCGTCAGGGTCGATTCCGGTCTTGGCGCCGAGCTCGGCGATGTCGGACGACGGCGAAAACCATTCCGGCGCAGCCTCTCCCGGCGTGACGCCGAGGAATCCGTAACGCTTCAGATGGAGCGCGTCGAACACGATCCACGCCGGGTCGTTGAAGTATCCGTCCTTGGGATCGAGGTACTGGAACGCGCCTGCCATCGAGTTGTACTCGCCGGCCTCGTTGAGGAAGCGTCTGCCCGCGCGGTTGACGATAATGCTGCGGGGTCGTGTGCGTTCCAGTCGCACGCTTCGGCTGCGTTGCTTGCCCCCGATGGTGTCGCCGGGAATCTGCACGATCGGCACCCACCACGCCTCACCCATGTTGGCCAGGTCGGCGCCGTGGGCCATGGCCATTCGCAGCCCGTCGCCCGTGTTGTTCGGTGGCGACACCGCGCCGTGCATCGGGCCGCGCAGGTAGGCCTCGACCAGTCGGTCGTCCCATTCGAAGCCGCCGGTGGCCAGAACCACGCCGCGACGGGCGCGCACCCGGACCTCGCTGCCGCGCAGGCTGATTCGGGCACCGGTGATGGCGTTACCGTCCGAAACCAGTTCCACCGCACGGGCATTCGTGCGTGGTGTGACGTCCCGGTCGAGCAATGCCTCGAGCAGCCCGGCGATCAATGCCGTGCCGGCGACGCATAGATCGCCGGCCGCGTCATCCACCGACGCGTGGATCCTCGCGCGTGTCTCGGCGTCGATCCCGACGTTGCTGAAGTCGGCCGGGAACGACGTGATGCGGTCGCTCCATTCGCCGAGCTGCGATAAGTCGTACGGCTTTGCGTTCAGCGACCGGCCGCCTCCTGGCCGCCCACCCGGCAGCTCCGGCTTGTAGTCGGGAAAGCCATCGGCGATCTCGAACCGCAGCTCGCTGTACGCCTCGACGAAATCGAGCATCGGTGCGCCGGTCCGCACAAACGTCTCGACGAGATCGTCGTCCATATAGCCGAGAGACTGCGCGCGCAGATATCTCATCGCGTCGTCGACCGTCAGTTCACCGTCGGGCGCGCGGCGATGCGCCGGTATCCAGACGATGCCGCCGGACACCGCGGTGGTTCCGCCCACCGTCGGGGCCTTCTCGTACACCTCGACCGAGGCGCCGTTGACCGCGGCGGTCAGGGCAGCCGTGAGGCCGGCGCCTCCGCTGCCGAGCACCACGACGTCGACCACGTGGTCCCACGTGCTCATCGGAGTCTCCTCTCGCCGGCCGGTCCTCAGCTGAGGATCGCCGACAGTTCCTGCGCTGCCTTTACGACTGCGTCGCGGCCGGCCATGACGACGTCTTCCCGGTGGGAGATCAGGTTGATGCACGTGGGCGGCGACGGCGGCCGGCGGCGCACCGGAACCGCGAGCCCGTAGGTGTTGGGCTCGATCTCACCGTGGGTCACCACCCACCCTTCGTTGCGGGTCTGCGCCACCAGCTCGCGCTCACCGGGCCGCGGCGGCATGCTGGCCAGCAACGCGATACCGGCGGCGCCGCGGTCCAGCGGGTATCGGCTGCCCTCGTGGAACGACAGCTGATACATCACGTGTGTCGGGACGATGACCGCGATAGCGACCTGCTGGTCACCCTCGGCGACCAGCAGCGACACCGTCGCGCCGAGATTGTCCGCCAGCGCGCGCAGCGTCGGCAGGCTGAGCTGACGCACGTTGTTGTCGAACGCGGCGCCCAGCACCGCGAGCGCCGCCGCCGGCCGGTACCTGCCGTCTTCCCCCTTGGTGACGTAGCGGAATTGCGTCAGCGTGCCGAGCAGGCGATAGGCGATGGTGCGGTGCACGCCGACGTAGTCGGCGACCTGCTGGACCGTGACTCCCGACGGGGCGGTGGCCACTGCCTGCAGGGCGCTGAGCCCGCGGGCCAGGGTCTGCGATCCAGCGGTCATTCGCTCGTCGCCCGGCTGCTTGACAGACCTGGTCATGAGGATGATGCTCTATGCATAGTGCACATCAATGTGCGATTTTAGCACATTCGGTTCGCGCATCGCGAGAACAAGATTTCCGCGGCGATGGGCGCGGGGCGACGGCGAGGTGGCAAGTGGCGGATTACGAGAGCATCTGGAGCGATCTCCAGGGCGTCCCGTTCTCACAGGGCTACCTCGACGCGCGCGGCGTACGCACGCGCTACCTGCACGTCGGTGACCGGGCCAAGCCGGCGCTAGTGCTGCTGCACGGTTCCGGCGGCCACGCCGAGGCCTACGTCCGCAACTTGGAGGCGCACGCGGAGCACTTTTCGACGTGGGCGATCGACATGCTCGGCCACGGCTATACCGACAAGCCCGGCCACCCATTGGAGGTGCGCCACTATGTCGACCACCTGGTCGCGGTGCTCGACACGATCGGTGCCGACCGTGCGCATGTGTCCGGGGAGTCGCTGGGCGGCTGGGTGGCCGCCCGCATCGCCATCGACCATCCCGAGCGTGTGCACCGATTGGTCCTCAACACCGCAGGCGGCTCGCAAGCCGATCCCGCAGTGATGCACCGGATCATCACGCTGTCGATGGCGGCGGCCGAGAACCCGAGCTGGGAGACGGTGCAGGCGCGGATCAAATGGCTGATGGCCGACAAGTCGAAGGATTACGACGACCTCGTCGCGAGCCGGCAGCGGGTGTACCGCCAGCCCGGGTTCGTCGCCGCGATGCGCGACATCATGGCGTTGCAGGATCCGAGAATCCGCGCGCGCAACATCCTCGGTCCCGACGAGTACGGGTCTATCACCGCGCCGACGCTTGTGCTGTGGACCAGTGACGACCCCACCGCCGACGTGACCGAGGGGCGCCGGATCGCGTCGATGATTCCCGGGGCGCGCTTCGAGGTCATGTCGGGCTGCGGCCACTGGCCGCAGTACGAGGACGCCAAGACGTTCAACAGGCTGCACATCGAGTTCTTGCTGGGGCGGCAATGAATCCGGATGTCGTGATCGTCGGCGCCGGCCCGGTCGGCCTGACGTTGGCGAACATCCTTGGGCTGCAAGGGGTTCGGACCCTCGTGGTGGAGGAGCGCGACACGCTCATCGACTATCCGCGCGGCGTCGGCCTCGACGACGAAGCACTGCGCACGTTCCAGTCGATCGGCCTGGTGGATCAGATTCTTCCGCACACCGTGCCCAACCAGATCCTTCGGTTCTTCGACGCCAAACGTCGGCTGCTCGCCGAGATGGCGCCACCCGACGCGCGGTTCGGCTGGCCCAAGCGCAACGGCTTCGTGCAACCGATGGTCGATGCCGAACTGCTCGCCGGATTGGACAGATTCGACCACGTGCAGTTGAGGTGGGGGCACCGCATGGAGGGCTGCGAACAGTCGCCTGACGGTGTCACGGTCCGCCTCGTGTCGAGCGCCGGATCGTCGAACGTCGACGCGCAGTACGTGATCGGCTGCGACGGCGGTCGCAGCGCCACCCGCCGGCTGATGGGTGTCTCTTTCGACGGCACCACGTCGTCGACGCGCTGGCTGGTGGTCGACGTCGCCAACGACCCGCTCGGCCATCCCAACAGCGAGGTCGGCGCCGACCCCGAGCGACCCTACGCGTCGATTTCGATTGCCCACGGCATTCGGCGCTTCGAGTTCATGATCCACGCCGACGAATCCGACGACGTCGCCGAGGACCGCGCGTTCATCAGACGCATGCTGGCCCGACTGGTACCGCACCCCGAACGGGTCGACGTGATCCGCCACCGGGTCTACACCCACCACTCGCGCATCGCCGGCGCGTTCCGCAGCGGACGACTCCTGCTGGCCGGTGACGCCGCCCATCTGATGCCGGTCTGGCAAGGACAGGGCTACAACAGCGGCATCCGCGACGCAGCGAATCTGGGCTGGAAACTCGCCGCGGTGGTCAATGGCCAAGCCGGGGACGCGCTACTGGACACCTACGACGTCGAGCGCCGCAAGCACGCCAGGGCCATGATCGACTTGTCGACGATGGTGGGCCGGGTGATCTCGCCGACCAACCGCCGCGTTGCGCGCCTGCGCGACAACGTGATTCGAGCCGCCTCGGTGGTGCCCACGCTGAAGCGCTACGTCCTCGAGATGCGGTTCAAGCCGATGCCGCGCTACGAGCAGGGGGCGGTGTACCACGAGGAGCCGCGCTCAGCGGCTTCCCCGGTGGGCACCCTGTTCGTGCAGCCGCGGGTGGACACCAGAGACCGCCGGGATGTGCTGCTCGACGACGTGCTGGGGCCCCGATTCTCGGTGCTGTGCTGGAACAACGATCCCCGCGCGCTGCTCGGAGCCGACGCGTTCGAGCGCTGGAAAACGCTGGGCACCAGGTTCGTCGAAGGACGTCCGCTCACCCAGCTGCACTGGCCGGGGCACGATCACCCCGACGTCGTGGTCGTCGGAGACCGTACGGGCGGGCTGAAGGCGTGGTTCGACGCGCACACCGAATCCGTGCTGTTTTTGCGCCCGGACCGCTGCATCGCCGGAGCGTGCATTGCGCAGCGAGCACCCGAGATCAGCACCGCCCTGTTCGACGTCCTCGGTCTGACGCAGAGAGGAGGCAAAGGATTCCATGAAGGCGACTCTGGCGCTGTGCTGTATGTCGCACAGCCCGCTGCTGAACCTTCCCGGACCGTCGCAAGATCTCCTTGATGACGTCAACACCGCACTGTCGGCTGCGCGAGAGTTCGTGCGGCAGTTCGATCCAGAGCTCGTCGTGATCTTCTCGCCGGACCACTACAACGGCTTCTTCTACAAGCTGATGCCACCGTTCTGCATAGGAACCGCGGCCACCGGCGTCGGCGACTTCGGCACCCAGGCCGGTCCGCTCGACGTACCCGACGACATCGCGACGGACTGCGCCCAAGCCGTGCTCGACGCGGGCGTGGACGTCGCGATCTCGGCGAGCATGGACGTGGACCACGGCACCGTGCAGCCGCTGCAGATCTTGTTCGGCGATGCCACGGGCCGCCCGGTGGTGCCGATCTTCATCAACTCGGTCGCCACGCCGCTCGGGCCGGTCAAGCGCGCCCGCGCGCTGGGTACCGCCGTCGGCCGGTTCGCCGCCACACTGGGCAAGCGTGTGCTGATCGTGGGATCCGGTGGGCTGTCGCATGATCCGCCGGTCCCGACGCTCGCAACGGCGCCCGCCCCTGCGTTGGAGCGCATCCTGCACGGACGGCCGATGACGACCGAACAACGCCAGGCGCGGCAGACCGCGGTGATCGGCCTTTCCCAAGAGTTCGCTGCGGGCCGCGGCCCGATGCACCCGCTGAATCCCCAATGGGATCAACGCCTCCTGGACATCTTCGACCGCGGTGACCTGATCGAGCTCGACAGCTGGTCGAACGACTGGATCGCGCGCGAGGCCGGCAACTCCGCCCACGAGATCCGCACATGGCTGGCGGCTTTCGCGGCACTCGCCAGCCAGGGGCCGTACCAGACGCAGGTCCGCTACTACCGTGCGGCACCCGACCTGATCGCGGGCTTCGCGGTGCGGACGGGAGTCGGCAGGGCTGCCGATGAGTGAGGACTTCGACCGCGTCGTCGACGTCCTCGTCGTCGGCTCCGGCGGCGGCGGAATGACCGCGGCGCTGGCCGCCGACGCCTTCGGGCTCGACACGCTGGTGGTCGAAAAAGCGCACTGCTTTGGGGGATCCACCGCCCTGTCGGGTGGCGGCATCTGGGTTCCGGGCGCTCCGGCGCAGCGCCGACAAGGCTATCGACCCTCACCGGACGAAGTCTTCGACTATCTGCGCCAGATCACCGGCGGCCTCGTCAGCGATGCCCGCCTGCGCCAGTACGTCGACGCCGCGCCGGAGATGATGGAATTCTTGGAGAAGCTCAGCCCGTGGTTCGAGTTCGTCTGGAAGCCCGGCTACGCCGACTACTATCCCGAACTTCCCGGCGGCTCCGAACGGGGCAGCACCATCAATGTGCCGGCGATCGATCTGCGCAAGCTCGGTGACGACGAACAGAACCTGCTGCAGCCACTGGCGTTGGCGCCCAGAGGCATCTGGCTGGGACCCAAGGATCTGCGGCTGTTCTACCAGGTGCGCCAGTCGTGGCGCGGCAAAGCCGTTCTGGTCAAGCTGATCTGGCGCGTGTTTCGGGCGCGCGTGTTCGGGGAGCGGATGGCCGCGATCGGCCAGTCGCTGGCGGCCCGGATGCGTCTGGCGATGAAGGACCGCGGCATTCCGCTGTGGCTGGGTGCGCCGATGACGGAGCTCATCACCGGTCCTGACGGTGCGGTGGTGGGCGCGGTCGTTGAGCGCAACGGCCGGGCATTGCGGATCGGCGCCCGCGGCGGGGTGATCCTTGCCGCCGGTGGCTTCGACCACGACATGGCCTGGCGCAGGCAGCACCTGCCGGTGCTGGACCGCGTGCGCGAGGTCAGCGGCGACAAGGTGGACTGGAGCTTCGGCAACCCGCTGGCGCTGGGCGACGGCATCCGCGCCGGTGAAAAGGTCGGCGGCGCAACGGATCTGCTCGACGAGGCGTGGTGGTTTCCGGCGATCTGCTGGCCCGATGGCCGGCTGCAGTTCATGCTCAACGAGCGGATGATGCCGTCGCAGTTCGTGGTCAACGGCGACGGCGAGCGGTTCGTCAACGAGGCCGCGCCGTACATGGATTTCGCGCACGCGATGATCGAGGGCGAGAAGTCGGGCGTCAGGCACATCCCGTGCTGGCTGATCACCGACATCAGGTCGTTTCGCCGCTATGTGGTGGCCGGGCACCTGCCGATACCGAAAGTGCCGTTCGCGCCGGTACCCACCGGCCGCAACGTGCCTCGGGCATGGCTTGACTCGGGCGTGGTGAAGGAAGCCGACAGCTTCGAGGAGCTGGCCGCCAAGATCGGAGTGCCGCCCGATAACCTGCGCCGGACGGCCGAGCGATTCAACGAGCTGGCGCGCAACGGCCACGACGACGACTTCAACCGCGGCGACAGCGCCTACGACAACTACTACGGCGATCCGACACTGCCGAATCCGAATCTGTATCCGCTGGGCGAGCCGCCGTACTACGCGTTCCAGATCATCCTCGGCGACCTCGGCACGTCGGGCGGGCTGCGCACCGACGAATTCGCCCGGGTGCTGCGCGACGACGGCACCGCGATTCCCGGACTGTATGCGACCGGGAACACCTCGGCTGCCGTCATGGGACGCAGCTATGCCGGCGCCGGTGCCACCATCGGTCCGGCCATGACATTCGGCTACGTGGCAGCCAAGCACATCGCGGCTCATCTACCGGCTCACCAAAACACCAGTGCGACTAGCGATTCGACGCTCAACCGGAGGTAGCACATGAAGATATCGCTTTTCTACGAGTTTCCCTTGCCGCGGCCGTGGGCGCCGGACGACGAGCACAAGCTGTTTCAAGACGGGCTCGACGAAGTGGAGCTGGCCGACAAGGCCGGCTTCTCCACGGTGTGGCTGACCGAGCACCACTTTCTCGAGGAGTATTGCCATTCGACGGCGCCGGAGATCTTCCTGGCCGCCGCCAGTCAGCGCACCAAGAACATCCGCCTGGGCTTCGGCATCATGCATCTTCCCCCGGCGGTCAACCACCCGGCGAGGGTGGCAGAGCGCATCGCCACGCTCGATCTGCTGTCCAACGGCCGCGTCGAATTCGGCACCGGTGAGTCGTCGTCCGTCGGCGAGCTCGGTGGTTTCGGGATCGACCCGGCAGACAAGCGTGCCATGTGGGAGGAAGCCCTCGAGGTTGCGATTCGCTGCATGATCGAAGAGCCGTTCAGCGGGTTCAAAGGCCAGCACGTCGAAATGCCGCCCCGCAACGTGATCCCCAAGCCGCTGCAGAAGCCTCACCCGCCGGTGTGGGTGGCGTGCACCCGGCCGGCGTCGGTGCAGATGGCCGCCCAAAAGTGCTTGGGCGCACTGAGTTTCGCCTACACCGGCCCCGGCCCTCTCGCCGAACGCGTCAACGGCTACTACAAGGAGCTCGAGGAGAACGGCGTTCCTGTCACGCCGCAGGTCAACCCGAACATCCTCGCCATCGGCGGCGACCTGTCGATGATGGTTGCGCCGACCGACGAGCAGGCCGTGCAACGCCTAGGCAAAGGCGGCGGATTCTTCGCGTTCGGAATCATGCACTACTACATGACCGGAATGCACACGCCCGGTCGGACCGGCGTCTGGAAGCGGTACCTCGAGGAGATCGAGAAGGATCCGACGGTCGCGTACGGCCCGGGCCGCGGGGCAATCGGAAGTCCCGCGACGGTGCGTGAGTTCCTGCGCGGCTACGAGGAGAGCGGGGTCGACGAACTCATCTTGCTGCTGACACCGCGCACGCACGAGGCGACGATGGAATCCATCGAGCTGATGGGCAAGCAGGTGTTGCCGGAGTTCATCGAGCGCGACGAGAAGGCCAGGGCCGAGAAGGCCAAGCGACTGGAACCGATAATCGAGAAGCTCGAAGCGCGCCGGCCTGCCGCCACCGCTCCGGAGTTCGACGAGAGTTATGCATTCGGAGGACTGCCCACCGGCCGCAACAGCTACACCGCCAACGAGGTGTCGTTGGCGATGGACGAGATGACCGCCGGCATCGAGGAGGCCGCCAAGAAGCTCAAGTCAGGGGAGGGCTGGACCAGCAGAAACCCGGATGCCGATACCCGGACCCGCAAAGGACAACAGGTCTAGTGCAAAACTCGTGATCGATGGAAGAAATCGAGCAGCTGTGGCGCTACGACGGCAAGCGGGTCGTCGTCAGCGGCTGTGCTTCTGGGATCGGTGAGCACGTCGCGCGGCAGCTGTCACAGCTCGGGGCGGAGGTCGTCGGCCTCGACCGGCATCGGCCGGCCCTGCAGCTCAACGAGTTTCACGAAGTCGACCTCGCCGAACCGGTGTCGATCGACCGTGCAGCGTCGGCGGTCGGCGCCCACGTCGACTCGCTGTTCAACGTCGCCGGCGTGTCGTCGGGTATCGGCAACCCGCTGCTGGTCACCACGATCAACTTCCTCGGGACTCGCCACCTCACCGAGGCGCTGTTGCCCGCGATGCGCGCCGGCTCGTCGGTCGTGTGCGTCTCGTCGCTGGCCGCGGCTGACTATCTGGACCACCGACAGGCCACCGCCGGGCTGGTGCGGACGAGATCGTTCGAGGACGGGCTGGACTGGTGCCGGCGCCACCCGGAGGAACTGGCCGACGGGGGATACCGGTTGTCGAAGGAAGCGATCATCTTGTACTGCATGACCAACGCCGCCCCGCTGGGCGCCCGGGGCATTCGCATCAACTGCACCGCGCCCGGGGTGACGGAGACGCCGATCCTGGACCAGTTGCGCGCGTCGTACGGGCAGGCGTACCTCGACACCATCGCCAAGCCGTTGGGCCGGGTGTCGGGGCCGTCCGAACAGGCGGCGGTGCTGGTGTTCCTGAACAGCGCTGCCGCCAGCTACATCACCGGTCAGGTGCTGTGGGTTGACGGCGGCAACGTCGCCAGCCGCATCGCCGCCACCTTGGCAGGACGCGAATAGTGGCCACTCTCAACGACTTCCGCCGCATCGCCGACGACGTGCGCAACTGGGGCCGCTGGGGTGACGACGACGAGCTGGGCACGCTGAACTTCATCACCGCCGAGAAGGTGCAGCAGGCCGCCAGTCTGGTCAAACACGGCAAGGTGTTCCCGCTCGGCGTCGACTTCGGCTCGTCGGGTCCGCAGGGCGCATTCCACTACCGGCCCAACCCGCTGCACGTGATGACCGTCGACGGCGGGGACGCCCGCACACTGGTGGAGTACGGGCCCAAATGGTTGCGAAACCCGACGGCCGTGCAGTTGAGCGGCTACGCCGAGAGCGGGCCGATGCGATTCAACGACGACATGATCATCATGCCGTTGCAAGCGGCCACCCAGTGGGACGCGCTGTCGCATGTGTATTACGACGACCAGCTCTACAACGGTTTCCCGGCCAGTTCAGTGACCAGCCTGGGAGCGTTTCACTGCGGCATCGACAAGGTCGACGTCAAGGGCATCACGTCGCGCGGCGTCCTGCTGGACATCGTGCGGCTGCGCGGTGTCGCGACGTTCTGTGAACTGGGCGATCCGATCACACCGGAAGAGCTCGACCAAGCGGCTCGCACTCAGGGCGTCACGGTGCAACGCGGCGACATTGTGCTGGTCCGAACCGGTTGGTGGGCAAGGTTTCTCGAAACCGGCGACGGATCGGAGCCGGGAGCCGGTCTGGATTGGCGCTGCGCGTCGTGGATGCACGACCACGACGTCGCGGCGGTGGCCGCCGACAACCTGATGGTCGAGGATCCCGTGTCCGGTGTCGACGGCGCGATCCTGCCCATGCACATGCTGTGCCTTCGCGACATGGGTCTGATGCTCGGCGAGTACTGGAACCTCACCGCGCTGGCCGAGGACTGCGCTGCCGACGGCGTTTACGAATTCCAGCTCGTCGCACCGCCGTTGCGTGTTACCGGAGGCGTCGGGTCTCCACTCAATCCGATTGCGATCAAGTAGGTGGACATGACGGCAAGCTCAACAACCGCCAGCGGAACCTTCGACGACGACCGGCGTAGGCCCCTCATCGTGGGGCTCGGTGGCACCCTGCGGGCGAACTCGTCGACCGAGCGGGCATTGCGGTACTGCCTGGAGGCGGTGGAGCGGCAAGGCGGCCGCACGAGGCTGTTCTGTGGGCGCGACATCGATTTGCCGATGTACGCGCCGCACGAACTGTCCCGCACACCGAAGGCCGCAGAGCTGGTCAACGCGCTGCGTGACGCGGACGCGGTAGTGGTGGCCTCGCCCGGCTACCACGGCAGCGTGTCGGGGTTGATCAAGAACGCGTTGGACTACATCGAAGATCTGCGGGAAGACGAGCGGGTGTACCTGGACAACACGCCGTGGGGATGCATCACATGCGCCTATGGCTGGCAGGCCGCCGTCGGCACGCTCACCCACCTGCGCAGCATCGGGCACGCGTTGCGCGCGTGGCCTACCCCGCTGGGCGTCGCGATCAACTCAGCGGACAAGATTTTCGACGAGAACGGCGAGTTGATCGACGAGACCATCAAGAGCCAGCTCGAATTGATGGCCACCCAGGTGCTGACCTTCGCTCAGTCCGCCGGCGGGGCGAGCTGAGCAGTGCCGGCGCAGCGCAAAACCGTCGACGTCGGTGGGCTTGCCACCAGTTATCTCGAAGCCGGACAGGGCGATCCGGTGGTGCTGCTGCACGGCGGCGAATTCGGGGCGAGCGCCGAACTGGGCTGGGAGCGCAACATAGGCGCCTTGGCCGAGCGTTACCGCGTGCTGGCCCCGGACATGCTGGGTTTCGGGCAGTCGGCGAAGGTAGTCGACTTCACCGACGGGCGCGGCATGCGGATCAGGCACATCGCCCGGTTCTGCGCCGAAGTAGGCGCCGCGTCAGCACATTTCGTCGGGAACTCGATGGGCGCCATCAACCTGCTCGTCGACGCGACGTCCGACGCACCGGTGCTGCCTGCCCGCAGCATCGTCGCGATCTGCGGCGGCGGGGACATCGAGCGCAACTCCTACGTCGATGCGCTGTACGAGTACGACGCGACATTGGAGGGCATGCGCCGCATCGTCGAGGCACTGTTCTTCGACCCGTCGTTCCCCGCTGACGACGACTACGTGCGGCGGCGCTACGAGTCGAGCATCGCGCCCGGTGCATGGGAAGCGCTGGCGGCGGCCAGATTTCGGCGTCCCGGGCTCGAGCCGCCGCCGTCGCCGTCGAGTGCCCGTGCCTACGAGCGCATCGCGGTGCCCACGCTCGTCGTCGAAGGCGGATGCGACAAGCTGCTTGCCCCGGGCTGGGCGGCGAAAATCGCCGATCAGATTCCGCACGGCCGATCCGCGGTGATCGAGGCCGCCGGTCACTGCCCGCAGATCGAGCAACCCGAAGTGGTCAACTCGCTTCTTCTGCAGTTCTTCTGCGAGGCAAGCAAGTTCGGTGTACCGGCCGACGCGAAGGGACAGCGCGATGAGTAGCGACCTGGCGGGGAAGGTGGCCATCGTCACCGGCGGTGCCTCAGGACTCGGGTATGCCACCGTGGAGAAATTCATCACGGAGGGGGCACGAGTGGTGATCGCCGACCTCGACGAAGACAACGGTGCGGCGTTGGCAGACAAATGTTGCGACCAAGCCGTGTTCCGGCGCGTCGACGTGTCCGACGGCGAGCAGGTGAGCGCATTGGTGGCGACCGCCGTTGACACGTTCGGCGGTCTGGACATCATGGTGAACAACGCCGGAATCCCGAGCCGGATGCACAAGAGCCTGCTGCACGACGATTTCGGGGACTTCCAGCGAGTGATGGCCGTCAACCTGCTGGGTGTCATGATCGGAACCCGCGAAGCCGGCAAGCACATGTCGCAGCACGGCGGCGGGTCGATCGTCAACGTGTCATCGATCGGCGGCATCCAGGCCGGGGGTGGGGTGATGACGTACCGAGCGTCGAAGGCTGCGGTGTTGTACTTCACCAAGTGCGCGGCGATCGAACTGGCCCCGTACGGAATTCGCGTCAATTGCCTTGCGCCGGGCAGCATTCCGACACCCATTCTCGCGGCGTCGGCCAAGCAGTTCAGCGAAGGGGCACGCGAGGCGTTCGTCAAGGCGTCGCGACAGAGGATGCGGGACAACCGGCCGCTGCAGCGCGAAGGCACACCGGAGGACGTGGCCGAGGCGGCACTCTATTTCGCCAGTGACCGCTCGGCCTACGTCACCGGCACCGTGTTACCGGTCGACGGCGGCACCGTCGCAGGCACGCCGATTCGGCGCCGGCTGAAAGGAGATGGGTGATGACATCGTCCGTCGTTGTCGTCATCGGCGTGGGCGGCATGGGCGACGCGATCGCCCGGCGGCAGGGGACCGGCCGCACCGTGCTGCTCGCCGACTTCGACACCACTGCGCTGGACGCTGTGGCGTCGAGCCTCGAGGGTGACGGGTACGACGTCGTGGCCCAGCGGGTCGACGTCGGTGACGCGGACTCGGTCGCCGCGCTCGTGAACACCGCCGCGTCCAAGGGAGCGGTGAGTCAGGTCGTCCACACCGCGGGTCTGTCGCCGGTGCAGGCGAGCGTGGAAGCCATTCTGCGCGTGGACCTCTACGGTGTCGCGGCGGTATTGGCGGCTTTCGGCGACGTGATCGCACCGCAGGGGACCGGGGTGGTGATCGCCAGCATGGCGGGCCACATGCTGGGAGAACTTCCGCCGGACCAGCAGAAGGAGCTGGCCACCGCACCCCCGGACCGGCTGCTGACGCTTCCCTACCTGCAATCCGACCACATCTCGCAGCCAGGACACGCCTATGCGCTCGCCAAGTACGCAAACCGCCTGCGTGTCATGGCCGAAAGCGTTCGATGGGGCAAGCGCGGCGCCCGGGTGAACTCCGTCAGTCCCGGGGTGATCTCCACGCCGATGGGACGCGCCGAACTCGAAGGAGAAAGCGGCCAAGTCATGCGCGCGATGGTCGACGCGTCCGGAACGGCGAGGGTCGGTACGCCGTTCGACATCGCGAACGCGGTGGCGTTTCTCCTCGGCCCGGAATCGTCGTTCGTCACGGGGACCGACCTTCTCGTCGACGGCGGGGTCGTCGCGGCGATGAGGTCCGGCGCCCTCGGGTGATTCGTTGTCAAGCGGGTTATGGTTTCTTGCGCCCGGATCGGCTGAGCCGCCACTCCGGCGGGAAGTTGAGGTCGTTGTCCTTGACCACGTTGTTGAGGCCCTTGCCGAATGTCCCTTCGGTGAGGTCGACTTCGTCGTCCTGATCATTGGCGATCAACGGCAGCATTCCCTCGATCATGCCGGTCAGCAGACTGCCGAAGTATTCGCCCTTGTACTGCTTGTACAGCTCCAGAAACGTCTTCTGCACCGCAACCGTGTCCGTCGGGCGCGAACGGGAGCACGCCATCGCGTACTTGAGTGTCTCGTCCTCGAGCTTCTCGCGCGGCACCACGCTGTTGACGAAGCCGCAGTCGTACATCTCCTTGGCGCTGAAAGGCCGTCCGGTGAACAACATTTCGGAGAACTTGCGCAATCCCATGGTCTCGGCCCACCACCACAGCCGAGGTCCCCAGCCGACGTAGCGGAATGCGGGGTGACCGAACAGGGCGTCGTCGGAGGAGACCACCAGGTCCGCGTCGGCGGCCTGATAGAAGTGCCAGCCGTAGCAGTAGCCCTTGGCTTCGACGATGCTGATCTTGCGCAACTCTTGAAGCGGCCGATTGCCTGCGCGGGCTTTCGCGTAGAAGTCGGTGACGGTGGACAGATAGCGGTACGAGCCGCCCGGCGGGTATTTGACGTTGTCGTCGTTGATCGCGAGTTCGTGCAACAGCGGCATGCCCGGGTTCTCCAGCATGTCGCGCTGCTCGGGTAGGTCGCCGCCGCTGCCGAAATCATCGCCCTCGCCCCGGATGACGACGACTTTCACCTCGTCGTCGACGTTGCACTTGTGGATCAGGTCGGCGTAGTTGTGACGCATGCCCAACGTGGTGGAGTTCTGCGCCTCCGGGCGGTCGAAGGTGATGTAGGCGATCCTGTTCTCGACGTCCTTCTCGAACTTGATGTATTGAGCGGCTTCGCGCTTCATCTCTTCGTAGTCGTAATCAGGCATATCCCTCTCCGGTCAGATGGTTTGCGTTGACGTCGTCGATGTCGTCGATCTCGGCGCATGCGGCGGGAGCCGCCGTCAGTGTCTCAGCGTCGGCTGCCCATGCGGGCTGTTTCTACTCTCCGCTTAGCACGCGAGAGCTCGGCTGCCCACCCGTTAAATCAGTCGCTTGACTTAACTGGCCGGGCGTGCTGGACTGAGCGCCATGAGTACCGCCTCGCGGGCGTCGTCGCGATGACCACGCCCAGAGCGCTGCGCAGTGATCGCGCCAACGGCACCCGCGAAGCGATTCTGACTGCCGCGGAGCGGCTGTTCGCTGAGCACGGCGTGTATGCCGTGTCCAATCGTCAGGTCAGCGAGGCTGCGGGCCAGGGCAACAACGCCGCGGTGGGCTACCACTTCGGCACCAAGACCGATCTGGTGCGCGAGATCGAGCACCGGCACCGCGTGCCCATCGAACGGCTCCGCGAGCAGATGGTCGCCGAGACCGGCGACTCCGCCGAGCTGCGCGACTGGGTGGCGTGCCTGGTGTGCCCGCTCACCGATCATCTCGCCGAGCTCGGCAACCCGAGTTGGTATGCGCGGTTCGCCGCACAGGTGATGGCCGACCCTGCTTACCACAAGATCGTCGTCAAGGACGCGCTCAGCTCGCCGTCGCTGGTGCAGGTCATCGGCCGGATCAACCGCTGCCTTCCCGACCTTCCCAAACACGTACACACCGAACGCAGCGTGATGGCGCGAAACCTGTTGATGCACACCTGCGCTGAACGGGAACGCGCGATGGCGGAGAACGCGCCGCTGGCGCGGCCGGGCTGGCAGGCGGCCGCATCCGGTCTTATCGACGCGATCGTGGGCCTGTGGCTGGCGCGGGTGACGAACACCGGGAGGCGGGGACGATGAAAGTTGTTGTCGATCAAGACAAGTGCGTGTCATCAGGCCAGTGCGTGCTGAACGCAAGCATCGTGTTCGACCAGCGCGATGACGACGGGGTGGTGGTGCTGCTGACCGAGCACCCGCCTGCCGATCAGCAAGAGAACGCCCGCAAGGCGGCCGCCGCGTGTCCGGCGCAGGCCATCGCCATCGAGGAATGAGAACAGTGCCATGTCTGACACGCTGACCGCGACGGCCGCCGGCACGACCGCCGAGATTCCCGACTACCCGATGGAGCGCTCGCCGGCGTGCCCGTTCGCTCCGCCGCCAGGAGTTCGCGAACTCGCCGCCCGAAAAGGATTGAGCAGGGTCAAGATCTGGGACGGCAGCACACCGTGGCTGATCACCGGCTACGAGGAGGCACGCACGTTGTTCGCCGACTCGCGGGTGAGCGTCGACGACCGGCGCCCCGGCTTCCCGCACTGGAACGAAGGCATGCTCGCCACCGTCCACAGGCGGCCGCGGTCGGTGTTCACGTCCGACGCCGAGGAGCACACCCGCTTTCGCCGCATGCTGTCCAAACCGTTCACGTTCAAGCGCGTCGAGGGTCTGCGGCCGGCGATCCAGAAGATCACCGACGACCACATCGACGCGATGCTCGCCGGGCCGCAGCCGGCCGATATCGTCACGGCGCTCGCGTTGCCCGTCCCGTCGCTGGTGATCAGCGAGATGCTCGGGGTGCCATACGAAGACGCCGGGTTCTTCCAGCAGCACGCCAACATCGGGCTGGCCCGCTATGCCACCGCCGAGGACACCGCGAAAGGCGCTGCGGGACTTGCCAAGTACTTGGCCAATCTGGTGCAAGCCAAGATCGACAACCCCGCCGAGGACGCGGTATCCGATCTGGCCGAGCGGGTCAAGGCAGGCGAGCTGAGCGTCCGGGAGGCTGCTCAGCTGGGCACCGGCCTGCTGATCGCCGGCCATGAGACCACCGCGAACATGATCGGGTTGGGCGTGCTGGCCCTGCTCGAACACCCGGACCAGCTGGCGGTCATCCGCGACACCGACGACGCAGGCGTGGTGGCGGCCGCGGTCGAGGAGCTGATGCGTTACCTGTCGATCATCCAGAACGGGCAGCGGCGCGTCGCCGTCGAGGACATCGAGATCGGCGGCGAAGTCATCAAAGCCGGCGAGGGCATCATCATCGACCTCGCGCCGGCGAACTGGAATCCCAAGGCTTTTCCCGAACCCGACAAGCTCGATCTGCGGCGGTCCGACGCCGCACAATTGGGGTTCGGATACGGCCGGCACCAGTGTGTCGGCCAGCAGCTCGCCCGCGCGGAGCTGCAGATCGTCTTCGCCACGCTGTTCCGGCGGGTTCCGACGCTGCGGCTGGCCAAGCCGATCGGCGAAATCCCGTTCAAGCACGACCGGCTTGCATACGGCGTCTACGAACTGCCGGTCGTCTGGTGATCCGGCGACGTTCCCGAGATTTCGACAACGGAGGTCAAACAGATGTCCCCTTCAACTACCGCCACGTTGTATCCACCGGGCGGTTTCGGCGCGCCCAAGGACCGCCGGGGCCACGCGGCCGGGTCCGTCGGTCTTCCCGAAGGTACCGAGGTGTTTTCGGCGGACAACCACATCTCGCTGGCCGACGACATCTTCTACGAGCGCTTCCCCGACGACCTCAAAGACAAGGCGCCGCGGATCTGGTACGAGGACGGCGCCTACATGGTCGGCCGCAAGGGCCAGAACTTCTTGCCGGGTGACTTCAGCCGCGTGCTCATGCAGTACGACGACCTGCCGGGCGCGGCCACCAAGGACATCCAGGCGCGAATCCGCGAACTGCACGAAGACGGCGTCGACAAGGAGCTCGCGTTCCCCAACGCCGTGCTCGCGTTGTTCCACTTCCCCGACAAGCAGATTCGGGAACGTGTGTTTCGCATCTACAACGAGTACATCGCCGATCTTCAGGAGCGGTCCAACGGTCACTTCTACGGCGTCGGACTGATCAACTGGTGGGATGCCAATGGCACGCGCCGCACGCTCGCCGAGCTGAAGTCTTTGGGACTCAAGACTTTCCTGATGCCCGTCAATCCCGGCAAGGACGACGACGGCAACGTGATCGACTACGGCAGCACCGCGATGTCACCGGTATGGGACGAGATCGAAGAAGCCGGCTTACCGGTATCGCACCACATCGGCGAGACTCCGCCGAAGACGCCGTGCGAGTTCAACAGCGTCGTCGTCGGCATGATGGTCAACGTCGACGGCTTCCGCGAGGTGTTCTCCAAGTACATCTTCAGCGGCATTCTCGACCGGCACCCCAAACTGCGGATCGGCTGGTTCGAGGGCGGGATCGCCTGGGTGCCATGGGCTTTGCAGGATGCCGAACATCTGCTGGCCTCATATCAGCACATGTTCAACCACAAACTCGATCATGACATCCAGTACTACTGGGACACCCACATGAGCGCGTCGTTCATGGTCGATCCGCTGGGACTCCAGTTGATCGACAGGATCGGTGTGAACAAAGTGATGTGGTCGTCGGACTATCCGCACAACGAGAGCACGTTCGGGTACTCGGAGAAGTCGCTGGCCGCGGTCGTGGAGGCGGTGGGGCCGCAGAACGCCGCGCGAATCTGCAGCGGCAACATCAAGGAGTTCCTAAGTCTCGCATGACCACCTCCGTCTCCCCGGCGTCGTCTGGCTTGCAGATTCCGGTCGAACCGGACTTCGCGCGGATGTACCGCGAAACCGGCGCCCGGCTCCGGTCGGCGATGGCCGACAGCGGTATCGACGCGCTGCTTCTGCTCGGCAACGGCAACGTCGTCTACGCGACCGGGGCCGCCTGGCCGCTGCTGGACGCCGGTCTGTCGCATGTCGAACGGCCGGTGGCCATCGTGCTGGCCGCCGACGAGCATCCTCACCTGTTCATGCCGTTCCGGGAAGGAGCCTCGTTCTGGTCGCAGGTTCCGGCCGATCACCTCCACCCGCCGCTCTACCTCGAATTCGACGAGGGTATCGAGCATTTGGCGCGGGTGCTGGCCGAGCTCGTCCCGCCGGAAGCGACGATGGCGGTCGACGAGCTGACCGGTGCGATGCGTCGCGCAGCCGGCAGGCTTTTTCCCGGCGGCGCGCCGTCGGACGCGGCGTCGGTGGTGGGGGCAGCCAAGCTGGTCAAAACCGTCGACCAGATCGCTTGTATTCGCACCGCCTGCCGCATCACCGAGCGGGCGGCGGCCGAGGTGCAGAAGGAGTTGGTGCCGGGGGTACGGCAGATCGACCTGTCGGCGAGGTTCGTGCGCCGCGCCTTCGAACTCGGCGCCACCACCAACATGCTCGAGGCGATCTGGCAGGTGATGCCCGGCACCAAAGCCGACGGCGTCTGGACCACCCACGGCGACCTCGCGCTGCCGCTGCTCACCACGGAGCGAGCGCTGAGGAAGGGCGATGTGCTCTGGACCGACGTCAGCATCACCTACGCCGGATACTGCTCGGACTTCGGCAGGACCTGGCTCGTGGGCGAGCAGCCGACGCCGCGGCAGGCCGAGCAGTTCCACCGGTGGCGGCACATCCTCGAGGCGGTCCTCGACGTGACGAAAGCCGACGCGACGTCAGGAGACTTGGCCCGAGCAGCGATCGCCGCCAACGGCGGGCGCAAACCGTGGTTGCCGCATTTCTACCTGGGCCACGGCATCGGCACCAACGCGGCCGAAACTCCGATGATCGGCACTGACCTCGGCGAGGAGTTCGACGACAACTTCGTGTTCCCGGCCGGCATGGTCCTGGTGCTGGAGCCGGTGGTGTGGAAGGACGGCACCGGCGGTTACCGAAGCGAGGAGATCGTGGTCATCACCGACGACGGCTGGATGTCGCTCACCGACTACCCGTATGCGCCGTATGGCGACTGAAATCCTGCCCGATGCGCGGGCATTGCGGATCAGCCGCCGAGAGCGGGCGTTCGCCGCGATGGCGGCCCACGAGCTCGACGTGCTGGTGTTGGGTCGACAAGCCAACGTCCGGTATTTCACTGGGGCGCCTCAACTTTGGGTGGCGGGTACGCGGCCGTTCGGACCGATCTGCACTGTGGTCCGCGCCACCGGTGAAATCTATCTGAACAGCACCTGGGACGAGGGGATACCGGACGACATCCCACACGACCACCTGTATGGGCTGGCGTGGAACCCGATGACGTTGATCTCCGTGCTGCAGCGCCTCGACGGTGCGAGCAGCGCACGCAGGGTCGGAACAGACGCGCTGTCACCGACTTTCGCCAACCTGCTTCCGATGGCTTTCCCCCAGGCGGAGATCGTCGACGGCGAGTTGGCGATGCGAGCCGCGCGCAGGATCAAGACTGCCGAGGAGATCGCTGCCGTTCGTTCGGCCTTGCGGGTCGCTGAAGACGGACTGGCCGCCGGTGTGGCCGAATTGCGGCCCGGGATCAGCGAAAGGTCCTTGGCCGGTGCGCTTCTGGAGGCGATGGCGGCGGGCGGCGTGAGCACCCCCGCCACGCAGGACGCGGCGTGGGTGACCTCGCGTGAACATCCGTGGCGGCGGGCCCGTGGTGACGGCCGCGTGCAGGCCGGCGACCTGGTGGCCTTCTCGGCCGGGGTACTGGCTGACGGTTACGTCGGCGAGGTGGGCCGGACGTGGCCGGCTGACGGCGACGACGCCGAGCCAGTCCGTCACCTGTATCGGCGCTCGAATGCGTTGTGGGACAGACTCATCGACGCGTGCCGGCCCGGTGCTCCGGCCGCCGATCTGCTCGCCGCGTACGAGGCGGCCGGTGAGCCGCTGCCTCCCATGCCCGTCGCTCACGGCCTGGGGCTGGGGTTCGATCCGCCGGTGGTGACCCCGCACCTGTCGCGAACCGCCGCGCAGGAGCGCCTGCAGCCGGGAATGGTGCTGGCTGTCACCGGTTACGTCTTCGCCGAAGGCATCGGCGCGGTGTACCGGCGCGACGCGGTGCTGATCGGCACCCACGGGCCGGAGGTGCTGACGTCGAGCCCGTCGTACGGCGCCCGTGTCGGATTCAGCTGAGGACCACCCGATGCCGGTTAGGCCGCCCCCCGAACAGATCATTCTCTACGACAAAGATCCGGCGACCAAGATCGCGACGATCACGTTCAACCGCCCGGAGTTCCTCAACGCACCCACCACCGCCGCGCGGTTGCGTTATGCCGACCTTCTGCACGGTGCCACTGTCGACGACGACGTCAGAGTCGTGGTGATCCGCGGCGTCGGCAACGACTTCGGCAGCGGTGCCGACCTTCCCGTGGTCATCTCGTCCGAGGACGCGCTGTTCGGCCACCCGTCGTTCCGCTATTACGGTTGGGGACCGCGGATGTGGACCTGGGTGCCCAACCGCCAGCGGAAGGGCTGACGGGTGGTGTCCCAGAACGCCCCACTGGGCGGGCTCGTCGTCGTAGAACTGTCCACCGGTATCGCAGGCGCCTACTGCACGAAGCTGCTCGCCGACGCCGGCGCGACAGTAATCAAAGTGGAAGCACCGCAAGGTGATTCGCTGCGGCAATGGACGGCGTCGGGGGCGGCGATCGACCCCGGCTCCGACGGTGCGCTGTTCACGTTCCTGGCGGCCGCCAAGCACAGCGTGGTCGTCGACCCCGACGACGCCGCCGACGTCGGCCTGCTCCGCGAGTTGCTCGCCGGCGCCGACGCGGTGGTGTGGTCGCGCGGGTCGCCGGTCGCCGAACTGCCCGCGTTCGCGCCGTCCGAAATCCGCCGAGCGCACCCGCATCTGACCGTCACCTCGATCACGCCGTTCGGCCTCGACGGACCGTGGCGTGAGAAGCCGGCAACCGAGTTCACACTGCAGGCGTGGTCCGGCGGGATCATCGGCCTCGGCCGCGGTGCCCCGGACCGGGCACCGGTATACGTCGGCGGCCGAGTTGGTGAATATCTGGCCGGGGCGTATGCGAGCGCTGCGACGCTGTTGTCGCGCATCGGCGGGCGTAGGGGAGAGCTCATCGACCTGTCGATGCTCGAGGTGGACATCCTGGCGCTCACCTACTACCCAGTGACGTTTTTCGAGATGCTCGGCCGGCCGTGGCGCACGGAACGCAAGCTCACGGTGCCCGGGATTGCCGCTGCCAAGGACGGTTTGGTGGATTTGGGGTGCGGAACCGCGCAGCAGTGGTTCGACCTTTGCGTGATGATCGGCCACGAGGAGTGGATCGACGAGGAGTCGCCGCTGTCGATCACCGAGCAGGCCAACGAGAGGGCCGCCGAGATCTACGAGTGGGTGAGAAGCCACACCGTCGACGAGATCCGGGAACTGGCAACGGCTTTCCGCATCCCCAACGCCCCCGTGGCCAACGGCGCCAACATCGAGTCACTCGAGCACTTCCGGGTCCGCGGATCTTTCGTGGAAAACCCGCGCGGCGACTTCCACCAGCCTGGCCATCCTTACCGCATGCAGCCGCAGGTCTTGCGGCCCCCGGCGGCCGCTCCGCGACTCGGTGAGCACACCGAGCACTATCGGCGAAACACCCCGGACCGCCGCGTCAACCGGCCGCCCGCTGACGAGTCGACGGACTTGCCGCTGCGCGGTATTCGCGTGCTCGACATGACCACGTTCTGGGCAGGACCCTCCTGCACCCACATGCTGGCACTGCTCGGCGCCGACGTGATCCACGTAGAGTCCACCCGGCGCCCCGACGGCACCCGTCTCATCGCTGGCGTGCCGGTCACCGAGGAGAACTGGTGGGAGAAGTCGCCGATCTTCTCGGCGCTGAACACCAACAAGAAGAGTGTGACGCTCGATCTGCAACGCCCACGCGGACGGGATATCCTGCACCGGCTCATCGCCGCGTGCGACGTGTTCGTCGAGAACTTCACTCCCCGGGTGATGGATCAGATCGGCCTGAATTCCACTGTGCTCAAGCGCATTCGGTCAGACTTGATCGTGCTGCGGATGCCCGGCTTCGGCCTCGACGGGCCGTGGCGCGACAACCCCGCGTTCGCCTACGCCATCGAGGCGGCGGCTGGACTGAGCTGGCTGACTGGATATCCGGACCGCCCACCCTACGAGCCGTATTCCGTGGGCGACCCGAACGCGGGCGTGCACGCCCTCAACGGGCTGCTGCTGGCACTGGAGCACCGCCGCCGAACCGGTGAGGGCATGTTGATCGAAGCGTCGATGGTGGACGCCGCGATCAATGTGTCTGCCGAACAGGTCATCGAGTACACCGCATACGGCGCGCTGCTGCAGCGGGCCGGCAACCGCGGGCCGACGGCCGCGCCGCAGAACCTCTACGCCACATCAGACATCGACGAGTTCGGCCGCGCCGACTGCTGGGTCGCGGTCGCGGTTGCCACCGACGACCAGTGGTTGCGACTGCAGCAAGCCATGGGTAACCCCGCGTGGGCGGCGAACCCCGACTTCGACACCGATGCCGGCCGACGCGAACACCACGACCTCATCGACAAGCACCTTTCCGCGTGGTGCGCCAAACAGTCAGGCGACCGGATCGTCGAGCTGCTCTGGGAAGCGGGAGTGCCAGTGGCCAAGGTCATCCAGCCCCATCGGCAGACCGAACTGCCGCAGCTGGCGTTCCGGCGTTTCTTCGAGGAGGTGTCGCATCCCGTCAACTCGGCCGCGCCGCACAGCACGTTGCCGATGCGATTCTCCAGCGGCCCGCACCGGTTCCACCGGCGGCCCGCTCCGTTGCTGGGTGAGCACAACCATGAGGTGCTGTCCGAATTAGGTTTGAGCACAACCGAAATCGACGAGCTAGAGGCGATCGGAGTGATCGGCCGAGCGCCCGCGAGATGATCACGAGACGAGCCTGTCCAGTCCTGGCTCGCCGAGCTTCGAGCGGATGACGCCCCACGGATCGGCGTATTGGCCCGGCCAACCGCGATAGGCGTGACGGCGTCTCACGTACCGTCTCACGAGTGGCGTCATGAGCCGCGCAGGATACCGTTTCCAGCCAGTGCGTGCTCGCATCTCGGCGAGCATGCGGGGCCACGAATAATGCTGGAACGCCAGCAGTTTCTGTCCGCGGCTGGGGTCCATCCAGCAGTTGGGGTACCAGTCGTCGCTATTCGGATCGCCACGGCGGCCACCCGTGAGCACCCCGGGGAATCCTCTGGCCGCCACGCTGTCGTTGCCCACGTCGCGGTAAGTGAGGCGGTGAGTTTCGTCGCCCGCCACCGGCAGGATCTCCCCCACGACATCTGCAGTGGTCGCCGCTGCGATTGCGGTGGCGACGTCGCGGGTGTCGACGGTGTGCACCCGCCCATCGGTCGGCAACAGTGTTGTGAGGAACAAGGTGTCCGCGTCGAACGGCGCTTCGGCCGGATCGGCGCTGATCACCCCGCCGAGCCGCAGGATCACCCACTCGAGTTGCGACGCGCGCACCAGGTGCTCGGCTTCGAGCTTGTGACCGCCATACAACTCGCAGGGGCGTGGTGGTGTGTCGGCGTCGACCAGATCGGTGATGCGGTACGGGTTCGGCCCGCCGTAGACCCCAGCGCTGGACGCCTGCACGAAGCGCGGTGGCCGAGGCAGGGCTTGGGCCGCCCGCAACAACGACGCCGTGCCGTCCACGTTGACTCTGCGGGCGAACCCGGCGTCGCGATACACCGCCGGCGGTATGACCGCAGCTAGGTGGACGATCACGTCCGGCACGGCCTCCGCAACGACGCGCTCGATGGCGCCCGGATCCGTCAGATCGGCCCATCTCGCTTCGATTCCGGGCGCAAGTCGCTTGGCCGCCTTGCGATTAGCGGCACCGCCGCGGGCGGTGGCGACCACGTGCCAGCCTTGGGCGGCCAAGGTTCTGACTGTCGTGCGCCCGACGAGACCGAACGCTCCTGTGACAAGCACCGTCTCGGACATGGGCCGCCTCTTTGTGTCGCCGACCCGGATTATGACATTCAGCGACGACGCCGAATGAGCAATCGCATCAGGACTTCGCGGTGTCCAGCCCCGGGTCGCCGATCCGCGCGCGAATGGCCGCCCATGGGTCGGCGTAGCGGCCCGGCGACTTGTAGTAAGCCCCTTTGCGTTCCACGTACATTCGGGCGAACGGAGAGATCAGCCGCAGCGGGTAGCGTTTCCAGCCGGTCTGCGCGCGCATCTCGGCCAGCATGTCAGGCCACGAATGGTGCTGGAACGCCAGCGCCTCTTGCGCCGGGGCGGTGTCCATCCAGTCGGTGATGAACCAGTCGTCCTCGCTGTCCGGATTGCCCGGGCGGCCTTCGGGCAGCACGCCGACGAATCCGCGTGCTTCGGCGAGCGCGCGGCCGACCTGGCCTTGCCTCAACCGGTGCGAATCGTCTCCGGCGATGAGAAAAACTCGACCGACGACGTCGGCGGTGACGGCCCTCGCGAATGCCGTGGCGACGTCGCGGACGTCGACGCCGTGAAATCGTCCGTCGCTGGGCAACGTGCTTTCGAAATACAGCGCCTCGGATGTGAACGGCAGGGCCTTCGGGTCCACGCTCATCACGCCGCCCAATCGCAGCACGACCCATGGCAACTGCGATGACCGCACCAGCTCCTCGGCCTCGAGCTTGTGGCCGCCGTACAGTTCCGTCGGCCGGGGTGGCGTGGTGGCGTCGATGGGATCTGGATGCAGATGCGGGTTACGCGACCCGTAAACCGCGTTGCTGGACGCCACCACGAAGCGGGGGGGAACCGGCTGCGCTTCGGCCGCGCGCACCAACGCCTTGGTGGCGTCCACATTGACCAGACGCGCACGCGCGCGGTTGCGATAAATCGGTGGCGGGATCACGGCGGCCAGGTGGATGATCGCGGCGGGCGCCACCTCCGACAGCAAGCGGTCCACCGCGGCGGCATCGGTCAAGTCGGTCCACCGCACGCTCACCCGCGACGGCAGACTCTCGGCCCGTTTTCGGTGGACCGGGGTCTGCAGATCGACGGCGACCACCTGCCGTCCCTCGGCGGCCAGCCGCTTGACAGTCTCAGAGCCGACGAGGCCGAAGGCGCCCGTGACGACCACCGTGTCGGACATGGGCCTCCTCCGGCCGGTTGCGGTGATTATGCCATTCTCAAAAAATGAGAGTAACATATCCGCAGCCTGGAGCACTCTAACAGGGTCGAAACCGCATGTCCATCGACGAACGCGACGAAGCCGTGCTGGGATAAGGCATGCCCGGTGACACTGATGCTCTCGGAGTGGTACGGACCCTGCGACGCGCGCGGCTGATCGCGCCGCTGCGGCCGGACAAGTACGTCCGGATGGCCGCCGCAATGGCACGCGAGGGGATGACGCCGACCGTCGGGTTCGCGGCCGCAGCCCGCCGCTGCCCCGACCGGCCAGGCCTGGTCGACGAGATCGGGACCCTGACGTGGAGGCAACTCGACGAACGCTGCGACGCGTTCGCCGCGGCGCTTCAAGCGCTGCCCGCCGGCGTGCCGCAGCAGCTCGCCATCATGTGTCGCAACCATCGCGGCTTCGTGGAAGCGCTGGTGGGGGCGGCCCGGATCGGTGTCGACGTGCTGTTGCTCAACACCGCGTTCGCCGGTCCCGCACTGGCCGAGGTGGTCGAACGCGAGGGAGTGGACGCGATCGTCTACGACGAGGAGTTCACCGGCATCGTCGATACGGCGTTGGCGGACAAGTCCGACGCGGTGCGCATCCTCGGATGGACCGACGCGCCGGCAGACCTGACCGTCGAGAAGCTGATCGAGCGGCACGCCGGTCAGCGGCCCCGACGCACCGGCCGCAAAGGCAAGACCATCCTGTTGACCTCCGGAACCACGGGCACCCCGAAGGGCGCCAAGCCCGTGTCGGGCGGTGGCGCAGTCGAATTGACCGCGCTGCTGGACCGAGTGCCGTGGCGGGCGGAAGAGGCCACGGTGATCGTCGCCCCGATGTTTCACGCGTGGGGATATTCGCAGCTGTTGTTCTCGGCCTTGATGGCGTGCACGATCATCACGCGACGAAAGTTCGATCCCGAAGCGACCCTGGAACTCGTCGACCGCCACCGCGCCACCGGACTGGTGGTGGTTCCGGTGATGTTCGACCGCATCATGGATCTTCCCGACGCGGTGCGAAACCGCTACAGCGGCAAGTCGTTACGGTTCGCCACCGCCTCCGGTTCGCGGATGCGCCCGGATGTGGTGATCAGGTTCATGGACCAGTTCGGCGACGTCATCTACAACAACTACAACGCCACCGAGGCCGGAATGATCGCCACCGCCACCCCGCAAGATCTGCGGGCAGCGCCCGATACCGCCGGAAAGCCCGTGTACGGCACCGAGATTCGGATCCTCGACGAGAACTTCAAGGAAGTGCCGACCGGCGAAGTCGGGCAGATCTTCGTCCGCAGCGGCACCCTGTTCGAGGGCTACACATCCGGGGCGACCAAGGATTTCCACGACGGGTTCATGGCATCCGGCGACGTCGGATACCTCGACGAGGCGGGCCGGCTGTTCGTGGTGGGCCGAGACGACGAGATGATCGTCTCCGGCGGCGAAAACGTCTATCCGATCGAGGTGGAGAAGACGCTGACCGCTCATCCGGATGTCGCCGAGGCGGCAGTGATCGGGGTCGACGACGAACAGTACGGTCAGCGGTTGGCGGCGTTTGTGGTGCTGAACGACGGCGCCGCGGCCACGCCGGACACCCTCAAACAACACGTGCGTGACAACCTCGCGAATTACAAAGTGCCGCGCGAGATTTCGGTGTTGGACGAGCTGCCACGCAACAGCACCGGCAAGATCCTGCGCAGCGAGCTGCAGGCACTTGCCGGCGGACGGAAAAGCTAGCCGGCCGCGGTGGCCGGGGCCATCGCGGTGTCCACAATCGTCGGCTCCCCGGGAAACCCTGCAGCGCGCCGGATTTCGCCGAACGCGTGCACCATCGCATCGGTCGCCTCGTGCACGTCGTTGAAGGTCTGGTCGTCGGACAGCACCGCGACGTCCACCTGGTCCACATAACTCCACACCGTCATGTTGAACGCGCTGCCGGGAGACAGCACGCCCACCGAGTAGATCTCGCTGACGGGTGCACCGCCGATGTGTCCACGTTCGCGCGGGCCCGGGACGTTCGAGACCGCGACGTTCATCAGCTTGTTGTGCGGCGAGAGCATCTGCCTGCGAAACAGGGCCGGCGCCAGCGGCGGCGGCAGGTAGTCCATCATCCGGCTCTGCAGCGTCGGTCCGAGTAGCTCGTAGTCCTCTTTTGCGATCTTCGTGGCCAGCGATGTCAGCCGGATGCGTTCACGCGGATCGTCGATGTGCACGGGCAACGAGACAGGTAGGCCACCGATCTCGTTGCCGGTGATGCGATCCGGTGTCCGGTCGGTGCTGACCGGAACGGTTGCGATGATCGGCCGGTCGGCGCGACCGTCGTAGCGCAGCAACAGTTCTCGCAACGCGCCGGCTGCCGAGGCCAGGATGACGTCGTTGAACGTCACGCCAAGGGTTTTCGCGGCCTCCTTCACCTCCGCCAGCGACAGCGTCGCGGTGGCGAACGTCCGCACCGGCGACACCACATGGTTCAGGAACGTCGGTGGCGCGTTGAAGATCTTCGCTAGATCCGGATGGTGCGGGCGCTCCTTGCTGCGCCGGCGCAGCCGCACCGCGCCGCGCACCGCATCACGGATCAGTCCGGGAAGTTCGGCCATCTGATGGAAGTGGTCGAGCTGCGCCTCCCACATCAGTTCGGCTTTCGACGGCTGCGCGCAGCCGTCCGGCGCGTCGCGTTCGTTCTGCGACCCGTCGGTCAAATCCATCAGTCGCGCCAACAGATTCGCTGATGCGACGCCGTCGGCGAGCGCGTGGTGCACCTTGCCGATCAACGCGAATCGCTGTTCGGCCATCCCCTCGGCGAAGTGGAACTCCCACAGGGGCCTGCTGCGGTCCAGCGGGGTGCTGGCAATTTGTCCGATCAATCCGTCGAGCTCACGCCGTCCCCCCGGTGCCGGCACCTGCACCCGGCGCAGGTGGTAGTCGAGATCGACGTCGCAGTCCTCCATCCACATCGGATGGTGCAAGCGCCAAGGGATGTCGAGGAGCTTGTAGCGCAGGGGATCGAGCAGGTGGAGGCGGCGCTCGATAGTCCGGCGGAAGACCTCGAACGAGAACTCGCCGTCGAAGTCGGCGGCATTGACGATCGCGACCTTCAGCGTGTGCGTGTGCAAGTTGGGCGTCTCGCTGTACAGCAGCATGGCGTCCATGCCGTTGAGTCGCTTCATGGCCAACCTCGTCTCGATGGCGCCGCTCGTGTTGCCGGGTTCTATGGAAACACGTGGGTCGCTCGTCGAGGGAGCCTTTGAAAGTGCTGCCTTCTTGTCGGCGCCAAGCGGCCGTTGACCGCGCCCGAGGCGCCAACGTCAGCGGCCGACAGGGCTGCCGGCCGGCCTCGACAGCCGATCGCCGTAAATATGTTCTGCAGAAGTGAGAATGTGATTTTCGACGATCAGGTCAGGATTCGACGAATCCGTGGGCGCAGAAATCCCACACTTCGTCGGCGGTGATCGGGTGCGAGGGCCCTTCGTCGGTGTCGGCGCTCGACTGCGCGACGAACATCACGGTCTGCATGGTCATCGCGGCCATCCGCCGCGGGTTGATGTCGGGCCTGAGCCGTCCCGCTGCGGCGGCCGCTTCCATCAACTCGGTCAGCAACGCGTGCAGCGGGGCGTGCGCGATCTTGACCTCGGACGGGTGCGATACCAGCAACCGCGGCGCAAAATCGGTGAACAGCGGCCGCTTGGCGTTCGGATCGGGACGCGACGTCTCGAACAGCAGCTTGACGGCGACTTGCAGACGTTCGAGCGGGTCGGAATGCCCTTCGGTGGCGGCTCGGATCTGTTCGGCGGACCGGCTCAGGGCATCTTCGAACAGCGCGAGCAGAAGCTCATGCTTGCCGTCGAACTGCAGGTAGAAGCTGCGAAGCGATTGCCGCGACCGGTCGACCACCTCTTGGACGGTGAAGTCGGTGCTGCCCTTCTCGATGATGATTGCTTGCGCAGCGTCGAGAAACCGCTGGACACGTTGCGCGGCCCGCAGCTTGGCCGTTTTGATGGATCGCTCGACCGCACGCTGCTTCCAGGCCGGCTCTTCGCTCGGACTTGTCACTGGCCGCTCGAAACCGTGCACGCAGCTGAGAACATGGTTGAACTGTACCGGAGAACGGTGTGCAAAAGTGACGTCAGGCGCCCGGGCCGCGCACGTGTCAGAGATTGTAACTTTCTCATAACGAGAATAGTATTCTCTTTATCCCTCTCGAGGAAGCCTCTCACCGATTGAACGGGAGCCGCCATGTTGCCGCCGGGCTGGAGCCACAGCTGGCCACGAAGGCGCGACCTGCTGCACCGCCAGAGCTGGCCTGTTCGCCGGGTGTGGGTGGTGTGGTGCCGCCCTCGTGAAGGTGGGCCGTCGGACGGCGAATCAGAGGTCGACGAGCCGCGGCGCTGAGCCGAGCGAGCGCAGTCGAGCACCCGCCTCGCGGGTGAGTTCTTTGCTGCTACCCAGCAGACCGTCGAGAAGCAACGCGCGGCGAATGTGGCGGTGCAGCCCGTGCTCAGCGGTGAAACCGATACCGCCGAGCACCTGCTGGCAGTGCCGTGCCGCAGTGAGCGCTGCCTGCCCCGCCGCCGCCTTGGCCAGCAATGCGCTGAAAGAGTCGTCGGCTCCCTGCAGGGTCGCCTCGGCACCTTCGATGGCCACGAGTGTCTCGGCCAGCCGGTGCCGAATGGCCTGGAACGACGCCACCGGCCGGCCGAACTGTACACGGTCCAGCGCATGCTGACGGGCCAGTGACAGCATGGCCCGGCTGGTGCCCACCAGCCACCAGCCCACTGCGCGCCGGCCGGCGTCAAGCGGTACCGCGCTGGTTTGGTCGCAGCGCCGAATCGGCATCTCCTCGTCGAGTGCAGAACTGGGATGGTCGGCCCGCTCCCAGACCACCCATGCGCTGCCGGCATACGGCAGCGGCACGGTGTCACCGAGCGGCCGTCCGGCCTCGTTGCACACCACGTCGTTCAGCACGGGGGCATGCGCGCCGGTCTCGCCAAGTAACTTGAACACCAACGGAATCGCGGTTTCGGGCATCTGCTCGAGCATGTCGGGCCAGCCGAGCTCGGCCAGCGCCTTGTCGAGTTCGGGACCCGACGCGGCGAGCATGGTCTTGCGCAGCGCGTCGGCGAGCAGCTCGAGATCGTCTGCGGACACAGGCTCCACGGTCACTCCTTTCCGAGCCCGAGTAGCCGGCGCGCAATGATGTTGCGCTGGATCTCAGCGGTGCCGCCATAAATGGTCGCGGCGCGGGAGTAGAGATATTCTGTGCGCCAAGGGGTTTCGTCCAATTCGATGGTTCCGGGCAGCAGGTCGCGCGCGGTGTCGTAGAGCCGCTGCTCGGCGGTGGCCAACAGCACCTTGTCGATCGACGTCTCCGAGCCGAGGCGCACGCCACCGGCCAGCCGGTGCTGGGTCAACCGCGATCGGCACCGCAGTGTGTGCAGCCCCAGATATGCCGCACCGAGCTCACCGTCGTCCGGGTCTGCCGTCTGAGATTCCGCGACGAGCCGATCGAATCTCGCGTAGAGATAGGCGATCCGTTGCCAGAAGCACGTCGAGCGCTCATAAGGCAGCAGGTCCATCGCGAGTTGCCAACCGTCGCCGGGCTTTCCGAGCATCCGGTCGCCGGGAATCACGACGTCGTCGTAGTACACCTCGCAGAACTCGTCGACGCCGTGCATGGTGCGCAGCGGCCGAACGGTGATACCCGGGGTGTCCATGTCGACGAAGAACGCAGTTATCCCGTTGTGGCCAGGTCCCGTTCGGGTCAGCAGCACGCACCGGGCAGAGAACTGGGCGAAGCTCGTCCACACCTTCTGGCCATTGACCACCCAGTCCTCGCCGCGTGGTGTGGCGCGCGTGGACAGCGACGCGAGGTCGCTGCCCGATCCCGGCTCGGAGAATCCCTGACACCACTGCTCCTGACCGGATAGCAGCCGCGGCACCATCTCCGCGGCCAACTGCGCTGGCGCATAGTCGATCATCGTCGGCGCGAGCACCTCGACCATCGAGTACGGCCCCGGTTCGGCCAGACCGCGCCCGACCACCTCTTCACCGACGATTGCGCGCAGCATCGCCGGGCCGCCGAGGCCGCCGACCTCCACAGGCCAGCCGTACCGCATCCAGCCGGCGTCGTACAGCGCCCGGTGAACCCGGGCCAGCTGCTTGATGTGCCCTTCGAGCGAATGGTCCCGGCCGGGCGTCAGGTCGTTGTCGTCGAGCCAGGCCCGCAGCCCTGCCCGAAACTCCCCGACATCCACAGTCACGGAGCCGGTCGGCCGACCGCGTGGGGACGGCCCGAGTCGTGCGCACCATTTCGCCGGATGAACGTCATGGCCCGGGTGCGCAACCGCCAGCCGTCCGGGGTCCGGACGTACGTGTCGCGGTAGTACCCGATGCGCATGTCGTGGGTGGCGTGGTCGATGAAGCACAATGGCTGGGTGCCGGTGGCGGTGTCACCGTCGAGGTCGACCAGCGCGGTTCCCGTCAGAAACAATCCCTTTGGCGCGGCGTCGACCAAGACCGGAAAGCGTTCCAGCGCATAGGTTTCACCGAACGCGCTGTACGTGCCGTCGGGTGTGAACACCTCCAAGAGCCCGTCGATGTCCTGCTGGGTGATGGTGACCGCATACTTGGCCAGCAACTGCTGGATTGCGACGATGTCCTCGGTGGCTGTCGGCTCATTTGTTGACAAAGATCTTCCCGCCCTTCATCACGAAGTTGACGTTCTGTGTAACGGTGATGTCGGCCAACGGATCTCCGGGCACGGCGATCACGTCGGCAAGCTGTCCCTCGGTGAGCCGGCCGCGGTCGGTGACGTTGATCAGCTCGGCGGCGGTGACGGTGGCGGCCCGCAGCACGTCGGCCGGTGCCAATCCCCACTCCACCAGGGTGACGAGTTCATCGGCATTGCGGCCGTGGGGAATTGCGGGCGCGTCGGTACCGACCGCGATCTTGACACCGGCGTCGTAGATCGCCTTCATCGACGTGCGCGCTCTGGGGAACATCTCGGCGGCCTTGGCCTGAAGTTCGGGCGGCGCTTTGGACACGTCCATCGCCTTGGCCAGCCGCCTCGTCGTCACCAGAAAGGTGCCGTGTTCGACCATCAGCGAGATCGCCTCGTCGTCGACCAAGAAGCCGTGCTCGATACAGTCGATACCGGCCGCGACGGCGTGCTTGACCGCGTCTGCGCCATGCGTGTGCGCCGCCACCCGCAGTCCCCGGCGATGTGCCTCGTCGACGATCGCGCGCAACTCTTCGTCCGAATAGTGTTGAGCGCCAGGCTCACCCGTCAACGACATCACTCCACCGGAACAGCAGACCTTGATCAGCTGGGCGCCGTGCTTGATCTGGTAGCGCACCGCCTTGCGCACTTCGTCGACGCCGTTGGCGATGCCCTCCTCGATCGACAGCGACATCACGTGCGGCGCGAACGCGGCGAACATCGTCGGATCGAGATGTCCGCCGGTCGGGGTGATCGCGTGGCCCGCCGGCACGATGCGCGGGCCATCGATCCACCCGGCGTCGATCGCCTTGCCCAGCGCGACATCCAGCAGGTAGCCGCCGGTCTTGACGAACAGGCCGAGGTTGCGCACCGTGGTGAAGCCGGCCCGCAATGTGCGCCGGGCGTTGCCCACTGCGCGCAGCATCCGCGTCGGCGGATCGTCCTGAACCTGTGACAACCCAGGGTTTTCCCCACGGCCGCCCATCAGGAGGTTGACCTCCATGTCCATCAGGCCGGGCAGCAGGATCGACTCGCCGAGGTCGATGACGTCGCCACCGTCGGTGGCTGAGCCACCTCGTGCGACGATCCGGTCACCTTCGATCCGCAGCACGCCCGGCCGGACGATTTCGCCGGCGTCGACGTCGAGCAGCCCAGCCGCCTTGAGCGTGACCACGCTCAGATCACCGGCTCCTTGATGCAGTCGACGTAGGTGGCACCGCTGTCGGGCACCTTCGGTTGCTTCCAGGCTTCGATCGGGAACGAGACGGTGATCAGCGACTGCATCATGTGCATCAGCGTGCGCGCGTCCTCGGGAAGGTCGTCGAGAGGGAACTTGTCGCAATACGCGATCACGTCGTTCATCCGGGGGAACGCGGCGTCGTAGAAGGCCTGCATCTCCTCCATGGTGGACGACAGCCGTTTGGCGTAGCGCTCCGGTTCGGTGGCCAGGGCCCAATCCAAATACGGCTCCAGATCGGCGAATTCGGCGGGCAGCCTAGTTGCGAGAGCCATTGTGCGCCTCCTTGCGACCGTTGTTGCGGTACGAGTTGATGTAGTCAGCGGTCACCTTGTGCAGATTGCGGATCAGGATCTCCTGGTCGCACAGCAGGAATTTGTCGACCACCTTGGTGCCGATCATCGTCTGCGTCGCTTCCAGCGTGTTGGCGTCCTGAAGCGCGTATTCCTTGAACGTCACCGCCGCCAGCTCCTGAGCCAGCCGTTCCCGCGCATTCTTCGGCGGCACGAAATACAGGCTGCACTCAAAGATGTGCTTGTCGACGCTGGTCGGCCAATAGTGGTAGGTCAGATACCAGCCCGGCTGCCATATCAGCAGCATGAAGTTGGGGAAGAAGTGCCAGGAATCGATGCCCCACTGCGGCGCCCTGGTGGGGTTGACCCCCGGTGGAAGCTCGAGGTTCTTGATGACATCGGGCGGATCCCACGGCCCGAACAAACCGCTGCGCAAGACCCGGTCCATCGGCTTGACCATGTTCAGATCTGGCGGTGGCGCCTGGCCACCCCAGACCGAGATCATGCCGTGGGGGCCCTCGATGTCGTAGTGCAGCGCCTCGAAGCCGTGCTTCATGATCTTGGCGGCTTCCTCTGGGGTGTACTGCTTTTGGTGCAGCACCGGCGCGTGGTAGAACTCGACGAACGCGTCGATGAACAGCTTCCAGTTGCTGCCCACCTCGGCTCGGTAGGTGTAGACCTCGGTCATCTCACCGAATGGATAGCCTTCGATGCCCTTGGCCAGCGGACCCAGGTAGTCGCGCAACGGCTGCGCAGCGTCGTCGAAGTTGATGAAGATGAACCCTTCCCACACATCGCAGCGAATCGGCTTGAGCCCGTACTCGGATTTGTCGACGTTGAAGAACTCGTCTTCCTGCTGGATGAACGTCAGCTCTCCGTCGAGGCTGTAGCGCCACGCGTGGTACTTGCAGGTGAACTGCCGGCAGGTGCCTGCCGTCTCCTCGTGCGGATAGTCGTTCCAGACGAGCTTGTTGCCGCGGTGACGGCAGATGTTGTGGAACGCCTTGATCGAGCCGTCCTTGGTCTTGACCAGGATCACCGACATGCCGGGTCCGGCCGAAGGCAGCTCCTTGGTGAAGTAGCTGCCGGTGCGCGGCAGCCGCTCGACGCGGCCGACGTTGAGCCACGTCTTCTTGAAGATCGCTTCGCGTTCCTCTTCGAAGAACGCGGGGTCGACCGAGTCGGTGTAGTCGACGGGACCGGTGCCTAGGTCGGGATAGTGCTCCGTCCAGCTGCCTTCGGCGGGTTTGGTGAAATGTGGCACCGCTTCTACCTTCCTTCTTTGTTCTGCTCGGCTCTGGCGACGAAGTCTTTCTCCAACTCGACGCCGAAAGTGTTGAATGCCATGGCCAGCGCGGTGTAACAGCCGACCGTGAAGACGAAGTCCATCCGCTGCCGGTCGTCGAAGCGCTCACCGAGCGCCGACCATGTCGCGTCCGACAGCTCCGACTTGTCGAAGAGCTCGTCGACACCCTGCAGCACGATGCGGTCGAAGTCGTCGGCGGCGTCGCCGCGCTTGGCGGCTTGCACGTCGTCATCGGTCAGCCCTTCGCGCATGCCGAGATCGACGTGGTGCGCCCACTCGTAGACGCAACTGGTCCGATGCGCCACCCGCAGGATGGCCAGCTCCCGCATGCGGGGTGCAAGTGTGGACTGGGTCAGCAGGTAGACGTTGAACCGCAGGAAGGCCTTGGTGAGGTCGGGATGCCGTACCAGCGTGGCCAACGCCGTGCCGGCACCCTCGGCATTGCGCCGATCCTCGGGCAGCATGCCGGACAGGGCCGCACGCGTGGCGTCATCCCACTCGTCCGCCGGCAACGGGGACAGCCGCACCGCGCATCTCCTCTCCATCCGGCGACGGCTTTCGCGCGAAGAGCGCATCGCAAGGATGAGAATCAGGTTCTCCGTTTTCGCCTAACAGGTTTCCATGTTTTGCGTTGTTGGTCAATCCTGGAGACCCTCTGGAGTGCCAAGATGGAGGTTGTCGTGGGAGAAGTCAGCAGGTGAACGCGGCCGCACTCGGTTCCACACGTTGATTCTCGCAGATTGAGAAGCTAGTTTCCTTAGATAGAGAACACCGCTGACCGACGGGCCTACCAGCTACCGAAAGGACGGTCATGAACAAAGAGGACATGATCCTGATCAGCGTGGACGACCACATCGTCGAGCCGCCCGACATGTTCAAGAACCACTTGCCGAAGAAATACATCGACGACGCTCCGCGGCTGGTACACAACCCCGACGGGTCCGACACCTGGCAGTTCCGCGACACGGTGATCCCGAACGTGGCGCTGAACGCGGTGGCGGGGCGGCCGAAGGAGGAGTACGGGCTCGAGCCGCAAGGCCTCGACGAAATCCGGCCCGGCTGTTACAACGTCGACGAGCGGGTCAAGGACATGAACGCCGGCGGCATCCTGGCGTCGATCTGCTTCCCGTCGTTCCCCGGCTTCGCCGGGCGCTTGTTCGCCACCGAGGACCCGGAGTTCTCGCTGGCCCTGGTGCAGGCCTACAACGACTGGCATATCGAGGAGTGGTGTGGGGCGTACCCCGCCCGGTTCATTCCGATGGCGCTGCCCGTCATCTGGGACGCCGAGGCATGCGCCGAAGAGGTTCGGCGCGTCGCCAAGAAGGGCGTGCACGCGCTGACGTTCACCGAGAACCCGGCCGCGATGGGGTACCCGAGCTTCCACAACGAGTACTGGACGCCGCTGTGGAAAGCGTTGTGCGACACCAACACTGTGCTCAACGTGCACATCGGGTCGTCGGGCAGGCTGGCGATCACCGCGCCGGACGCGCCGATGGACGTGATGATCACGCTGCAGCCGATGAACATCGTGCAGGCTGCCGCAGATCTGTTGTGGAGCAAGCCGATCAAGGATTATCCGGACCTCAAGATCGCGTTGAGCGAGGGCGGCACCGGATGGATTCCCTACTTCTTGGAACGGGTGGACCGCACCTACGAAATGCATTCCACCTGGACGCACCAGAACTTCGGCGGAAAGCTGCCCAGTGAGGTGTTTCGCGAGCACTTCCTCACGTGCTTCATCAGCGATCCCGTCGGCGTACAGCTACGCAACTTCATCGGCGTGGACAACATCTGCTGGGAGGCGGACTACCCGCACAGCGACTCCATGTGGCCGGGTGCACCCGAGGAGCTGTGGGATGTGTTGAGCGCCAACAATGTTCCGGACGACGAGATCAACAAGATGACCCACGAGAACGCAATGCGCTGGTACTCGTTCGACCCGTTCTCCCACGTTCCGCGGGAGCAGGCGACGGTGGGCGCGCTGCGCAAGGCAGCCGAGGGCCACGACGTCTCGATCCGGGCATTGAGCCAACACAAGGAGCGGGCCGGTTCGTCGTTCTCCGACTTCGCCGCCAGCGCGAAATCGATCACCGGCAACACGGACTGAGTCGAGGGCGATGCGCCGCATGCGCCGGTGCGGAAGGAACACGGCCGCAACCGGCGCATGTGCGTGCGCGCCCTGCTGAGCGAGGATCGAAGGAGGCGGACGAGTGCCGGGCGGAATGAACTTCGAGTTGACGGAGGATCAGCAGCTGATCCGCAAGTCGGTCGCGGAGCTGGCGCGCCGCTTCGACGATCACTACTGGATGGAAAAGGACCAGGCACACGAATTCCCGTCGGAGTTCTACCAGGCGATCGCCGATGGCGGTTGGCTGGGCATGACGATCCCCGAGGAATACGGCGGACACGGATTCGGGATAACCGAAGCCACTCTGCTGGCAGAAGAAGTCGCGCGATCCGGTGGCGGCATGAACGCTGCCAGCTCCATTCACATGTCGATCTTCGGCATGCACCCGGTGGTGGTGCACGGCTCCGAGCAACTCAAGGCGCGCACGCTGCCGCGCGTCGCGACGGGGGAGCTGCACGTGTGCTTCGGCGTGACAGAGCCCGGTGCCGGCTTGGACACGTCCCGGATCACCACGTTCGCCCGCCGCAAAGGCGACCACTATGTGGTCAACGGCCGAAAAGTGTGGATTTCCAAGGCGTTGGAGTCACAGAAGGTCCTGCTTCTGACACGCACCCAGTCCTACGACGAGGTGCGCAAGAAGACCGACGGGATGACGCTGTTCCTCACTGACCTGGACCGCAGCCGCGTCGAAATCAGGCCGATCCGCAAGATGGGCCGCAACGCCGTATCCTCCAACGAACTGTTCATCGACGACCTGCATATCCCGGTCGAGGACCGAGTCGGTGAGGAAGGCAAGGGATTTCAGTACATTCTCGACGGGCTCAACCCGGAACGGATGCTGATTGCCGCCGAGGCACTCGGCCTGGGCCGGGTGGCGCTGGAGAAGGCGGTGAAGTACGGCAACGAGCGCCACGTGTTCGACCGGCCGATCGGGATGAACCAGGGCATCCAGTTCCCTCTTGCCGATTCGCTGGCCCGGCTCGACGCCGCCGAGCTGATGCTGCGTAAGGCCACTTGGCTCTATGACAACGGCAAGCCGTGCGGCCGCGAGGCCAACACCGCGAAATACCTGTGTGCGGACGCAGGTTTCACCGCCGCGGACCGGGCGCTGCAAACCCACGGCGGCATGGGGTATTCAGAGGAGTACCACGTGTCGAGATACTTCCGGGAAGCCCGGCTGATGAAGATTGCACCGGTGAGCCAGGAGATGATCTTGAACTTCCTCGGCTCGCATGTGCTCGGACTGCCCAGGAGCTACTGATCGTGACTTCCTACTTCGACCTCACCGGCCGCTCCGCGTTGGTCACAGGCGCCGCGGGGGGCATCGGCTCGGCGGTTGCCGCGGCGTTGGCCGACGCAGGCGCGGCGGTGCTGGTCACCGACGTCGACAAGGACGCCGCCGCCGCTGTGGCCGAACGCATTTCGGCTGCCGGTGGCCGCGCCGACTCGGCCGCGCTCGACGTGGCGGACCGCGACTCCGCCGATGCAGCGGCTGGGCAAGCCGCAGCGATGGCCGACGGTGCGCTGCACATCGTCGTCAACAACGCGGGCGTGACCCGGCCGGCGATGTTCCAGAAGACCACGCAGGAGTCGTTCCGCCTGTTGTTCGACATCCATGTGATGGGCGCGTTCAACGTCACCCAGGCCGCTCTGCCGTACATCCCTACCGACGGGACCGGGCGCATCGTCAACGTCACGTCAGCCGCCGGCATCACCGGCACGCTGGGTCAGGTCAACTATTCAGCAGCCAAGGCCGGAATCATCGGGTTCACGAAATCGCTTGCCCGCGAACTGGCAACCAAGAACATCTGCGTGAACGCGCTGGCGCCGCTTGCCGCGACCCCGATGACCGAGACCATCCGAACCAACGAGAAATTCGCGGCGAATATGATGAACCGCATTCCGATGAAGCGGTGGGCGGAGCCGGCCGAAGTCGCCGGCGCGTTCGTGTTCATGGCGTCCAACGCGGCCTCCTACATCACGGGTCAGGTGCTGCCGGTGGACGGTGGCATGGTGATGTGATGGCGGATCGCTCGGCTCTTCGCGCAAGCGGCTCGTCGACCCCTTCCGACGCGCCGCTGGCCGGCATCACCGTCGTCACGCTCGAGCAAGCCGTCTCCGCGCCGATGTGCACCCGCACGCTGGCCGACTTCGGCGCGCGGGTGATCAAGGTGGAAAACCCCAAGGGGGGAGACTTCGCACGCCACTACGACGACGTGGTCAATGGTTTGGCGGCGCATTTCGTCTGGGTGAACCGCGGCAAGGAGTCGGTCACGCTGGACCTCAAATCCCAAGCGGGACTTGATGTATTGCATCGGCTGTTGGATCGCGCCGACGTGCTGGTGTCCAACCTTGCTCCGGGTGCCACGGCACGGCTCGGCATCGCGGCCGAGGAGATGGCGCAGCGGCACCCCGACGTCATTCCGGTGGAGATCGACGGCTATGGACCCGGCGGCCCGATCTCCCACAAGCGTGCGTACGACCTACTGATCCAGGCCGAGTCCGGAGTGTGCGCCGTCACGGGCAGGCCGGGTCAGCCGGCCAAGCCGGGACCGCCGGTTGCCGACGTGGTGTCCGGGTTGTACGCCGCATTGTCGATCCTGGCGCTGTTGTGCCGCGGTCAGCGCGCCGGTGACGCGGTTCGTGTAAGCCTGTTCGACGCGGCGGCAGAGCTCATGGGCTATCACCTGACCTACACGAGGCATTCGGGCATCGACCAGCAGCCATTGGGCATGAGCTCGCCGGCAGTGGCGCCCTATGGCGCGTACCGCACTGCCGATGGACAGACCGTGATCCTGGGCACCACCAACGACGCCGAATGGCAGCGGCTCGCACGAGAGATACTGCGGCGCAACGATTTGGCCGACGACGAGCGGTTCCGCACCAACGCCGGCCGGGTCGCGCACCGCGGGCTGCTCGACGACGCGATCGAAAGCTGGTGCGCCCGGCACGATCTGGAGCATGTCCAGAAGACAGCGGACGCCGCCGGAATCGGCAATGCGCGCTACAACGTTCCCAGCGAAGTGCTGGTGCACCCGCAGCTGGCCGCACGGGATCGCTGGCGGCGCATCGACACGTCGAACGGACCCATACCGGCGCTCCTGCCGCCGCCCGTCATCGCGGATTACGACCCGCCCATGGGCGCTGTCCCGGGACTCGGCGAGCACACCGATGCGGTGCTCTCAGAGCTCGGTTTCACCGATGCCGAGATCGCCCGGTTGCGCGATCAAGGCGCAATCGGGCCCGCCTACGCCTGATGTCGATGTCTGACGTACCTGTCCTGCTGACCAGCGACCGCGACGGCGTGCGCACGCTCACGCTCAACCGCCCGCAGAAGAAGAACGCGATCAACCGGGAGTTGTGGCTGGCTCTTGCCGACGCGCTGCGGGCGGCCGGGAGCGACCGCAACGTTCGGGTAGTGGTCATCACCGGAGCCGGCGGCGCATTCTGTTCCGGCGCAGACCTTTCCGCGGCCGACCCCACCCATCCCGCCTACAAGATGCGCAACCTCACCGACGTGGCGCTGCTGCTGCACGAATTGCCGGTACCTACGATCGCAAAGGTGACCGGGGTGGCCGTCGGCGCGGGATGGAACCTCGCGCTGGGCTGCGACCTCGTTGCCGCCACACCGGAATCCACGTTTTCGCAGATCTTCGCCAAGCGCGGCTTGTCCGTCGACCTCGGCGGCTCCTGGCTGCTACCCAAGCTGATCGGCCTTCAGCAGGCCAAACGCCTTGCGCTGCTGGCGGAAACGATCGACGCCGAAGAGGCCCAGGTGCTCAACCTCGTCACCTGGGTGGTCTCGGCGGAAGAGATCGACGCGTTCGTCGACCACGTCACTGCGCGGCTGGTGGCGGGACCGCCGGTGGCGCTCGCACAGACCAAGGCACTGCTGAACGAGGGTGCCGACTGCACCCTTCTGGAAGCGCTGAAGGGTGAAGCACGCGCGCAGGCAGTCAATTTCGCCACGGCAGACGCGCCGGAGGCCTATGCCGCGTTCGCCCAGAAGCGGACGCCGTCTTTCACCGGTCGCTGGATTCCGGCGAGAAAGGAGCAGAGCGATGCGTGAAGCCGTCATCGTAGAAGCGGTGCGCACCCCGGTAGGCAAGCGCAACGGCGGGCTGTCCACCATGCATGCCGCGGACCTGTCAGCGGTCGTGCTGGGCGCGCTCGTCGAGCGCACCGGCATCGATCCCGCGATCGTCGACGACGTCGTGTGGGGCTGTGTGTCGCAGGTCGGCGACCAGTCGAGCAACATCGGCCGGTACTCCGTGCTTGCGGCCGGCTGGCCGGAGACCATCCCGGGCACCACGGTCAACCGGGCGTGCGGGTCGAGCCAGCAGGCGCTGGATTTCGCCGTGCAGGCCGTGATGTCAGGTCAGCAGGACGTCGTCGTCGCCGGCGGCGTGGAAGTGATGAGCCGGGTGCCGCTGGGTGCCGCGCGCGCCACCGGCATGCCGTACGGCCCCAAAGTGCTCGAGCGGTATCACGATTTCTCGTTCAATCAAGGGCTGTCGGCGGAGATGATCGCGCAGAAGTGGGGTTTTTCACGCACGCAGCTCGACGAGTATTCCGCCCGGTCGCACGAATTGGCCGCCGCCGCCCAGGACAACGGCGCGTTCGACACCCAGATCGTTCCGGTGTTCCCTGACGTCGCGAGCGTCGTGGCGGCCGACGAGGGCGTGCGGCGCGGCACCACCGTGGAGAAGCTCGCCGGACTCAAGCCGGCGTTCGTCGACGATGGAGTCATTCACGCGGGCAACTCTTCTCAGATCTCCGACGGTGCCGCGGCGCTGTTGGTGACGACGACCGAGAAGGCGTTTGAGCTCGACCTGACCCCGATCGTGCGTTACCGCGCCGGGGCGGTCACCGGAGCAGATCCGGTGCTGATGCTGACCGGTCCCATTCCGGCGACCGAGAAGGTGCTGCACAAGGCCGGTGTCGACCTGTCCGAGGTCGGGGTGTTCGAGGTCAACGAGGCGTTCGCGCCGGTGCCGCTGGCGTGGCTGGCCGAGACCGGCGCCGACCTCGAGCGGCTCAACCCGCTCGGCGGTGCAATCGCGCTGGGTCATCCGCTCGGTGCGTCGGGCGCGGTGCTGATGACCCGCATGGTTAATCACATGCGCGACAAGGGGATTCGCTACGGGCTGCAGACAATGTGTGAGGGTGGCGGCACAGCCAACGCGACGCTCGTCGAACTGGTGGTGTGATGCGCCGCGACCTGTTCACCGCCGACCATGAGTCGTTCCGCCAACTTGCGCGCGACTTCATCGAAAAAGAGGTGGTGCCGCACTACCCGTCGTGGGAGAAGGCCGGCCGGATGCCGCGCGACGTGTTCAAGCAGATGGGCGAGCTCGGCATGCTCGGGATGGCCATACCCGAGGAATACGGCGGAGCGGGGATCGACGACTACCGCTACAACGTGGTGCTGCAAGAGGAGGCGGCCCGCGCGCTGGTGACGCTGTCAACCGTGCGCACCCAACTCGAGGTGATCCTGCCGTATTTTCTGCACTACGCCAACGCAGAGCAGCGGCAGCGCTGGTTTCCCGGGCTGGCCGCCGGCACGCTGCTTACCGCGATCGCGATGACCGAGCCGGGCACCGGGTCCGATCTGGCAGGCGTGCGCACCACCGCCATGCGTGATGGCGACTGCTACGTCGTCAACGGCGCGAAGACGTTCATCACCGGCGGCATCCAGGCCGACCTCGTGATCGTCGTCGCCCGCACGTCGACCGACCCCGAGAACCGCCGCCGAGGACTGACGCTGCTCGTCGTCGAGGACGGCATGCCGGGCTTCGAGCGGGGCCGCGAACTGGAGAAGATGGGCTGCAAGGTGCAAGACACCGCGGAGCTGTCGTTCACCGACGTGCGGGTCCCTCTCGCCAACCGGCTAGGCGAAGAGGACGAGGCGTTCAGCTACCTCGGCCACAACCTGCCGCAGGAGCGGCTGACCGTCGCGGTGGGTTCGGTAGCGCAGGCCCGCTCGGCGCTGACCGCGACCATCGACTACGTCAAGAACCGCAAGGCATTCGGCACACCGGTCGCGTCGTTCCAGAACACCAAGTTCGAATTGGCGGCGGTGTCTGCCGAGATCGAAGCAGCCCAGGCAATGCTGGACCGCGCTGTGCGCGACCACGTCGACGGCGTGCTGTCCGGCGCCGACGCGGCGCGGGTGAAGCTGTTCTGCACCGAGATGCAAGCCCGGGTCGTGGACCGCTGCCTGCAACTCTTCGGCGGATACGGCTACATGATGGAGTATCCGATCGCCAGGCTCTACACCGACGCGCGAGTCGCGCGGATCTATGCGGGCACCAGCGAGGTGATGAAGGTGATCATCGCCAAGTCGCTGGGCTTGTGAGTCGGTCCGCCCACCGCTGACACGCCCAGAGGTGACGCGTGTCAAGAAATTTCCTCAATGCGACTCTTGTCACAGCGGCGAAACCTACCTACTGTGTGTTCACTAGGTTGGTCTTCGACGAAGGAGTCGGGTGTCTGCGGACGACGGGCTTACTGCTCTGAGCACCAGCTCTCCGCGCCCGTACGCCACGTTGCTGGCGAAGGGCGAGGACCGTAAGCAGCGCATCCTCGCCGTGGCCGAGCGCCTGCTGGCCCGCAACGGCTGGCGCAACACCTCGCTCGCGCAGATCGCCAAGGAAGCAGGCGTGACACCGGCCGGGCTGTTGCATCACTTCGAATCCAAAGAACAATTGCTCAACGCGGTGCTCGACGCGCGCGATGCCGACGACGACGCACACGCCGACCGCTCGTCGGGCGACCTCGTCGTCGAGATCCGGCGCGTCGCCGAGCGGTTCGAGCGGGCGCCCGAGCTGATCGGCACCTACACGGTGCTGCTCGTCGAGAACATCCTTCCCGAGGCGCCGCTGCACGACCGCCTTGTCGACCGGTATCGCGCCGCGGTCGAAATCATCGCCGACATCATCCGCCGCGGGCAGCGCGCCGGGAAGTACCGCACCGACCTGGACCCGGCCGCCAAGGCTGTCGAGATCATCGCGTTCATCACAGGAATGGAGACCACATGGTTGCTCGATCCCTCGATCCCCTTGACAGACGCATTCAAGGGGTACGCAGACTCGCTCGCCCGCGAGCTCGAACGGCCGAGCCTGATATGAGGTACCGCCTCGATGTGGTTGGCGCCAGCGTGGCCGACGTCGTCGCGGCGGCCGGCGGATGGATTTTCGACCGGGTGATGGCTGGCTGGGACGTCACTGTGCTGATCGCCGGCGACGAGGACCTTCGACCGATACAGATTCTCGGGGCCGAGACGCTGAATCTTCAAGAGGCACTGGACATGTGGGCCGAGCGCCCGCACCCTCACACGGTCGCCGTGTCCGCAGAGTTGTTCGCCAGCGACTCCCGCATCCGCCGCGGGGTGCTGGCGGCCCTCGAGCACGGCGCCACCGAGGTGACGCTGTGGGGCCAGGCGTGCCCGGCCGAACTCGAGCGCGCGGTCGACTCGGTGCAGCACCCGCTGAGCGCAGCGGCGCGGGCGTTCAAAGCGCAGGCGCTCAACGCATTACCGCAGCCGGCCGCCTCGGTCACGCCGACGGAAGTCTTTCGCTGCGGGCTGCGCAACTGTCTATCCGTGGCGGCCGACCTCATCCCTGCCAGCTAGCCGCACCGGCCTCCGCGAGCGTGCGTGTCGGCACGGCGACACGCCGCTCAGCACGGGCATCTGCGCACGCTTGGGCCGGGCGAGGGAGCGTTCACAACTCGATCAGCACCTTGCCGACGGCTCGTCCGTCGGCGACGAGGCGCAAAGCAGCCGCTGTTTCGTCGAGTGAGAACACCGCGCCGATGTGCGGAGCGGCCTGCCCGGACACGAGCAACTGCCGTAGCTCCTCCTCGTTGCGCTGGAATTCAGCGGGTGCGACGTCCTGGAATTGGAACCCGACGATCGTCACGCCCTTGACGAGCACCAGGTTCAACGGGATACGGGGAATCACTCCTGACGCATAGCCGACGGTGACGAACCGGCCGCCGCGGCGCAAGGCCCGCAGTGCCGGCTCGGACAGGTCCCCGCCCACCGGGTCGATGACCGCGTCGGCGCCTGTCGGCACCGCCTCGCGAAGAGCTTCACGCACATCTGCCCGGCGGTGGTTGATCACGTGTCGAGCCCCGTAAGTCGTTGCTGCTGAAAGTTTTTCGTCCGATGACGCAACGGCGGTGACGACGGCGCCGAGCCGACTGCCGAGCTGGACCGCGGCCAGGCCCACACCTCCGCCAGCACCCAGGACCACGAGTTCGTCGCCAGCGCCGACTCGTGCGACCGAGCGCAACGTGTGATAGGCGGTGCGGTGCGCGACACCGAACGCGGCGGCGGCACGCAGATCGACGCCGTGGGGAATGCGTGCCAGGGCCGCGGCCGGAACCGCCACATGTTCGGCGAACGCTCCGAACAGTCCCGTGCCGCCGACACGGTCGCCGATCTCGAAATCCCCACATTCGCTATCGATTTCGTCCACGATGCCCGCGAACTCGCTGCCCGGGATGAACGGCGGCGGCACCCTGATCTGGTACTTGCCGGCGATCAGCAGTACGTCGGGGAAGTTCACGGCCGCAGCGGCTACGCGCACCCGTACCTCACCGGGCGCCGGCGTCGGCGACGGTCGCTGCTCGATGCGCACGACTTCCGGTGGCCCGTACTGCGGGCACACAGCAGCGCGCACGTCAGCCTCGGTAGTCGGTGGTTTCGGCCAGTTCTGCGGCCGACGCCATCAATTCCGGCACGATCGGCCCGAACGCTTGCAACTTCTCGTCATCGCCCGCCCGTTGGAAGCCCTGCTCGAGCACGATCGCGAGCTTCCACTTCGCCAGGATCACGTAGTAGTCCAGGTCGTCGACCTGACGACCCGACACCTCGGCGTAGTGCGCCACCACCTGCGCGCGCGATGGCATTCCGCGCATGTCGACGTAGCTCATCGCCGACGGCTCGGGTGAGTCGGGATCTTCGGGCCAGCTCTGCACCATCCATGCGAGGTCGAGTTTCGGATCGCCGACCGTGCCCATCTCCCAGTCGACGATCGCGGCCAGTCGCGCCGGCGCCCCGTAGTGGTACATCACGTTGGCGAACTGGTAGTCGCCGTGCATCAGCCCGGGAATGAAGTCGAGCGGCCGGTGCTCTCGCAACCATGCGGTCGCGGTCTGCATGCCGTCCAGTTCGCGGCCCTTGATGCGTTCGAAAAAGCTTGTCCAGCGGTCGACTTGGCGTTCGTGGAAACCCTCCGGGCGACCGAGGTCGGTCAAGCCCTTCGCCCGCCAGTCGACCTTGGCCAGCAACGCGATTCCCTCGGCCAACTGGAATGCCAGCCCCTTGCGGGCGTCGAAATCGGCGTCGAACGGTGCGGGCCAACACTTCTGGCCCATCGGCGACCAGCCGTCGACGAAACCCATGAGGTAGAACGGGCGGCCGAGGACTGAGGCGTCAGGGCACACGGCGACGGCCGGGGTGTGCGGCACGTCGGTGCCGTCGAGCGCCTCGATGATGCGCCATTCCCGAAGGATTCCTTTGTCGCGATCGGGCGGTGCGCCGCGAGGGGGAATCCGGATGACGCAGCGGTGCTCGCCGCGGCGGACTTCGTAGATCTCGTTCTGAGTGCCGCCGGAGAGAAACCGGGCCTGCAGCGGCTCGCCGTGTCCCGGCAGACCGGCGCTGTCCATCCACTCGGCAAGCCGCGCGATGTCCAGCGCCGAGTCACCCGCCGTAACGGTCACAGGTTGCCTACTTCGTTCTCGAGATACTCGGCGAACTTCGCTTTTGCGGCTTCGCGCTTCTTCGGGATCCACTCGGTGGGCCAGACATCGTCGCTGGCTCGGTAATCGCGCAGTACTTGCTTGGCAACAGTGGCTTTGTGGACCTCTGTGGGGCCGTCGGCGAGGCCGAGCGCTGCCGCGCCGTGAACCATGCCCATGAACGGCATCTCATTGCTGACTCCCAGTGCGCCGTGCACTTGCATTGCCCGCCAAGCGATGTCGTGGAGTACGGTGGGCAGCACCACTTTGACCGCTGCGATGTCCTTGCGGACCTTCTTGTAGTCGTTGTACTTGTCGATTTCCCACGCGGTGTACAGCACGAACAACCGGAATTGTGACAACTGTGCGTACGAGTCGGCGATATAGCCCTGCACGAACTGCTTGTCGGCGAGCAAACTACCGGCGGTGTGGCGGCTCAGGGCGCGTTCGCACATCATGTCCAGCGCCTTGCGCGACAAGCCGATGGTGCGCATAGCGTGGTGAATGCGGCCACCGCCCAACCGCGTCTGGGCGATCACGAATGCCTGGCCTTCGCCGCCGAGCAGCGCCTCGGCGGGCACTCGCACGTTGTCGTAGTGGATCAGCGCGTGGCTGCCCTGGTTGTCCGGCTCACCGGCGAGTCCGACGTTGCGGACGATCTCCACACCTGGGGTGTCGGTGGGTACCAGAAACATCGACATGCCTTGATATGGACTGACATCCGGATTGGTGACCACCATGACGATGAGGAACGATGCGGTTGCGGCATTGGAGGAGAAGAACTTCCAACCGTTGATCACCCAGTCGTCACCGTCGCGCACCGCCCGGGTCTGAAACTGTGTGGGGTCGGCGCCGCCCTGCGGCTCGGTCATCGAGTAACTGGAGAAGATCTCCCCGTCCAGCAGCGGGCGCAGGTAGCGATCCTTCTGCTCCGGCGTGCCGTAATGCGCGATGATCTCGGCATTGCCCGTGTCGGGCGCCTGGCATCCGAAGACGATCGGAGCCCACTGCGAGCGGCCGAGAATCTCGTTCAGCAGCGCGAGCTTGAGCTGTCCGTAGCCCTGGCCACCCAACTCCGGGCCAAGGTGAGTCGCCCACAGCCCTTTCGTGCGCACTTGTTCCTTGAGCGGATCGACCACCTTGCGCCGGGATTCGTTCAGCGGCACGAACTGCTGGTGTGGCCATGCCAAATCCAGCGGCTCGACCTCTTCGCGGACGAACGTGTCGGCCCAGTCCAACAGCTCTTGGTAATGAGGGTCGGTCTCGAAATCCCACGCCATGGCGCCTCCCTACTTGCTGTGACCCGCGACCAGGGCTGCGATGTCGGCCCCGACGACGTCGGTGAACGAACGCTGCCCGAATGTGCCTGCGGCCCAATGCCGCGCGCCCTCACTGACCAGCGTCCCGGCCAGATAGGCCAGATGGTGCACGTCGAGGTCCGCGGCAAGCTTGCCGTCTTTTCTGGCGCGCTCGAACAATTCGGTGAACATCCCCAACTCTGGTTCCGCAGGGTGATCACCGGCCAGGATGCGATGCTCGTGGCGGTAGCCCTCGAGGATGGTCTCGATGATCAGCTCCGGCGGATTGCGCAGCATCGATCGCTCCAGCGTGGACAGGGCCGCGTCGACGACCTCGCGGATCTCGTACGGCTTGCTCAGCAGCTTGCGTACGGTGCGCTGTGCGGCTTGCGTCGAGAGAACGCCGACGTCGAACAGAACGTCTTCTTTGCGCGGAAAGTGGAAATAGAACAGCGCCTTCGACACTCCCGCGGCACGGCAAATGTCGGCGACCGTGGTGTTCGCATAACCGTTGGTCCGCCACAGCGCCATCGCGGCCTGGACCAGGGCGCGCTTGGTTTCGACCGAACGCGGCCGTTGATACGACGCCCGACGCTGACTTCGGTCAGAACCCGTTTCGGATACGACGCGCGCCATCAGCGCACGTTATCAGGAGAAAACAGCTTGCGGAAGAGCTGACCAGAGTAAAACTAGGAACGCACCTTCGTCGCGCTGGGCGCGGCCAGTTCGCGCAGCGACGACAGGAACAACTCGTCCATCCGAGGGCTTAGATCCGCGAGGGTCGGGGCGCTCGCATGGCTGGCCGAACCGAAGACCCGCTCGAGTGAGTCGGTATCGGCGGCGGCCCCGATCGAAAGGCAAAGGCACGCAACGCCGTCCGCGCGCAGTTCTTCCAGAGCCTTATGGGCGTCGGCTTCGGCGTATCGGCCTTCGTATCCGTCGTCGTAAGGAAATCCGTCGGAAAGCACCAGCAGCAGCCGGTTCGGTGTACCGGCTTGAGTCTTGAGGATCTCACCGGCACCACGGATGGCCGCGCCCAGACGCGTGTAGCCCGTCGGTTGGAGCTGGTTGAGCCGGGCTCGCCCGACAGCGCTGAACCGCTGTTCGAACGGTTTGATGGCAGGTAGGTGGACGGCGTGGCGGCCCTGCGAGCGGAAGGCATACACCGCAACGCGGTCGCCGAGTTCCTCGAGGGTCACGGCCAGCGTCGCCGCCGCCCGCCGCTGGTGATCGTGGACGGTGAGGCCCTCGGAATCACTGTCGGTGGCTGATCCGGAGGAGTCGATCAAGATGAGCACACCGAGATTGCGCGCGAGCTTGCGGCGCTCCAGGTACACATGCTCGGGCGGCGAGTAGCCGCAGCGAAGGTCGACGAACAGGTCGATGAGCGCTTCGATGTCGAGGTCGTCGCCGTCAGCGCGGCCGCGAAGCACCTTGGGACCCAAGCCAACTCGAGATAGCCGCCGCCGTAACACGTCGTCTTTCGCCACACCGGCGGCGGAGACGTCGGCGTCGACCGTCAGTGGGAAGTCGACAACGCGGCACCAGTCGGCTCGATATCGGTTGTTGAAGACATCCCATTCCGGGAACAGGGCGCCCCCGACACCAACCGCAGCACCAGGCTTGGCGTCGTCGGTGAACTGGATCCGGGTGGGTAACGGGCGTGCATTGACCCCGGCTTCCTGTGCCCGGCGCATCGCGCGGACCTGCAATTCACCGCCCGCCGCGTCGTTGCCGGGGGACCGCGAGCTGCCCAGCATCTTACGCAAGAAGTCCGACACCGCTTGATTTCTGAATACCGGATTCTCGAAGAGCTTGAGGATCTTGCTTTGGCCGGACTCGTCTTCGACTTCCTCGTCGTCGTCCTCAGCCTCGGGCAGATCGCTGAGATCGAACTGCATGTGCAGGTCCTTGTCCGTTGCCTTCGTGCCCGCAGCCGCCGGCGATGTCGACAGTTGAGAAGGCTTGATGACGCCGAACCAGCTCGGCGGATCTGCAACGCGCGCATGGCTTCTGGCGACTTGGAGCGACTCGTCGGCGGTCGCGGTGCTCGGTGGCGCGTCGGGCAGGATCTCGGCGGCGATCGCCAGATGCTGCGCCAAGTCCGCCAGCACGCGTCGTCCCTCGAGCGCCAGATAGCGGCGTGCCACCGAAGGCCGCCCGCGCAGTCCCTTCATAAGGCGCCGCTCCAGGCTCCCCGCACCCAGAAGTGCGCTCTGCACGACGATTTCGCGACGCTGCTCGCCGACCGACGCGTCGGCTGAGACGAAGATGACCTGACTGTTGGTGTAAGCCAGCTGGCCCGGTGTTGCCGCGGCGACATCGACGGCCCGGCCGGCGATGAACGTCGCGAGGAGCCGAAAGCGTTGAAGGTCTGGGGAATTGGGATTCGTCACGAACGGGGCAGGATTGCGTCGACGAGCTCGCCGAGCGCGCGGACCACATCAGGGTCATCGGAGAGGACTCGGACGATGGCGGCGCGCACAGCGCTGCGCAGGCTGAGCCCCTCGGCAACCAGGCCGCCGGCCAGAATCAGCATGCGAGTGGAGGACACTTCCCGCAGCGGTGAGCCGTCGAGGTTGCGAATCGCTTGACCGACTTTCACCAGAGCAGCCGCGGTGTCCACGTCGATCCCGGCCTCGTGGGCAACCACGTCCGTTTCCACGTCCGCTGACGGGAAGTCGAGTTCGATGGCGACGAACCGCTGCCTCGTCGACTCCTTGATGTTCTTCAACACGCTCTGATAGCCGGGGTTGTACGAGATCACGAGCTGAAATCCCGGCGCAGCAGTCAACGTCGTGCCCAAGCGGTCGACCGGAAGCTCACGACGGTGATCGGCAAGCGGATGGATCACGACGGTGGTGTCCTGGCGAGCTTCCACGATCTCGTCGAGATAACAGATGGCGCCCTCTCGAACCGCACGGGTCAACGGGCCGTCCACCCAGACGGTTTCCCCTCCTTTGAGCAGGAAGCGGCCCACGAGGTCGGCCGATGTCATGTCCTCGTGGCCGGCCACGGTGATCAGTTCACGGCCGAGTTCATGGGCCATTGCTTCGACGAAGCGCGTCTTTCCGCATCCGGTCGGACCTTTCAACAGCACGGGCAACCCCCGTCGCGCCGCCGCCCGAAATACCTCCACCTCGTCGCCGACCGCTCGGTAGAACGGTGCGTCGGTTACTGGCCTGACAACGGCCGACGTATTGTTCAACACTCATCTACCTTTTTCGACGGGGACGACTTTGGGAGGCGTGACGCCTTCGGGCATCACCAGCTTGCCTTGGGGATTGATGTACCCGGAATTCTGCAGGGGGACCGGTAACGACGGGTCAGGACAGGCTCGGTCGGTGCCGTCACCGCAGACGCCCATCAAGAAGTACGAGCGCTTCAAGATGTCGTCGGGCCACGGATCCTGATGCAGCGCGAACCACTGTGCGGGAAGGTTGTAGAGGACGAAGAAGAAAGCACTGCAGGCCGCGAAGATCGCGAGGAAGCGCGTCAGCTGTTGCCTGGCGAACCCGCCGCGGACCTTGTCCAGCCCGCGTTCGACGAAGGTGCGGCCGCGGTCGTCGGTGAAGTAGCGCAGACAACAAAGACCCGCTTGGACACCACCCCACATGAGTCCTTCGTAAATCGGCCACTGGTAGTACGTTCCGGCGTTGACCGACAGGGCGCGAATGGCGCCGGGATAGGTGAACAGCCCCATCGGCATGAGGAACAAGCCTTCGATGACGAAATCGAAGAAGAACGTCCAGACGATCACCACGCCGATCAAGCCGAGGGTGTTGATGTTGGGCCAGCGCGACTTGGCTTTGCGCATCACCCAGCAGCCGAGCATCGTGCACAGCAGGACGAACGAGTAGCCGGGCGCATTCATCAAGAACGGTTCGGCCATCATGCGGCCCGGTTCGCCGAACGAGATCCAGCCCGGGATGTCTTGCACCCATGAGCCGCGGTTCCACATCCAGGTGTTGTAGGTGCTCCATGTGCTGATGTAGTTGAGCAGCGGATCCTGGAAGAACAAGAGGCCGCAAGCGATCAGCAGCATGCCGTCGAGCGTGATGCGCCGCTCGCGGCGCCAGGGCCGGATGATGAACCACCAGATGGCGACGGGCAGTCCGACGATGATCACGGCGGTCCAGGTGACCAGGATCGCCTTCATGTACATCGGCGGATCGCTCGGGCCCGGCGGGACCCGCTCGAAGTTCGGTCCGGTGATCCAGCGGATCCACACGTAGAGCTGGAAGAGCAGGATCGCGCCGCCGACCGCAGCCCAGATATGAATCGGTGCAATGTTCGAATGTGATTGAGCGCCAAGCGATTTCGCTCCCGGTGCCGGTTCGGTCACAGCGGGCCGCTTTTGCGTCAGGTCGCTCATGGCAAACCGTCTCCTCTGCACGTTTCGATCGCACGGGCTGCACGTCTAATCGGAAGTGGCCGACGCGCTGAAAATATACCAGCGGGTATCTCGATGACCAAGGGGTCAACTTTTGTGGCAAGATTGCCGCATGGTCGAGCCCTGGACCCGGGAGCGACGCCTCGAGCGCACGCGTTCGCTGCTGCTCGACGCCGCCGAGGAGGTGTTCGCTGAAAAAGGTTTCATCCCAGCGACTCTGGATGACATCGCGAAGGCGGCCGGGTACTCGAAGGGTGCGATCTACAAATACTTCGCCACCAAGGAAGACCTCTTCCTGGCCGCCAGCGACCGGTACTGGCGGCGCTACTTCGACACCTTCACCGAGCTCATGTCGTCCGCAAGTCAGATCGGGGCGCACGAACTCGAGGAGATCGCTCACCGGTGGCGCCAGCTGAGTCGTGACCGTGGCGCGGTGCATGCGGCGCTGGGAGTCGAGTTCAACCTCTACCTCCTGCGCAATCCCGATGCGCGGAAACGTCTGGCGGACAAGAGAGCTGAGGTGGTCGCCGGGCTGGCGAAGTACATCGTCGCCGGTGTCGACCGGCTCGGCGGCACGCTGCTGATCCCGCCGGCGACGTTCGCCCATATCCTCATTGCCACGACCGACGCCGTCGAGATGGGCAGTCAGTTAGACGACGTTGATCTTTACCGGCCGGTGGTCGAGATGTACGTGTCGGCGATCAAGATGCCCTGAGGCCTCAGCGGCCCCGCTCGAACGGCACCACTTTCGGCATCTCTGCGCCCTCCGGAAGGACGAGGTGGCCGTTGACGTCGATGTAACCGGAGCGCTTGGTGGGCATGGGCAATACCGGATCCGGACACGGAGTATCGCTGCCCTCACCGCATACGCTGCCGCTGAAGTACGAGCGCTTCAGATGGTCTTCCGGCCACGGGTCGGAATGCAGGCCGATCCACTGCGCAGGAACGTTGTACAAGAAAAAGAAGGCGGCACTGGCTGCCGCGAAAATCGCGAGAAACCTGACGAGCTGCTGCGTCACGGCCCCGCCCCGGACATGCTCGAGACCCCGTTCGACCACCGTGCGGCCGCGGTCGTCGGTGAAGAATCGCAGACAACACAGCGCTGTCATCACGCCGCCCCACATCAGGCCCTCATAGATCGGCCACTGGTGATAGGTGCCTGCGAACAGCGAAACCTCCCGAATCGCACCGGGATACGTGAAGAGTCCAATCGGCAACAAGACCAGACCCTCCATGACGAAGTCGAAGAAGAAGGAGAACACGTATGTCACAAGCACCAACCGGAAGGTGCTGATGTTCGGCCAGCGCTGTTTGACCTTGCGCATCACCAGACAACCCACGATCAGGGTCACCAGAACCAGCGAGTATCCAGGCGCATTGATCGGTAGCGGTTCTGCGACCTGATGTCCGGGCGACTCGGGGGACACCCAACCGGGAACGTGTGACGACCACGATCCGCGGTTCCACACCCAGGTGTTATAGGTGCACCACGTGTTGACGTAGTTGAGAAATGGGTCCTGGAAAAAGAACAGACCGCACGACACCAGCAGCATGCCGTCGAGCGTGATGCGCCGCTCACGCCGCCACGGTCTGATGAGAAACCACCAAATGGCAGCTGGGAAGCCGACAACCATGAACGCCGCGTTGACCGTGAGCATGACCTTCATAAAGGTGGGCGGGTCGGTGGGCCCGGCGGGAACCTGGACGAAGTACGGCCCGGTGATCCATCGGATCCACACGTACAGCTGCAGAATCAGCAGAGCGCCGCCGAAGAAGGCCCAGATCTTGACCGGCTTACTCGGGGCCTGCGGTTGAGTACCAAGCGCTGCGGCCCCGCCGAGAGACTCGGTGACGACGGGCTTGGTCTTACTGGACAGATCGCTCATGACGCCTCCCGGCTGCCTGCGGTATCACGAGAAAGGTACCAATGAGTATCTCGACGGCCAATGGGGATCTTCCAACTTTTTCGAATCTTCTTCCGTGGTGTTTGGTCATGGGAAGCGATGCGATCGCCGAAAGGGATTGCCTGTCAATCGAATTCGCTGACCCTCATGACGCGGCCGCCGGCCGAGAACTGTGTCTTCGCGGTCACGTCGCTGGCCCTGACCGCGGCCTGGTGTGCGCCAGCGCGCCGGGTCAAATGGTCGACCTGGAGGTAGATCGCGAAGAGGACCAGGAAAGGCAGCACCATGAAGGGCACGTTCTCGCCGATGAACTTGAACCAGAACCCGAACGCGCCTTGGCCGATGTGGGCGAAACCAGAGCGCACCTCAGTGGCGTAATACACGCCGGTGCTGCTGATCAGCATGGCGGTCCCCGCGAAAGCCAGCCACAGACAACGGATTCGGGACTCGGTGGGCAACTCGGGTTTGATGAGGCGCGTCCAGACGGCGAAGAGCATCACACCGACGAGCACACCCATGAACTCCAGCCCGAAGATCCAGTTGTTGCCGCTGGTGTAGCGGGAGTCGGTCAGCCCGTACTGCCACCACAGCCACTTCCAGCCCGGGTCGTCGGTCGGCTCCCACAGGCCGAACGGATGGCCGAGCAAGAAGACCAGTTCGTAGCCGATTTGACTGCCGGCGGTGTAGGGCAGGTACACCAGGACGAGCTCGGCTGCCTTCTCCAGTCGCGAGCGCTGCTCGCCTCGCGCCGTCCACAAGATCGCCAACGGCAGCAGGATCACCGGCACGCCGAACAGGAGGTTGGCCACGACGTCTGCGGTGAACGTCGGCGCGATGAACCCGAAACCGACACCCACGGTCATCAGGACGAACATGAAGCCCGTGATCGCCGCGACGGCGAGATAGATCCGCAGGCGGTGGGGTGCCCACGGCCGGGCGAGATTCGGTTCCACTTCGGTCGTCGTCATGGGCCAATCCCTAATATCAACTACTTGCGATTGCTGGCGGAAGCATATACCGTCGGCGCTGCACGCCACCCCCGGAATACGCCGAACAGCACCAAAGACTTGCTGACTGGCAAGACCCGGAGTCCGGGAGGCGCGCGTGCGGCATGACCGGCCTGACCGCGTGGACAGGAGAAGCCAAATGGCCCGATTCCCCAAGCCGCCGGAGGGAAGCTGGACCCAGCACTACCCGCAGCTGGGTACCGAGCCCGTCTCCTACGAGGACTCGATCAGCCCGGAGTTCTACGAGCTCGAGCGTCGCGCCATCTTCAAGCGGGCTTGGCTCAATGTCGGGCGGGTCGAACAGCTTCCGCGCAAGGGCAGCTATTTCACCAAAGAGCTCAAGGTGGTCAACACCTCGATCGTCGTGGCCCGCACCATGTCCGGTGATATCAAGGCGTACCACAACATCTGCCGCCATCGCGGCAACAAGCTCGTCTGGAACGACCTGCCGCTCGAGGAGACCAGCGGTACCTGCCGGCAGTTCACCTGCAAATACCACGGCTGGCGGTACGACCTCGACGGGAAGCTGACTTTCGTCCAGCAGGAAGAGGAGTTCTTCGACCTCGACAAGAGCCGCTATGGGCTCAAGGGCGTGCACTGCGACGTCTGGGAGGGCTTCATCTTCGTCAACTTCGCCGACGAACCCGAGCAGTCGTTGCGCGACTTCCTCGGCCCGATGATCACCAATCTGGAGGGCTATCCATTCGACAAGATGACGTCGCGCTGGAGCTATCGCTCAGAGGTGAAAGCGAACTGGAAGCTCTACATGGACGCTTTTCAGGAGTTCTACCACGCGCCTGTGCTGCACGCGAACCAGTCGCCCACCGCATACTCCAAGGCCGCAGCCGAGGCGGGGTTCGAAGCGCCGCACTACCGCATCGAAGGTCCGCATCGGCTGGTCAGCACCTCCGGGGTGCGGGCGTGGGAGATGAGCGACGAGATGCGCAAGCCGATCGAGGACATCTGTCGCAGCGGACTGTTCGGGCCATGGGAGAAACCGGACCTGGGAGAGATGCCGCCTGGCCTCAACCCCGCGAAATGTGATCCGTGGGGCCTGGATTCGTTCCAGCTGTTCCCGAACTTCGTCATCCTGTTCTGGGGCCAGGGCTGGTATCTGACCTACCACTACTGGCCGACGTCGTACAACAGCCACATCTTCGAGGGCAACCTGTATTTCCCACAGCCCCGCACCCCGCGCGAGCGGGTCGCTCAGGAACTGGCCGCGGTGTCGTTCAAGGAATACGGCCTGCAGGACGCGAACACATTGGAAGCCACCCAGTCGATGATCGAATCGCGCGTGCTCGACGACTTCCTGCTGTGCGACCAGGAGGTACTAATCCGTCACCTCCACAAGGAAACGGCGGCATGGGTCGAGGACTATCAACGCAGAATGGCAGGGGTGTGACGTCAATGGACACCGTGACCGCAAAGCTGCCGCCCGAATTCGCTGACCTAGAGCCGTATTCCGACTGGTGCCTGCCAACCGAACCGGAGCGCTACGCCAAGCGGTTGGCCAGTTCGATGACCGAGATGCAGGCCTTCTATGACGCGATCACCGCACGGGCCGAGGAAGCGCTGGCTTACTGCGACAAGTTCTCGTTGGACGACTTGCCCGAGGATGTGCTCAACCTGATGCACATGCTGTACTCGATGATCCAGGTGTCGTTCCCGGTCGAGTGCTGGAAGCAACCGAAGGTGCCCGACTCCGGCGCGACGTCACTGGACTGCGTCGTCGAACCCGTCCCGTGACGGAGCGAGGCATGTCCGAGCGACCATCCAGCACCGGGCCGACCGTCCTGCGCGCCGCGCGCTGGGCCGACGTGGATGCCGGCGAAGTGCGGTCACCGGCCGTGGTGGTGGTGGACGGCGAGCGCATCGCGGCGGTGAATCCTGCTGAACTGCCGCAGAATTCGGCCGACGACATCGATCTGGGCGACGTCACCTTGCTGCCGGGTCTGATGGACATGGAGCTGAACCTGCTCATCGGCGGCCCCGGCGGACCGGAGGGCCTGCCCAGCCCCATGCACGGCGTGCAGGACGATCCCGCGTACCGGACCCTGCGCGGAGCGGTCAACGCCCGCACCACACTCGAGGCCGGCTTCACCACCGTCCGCAACTTGGGGCTGATGGTCAAGACCGGCGGCTACCTCCTCGACGTCGCGCTGCAGCGCGCGATCGACCAGGGCTGGCACATCGGCCCGCGAATCTATCCGGCCGGCCATGCGGTGACGCCCTACGGAGGGCACCTCGACCCGACGGTGTTCCAACGCCTTGCCCCCGGCATCATGCCGCTGTCGGTGGCAGAGGGGATCGCCAACGGGGTCGACGATGTGCGCGCCTGTGTGCGATACCAAATACGGCACGGCGCCAAGTTGATCAAGGTCTCCGCATCGGGCGGCGTCATGTCGCACAGCACCGCGCCAGGCGCGCAACAATATTCGGACGAAGAGTTCGCCGCGATCGCCGACGAAGCGCACCGGGCCGGGGTCCGGGTCGCGGCGCATGCCGTGGGGGACAGCTCGATTCGGGCGTGCATCCGCGCTGGTATCGACTGCATCGAGCACGGGTTCTTGGCTTCCGACGACACCATCAAGATGATGGCCGACACCGGCACGTTTCTGGTGTCGACCACTTACCTCACGGAGGCGATGGCCGTCGACCGGATCGCCCCGGAGTTGCGCAAGAAGGCCGAAGAGGTGTTCCCCCGCGCGCAATCGATGCTGCCGAAGGCGATAGCCGCCGGTGTGCGGATCGCCTGTGGCACGGATGCGCCGGCAATTCCGCACGGCCAGAACGCAAAAGAACTGTGCGCCTTGGTTTCTCGGGGCATGACGCCGATGCAGGCCGTGCGCGCGGCGACCGTCACCAGCGCCGAGCTCATCGACGCCGACGACGAACTCGGTCGCATCGCGCCCGGCTACTTGGCAGATCTCATCGCCGTGCCGGGTGACCCGTCACGCGACATCTCCACCACGCTCGATGTGCAGTTCGTGATGAAGAACGGCCAGATCTTCAAGCGATAGCGTCTAGCGAGGGAGCGCATATGGAACAGACCGACAACATCCTGTGGCTGCTCAAGCAGGCGTGGTACTTCGCATTGACCACCGTGAACGATTCGGTGAGCGACCACGGTGTGAGCACCGCGCAGATCGGCATGCTGCGCCAGCTGGCCGCCGAACCCGGGCTGTCGGGTGCCGAGTTGGCCCGGCGTCTGCTCATCAGCCCGCAGGGTGTGCAGCTGGCCTTGAAAGAACTCGAGCGGCGCGGATTGGTGGAGCGCAAGCAAGACCCGCAACACGGCCGGATACTTCAGGCCTTCCTGACCGATCGGGGTCGCGAGGTTGCCGAGGCTGTGGTCAACGACGCGATCGATGCCCACCAGAAGGTGTTCGGGGTGCTCAACAGCGCCGAGCAGAAGACGCTGCGCGAGCTGCTCGGCCGCGTGATCGAAGAGGGCACCGGCCACAAGTTGCACGTAGACCACATCGACCCCCAATAGTAAGTACTTGATAACTATGACAAGTACTTGATATCGTCGACGACGATGAGCGGGGATACGGAAGTCGACGGGTTCGCGCCGCTGCGCATCAAGCGCGTGGTGCGCGAGACACCCGACGCGGTGTCTCTCGTGCTCGACGTTCCGGAGCATTGCTCCTCGAGATTCCGGTATCAGGCCGGCCAGTTCCTGACGCTTCGCGTCAACGTCGACGGTCAAGAGCTGCGTCGCTGCTACTCGATGTCTTCCGCGCCCGTCGAGGACGATCTGCAAATCACCATCAAACGCGATCCCGGCGGGCTCGTCTCCAACTGGCTCAACGACACCGCGTCCGAAGGCAAAGAAATCCACGCCGCACCGCCGGAGGGACGGTTCGTGCTGCGGGAAACCTCCGACGACATCGTGGCGTTCGCCGGCGGCAGCGGCATCACCCCGATCATGTCGCTCGTGCGAACGGCGTTGGCCGAATCGTCTCGGCGAATCCGCTTGTTCTACGCCAACCGCAGCCGTGAGTCGGTGATCTTCGCCGACGCGCTGGCCCGGCTGGCCGACAGCTATGCCGAACGGTTGACCGTGGTCCATCACTTCGACGAAGACTCCGGCGTCGTGACACCGTCGGACATTGAAACCTTCGTCGCCGGGGCCGGCGCGGCTGACTACTACATCTGCGGTCCCGCTGCGTTCATGGACACCGTGGAACACACAGTCCTGACCGCAGGCGTGCCGCGCGAGCGGGTGCACCTGGAGCGTTTCGAGGTGGCGCCGGTGCCTGCCGATGTCCTCGACAGCGCCGCGGCAGAGACCGAAGAGGTGGTCATCGAACTGGATCGCCGCAAGACCACGGTGCCGTACCGGTCGGGCAATACGCTGCTGCAGACCGCACGAACCGCCGGCCTGCGCGCACCGTCGTCATGTGAAACCGGTTCGTGCGGAACGTGTATGGCGCGAATCGTCGATGGCAGCGCCAGGATGCTCAACAACGACGCACTGGATGACGACGAGGTGGCCGAGGGCTGGGTGCTGACGTGCCAATCGCTGCCGACCAGCCGGACAGTCCACGTGGTCTACGAGTAGCCGAGAAGGGTTGAAAATGAGGCGGATTCGATGAACCGAGTAGCGGTGGTGACCGGCGGCGCGTCGGGCATGGGCGAAGCGACGTGTCACGAGCTCGGCAGGCTCGGGAACAAGGTCGCGGTGCTCGACCTCGACGGCGACGCAGCACAGCGGGTGGCCGAAGAACTGCGGGCGGAGGGCGTCACGGCGCTGGGCGTCGCAGCCGACGTCAGCGACCGCGCCGCCGTGGAGGAAGCGTTCGCCAAGGTCCGAAGCGAATTGGGGCCAGTACACATTCTGGTGACCAGCGCCGGCGCAGTCGATTTCGCACCGTTCACCGACATCACACTCGAGGCGTGGCAGCGGCTGATCGACGTGAACCTCACCGGCACATTTCACTGTTGTCAGCTGGCGGTGCGGGACATGCTCGAGGCGAAATGGGGCCGGATCGTGATGATTTCGTCGTCGAGCGCCCAGCGCGGTTCACCGGGCATGGCCCACTATGCCGCGTCCAAAGGGGCGTTGCTGTCTTTGACTCGTTCCCTGGCGCGCGAATACGGACCGGTCGGCATCACGGTCAACAATATTCCGCCGTCGGGCATCGAGACGCCCATGCAACACCAGTCGCAAGCCGCCGGCCACCTGCCGCCGAGCGAGCAGATGGCGGCAAGTATCCCCGTGGGGCATCTGGGGACGGGACAAGACATCGCGGCGGCGGTGGGCTTTCTGTGTTCGGAGGCGGCCGGCTTCATCACCGGCCAGACTCTGGGCGTCAACGGTGGTTCGGTGATGTGATGAGATTTCAAGCAGCACAAGGAGGTTCGCATGGGTAAGTGGCCTAAGCCGGCCGAGGGCAGCTGGACCGAACACTATCCGGAACTGGGCACCGGACCTATCTCGTTTCGCGACTCGATCTCGCCCGAGTTCTACGAACTCGAGCGCGAGGCGGTGTTCAAGCGGGCATGGCTGAACGTCGGCCGGGTCGAGGATGTGCCGCGGGTGGGCAGCTACTTCACCAAAGAGATTGATGCTGCCAGAACATCGGTGATCGTGGTCAAGGGCAAGGATGAACAGATCCGTGCTTTCTACAACATCTGCCGGCACCGCGGAAACAAGTTGGTCTGGAACGACTTTCCCCACGAGGAAGTCAAAGGCACCTGCCGCCAGTTCACCTGCAAGTACCACGGGTGGCGCTATGACCTCACGGGGCAACTGAAGTTCGTGCAGCAGCAGGGGGAGTTCTTCGACCTGGACCCGTCACAGTACGGGTTGAAGCCGGTGCACTGCGATGTGTGGAACGGCTTCATCTTCGTCAACTTCGACCCCGAACCGCGGTGGAGCCTGCGGGAGTACTTGGGCCCCATGATCACAGCGCTCGACGACTATCCGTTCCACCTGATGACGGAGCGTTACGAATTCGAAGCGCACAACAACAGCAACTGGAAGATCTTCGCCGACGCGTTCCAGGAGTACTACCACGTGCCGTCGCTGCACAGCCAGCAGGTGCCGAGCGCGGTGCGTCAGCCCAACCAGACGTTCGAGTGCGGGCACTTCCAGATCGACGGGCCGCACCGGCTGGTGTCCACGGCAGGCACCCGGCGGTGGCTGCTGGCACCGGAGTACATGTATCCGGTCGAACGGATCACGCGCAGCGGGCTGGTGGGGCCGTGGCGGACACCGGAGACGCACCAGTCGGCCGGCCTGAACCCGGGCGGTATCGAGCCGTGGGGCATCACCAATTTCCAGATCTTCCCCAACCTGGAAATCCTCATCTACCACGGCTGGTACCTGCTGTACCGGTACTGGCCGACGTCGCACAACACCCATAAGTTCGAGGCCTACAACGCATTTCATCCGGCACGCACCGTCCGTGAGCGCATCGAACACGAGGTGGCCTCAGTGGTGCTCAAGGAATTCGCGTTGCAGGACGCGGGCATGCTGGGCGGGACGCAGGCGGCCCTGGAGTACGGCTTGGGAGAACCGATAGTCGACGACTATCCGCTGAGCGATCAGGAGATCCTCGTCCGTCATCTTCACCACGAGGCGGTCAAATGGGTCGAGGAGTACAAGAACGAACGCGCTCCGGTGGGGGTGTGACCGTGGCCGAATCGAAATTGCCAAGCGCGTTCGCCGAATTCGAGCCGTTCGCCGAAAAGTGGTGCCTGGCAACAGAACCCGAACGCTGGGCGATGCGCCTGGCTACCCCGATGCCCGAGATCCGAGAGTTCTACGACGCGTTCTCGCCCCGCTTCGAGGAGGCCATCGACTACTGCGACAAATTCCCTCTCGACGACATCCCCGAGGACGCGCTGAACCTCTTGCACCTCGTCTATTCGATGATCATGGTGTCGATGGCGGTCGAGATCTTCGGTACCCAGAAACCCGCCGACTCCGCCGACGCGGAGCTTCACCGGATCAGCGCGCCGGTGCCGTGACGGACAGGACGCATTGATCATGAGTCTGCTGACAATCACCAAGCTCACCGCCTCGGTCGGGGCGCAGGTATCCGGGGTGGACCGGGAGGCCCTGGCCACCAACGACGGCATCGGCCAAGCCGTGCTCGACGCCCTGGAAGACAACGGCGTGCTGGTGTTTCCGGGTCTGCACCTCGACCCGCAGACGCAGGTCGAATTCTGCCGACGCCTCGGCGAGGTCGATCATTCCTCCGACGGCCACCATCGGATCGCGGGCATCTACCCGGTGACGCTGGACAAGTCGAAAAACTCGTCGGCGGCCTACCTGCGCGCGACGTTCGACTGGCACATCGACGGCTGTACGCCGACCAACGGCGAACCACCGCAGAAAGCGACGGTGTTGTCGGCGGTCCAAGTGGCCGAGCGCGGCGGAGAAACCGAGTTCGCCAGCTCCTACGGCGCCTACGAGGAACTGAGCGACGACGAGAAAGACCGCTTCGCGTCGCTTCGGGTGGTGCATTCCCTGGAGGCGTCGCAGCGCCGCGTCAACCCCAACCCGACCCCCGAAGAGCTCGCGCGCTGGCGGGCCCGCCCAACTCACGAGCACCCGCTGGTGTGGACCCACCGCAGCGGACGCAAATCGCTGGTGCTCGGCGCCTCCGCCGACTACATCGTCGGGATGGATCTGGACGAGGGCCGGGCGCTGCTGGCCGACCTGCTGGATCGAGCCACCCGCGCAGAGAAGGTATACAGCCACCGCTGGTCCGTGGGCGACACCGTGATCTGGGACAACCGCGGCGTGCTGCACCGGGCCGCGCCCTATGACCCGAACTCACCCCGGGAGATGCTGCGCACCACGGTGCTGGGTGACGAGCCGATTCAGTGATGATGCGGCGTCGAAGCGAGGCAGTGGTCTGCGTTGACGGCGGCGCGCCGACTGTGAAAATCTGATACTCATTGATGAGAGTCACGTTCTCGTAGTAAGAGATCGTCGGAAACGGAGTAGCACATGGCGGAGGATCTGGCGGAGGATTTGACCAAGGTCGACTTCTTCCGGGACGGCCGTCTGACCGACGACCCGTATCCGTTCTACGAGGCACTTCGCAACAAATGCCCGGTCACCCGCGAAGAGCACTACGGCGTCACGATGGTGACTGGCTGGCAGGAGGCCGTCGACGTCTACAACGACGCCGAAACATTCTCGTCGTGCATCTCGGTGACCGGGCCGTTCCCGGGCTTTCCGGTACCGCTCGAAGGTGACGACGTCACCGAGATCATCAAGGAGCATCGCGACGAGATCCCGTTCAGCGACCAGTTGCCGACACTGGATCCGCCGACTCACACCAACCACCGCGCCCTGCTGATGCGGCTGATCACGCCGAAGCGCCTCAAGGAGAACGAGGACGCGATGTGGCAGCTCGCCGACGACATCCTCGACGACTTCCTGGCGCCAGGTCAGGGCGAGTTCATCAAGGGATTTGCCGGCCCGTTCACGTTACGCGTGATCGCTGATCTGCTCGGCGTCCCCGACGAGGACCGTCCCGAGCTATTGGAGCGGCTCGCGCGGGGCACCCATGGCAGCGGCCTGGGCAATGCGGACAAGACTTTGGCCAAGACCCCGCTGGAGTACCTTTACGACGTCTTCGCCACGTACATCGAAGACCGCCGGCGCGAGCCCCGCGACGACGTGCTGACCGGACTTGCCACCGCGACGTTCCCCGACGGGACGGTGCCCGACGTCGGTGACGTGGTGCGCGTCGCCACCAACGTGTTCTCGGCCGGGCAGGAGACCACCGTGCGTCTGCTCGGCACCGCGATGAAGATGCTCGGTGACCGTCCCGACATCCAGCGCAAGCTGCGCGACGACCGAAGCCTGCTGCCGAACTTCATCGAAGAGTGCCTGCGCATCGAAAGCCCGGTGAAGGGCGACTTCCGGTTGTCGCGGGTGCCTACCACCGTCGGCGAGCAGCCACTGGGCGCCGGCTGCACGGTGATGGTGATCAACGGTGCGGCCAACCGCGACCCGCGCCGCTTCGACGACCCCGATGTCTTCGACCCCGAGCGTAAGAATGCTCGCCAGCACCTCGCGTTCGGACGCGGCATCCACAGTTGCCCCGGTGCGCCCCTGGCGCGCGCCGAGACGCGCGTCGGGCTCGAGCGGTTGCTGGACCGCACCACCGACATCCGCATCAGCGAGGCGCATCACGGTCCGCCGAATAACCGCCGCTACCAATACATTCCGACCTACATACTGCGCGGGCTCACCGAGCTGCACATCGAATTCGACCTGGCGGCGAACGGAGGTGGCCGGTGAAGGTTGCCGTCGACGAGGACCGCTGCCGAGGCCATGGCATGTGTCTGACGCTGTGTCCTGATGTGTTTCACATGACCGACGACGGCTACGCCGTCGCCGATCCGGCCGAGGTGCCCGACGGTCTCGAAGATGCGGCCAAGGACGCGATTGCGAACTGCCCGGAGCAGGCGATCGTCGAAACCGATTGACAGTAAAGGAGATTCAGTGCCAAAGGGTTACATCCTCATCACCGAGGACGTCAAAGATCCGGCTGGAATGGCCGAGTACGCCAAGCTGGCCGGTAAGGCGATGGCGGGGTCCACGCTCCTGGCGTTCGACCAGAACCCTGAGGTGCTCGAGGGCCAATGGCATGGCACGCAAACCGTGCTGCTGGAGTTCGAATCGGTCGATGCCGCCCGTGAGTGGTACAACTCCGAGGCCTACCAGCAAGCGGTCAAGCTGCGCCAGAAGGCTGCCGACTGCAACGGCGTGATCCTCTCCGGCCTCTGAGACGTTCCGCGGGCCGAATCAGGTCAGCACGCGGACGGGTACATGCGACCAGCCTGCGACGTTCTGCATTGTCACCCGTCGGCACTCATCCCAGAAGACCTCGTAGCGCGGCATGAAGTCGAGCAGCTTCTCGAGTGCTATCGCGCTTTCCATCCGGGCCAGCGCCGCACCCAGACAGCTGTGCACCCCGTACCCGAAGCCGAGGTTCTGCGCCTCGGTGCGGTCGCGGTCGATGTCGAATTTGTCGGCGTCGGTGAACGCTTCGGGGTCCCGGTTCGCCGAACCGCCGAGCAGCAAGACCGGTTTGCCCGCCGGAATGGTCACGCCGTGCAGCTGGACGTCGCGCATGGACCGTCGCACGTTGTACTGGTTCGGTGCCTCGTAGCGCAGCAGCTCTTCGACAGCGGCCGGGATCTTGCTGCGGTCGTCGAGCAGTTTCTGCCACTGGTCGGGGTTGCGGGCGAAGGTGACGGCGGCATTGCCCACCAGCTTGGTCACAGTCTCGGCGCCGGCTCCGCCCAATAACGTTGCGAAGCTTGCGATTTCGAAGTCGTCGAGTTGGCGCTGCTGGCCGTGTTCGTCCTGGATTTCGGCCGCGATCAAGCGGCTGAACATGTCGTCGCGAGGCTGTGCGCGCCGCTCCTGGATCAGCTGGTAATACAGCGCGAACGTTTCGCCGACGGCCTGCAGGCCCTGCTCGGACATCTCGACCTGCCCGGGCTCACGATGCAGCGTCGTGTCGACCCATTCGCGCACCTTCTGGCGGTATTCCTGAGGGACACCGAGCATTTCCGTGATGATCTCGACCGGGAACAACGCGGAGAAGTCCTGCACGACGTCGAATCGTTCGGGATTGGCGTCGGCGATATAGCGCTCGATTGTCTTGGTGACCATGGGCCGCAACGCCTCGATCGCCCGCGGCGTGAAGACCTTGTTGATCAGGCTGCGCATCTGGCGGTGCTCGGGCGGGTCCATCACGATGATCGCCTTCATCGGCGGCGGCTCAGCGGCTTTCACCATCGCCAAGTCCAGCCCGTACGCCGACGAGTAGGTCTCGTAATCCTTGAACGCGGCCGCCACGTCTTCGTGCCGGGACAGAGCGTAGAAATCGTACTGCTCGTTGTAATACACCGGCGCTTCCTCGCGCATGCGCCGGTAGATCTCCCAAGGACCGTTGAAGAACTCCTCGGAAAACGGGTCGAAAACGAGTTCTGTTGTGGTCATTGGCTGCTCACTCGTCGCTGATCGATATCGCCTGACGCGGACATTGCCGAACGGCCTCCTTGACCTGACTCTCGATTTCGGGTGTGACCTCCTCCTGGAGGACGTGAAGGTAATCCTGGTCGTCGAGTTCGAACACTTCCGGGATGATGCCCATACACACCCCGTTGCTCTCGCAGAGGCCGAAGTCGACCTTGATCTTCTTCGTCATTTCACAACCCTCACTGGCACTCGGTGGTATCCGGCGACGTTTTGCATGTGCACGCGCTCCAGACCGTCGAAGTCGACCTCGTAGCGCGGCATGAAGTCGAGCAGGTGCTCGAGTGCGATGGTCGTCTCCAGCCGTGCCAGGGCCGCACCGAGGCAGCTGTGGATGCCGTAGCCCAGGCCAAGGTGCGGAGCCTGGGTGCGGTCGCGGGTGATATTGAACGTCTCGGCATCGTCGAATGCGCGCGGGTCACGATTGGCGGCCGCTTTCATCAGGAACACCGGCTTGTTCGCGGGAATCGTGCCGCTGGGCACTTCGGCTTCCTTCAGTGTGTAGCGCACGTTGTACTGGACCGGGCCTACGTACCGCAGTAACTCCTCGACGGCGGCGGGTACCAGGCCGCGGTTGTCGAGCAACATCTGCCACTGCTCGGGATGCCGCGCGAATTCGACTACGGCACTGCCGACCAACTTGGTCACGGTCTCAGCGCCCGCGCCGCCCAAGAGCGCGACGAAGCCGGTGATCTCGATGTCGTCGAGCTTGCGCATTTGGCCGTTGTCGCCGGGTATCTCAGCGGCGATCAGCCGGCTGATCATGTCATCTTGCGGGTTCTGCCGACGCTCCTGCACCAGGCTGTAGTAGTAGACCCCGGCGTCCATGTTGGCCTGGATGTTCTCTTCGGACATCTCGAGCTGTCCTGGCTTGACTTCCAGACCCTTGTCGATCCAGTGCCGGACCTGCTGGCGGTAGTCCTCCGGCACCCCGGCCATCCTGGTGATCACCTCCACCGGAAACGGGCCGGAGAAGTCCTGAACCACATCGAAGTTGTCGGGATCCACCTTGGACAGAAAGTGCTCGACCAGTTCGACGACCGTTTCGCGCTGGGACTGGATGGCCCGCGGGGTGAACGCCTTGTTGAGCAGGCTGCGCATGAAGCGGTGTTCCGGCGGATCCATGAAGATGATGGATTTCTGGAATCCCTCGCCGGACTTGATCATGGACAGGTGGCACCCGCGGGTGGAGGAGAACGATTCGTGGTCTTTGAGAGCCGCCGCCACGTCCGCATACCGGGTCAGCGCGTAGAAGTCCTCGTCCTCGTCGTAGTAGATCGGAGCCTCATCGCGCATCCGCCGATAGATCTCGTACGGATTGTCGAAGTACTCTTGCGAATACGGGTTGAACACCAGTTTCGGCTTGGTCATGGTTTCCTCTTTCGCGGCGGGCTGATGACCTGGAGAAGCCGGATCGCAGGCGGTGGCGGCGGTCGTCTCATTCACGCCTCCAGTCCCGCGTTGATGATGTCGTCAAGCGGTCCCATGTGACAGCCCAACTCGGCAAGGGTCTTGCGGATCACCGCGACGTCCTTGCCGATGAAGTCTGCGACCGCGGAGACGAAGGTCGACGCCGACCCCGCGGCGGCTATCCGGCTCAGCGCGCTGCTGGTGCCGCTGCCATGCGGAAGTGCTTGCAACAGAGTCGATTCCGGTATGCCCAGTCGACTGCCCAACTCGATCACCTCGGTGACCAGCCCGATCTGGGCGGCGAACAGCGCATTGTTGATCAGCTTGACCCGCTGACCCGTACCGATCGGCCCGACGTGAAGCACCGGATCGCCGTAGCTGGACAGCAGCGGTTGGACCTGTGCGACTGCCTGGTCGGCGCCGCCGACGAAAAGCGTGACGTGGCCGGCCGAAACATCGTGCGGCCCACCGCTGACGGGTGCGTCGACGACCTCGATGAAGTACCTGTCGGCGCGCGTCGCGATCGCCTCTGCGGTGTCGGGACTGCCGGTGGTGTGGATCACGAGCACCGATCCCGGCTTCATCGCCGCCAGCAGATCACCTTCGAGGCAGATCTTCCGCACCTGCTCATCGGTGAACACGCAGACGACGACGACATCGGCATCCGCGGCCAGCGCGGTGACCGCGGTGACCGGCTGCGCGCCCAAAGCTCGGATGTCAGAACTCTTTTCGGGTGTACGGATCAGCACGCGAACGTCATGGCCCGCGTCTGCGAGGCGCCCGACCATCGGAGCGCCCATGCGCCCCGCCCCGATCAAGCCGACACGGCTCACCGCGGGTGCCCCAGCAATTCCAATGCGGCGTCGGCCGCGTCGAGCACTGCGCCCGGGGTGACGCCGGCTTTCTGGGCGATATCCACCACCAGCCGAACGTCCTTCTGCAGCAGCGCGCCGGCCACTTGAGTGAGCACCTCGAGACTGCCACCCAGCGCGGCGATGCTGCCCAGCGCAGCGCTGTTGGCCGAGCCGCGCGTGAGAACGTCGGTCAGGCTCGCGGCGCTGACACCCAGTGCCTCGCCGAGTTGCAGGGTGGTCTTCGCGTTGGCGAGGTTGGCGGTGAACAACAAGTTGTTGAGCAGCTTGGCCACCTGGCCCGAGCCCAGCGGCCCGAGATAGACGTGACTGCCATACGTGTCGAACACGGGGCGGCACCGCGCAACGACGTCTTCGTCGCCGCCGGCCATCACCAGCAGGCGCTTCTCGGCCACCGCGGGAGCGCCCCCGCTGACCGGCGCATCGATGACCGAAACACCCTTTCTCTCAACCTTTTCCGCGATCCTGCGACAGGTGTCGGGATGGACCGTGCTGTGAATCGCGATCACCGAGCCGTCGCTCATTCCGGCCAGGACGCCGTCGTCTCCGCTCAGTACTTCCTCGACGTCGGCGTCGCCGACCACGCACAGGCAGACCAGGTCGCTGGCCGCTGCCAGCTCTGCCGGTGAGCCGGCGACTTTCGCAGCAGTGTCGGCGTAGGGCTCGAGCGACGCCGGACGGCGTGCCCACAGCGTCGTCTCGAAACCGGCATCGACGATCGCGCGCGCCATCGGTCCGCCCTGGCTGCCCAGCCCGATGAATCCGATCCGCATCAGCTGGCCTCCGGTTGGACGTTCACTTTGCCCGAAACATGCAGTGCAACAGCGCATTCCTCGACAAACGACAGCACACCCAGGTGGTATGCGGCCGCGGTGTGGCCCAGGCTCAGGTTGTGGCCGCTGTCGCGCTGCTCGTTGACCACAACGCGGGGCGCGGAGGTGAACATCGCGGCGACGTCATCGAGGCCGCGAGCGCCGTTCTCCCAGAACGGTTCCTGGTCGGCCAGCGTGAACCGGACCGGAACACGCACCTGCGCTGCCAGAGCGGGGAAGTCGCGATTGGGCCACGTCGCGACCACGGTGCCCTCATAGGGGGGCGACGGTGACTGCACCCCGCCGATGACGTCGTCGGGGTAGAGGTGCGTTGCGTCCCAGAGCAATTCGCGCACACCCCGGCGGATGTCACGGATCTTCGGTCTGTTCAGGACCGCATGAGCGGCGGGCTGGTTGCGCCGACCGGTGCCCGAGGTCTCCAGGCCCAGCACCTTCGGGTCGGCGACCGCCATTCGAACGGTGAGCTCGGAGCCGTTGGAGTGACCGAGTAAGAACAGCCCGGCGCCGCGCGACCGGGTGCCGAGGATGGCATCGACCACGCCATAAGCCAATTCGACGCGGCGATCCGGATCCGTCATGGTCTCGGAGTGCGGCGCCGACGCGCCGAATCCGGGGCGGTCGATCGCGATCGCGGTGAATCCGAGTGCTGCGGCCAGCCGCAGGAAGGACAACCGGGGATGTCCTGGGCAGTCGTAGTACGCCGACGTCGTGGCGCCGCCGTGAATCGCGACGACGGTGGCCCGCGGATCTGGTGCTTCGGCGAGCAGACCGGACATCGGTATGCCGTCGACCTCGACGACGCACGAAGACGGCGCGGGCCAGTTGCTCATGTGTCCGCCCGCAACAGGATTGCGCCGCTGGGAGTGAGCCCGCCGCTGCTGACGACGGCAACCCGTGCGTCTTTCACCTGGCGCTCACCGCCTTCGCCACGCAGTTGGGTGACGGCCTCGTGCACCAACCCCATCCCGTGGGTGCGTCCGTGCGACAGCTGGCCGCCGTGAGTGTTCAACGGCAGCACGCCATCCCGCGCGATGTTGTGTCCACCGTCGAGGAAGTCTTTGGCCTCGCCGATGCCGCAGAATCCCAAGGCCTCGATCCAGGACAGGCAATTGATGGTGAATCCGTCGTACAGCTCGGCGACGTCGACGTCGTCGGGCCGCAACGAGGTCCGGCTCCACATGTGCGCCGCCTGTCCGAGCGACTGCGGTTCATGCGTCAGCGTGCTCTGATCCCAGTCGAGCCGCTCGATGATCTGCGTACCGACGGCTTCGACGAGCACCGGCGGCTTGGCCATGTCGCGGGCGACGTCGACGTGCGACACGATCACCGCGACCGCTCCGTCGCAAGGCACATCGCAGTCGTAGAGGCCGAACGGCGTCGTGATGATCCGCGCGTCCAGATAGTCCTGCATGGTCATCGGTTTGCGGTAGATCGCGGTCGGGTTCAGCGCGGCATTGGCGCGCTGGTTCAACGCAATCCAGCCCAGCGTCTCGCGCGTGGTGCCGTAGCGGTGGAAGTGCCGCTGGGCGTTCTGGGCCAGCGTGTGCGCCGCAGACACCGCCCCGAACGGCAGGAACCAGCTGTCTGCCCGCATCATCGGCGCGATCTTGCCCTGCTTCATCAACTCGCCGTGCGTCGCTTCCCACAGCGTCCGGAAGCACAGCACATGCCGAGCCAACCCGGTGGCCACGGCGAGCATGGCGGCGATCACCGAGCCGCCGGGACCGAACGTCTCGATGCCGCCGTTGTGCCACGTCGGCCGAATACCGAGTGCCGACTCCAGCGCCGTCACTCCGCCTTCACTGAACGGACCGAAGCCGCCGCCGCCCGGATACGTCGACAGTCCGTCGATCTCGTCGAATGTCAGTCCGGCGTCGGCGATTGCGCGTTCGCAGGCCTCGATCGTCAAGGCCAGCGGCGGCCGCATCAGACGCCGGCCGATCTCGGACATCCCGATGCCGGTCAGCGCGACCTTGTCCTCGAATTTGTCCCGGGTCAGCATCGGGCGAACGTGTTCGCCGAACCGCTCCGGGTCGATCTCGTCGACGGCTTGCGGCGCCGGCTCGGCGGGTTGTTCGGCCGCTGGCCGGAACAGCGGCAGGTAGATGTCGTCGTGCTGATCGAAGACCACTTCGACCAGCTGGCCGATCTCGAGTTGGTCGGGGTCGCAGTCGACGATGTTCGTCGTCAGCCGCACGCGCGGGTCTTCGACGATCGCGACCTGAGCCACGACGTAGGGCGCGGTCAGCCCCGGCAGGCTGAACCGGTGGTTGACGGTGAAGCCGGACAGTGTCGCGCGGCCCGAGACGGCCCGCACGCCGCTTTCATGTGATCGGCAGTAGCGGCAGATCGGCGCGGGCGGGTGGATCAGCGCGTTGCATCTCGTGCATTCCTGAAATCGCAATGTGCCGTCAGCACCGGAGCGCCAGAAGAACTCGGTCTCGTCGGTGACGGGGGGCAGGGGACGGCCTAGTGCTTCGGACACATCACGTCCACGGGTTTGATAGTGGCCTCCAGGGACACGGCGTTCTCAGTGATGAGAATCACGTTATCAGGCGGCGCGATCATGAATCCATAGCTGGCCGGCGTGTTTTTTGTACGGTCAGTCTTGTTGGCCCACGGCGGCGAAGTTGACCGTCGCCGTCGCGCCCATTTCGCTGTCGTTGCCGCGGTAGATGTCGACCTGGACGACGACGGATCGCTTGCCGGTCCGCAGAATTCGCGCGACCGCGCGAGCCGGGCCGATCTTGATCGGGCGCAGGTAGCGGATGAACAGGTCGGTGGTCGCAATCGCGTTGCCGAACGGCGTTGCCCGTGCTGCCAACTGGCCGGCCGTGACGTCGGCCATGGTGGCGATCAGCCCGCCCTGCAAGCCGCCGGCGACGTTGGTGACACGTTCGTCCACCGGCATCTCCATCACCACGGTGCCGTCGGACGACGGAACCTCGCACAGGCCGAGCTGGTCGAACAGCTCTCGCAACGAGCGGGGTGCCGTCATCTGCGCCCGCCTCGTGCGATCTCGACGCGCAAATCGTCGCTCAGCGTAGGTTCGCGCGCCGAAATCGCGGAGTTCTCGACGATGATCTCGCACGCCGTCTCGTGGAACGCGCTGATGAGCGTCGAGAAGGAAAGTTCGAACGGGTAGATCATGTGCACATCCAGCGGCTCGGGCGTCCAGTCAGGCAGCACCGGGACGATGCTGCCGTCGCGCAGTTCGTTGGTGCAGATGATCTGGGTGGGCATCGCGCCGATGCCGAGCCCATGCAAGATGTACTGCTTGCACACCTGAAAGTTGTTGGCACGCGCCCGGATTCGCGGTGACAGTTCGCAGCGTCGGTTGTCTTTGGCCAGGATCAGCCTGCGTGGCCCGCAGAACCCGAAGTCGATGAACGGCAGCGCGTTCAGCTGCTCGGGCGCAGTGACCGGCTCGGGCAGTCGACGCACGAAGTCCGCCGACGCGCACAGGAACAGTTCGAGGCTGAACACCTTGCGGGCGATCAGCGTCGAATCCTGCAGCGGTCCGGTCCCGAACACCACGTCGAAACCGTCTTTGACCGGGTCGACCATGGAGTCCACCAGCCGGATGTCCAGCCGCGAGTGCGGATAGCGCTGCAGGAAGGTCGCGCCCACCCGCGATGCGTAGTCGATGCCGACGAAAACCGGTATGGCCACGCGCAATTCGCCTCGCGGCTCGTGCCGGCTGGCTTCGGCCAAGGCACGTACGCCGTTGGCCTCTTCGAGGATCTTCACCGCGTGCGCGTAGACCCGCTCGCCGAGGTCGGTCACGGTCAGTTGATGGGTGTTCTTGCGAAGCAGCTTGATGCCCAAGTCGCACTCGAGCTTGCTCAGCTTGCGGCTCACCGTCGACTTCGGCATGTCCAGCACCGCCGCCGCCTTCGAGACGCTGCGGCATTCCACCACCTTGCCGAACACCAGCAACGCGGCCAAGTCGAAGGTCGGGGCCTGCTTCATGAGAGTTCCAAATATGCAACAGGGTGTTGAAGGTTTGCACCTGTTTCGCTGATTTCTGCGGCTGTAGCGTCGGCCGGAACGGAGGAGGCCGGTGAGAAGGAGAGCCTCATGAGCCAAGACGTCCTGGTGGCCAAGCCGGCAAGCGGGCACTGGACCGACGCATATCCCGAATTGGGCCGCGGCCCCATCTCGCTCGACGACTGCGTGTCCGAGGAGTTCTACGCCAAGGAACGCGAGCATGTCTTCGCCAAAACGTGGCTCTATGTCGGGCGCGTCGAGCGCGTCCCGCGTTCGGGCAGCTACTTCACGCGCGAGCTGAAGTGTCTCAACACGTCGGTGATCGTCGTGCGCGGGAAAGACGGCGTGATCCGCGCTTTCCACAACATCTGTCCGCACCGCGGCAACAAGTTGGTGTGGCGCGACGATCCGTTCGAAGAAGTCCAAGGGCGCGCCCCCGTGCTGTACTGCCGGTTCCACGGGTGGCGCTACAACCTCGACGGGTCGCTGCTGGCCCCGACCCGCAAGGACTTGCTGCTCGACTTCGATCCCGACAGTTGCCGGGTGCCGCCGATCCAGTGCGAGGTGTGGGAAGGCTTCATCTTCGTCAACCTCAACCCGCACAACACCGAGCCGCTGCGCGACTTCCTGGGCCCGCTGGCTTACGGCATCGAGGGCTATCCCTTCGACGGCCCGCACCAGGTATACCGGTTCAAGGCCGAATTGCAGTGCAACTGGAAGATTTTCGTCGACGGTTTCGCCGAGAGCTATCACGGTCCATACCTGCACGCGTCGTCGTTCGGCAACCTCACCGCCGAGGCCAAAGCCGCTCTGGACAAACCCAATCCCTTCACCGATGCGCTGGCCTACCAACTCAAGGGCCCGCACCGAATGTTCTCGTTCGCCGGCGAACCGTCACGCAAGACTCCGTACTCCAAGCCCATCGAATGCGTCATGGAGGCCAGTGCGGCCGGCCCGTGGAACAAGCGCAGCGATCGCGGTCCGATGCCACCCGGGCTCAATCCCACCCGCTCTGAGAAGTACGGGTTCGACTCCTTCCAGTTCTTCCCGAACTTCGTGCTGATCTTCGGGGCGTCCGGGTTCAGCACGCACACGCACTGGCCCACCGGCCCGCATTCGCACATTTTCGAAGTGGAGATGTTCTATCAGCCGCCGAGGACCCACAAGGAGCGGCTGGGACAAGAGCTCACCGTGACTTTTCTCAACGACATCATCCTGGAAGACGCCAGCCCGCTGGAAGGCATGCAGGCGATGCTCAATAGCGGTGTGATCAAGCAGTTTCCGGTCAACGACGAAGAGATCCTGATCCGCCACCTGCACAAGGTGGTCGCCGACTACGTCCGCGACGGCGAGGCCCGCAAAGCCGAGGTGCCATGAATCACTCACTGCCGCAACAGTTCCAGGACCTCGAACACCTGGTGCCCGAGTGGGCCATCGAAGACGGCCACCAGCGCTACGTGAAGCGGGTGAACAGTTCGATGGAACAGATCCGCGCGTTCTACGACGAGGTGTTTCCACACGCCCAGGCTGCGGTGGCGTATCTGGACGAATTCGACTACGACCAGCCGTTAACGCCGGAAGCCGCCAACTTGCGCAACCTGCTGTACTCGCTGATCACTGTGTCGCTGGCCGTGGAGTTGTGGAACCAGCCGCGCGTGCAGCATTCGGCGAACACGATCCTGACGCGATTGAGCTGATGCGGATGGACATCGTCGACTGCACACCGATGATCGGCAGCGAGATCAAGACCGACCTGGACACGCTGCTCTCGGGCCGCGAAGCGGAAACGATCCGCGACACATTGCAACAGCGCGGAGTGGTCTTCTTCCGCGGTCTGCAGATCAGCGACGAGCAGCAGGTCGCGATCGCCACCACATTGGGCGCCATCGTGGCCAACGAAGGCCAAGGCGGCATCTACAAGATCTCACTCGACAAGAACGTGAACGAGCGGGCGCAGTATCTGAAGGGTTCGATGTTCTGGCACTTCGACGGCTCGCTTCAGCCTTACCCGAATCTGGCGACACTGCTGCGGGCCGTCAAACTTTCGGACACCGGTGGACAAACGGAGTTCTGCAACACCTACGCCGCGTACGAGGAGCTACCCCAAGCCGACAAGGATGCGATCGCCGACCTCCGGGTGGTCCACAGCGCCGAACGCTCGCAGTACTACGTGAACCCGGAGATGAGCTACGAGGAAGTCGTGTTCTGGCAGAAGTCGCCGACGAAGTCCTGCCCTCTGGTGTGGACCCACCGGTCCGGGCGAAAGTCGTTGCTGCTGGGCGCGACCGCGGACTATGTGATCGGGTTGCCGGTGGAGCAAAGTCGTGCGCTGCTCGCACGCTTGCGTGACTGGGCCACTCAGCCCCGGTACGTGTACCGCCACGAGTGGCAGGTGGGCGATCTGCTGATCTGGGACAACACCGGCACCATGCACCGGGCGCTGCCGTATGCCGCCGACAGCGGCCGGCTCATGCACCGCACGGTGCTGGCGGGAGAAGAGCCGCTGCAGTGAAACTGGGACTCACGACGCCCGTCGTCACCAATGTCGGCGGCGCTGCGCTGACGTGGGAGAAAACCGCGACGATCGACGACATCGGCCGCGTCGCAGAGGCTGCCGACCGGCTCGGCTACCACCATCTGACCTGCAGCGAGCACATCGGCGTGCCGTCCAGTGAGGCGCCGCGGCGCGGCGCGCGGTACTGGGACCCACTGGCTACGTTCGGCTATGTCGCGGCGCGGACCCGGCAGATCCGGCTCGCCACCATGACGCTGGTGCTGGGCTACCATCACCCGCTGGCGATCGTAAAGCGTTACGGCACACTGGACCACGTCAGCAGGGGTCGGGTGATCCTCGGCGTCGGAGTCGGCACGCTGAAGGAGGAGTTCGACTTGCTCGGCGCACCGTTCGAGGACCGCGGTGCTCGCGCCGACGACGCATTGAAAGCACTTCGGGCGGCGCTGCCGAGTAACGAGCCCGCTTACTCTGGGGACTACTACGAGTTCAGCGGCCTCACGGTCGACCCCTGCGCGCTGCAGCCGCACATGCCCATCTGGATCGGCGGTCGCACCCGCCGGTCGCTACGACGGGCGGTCACCCTCGCCGACGGGTGGTGCCCGTTCAACGTCTCCGTCGCCACGGCTGCCGAATGGCTGAAATACTATGACCTTCCAACAGGTTTCGACGTCGTGCTGCCGGCGGATCGACCGCTCGACCCGGTGGGGCAGCCGGAGTCGACGAGACGAACACTTCAGACGATGGCCGCCGCCGGCGTGACAACCGTGTCTGCGCGGTTCGTCCACCACTCGCTCGAGCATTACCTCGAGCAGGTGCACGCGCTGGCCGAACTGCAACCCTAGAGCTGCGGGCCGATCGACGCGAGGAAGTCCTGCGTGCGCTGCCGCGACGCCGTGCGCGTGGCCGCGTCGGCACCAAGCGGGACGACACGGGCGGCAAGATCGGTGACGCCGGCATCGCGGTAGCGCCGCAACCGGGAAAGGATCGCGTTCTCGTCGCCCGCGGCCATCGTGTCGCCGACGTCTTCGGCGTCGCCGTGCTCGAGGAGCCGGACATAGTTCGGTGAGATCTCGGCGTGGCCGAGCACCTCGTTGGCATGGCCACGGGCAGCGTCGATCTCGTCGTCCCCGCACAACACCACCGGAACACAGGCGACGATCCGCGGGTCTGGCCGCCCGGCGCTGGCCGCCGCGGCGGTGATGCGGGGAGCCACGTGATGTTCGACGGCGCGTTCGTCGGCCATCCACAGGATGGTGCCGCCGGTGTGTGCGCCGGCGATGCGCAGCATCGTAGGACCAAGTGCCGCAAGCAGAATCGGCATCGTGGTCGATTTGGTGACGTCCATCGGGCTGTGCACGCGGAAGGTCGTGTTCTCGACGTCGACGCGGCCGGGTTGTCTGAACGCCGCGTCGAGCACCTGAAGGTAGTCGCGAACCAACGCGGCAGGGCGGTCATAGGTCAGGCCGAGCTGGTCGGCGACGATCCAGTGGTGTGACGGCCCGAGGCCGAGGGTGAACCGGCCGCGGCAGGCCATCTGCGTGGTGAGGGCCTGCTGCGCCATCGGAATCGGGTGGCGGGTCTGCACGGGCACGACCGCGGTCCCGATCTCGACGTGGCCAGTGGATTGTCCGAGTAGGGCAGCGGCAGTCATCGCGTCGAGGTAACCGGGGACCTGGGGAATCCAGAACGATGCGAAGCTTGCTGCTTCGGCCGCCTGCCCGTCGGCGATCAGTCCGGTCAGCCGCTCGTGGCGTGGGCGCTCCTTGTCGGAGCCGATCATCAGGCCGAGGCGCACGTCGACTCCTGTTCACGGTACATAGCGACCCCATTCGTACGGCACCACGACCTGAAACGGCGCGGCGAGAAGAGGCTCGAGATCATCTCTGCACCAACGCTTTTCGAGTACGGGCCGGAGGCGCTGTGCGGTCTGGACCGGCTCGTCGTCGAGAAAGCAGTATGAGATCTGCTGGCCGGGCTCCGCGCTGCTGAAACCGCGGACGTCTTCGCCCACCCCGGTCCAGATTCCGGCGACGCCCTCGACGTCGAGTAGCTCTGACGCCTGGGCGGAGCCCCGTTCGAGGAGCAGGTACACGCCGCGGGCCGGCCACCACGGCAACACGTCGGCACCAATTTTGATTCGGCTCGCGGCGACCTTCGCGGTGACACCATAGACCGCGCGTTGCACCGGTGGAAGCAGCGGGAGCTTGCGGCCAGCCGCACCCAGGGCAATCGACAAGTCGTTGAAGCGTTGCAGCCCACTGACATCAGTGAAGAAGTACGTCATCACGTGGTCGATCGCGTCGAAGCGACCGGGGCTGGCCGCCCTGGCCGCACGGCATTCCGGCGTCGACACGACGCGCAAGGACGCGCGCACGGCGGACAGCCGGTGTTGTTCGGGCCGATGGTCCAACGTGTGCCAACGCAGATACTCCGCATCGCTGCCGTCGGGATGGCGGGTCGCCATGGACACGAACAGCGTGCCGATGTCGCCTCGGCCGGCGTCGAGAACTCCGGCCACCTGATCGGAGGGCGTGCCAGGTAACATCATCAGCCGCGACTTCCTGCCGAGTTCGGTTCGGACAGTTGAAGTTCAGGATGGCGGGCTCCGATCATCCGGCGGAAGCCGTCCCGCCAGTGCACAGACGTGCGGCCGAGCACCTGGTGCATGTAGGTGACGTCGGGCCACAGCGGTGGGTGCGCGTCGGGGGTGTACTCGAACATCGGCTCGACGCCGACGAGCTCACCCATGTAGGTGCAGTACTCCTCGACACTGACGGTCTCGCTGCCGGCCCAATTGACGACGAGCGGAGGAGTCGAGGCAACCTCCATGGCGCGGATGCCCAGCCGCACGTAGTCGTCTTCATAGATCGGGTTGTAGTTATTGGGCTTGTCCGGATGCAGCCGGATCGGCTTGCGCGCCAACATCATTTCCAAGCGGTCGGCGGGGGCACCACCTTCGGGCCCGTACGTCGAGCAGATCCGGATGATCGTCAACGGAATACCGAAATGCTCAGCGACCCAAATGCATACGGACTCAGCAGCAACTTTGGAGAAGCTGTAGTTCGCGCGCAGCGGCACACCCGGCGGGTCGGCCTCCGTCAGCGGTCGCCGGCCCTGATAGCCGTAGACCGACCCGGTGGAACAGAACACGAAACCCTTGGCCGCACGGCAATGATGCAAAAGCTGACCCGAGTTGTGGGCGTTGGTTTTTACGCAGGTCGGCCAGTCGCCGGTGCCGGTGTCAACCGCAGCATGGAAGACGTAGGTGAAGTCGCCGGGCAGCATCGAGAAGTCGCCGGCGGACATATCGAGCACAATGGGTCTGATCCCGGCGCCGGCGAGCTTTTCGCGGTCGGCCGGACTGCGCAGCCGAGCCGCGCCCCAGACTTCGTTGTCCGGCGCTAGCGCCCGCGCGATGGGGAACGCGATCTTGCCGGTGGCTCCGGTGATGAGAATTTTTTCTCCGTCGAGCACCTGACACCCTTCCTGTCGCGGCAACTCTCCGCAGCCTATAAAGTACTTGATACCTAGCGCCACGGATCGGCGAGGAGTGCCGTGCGACTGACCTTGGATGCCGAACTGGAGGCCTTCCGGGCACGATTCGTCGCCTTCCTCGACGAGCATCTTCCGCCGGAGGCGGCCACCTGGGAGCGGTCGCGGTCGAGCTCTCACGTCCCGGAGTGGGCGAGGCGGTGGCAACGGGCACAATTCGAGCACGGCTGGCTGTTGCCCGGAAATCCCCCGGAATTCGGTGGGCGCAATGCCGACATCCTGCAGCAGTACGTGCATCGCGACGAGCTGTCGCGGCGGCGGATCTATCACTGCTACAACCCGCAAGGCGTGGGCATCATCGCGGCGTCGTTGCTGTCGTTCGGCACCGAAGAACAGAAGCGCAGGTGGGCGGTGCCGATCCTGCGTGGCGACATGACCGCATCGCTGGGGATGAGTGAGCCCGGCGCCGGCTCTGATCTGGCCGGGCTGCGGACACAGGCGGTGCTGCGTACCGACGCCGGCGGGCGACACTTCGTGGTCAATGGGCAGAAACTGTGGACCTCCGGGGCGCACGACGCCGACGTGCTGCTCACGTTCGTACGCACGGATCCTGCCGCCGCGAAGCATAAAGGCCTGAGCGCCTTATTGATTCGCACCGACAGCCCAGGGGTGGTGTGCCGGCCGATCCCCGCGGTGTACGACCGGGACCAGCTGGACTTCAACGAGGTGTTCTTCACTGACGTGCGGGTGCCCGCCGAGAACCTTGTCGGTCCGCTCAATGGCGGCTGGAAGGTGGCCAACGGGTCGCTGGGCCATGAACGCACGCTCATGTGGACGAACTTCGCCAGCCACCTGCGCGACCTTCTCGACGACTTTCCCCTCGAGACCGCCGTCGACCGCGACCGTTTCGCAACGGCGGCCATCGACTATCAGGCGCTGCGGCTGCTGGGTTCCGCGGCGCTGGCGCGGGCGGCGCGAGGCAATCCCGACATGGCCGCCATCTCGGTGCTCAAACTGCTCGGTTCGAGGGGGCGCAAAACGTGGCGAGGCATGCGCTCGACGCCGCGGGCGGCGACAGGCTCGCCGATCCGGCGATGACCGCGCTGTACAACCCGTACGGTTCGGATCACGCCACCGCAAGCTGGTTCGCGCGCTACGCGGCGAGCTATGCGGGCACGATCGCAGGTGGCACATCGGAGATTCAGCGCAACATCATCGCGCAGCAGGTCCTCCGGTTGCCCCGATCCTGAGCCGTCCCGGTCTCAGCGGATGAATCCCCATTCCGCTTCGTTCTCTTCGGTTTTCAGCCCCGGTTCGTCGTGTGCATCGGCCTCCGATGGCGGTCCGTCCGGCGGCCGGTGCTCGCCGATGGTGAGGATGGCGTGCACCGGACAGTCCATAATCGCGCGCATGACCGCGTCGTGGTCTTCATCCAGCACGCTGCCGTCGCCGATCAGCGACGCGTAACCCCAGTCGTCGAGCGAGAAATAGCCGGGTGCATGTTTCGCGCAGACGCCGAAACCGTCGCACACCGTCCGATCGAGACGGATCTTCATCTGCTGGTCACCGCCTCCACCTCGTAGGGCCGCAGCGCATCGAACACGCCGGCACGGCATGCGGCGCAATCGTTTTCCAGGTGGCGGCTGACCACCTGCGGGAACTGCACAAGCAGGCTGGCGGCAACGTTGCAGGCCGCGTCCAGCGTGGCGCAGGCGCCTCGACCCCGTAGCACCACGGACCAGCGCTCGAGGCGCGTCAGATCCTCGGAGGTGGCGACGCCGTCACGGAGAGCCGACGTGACGGCCGACATCGCGGCGGTGCCGTTGAAGCACGACCCACATTGGCCGGCGTTCTCCCGGTCGAAATAGGCCATCACCGACGCCGCCACGGCTACCGGGCACTCGCTGGTGATCAGCGAGATCGCGCCGCACCCCAATCCGCTGCCGAGCCGCCGCAGCGTCTCATGATCCAGCGTCGCGTCGAGGATCTCGCGGTTCAGCATGCCGGCGAAGTAGCCGCCCATCAGCACGCCGCGCAGTTCGCCGGCCGAAACATCATGCCATGCAAGAACTTCCGAGAACGGCAGGCCGTGCGGTAGCTCGTAGAGAGCAGGCGCGCGGCCCGCGCCGGTGATCGTCGCCAAGAAAGTGCCTGGCGACGCCGATGTGCCCGCCGCGCGGAACGCGTCTGCGCCGTGCCGGTGCACGAACGGCAGGACCGCAAGAGTTTCGACGTTGCTCACCAGCGTGGGCTCTCCCGCGACGCCCTCCTGGAACGGGCGTGGCGGCTTGTCCGTGGGCTTGGCCGGCCCGCCATTGATCGCGCGCACCGCCGCGGTTTCCTCACCGGCGACATACCCGGGGGCCACGGTGACCACGGTGATCGGCAGCTCGATCAGCCCGGCCGTCTCCAACTCGCTCACCGCGGCGTCGACAACCGACGCCGCCGACGCGTCCGACACGTAGACGTAGGCGCAATGGGCACCCACCATCTGGGCGGCCAGGCGCAGTCCGTCGAGCATGAGATGCGGCCGGTGCCGCAGCAGCCACCGGTCCTTGATAGACGCCGGCTCGCCCTCCTCTCCGTTGGCGACCACCACTGTTCCTGTGCCGCTGCGCCGGGCGTCGCGCACGGCCCGCACCTTGACGGCCAACGGAAACGCGGCACCGCCGCGGCCCAGCACACCGCTTCGGTCGGCTTCCTCGAGCAATTGCGCCGCATCGGAAAGCGACTGGTAGCCGCCGGCCTCGCGATACGTGTGCAGGTCCTCGATTCCCGGCTGCACCCGCAGTAAGCGCGGTGAGCAGCCGGGCCACACAGCTACCGCGAGATCTGTTGACAGCGCTGTGGTTTTCATGACGCCGATAGTCCTGCCGATAGGCTGGCGACCATGAGAACCGCAGTGGTGCGCGTCCAGGTCGACCCGGCCGGTGCGCTCACTCCTGCACAGTTAACCCATGGCATGACGACGCTCCGTGAACTCGCCGGCGGCGTGGGCGCCGAGGTAGTGGCCAACAACCTCGCGGCGATGCCGGCCGGTCGCCGTGAAGTGGAGCTGCTGATGGGCGGCCCCGATGCCGACGAGCTGACGCGGACCGCGATTGCGTTGTGTCGCAAGGCCTTTGGCATCGAGCCGGTGGCCGGAGTGCTGACCTACGTGAGCAGGGGAACGGACGACGACGCGCACGGGGTGCTCGCCGGGTTCGGGCTCAGCGGGGACATCACCCGGGTGCCCGGCGAGGAAGGCTGGGATGTTGTGTACGTAACGTTGCGCAGGGCCGATCTTGCCCGGGTGCCGGAAAGCCGCATCCACACGGCGCTCGAAGCGTCGCTGAACTGCGAGGTCCACATCCGCGTGATCTGAGGCGGCAGACGCGCGGCGAGTGCGCGGTTTCGTACGCGAAACGCCGGTGCGCACGTCAGGAAACGCACACTCGGTGACCGCTCGGTGTGCCATCAGCGGTCCCCCAAAAACTCCAGGATCGCCGGAGCGGCCTGCACCCAGGTGTCGAACATGTTGAAGCGCTTGACCTTTCCCTGCGCACGGGCCTCGGCCGCCCGCTCCCAGGCATCCTCTGGCCAGGGCGGGTCGATCAGCGTGGATCCCTTGATCAGGCAGCTGATCTCCAGGGAGGTGCGTTTGGGGTGGTCCCAGTCGTTCTCGCCGCCGCGGATGATCAGCGTCGGCACCCTGATGTTGTCGAACATCTCGTCCTCGACGCCGGGGATCGTCTGCCCCGGCTTCGGCACGAACGCGTTGAGCCAGCGCAGCATCACCTTGAGGAACTGATCGGCGTCGAGCGACAGGATGCGTTCCTCGTTGACGGGGTTCTCCGCGATGCGCTCTTTCCACTCGGCCACCTGCAGAAGGCCTTTCATGCCGAGACCGCGGACCGCGAGGATGCTGGGCACGATGTAGTACGAGCCGAGCACGAACGAGCCGTACACCCCGCCGACGATGTTCCACACCACCAGCTTGGTGACGATCTCCGGGTACAGCATCGTCGTCAGCATGGAATCCCGGGCGCCCCCCGAACCGCCGGCCAGGATGCACGGCCCGATGTCGAGACCGGTGATCAGCGCGTGCAGCGTCTCGGCCCGCATGTGCGATTCGCTCTGGCCGTAGAACTGGACGTCGGACTTTCCGCAGTTGGGCCGGTCCCACAACAGCACCCGATATCCGCCCTTGACCAGTTCGTCGGCCAGAGGCCGCAGCCCGTCGATGTCCTTGCTGTAGCGGCCGCCCGGGGTCAGAGCGATGAATTCGCCTGTCTTTCCAAGGGTCTCGTAGACGACGTTGCCGCCGTTGATCTCGATGCTGTTCTCCGTCATGCCTGCACCAGCACTTCGTTGCCGACCACCCGCACCGGATACGTCCGGATGCTCCATTCGGGCTTGACGGCCGTGGTTCCGGTCGCCAGCTCGAAACCCCACTGGTGCCATGGGCAGTAGATGTATTCCAGGTCGCGCACCATCACCGCGTCACCGGGTACGGACTCGTCGACTACTGTGCGACCGCGAAGCCTGCCTGCACACAGCGGGCCGCCCTCGTGCGGGCAATAGTTTGCGATCGCGTAGAACGTGCCGTTGATGTTGTAGACACCGACACCGTGACGTCCGATCGGCACCAATTTGTGTGTCCCAGGCGGGATTTCGTCGACAGTCGCAACGACGTGCTCTCGCCCCTGCGCGAGGCGCCGGGGTTTGGTCTCGTCTGCCAATTCAGAACACCCGCACCTGGCCCTCGAGGGCCGGAACCGTCTCGGGAAGGTGGTACGTCGCAATCCCGTTGCGGAACATAACCGCTTCCCGGGCATGCTCGGGAAGATGCTTGACCAGCCAGCGCGGGTCATCGAAGGTCCAGTGCGGGTAGTCCGACGAGTACAGCAGTATCTTTTCGCACTCCATCCACTCCAGCGCCCGGGTCAGCTCGGTCTTGTCCTCCGGATAGTCCAGCGGCTGGGTGGTGAACTTGATGTGGTCCTTGACGTATTCGGATGGCTTGCGCTTGATGTCCATCCAGGACTTGCGGGCCTCGTAGATCGCGTCCATCCGCCACATCAGCGGCAGGATCCAGGTGTAGGCGTGCTCCACCAGGACAATTCGCAGCGTCGGGAACCGGTCGAAGACACCGTCGAAGATCAGGCTCATGACCTGGTTCGCCGCCAGCAGGGAGTAGGTGACCATGAAGTCGTGGTTGTAGCTGGGCATGCCCACCGGAGGCATCGGCAGTTCTTCGTGATGGCTGCGCGACAAGTGGCAACTGACCGTGATGTCGTGCTTGGTGGCCGCGGCCCACAGCGGGTCATACTTCGGGTGTCCCCATGACGGACGCGGCTCGGCTTTGATCAGGATCTGCGCCATGTAGGGATGCCCGGCCCAGCGCTCGATCTCCCGGGCGGCTGCTTCGGGTTCTTCGATCGCGACGCAGATGGATCCGCGCCACCGCTCGTGCCAGTTGTTGTGAGCATCGAGCCAATGGTTGGCCTGCCAGTCGTTGAGTGCGCTCGACATTGCGGTGTTGGCTTCGGGGATCCGCGCGGAGTATGCGGCAGGCTCCAGCACGGCGATGTCGGCTCCGGCCTCCATGATCAGCTGCTTGAACGCGAGATCCGGGTCGCTGCCGGGAAATTCGCCGTCGGGCGGGAAGGTGTCCACCCGCATGGCGTAGGCGTGCGCGTAGTCGGGTGCGTCGTAGTAGATGAGCTCACCGACCCGGCGGGTGAGGAAGTACTTGCTGCGCCACGGCTCGGGGATGTAGTTGACCAGATCGCCGCGGCGGGGGACCGGATGGACGTCGGAGTCGACGCACCGCACAGCGATGCGCTCGGCCGCCGGCTTGCGCTCTGTCGTCGTGACCGTCATCGCGTCTCCCTTGATTGCGAAGCTCTACCTCTACTGTGCGCCGAGACGGGCGCCGACGTCTATTCCGTACAGACTCGCGGCGTTGCGCCAGCACAACTTGTCGCGCTGCTCGACGGTGTAGCTGCTGGGCACCGTCAGCTCGCCGAAGTGCCAGTGCGGATAGCTCGAGCCGAACATCACCATGTCCTCTTTGCCGGTGAAGGCGAACCACTCGCCGGCGAACTCGGTGTCACCGGGCCCGTCGAGACTGCCCTGGACGAAGTACACGTGGCCGGGCAGATAATCGCTCGGCATCTGCGGTGCCCACGGCGTCTGCTCGAGATGCGGCCTGCCGAAGCAGTCCATGCGCCAGATGAATGGCGTCAGCATGTCTGCGGCGCCGTCGGCCCACACGAACTTCAGCTGCGGCATTCGCTCGAACACACCCTCGGCGATCATGTTCATCAGGTGGTACAGGTAGTTCAGCGCCATGAACCCGAGGTACTGCTCGTAGGTGCGGGTGTTGCCCGACGGCGTCGGTGCGGCAGCAACCCCCGAACCCACCTCGATGTGAACGGCCACAGGAAGATTCGCGTCGACCGCGGCTTCCCAGAGCGGCCAGAACTGAGGCTTGCCGTATAGCTCGCGCGACTGCAGCGGGATCCCGATCTGCACGACGCGGGGATGGTCCTTGTACCGGGCGATCTCCCGCAGTGCACCGGCGATGTCGTCCGGATTGACGCGGATGGTGCCGCGGAAGCGGTCGCCGAACTCGCTGTGCTCCAGCCAGCGCGACACCAGCATTTCGTTGTGCGCTGCCGCGATCGCCGTACCGAGGTGGCGGTCGGGCATGATGCCCCGGGTCATCGGGTGCAGGACCGCGACGTCCACATGGCGGTCAGCGAAGAGGTGCTCGGCGACCACGTCGGGCTCAGAGCCTGGGTACTGACCGTTCGGGCCCTTCGTGCCTTTCGCGTATTCGCCACCCGGAGCGCCGTACCAATCCATCTCGTAGTCGGGAAAGCCGCGACTGCGGTACGGCTCCCGCAGAAAGCCCCGCAGATCCGAGTTCGAGCGGCAGAAGATGTGCACGCTCGCGTCGATCAGCGGGGTGCGGTTGCCGTCGCGGTGTTCAATCACGAGATCTCGTCCTTAGTGGCGCCGGCCGGCGGCCCAAGCCTTACCTGCTAGCGAACCTAATCATTATTTCGGCACACTACACTTCACGTTCACAGTGTAAAGCTGAATTCTTCGGCGGCAAGAATTCGGTTCTCGGGCCGGATGACCGGAACGCGGGATCTGCGGGCGGACCGACGTGGTCGACGCGAGCGGCGCGCTGGTAAGTGGGCGAGACGCTTAGGAGATTGGCCCTTTCACTCCTGAGAATGATATTCTCGCCGCGAAGTCGACCCGGCCTGAGGAGACGCCGAATGCTTCTGGAGTTCGACGCCGACCAAAAGCTATGGCAAGACACTGTGCGCAACGCCGTGGCCAAGCAGTGTCCGCCGGCACTCGTGCGCAGCGTCGCCGAGCAGGGGACCGATCCGACTCAGGTGTGGAAGGCGTACGTCGACGCCGGCTGGACCGAGATGAACGATCCGGAAAACGCAGTCGAATTGGCAATCGTTGTCGAGGAGCTGGGCCGCGCCACCGACCCGACGCCGTTCTTGGCGACGATGACGCAGTTCGCGCCCCTGGCCGGCGACCGTTTCGACCCCCACCAGTCGGGCGCGGCGGTGTTTGCGGGAGTGACCGCCCACCGCGACGCCGACGGCTGGGTGCTGAACGGCACCGCGCGCCACGTACTCGACGGCGACCGCGCCGACCGAGTGGCGGTGGTGACCGCTGCCGGCGTGTTCCTCGTCAACAAGGGCGACGTGACGGCGCGGCGCACGCCGGTGTTCGACCCGGTGCTGCATGTCGCCGATCTCGTCTTCGCCGGGCTTCGGGTGCCCGAGAACGCCCGCGTCGGTGACGCCGATGTCGAGCGGTCACGTCACGTCGCACTCACCGGGATGGCGATGACGATGGTGGGCGCGTGTCAGCGCATCCTCGACCTGGTCCTAGTCCACGTACGGGACCGTCATCAATTCGGGGTGCCCATCGGCTCCTTTCAGGCCATGCAACACAAGTGCGCCGACATGCACGTCGCGATCGAACGTGCCCGGGCGCTGGCCTATTTCGCTGCGCTGACGATCGCGGCCGACGATCCGCGGCGTCGGCTCGCGGCGGCAATGGCGAAGGCATCCGCCGGCGAGTGTCAGTCACTGGTGTTCCGGCAAGGCTTGCAGTCGTTCGGTGCGATGGGTTTCACATGGGAGAACGATCTGCAGTTCGCGCTCAAGCGGGCCAAGGCTGGCGAGCTGATGCTCGGCGGCGCAGCCGAGCACCGAGCGACGATCGCCGAGGAGTACCGTGCAGCTGACTTTTGATCCCGACGTCGAGGAGTTCCGCGCCGAGTTCCGCGCCTTCCTCGACGAGCATTTGCCTTCTGAGGCAGAGACATTGGAGCGGCCGCGGTCGGTATCGCACATGCCGCAGTGGGCGCGCCGCTGGCAGCGGCTGCTGTTCGACAACGGCTGGCTGCTGCCCGGGCAACCGCCCGAGTTCGGTGGCCGCAACGCCACGGTGCTGCAGCAGTATGTGCATCTGGAGGAGCTGTGCCGGCGGCGGATCTACCACAGCTTCAACCCGCAGGGTGTGAATATCATTGCGGCATCGCTGATTACGTTTGGCACCGACGAGCAGAAGCATCGCTGGGCGGTGCCCATACTGCGAGCCGAGATCACCGCGTCACTGGGTATGAGCGAGCCGAGTGCGGGCTCGGACCTGGCCTCGCTGCGAACTCGTGCTGAATTCACTTCGGACGCCGACGGCGATTTTTTCGTTGTCAACGGCCAGAAGGTGTGGACGTCGGGCGCCCACGACGCCGACGTGCTGCTCACATTCGTCCGCACCGACCCGAATGCGCCCAAGCACAAGGGAATCAGCGCGTTGATGATCCCCACCGACACGCCCGGCGTGGTGCGCCGGCCGTTCGCGTCGATCTGCGGCCAGGACGACCTCGACTTCAACGAAGTCTTCTTCACCGACGCCCGCGTTCCCGCCGAGAATCTGGTCGGTCCACTCAACGAGGGCTGGCGGGTGGCCAACGGATCGCTGGGCCACGAGCGCACGATGATGTGGCTCGGGTTCGCGGACCGCCTCAACAACGCGATGACCGATTTCCATCCGAGGACGGCGCTGGAGCGCGACCAGTACGCCACGATGGTGATGGACTACACCGCCCTTCGGTTGCTGGGCTCTGCGGCGCTGGCGCGCGCGGCCCGCGGCGAACAGGACACGGCGTCGGTGTCGGTGCTCAAGCTGCTCGGCTCGGAGGCCGAACAGCGCGGCTTCGAGCATGCGCTTGCCGCAGCTGGATCCGACGGGCTGACCCATCCCGCGCTGACGGGGCCGTATGCGCCGATGAACCTCGACCACTACTTTGCGAGCTGGTTCGAGCGCTACGCCCGCAGCTTCGGCGGCACGATCGCCGGCGGCACGTCGGAAATTCAGCGCAACATCATCGCGCAGCAGGTCCTCGGGCTGCCGCGACGATAGGCGGCCGACTGCCTACTTGGCCCAGTCCTCGCCGAACGCCCCGTGCCCGGGCCAGTCGCCACCGGAGAACGTGGTCGCCTTGACCTGCGGGGCTGCCCTGGCGATCGAGGGCGTGGTGGCCGGAAGCGGTGAGGTGATGGTGCTGTCGCCGTTGGCGACCATGTGCAAGGCGCCGATTCCAGCCGAGCCGGTTTGGACCGTCGCGACGCCCATCGCCGCCAGCGCAGCGGCGGCTGCAACGAGTGCGATCCTTTTCCATTGCGTGGACATCATCGACTTTCGACGGTAGTCGACGCAGACGGCGCTGACTCGAAACCTCAGGCACCCGTACGGTGATTCACAGCTTTCGGCGCGCAAAGCGAAGCTCAGCGTCGCTTGCGCGCCGAACTCACACGATGACGGCCGCTTCCTTGCGTTCGGTGATGGGACGGGCCAATTCTTGCTCGTCGCAGATCCGCTGCAGCTTGTCCAGCGTTTCGTCCAGGCCGGGACCCAGCCTGCGGCCGGGAGTGAAGGTGGCCGGCAGATGGCGCATGCCTTGGATCACGCCGATGGTGTCGTAGTGCACGGTTCCCTCCTGATCGCACTGGTAGTCCGGCATCCGGTCGAGCACCGCGGTGAGCATCGCCTTGAACACGGTGCGCGCCACGTTGGAGCCGGCGCAGCGGTGCACCCCGATGCCAAAGCTGAAGTGCCGGTTGCCTTTTCGGTCCATGTGAATCTCATTGGGTTCAGGGAACACCGCGGGGTCGCGGTTGGCCATCGCCCACGAAATCCACAACCGCTCGCCTTCTTTGAAGTGGGTGCCCTCGACCTCGACATCGGCCGAGAACGTGCGGCCGTCGCCAGGCGCCGGCGTGAAGTAGCGCAGGAACTCCTCAGTCGCCATATCCAGCAAGCGGTCTCGTTCGCGGGACAACAGCTCGCGCTGATCCGGGTGCTGCGACAACCATTCCAGGGAGTGCGCGGTCAGCGCGGTGGTGGTGTCGAAGCCGCCGCCGATGAGCAGGCCCAGCATGCCCATGATCTCGAGATCCGGTGCCGGCTCGCCGTCGATGCGCATGTTGACGAGCGCGTTCACCAAGCCCGGCCTCGGGTTCTCACGGATCTCCATCATGGTGGTCAGCAGATCCAGCCCCATCTCACGGTGCATGGCGACCACACGGTCGATGTCCGGGGAGTCCTCGGGGGTGTACACCGCAGCGTGGGTGGGCTCGCTGTAGATGGCCCACTTCTTGAGCGGAATGCCCATCATCGCCAGCGTGAGCACCGCGGGCACGATGTTGGCCAGATCGTCGACGAAGTCGATGCGGCCCTCTTCGATCTTCTCGTCGATGCTGGCGCGCACGATCTCGTCGATGAACGGCTCCCACCGCTTGACCGCAGCCGGCGACAGATACGGGTTCAGCACTGTTCGGTAGAGGCGGTGCTCCGGATCGTCCATCTCCAACATGCCGCCGCGAATGCCGTTGACACGCTTGGCATAGGGGATCGCGATGCCTTTGTACGGCGTCTGACCGGTGACGTCGTGATGATTGGAGACGGCCGGACAGCGAGCCAGCTCGAAGACTTCCTTGCTGCCCGCGGCCACCCAATGCCCGCCATAGGTGTCCGACCAGGCCACCGGGCACTTCTGGTGCATCTCCTCGGTGATCTTCTCGAACTGCAGCCGGTAGTCCGGGGTGTGACGGTCGAAGTGATAGCGGGGCTGCCTGCGTTCGCTATCGCTATCGCTTCCGCTCTCGATGTCGACGCTCACGCGTTGTCTCCCTTGGCTACTCACTCTTCGATGCGGATGGCTTGCTCAGGGCAGGAGTGGGCGGCTTCGCGAACCAGCTCTTCTTGGCCGGGTGCCACCACCTCCGACACCGGCGACGACGTCCCGTCGATGTCGTTGAGCTCGAACGCATCCGGGGCGACCATCTTGCACAGCGTGTGGCCCTGACAGCGGTCCCCGTCAACCCAAACCTTCACTGCTTCCCCTAAATGTGGTAGTCGTACCACTTCAGATAGCCGCCCGCGTCCACGCGCAGCTGCATGCCGGTGACATACCGGGCCTCGTCGGATGCCAGCCACAACACCGCGTTGCTGATGTCTTCGGGCTCGACGTAGGGAATGCGCATCGCCTGCTGCACCCCGAACACCGGCTCGGCGTCCGCGCGCGTCGGGTGCTCGAGATCCGGGCGGAAGGCCCGGTACATCGGTTCGCTCTGCAACATGTTGGTGTTGGTGTTGGTCGGATGGACGACGTTGGCGCGGATGCCGCGCGGCGCCACCTCGGTGGCGAGGTCGTGGACGTACTGCGACAGCAGCCGCTTGGCGGTGACGTATGCCATGCCACCGGGATCGGCGCCCGGATTGTCCTTCTTGGCAACGTCCATCAGCGCAGCCGTCGAGCCGGTCGCGATGATCGACGCGCCCTCGTTGAGGTGCGGTAAGGCGACCTGGATGGCGTTGATGGTGCCGATCAAGTTCGTGTTGATGACGTCGCACCAGGCCTGCAGCGGCGGGTCGCCCTTCATCCCGGCGATCCCGGCCTGGGCCACGACGATGTCGACCTTGCCGAATTCGGTCAAGCCGTTCTGCAGCGCCTCGCGCAGCTGAGCGGGATCGCGCACGTCGGCCTGCGCGGTCAGCACGCCCTGGCCGGTCTTCTCGATGAGGCGGGCGGTCTCCTCGAGGTCCTCGGGCTGCGCCAGCGGGTAGCCGATGGTCTCGATGTCGTGGCAGATGTCCACGGCGATGATGTCGGCGCCCTCCTCGGCCAAGCGAACCGCGTGACTGCGGCCCTGCCCGCGGGCAGCGCCCGTCACGAATGCGACTTTGCCCTCAACGCGTCCCACAGAGTGTCCTTTCGTTTTGACTGATCGGTCAGGTGTTGCGGCCGCCGTTGACGCCCAGGATCTGGCCGGTGATGTAGCCGGCCTCGTCGGAAACCAGGAAGGCGCACGCGGCGGCGATGTCCTCGGGTTTGCCGATGCGCCGCACCGGCGTGCGATTGATGTTTTCCTGGACGTCCCCCAGATAACCGCGAGCTTCGGCGCTGCGCAGCATCGGCGTGTCGATGAAGCCGGGCGGCACGGCGTTGACCGTGATGCCGCTGGGTCCGTATTCCAGCGCCAGTGTCTTGGTGAGCCCGTTGACCGCGGACTTGGCCGCGACGTAGGCGCCCATGTAGGGGACACCCGAGTGAGTGCTCGACGAGGAGATGTTGACGATGCGCCCCCAGCCGGCCTCGATCATGTCCGGCAGCACCGCCTGGATGCAGTGAAACACGCCGTTGAGATTGACGTCGATGATCCGTTGCCAGTGCTCGAAGCTGATGTCGGTGAAGCGCTTGAACGAATCCATGCCCGCGGCGTTGACCAGAACCGTCACCGGCCCGAACTGACCGCGGATCTCGTCCAGCGCGGCGTCCACCTGTGCCCGGTCGGTGACATCGGCGGTGAACGCCGACTCGTCATCGTCCGGTGCGCGCAGATCGAGGGTGGCTACCGCGAGCCCGTCTTTGCGCAGGCGCGCGGCGATGGCCTGCCCGATTCCCGAGGCGCCTCCAGTGACGACAGCGGTTCTCATCGCACAGTTAGCCCGTCGTTTCTGGTGCCAGCGGCCGCGAAAAGCGCAACCGTCTTCATGGTGGACAAGAATCTCCCTTCCGGTTTTGAGAACACTACTCTCAAATATCGCCTGCGTGCAACCGCGCGACGTGCCTGGTCAGGGCGGTGAGGTGGTGGCCGTCAGTCGCTCTGACCAGCGCCGCAGGGTTGAGCCGACTTGCTTGAGTTCTCTGAATCGGAATGTATGATTCGCCGCAGATGAGAACCAAATTATCAAGGTGGTCTAGGAGGCCGAATGGCGCAACAGGGCACGGCGACTGACACCGCTCGGCAGTCCGCCAACGGAAGCTCTGGTCCGGGTTCGGCCGATCGGCACCTTCTGATCGACGGGCAGCTGGTGGGCGCCGCGAAGACCTTTCCTTCCTATAACCCTGCGACCGGCGCAGTGGTGGGTCACGCGCCCGACGCCACCGCGGCCGACGCAGAGGCCGCTGTCGCCGCGGCGCGACGTGCGTTCGACACGACGGACTGGTCGACGAACGTCGAGCTGCGCGTCCGCTGCCTCGAGCAGCTGCACCGCGCGCTCGTCGAGCACCGCGACGAACTGGCCGCGCTGACCGTTGCAGAAGTCGGCGCAACCCAGATGCTGTGTGCCGGCCCGCAGCTGGACCAGCCGATCGACATCGTGCGCTACTACGGCGAACTGCTGAAGACCTATCCGATGACCGAAGACCTCGGCAACATCGAGAGCAGAGGTGCTCAGCACCACCGCTGGGTGGAGAAAGAGGCGGCCGGCGTCGTCGCCGCGATCATCGCCTACAACTACCCCAACCAGCTCGCGCTGGCCAAGCTCGCCCCCGCGCTGGCCGCCGGATGCACAGTCGTCCTCAAGGGCGCCCCGGACACGCCATTGGTCACGCTGGCGCTCGGCGAGCTGATCGCCAACCACACCGACATCCCGCCGGGCGTGGTCAACGTGCTCAGCTCGTCGGCCCCGGAGGTGGGCGCGGTGCTGACTACGCACCCGGACGTCGACGTCGTCACGTTCACAGGCTCCACCGCGACCGGCCGCAAGATCATGGCCGCGGCCAGCGACACCCTCAAGCGGGTGTTTCTAGAGCTCGGCGGCAAGTCGGCGATGATCGTTCTCGACGACGCCGACTTCAACACTTGCGCAATGATGGCCGCGTTCATGATCACCTCTCACGCGGGCCAGGGCTGCGCAATCACCACGCGGCTGCTGGTGCCGCGCAAGCACCACGACGAGATCGTCGAGCAGGTCCGCAATTTCCTCGGCATGGTGCGCTACGGCGATCCCGCCGACGAGGCCACCTACATGGGGCCGCTGATCAGCGAGCGTCAGCGCGACAAGGTGGACGCCATGGTGCAACGGGCGGTGGCGGCGGGCGCCACGTTGGTCACCGGCGGCAAGAAAGTCGACGGCCCGGGCTACTTCTACGAGCCGACGCTGCTGACCGACGTCGATCCCGACAGCGAAATCGCGCAGGACGAGATCTTCGGGCCGGTGCTGGTGGTGATCGCCTACGACGACGATGATGACGCGGTGCGAATCGCCAACAACTCGATCTACGGGCTGTCCGGCGGGGTGTTCGGTAACGAGGAGAGGGCGATCGCGCTGGCGCGGCGCATCCGCACCGGCACCTTCTCGATCAACGGCGGCAGCTACTTCAGCCCCGACGCGCCGTTCGGCGGCTACAAGCAAAGCGGCATCGGTCGCGAGATGGGCACGAAAGGGCTCGAAGAATTCCTGGAGACCAAGACGCTCGCCACGGTGGTGCAGTAGTGAGTGAGCCGCTGGACGGAATCCGTGTCCTCGAAGTCGCGATGTACGGCTTCGTCCCGTCGGCCGGCGCGGTGCTGGCCGAGTGGGGCGCCGACGTCATCAAGGTCGAGCACGCGGTCACCGGCGACCCGCAGCGAGGGCTGCGGCAGACCGGACCACTGCGGGTCGAAGGCGACCCGAACCCGAACATCGAACACGCCAACCGCGCCAAGCGCAGCATCGGGCTGGACATGTCCGTGCCGGAGGGCAAAGAGGTATTGCTCGAATTGGCAAGGCGCGCAGATGTTTTCCTGACCAGCTTCCTGCCGGGACACCGCAAGAAGTTCGGCATCGACGTCGACGACATCCGCGCGGTGAACCCGGACATCATCTACGCCCGCGGTAGCGCGCTGGGGCCGCGCGGCGAGGAATCGGTCAAAGGCGGCTACGACATGACCGCGTTCTGGTGTCGCGCCGGCACTGCGGCGACCATTACGCCGCCCGGCATGGAAGGCATGATCGCTCCTCCGGGCCCGGCGTATGGCGACACCATCTCCGGCACCAATCTCGCCGGGGGCATCGCCGCTGCGCTGCTCAAGCGTGAGCGCACCGGCGAGTCGTCGATCGTCGACGTCTCGCTGCTGGGCAGTGGTCTGTGGTCGCTGGGTCACACGGTTGCGCTGACCAAGCACCTCGGCCAGCTGATGGTCAGCCCGCCGCCGGGCATCCACGGCTCACCGATCAACCCGCTCGTCGGCGTGTACCCGACGGCCGACGGCCGCTACATCTCGTTCGTGATGATGCAGGCGTCGAAGTTCTGGGCCGACGTGTGCAAGCACATGGATCTCGAGGAGTACATCGACGATCCGCGCTTCGCCGGCGACGAGCAGATCGCCGCGAATACCGCCGAAGCAGTGGAGATCCTGAAGGCCGCGATGTCCAAGCGGCCGCTGGTGGAGTGGAGCCAGCGGTTCGCCACGCTGGCCGGGCCGTGGGCGCCGGTGCAGGACACGCTGCAGGCGGCTGAGGATGCGCAGGTGCGCGCCAACGAGTACCTCGTGCGCGCGGGCCAACTCGACCTCGTCGCCAACCCGGTGCAGTTCGACGTGTCGGCGCCGCGGACCGGGCCGGCACCGGGGTTCGCCGAGCAGACCGACGAGATCCTGGCCGAACTCGGACTGGACTGGGACCGCATCATCGAGCTCAAGACCGCCGGCGCGGTCACCTAGGCTGGACGCCCCATGCCGTACGTCGCGTCGATCGGAACCTATCTGCCGTGTTGGGGAGCGGCGCTTCACCGGGTTGCCGGCGACGACGAGGATGCGATCACGCTTGCGGTCGAGGCCGGCCGCGCTGCGCTGGACGGCAGCGCGGCGGTGGAGCGGGTGGTGATCGTCAGCCGCCACTTGCCGCTGCTGGAAAGCAGCAATGCCGCAGTCCTGCTGGCGGGTCTGAGCCTGGACCCAGAGCTCGAAGTCGACGAGCGTCTCGGTGGTGCGCCGGCCGCGCTGGACGCGCTGAGCTCGGCGCGTCCTCGGACGCTGGTGATCGGGGTGGACCTGGAGCCGGCCGGTGCCGCCGCGGTGCTGACGGCAGACAACGGGCTATGGGTGCGAACAGCCGCCCGGGTCGCCCGCAGCCTCCCGGTGCGCACCCGCAACACGATCGGCGGGGTACACGACTACGGCGATCCGCGGCTGCTGCACGAACGGGGCCTGATCGCCTCCCTCGGCGCGGCCTGGCTGGATACGCCCGCCGCGCTGGCCGGCGTGGACCACGCGACCGCCGCGGAACTATGCCTCGGAGATCCGGCACCGCTGCCGACCATGGGGGCGAGTGCGGGGCTATTCGCGCTGGCGGCGATGGCCGAAGCCGGCAAGACAGGGCCGTTGGTGGCCGTCGAGCAGGCCAGCCTGTCCGGTCTGACCGTGGTGGGCGGTCATGCGCCCACCCACCGGCGTGAGCCCGAAGCACGAGAGATGCCGGCGGGCACAGTGGTACCCGGCGCGGACATCCCGATCTCGCTCGCGGCCTACGAGCGGGCCTTCGAAGCCAAGGTCCGGTGGGAGGCGGGCAAGTTTGCCGACAGCGACGAATTGGATTTTCCGCCCCGCTATCGCGTCGACCCGGACGGCCGGTTGAAGACGCGCTACGAACGTGTGCCGCTGCCCCGCACTGGCACCGTCTACACCGAGACCACGGTGCACATTCCGGTTCCTGGCCTCAAGGCTCCGTATTCGCTGGTGATCGTCGAACTCGACGGTGTGGGGGTGCGCGCGCTGGTGAAGGTGACCGGCGCCGAGCCCGGAACGGTCGGCATCGGCGATCGCGGCCGGCTCGCGCTACGCCGGGTGGCGGTCAGATCTGGGGTTCCTGATTACGGATATGCATTCGAACCCGAAACGAGTGTGGCGTGAGTCATACTCTGTTGACGCTTGAGAAAGTGGCTGAGCCTGACATCGCCGAGGTGACGTGCGCCAGCCATTGCCGAAAGGCGCAGGAGGGGACGGCATGCGGAAGGTAGCCATTGTCGGCGCTGGCATGACTCCCTTCGCCGAGCACTTTGCGCTCGGCATCAAAGATTTGTTGCCGATGGCGTTCGCCGAGTGCGCGGCGAGTGTCGACAACGGCATCGACAAGTCCGACCTCGGGGCCGCCTGGTTCGGCGCGATGGGTACTCCCGACGGCTTCCCTTCCGGCATCCTCGCCGACACCCTGGGTTTGCCGGACCTGCCCGTCACGCGGGTGGAGAACTCGTGCGCGACGGGCAACGACGCGGTGCGCAACGCGCTGTTCGGGGTCGCGTCCGGTGCGTGCGACGTCGCGCTCGTGATGGGCGCGGACAAGATCCGCGAGACGTCCACCAAGGACATGGTCTGGGAGTGGGAAGCCATGGCCCGCGATATGGCCTGGGACTACCCGCTGGGACTGGTGTCGCCCGCCGGATTCGCGTTGCACGTGGCGCGCTATCTGCACGAGTCACCCGCGACGAAAGAGCACATGGCGATGGTCGCGGTCAAGAACCACCGGCACGGCGCGAACAACCCCAAGGCGCGACTGCAGTTCGAGATCACGATGGAGCAAGCGCTCGCCGCGCCGACCATCGTGACCCCGTTCGGGCTCTACGACTGCGCGCCCCAGAGCGACGGCGCTGCGGCGCTGGTGCTGGCCGCCGAGGACGTGGTCGCCCAGTTCACCGACCGGCCCGTCTGGATCCGCGGCGTCGGACTTGGCCTGGATTCGGTGATGCACCAGCACAAGACCGACATGACCACGTTCCCCGCCACGGTGCGCGCCGCGAAGCAGGCATTCGGGATGGCCGGGCTCACGCCGGCGGACGTGGACGTGGCTGAAGTGCACGACTTCTTCACCGGCATCGAGCTGATGAGCTACGAAGATCTGGGCTTCGCCGACCGCTTCGGCGCGTACAAGCTCGTCGAGGCGGAGGTCACCAGCATCGGCGGACCGTTGCCGGTGAACCCGAGCGGGGGACTGAAGTCGAAGGGCCATCCGCCGGGCGCCACGGGCGTCGCGCAGTGCGTCGAGCTGTTCGCCCAGCTACGCGGAGAGGCCGTCAATCAGGTTGACGGTGCTCGGATTGCCCTGGCGCACAACATCGGTGGGCCCACAGCGGTGTCAGCCGTGACGATCCTGGAAGGGCCAAAGACCTGATGGCGACAAGGACCAAGGGGCCGGAACGCTGGGGCACCGGCATCTCGCTTGGCCGAGGCTCCAAGCCGGCGCAGGCCATCGGCGGGTTCTTCGCGATGTCCGGTGACGCGATCATGTTCATCTTCCGCCGGCCGTTCCAGTGGCGCGAATTCTTGGAGCAGTCCTGGTTCGTCGCACGCGTCTCGCTGCTGCCGACGGTGATGGTGGCGATTCCGCTGACGGTGCTGGTGAGTTTCACGCTCAACATCCTGCTGCGCGAACTGGGGGCGGCTGACTTGAGCGGTGCCGGTGCCGCGTTCGGCGCCGTCACCCAGGTGGGGCCGTTGGTGACGGTGCTGATCGTGGCGGGCGCGGGTGCGACGGCGATGTGCGCCGACCTGGGTTCGCGGACCATTCGCGAAGAGATCGACGCGATGGAGGTGCTGGGCATCAACCCGGTGCAGCGGCTGGTGACGCCCCGGATGCTGGCGGCGGGCCTGGTGGCACTGCTGCTGAACAGCCTCGTGGTGATCATCGGCATCCTGGGCGGCTACATCTTCTCGGTGTTCGTCCAAGACGTGAACCCCGGCGCGTTCGCCGCCGGCATCACGCTGCTCACCGGCGTTCCGGAAGTGATCATCTCGTGCGTCAAGGCCGCGCTGTTCGGACTCATCGCCGGACTGGTCGCGTGCTACCGCGGACTGATCATCACCGGCGGCGGCGCCAAAGCCGTCGGCAACGCCGTCAACGAAACGGTCGTGTACGCGTTCATGGCGCTGTTCGTCGTGAACGTGGTCGTCACCGCGATCGGCATCCGGGCGACGGTGAAGTGATGGGGCACAGGCGATGACGCTGCGCGCCACCTACCCCCGGGTATTCCGGGCCCTCGACCAATTCAAGCGGCCGGTTACCACCCTCGGCCGCATCGGCGATCACACCATGTTCTACGGCAAGGCGATCGCCGGCACTCCGCACGCGACCTTGCACTTCCGCCGCGAGATCATTCGGTTGATCGCCGAGATCAGCATGGGCGCAGGCACATTGGCGCTGATCGGCGGCACCGTGGTGATCGTCGGCTTCTTGACGCTGGCCGCAGGTGGCACGCTGGCCGTGCAGGGCTACAGTTCGCTGGGCAACATCGGCATCGAGGCTCTGACCGGCTTTCTGGCGGCGTTCATCAACGTCCGCATTTCCGCGCCCGTCGTCGCCGGAATCGGCTTGGCCGCAACCTTCGGCGCCGGCGTGACCGCGCAGCTGGGCGCGATGAGGATCAACGAGGAAGTCGACGCACTGGAGTCCATGGGCATCCGGTCCGTCGAATATCTGGTCAGCACGCGGATCGTCGCGGGGATGATCGCGGTGGTTCCGCTGTACTCGATCGCCGTCATCTTGTCGTTCGTCGCGAGCAAGTTCACCACCGTGGTGATCTTCGGGCAGTCTTCCGGGCTCTACAACCATTACTTCTCGACGTTTCTGAACCCGATCGACCTCTTGTGGTCGTTCCTTCAGGCCATCTTGATGGCACTGGCGATCCTGTTGGTACACACCTACTTCGGCTACTTCGCCCAGGGCGGACCATCCGGCGTGGGTGTGGCCGTGGGTAACGCGGTGCGAGCGTCGTTGATCACCGTGGTGTCGGTGACGCTGCTCGTGTCGCTGGCGATCTACGGCTCGAACGGCAACTTCAACCTGTCGGGATAAGAGAGGAGGTCGATGAAGCCCAGTGTCACGCGGCCCCTCGTGGGCTTGGTGAGCGTTCTGCTGGTGGTCGCGGTCGTGGCCGTGGCGATCATCCTCTTTCGCGGCGGATTCACCAATTCCGTTCCGGTGACGGTGGTTTCGCCCCGCGCCGGGCTGGTGATGAACCCCGACGCCAAGGTCAAGATGCGGGGCGTGCAGATCGGCAAGGTGGAATCGATCGAAGAGCGTGCCGACGGTCACGCCGTCCTCCACCTGGCGATGGACCCCGGTGCGCTGAAGTACATCCCGCGCAACGTGCTCGTCAACGTCGCGTCGACCACGGTCTTCGGTGCGAAGTATGTGCAGCTGGTAGCACCGAAAAACCCGGATGCGGAGACGATCAAGCCAGGTGCGGTGCTCGACGCGAAGAACGTCACCGTCGAGATCAACACGGTATTCGAGCAACTGTCGAAGCTGCTGTCGAGCATCCAGCCCGAGAAGCTGAACGAGACCCTGGGTGCACTCGCGACGGCGTTGAACGGCCGCGGCGAGAAGATCGGCCAAATGCTCAGCGATCTCGATGATTTCCTGGCCAAGACCTACCCGAGCCTCGACGGGCTGCGCCACGATCTGCAAGTGGCACCGCAGGTGTTCGACACCTACGCCGACGCCGCCCCCGACCTTCTCGACACCGCCCGCAACGCGACGCGCATCAGCGACTCGATCGTCGACGAACAGAACAACCTCGACGCGTTCCTGGTCAGCGCGATCGGGTTGGCCGACATCGGAAACGACGTCATCGGCACCAACCGGCAAACCCTGACCGATGTCCTGCACACGCTGATCCCGACCACCGACCTGCTCAATGAGTACAACCCCGGCCTGACCTGCACGCTGCAGGGCATCGGTGTGATCACGCACCAGCCGCCGTTGCCGCTGCCGGGCATCGTCGTATCGGTGGGGCTCACGCTGGGCATCGAGCGCTACCGCTACCCGACCAATCTGCCGAAGGTGGCCGCGACGGGCGGGCCGCACTGTATGACGCTGCCCAACGTGCCGAAGGACACCCAGCCGAACTTCTTGATCATGGACGACGGCGCCAACCCTGAACAGTACGGAAACCCCGGAATCCTGCTCAACTCCGACGGTCTCAAGCAGCTGTTGTACGGTCCGATCGCGGGGCCGCCGCGCAACACCGCACAGATCGGAATGCCCGGATGAGGGGCGGATGGCGCGGCACGCTGGTCAAGTTGGTCATCTTCTCGGTGGTGATGATCCTTTTGACCGCGTCGCTGTTCTTCATCTTCGGCCAGTACCGGACCGGCGCGACGAACGAATATTCCGCAGTGTTCACCGACGTGTCGCGGCTGAAGCCGGGGGACACGGTCCGCATTGCGGGCATCCGGGTGGGCACCGTTGGCGAGGTGTCGCTGCGCGAAGACAAGAAGGTTGTCGTGAAGTTCGACGCCGACCGCAGCGTCAAGCTCACCAACGGAACCCGTGCGATGGTGCGCTACCTCAACCTGGTCGGCGACCGCTATCTCGAGCTCGCCGACGGGCCCGGGTCCACCAAGATCATGTCCGCCGGCTCCCAGATCCCAGTCGACCGGACGGCAGGCGCGCTCGACCTCGATTTGTTGCTCGGCGGCCTCAAACCGGTGATCCAGGGATTGAACGCCCAAGACGTCAACTCGCTGACGCAGTCGCTCATCCAGATCTTCCAGGGCCAGGGGGGCACACTTGAATCGCTGTTCTCGAAGACGTCGTCGTTCTCGAATGCGTTGGCCGACAACACCGAGGTGATTCAGCAGCTGATCGACAACCTCAACACCACCATCCACACCCTCGACAAGAACGGCAACCAGTTCAAGGACACGCTCGATCGGCTGCAGAAACTGGTCAGCGGGCTCTCTCAAGATCGCGACCCGATCGGCGACGCAATTGTGCAGCTGGACAACGGAACTGCATCGATCGCCGACCTGCTGACCAACGCACGCCCACCGCTGGCCGGCACGGTCGACCAGCTGAACCGGCTGGCGCCGTTACTCGACGACGGTAAGGACGTCCTCGACGCGAACATCCAGAAGATGCCTGAGAACTACCGCAAGTTGGTGCGGCTCGGATCCTACGGTGGTTGGTACAACTACTACCTCTGCGGAGTTTTCTTCCGCGCCACCACCACTGACCCGACGAGCCGGCCGGTGTTTTTCCCGTGGGTCTTGCAGACCAGCGGACGGTGTGCGGAGCGCTGATGCAGAAATACCGCGGAGGCAAACTCATTCGCGCCGGATTCCTCGGCGTGGTGCTGATCGTGCTCGTGATCGTGGTCGGTCTTCAGCCCGAACAACTCAAGTCGATTGCCTCGTCGCTGCGCTACCAGGCGCTGTTCACCGAAGCCGGTGGTCTTGCCAAGGGCAATCCCGTGACCGTGTCTGGCGTCAAGGTCGGGACGGTCTCGGCCATCGAGCTGAAGAACGGCGAAGCGCTGGTGACCTTCAACGTTCCCGCCCGCATCCAGCTCGGCGATGACACCACCGCCCACATCAGAACCGGAACCCTGCTCGGTGAGCGGGTATTGACCCTGGAATCCGCCGGCAACGGGCGGCTGCGGGCCATGGATGTGATTCCCACGTCACGGACCGGCTCCCCGTACTCGCTGACCGACGCGGTCAGCGATCTCACCACCAACGTGTCGGGCACCAACACCGAAAACCTCAATCAGTCGCTGGACACGCTGGCTGCCACGCTCGATCAGATCGCACCGCAGCTCGGACCGGCGTTCGACGGCGTGTCCCGATTGTCGAGGTCGATCAACGACCGCAACCAGTCCCTGCGCGAATTGCTCAAGAGCGCAACCAATGTCACCGGAATCCTGTCCGAGCGCAGCCAGCAGATCAACGCGCTGCTGCTCGACGCCAACAGCTTGCTGGCGGTGCTCGTCGAACGGCGCAATGCGATCGTTTCACTGCTGGCCAACACGTCTGCGGTGTCTCAGCAACTGACCGGATTGGTCCACGACAACGAAGCCGAACTGGCGCCCACGCTGGAGCGGTTGAACCGGGTGACCGCGATGCTCGAGAAGAACCGCGACAACCTCGCCCAAGCGCTACCGGGCCTGAAGAAATACCAGATCACCCAGGGCGAGGCCGTGGCGAACGGGTTCTACTACAACGCATTCATCCCGAATCTGAGCCTGCCGCAGCTGCTTCAGCCCTTCATGGACTACATCTTCGGGTTCCGGCGCGGTGTCGACGTGGGACAGCCGCCGGACAACGCGGGGCCGCGAGCCGAGCTTCCCTTCCCGTACAACGGGATTCCGCAGCCGTATGAGCAGTGGGGGCCGGGCCGATGACAAGAAGGCGCCTTCTGACCGGCGTGACGATCGTGCTCGTCGGCTTGCTCGTCGCCGCAGGGTTTTTCGTCGTGCGCCAAACGTTCTTCAAACCCAAGACCATCACTGCGTATTTCACGACCGCCACGGCCATCTATCCCGGTGACGACGTGCGGGTTTCCGGCGTCAAGGTCGGCAGCATCGCGGCGATCGAGCCAGCGGGCACGCGAACCAAGATGGTGATGCACGTCGACCGCGGTGTGCCGATCCCGGCCGACGCCAAAGCGGTGATCGTCGCGCAGAACCTGGTGGCGGCGCGGTACGTACAACTGGCACCGGCGTACAAGTCGAAGGGCCCGCAGATGGCCGACGGCGCGGTGATCCCGCTCGAGCGCACTGCCGTGCCGGTCGAGTGGGACGAAGTCAAGGAGCAGTTGAAGCGGCTCGCAACAGAATTGGGTCCGAACGCCAACGCGTCGACGCCCGCTGTGGCCCGTTTCATCGACAGCGCCGCAGACGCGCTGGCGGGCAACGGTGACAAGCTCCGGCAAGCCATCGCGCAGCTCTCCGGTGTGGCGCGTGTCCTGGCCGACGGCAGCGGCAACATCGCCGACATCATCAAGAACTTGCAGATCTTCGTCAGTGCGTTGCGCGACAGCAACACTCAGATAGTGCAGTTCGAGAACCGGCTGGCCACGCTCACCAGCGTCATCGATGACAACCGGTCCGATCTGGACGCCGCAGTGTCGGATCTTTCCGTCGCGGTGGGCGAAGTGCAGCGTTTCATCGCCGGCACCCGCAACCAGACCAGTGAACAGGTGCAGCGGCTCGCCAACGTCACGCAGACGCTGGTCGACCATCAGATGGACGTCCAGAACATCCTGCATCTGGCGCCGACCGCGTTCTCGAACTTCTACCACATCTACAACCCGGACACGGGAAGCCAGGTCGGTGCGCCCGTGCTGAACCCGTTGCTCACCAACCCGGTGTGGCAATACTGCGGAATGGCGGGAGCGGTCGAGAACGTCACGTCGACGGAAACGACGAAACTCTGCGAGCAGTACCTCGGACCGGCATTGCGGTTGCTCAACGCCAACAACAATCCGCTTCCGATCAACCCGTTCCTGATGCCCGCGTATTCGCCTGGCCGGGTGGAGTATTCCGAGCCGCGACTGGCACCGGGTGGCGAAGGGCCGAAGCCGGGGCCGCCGGAGATGCCGCCCGCCGTGTCGGCATACACAGGGCTGCAGGGCGACTATCCGCCTGCCGCGCCGCCGCCCCCACCGCCGGCGCGCATCCCTGGCGTCTCCTACCCGGCGCCCACCGAAGCGGCGGGGCCTCCGCCGCCACCGAACACGCCGGCTCCGGAGAATGCACCGGCTGCTCCGGGACCGAGCCTGCCCGACTTGCTGCTGCCCGCCGAGAGGCCGCCGTCATGACGCGTAGGAATCGCTTGCGCCGAGCCGTCGTCGTCGCCGCCTGCGCGGCGTCGGCGGTCACCGGATGTTCGTTCCAAGGCGTGAACTCGCTGCCGTTGCCCGGAGCCGTCGGCAGGGGCCCGGACGCGAAGACCTACCACGTCGAGATCGCGAATGTCGGGACGCTGGAGTCGAATTCGCCCGTGTTGATCGACGACGTGGTGGTCGGCAGCGTCGGCAAGATGAGCGTGCAGGGGTGGCACGCCAATGTCGAGGTGTCGGTGCGGCCGGACGTGGTGGTGCCCGCCAACGCGGTGGCGAGCGTCGGACAGACCAGCCTGCTCGGCTCGATGCATTTGCAGTTGTCTCCACCGCTCGGTGAGCCGCCGCGCGGGCGGCTGGAACCGGGGTCGACGATCCCGCTGAGCAAGTCGTCGACGTACCCGTCGACCGAGCAGACCTTGTCGTCGCTGTCACTGGTGCTCAACACCGGCGGCCTGTCACAGCTCGGCGACATCATCCACAACTTCAACGCTGCGTTGTCCGGGCGTCAGGAAAAGATCCGCGACCTGCTCACCCGGCTCGACCAATTCGTGGGCACGCTGGACGAACAGCGCGACAACATCATCGCGTCGATTCAGTCGCTGAACCGGCTTGCCAACACGTTCGCCGGCCAACGCGACGTGATCACCGACGCGCTGAAGAAGATACCGCCGGCGCTGGACGTGCTGGTCAAAGAACGGCCGAACATCACCACCGCGTTGGAGAAGCTCGGCACGTTCAGCGACACCACCACGCAACTCGTCAACGACAGCCAGGCCTATTTGATTCGCAATCTGCAAAACCTCGAGCCGATCTTCCGCTCGCTCGCAGATGTCGGACCCGATCTCGCTGCCGCTCTTGCCTATCTCCCTCACTTCCCGTACAGCCAGGACCTGATCGACCGAGCTGTGCGCGGGGACTACGCCAATCTGTTTGCGGTCTTTGACATTTCGCGGGAACGCTTGAAGCGCGGCTTGCTTCTCGGCACGCGCTGGGGGGAGCCGGGCGCGGTACTGCCGGCGGCGCCCGGCGAGCCGTACTTCATGCGAGATATGTTCGACCCGGTCAACCCGGTGAACACCGCGTTGAGCGCCGGCCTCGCTCCGCCGCAGCCGGACACCCCGCCCGGCGTGCCGCGTGCACCCGTCACGCAGGCCGCCGCGCCCCAGATGCCGCCCGCTGCCGCCCCGGCTCCGTTGACGTCGCCGGGTGCGGTGCCGCCTGGCGGGCCGCCTCCGACACCGGATGCCGCGCCCGCGGCCGAAACGCCTTTCCCGCCATCGCACATGGATGTGGGTAGCTGATGCTGACGCGTTTTGTCCGAATCCAGCTGACGATCTTCACGATCGCGTCGATCGTCGGCGTGCTGGCGATGATCTTCTTCTACATCCAAGCGCCGACCCTGCTGGGCATCGGTCGCATGTCGGTCACGCTGGAACTGCCCGCGGCGGGCGGCCTGTACCGCTTCAGCAACGTCACCTACCGCGGCGTGGAGGTCGGCAAGGTCACCTCCGTGGAGCTGACCCGAGACGGCGCGAAAGCCGTGATGTCGCTGAACACGTCGCCGAAGATCCCCGCCAACCTCGAGGCGCAGGTGCGCAGCATCTCGGCGGTGGGCGAGCAGTACGTCGAGCTGCGCCCGCGTACCGACTCGGGCCCGTACCTGCACAACGGTTCGGTGATCGCCAAGAGCGACACGACGATTCCGCAGGACGTCGGCCCGATGATCGATCAGCTCAGCGAACTGCTCAAAAGCATTCCGAGGGACAAGATCAGCGCATTGCTCGACGAGACGTTCAAGGGGTTCAACGGCGCGGGCTATGACCTCAGCTCGCTGGCCGACTCGTCGGCCAAGCTCTCCGGCGATCTGAACCGCGTCGGCGACAACACCCGTGACCTCTACAACGACGCGGGTCCGCTGCTCGACAGTCAGGCCCAGACCAGCGACTCGATCAAGCTGTGGTCGCGAAGCCTGTCGGGGATCACTCAGCAGCTCGTCACCGACGATCCCCAGCTCCGCACCGTGCTGCGCAAGGGGCCGGGCGCGTTCGACGAAGCCTCGGCGCTGCTGTCACAGATCAAGCCGACCTTGCCGGTGCTGCTGGCCAACTTGAAGACCATCAGCCAGATCCTCGTGGTGTATCACGCTGGGGTGGAACAACTTCTGGTGATCCTTCCGCCGGACGTCGCGGGCATCCAGGCTGTGGCGCCGTCGAAGAACCAGACGGGATGGGCGCTGGGCGACTTCGCGATCGACATCAGCGACCCGCCGCCCTGCACGGTCGGCTTCCTGCCGCCGAGCCTGTGGCGCAGTCCCGCCGACACCACAACCCTCGACACCCCGGATGGGTTGTACTGCAAGCTTCCGCAGGATTCACCGATAGCAGTCCGTGGTGCCCGTAACGCACCGTGCATGGAGGTTCCGGGTAAGCGCGCGCCCACCGTCGAAATGTGCCGCAGCCCTGAGCCGTTCAAGCCGTTGGCCGTGCGGCAGCATTCGCTGGGGCCCTACCCGTTCGATCCCAACCTCGTGTCTCAAGGGGTTCCGCTCGACGACCGGGCCACATTCGGTGATCAGATATTCGCGCCGGTGCAGGGAACGCCACTGCCGCCCGGCGTGGGGCCGCCCGCGGCGGCGCCACCAGTACCGCCGGCGGGTGCCGTCCAGAATCCGGCTCCTCCAACGTCGAATCCGCTTGCGCCAGCGGCTGATTCGGTGCCGCCCGAGGCGAACGCAGTGACACCGCACGGTCCGCCGCCTGGTCCCGTGCCGGACGGCGCTGTGCCGCAGGCCGCCGCCAGCGCGTCGGACGGATCCACTGCCGCGCCGACAGCCGCTGTGGCGCAATACGATCCGCGCACCGGCCGCTACTTCACCCCGGACGGGCAGATGTATCAGCAACTAGGAGTGGGGACGTCGGCATCGCCGCCGAAGACGTGGCAGGACATGCTGCCGAAGTAGAGCTGCGTCAGGCGATCTTGACCAGCTTGAACGGCATCCGGATCACCAGCAGCTTGTTGAAGCCGCAGGCCCCGCTGGGGCCGGTGGTGGCGTCCTCGCCCGCCAAGATCGGCGAACCGACCTTGACGAATCCCGTTTCCGGGTCGACGGGGTAGAACCGGTAGACCTGCTCGCCGGTGGCTGAGGTGCCGTCAGCGCAGGTCTCCCAGCCCGGCAGTTCGCGGCGCACCAACCACGATCCGGAGATGAACGACATGCCGGCGGTCCAGCCTTGATCGCTGGTCACGGTGCCGGTGCACGTCAGCGGGTTCGGGCACGACGAGCTGATGGTCCAGGTGCTGCGGACCGTCGCCTCGTCGTGGTAACTCTCGTTGGTTCTCGCCCACTCGCCGTTCGACGTGGCCGCGTAGGTGCCGTTGATCGCCGGGTCGTTGTCTGCACTGGCAATGCCCGCGCCCGGGCCACCGATTGCGGAGGCAGCCGCCAGTAAAGCACCTGCTATCGCACCGATCGAACGCACCGATCGCTCCTCATGGGAAATGGCATTCTCAGAACGGGAGAATAACATCGGGGGCGCTCAGAGCGGCTCGAACGCGGAAATCAGCCAGGACCCGTCGACCTTCGAGAGAGTGACACGAACGGCGGCTTGGCTGGGCACCGGGGCGGGCTGTGCCTTGCTTTCGGACGTCTTGTCGACGAACACCAGCACCTTGGCCGAATCGGGCGTGATGTCTTCCACCGCCGCCTGAACCACGTTTGCTGTGGTCGTGATCTGCTTGTCTCGCGCAGTCGACGCCATGACCTGCTGCGTGAAGTTGGTGTAGTAGGCCAGAAAGTCGCCGGTGAGATGCGACTTGGCATTGGCGATGTCCTTGTCCAGGCTGTCGGGCGAGTACGACAACACCGCTACGGCGCCTTTTGTGGCCGCGTCTTCGGCGGACTGGCGTGCGCGCTGATCGGTGAGCTGCTCGGGCCGGTACTGCTCGACGTACACAAGAGCGGCCAGCACGACTGCCAGCAGCACGAGCGCGACAAGCGCGATCGAGCGCCATCGTGCTTGCACCCAGTTCGCGATGCGCACGAGCGCCGTCGTCCTCAGCGGGCGCGCGGGTTCGTCGACGCGTGCGTCGTCGACATCGGAGGGGGACTGGTCGGTGGTCAATTGACGAACTCGAACTGTGAGGTCTTGAGCTGGTGGTCGTCTTCCTTGAGGGACACGCTGATGCGCCACGTCGCCGACGGCAGCTTCTGGTTGTCCCTGGTGGTGCCGTCGGAGGTCGCGGCGACCAGAACCACGGCCGAATCGTCGGTCATCGACTCGACGGCCGCTGCTTTCACCGCGAGTGTGGTGCGCACCCCGGACCGCTCGACACCCTTGGCGATCTCGTCTGCTCCACCGGCCTGCAGGGCCTGCTTGAATTGCCCGGTCGAGTTTTCGACGACGCGCTGCATCTGTTGCCTGACCGTGGCCGGATCCAGCGACATCATGGTGACCACACTCTGGCGCGCTGCCGCGGCGAACTCCGCTTCCCGCTGCCGATGGCGGTCCACATCGCGTACATGCCAGAGCATCCATCCAGTCGAGGCCAGCGCGGCGACGACGACCAGCACCGCGGCGCCTCGGGCCACCTTCGCCAGGATTGCCGGGCGGCGTGACCGCCGGCGCGCACGGCGGTCGGCGCGCGCCGCCTCGTCGACCTGCCGCCGTAGTTCCTCGGCCCGGGCACGGGCGGCATCGGCGCGAGCTTGCGCTTCCCGCGCCAATGTCGCGGCGTCCTCGATCGGCATCTCCTCGACGCCGATCGAGCCCTCAGGGTTCGCGTCGAGCACCGTTGCTCGGCGCTTCCGCGGCGACACTTGCTTACTCGCTCCTCCCGTGCGCGGGCGACTTCGTCGCTGGTTGCGGTGCAAGAGCAGCCACCCTATCACCGGGGGCCCGGCAAATCTTCTCCAAAATGAAGAACTTCCTTCTCGGTTATGTCAGAGTAGCGACGTGAAACTCTGCGCGCTTGCCGGGACGGGGTTGTTGGCGGCTGGATTGCTCACAGCGGCACCACCGGCGGCGGCCGGGCCGACGGTCTGCGACGTGCCGGCGTGCACGCCAGGCATCCAGCCAGGAGCCGTCTTGGGAGCGCCGTGTGACAACACCACCTACTACGTGTTCGGCGTGACCGACTGGGGCCGGCTGGTGTTCTGCGGGTCGCCGCGGCGCTACGAGCCGCGCTGGTTCCGGTCGCCGTCGATGTTCGGCATCAAGGACGAGAACACCGACTGCAACAACTATCAAAACGGCGTGGCGCAAGCGCCCGACGGGCTCTTCCTCACCTGCGTGCCCGTAGAGGGCCAGGCGCTCTGGCTGCGTGGCGACACCTAGCCGCGCGCCTACTTCACGGGCGTGAACTTGATGTTCAGCTCGGTGAGCCCGCGCAGGATGAACGTCGGCTCATAGGTGTAGTTGCGCTGACCGGCCGGGCCGTGCTTTTCCTCGTCAATGGTGATGTCTGCCAGGCGATCCAGGATGCGCTCCATCGACACCCTGCCCTCGACTCGCGCCAGCGGAGCACCCGGACACGAGTGGATGCCGCGGCTGAACGCGATGTGCTCGCGGACGTTGCGCCGGTCGAGCTGGAACTCGTGCGGATTGTCGAATCGCTGCGGATCGCGGTTGGCCGCACCGGGACTCACCATCACGGTGGTGCCGGCGGGGATCGGAACGTCGCCCAGCGTCGTGGACCGGCGAGCCATCCGGAACACGCTCTTGACCGGGCTGTCCATCCGCAGGCATTCCTCGATGAAGTTCGGAATGCGGCTGCGGTCCTCGCGTAACTGCTGCTGGATGTCCGGACGGTCGCCGAGCACACGCAGCGCTGCCGACAGCAGCTTGGCCGTGGTCTCCTGTCCGGCGCCGAACAGGAATGTCGCGGTGCGCACCACGTCGGTCACTTCGGGCGTGGACCCGTCCGGGTACTTCGCCGTCGCCAACCCGGTCAGCACGTCGTCGCGGGGGTTCTTGCGCCGGTCCTCGATGTAGTAGCTGAACTTCTCGTCGGCCCATTCCAACGGGTTGGTGGCGATCGGCTCGTGGTCGAGTCCGCCGATGCGTGAACCCGGCCGCTCGGCGCCGAAGTTGGTACGGAACTCTTCGTGATCCTCCTCGGGCACCCCGAGCAGGTCGGCGACGACGATCAGCGAGAACGGCCTGGCATACGCGGCCAGGAATTCGCACTTCCCATCGTCGATGAACTCGTCGATGTAGCGGTCGGCGAGCCGCCACATGAAGTCTTCGTTCTCTTTGAGCCGTTTGGGCGTCAGCAGTCGGCTCAGCAGCGATCGAGCGTCGGTGTGGTACGGCGGGTCCATGGTCACCATGTGCTCGTACATCGGGATCTCGGTGCGGTGCTGCTCGATCAGCGCAGAGATGTCGTCACCCTCGGGCGTGAACGGGATCGGGGTGAACGGCCCGGCGACGGCCACGCACGACGAATAGGACTCGACGTCCTTGTAGACGGCGTTCGCCGCCTCCCAGCCGGTGACGGCCAGCACGCCGTTGTTGATCGGACAACATGTGGAATTCTGGCCACGCAGGTGATCGAAGTACGGGTGAGGGTCAGGGATGAGCGATGGGTCGGTGAAGTAGTCGACCCCGTCGAAGTTCGTCATAAGTGTGATTGCCTCCTGAAGCCCTCACTCGATAGGCCCGAGCGACGTATGCTGTGCATCTGCTTAGCATGGTGCCGGGGCGAGGTCAAGGCAAGAGCGAGGTGCGATGACATCGAGTCGCAGAATCGGCGCTGCGGACGCCAAGAACCGCGGCGTGCTGCTGGACACCGCCGAGCGGCTGATACTCGAAGAGGGTTACGCCGCAGTCACTTCCCGGCGCCTGGCCGAACGCGCCGGGCTCAAGCCGCAACTCGTGCACTACTACTTCCGCACGATGGAAGACCTGTTTTTGGAGGTGTTCCGGCGCCGCGCCGAGCAAGGCCTCAAGGCGCAGGCTGAGGCATTGGATTCGTCGCAGCCGCTGTGGGCGCTGTGGCGGCTGAGCACCGACGCCGCCACCAGCCGGTTCATGATGGAGTTCGCGGCGCTGGCGAACCACCGCAAGACGATGCGGGCCGAGATCGCGCACTACGCCGAACGATTCCGGGAGGAGCAGTGGCGGACGTTGGCGACCGCGCTGGCGCGCTACGACGCCGACCCGGAAACCATGCCGCCGATCGTGTGGTCGGTGCTGTTCACCAGCCTGTCGACGGTGCTGGCGATGGAAAAGGGTCTCGGCGTGTCACTGGGCCACGCGGAAACGGTGGAAGTGGTGGAGCGTTACCTTCGCCGGCTGGAGGGCGAGCCGTCGGACGCGCGGCACCGCTGAGCTACCAGGTGCGCATCGAGCAGAGCACGCCCTTCGCGCCGTCATTGCGGACCTTGACGACGCCGTCGACCGCGATTTCGCAATGGAAGTTCGGCGTGCCGGGCTCTGAACCGGTGTTGGCGATCACCATCGCCCACCACTCCGGCTTCTGCAGATCCAGCTCGAACGACCACGGGTGCCCGGGCCCGATGTCGGCTTCGACGTTCGGCATGAACTCGTACGGGTTGTGGCTCCAGTCGGCGAAGACCGCAGGCTCGTGGTCGAGGTAGTAGATCTCCGCATAGATCGGGTTCTGCGCCGTGAGCGTGTACTTCACGTGATGAAGGGGAGCGACGACCACGTCGTCGTCGGCATCTGCCGGGCCCGCTGCGCACATCGCGGTGGCCGCGAGCACTATCGCCGACACCGCACCCGCGATGGTCCGAGTCATCTGGCGCGCCTCATCACTCGTTCAGCGGCCTCCCAGTGTTCGTCCCCAACCCACAGCCGCGCAAAAGAGGCTACCGCTTCGTCGGGCGAAACACCGCTGATTACGCGCTTGATCTCGGCCGCTGGGCGGTTTGCCAGCGACCGGGCCAGCGTCCGCCAGTCGTCGTCGAACGACGCCCGCGGCACCACTTGGTCGACGAGACCGATGCGCTGCGCCTCGGCGGCGTTCAGTGCGGTGCCCGACCCGGCCAGCAGCAGCGCCCGTCCGGGCCCCACCAGCGCTGCCAACCGCTCGGCGCCGCCCCAGGCGGGCATGATCTCCAGCGACACCTGGTTGAACGCGATCTTGACATCCTCGGCGGCGATCCGGATGTCGGCGGCAACTGCAACTTCGGCGCCGCCTCCGAACGCGTGACCGTTGAGTGCGGCGACCACGGGCGCGCGGAACTGCGCCAGCCGATCGCAGATGGTCCGCATCCGCCACGCCATCGCGGACGCATCCTCGACGGTTCGCAGCGCGGCGAGTTCCTTCAGATCTCCGCCCGAGACGAATGCCTTGTCGCCGGCGCCCCGGACGACGAGCGTCCGGACGTCCGCCGAGGCGTCGAGATCGTCGAGCGCCTTCTCGAGTTCGCCCATCGTGTCCAACGAGATCGCGTTGCGCGCGTGGGGGCGGTCGATGGTGAGTACGGCCAGTCCGTCGTCGACCTCCACGTCCACCATGTGACCGTTCTCCGATGCGATATTGGCATTCTCCCTGCGGGAGAATAGCATCTCCAACGTCATGATCATCGCCGGTCGAAGCGTCGTCACGCGGCCCATTCCCGCCGAATTGGCCAAGCGTTACGAGGACGAGGGGTGGTGGACCCGCGAGACGCTCGGCGACGTGCTGGCCCGCGGTCTTGCCGCCTTTCCCGACACCGGTTTCCAGGTGCACTCCACGGTACGGCCGTGGGCGGGCACGTATCGCGACGTCGAGCGGATCGCGCGCCGACTCGCCGCGGGACTGCACGCGCGCGGGGTGGGACCCGGTGACGTGGTCGCGTTCCAGCTGCCGAACTGGATGGAGGCGGCGGCAACGTTCTGGGCGTCGGCGCTGCTCGGGGCGGTGGTAGTGCCGATCGTGCACTTCTACGGCCGCAAGGAGCTCGCACACATCCTGCGTGCCGCACAGCCGCGGGTGTTGATCACCGCCGAACGGTTCGGCCGCATGGAGTATCAGCGCGACCTGTGCGCCGACGTTCCGATCGTCGGCTTGGTCGGCGCCGATGTGGGAGCACCTCCCGCTTGCGGGGGACGCTCGCGCGAAGAGCATCAGCACCGCTTCGACGGGTTGCTCGCCGACGAGCCGATGGCCGGCACGCTGCCGGCCGACCCCGCCGAGCCGGCCTTGCTCGCGTTCACGTCCGGCACCACCAGCGACCCGAAGGGCGTCGTCCACAGCCATCAGACGATCGTGTGCGAGACCCGGCAGCTGCACGCCAACTATCCGCCCGATCGCGGCAGGCAGCTCACCGCGGCGCCGGTCGGGCATTTCATCGGGATGCTCGGCGCGTTCCTGATACCGGTGATCGACGGCGCGCCGATCGACCTCGTCGACCACTGGGACCCTGCTGAGGTGCTGGCGCTGATGAAGCGGGAGGGCCTGGCGGTCGGAGGCGGCCCGCCGTACTTCTTCACCAGCCTGCTCGACCACCCGGACTTCACCGACGAGCACCTGCAGCACATGAAGTCGGCCGGCCTCGGCGGCTCGACCGTGCCCGCGGCGGTCACGCGGCGGCTGACCGACCTCGGCATTCACGTCTTCCGGTCCTACGGCAGCACCGAACACCCATCGGTCACCGGAACGCCGCACGACGGCCCGGAGGACAAGCGGCTGCTGACCGACGGCTGCCCGCGGCCCGGGGTCGAGATCCGGCTCGGCGACGACGGCGAGATCTTCAGCCGCGGGCCCGACCTGTGCCTGGGCTACATCGACGAGGCGATGACGCGGGCAGCGTTCGACGACGAAGGCTGGTACCGGACCGGCGACGTCGGTGTGCTCGACGCTGACGGTTACCTCACCATCACCGACCGCAAGTCCGACGTGATCATCCGCGGCGGAGAGAACATCAGCGCGCTGGAGGTCGAGGAGGTGCTGCTGGCCATGCCGGCAGTCGCCGAGGCCGTCGTGGTGGCCGCCCCGGACGCGCGGCTCGGGGAGCACGCCGCGGCGGTGCTTCGGGTCCGGCCGGGGCACACCATGCCCACGCTCGACGAGGTGCGCCGGCACTTCGCGGCAAGCGGCGTGGCGATGCAGAAGTGGCCGGAGGAGCTGCACGAGGTCGACGACTACCCGCGCACCGCGAGCGGCAAGATCCAGAAGGCGGCCATTCGCGAGCACGTGAGGCGCAAGTGCGTGAGCACGTGAGGCGCAAGCGCGTGAGCGCGTGAGCCGGGCAGCCCCGAGCGTGTTGCCACGCCACTCGCGTGAGAATAGGATTCTCTCGAGAAGAAAAGGAGAGTTTCATGGGCCAACTGTCGCATCGGGTCGACATTCCGTTTCCCCTGTTCGATGCGGACAACCACCTGTACGAGCCGCCGGAGGCGCTGACCAAGTACCTGCCGAAGGAGTACAAGGACGTCGTCCAGTACGTCCAGGTCAACGGCCGCACCAAGATCGCGATCCGCGGCCAGATCAGCAACTACATCCCCAATCCCACCTTCGAGGTGGTCGCCCGGCCCGGGGCGTGGGAGGAGTACTTCAAGTTCGGCAATCCGGAGGGCAAGACGCGTCGCGAGCTGTTCGGCGAGCCGATGAGGGCGATCCCGGCGTTCTTCGAGCCGGGTCCTCGCCTCGAGAAGATGGACGAGCTCGGCGTCGACCGCACGCTGATGTTCCCGACGCTGGCCAGCCTGATCGAGGAGCGGCTGCGCGACGACCCCGTCGCGATCCACGTGCTCATCCATGCGCTGAACCAGTGGCTCGACGAGGTGTGGGGTTTCAACTACAAGAACCGCATCTTCACCACACCGGTCATCACACTGCCGATCGTCGAGAAGGCGATCGAGGAGTTGGAGTGGGTGGTCAAGCGCGGTGCGCGGGCGATCCTCATCCGGCCGGCGCCGGTGCCCGGGTTCCGCGGGCCGCGGTCGTTCGCGCTGCCTGAGTTCGACCCGTTCTGGCAGAAGGTCATCGAGTACGACGTGCTGGTCGGCATGCACTCCTCGGACAGTGGCTACTCGCGCTACATCTCCGAGTGGGACGGCACCGCCCAGGAGATGCTGCCGTTCCAGACCAACGCGATGGCGATCCTCAACGAGTGGCGCCCGATTCAGGACGCGGTGGCGTCTTGGGTGATCCACGGCGCGCTGTTCCGGTTCCCGGATCTGAAGGTGGCCATCGTCGAGGCGGGGTCGAAGTGGATGTTCCCGCTGCTCGACCAAATGGCCGAGGTCTACAAGAAGACCCCGGAGAGCTTCCCCGGCAACCCGATCGAGGAGATCAAGAACCGCATCCACGTCAGCCCGTTCTACGAGGAGGGCATCGACGACCTGATCAACCTGGTGGGCGTCGACCGCGTGCTCTACGGCTCGGACTGGCCCCACCCCGAGGGGCTGGCGGAGCCGACGCACTTCGTGACCGCGCTCGAGCATCTTTCGGTCGAGGATCAGGCCAAAATCATGGGCGGTAATCTGGGTCGCCTCGTCACGGTGTGACCTGCCCTAGCTGGCGGACCATCCCCGCGATGGTCCTGAGCGCAGCGGACCGCTTCGGCGACGCGGAAGCCGTCGTCGACGGTCCGCTGCGCCTTTCCTTCACACAGCTGGTCGACCGGATCCGTTGCGCTGCAGGCAGTTTCGCAACTGCCGGGGTGAACAAGGGCGACCGGGTGGCCATCTGGGCGCCCAACTGCGCGGAATGGATCGTCGCCGCGTTCGGTCTGCTGACAGCCGGGGGAGTGCTGGTGCCGGTCAACACCCGGTTCAAGGCGTCGGAAGCCGCCGACGTGATCACGCGCAGCGGCGCGAAGTTGGTGTTGGTGCAAAAGGGTTTCCTCGGCCAGGAATTCGACGTCCCGCCCGGCGTACCGGCGATCGATATCAAGTCCGACTTCCTGGCCAGCGGGCAGCCTTTCGACCAGCGAGTGAGCGAGCTCGACGGCACCGAGATCGCCGACATCATCTTCACGTCCGGCACGACGGGCCGGCCCAAGGGCGTGATGATGAATCACCGGCAGACCTTGCGGGCCTACGAGGAATGGGCGACGCTCGCCGATCTGCGCGAGGGTGACCGGTATCTGATGATCAACCCGTATTTCCACACGTTCGGGCTGAAGGCCGGTCTGATCGCGTCCTTCTTGCGGGGTGCGACAATGTTGCCGGTCGCGGTGTTCGACATCGACCGGATAGTGGATCTCATTGCGCGCGAACGGGTTTCGATGCTGCCAGGACCGCCGACGTTGTATCACTCACTGCTGACGGTGCGCGACAAGAGCAAACTGTCGTCGTTGCGGGCGGGCGTGACGGGAGCTGCGGACATCCCCGTCGAACTGATTCGCCGTGTGCTCGAAGAGCTTCCGTTCCAGACGCTGATGACCGGCTACGGGCTCACGGAGGCCGGCAACGTCACGCTGTCGCGGCCCGGTGATTCGTTCGAAGACCGGGCCACCACCGCCGGGCTGCCGTGCGACGGCGTCGAGGTCCGGATCGCCGACGACGGGGAAGTGCTGGTGCGTGGCTACAACGTCATGCAGGGCTACTTCGACGACCCGGCGGCGACGGCCGAGGCCGTCGACCCCGAGGGGTGGCTGCACACCGGCGACCTGGGCAGCCTCGACGATTCCGGGCGCTTGCGCATCGTCGGGCGCAAGAAGGACATGTTCATCGTCGGGGGCTTCAATGCTTACCCCGCCGAGATCGAGGGGTTCTTGTTGCAGCACCCCGCGGTGGCGCAGGCGGCGGTCATCGGGGTGCCGGACGAGCGACTCGGGCAGGTCGGCAAGGCGTTCGTGGTGCCGAAGGCACCTGTCACGGCCCAGGAGCTGATCGACTGGGCCCGGGAGCGCATGGCCGGCTTCAAAGTGCCGCGCTATGTCGAATTCCTCGAGGAGCTGCCTCTCAATGCCACCGGCAAGGTCCAGAAAGACCGCCTGCGGTAGGCGGCGAAAGTGATGTTTGCGGAATCGGGAAATGATGTTTCCGCAGCCAGACCCTCGATTATGTGTCCCTGAAGTCGCTTGGCCTGGTAGGTGATGAGCAGCAAGTGATAACGTGGTTCTCCAATCGAGCGCCGACACGGAGGAGGGCCGAGGCCGATGGGCCACTGTTCTGGCTGCCCCTCGGCGCAGAATTGTCCGGTCAAAGGCCTTGCGGCCGACCACTGAGACCGGAGTTCGGTATGACTGATTCATGGGCGACGAAGCGCATGGCCGAGGCGGTGACGACGTGACCACGCGCGTCAGCCGTGACGCCGCGGACGCCACCACCGAAGACGCCGCGGCAGCCGACATCCGAGCGCTGCTCGAGCAGGCCGAAGCCGAGGCGGCAGAGGCGGAGGCCGCTGCCGCAGCGGCGCGGGCGCGGGTTTCCGAACTGCGGTCGAGCAGTGGCAACTCTGATCTGATCGACCTCGACCTGCCCGCCGAAAAGCCTCGGCGCCGTTCGCTGCGGCTGCGGCTGAGCCGCCCGGGATGGCCCTTTGCCGCGAAAAGCCTTGCCGCGCTGGTGATTTTCGCCTGCCTGGCCGGCAGCGGGTACATCCTGTGGCAACACCACGAGGCCACGGCTCGCAACCAGCGTGCAGCGACCTTCGCCGCTGCGGCCAGCGACGGAATCACCGCGATGACGTCGTTGGACTACCGCCACGCCAAGGAGGACGTGCAGCGCATCATCGACCACTCGACCGGCAGCTTCCGCGACGACTACGAAGTCCGGGCCAACGATTTCGTGAAGGTCGTCGAAGCGTCGAAAGTGGTCGCTCGCGGCACGGTGACGAAGACGGGCGTCGAATCGATGTCGGAGAACGAGGGTGTCGTATTGGTGGCCGCCACCGAGGAGATCACCAACGCCGCGGGCAACAAGCAACCTCGCCTCTACCGCTTCCGCGTCACGGTCAGCCCCGACGGCGACCAACTCAAGATGTCGCGGGTGGAGTTCGTGCCGTGACAGACAACGAAACAGACAGGGGGATCGTCGAGATCGACGTGACCACGGCGCACGAGCCGGCGCCCTCCGCCGATGAGATCCGCGCGGGCCGGCTGCAGCGCTTTCGTAGCCTCGCCCGGCCAAACAACGTCGGCCGCACGTTGTGGATCGGCGGGGTCGCCGCTGCGCTGATAATTCTCGCGGCGCTCGCCTACTTCGTCTACTGGCCCGACAGACAGACAAGACCTGAAGATGCGCGTGCGGCGGTGGTCGCAGCGTCGGAGGGCACCGTCGCGGTCTACTCCTATGGGTCGACGTCGGTCGACCGCGACATCGCCAATGCGAAGTCGCATCTGACCGGCGAGTTTTTGGGGCAGTACGAACACGACGCCGCCAGCGCAGTCGCGGCGATCGCAAAGCAGAAGGTCATGAAGACCAACGCCACCGTGGCTGCGGCCGCAGTGTCGGGTGAACTGCGTCCGGACACCGCCGACGTGCTGGTCTTCCTCAACCAGACCACCACGACTCTCGATAGCCCGGCGCCGTCGATGGCGTCGCGCAGCGTGGTGGTCACCCTGACGAAAGTTGACGGTAGATGGCTGATTTCGTCACTCAAGCCGGTGTGACGGTGTCATGAGCATTTCGCTGCTGCTGGAGATGGCCGCATCGGCTGACGCGGACCGAGAAGCTTTGGTGGCCAATGGCACTCGGCTTACGGTCGGCGAGTTGAGCGATCTTGCCGACGGTGCCGCCGGCGTGATCGCCGAGTCGGGCGTCGCCAGCGTGGCGTACGTGGGCACCGGGGGCACGATGCTGCCGCTGCTGATCTTTGGCTCGGCCCGGGCCGCTCGCCCGTTCACGCCGTTGAACTACCGGCTCAGCGCCGAGGGCTTGCACGAGCTGATCGCCCGGTTGCCAGAGCCGCTGGTGGTGTTCGACGACGACTACCGCGCAATGGTGGCCGGCGCAGGCGTAAAGTCGGTCGGCTCCGGGGATTTCGTCGCGATGGCGCGCGCCGGCGAACCGGCTGCCGAGTTCGCCGACCCTGACGCGGTTGCGATCGTGCTGTTCACCTCCGGCACCACGTCGCGCCCCAAGGCGGTCGAGCTGTCCCACCACAACTTGACGAGCTACGTGATGGGAACCGTCGAGTTCGCGTCGGCGGACCCCGGCGATGCCGCGTTGATCTGCGTGCCGCCGTACCACATCGCCGGAGTGGGAGCGGCGTTGTCGAACCTGTATGCGGGCCGAAAGATGGTGTACCTCACCAGGTTCGATCCGAAAGAATGGATCAGGCTGGTGCGCGACGAGGCGGTGACGACGGCCACTGTGGTACCCACCATGCTGGACCGGATCGTCAGCGAGCTCGAGGCGCAGCCGACGCCGCTGCCGACGCTGCGCACGCTGGCCTATGGCGGCTCGAAAGTGCCTCTGCCGCTTGTGCGCAAGGCGCTGGACCTGCTTCCCGGTGTGGGGTTCGTCAACGCCTACGGGCTCACCGAGACCAGCTCTACCATCGCCGTTCTGACGCCGGAAGACCACCGCGAGGCGCATCAGGCCACCGACGAGGCGGTCCGGCGGCGGCTGGCCTCGGTGGGCCGGCCCGTGCCCGGCATCGAAGTACAGATCCGCGGCGAGGACGGCACCGTGCTCGGCCCCGGCGAATCCGGCGAGCTGTTCGTGCGCGGCGATCAGGTGTCGGGAAAGTATGCCGAGATCGGGTCGGTGCTCGACGAGCAAGGCTGGTTTCCCACACGGGATGTCGCGGTGCTCGACAGTGACGGCTATCTGTTCATCGGCGGCCGATCCGACGACACGATCATCCGCGGCGGTGAGAACATCGCGCCCGCCGAGGTCGAGGACGTGCTCGTGGAACACCCGCTGGTTCGCGACGTCGCGGTCGTGGGTGTCGACGATGCCGAGTGGGGCCAGATCATCGTCGCGGTGGTGGTGCCGGTGGACGGGGCCGAGCCGGATCCCGACGAACTGCGTGCGCACGTCCGCAAGAGTCTTCGCGGATCACGCACTCCCGATCGTGTGGTGTTCCGTGCTGAGCTGCCGACCACGCCCACCGGAAAAGTGTTGCGGCGCGAGCTGATCGAAGAGCTGCTGGAGAAGAAGGGATTGGGCCGATGAGCGCTTGCGCGAAGAGGAGAATGCAATGATCAAGACCGGCACTCGGCTCAAGAGCCAGGTGTGCGACACCGAAGTCATCGTGATCAAGACCGGCGACGGGCTCGACGACCTGCGCGCGGGTGGGGTACCGATGCGTGAACTCGGCGCCGACACCGACGGTGACGCCAAGCTCGACCCCAACTTCTCCGACGGCAACATCATGGGCAAGCGCTACGTCGACCCAAGCGGTGCCGAGGTGCTGGTGACCAAGGCCGGCGCCGGAACGCTTTCCATCGGCGATGTCCCGCTGACCATCAAAGAAGCCAAGCCGCTGCCAGCCAGTGACTGACTCCGGGGGAGCCGCCAATCGCTCGCTGGTGATCGCGTCGGACTACCGCATCCCCGACCCGGCGCGCGTGCCGCGACTCCTCGAGAGCCGCAAGTCGGCTCTCGCCGAAATCGGCGCGCACCACGTGTTCGTCCACGCCTCGACCGCCGACCACGGGCGCGTCCTGGTCTCCATCGTCGTACGCAACCACGAGCCGATCGTCGAACTCCTGCGCTCCCGGGTGTTTTTCGAATGGTTCGACGCCGTGGGTGTCACCGACATCCCCGCGGTGTTCGCCGGTGAGCTCGTCGACGCCATCGACCTCACCGACTCAGCGACCCCCGCCGCACCCAGCGTCGTGGTCGCGGCGATGATCTCGGTGGACGACGTGTCGAGGCTGCTCGAGACGTTCAACCAGGGGCTGCATCGACTGCGCCTCGCCGGCATCCAAAAGACCTGGGTTTTCCGGGCTTTCGACGATGCACACGAGGTCCTCGTCCTTCAGCAGATCGACGACGAGGACGATGCGCGCCGGTGGATCAGCAATCCGGACGTCGCAGCGGAGTGGATTCACAGCGCCGGATCGGGCGCCTACCCGCCGCTGTTCGTCGGCAAGCTGTTGCACGCGATGCGCATCGACGAGAATCTCTGATGTACGTGTGCCTGTGCAACGGTGTGACCAGCCAGACGGTCGCGGAGGCCGTCGCGCAGGGCGCGTCGACCACGAACAAAGTCGCAAAGGCATGCGGCGCCGGGGCGGATTGCGGTCGGTGCCGGCGCACCGTTCAGGCGATCATCAGGGCGACGTCGTCTGCCTGCGCGGGGGCCCAGGCGTCGCCCGAAACCCGTTGACTGAAGGAGGTTCTGTCATGACTCATGACTATGCGCTCGATGTCGGCTTGCTGATCCTGCGGCTGGTGTTGGGCCTGACGCTGGCCGCACACGGTCTCAACAAGTTCTTCGGCGGCGGCCGGATTCCCGGCACCGCCCGGTGGTTCGAGAGCATCGGGATGAAGCCGGGGACGCTGCATGCGCGCATCGCGGCGGTCGCCGAGACCGCGGCCGGGTTTGGGCTCGCGGTCGGCTTGCTGACGCCGATCCCGGCGGCCGGGTTCGTCGCACTGATGCTCGTCGCGGCGTGGACCGTGCACCGGCCCAACGGCTTTTTCATCGTCAAGGAGGGCTGGGAATACAACCTGGTGCTGGCGCTCAGCGCGGTGGCCGTCGCGACGATCGGAGCCGGCCGGTTGAGCCTGGACTGGGCGATCTTCGGCCACAACTGGATGGACGGCTGGGCTGGTCTGGCGATCTCGCTGGGGCTGGGGCTGGCCGGTGGCATCGGGCAGCTGCTGATCTTCTACCGGCCGCCCGCCAAGGTTCAGTGATTTCGGTGCGTTATCCGGCGCTGAGCGCACGGTAACGCCCCGAAATCGCTGATTGACATGGGCGCGCGCGGGTGACAGAGTGCTGAGCGACTGCTCAACATGCGTGTGAAATGAGGTTTCCGATGGCTGGCCGAGTCGAGGGCAAGGTTGCGTTCATCACCGGCGCTGCGCGCGGACAGGGCCGCAGCCATGCAGTGCGGTTGGCTCAAGAAGGTGCCGACATCATCGCCGTCGACATCTGCCGGCAGATCGACACGGTGCAGATCCCGCTGTCCACGCCCGAAGACCTGGCCGAAACCGCCGATCTGGTGAAGGCGCAGAACCGCCGGATCTACACCGCCGAGGTCGACGTCCGGGACTACGACGCGCTCAAGGCCGCCGTGGATGCGGGCGTGGAGCAGCTGGGCCGGCTGGACATCATCGTCGCCAACGCCGGCATCGGCAACGGCGGTGCGACGCTTGACAAGACCAGCGAGCCCGACTGGACCGACATGATCGACGTCAACCTCGGCGGTGTCTGGAAGACCGTCAAGGCCGGCGTCCCGCACATCCTGGCCGGCGGCCGTGGCGGTTCGATCATCTTGACCAGTTCGGTCGGCGGCCTGAAGGCCTATCCGCACACCGGCCACTACATAGCGGCCAAGCACGGCGTCGTCGGCTTGATGCGAACTTTTGCAGTCGAGTTGGGCCAGCACAACATTCGGGTCAACTCCGTGCATCCGACGAACGTGAACACTCCGCTGTTCATGAACGAGGGCACGATGAAGCTGTTCCGGCCCGACCTGGAGAACCCCGGCCCCGACGACATGAAAGTGGTCGCGCAGATGATGCACACGCTGCCGATCGGCTGGGTGGAGCCCGAAGACATCAGCAACGCGGTGCTGTTTTTGGCCTCCGACGAGGCGCGCTACATCACCGGCGTAACTCTGCCCGTCGACGCGGGAAGTTGCCTAAAGTAGCCACGTGCGACGCCTGGCAACCGTTGTCGCGGTTGTGCTGCTGCTGCTGACGGCGCCGCCGGCCGCCGCTGACCGCAGCCACGACCCGTACTTCAACGAAGACGCATACGCCGAGTTCTACACGCCGCCCGACCCGCTGCCGGAAAGCCAGCCGGGTGACGTGATCCGCTCGGAGCCGTCGCGGCTGGTGCTGGAACCGTCGGGACAACTGGGCGCCATCATGGCGACCGGAACGCGAATCATGTACCGCAGCACCGACGCTCGCGGCCGCCCGAACGTCGTCACGGGAACCTACTTCGAGCCGTACAACGATTGGCCGGGCAATGGGCCGCGCCCGCTGCTGGTGTACGGGCCAGGCACCCAAGGCCAAGGGGACCAGTGCGCGCCGTCGCGGCTGTTCAACCAGGGCATCCACTGGTCGCCATTCGCCGACCTGGCCTTCAACTACGAGGAACTGTTCGTCGCGACAATGGTCGCGCGCGGTTTCGCGATCGTCATGACGGACTACGAGGGGCTGGGCACCCCGGGAGTGCACACGTATGTGAGCCGGGTCGCCGAGGGCAATGCGATGCTCGACGCCGCCCGCGCGGCCAAGCGCCTGCCCGGCACGTCGCTGCAGCCCGATGGACCCGTCGCGTTCTGGGGCTACTCGCAGGGCGGCGGCGCGGCGGCGTCCGCGGCTGAACTCGCTTCGCAATACGCGCCGGAACTGAACGTGGTCGGCACCTATGCGGGTGCGCCGCCGGCAGACCTCAAAGAGCTGTTCCCGTACGCCGACGGCAGCGTGCTGGTCGGCGCGGTCGGATATGCGCTGAATTCCGTGATGGCGACGTATCCGGAGCACGAGGCCGCGATCCGCGCCACGCTGACGCCTCGCGGCGAAGACATGGTCAACAAGGTCGCCGAACAATGCGTTGCCGAAACGCTTTTCAACTTCATGTTCCGGCACCTGCAGCCGTACTTCAACCGCGACATCAACGAATTGGTCAACGAGGAGCCGTTCAACAGTCTCTTCGAGATGCAGCGCATCGGACGCTTCAAACCCAATGCGCCCGTGCTCATCCTGTCGAACCGCTATGACCCGCTGGTGCCGTGGACCGGCGCCAACCAGCTGGGCCGGGACTGGTGCGCCCAGGGCGCCGACGTGCAGTTCTGGACGAACGAGGAGCCCCCGTTTTTGAACAAGGCCATCGTCAACCATGCACTGCCGATGCTGGTGGACGGTGAACGCGCGATGCAGTGGATCGCCGACCGGTTCAACGGCGCGCCGACGACGCCGAACTGCGGCGCGTTCTAGATTTCGGTGCGATAACCGGCGCTGAGCGCACGTTAACGCACCGAAATCGCTATGCCTGGGCGGCTCGCTGCACGGCGTTGATGATGCCCTGGTACCCGGTGCAGCGGCAGAAGTTCCCGGACAGGCCTTCCCGGATCTCCTCTTCACTGGGATGCGGATTGTCGTTGAGCAGCGCAGTGATCGACATGACGAAACCCGGTGTGCAGAAACCACATTGCAGCCCATGGCAGTCCCGCAACGCCGACTGCACCGGTGTCAGCTCACCGTCAGGCGAGCTGACACCCTCGACCGTCGTCACCTCCATGCCTTCGGCTTGCACGGCGAACATCAGGCACGACCGCACCGCACGGCCGTCGACCAGCACCGTGCAGGCGCCGCACGCGCCGTGCTCGCAGCCCAGGTGGGTCCCGGTCAGTCCGCATCGCTCGCGCAGGAAGTCAGCCAGCGTCAGCCGCGGTTCGACAGTCGCCTCGGTGGGTTGGCCGTTGACCGACATTCGCACCGACCACTCATGCATTGGTTGCCTCCCGCACCGCAGATTCCCAGGCGCGGGCCACCATTGTGGCCCCGACCTTGGCTCGATAAGCGGCCGAGCCCTGTAGGTCGGCCGGAATGTCGTCGAGTCCGCTGACGGCCAGCTGGCCGATTTCCTCAGCGGTGATGTCGCCGACCGGCCGCCCAGTGATCGCGTGCTCGGCCGGCGACCCCCGCAGTGGCGTCGAGCCCAAACCCAAAAGTCCGATGCCGCAACGGGTTACGCGATCGTGGTCATCCAGCGCGATCCCAATCGTGGCGCCGGCGATCGCGAAGTCCCCGTGCCGGCGGGCGAACTCCTCGACGGCGAAACCAGTGCGGCCGGTCCAGACCGGAAAGCGCACCGCGGTGAGGATCTCGTCGGCCGCCAGTGAGTTCTCCCACAGGCCGGTGAAGAACGCGTCGGCAGCGATCTCTCTCTCGCCTCGCGGCGACACAGCTTCCATCTGCGCATCAAGTGCCAGCGCAACCGCGGCATACTCGGCCGCCGGGTCCGCGTGCGCGATCGCACCGCCCAACGTCCCGCGACTGCGGATCTGGAAGTGGCCGATGTAGGGCGTCGCCAGGGTCAGCAGCGGCACCGACTCGGCTACCTCGTCGTCCATGCCGACGAACGCGTGCGGGGTCGCCGCACCGATGCGCACCTCGCCGTCGCAGGCGTCGATTCCGATCAGCTCCTCGATACGGGAGATGTCGACGAGGTTGTCGAAACGGGTGAGCCGCATCGCGAGCATCGGCACCAGACTCTGCCCGCCGGCCAGAACCTTTGCGTCGTCGCCGAATTCGGCCAACAGATCCACGGCCTCCTTGACAGCTTCGGGCCGGTGGTAGGCGAACGGGGCGGCTTTCATGACACCAACCGCGACAGGGCCGTCAGCAGATCGTCGGTCTTGATCGCGACCGGATGTACCTGTGCGCGGCCGTTTCTGCGGCCGAGCAGAAATCCGACCGCGACACCGACCGCCAGCGCCGCCGCCGCTGGCGCGGCCCGCTTGGCGACGGGCAGCGCGACCACCTTCAGCAGGTCGACGGATTCGACGGCGTCACTCTGTGCCGCGGATGTGGTCGGCGCTTGGGAGGATTGCCCGGCCGGCGCGCCGCCGAGGATGTCGGCTTCCAGCGCACGGGCGAACTGCGCGATGAGGTTTCCCGCGACGTCGGCCAGCACGCCGCGGCCGAACTGCGCAGCCTTGCCGGAAATCGTCAGATCGGTGGTGATCAAGACATCAGTGGCGTCACCTTGGTCTTTGAGCTGAGCCGTGACGACGGCTGTCGCGTTGCCGTTGCCGCGGGTCTCCTTGCCGCTTGCCTTGAGCACCACCCGGCGAGACGCCTCGTCCTTCTCGAGAAACGCCGCGTTGCCCCGGTACGACACGGTGATCGGCCCAACCTTCACCTTCACCGCGCCGGTGAACTCGTCGCCGTTGACCGACAACAGCGTGGCGCCGGGCAGGCAGGGTGCGACGCGCTCGACGTCGGTGAGCACCTCCCATGTCTTGGCCGCCGGAACGCCGACGCGAAACTCGTTGACTAGTTCCACCTTTGAATCCTTACCTGGTCGCTTGCTCGATCAACTCGACGATCGCCGCGGGAGTAGCGGGCAGCTTGGTCAGCGTGACGCCCAACGGGGCCAGCGCGTCATTGATCGCGTTGATCACCGCCGGCGTGGATCCGATCGCGCCGCCCTCGCCGACGCCCTTGTAGCCGCCGACGCCTGGGCCGGGAATTTCGACGTGCCCGAATTCGATCGGCGGCACCTCGGTGGCGGTCGGCAGCAGGTAGTCGACGAACGTCGACGCCAGCGGGTTGCCCTCGTCGTCGTAGGCGAGGTTTTCCAGCAGCGCGCCGCCGATGCCCTGCACGGTGCCGCCGGCGATCTGGCCTTCGACGACGTTCGGGTTGATCATCGCGCCGACGTCCTCGCTGACGATGTAGCGGGTGAGCTTGACATGGCCGGTCTCCACGTCGACCTCGCAGGTGCACGCATGCGTGGCGTTGGCCCAGTGAATGGGTGCCGCGGAGGTGAATCGCGCGGTGGCCTCCAGCGAAGCCGGCATTCCGGGTGGCAGCTGTTGGGGCTCGTAGTAGGAGCGGTATGCGAGATCGGCGAAGCTGACGCTCTTGGCCGCATCGCCGCGGGCGCTGGCGCGCGAATCGGCCAATTCGATCTGGTCTTGCTCCACACCGAGATAATGGGCGGCCATCGCCACGATCTGCTTGCGCACCATCGCGCCGGCTTCGCTGACAGCCCCGGCGGTCATCGGGCCGCTGCGGCTGCCCTGTGAGCCGGCGCCGTAGGGTGTCACAGCGGTATCGCCCTGAATGGTTGCGACGTCATCGAGCTTGGCGCCCAGGGCATCTGCGGTCAGTTGCACGACGGTGGTCTCGATGCTGTTGCCGCTCGAACCGCCGTTGACGTACACGTTGATCTTGCCGGTCGGCTCGATGCGGATCGTCGCACCTTCGGTGGCCATGTAGCCGGTCGCGGCGGCGGTCGGCTCGATGTAGGCGGAGAATCCGAGCCCGATGTAGCGGCCTTCGGCCAACGCGTCTTTTTGTTCCTTGCGAAAGCCTTCGTGGTCAAGGATTTTCACAGCCTGCTCGAAGGTGTCCGCCGGTGCCACATGGTCGTACGGCATGCCGTTGGGGTTGAAGTACGGCATCTCGTCGCCGCGCAAGATATTGCGGCGGCGCAGTTCGACGGGATCGATGCCGATCTTGCGGGCAGCGATGTCGAAAAGGATTTCGCGAGCGAGGGTTTCGAACTGCCAGGGACCGCGATAGGCCACCAGCCCGGCAGTGTTGGAAAACACGCACTTGTAGTTGAAGCTGGCTTTAGGCACCCGGTACGGCCCCGGGAAGAACATGCCGATCGCGGCCTGGTTCAACACCGGGTACGGCGTCGGATATGCGCCGACGTCCTGGAGGAAGTCGATGTCGGCTGCCAGGATCTTGCCGTCGGCGTCGAAGGCCATTCTGGCGTTGCCCAGTACGTGGCGGGCCTGTCCGGCCGCCATCAGGTTCTCGCGCCGGTCCTCGATCCACTTCACAGCGGTGGGCAGTCTGTGCGCGGCCAGCAGGATGCACATGTCTTCACGCATCGGAACGACCTTCTGGCCGAACCCGCCGCCGGTGTCACGCACGATCACCCGCACTTGTTGGGCGGGGATTCCCAGCAGCCGCGCGGCGAAGGCACGCAATTCATGCGGCGACTGGCTGGACGCCCATATGGTGAGTTCTTCGGAGGCTCCCGTCCATTCGACGACGAGGCCTCGGGTCTCCATCGGCACCGGCACGTACATCTGCTGGTAGATCGTTGCGGCCGCCACGTGAGCCGCATTGGTGAAGGTTTCCTCGTCGGGCGGCGCTCCGCCGAGTCCTCCCGCCACGTTGTCGGGATACGCCTCGTGGACCACGGCGTCGGCGCCCACGGCTGTGGTGAAGTCCGCCACGGCCGGCAAGGGTTCGTAGTCGACGTCGACGAGCTCGACCGCGTCTTCGGCGATGTAGCGGTTTTCGGCGACCACGAGCGCGACCGGGTCGCCGACGAATTTCACCTCACCCTCGGCCAGCGGCGGGCGGGGCGTATCAGGGATGTCTTTGCCGGCAACCGCGTGCCAGGCCTCTCTGACGCCGGGGTTGAGGTCGGCCGCGATGAACACCGCCCGCACGCCCGGCAGCGCCAGCGCGGCCGACGCGTCGATGCCGTTGATGCGGGCATGGGCATAGGGGCTGCGCACGAAGCAGGCGTGCAGCATCCCGGGGCGGGTGACGTCGTCGACGAAGGTGCCACGGCCGGTGAGCAACCGCGAGTCCTCGACGCGCGGGACACGGGTCCCGGCATAACGGGTGGCGACGGTGTTCGTCATGACTGGCACTCCCATCCGTCTGTTGCGCCCACGTCCACGGCGCTAAGCAGTCGCTCAGCGTGTGAGCGTACTAGTGCTGTCGCCGAGCGGGAAACGTCTGCGGGATTTCGGTCGCTTTTTCTTCCTACGTTCACGTTCGGCAGTGCTCAGGCCGTCGCCGTCGCGGCGCCCTGGGGCAACTCGTGGTGGATGCGCCCGTCGACCTCGGACAGTGGCCGACCCCCTCCGCCCCAGCGCCGCGCGATGATCTCCGCTGCGATCGAGACCGCGGTCTCTTCGGGGGTGCGTGCGCCCAGATCCAAGCCGATCGGGCTGGCCAGCCGGCTCACCTCGGTCTCTGTCAGCCCGGCTTCGCGGAGCCGGCGCAGCCGGTCTTCGTGGGTCTGCCGCGAGCCCATGGCACCGATGTAGCCGACATCGGGCAGCCGCAACGCCACCTGTAGTGCGGGCACGTCGAACTTCGGGTCATGGGTGAGTACGCAGATGGCAGTGCGTGAGTCGATCGCTGCTTGCGCGGCCTGGGCGCTCAGGTACCGGTCGGGCCAGTCCACCACGACCTCGTCGGCTGCGGGGAACCGTGCGGTGGTGGCGAACACCGGTCGGGCGTCGCACACCGTGACGCGGTATCCGAGGAAGGCGCCCTGCTGGGCCAGCGCGGCGGCGAAGTCGATGGCACCGAAAATCAGCATCCGCGGTCGCGGCGCGTGGCTGGCGACGAACACCTGCATTTCCGCTCCTTGACGCTGGCCGTCCGGACCGTAGGCCAGAACTGCGCTGCGTCCCGCCGACAGCAGGCCCCGGGCGTCGTCGATTACGGCCGCGTCGGCGCGGGCGGAGCCGAGCGACCCGTCGGCGTGCTCCGGGCCGATCACCAGCCGTCGACCCAGCCAGGTGGGGTCGGGGTGCGCGATCACCGTAGCCACCGCGACGGGCCGGTGCGCCGTGATCGCCTCGGCGACGTCGTCAAGCTGGGGAAAGAGCTTGCGCGACACCGATTCCACGAAGATGTCGATCTCGCCGCCGCAGGGCAGGCCGACGTCGAACGCGTCCTCGGCGCTGATGCCGTAACGCTGCAGGACGGGTCGCCCGGTCCGCACCACCTCCTGGGCCAGCTCGTAGACCGCCGCCTCGACGCATCCGCCTGACACCGAGCCGGCGACGGACCCGTCGGGAGCCACCACCATCGCGGCCCCCGCTGCGCGCGGCGCGGAACGGATGGTGCGAACAACGGTGGCGAGACCGGCTGTACCGCCGGTCCGCCACACCGACATGAGCTCGTCGATCACGTCGCGCACGAACTGAGTGTAGGCCGTTAGGAGATCACTATTCTCAAATAGCGGCAGCGGCATTTTCAGCCGCTGCAGACGGAACGGGTCGATGCGGATGACGTCACCTCCGGTGATCGCGGGCGTGCTGCTGGCCGCCGGGGCCGGCCGGCGGTACGGCAAGCCGAAGGTTCTGGTCGAGGGCTGGCTGACGGCTGCGCTCAGCGCGCTGGCCGACGGCGGTTGTGATCCCGTGATCCTCGTTCTCGGTGCCGCCGCGGTCCCCGCTCCGCCGGGGGTCATCGCGGTGACTGCGCCTTTTTGGGAGAGCGGCCTGAGCGCTTCTGTTCGCACGGGACTCGCCCAGGCCGCCGCACTGCACGCGGACTACGCGGTGCTGCACGTCGTCGACACACCCGACGTGGGCGCGTCGGTAGTGGCACGAGTTGTCAAGCGCGCGTTGGTTTCTGGCAGCGGGCTGGCACGCGCGGTGTTCGGCGACCAGCCCGGCCATCCCGTCGTGATCGGGCGGCGCCACTGGCCAAAGGTGATCGAGAAGATGTCCGGCGACCACGGCGCAGGCCCATACCTGCGAACCGCCGGTGACGTCGAGTTCGTCGACTGCTCGGACCTGGCCACCGGCCGCGACATCGACGAGCCGGAATTCCCAGGTTAGGCCCAGGTTTTCAGGGGTAGCCTCACGAAATCGCCGGCGGTGGAAGCGGCCGGTTCCTCTGTGGGCAGTCAGGAGTTGTGAAATGGACATCGCCCGGAGCGCGGCCCGCGTCATCACGCGAACCGCAGACGCCACCACGGCAGCGGCGGGGGCGATTGGAGGCGCGGCGATCAACGGAGTGATCGGCGGCGTTCAGGGCACGGTTTCGGGAATCCGCAACGGTATGAGCACCGGAAGTCATTCCACTTCGGCCGCCGCCCTGACGCTGGGCGCGCTCGGCGCGGCGGGGTTAGTGGAGTGGCCGGTGCTGCTGACGATCGGCGGTACCGCGCTGGTGGTCCATCAGCTCGGCAAGCGGTCCGAGGCGGCGCCCGCAGTGTCTGCGCCACGGCCGCTGCAATCGGTCGACGGTGACAGCGACGGTGGCGGGGGCGGGGCCCGAAAGTCCGCCCCGCGCAAGACCGCTGCGCAGAAGCGGACGCGAAAGGCCAGCACATCCCGCCGCCCCACCACCAGCCGCTGATCTGCGCTGCGGGGGCGTCTCGATGCATCTGACCCGACTGCTGACCACGGTCGCGGTTGCTCCGCTGAACGCAGCGCTGCACACCACGTCGGCCGTCGTCGGCGGCGGCATCGGGCTTGCGACCGTGCCCGTTCGCAGCGCGGCAGCGCTGCTGTCCGACGGAGCACGCGGACGCCGGTGCTGGCACGGCAACGGCCGCGCCTGGATATCGGTGCGGGGCCTACGGGATTCACAGCACGGGCATGCCATTGGTGAACACGTGCTGGCCGTCGTGCGTGCTCAGCCCGGGGTGACGGCAGCCGCGCTGAACTATCCGCTGTCACGGGTGGTCGTCACCCTGGCCGACGGAAGCGCGCCGGTGCATTCGCTGTGCGGCACGGTCGCGCAGGCCGAACGGGCGGGCGAACACATGCCGAAAGACAGGCCCCTGGACTTGCCGGGTGACAGCGCTACGCTCGCCGGCCGGATGGCGGCGCTGGCCGCTTCCTCCGTCGGGCTGGGCGCCGCGCTGGCGGGGCGGGCGCTGCCGCTTCCCCGGCTTCCCGTCGGTGTCGCGGCTGCGGTGACGATCCTGGATTACCAGCCACGGCTACGGCGGCTGCTCGAAAGCTGGTTTGGCTCAACGACTACCGACACTGCGCTGGCCCTGGCCGGCGCGGCCGTGTACACCGCGACCGGTGCATGGGCCTCGTTAGGGGTCGACGTGATGTTGCACCTGTCCCGGGTTGCGGAGTCACGCTCGCAGCAACGCTGCTGGGCCGCTCACGAGCACATGCTCGCCGGCCACGCCGAAAGCGATGGGATGGCGGTCCCGAACCGCGGTCAGCCGCTCCCACCCGGGCCGGTGGAACGGCATGGCGATCGCAGCGCAATCGCACAAGCGGCCGGGGTGGCCGCGGTCGCGGCCCTGACCCGCAGCCCTGATGCAGCCGCCACCGCGGCGGTCGTCGCAGCACCGAAGGCAGCCCGGATGGCGCGAGAAGCGTTCGCCAGCACGCTGATTCGCGGTCTTTCCGATCGCTGCGGGGTGCTGGCCCTACGGGCCGAGGCAGTTCGCCGGCTCGACCGCGTCGACGCGGTGCTGATCGACCCGCGCACACTCGCCGCCCATGGTTTGCGGGTGAGCCGAATCCGAGGCGCGCCCGACGAGGACAGGTCGGCGATATGGCGTTGGGCGCAAACCCGACTGGAACTCGGGGCACTGGCACCGGGCTGGAACACCGTGCCTGGGGGTTGGGGCGGTAACCCTGGGGGTTGGGGCGGTAACGGAGCCTCGCCGCATGCTGTGCAGGTGCTGGTGCGCCACATGCACCATCCGCTGGCCGCGGCGCTGATCGCCAAGGCCCGCCGGTCCGGGGCCGCCGTGACGTCGCTGGACATCGACGAACTGGACGATCTGCGGTCGTCGTTCGACGACTTGGCGCCAGTGGACGGCTCACTCGACGATGGGCTGCACGCCGCGGTGGCCAGGCTCCAAGCTGACGGGCGCACGGTGTTGTTCGTGGGAAACCATGCGCCGCAAGCGATGTCGCTCGCCGACGTTGGGATCGGCGTGCTTAGTGAGGGACTATCACCGCCATGGCATGCGGACCTGATGGTCGACGACCTCGCGGCGGCATGGCGGCTGCTGCACGCGTTGCCCGGGGCTCGCACAGCCAGCCGGCGCGGCGTCGAGCTTTCCACCGCGGCATCGCTGCTCGGTGCGCTGCTGATGGTGCCGGGGGTGCGCGGACGTGGACCCGGCCCGGTCACCGCCGGTGCGGCCGCCGGGCTGTGGACCGGATATTCCTTGGCACGCAAGGTCATTCGGTCTTCAGTGCCTCCCCCGGCCGCCGTCAACGACTGGCACGCCATGTCAGTAGAGGAGGTCCGGCGGTTGTTGCCCGCACCCGCGCAGGACCCACCGGTGCGGCAGTCGGCGGGCACGGTGAAGACGTCCGCGCATGCGGCCCGGCACACGCTGAAGTCGGTACGCGATGCTGTGGGCGAGTTCGTCACCACACTGCGTGACGAGCTGTCCGACCCGCTGACTCCGATCTTGGCGACCGGCTCGGCGGCCAGCGCCGTCCTGGGCTCGCCCGTCGACGCGGTGCTGGTCGGCTCGGTGCTTACCTTCAACTCGGCGCTCGCCGCAACCCAGCAGGTGCGTGCGCAGCGGTTGCTGCGCAGATTGCTTGCGGTTCAGGTCCCTTCGGCGCGAACGCTGCGCGTCGACAGCGACGGGTCGCGCCGTTACGTCGACGTCGACGCCGTCCGCCTGCGGCCGGGCGAGCTCATCGAAGTGCGCCCCGGAGAGGTCGTACCCGCCGACGCCCGGCTGATCGACGTCGCCGACCTGGAAATCGACGAATCGACGCTGACCGGCGAAAGTTTGCCCGTGGCAAAGCAAGTCGACGCCACCCCGGGCGTCGCGCTCGCGGAGCGGGCGTGCATGATCTACGCCGCGACGACGGTGGCCGCCGGCACCGGTGTCGCGGTAGTGACCGCCGCTGGGCCGCTGACCGAGGCGCGCCGCGCCGCCGAGGTGCCCGGAGCCGACCACGGTGACGTCGGCCTGCAGAGGCAGCTGCGTGACCTGACGGACAAGGCGTGGCCGGTGAGCCTGGCCGGCGGAGGTTTGGTCAGCATGCTCGGGCTGTTGCGTGGCAGCGGCTTGCGGCAGGCCGTCGCGAGTGGTGTGGCCGTCACCGTCGCCGCGGTGCCCGAAGGGCTTGCGCTGGTGGCGACGCTGGCCCAGCAGGCCTCGGCACGGCGGCTGACCAGAGCGGGCGCGTTGGTTCGCACTCCGCGGTCGGTCGAGGCGCTCGGGCGGGTCGACGTCGTCTGCTTCGACAAGACCGGAACGCTCAGCGAGAACCGGCTGCGGGTGACGCAGGTCTACGCCGCCTCGGGCCACTCACGCGACGACGTCCTCGCGTGCGCGGCGCAGGCCACGCCGCTGCCCGACGGCGACGGCCGGTTCGCACACGCCACCGACGCGGCGGTCTTCGAGGCGGCCGCCGCTCCCGCGCGTAATGACGTGATCGGGCACGTGCCCTTCCGGTCGGGGCGCCCGTTCTCGGCGACGCTGGCGGGTGACACGCTCACCGTCAAAGGTGCCCCCGAGGCGGTGCTAGGTGCGTGCGGCGACGACGGACCCGGACACCGGCGGGCGGTGCGGACGATGGCCGGGCAAGGGCTGCGAGTGATCGCGGTGGCGCAGCGGACGCTCACGCCGCGCCAGCGACGAGCCGCCGCAGGAGATCCCGAAGCGTTGGTGGGGCTGTGCCGGCGCGGGCTGCGGATCACCGGTCTGCTCGGACTCTCGGACACTCCGCGCGGCGAAGCTGCGCAGCTGCTGGCCGCCTTGGCCGAGCAGGACATCGCGGTACGGCTCATCACCGGCGACCATCCGATCACCGCCGCGGCGATTGCCCGTGAACTCGGTGTGGCCGTCACTGCCGAGCAAGTCATCAGCGGCGCCGAATGGGACGCGTTGTCACGGCGCGGGCAGGAGCGGGCTGTCGCAGACCGCCTCGTGTTCGCCCGGATGTCGCCGGAGAACAAAGTGCAGGTGGTCCAAACGCTCGAACGCACGGGCAGGGTCTGCGCGATGGTCGGCGACGGCGCCAACGACGCGGCGGCCATCCGCGCGGCCACCGTCGGCATCGGCGTGGCCGCCCGCGGAAGCGACCCGGCCCGCACCGCAGCCGACGTCATGCTGCTGAACGGGCGCATCAGCTCGCTGCTCGACGCGCTTGAAGAAGGCGGCAAACTCTGGCTGCGCGTCCAGGCGGCGGTGAGCGTGCTGCTCGGCGGAAACGCGGGCGAAGTGTTGTTCGCGATCGCAGGCAGCACCGTCACCGGCCGCTCACCGCTGAACACACGGCAACTCCTCTTGGTCAACATGCTGACCGACGCGCTGCCGGCGGCGGCGCTTGCGGTCAGCGAACCGACGACCACCGGCCCGGCGCTGCGCGGCCCCGACGAGGCGGCGTTGTGGCGGACCGTCGGCATTCGGGGCGCCACCACCGCCGCGGGCGCGACGCTGGCCTGGACTCTGGCCAGCCTCACCGGCCGGCCACGACGCGCCTCCACCGTGGCGTTGGTGGCGCTCGTCGCCACCCAGCTGGGTCAGACCCTGCTCGACTCGCGCAGCCGGTTGGTGGTGCTGACCGCTCTCGGGTCGCTGGCCGCGATGGGAACTCTCGTCAGCACTCCCGGCGTCAGTCAGCTGCTGGGAAACACACCCCTGGGACCGGTTGGCTGGGCGCAGGCGCTTGGCTCTGCAGCGGCGGCAACGCTTGCCGCAGAAGCGATTTCGCGGCTAATCGGGCAGCGTCGGGTGGTGTCAGGTCAATCGACGATTTCGACGACGCCGGCGCGCCAAAGCGCCGCATACAGTTCGCGCAGCGGCACGGCCAGCAGCCCCGCCACCACGTCGGTCAACGGATCGGAGCTCACACCGGCAGGTCGAATCGGCACGCTGCCCACTGTGACCGACACATAGCGCTCATCGAATGAATTGGCCATGACGAGAAGGCGAACAATGACCGAAAACTCACGACGCCACGTCCCACACCGCACCGCGGTACAGCGAGTGCGCGACGCCGACACATTCGCGGTATCGCTGCCCGTGCTGGGCCGCGTCCGGATACCACGGCCCGAACAACTGGCGTATTACGGCGCCCTGGCGGGCTTGGCCGCGCTCGAGATCATCGACTGGCCCATCGCATTGGCCATTGGAGCCGGTCACGCGCTGGCCAGCAACCAGCACAGCAAGGTGGCACAGGAATTGGGCGAAGCACTCGAGGACGCATGAAAACGCCTGCCGCACAACACGAGGAGTAGCGATGGCAACCGATAAGGCGGTACAGATCAGGTTCGGCGCGCCAGGCAACGTGCTCGAAATCCAAGTTGGCCGAGTCGAAGTGGACGTACCCCGCTCGGTCGGATATTTCGGCGGCCTGGCCGCGGCAGTCGGTCTCGGCCTGCTCGAGCCGCCGCTTGCCGTGTTCATCGCGGCGGTGCCCGTGTTCAAGGTGCTCACCAACAGCGCCCTGCCGCAGGCCGTGCGCTTCGTCGGAGAAGTGCTCGAGGGCGCGGCCAAACCTGTCGGCAGCGACGCCGAGGGCGTCGTGCAGCTGCAGGACCAAGGGCAATCCGACACCAAAGTGGTCAGCGTGGCGGGTGACACCCGCGCCCCACGCCGCACTGGAAGGCGCTAACCGCTCCGGCGCGGTCGATAATCGGGCCACGACCGCATCGCTTGATGGTCGTCCGAGGAAGGAACCGCGTGCCGCAGCAAGACCAGACGAAGTCCGCACCGGCGCACCGCCTGCGCCGCATGTCTGGGCGCGACCCGCATGAGCAGTTCCGCGTCGCGACACCTCTGGAGCTGTTGTTCGACCTGACGTTCGTCGTCGGATTCGGCGTCGCCGCTTCAGAATTCGCGCATGCACTGGCGGAGAACCATGTCGGTCTGGGTCTGCTGGCGTTCATGTTCGCGACGTTCGCGGTGTGGTGGGCGTGGGTGAACTTCAGTTGGTTCGCCTCGGCATACGACACCGACGACTGGGTGTATCGGCTCACCACGATGGTGCAGATGGTCGGCGTGGTGGTCCTGGCGCTCGGTCTGCCGCAGACGTTCGCTTCGGTGCTTCAAGGGCACTACATCGACAACCGGATCATGATCGCCGGCTACGTGGTGATGCGGGTCGCGATGATCGCCCAGTGGCTGCGGGCAGCCACGCAGGATACGGAGCACCGTGCCGCGTGTCTGACGTACGCGGCGAACGTCGCCGTCGCACAGATCGGCTGGGTCGGATTGTTCGTGGCGCACACGACGTTTCGTACGACGCTGGTGTTCGTCTGTGTCCTCATCGCAGTGGAGATGTTGGGCCCGTTCGTCGCCGAAACCCGAAAGGGGGGTACGCCGTGGCACGCCCATCACATCGTCGAGCGCTACGGTCTGCTGACCATCATCGCGCTCGGCGAGGGTGTGATCGGCACCGTGGCATCGCTGTCGGCGGTCGTGGCGCAGCAAGGCTGGAGCGTAGGAGCCGTACTGGTCGCGGTGGCCGGTATCGGGCTGACCTTCGGGATGTGGTGGACCTACTACGTCGTGCCGGCGGCGCCGCTGCTGCACGCGCACCGGGAGCGCTCGTTCTGGTTCGGCTATCTTCATCTCCTGGTCATCGGCGCGATCGTCGCGACCGGGGCCGGGCTACACGTGGCGGCGTTCTATATCGAGCACCACGCCGAGCTTGGGTCAGTGGCCACGGTGCTGTCGGTGGCCGTTCCGGTGGCCGCGTTCATCGCAGCGGTCTATCTGCTGTACATGCTGCTGGTGCACACGCGTGATGTGTTCCACGTGCTGCTGCTGGTGCTCACCGCGGTGGTGCTCGTGGCGTCGGTGGGCCTGGCGGCGGCGGGGGTGTCGATGCCGTTGTGCTTGGTCGTGGTCACGCTCGCGCCAGTCGTCACGGTCGTCGGCTTCGAGGTGCTCGGTCACCGGCACGCGGCCGAGGCGGTCAACCGGTCACTGGCGCAAGGCAATTGACGGTCACGGCGGCCCGAAGATGTTGCCGCGCCGGATGTCTTCGCGACACTTCAGCCTCGTCTGGTGGGTTTCCTCGACGCAGACCCGCACCTGTTGTTCGATGCCCGGCTCGTACACCTGATCGGTGGGACCCGGGGTGGCAGCCGACGGGGCGGGCACCGAGCTGGTGTACAGCGACCACACCGTGTCACCCGTCGTCGGCAACTTCGAGCAGTAGGCCTGCGCGCCGGTGGATGTCACGCCTGCGGCGCCCAGGGTCGCGCAGTCGGCGCCGATCAGTACCACCGGCATCGCCGGCGCCGCCGGACCGGCTGATGCTGCGCTCGGCGATGCCGGCCGCGCAGGCTCACGGCTCGGTGACGCCGACAGCTCGCGGTCTCGGCCGAACAGCAGCACTGCGACAGCGGAGACGCCCACGAGCAGCAGCGCCAGCACCACGGTGACGACTATGACCGGGCGGACTCGCGAGCGCTTCCGCACCGGGCTCGGCTGCTCCGATTTATGCCTGGGCCCCGATGCCGCGGGCGCCTCGGTGGTGACCTCGGTCGCGCCGGTCTCGGCGGCCACCGTGCCCAGCCGATGGGCAAGTGCCGTCGCGAACGCCGTGCAACTCTCGTAGCGATCGGCCGGGCTCTTCGCCAGCGCCTTGGAGAACACCGGCCCCAAATCCGACAGGGCAGGCCGTCGAGTGCCGATGGCTGGCGGCGGCGCGCTGAGGTGCTGGCTGATGACGACCGCCGGATTCGAATGCGCAAACAGCTGCGTCCCCGTCAGCAGATGAAAAGCCGTGGCGGCCAACGCGTACTGGTCGGCACGCCCGTCGAGCGGCTCGCCCATCAACTGCTCCGGCGCGGCATACGCGACCGTCCCGACCGTCATGTTGGTTCCGGTCAAACCGCTGGCATCATCCACCCAGCGCGCAATCCCGAAGTCGGCCAACAAGATTCGCCGCGCATCGGAATCGGGGTGCGACATCAGGATGTTGGCGGGCTTGACGTCGCGGTGCAGGAGCTGACGCTGGTGTGCGTAATCGAGCGCTTCGGCAACCGCGATGATGATTCTGACTACCTCGTCGGGCGGCATCCCGTGCGGATAACGCTCTTGCAGTAGTCGTGCCGCATCGGTGCCCTCGACGTAGTCCATCGAAATCCACAGCTGGCCCTCGAACTCGCCGCGGTCGTGCACGCCGACGATGTGCGGATGCCACAGCGTGGCGGCGATGTCGGCTTCGCGGTTGAAGCGCTGACGATATTCGTGGTCGCCGGTGAACGTCGTCGGCAGCACCTTGAGCGCGTCGTTGCGCGGCAGCCTGGGGTGTCGGGCCAAATAGATCTCGCCCATCCCCCCGGAACCCAGGTGCCGCAGGATCGTATAGCCCGCGAAACTCTGGCCATCGGCCAACGGCATGGGCGCATACTACAAGTCGCCGGCCGATGGCGAACTCGATCACGCCTACCCGGCTCGTGTTTCTCCGTGGGTGCCGCCAACAGCACGGCGCCGGTCCCGGCTGACCGACAGCAGTGACCTTCCGTCGGGATGCACGACGCGATGCGCCGGCGCTGATGCCGGGCGGGCGGAGGAGAGCGGCCGGAACCGCCGGTCCAGCGCGGCGACCATCCAGTCGATCTCTTGCTGTTCGCGCTGCGCACGGCGGACCAGGCGGGCGATGTCACGAATGCCGGCCAGATCGCCGGCGGCCTCGTAGCTGGCGATCGTGCCGAGGTGCTTGGCGATCGCGACCTCGAGCTCTGCGCGCTGCTCGATGAGCAGACGACGGAAGTAGGCGCCCTGGCTGCGGTCGGCTGCTTCCGAGGCGGTGGCCTCGAACTTGTCCCTGCTCGCGGAGTCGTTCACCAGAGGAAATTAACCCGGGTACCCGGTAGCCGCACGGCGGCGCCGCCGGGCATCTCGGCGGTTCGCCCCGGTGGGCTCAGGAGTTGCCAATAGTCACTACGTCCTCAGGAGCAGGAACAGCAAAATGCTTGAGGAGGGTGTCTGTCGGCACGGATTACTAGTGACAAGGGCGATCGCGCTCAGCGTCAACAGCTTTGGGTGCCGTGTCGGCCAGCGGGTTCCCGGTCGTTCCGAAGCCAGCAAATCAGACGGACGGGTGGTGGTGTCTATCGGCGCGGCGGCGGGTGAATTTGAATCGTTGTGAGGCTTACCCGGCGGCGAATGACTTCTGCCGGCTCCGGGTAGGCCACCCCAATGGTTGACGACAAACCCCTAGCCCTGGTCACCGGAGCGTCAAGCGGCATCGGCTTCGAGCTGGCCACCCAGTTCGTCGAACACGGTTACGACGTGGTGGCCGCCGCCGACGACGACGGTATCCATGATGCGGTGCGCCGGCTGTCCACGGGCGGCGCGCGTGTGCACCCCGTCCAGGTCGACCTGCGCACGGCCGACGGCGTCGAGCATCTGTACAAAGCGGCCACCGAGGGCGGCCGACCGATCGCCGCGGCGGCCCTGAACGCCGGCGTCGGACGTGGCGGCAAGTTCGTGGACACGGAACTGGCCGACGAGCTGGACATCGTCGACCTCAACGTCCGCTCGACCGTGCATCTGGCAAAGCTGGTGTTGCGGGACATGGCGGCCCGCAACGCCGGCAAGGTGCTGTTCACGTCGTCGATCGCGTCGACCATGCCTGGCTCGTACCAAGCGGTCTACAACGCCTCGAAGTCGTTCGTCCAGTCGTTCGCCGAGGCCCTGCGCGACGAACTGCGCGACACCGATGTCACGGTCACATCGCTGATGCCGGGGCCCACCGACACCAATTTCTTCGCCCGGGCCAAGATGCGCGACACCCCGGTGGGCCGCATGCCCAAGGACGATCCCGCCAAGGTCGCCCGACAGGGTTTCGACGCGATGATGCGCGACGACCAGAAAGTGGTCGCGTCGTCGCCGATGAGCAAGCTCACCGCCACGATGAATCAGTTCCTGCCGGACGCAGTCACCGCGAAGCTCAATCGCCTGCTGTCGCTGCCATTGCCAAATCGCTGATCCGGTCGAGGAATTCGCGCACTTCGTCGGGATTCTCCAGGGTGAATCCGGCTGCCGAGCGGCGATCGCCGTCTTCGCTGTGGCGCACCAGAATTCCGATGCCGTCGTCACGCACGGCGTCGAACGCGTCTTCGTCGGTCAGGTCGTCCCCGATATAAATCGGGAGCACATCCGGTCCCTCGGATGCCGCGATCTGCCGACGGATCCACGACAACGTCGTGCCCTTGTTCCAGTCGACGTCGGGCCGAAGCTCGATGACCTTGCGGCCGTTGGTGACACGAAGTCGCTCGCGCCGGCCGATGCGATGCGTGCTGGCCGCGACTTCGCCGATGTGCTCGTCGTCGACGTCACGGTAGTGTACGGCGACGGCAAAACGCTTGTGCTCCACCCGAATTCCCCTGACCGACGCCAGCGTCTCGCGCAGTTCCTCGGCCGCCTGCTCCAGCACTGGCACGGCGGCCGCGGCGTCGTCGTTGCGGCGGTAGCTGCCGTCGGGCGCCACGGACTCGAAACCGTGGCTGCCCGCATACCACAGGCTGGCCACCCCCACTCGGTCACGGATATCAGACAGGTCGCGACCCGACAGGATCGCGACCGGACACCGCGTCGCCAATCGGGCAAGAGCCTCTGCGGCACCGTCGACCAGCCGTGCGGTGTCCGGGTCGGGCACGATCGCCGACAGCGTGCCGTCGAAGTCCAGACACACCGCTGGGCGATGGCCGTCGATGATCTCGGCAATCTGCCCAAAGGACTCGAGCGCGTCGGGAATCTGAGACATCGGGCGGTCGCCCGTGCGCACCCCGACCTCGCTTAGGTCGCCGACCACGGCGTCGGCGCCGCGTTCCAGCAGCGTGGCGGGATTGTCGCGGTCGAGCCCGATCACCAACGAGAAACCCCCGTTTCGAGCCGCGGCTATCCCGTCCGGGGTGGCGTCGACGACGACGGAGCGTTCGGCCCGGGCGCCCAGCTGCCGCGCCGTCTCACGAAGCCGCGACGCATTCGAGGGACCGGGCTCGGCAACGGCTGTGCGGACGTCGACGCCGTGTAGTCGGCCGACCAGTTGATCGACCGAATCACCTTGCGCCACCTGGAAAATCACGGCATCGTGCAGGCGCGGATCGATCATGACCCGCGGTGACGCATCGCCACCCGTCTGCGAGGTGATCACGCGGGAATCCTTACACACCGCACGGGACGCGACGTCGTTTGCTAACCCGCGTGCAGCGCCGCGGTAAGGGCCCGGATGTCGGCATTGGGAATCTCGTAGCCCGGGAAGTACACGCAGACGCGCTGGGCCACATCGCCGAACCTGGTCAGGATTTCGGCGGCGCAGTCCTCCGGCGTGCCCCGCACCGCGAGCGTGGTCAACAGGTGGTCGTCCACGAGATCGGTCATCGCGGCGATGTCGCCACGCTTGGACAGGTGGTTGAGCTGGGGTTGCAGTTCACCGCGGCCTTCGACCTCCAGCACAGGCACGTAGGCAGGAGTGGATCCGTAGAACGCCAGCAGTCGGCGCACTCCCATGCTGGCGGCCTCCAATTGGGACTCTGTGCGCCCGACGGCGGCGATCACCTGCGGGACGATGTCGAAGTCGGCACGGCGGCGGCCTGCGCGGCGCAGACCGTCGTCGACCGCCGCGAGTGTCCGCTCGCGGAAGTGGCGCGCCGAATGAAACGGCATCACGAGCAGCCCGTCGGCCACCTCAGCGGCGGCCCGGGTCATCAATGGGCCAAGGGCACCGAGGTAGATCGGCGGAACTCCGTGCGGGTTCGGGCCTGGGTCGAACGTCGGGGTCATCAACGTGTGCTTGGTGAATTCGCCGCGAAATTGCAGCGGTTCGTTGTGCTGCCAGGCGGTCAGGATGGCCCGCACGGCAAGGACGGTTTCACGCATCCGCGCGGCGGGACGGCTCCAGCTGCTGCCGTAACGGCTTTCGATGTGCGGCCGGATCTGCGAGCCCAGACCAAGGCGGAAGCGACCGCGCGACAGCAGCTGCAGGTCATAGGCGGCATGCGCCAGGTGCATCGGGCTGCGCGGCAATGCGATCGCGACGTTGGTCATCAGCGCCAGATCCGTGGTGGCTGCGGCAGCGGCGAGCGGAAGGAAGACGTCGTGCTGGCCCTCGAAGGTGAACAGGCCGTCCACGCCGGTCGCAGCCAGTTCTCGTGCGCGTTCGCCGGCTCGATCCGGGCGGGCGTCGAGCTGAATGTGCACGTGCATCGGCTCAGCTTCGCGGTGCCGACACTGCCGTCGCATCCGCGACACGCCGTCGGGGCGTTCGGATCCGCAGACTGGGGGGACCGGGCCAGCGTGGCCGTCGACATCAATCGCATTCCCAAAGCCGAACTTCGGTCAGTGGGATTAACTGCAACTAGCAGTTTCGGACACAACGCCAGCAAACTTTTTTCACCGATTTCAGTGAACAATTGTCGACTGATTGCCCGAGCAAGTGCTTGCCCGGCCGTCGCGAGCTGACGCGGGCGTCGATAAATTTCTTCATAACGATTTGGTAACAATCATGCTGTGAACAGCGCTGTTGTAGCTACTCGACCGTAACCACCGGCACGCAGGCGGTTTGTCGCGCAACCTCCGGAGCCCGAATCGGCGCCTTGTTACAAACTCGACGGTTACTTATGCGTAGAACTCGCCAGTAACCATTCTTGTGGGCGTGACCGGCCAATTTCTTATGCCACTCTTATTGCAGTCAGCGGGGCGAGCAGAGCCGCGGCGGACCGTCGCCGGCGCGCCGCGGCCGGCAGGCACCGCTGAAGATTCGACGGGGAATCGCAGCACCCTTCGCGACGCAGCGCAAGGACACAGGCGAGACACGGAAACGATGCTGAGGAGACGCGACACGTGACGATCCACGAACACGACTGGGTGCCCGCTGGCCGCGACGGCGATTCCCCGACGCCGGCGTCCAGCCACGCCCTGGTCGATCGTCTCAGCGCCGGCGAACCGTACGCGGTGGCGTTCGGCGGGCAGGGCAGCGGCTGGCTGGAGAACCTCGAGGAATTGGTGTCGTCGGCCGGCATCGAAGACGACCTGGCGGCTCTGGTGGCCGAAGCCGAGGTGATGCTGGCGCCGATCGCCGACGAACTCGTGGTGGTGCGTCCGATCGGGTTCCAGCCGCTGCGCTGGGTGCGGGCGCTGGCCGCCGGTGAGCCGGTGCCCACCGCCAAGCAGCTGACTTCGGCTGCGACGTCGATGCCTGGCATCCTGCTCACCCAACTGGCGGCCATCCGCGCGCTGACCCGCCAAGGGATGGATTTCGCCGCCACACCGCCTGTGGCCTGCGCCGGACACTCCCAAGGTGTGCTGGCCGTCGAGTCGCTGACCACCGGCAGCACCCGCGACGCCGAGCTCATGGTGCTCATCCAGCTGATCGGAGCCGCCTGCACGCTGGTGGCGCGCCGACGCGGCATCTCGGCGCTGGGTAACCGCCCGCCGATGGTGTCGGTCACCAACGCCGACCCGCAACGGATCCGAGAACTGCTCGACGAGTTCGCCAAGGACGTCCGTACTGTGCTGCCGCCGGCGTTGTCGATCCGCAACGGCCGGCGCTCGTCGGTGATCACCGGCAGCCCCGAGCAGCTGGCCCGCTTCGAGCTGTACTGCCGGCAGATCGCCGACACCGAGGCCGCCGAACGCAAGAACAAACTGCGTGGCGGCGCCGTGTTCAACCCGACCTTCGAGCCGGTGCAGGTGGAGGTCGGCTTCCACACCCCGCGGCTGTCCGACGGCGTGACGATGATCGACCGCTGGGCCGAGACGATCGGGCTCGATGCCGAGCTGGCCCACGACATGGCCGAGTCGATCCTCGTGCGGCCGGTCGACTGGGTGCAGGAGGTCGACAAGCTGCACCGAGCCGGGGCCAAGTGGATCCTCGATCTCGGGCCCAGCGACATCCTGACGCGCCTCACGGCCCCCGTGATCCGCGGCCTGGGCGTCGGCATCGTCCCGGCGGCCACCCGCGGCGGACAGCGCAACCTGTTCACCGTCGGTGCCGTTCCGGAGGTCGCGCAGCCGTGGGCCAGCTACGCCCCGGCTGTGGTCCGGCTGCCCGACGGGGCAGTGAAGCTGTCGACGAAGTTCACCCGCCTCACCGGGCGCTCACCGATCCTGCTCGCGGGCATGACGCCGACGACCGTAGACGCCAAGATCGTCGCCGCGGCCGCCAACGCCGGGCACTGGGCCGAACTCGCCGGCGGCGGGCAGGTCACCGAGGAGATCTTCACCAAGCGCATCGAGGAATTGCAGACGCTGCTGGAGCCCGGCCGGGCGATCCAGTTCAACTCGCTGTTCCTCGACCCGTACCTGTGGAAGCTGCAGATCGGCGGCAAGCGGCTGGTGCAGAAGGCGCGCCAGGCGGGCGCGCCGATCGACGGTGTCGTCGTCAGCGCCGGCATCCCCGAGCTGGAAGAGGCCGTCGAGCTCATCGACGAACTCCGCAGCGTCGGCATCTCCCACGTGGTGTTCAAGCCGGGCACCGTCGAACAGATTCGCTCGGTGATCCGCATCGCCGCGGAGGTGCCCACCAAGCCGGTGATCGTGCACATCGAGGGCGGTCGCGCGGGCGGCCACCATTCGTGGGAGGACCTCGATGACCTGCTGCTGACCACGTACTCCGAGTTGCGAGCCCGCTCCAACATCACCGTCTGCGTCGGCGGCGGCATCGGCACGCCCGAGCGCGCCGCGGAATACCTGTCCGGGAAATGGGCCTTGAGCCATGGCTATCCGCTGATGCCCATCGACGGCATCCTGGTAGGCACCGCGGCGATGGCCACCAAGGAGGCCACCACCTCGCCGCAGGTCAAGCAGATGCTCGTGGCCACGCAGGGCACCGACCAGTGGATCGGCGCCGGAAAAGCTCAGGGCGGCATGGCTTCCAGCCGCAGTCAGCTCGGCGCTGACATCCACGAGATCGACAACGCCGCGTCGCGGTGCGGTCGGCTGCTCGACGAGGTGGCCGGCGACGCCGACGCCGTGGCGGCGCGCCGCGACGAGATCATCGCCGCGATGGCCGCCACCTGCAAACCGTATTTCGGTGATGTCGGCGAGATGACGTACGCGCAGTGGCTGCGCCGGTACGTCGAATTGGCTGTGGGAGAAGGGAATTCGACGGCCGACACCGCTTCTTCCGGCACACCGTGGCTCGACATCAGCTGGCGCGACCGCTTCGAGCAGATGCTCAAGCGCACCGAAGCGCGCTTGCATCCCAAGGATTTCGGGCCGATCGAGACCCTGTTCGACGATCCGCAACTGTTGGAGCGGCCGCATGACGCAATCGCCGCGTTGCTGACCCGCTTCCCCGACGCCCAGACCATCCAGCTCCATCCGGCCGACGTGCCGTTCTTTGTCGAGCTGTGCAAGACCCTGGGCAAGCCGGTCAACTTCGTCCCTGTCATCGACAAGGACGTGCGCCGGTGGTGGCGCAGCGATTCGCTGTGGCAGGCCCACGACGCCCGCTATGACGCCGATGCGGTGTGCATCATTCCCGGTACCGCAGCGGTTTCGGGCATCACCCGCGTCGACGAACCCGTCGGCGAGCTGCTCGACCGGTTCGAGCAGGCGGCCATCGACCAGGTGCTGGCGTCCGGCACCCAGCCCCGACCGGTGCTGTCCCGGCGGCAGGTTCGCAAGGACGTCTCCGGCCCGCTGGCCGTGGTCCTGGACGCCCCGGACGTCGTCTGGGCCGGCCGCATGGCCAGCAATCCAGTGCACCGCATCGCCGACCCGTCCGACTGGCAGGTGCGTGACAACCGTTCTGCCACACACCATTCCACCGGTGCCCGGCTCGAAGTGACCTCTGACGACCAGGTGGTGCTGTCTGTTCCGCTGTCGGGCACCTGGGTCGACATCAGATTGACGCTCACCAACGTGGTACGCGACGGCGGCGCGCCTGTGGTGTCCGTTCAAGACGCCTCTGCCGCGATGCGTTCGGTTCTCGCGATCGCCGCCGGCGTCGATAGCCCCGATGCAATGCCGGCCGTCGAGGACGGTGCTGCCCGGATCACGGTCGCGTGGAATCCCGAGGAGGTCGCCGACCACACCGGCGTCACGGCGACGTTCGGCGCGCCGCTGGCGCCGACGCTGAGCGTCGTACCCGACGCGCTCGTCGGCCGCTGCTGGCCCGCGGTGTTCGCGGCGATCGGCGCGGCCACCACCAGCAGCGGCTTCCCCGTCGTCGAAGGGTTGCTCAGCCTGGTGCACCTCGACCATGCCGCGCACCTGCACACCACGTTGCCGACGCAGGCTGTCGAATTGAGCGTCACCGCAACGGCTTCCGAAGCCACCGACACCGAGGTCGGTCGGGTGGTGCCGGTCGAGGTCACCGTCACCACGATGGACGGCACGCTGCTGGCCACGCTTCAGGAGCGGTTCGCGATCCGCGGCCGCACCGGCTCATTGGAGCTCACCGATCCCCTGCGTGCCGGAGGCGCGGTGTCGGACAACGCCACCGACACGCCGCGTCGGCGCCGCCGCGACGTCACCGTCACCGCACCCACTGACATGCGGCCGTTCGCCGTCGTGTCGGGCGACCACAACCCGATCCACACCGACTTCGCCGCCGCATTGCTGGCCGGGTTGAAAGGCCCGATCGTGCACGGGATGTGGCTGTCCGCGGCGGCTCAGCACGTCGCCGCCGCCACCGACGGGCAGGCCAGGCCGCCGGCACGGGTGATCGGGTGGACAGCGCGGTTCCTGGGCATGGTGAAGCCCGGTGCCGAAATCGATTTCCGCGTCGACCGGGTCGGAATCGACCAGGGCGCGGAGGTTCTGGAGGTCGCGGCCCGCGTCGGCTCCGAGCTCGTCATGTCGGCCACCGCACGGCTGGCCGCACCGAAGACCGTGTACGCATTCCCCGGCCAAGGCATCCAGCACAAGGGCATGGGCATGGAGGTCCGGGCCCGCAGCAAGGCCGCCCGCAAGGTCTGGGACTCCGCCGACAGGTTCACCCGCGAGACGCTGGGTTTCTCTGTGCTGCATGTGGTTCGGGACAACCCGACCAGCCTGATCGCCGCCGGGGTGCATTACCAGCACCCCGACGGTGTGCTGTATCTGACACAGTTCACTCAGGTCGCGATGGCCACTGTCGCGGCCGCGCAAGTCGCCGAGATGCGGGAGAAGGGCGCGTTCGTCGAAGACGCGATCGCGTGCGGGCACTCGGTGGGTGAATATACCGCGCTGGCATGCGTGTCCGGGGTCTACGAACTCGAGGCGCTGCTGGAGGTGGTGTTCCACCGCGGCAGCAAGATGCACGACATCGTGCCGCGCGACGAGCTGGGCCGGTCCAACTACCGGCTGGCCGCCATCCGGCCGTCGCAGATCGACTTGGCCGACAAGGACGTTCCGGCGTTCATCGACGAGATAGCCAGGCGCACGGGCGAATTCCTGGAGATCGTCAACTACAACCTGCGCGGTTCGCAGTATGCGATCGCCGGCACGGTGCGCGGCTTGGAGGAGTTGGAGAAAGAGGTCGAGCGACGCCGCGAGATCACCGGAGGCAAGCGGTCGTTCATCTTGGTGCCCGGCATCGACGTGCCCTTCCACAGCTCGGTGCTGCGCGTCGGCGTGCCGGAGTTCCGCCGCTCGCTCGAGCGGGTCATGCCGCGGGACAAAGACCCGGACCTGATCATCGGGCGCTACATCCCCAACCTGGTGCCGCGGCCGTTCTCCCTGGACCGCGATTTCATCCAGGAGATCCGCGATCTCGTGCCGGCCGAGCCGCTCGACGAGGTTCTCGCCGACTACGACACGTGGCGTAACGAGCGGCCGCGTGAGCTGTGCCGCAAGGTCGTCATCGAGCTGTTGGCGTGGCAGTTCGCCAGTCCCGTGCGCTGGATCGAGACGCAGGATTTGCTCTTCACCGAGGAGGCCGCCGGTGGGCTCGGGGTCGAGCGGTTCGTCGAAATCGGCGTGAAGTCCTCGCCGACGGTGTCGGGACTCGCGTCGAACACGCTGAAGTTGACCGAATATGCCCACAGCACAGTCGAAGTGCTCAACTCTGAGCGCGACGCGGCGGTCCTGTTCGCGACGGACACCGACCCCGAACCCGAGGCGGATATCGACGAGGTCGTCGAAACAGCCTCTGCGCCCGCAGAATCCGCGCCCGCACCGGCGGTACCGACTGCCCCGGCTAATTCGCCGCGGCCGGACGACATCCCGTTCGACGCCTCCGACGCCACGCTCGCGCTGATCGCGCTGTCGGCCAAGATGCGCATCGACCAGATCGAGCCACTGGACTCCATCGAGTCGATCACCGACGGTGCGTCGTCGCGGCGCAACCAACTGCTGGTCGACCTCGGGTCCGAGCTGAACCTCGGCGCCATCGACGGCGCCGCGGAGGCCGACCTGTCCACGCTCAAGTCGCAGCTGACCAAGCTTGCGCGCACCTACAAGCCGTTCGGGCCCGTGCTGTCCGACGCGATCAACGACCAGCTGCGCACTGTACTGGGCCCGTCGGGCAAGCGGCCCAACTACATCGCCGAGCGCGTCCGCAAGACGTGGGAACTCGGCGACGGGTGGGCCAAGCACGTCACGGTCGAGGTGGCACTCGGCACTCGGGAAGGCAACAGCGTGCGCGGCGGCAGCCTCGGCGGCCTGCACGACGGCGCGCTCGCCGACACCGCGTCGGTCGACAAGGTGATCGACGCGGCCGTGGCCGCGGTGGCCGCACGCCGAGGCATCGCGGTCGCGCTGCCGTCGGCCGGCGGCAGCGGAAACGCGACCGTCGACGCGGCGGCACTCTCGGAGTTCACCGAGCAGATCACCGGACGCGACGGCGTGCTGGCCAACGCGGCCCGACTGGTGCTCAACCAGCTCGGCCTCGACGACCCGGTCAGCACACCGGCGACGGCCACCGACGCAGAGCTGATCGACCTCGTCACCGCCGAACTCGGTTCGGACTGGCCGCGATTGGTCGCGCCGGTGTTCGACGGGCGCAAGGCCGTGGTGTTCGACGACCGCTGGGCCAGCGCCCGCGAAGACCTGGTGAAGATCTGGCTGATGGACGACGACGAGGTCGACGCCAACTGGGCAGCGCTGGCCGAGCGCTTCGAGGGCGCCGGGCATATCGTCGGCACGCAGGCCACTTGGTGGCAGGGTAAGGCGCTCGCTGCGGGCCGCAACATTCACGCGTCGCTGTTCGCCCGTGCCGCGGCCGGGGCGGAGAACCCCGGCAAGGGAACCCACAGCGACGATGTCGCAGTGGTCACCGGCGCGTCGAAGGGCTCGATTGCGGCGGCCGTGGTGGCGCGGTTGCTCGACGGCGGCGCGACGGTGATCGCGACCACCTCGCGGCTCGACGACGACCGGTTGGCGTTCTACCGCGCCCTTTACCGCGACCACGCGCGTTTCGGCGCGGTGCTGTGGGTGGTGCCGGCAAACATGGCGTCATACTCCGACATCGACGCGCTGGTGTCGTGGATCGGCAGTGAGCAGACCGAAAGCCTTGGGCCGCAGTCCATTCACGTCAAGGACGCGCAGACGCCGACGCTGCTGTTCCCGTTCGCGGCGCCGCGCGTGTCCGGTGACCTGTCGGAGGCCGGTGCCCGCGCCGAGATGGAGATGAAGGTGCTGTTGTGGGCCGTGCAGCGGCTCATCGGCGGGCTGTCGACCATCGGGGCCGAACGCGACATCGCGTCGCGGCTGCACGTGGTGCTGCCCGGCTCGCCGAACCGAGGCATGTTCGGCGGCGACGGCGCCTACGGCGAGGCCAAATCCGCACTCGACGCGGTGGTGTCGCGGTGGAAGGCAGAGACGTCGTGGGCGCAGCGCGTGTCGCTGGTGCATGCGCTGATCGGCTGGACCCGTGGCACCGGGCTGATGGGTCACAACGACGTGATCGTCGACGCGGTCGAAGAAGCCGGCGTCACAACGTATTCCACCGACGAGATGGCGGCAATGCTGCTGTCGCTGTGCGAACCGGAGTCGCGGGTGGCCGCGTCGATGGAGCCGTTGCGCGCCGACCTGACCGGCGGCCTGGCCGACGCCCAGCTCGACATGGCCGAGCTGGCCGCCAAGGCTCGTGAGGAAATGTCAAGCGAGACAGCGGAATCGACGACGGACGATGCCGGCACCATCGCTGCCTTGCCGTCGCCGCCGCGTGGCTACACCGCGGCACCGCCGCCGCCGTGGGAAGACCTCGACGTCGACCCGGCCGATTTGGTGGTCATTGTCGGTGGCGCGGAACTCGGTCCGTACGGCTCGTCGCGTACCCGCTACGAGATGGAGATCGACAACGAGCTGTCGGCGGCCGGTGTTCTGGAACTGGCGTGGACCACCGGGCTCATCAAATGGGAGAACGACCCGAAGCCCGGCTGGTACGACACCGAAACCGGTGAACTGGTCGACGAATCCGAGCTCGTCGAGCGGTACCACGATGCGGTCGTGGAGCGCACCGGCATCCGCGAGTTCGTCGACGACGGCGCGATCGACCCGGATCACGCATCGCCGCTTCTGGTGTCGGTGTTCTTGGACAAGGACTTCACGTTCGTCGTCTCCAGCGAGGCCGACGCGCGGGCGTTCGTCCAGTTCGACCCCGAACACACGGTCATCCGGCCGCTGCCGGACAGCACGGATTGGCAAGTGACCCGTAAGGCCGGTACCGAGATTCGCGTGCCGCGCAAGACCAAGCTGTCGCGGACCGTCGGCGGACAGATTCCCACAGGGTTCGACCCGACCGTGTACGGGATCACCCCGGACATGGCCAGCTCGATCGACCGGGTGGCGCTGTGGAACATCGTCGCCACCGTCGACGCGTTCCTGTCATCGGGCTTCACCCCGGCAGAGCTGATGCGCTGGGTGCACCCGAGCCTGGTTGCCAACACCCAGGGCACCGGCATGGGCGGCATGACGTCGATGCAGACGATGTACCACGGGAACCTGCTCGGCCGGAACAAGCCGAACGACATCCTGCAGGAAGTGCTGCCGAATGTCGTTGCCGCGCATGTGGTTCAGAGCTACGTCGGCAGCTACGGCGCGATGATCCACCCCGTCGGGGCGTGCGCCACCGCGGCGGTGTCGGTCGAGGAGGGCGTCGACAAGATCCGGCTGGGTAAGGCCGAACTGGTGGTGGCCGGCGGCTTCGACGACCTCACGCTGGAGGCGATCATCGGCTTCGGTGACATGGCGGCCACTGCCGACACCGAGATGATGCGCGCCCGAGGCATCAGCGACTCGAGGTTCTCTCGCGCCAACGACCGGCGCCGGTTGGGCTTCGTCGAGTCGCAGGGCGGCGGAACGATCCTGCTGGCGCGCGGCGACCTCGCGGTGAAGATGGGGCTGCCGGTGCTCGCGGTGGTGGCGTACGCGCAGAGCTTCGGCGACGGCGTGCACACCTCGATCCCGGCGCCGGGTATGGGTGCGCTCGGCGCCGGACGAGGCGGCAAGCAGTCGGTGCTGGCGCGGTCGCTGGCCAAGCTCGGCGTGGGTCCCGACGACATCGCGGTGATCTCCAAGCACGACACCTCGACGCTGGCCAACGATCCCAACGAGACCGAGCTACACGAGCGGCTCGCGGAGTCGCTGGGCCGGTCCGACGGGGCGCCGCTGTTCGTGGTGTCGCAGAAGAGCCTCACCGGCCACGCCAAGGGCGGCGCGGCGGTGTTCCAGATCATGGGGCTGTGCCAGATCCTGCGCGACGGTGTCGTTCCGCCGAACCGCAGCCTGGACTGCGTCGACGACGAGATGGCCGGCTCCGCCCATTTCGTGTGGCCGCGCGAAACGCTGCGGCTGGGGGAGAAATTCCCGCTGAAGGCGGGGCTGGTCACCAGCCTGGGCTTCGGGCACGTGTCGGGTCTGGTCGCGCTGGTGCACCCGCAGGCGTTCCTGGCCACGCTGTCGGAGGAGCAACGGCGTGACTACAAGCAGCGGGCAGATGCGCGGGTGATGGCCGGTCAGCGGCGGCTGGTGTCGGCGATCGCCGGTGGGCAGCCGCTCTACGAGCGGCCCGCGGACCGCCGCTTCGACCACAACGGGTCCGAGAAGCGCCAGGAGGCCGAGATGCTGCTCGATCCGACGTCGCGTCTCGGCGACCGGGATGTCTACACCCGCTAGGTTGCCTTTATGGCGATAGTGGGGTTGGGGATCGATCTGGTCTTCATCCCCGATTTCGCGGAGCAGGTCGACCAGCCGGGAACGGTGTTCGCGGAGACGTTCACGCCGGGGGAGCGCCGCGACGCCGCCGACAAGAGCTCGTCGGCGGCACGGCATCTGGCTGCGCGCTGGGCCGCCAAGGAGGCGGTGATCAAAGCGTGGTCAGGGTCACGGTTCGCGCAGCGGCCGGTGCTGCCGGAGGGGATCCACCGCGATATCGAGGTAGTCACGGACATGTGGGGACGGCCGAAGGTGCGGCTGTCCGGCGCGATCGCCGAGCATCTCGCTGACGTCACGATCCACGTGTCGCTGTGCCACGAGGGCGACACCGCCGCCGCTGTCGCGGTCCTCGAGGCCCCCGCTTGATCCCGCGAGCAGACGCTAACTCGCATCTCGCGACCTAGGATTATGCGATTCAGCGTCTGCTCGCGCGGCTAGCCTCGATGCCATGAGCGATCTCGTCGAGCGCGTCCGCGATCTCCTGCCCTCGGTGCGCCGCGATCTGGAGGACCTGGTGCGCATCGAGTCGGTATGGGCCGACCCGGGCCGCCGCACAGAAGTGCAGCGCAGTGCGCAAGCGGTCGCCGACCTGTTGACAGCGGCCGGATTCCACGACGTCGAGATCGTCGCCGAAGGTGGCGCCCCGGCCGTCATCGCCCGTCACCCGGCCCCGCCCGGCGCGCCGACGGTGCTGCTGTATGCGCATCACGACGTGCAACCCGAGGGCGACCACGCGCAGTGGGCTTCACCGCCGTTCGAGCCCGACGAACGTGGCGGCCGGCTCTACGGCCGCGGCACCGCCGACGACAAGGCAGGTATTGCAACGCATTTGGCTGCTTTCCGTGCGCACCAAGGCAATCCGCCGGTGGGTGTCACGGTGTTCGTCGAAGGCGAAGAGGAGTCGGGCTCGCCGTCACTGCACAAGTTGCTCGACGCCCACAAGGACAAGCTGGCGGCCGATGTGATCCTGCTGGCGGACTCGATGAACTGGAGCACCGAGGTGCCGGCGCTCACGGTGTCGCTGCGTGGGCTCGTCGACTGCGTCGTGGAGGTGGCGACACTCGACCACGGCCTGCACTCGGGCATGTGGGGCGGCGTCGTGCCCGACGCGCTGATGGTGCTGAGCCGGCTGCTGGCGAGCCTGCACGACGACGAGGGAAACGTGGCCGTCGCCGGCCTGCATGAAGGCACTGCCGCGGAACTCGACTACCCACCCGAGCGGGTGCGGCAGGAGACCGGCCTGCTCGACGGCGTTCGGGAGATCGGCAGCGGCACTGTGCCGCAACGGCTTTGGGCCAAGGCCGCCATCACCGTCATCGGAATCGATGCCACTCCCATCGCGAAGTCGTCGAACACACTGATCCCCAGTGCTCGGGCAAAGATCAGTCTGCGCATCGCCCCGGGCAGTGACGCGAAAGCACATCTCAATGCGCTCACGCGTCATCTCCAGGAGCATGTGCCGTGGGGCGCGAAAGTGATTGTCACACCGGGGGATATGGGCCTGCCGTATGCGATCGACGCCACCGGCCCGGCCTACGACGCTGCGAGGGCAGCGTTCCGCGAGGCGTGGGGCGCCGAGCCTGTCGACATGGGTGTCGGCGGCTCAATCCCTTTCATCGCCGCATTCGCCGACGCCTTTCCCAACGCGAAGATTCTGGTCACCGGAGTGGAAGACCCTGCGACACAAGCACATAGCGTCAACGAAAGCCTGTACCTCGGCGTGCTGGAACGTGCCGCGATCGCCGAGGCGCTGTTGCTGGCGAAGCTGGGTTAGACGGACAAGTCGCGCCGCAGCTTGTCGACGTGGCCGGTCACCTTGACGTTGTACTGCGCAAGGCGAGACGCGAGATGCGCCGCCATACAAGTTCCGGCCAAGCAACGTTCGATCAGAAGATTAACGCCGCTACGCGACGAAGAGGCGCATAATAAGCGCTGTGCGCAGCCAGACTTAAGTCTTGGGGAGCGATCGGATGGGTGAACTTACATCGGGCGGCACCAATCGGTCAGCGCCTCGGTTGCGCAAGCCTTCGAAAGACAAGCAAGCGAGATCCCTGGCCGCCAAGAGAAGACGTCGCGCTCGACGGCGTTCTGAACAGAAGGAACTGGATGTACGTACGGATCCACTGATGGCCGCAAAGTCGGTGGCACTCAATGCCGTCCCGCAAACCGGAAAGATCTGCGAAAAAACTGTCGCTGTCGTCATGGCTAAGTACTGGAACGACGAGTTGACGCCCGAACAACGCCGACGGCTGGAGCGTGCGCTACAAGACCATGGTTACCCATTTCGGGGATCTGCACTATCCGCGCTGGTCAAATATGCCAAGGATGAACTGAAAAGGCGCGGCCATATCCTGGAGCAACCGCCATTTCGTGTAGAGGTTCAGCAACAACGGCCCGAGTTGCCGAAATCGCTACCTGTTAGGCGAATCCCTTCAGTGATCAACCAACTCAACACCAATTCTTGGTCGGCCGATAGTGAGTTGAGCAGGCTGGGTTACAAAGTAGGACAGCAAGGTAAAGACCCGGTTGTAAGACGGCGCATTTTAGACCAAGTTTATCGCTCCGAGAAGAAGATCGACGGTTGGGGCGGCCCGAGCACTCCGCAGCGTCTGGAAGCGATAATGGGACACCTTCGGAGACAGATTCAGCTTAAGAGCGGTCACAGGAAAGCTGACTACGGGGCGGCCATTTTAGACTGGCGAGCAGATCTGGCCTGGTTGGAGTCGAATTACCGTCGATGAATAAAAGACGCAGCCAGCCTATTTGTTCGATGCGAGGTCGACGAGGATCTTGTTAACCAATGTCGCCGTATGTGCGGCCTTGACGTTGTACCGAGCCAGCGCGATCTTGCCCTGTTCGTCGACGACGAACGTCGACCGGATCACACCTTGCACCGTCTTGCCGTACATCTTCTTCTCGCCGTAGGCACCCCAGGCCGTTAGCACCTCGCGGTCAGGATCCGACAGAAGTGGAAAAGTCAGCCCTTCGGCGTCGCGGAACTTGGCCAGCTTGGCTGGCTTGTCCGGCGAGATACCGACGACGTCCAGTCCGGCTTTGTTCAGTTCGTGCAGGTTGTCGCGGAAGTCGCACGCCTGTTTGGTGCAGCCGGGAGTCGACGCTGCCGGGTAGAAGTAGACGATCAGCTTGCGGCCGCGGTAGTCGGCCAGCGACACGGTGTTGCCGTCGGCGTCTTCAAGGCTGAAGTCGGGGGCTTTCTCGCCCACCTCGAGCCGTGTCGTCGCGCTCATCTGCTGGATCTTCCCTTCGTCACACACCAGTGCGCTGGTTCGCACCTCGGCTGATCTAGGGTAGTGCGGCAGGCAGCAACCCTTCACAGGCGGAGGACATCGTGGCGGACCGTGACCCTGAGGCCATCAAAGCCGACATCGACCGTGCCCGCGACCAATTGGCTGCCACCGTCGACACGTTGACCGAACGGGCCCATCCGCGCCGGTTGGTCAACGACCTCAAAGTCGCCACCGTCACCTTCTTGAAGAAGCCGCCCGTGACGTACACATTGATCGGCGTCGGAGCGCTCACTGTGGTGTTGGCGATCCGCCGGGTCCGCAACCGTTGACAGCAGCGCGACGGCTAGGCGCTGGTGCGCCGCCGCCACCACCCGACGAATCCAAGCGCACGGACGCGCATGGTGCCCACGCGCCCGAGCCTGTTGCAGGTGTAGACGGTAGTAGGTAGCTGTGTGTACCTGCTGCGCGATTGCTCAGCAATGGCTGAGGTGCCGCCGGAACCCACTGGCCCCGAACCTTCCGGCTGGCTCCCTGACATCTACAAAGACCCCGGTTCCCTACGTGCACCGGCTATTTGCCGTATGAACGTATCGATTCCGTTAATGATGTTCGCAAACCTACCCTCGTGCCCGGCGAACCACAAGCAAACAATCAGAAATTGCCGAGCAACGATCGTGGTGGATCTGGGATTTGCTGGCTTGACCTGGCATAACGGGCGAACGACGAGCCGGCCGTGTCGCGAGCGTCACAAGAAGAGGCGGCCAACGATGTTCGCGCGCAGGCAAATAACGAAACAACAGTGCGCCGTCAGGGTTTCGAACCCCGGACCCGCTGATTAAGAGTCAGCTGCTCTACCAACTGAGCTAACGGCGCGTCGACAGGCGACGATAACAGGCTAGCGCAGCGCGAGCCAAAGCAGGCACCTGCCAACGGAACGGCGTTACCCGTCGATGGCACGCTGCACGCCCAGGTTGCCCTTAGACTATTGCCAAAGAACGGTATCGAATTAGCCGTGGCTGTGAGGTGGAACGACGTATGTGGCAGGTCCGTTCAGCGACGCATGGGCGTCGGCATCGGTCCTGGTTGATCGCTCTCACCCTGGTTTCGGCACTAGCCTTGGGCCTCTGCGGCTGCAGCAGCAACTCCGCGTCCGACGCGCCGAAGGTGATCACCGACAAAGGCACTCCATACGCCGATCTTCTGGTGCCCAAGCTGCAGGCATCTGTCAAAGACGGGGCGGTCGGTGTCGCGGTGGATCAGCCGGTCACCGTCACCGCTGAAGACGGTGTGCTGGGGGCGGTGAGCCTTTCGAGGTCCGACGGCACCTCGGTGGAGGGGAAGTTGAGTCCTGACGGGCTCACGTGGTCGACCAGCGAACCGCTGGGCTACAACAAGCAGTACACGCTGACCGCAGAGGCACTCGGGCTCAGCGGCATCTCCCGTCAGCGCATGACGTTTCGCACTCACTCGCCTGAGAACCTGACATCGGCGTATGTCTTGCCGAATGACGGCGAGGTGGTGGGCGTCGGGCAGCCGGTGGCTATCCGCTTCGACGAGAACATCCCGAACCGGCTGGCCGCGCAGCGCGCGATCAAGATCACGACGAATCCTCCGGTCGAGGGAGCGTTCTACTGGCTGAACAATCGGGAATTGCGTTGGCGGCCCGAGAAATTCTGGAAGCCCGGCACCCAAGTGGACGTCGCGGTTGACATCTACGGCGTCGACATGGGCAACGGCCTGTTCGGCCAGGACGACGTCAAGACGCACTTCACCATCGGTGACGAGGTGATCGCTACCGCCGACGACAACACGAAGACCATCACGGTGCGTCGCAACGGCGAAGTGATCAAGACCATACCCACCTCGATGGGCAAGAACAGCACGCCGACCAACAACGGTATTTACATCGTCGGCGACCGGTTCAAGCACATCATCATGGACTCGTCGACCTACGGCGTTCCGGTCAACTCACCCAACGGATACCGCACCGACGTCGACTGGGCGACGCAAATCTCCTACAGCGGCATCTTCGTGCACTCGGCGCCGTGGTCGGTGGGCGCGCAGGGCAACACCAACACGAGTCACGGGTGCCTGAACGTAAGCCCCAGCAATGCAATCTGGTTCTACAACAACACCAAACGCGGCGACATCGTCCAGATCGTCAACACCGTCGGGGCCACGTTGCCGGGTACCGACGGGTTGGGCGACTGGAACATTCCGTGGGAGCAGTGGAAAGCCGGTAACGCCAACACGTAGCGTCGCGGAGTCGCTGGCAAAAACGACCCTGACCTCGGGGTGAGTGACGGGACTCGAACCCGCGACTTCCAGGACCACAACCTGGTGCTCTACCAGCTGAACTACACTCACCATCGCCGCCTGCACGTGCGGGCGGCGAACGCGATATTAGCCGCTTGTGGCCTCCGGAGCCGAATCCAGATCCCTCGACGGGCCGGCGCGTCCGTTGATTTCCGCCGCGATCGCCTCGATCTCGCTGGTCGACGGCCCTGGTGGGGGCACGAACACGGTGCGCCGGTAGTACTTCAGCTCGCGGATCGACTCGTGGATGTCGGCGACGGCGCGGTGCGCCAACCCCTTCTCCGGCTGGCCGTAATAGATGCGGGGATACCACCGCCGGCACAGTTCCTTGATCGAGCTCACGTCGATCATCCGGTAATGCAGGTAGTCGTCGAGGGCAGGCATGTCCCGGGCGATGAATCCGCGGTCGGTGGCAATCGAGTTGCCCGCCAACGGCGCTGTCTTGGCCTGTGGCACAAAGGCTTTGATGTAGTCGAGCACCATCGCCTCGGCTTGCGCCACGTCGACCGTCGACGCTCGCACCTCGTCGACCAGCCCCGAGCGGCTGTGCATCTCGACGACCACGTCGAGCATCCCGGACAGCGCGTCGTCATCGGCGTGGATCACCACGTCCACGCCGTCGCCCAGCACGTTCAACTCACCGTCGGTGACCAGCGCGGCGATCTCAATCAGCCGGTCCTTTCGAAGGTCGAGGCCGGTCATCTCGCAGTCGATCCACACCAATTCGTCACGCACAGCGCTCAACAGTAAGCCGTCATGGCTGCTCGATGGCAGTAGTGTCAGGTCCGATGAGCACAGAACCGTCGCTGTCGCCCGCCCAGCAGATCGCCGCCGGGTACGCAGTAGAGGGCAAAGCGCTGGAGCTGGGCACGGTGGTGGTCGACGGGGCAGTCGATCCCGCCGCCCGGATTCGCATTCCGCTGGCCACGGTCAACCGCCACGGCCTTGTGGCCGGCGCGACCGGCACCGGTAAGACGAAATCGCTGCAGGTGATGGCCGAGCAGCTGTCGGCGGCGGGCGTGCCGGTCGTGATGGCCGACATCAAGGGCGACCTGTCGGGGCTGTCACGACCCGGCTTGGCGACCGACAAGACCATTGCCCGCGCCAAGGACACCGGTGACGACTGGGCTCCTGCCGCGTTTCCCGTCGAGTTTCTGTCCCTGGGCACCGGCGGCGTCGGCGTACCGGTGCGCGCCACCATTTCCAGCTTTGGGCCGATCCTGCTGTCAAAAGTTCTGGGGCTCAACCAAACCCAGGAGTCGACGCTCGGCCTGATCTTCCACTGGGCAGACCAGAAGGGCCTGTCACTTCTCGACCTGAAAGATCTGCGCTCCGTCATCACGTTCTTGTCCAGCGACGAAGGCAAACCCGAGCTCAAGGCGCTCGGCGCGGTATCACCGACCACCGCCGGTGTGATTCTGCGCGCGCTGGTGAACCTCGAAGCCGAAGGCGCCAACACGTTCTTCGGCGAGCCGGAATTGGAGCCCAAGGACCTGTTCCGGCTGGATTCGCAGGGCCGCGGCGTCATCACACTGCTCGAACTGGGCAGCCAAGCGACGAGGCCGGTGCTGTTCTCGACGTTTTTGATGTGGGTTCTGGCCGATTTGTTCACCTTCCTTCCCGAGGTCGGGGACCTGGACAAGCCCAAGCTCGTGTTCTTCTTCGACGAGGCTCATCTGCTTTTCACCGACGCCTCGAAGGCGTTCCTCGAGCAGGTGGAACAGACCGTCAAGCTGATCCGGTCCAAGGGCGTCGGCGTCTTCTTCTGCACCCAGATGCCCACCGACGTGCCCAACGACGTGCTCTCGCAACTTGGGGCCCGCATCCAGCACGCGATTCGCGCGTTCACCCCGGACGACCAGAAGGCGCTTGCGAAGACCGTCCGCACCTTTCCGAAAACCAAGGCGTACGACCTCGAGTCGGCGCTGACGTCGCTGGGCATCGGCGAGGCAGTAGTCACCGTGCTATCGGAAAGCGGCGCGCCGACGCCGGTGGCGTGGACGCGGATGCGCTCGCCGCGTTCGCTGATGGATGCCATCGGCCCCGACGCCATCGCCGCCGCCGCGAAATCCAGTCCACTGCAAGCGGTTTACGGCGAGACCATCGACCGGGAGTCGGCCTACGAACGGCTCAACGCGCGGTTGGCGCCGCCGGCCGAACAGCCGGGCGAGGCGACCGTTTCCGGCACCGCTACAGCGCGTGATGCCGCCGAGCCGGGATTCTTCGAGAAGATGTTCGAGAGCCCGGCGTTCAAGAGCGCAATGCGGTCAGCCGGAACAGTGCTCGGCCGCGAGATCACGCGCAGCATTCTCGGGACAGGCAGCCGCCGCCGGCGCTGAGCGCCCGAGGCGGTAACTGGCGCGGCGAATATCGACAAGCCGCCTCGCGGAATTCCGTTTCGGCGCAGAACTAGCCGCCGCCTAGGCGTTTGTAGAACGCGCCGACGATCGGGGCCACGATCGCCCGCGGGGTGTAGCCGCTGGCCACCGACATCGCCTTGGACGTGACACCTGGCACCACGCGCATTTTGTTGCGCTCCAGGCCGTCCAGCGACAGCTTCGCCGTGTGCTCGGTTGAGATCCAGAGAAATTCGGGCACCAGCTTGTCCACCAGCGACGCCTCCTGTTCGTCGGGCGTCGCGGTGCGCACGGGTCCGGGCGCCAGCAGCGTGACATGCACGCCGGTCTTCTTCAGCTCGCCCCGCAGCGATTCGCTGAACGTGTTCACGAACGCTTTGGTCGCCGCATAGGTGGCGTTGTTCGGGATCGGTGAATTGCCCGCTGCCGAACCGGAAATCAGGATGCCGCCCGCCCGACGCGAGACCATGCCCGGCAGCACGGCGAGCGTAAGGTCGTGCACGCCAAGCACATTGAGCTGCACCTGAGCTTTCTCGCCCGCCGGATCCAACGACGCCACCGGGCCGAACGTCGCCGTCCCGGCGTTGGCGCACAGGATCGAGATGTTGCGCGACGCCAGCTCGTCGGCCAGCTTGGTGCGCTCAGTCGGATCGGCGAGGTCCACCGGCCGCACCTCGACGGTGACGCCGTATCGGTCGGTGAGCCGTTCCGCTAGGGCGTTCAGCACGTCTGCGCGTCGGGCGGTGATGATCAGGTGGTGGCCGCGGGCGGCCAGTTCGGTGGCCAGCGCTTCGCCGATGTTCTGGGACGCTCCGGTAACGACGGCGCGCGCGTCGGGACTGGGTGCGGGTACTGGCATGCCGACGATCGTAGACAGATAGGTTCTGCTCTTCGCGCAAGCGGCTCGATAGGCTCGGCGACCATGGCCGCTCCCCGCTCGCGCGTGCTGGCCTGGGCGTTGTGGGACTGTGGGTCGACGGGGCTGAACGCGATCGTCGTCACGTTCGTCTTCTCCGTCTACCTCACTGACGCCGTCGGCGCGGGCATGCCCGGCGGCACCACGCCGGCCAGTTGGCTCGGCCGGGCGCTCACTGTCGCGGGCCTGGCGGTCGCATTGCTCGCTCCGGCGATCGGCGTGTGGGTGGATGTGCCGCAGCGGCGGCGACGCGTGCTGGGCGCGCTGACCGCGACGGTGGTGCTGCTCACGTCGGCGATGAGCCTCATCCGCGACGATCCCGGATATCTGTGGGCCGGTCTGGCCCTGCTTGGGCTGACAGCGGCCGCCAGCGACCTGGCCAGCGTCCCGTACAACGCGATGCTGCGCCAGCTCGCCACCCCGCAGACCTCGGGCCGAATCTCCGGATTCGGATGGGCTGCAGGGTATGTCGGCAGCGTCGCACTGCTGTTGCTGGTGTACGGCGCATTCATCGCCGGCGACGGGCCCACCCAAGGCTTGCTGCACGTCACGACCGCCGACGGCTTGAACGTCCGCGCGGCCATGCTGCTGGCAGCGGCGTGGCTGGCGCTGTTCGCGCTGCCCGTTCTGATCGCGCCCCCGCCGCCCGTCGACGTCGACGCCGCCCGTCCGTCGCGAACCGGGGTGTTCGGCGCCTACCGCGCGTTGTGGTCCGACGTCGTCGCGGAATGGCGCCGCGACCGCAACCTGGTGTACTACCTGCTGGCCAGCGCCCTGTTCCGGGACGGACTCAGTGGCGTGTTCACATTCGGTGCGGTGCTGGGCGTCGCGGTATACGGCATCTCTCGGGCCGACGTGTTGCTGTTCGGGGTGACGGCCAGCGTGGTGGCCGCCGTCGGGGCGGTGATCGGCGGCCTGCTCGACGACCGGATCGGATCCAAGACCGTCATCCTCGGCTCGCTGTCGGCGATGATCGCCTCCGGTCTGGTGCTGATGTCGCTGTCGGGCGCGACCGCCTTCTGGGTTTGCGGCCTGCTGCTGTGCTTGTTCATCGGCCCCACGCAGGCGTCGGCGCGAACCCTGTTATTGCGGATGACCGCCCACGGCAAGGAAGGCGTGGCGTTCGGCCTCTACACCACGACGGGCCGGGCGGTCGCGTTCGTCGCACCATGGATGTTCTTCACATTCGTCGACGCGTTCGGCACCGACCGCGCCGGGATGGGCGGGCTGCTGGTGGTGCTGGCCGTCGGATTCTCGGCGATGCTGGCGGTCCGTACGCCGGCCCGTTAGCCCGACGGGCTGCACACCGTCAGCAGCGCACCGGTGCGCTGCTGCACCTGCACGCCGCCGATGCTGATCTTGCAGGTGACATTGCGACCGGAGTTGATCACGGTCACGCTCGCCGAATTCTGCGCAGGCTTAGGCAGATTCACTTCCTTGTGCCAGGGCAGCAGCACATTGAACTCGGTCTGCATAAGGCCGCCTTCGTCGATGTACGTGATGTTGATCGCTCGGCCCTGGCCGGTCACCTCGTAGACCACCGGCTCCGTCTCACCCGAGGTGTTGGGGCTAGTTGTCGGGTTCGGAACCGACAGCGTGGGAAGAGGAATCGGGAAGATCGACGGCATCGAACGCTCCGACGTCGTGGGCGTGGGCGTGCGGGTGGTGGTGCTCGACGGCATCGCCGGAATCGACGTCTCTTGGCGGGAAGGGTTCGTGGTGACGAACAGCATCCAGATCACCAGCCCGATGACGACGGCCAGCGCAAAGCCAGCCGTCGCCCACAGCCAGGGCCGCGGGCCGCGAGGCGGTTCGGGCGGCGGCTCGCTGGCCGGCGTCGGCGCGCCCGTCTGTGGATACGTCTGGGTCCAGTACTGAGGCAGTGGCTCGGTCGAGCCCGGATGGCCGGAGGCGGGGATCGGGGAGTAGGCCGGCGGCATGTTGCCGGCATAGGCCGGATCGGAATAGGCCGGATTCGGGCTGGAGGGATCCGAAGGCGATCCCGGCCGCGGCGAATCGGTCATATCCACCTCATGGCTGCGAGGGTACCTGCGTAACGCGCTGGCGCGCCGGGGCAAGGCTCACAGGCGTATGGTCTGCCAGCATGTGCGGTATTTGCGGAGAGATCCGGTTCGACGGGCAATCGGCCGATGTGGCGGCGGTGTCGCGAATGACCGCTGCCATGGTCGCCCGTGGCCCTGACGACGACGGGCTCGTGGCGCACGGGCGGGTGGCGTTCGGGCACCGGCGGCTGTCGATCATCGACTTGACCGCATGCGGAGGCCAGCCGATGGTCGACAGCGAACTCGGGCTGACACTGGTGTTCAACGGCTGTATCTACAACTACAAAGAGCTGCGCGCAGAGCTGCAGGCCGCCGGCTACCGGTTCTTCTCGACCGCTGACAGCGAGGTCATCATCAAGGCCTTCCACAAGTGGGGAACCCAATGCGTCGAGCGGTTCAAGGGCATGTTCGCGTTCGCGATCGCCGACCGCGCCAGCGGCGTGGTGACGCTGGGCCGCGACCGGCTCGGCATCAAGCCGCTCTACCTGTCCGAGACGCCAGGCAAGCTGCGGTTTGCGTCATCCGTGCGCGCGCTGCTCGACGCCGGTGGTGTGGACACCGAACTGGATCGCGTTGCGCTGCACCACTACATGAGTTTTCACGCCGTCGTCCCGGCCCCGCACACCATCTACCGTGGCGTGCGCAAGCTGCCGCCGGCCACGGTGCGGGTGATCCAGCCCGACGGCAGCTACCGCGACACCGTGTACTGGTCGCCGGAATTCCGCCGCGACCCGGACCGTGCGGGGTGGTCGAAGCAGGACTGGCAGGAGGCGTTGATCGACGCGCTGCGCGTTGCCGTCTCGCGCCGCATGGTGGCCGACGTGCCCGTCGGCGTGCTGCTGTCCGGAGGCATCGACTCGTCGGTGGTCGTCGCGCTGCTCGCCGAACAAGGCCAGCACGGCCTGGCCACGTTCAGCATCGGGTTCGATCCGGCGGGTGGCCAGTCCGGTGACGAGTACTACTACTCGGACATGGTGGCCAAGACCTTTGACACGAACCATCACAAGATCCACATCGACAACTCACGATTGTTGCCGGCGTTGCCGAAAACCATTGCGGCGATGAGTGAACCAATGGTCAGCCACGACTGCGTCGCGTTTTATCTGCTCTCTGAGGAAGTCAGCAAGTCGATCAAGGTGGTGCAATCCGGGCAGGGTGCCGACGAAATCCTGGCCGGCTATGACTGGTATCCGCCGCTGGCCGATATTCCCCGCGCTCAAGTGACCGATGTCTACGCGAAGGTGTTCTTCGACCGCGACCACGGCGAGGTGATGTCGATTCTCACCCCGGAGTACTGCGTCGACACCGACGTCAGCCGCGAATTCGTCGCAGCACACCAATCGGCGCCTGGTGCGGACACCGCTGTCGACGCCGCGCTGCGGCTCGACACAGAAGTGATGTTGGTAGACGACCCGGTCAAGCGTGTCGACACAATGACGATGGCCTGGGGTCTGGAAGCCCGAGTGCCGTTCCTGGACCACGATTTCGTCGAGTTGGCCGCCACCTGCCCGCCGGAACTCAAGCTCGAGTCGGGTGGCAAGGGCGTGTTGAAGGACGCGTCGCGGTCACTGTTGCCGGCCGAGGTTATCGACCGCACCAAGGGTTACTTCCCGGTGCCCGGGATCCGTCATATCGAAGGTGAGGTCTACGACCTCGTGCGTGAGGCGTTGACCAATGATGCCGCACGCTCGCGAGGTCTGTATCGGCGAGAAACGGTCGAGAGACTGCTGAACTCACCGAATGACGGACGCACCACGCTCGGCGCCAATTCGCTGTGGCAACTGGCTGTGCTGGAGATGTGGTTGCAGAGCATGGAGGGTTGATGTCGGTGGGCGGCACGGTGCGCCAGAACTATGGCGCGTCATTGTCTCCTGACGCCACCGCATTTGCGCACATCGTCGACGACGGCGGCTATCCCCGTGCGGTGCAACGCTTTCTGAGCGGTTGGCGGGCAAGCTCGTCGCGTGACGTGGTGTTGCCGGTAGAGGGTCCCGTCGAGCGGGTCATGCATTCGCCCGACGGTCACTGGCTGGCGTGTCAGGTGGCGCCGGAAGGTAGTGAACGCTCCCAGATCTGGGTGGTCACCACCGATCCGGACGACCGGATGGCTCGTCGCATCGACCACGAGGACGCCGGAATGGCGGAACTGGTCGGTTGGGACGGTCGGCGGGTCGCGGCGATGCTGATGGGGGAGGACGGCGTCGGCGAGTCATGTTTGCTCGACCCGGCCGGCGGGGAACGCGTTGTGCTGGACCGTCGTTCGGGCGGTCGGCTTGTGGACGCCTGGGCCGGCGCGGCGCTGGTGCGGGTCGGCCCCCGCGGCTATCAAGAGCTGATCCTGCTGCACGGCCTGACCGAGCACGCGCTGCTACCTTCGGACCCCGGTTCCACCACGGATGTCGGCTACATCCTCGACGACCAGCATCCCCGCCGAGTTCGTTGTGGCCCCACGGGAGAGGAGATGCGCCTCTACTACCCGGCGAAAACCTACGGCGTCAACAGCTCTCAGGGGTATATCCGCGCCCTCGTCCGCAGCGACAACGGCTGCGACCACGCCCGACTGCTCGAGGTGATCGCGACCGCGGACGGCGTCTCGTACTACGTGGTGGCCGAACGGCCGGACTGCGATCTCGACGAGTTCGTGGTCAGCGACGACCTCAGCACCGTTGCCCTGCTGTGGAACCTGCAGGGGCGCAGCGAGTTACAGATCCTGGAGTACACCGACAACACGCTGCACGAACCCATCCCGCTGCCGGCCCCGGTGGCTCAGCAGTTGTCGATCAGCGCTGGCGGGTCGATGGTCGCGGTGACCGTCGAGGGTCCGTCCATGCCGCGCACCGTCGAACTCGTCGACCCGCGATCACGGGAATGGCAACGGATCGACCGCGAACCAAGCCGTGGCCCCGTCGTGAGCGGATTCTCCGTCGGACCCACGCTGGAAACCCTCACCGGCCGCGACGGCATGAAGTTCACCGGCTGGCTGTACCGGCCACCGGCGGGCGCGCCGGCGATGGGCGCACTGATATATCTGCATGGCGGGCCGGAGGGCCAGTCAAGACCCGGGTACGACGAGTTTTTCCCACGCCTACTCAACACCGGAATCACGGTGTTCACACCGAATGTCCGCGGCTCGGGCGGATTCGGCCGCACCTTCATGCACGCCGACGACAAGGCCGGCCGATTCGCCGCGATCGACGACGTCGCCGAATGCGTCCGGTTTCTGGTCGACAGCGGGTTGGCCGACCCCGCTCGCATCGCGTGTGCGGGATGGTCTTACGGCGGCTATCTCACGTTGGCGGCGTTGACATTTCACCCAGAGCTGTTCGCCGCCGGTATCAGCATCTGTGGGATGAGCGACTTGTTGACCTTCTACCGCAACACCGAACCGTGGATCGCGGCTGCCGCCTACCCGAAATACGGGCACCCGGTGCGTGATCGGGAACTGCTCGAACAACTCTCACCGCTTCGCCGCGTCGATGCGTTGACCGCACCCCTGCTGGTCGTGCACGGCGCCCATGACACCAACGTGCCGGTGAGCGAATCCGAGCAGATCGTCGAGGCGCTGCGGGAACGAGGCAGGCCGGTCAAGTTCGTGAAGTTCGACGACGACGGTCACGGCATCGACAAGCGCGAAAACCGCAACGTGATGGGCGCCGCCATCCAAGACTGGCTCACCCATGCGTTTTCGGCGGCTCGCGCCGCGTCATGAATCCACTTTCCCGCGGGCCGCGGTTTAGTGGATTTCACGGTTGGGTAACCGCATTGAACCTGACTCCGGCCGGATGGAGGCGCGACAATGCGAGGCACCGGAATTATCGGAACGATCGTCGTGATCTGGTTGATCATCGGGGCGATCGCAGCATTTCAGCGGGGCTACTTCAAGCAGGGTGAAACCAACTGCGCGACGGCGGCGCGGGTCGCGCTGACGGTCGTGGCCGGGCCCCTCAACTACTTCGGGGTCAATCCGAAGGTCACATGCGAGAACGTTCGGGTGCCGCAGCCCTCCAGCAGCGGCGTGTTGTTCAGCCCGCATCCCGTCAACTCAACGATTGGAGTCGCGTCATGATTGTGCTTGGGGTGATCCTTGCGATCCTTGGCTGGGTATTCGGTCTGCAGTTCCTATGGGTGATCGGCATCATCCTGATCGTGATCGGCGCCGTCCTCTGGATCCTCGGCTCTGTCGGCCGTCCCGTCGGCGGCCGCCGCTACTGGTACTAGCTGTCAGTCGTCACCGAATCTGTGGCCGCTCCGGACGGGGCGGTCACAGATCTCGTTGTCGATCACGACGTCAGGCTCCGATGTCGTTGCCGCGGACGGCGTTTCGTATGTCTGGGTAATCGCCGAGAGTGACGTTTTCCAGGGAACGTTCGACTGCAAGCCTGCAAAATGTCACTCTCGGCGAAGGGATCGGGTCTTAATCGCGGTGGCCGTCCAACGCGGCCGCAGTCATCGTCCGCAAGACGCCACGTGAGCGGGAAGCCACGTCCTTGGTGCCAAACCCCTTGAGGCTGTGCGGTGTCGAATTCAACAGGCCGAAGGCGGCGTGTGCCATCAGCCGCGCATCGGCTTCGTCCACTCCGTTGCGTTCCCGCAACACGTCGACCCAAAGTTCCACGTACTGACGCTGCGCTTTGCGCACCTGACGCTTGGCCGGTTCAGGCAGATGCGCCAAATCGCGATCTTGGATCCGGATGAGATCCCGCTCGTCCAACGCGAAGTCGAGGTGGAACTCGATCAGCCCGTCGAGCGCCGCGTCGACGTCCGGCGCCTCGGACACCACCGCTCGGGCGCCGGCCAGCAGTCGGGTGCTGACGCCGACCAGAAGCTCCACCAACAGAGCTTCCTTGTTCGGGAAGTGGCGATAGATCGCCGGCCCGCTGACACCCGCCGCGGCCCCGATGTCCTCCAACCGCACGGCAAGGAAGCCGCGTTCGGCGATCAACCGCTCAGCGGCGGCCAACAGCTTGCCGCGCCGGTCGAATTTCAACCGGCTGCGGCGCGACTCAGCGGGGGCGGCGGTAGACATTTCAGTTAATCGTAACTAACATATGCCCGGTTAGTCATCATTAACTCACTGTCAGGGACACAGACGTGGCACCTCGAGCCTCTTACCGCGACGAGCATCTCGCGTTGGTCGCTCAACTGCGCGAGAAGCTGGCCGCGGCGGCACTCGGCGGCCCCGAACGCGCCCGTGCGCGCCACGTCAGCCGCGGCAAGCTCTTGCCGCGTGAGCGTGTCGACGGTCTGCTCGACCCCGGAAGCCCGTTCCTGGAGCTGTCACCGCTGGCGGCAAACGGCATGTACGACGACGAATCCCCGGGTGCCGGCATCATCACCGGGATTGGCCGAGTGTCGGGCCGCGAATGTGTCATCGTCGCCAACGACGCGACCGTCAAAGGCGGCACCTACTACCCGATCACGGTCAAAAAGCACCTGCGCGCCCAGGAAGTCGCGCGGCAGAACCGGCTGCCGTGCATTTACCTGGTCGACTCCGGCGGCGCGTTTCTGCCCCGGCAAGATGAGGTGTTCCCGGACCGCGAGCATTTCGGCCGGATCTTCTACAACCAGGCGACCATGAGCGCCGAAGGCATCCCACAGATTGCCGCGGTGCTCGGCTCGTGCACCGCGGGCGGTGCCTACGTGCCGGCGATGAGCGACGAGGCGGTGATCGTCCGCAATCAAGGCACGATCTTTCTGGGCGGCCCGCCGCTGGTGAAGGCAGCGACCGGCGAAGTGGTGACCGCTGAAGATCTCGGCGGCGGCGACCTGCACTCCAAAACCTCCGGCGTCACTGACCATCTTGCGCACGACGACCGCGACGCGCTCCGCATCGTGCGACGGATCGTGTCGACGCTGGGTCCGCGCCAGCCTTACCTGTGGGACGTCGCGCCGACCGTCGACCCGATCGCCGACCAGACCGAGCTCTACGACGTCGTGCCGATCGACTCACGAGTGCCCTATGACGTCCACGACGTCGTCACCCGCATCGTCGACGGCGGCGAATTCGCGGAGTTCAAGGCGGAATACGGGACCACGCTGGTCACCGGCTTCGCTCGGATACACGGCCATCCGGTCGGTGTCATCGCGAACAACGGCGTGCTGTTCAGTGAATCCGCGTTGAAAGGAGCGCATTTCATCGAACTCTGCGACAAGCGCATGGTGCCGTTGCTGTTTCTGCAGAACATCTCCGGGTTCATGGTGGGCCGCGACTACGAGGCCGGTGGCATCGCCAAGCACGGCGCCAAGATGGTCACCGCGGTGGCATGCGCGCGGGTGCCCAAGCTGACCGTCGTGATCGGCGGCTCCTACGGCGCAGGCAACTATTCGATGTGTGGCCGGGCCTACTCGCCGCGGTTCCTCTGGATGTGGCCCAACGCGCGCATCTCGGTGATGGGTGGCGAGCAAGCCGCATCGGTGCTCGCCACGGTCCGCGCCGACGCCCTGGAAGCGGCCGGTACGACGTGGTCGGAGGACGAGCAAGAGGCATTCAAGGCGCCGATCCGCGCGCAGTACGAAGAGCAAGGCAATCCGTACTACTCCACCGCCCGGCTGTGGGACGACGGCGTGATCGATCCGGCCGACACCAGAACCGTTCTGGGCCTGGCGCTTTCAGTAGTCGGTCAAGCGCCGGTCGAGTCGGTCTCCTACGGCGTCTTCCGGATGTGATCATGGACTTCGACACGGTACTGGTGGCCAACCGCGGTGAGATCGCGGTACGAGTCATCCGCACACTGCGCAAGATGGGCATCCGCTCAGTCGCGGTTTACAGCGACGCCGACGCCCACGCGCGTCACGTCGCCGAAGCCGACGTCGCCGTGCGGATCGGACCGGCACCCGCTCGCGACAGCTACCTCGACATCGACGCCGTCGTAACCGCCGCACGCCGCACCGGTGCACAGGCGGTTCACCCGGGTTACGGCTTCCTCTCCGAAAACGCGGAATTCGCCGCGGCTCTCGACGCGGCGGGCATCGCGTTCATCGGGCCGCCGACCGCGGCGATCAAGACGATGGGCGACAAGATCGCCGCGAAGGCGACGGTGTCGGAGTTCGGGGTGCCGGTGGTGCCCGGGGTAGCGCGGCCGGGCCTGACCGACGATGACCTGATTGCCGCCGCCGCGGACATCGGATTTCCGGTGCTGGTCAAACCGTCGGCTGGCGGCGGCGGCAAGGGCATGCGCGTGGTGCGCAATCCCGACGACCTTCCAGCCGCACTGGTCTCTGCACGCCGGGAATCGGCCGCCGCGTTCGGTGACGACACCTTGTTCCTGGAGCGATATGTCCTGTCGCCCAGGCACATCGAGGTCCAGGTCTTGGCGGACCAGTACGGCAACGTTGTGCACTTCGGCGAGCGGGAATGCAGCTTGCAGCGTCGGCATCAGAAGGTGATCGAAGAAGCGCCGTCGGCGCTGCTCGACGACGCCACCCGAGCCCGGATCGGCGCCGCAGCGTGCGCCACCGCCCGCAGCGTGGATTACACCGGTGCCGGCACAGTCGAATTCATCGTCTCCGCCGACCGCCCCGACGAGTTCTTCTTCCTGGAGATGAACACACGCCTGCAAGTCGAGCACCCGGTGACCGAAATGGTCACCGGCACCGACCTCGTCGAATGGCAGGTCCGCATCGCCGCGGGGGAGAAGCTTCCCGTCGCCCAAGACGACATCACGCTGCAAGGGCATGCGATCGAGGCACGCGTGTACGCCGAAGACCCGGCGCGGGGGTTCCTTCCCACGGGCGGGCCGGTGCTCGACGTCGTCGAACCCCAGATGCCGGGCGTGCGGGTGGACTCCGGTCTGGTCGCCGGCATGGAGATCGGTAGCGACTACGACCCCATGCTGGCCAAAGTGATTGCCTTCAGTGCTGACAGGACCGCTGCGTTGCGGCTGCTCGACCGTGCGCTGGCCAACACCTCTGTGCTCGGCGTGGTCACCAACGTCGAGTTCCTCCGGTTCATGCTGAGCGATCCCGACGTGGTCGCGGGTCGGCTCGATACGGGGCTGCTGGACCGACGGGTCGGCGACTTCGCCGCGGCCGCACCGTCGGACGACCAGTTGATCGCCGCGGCCGCATACCGCTGGCTCACCGCATGGGGCAGCGCAACCGATGACCTGTGGACTCAGCCGTCGGGGTGGCGCGTCGGCGACACAGCACCCACGAGTATCCGACTGCGCACCGGCGACCGTACCGATCACGTCCACCTCACCGGGCGTCCCCAGCATGCCACCGCTCGGGTCGAGGACGGCGAAACCCATTCGCTGACAGCGACTTTGGCGGGTCGGCACCTGACCGTCACGCTCGACGGGGTACGCAGCGAGTACGCGGTCGCCAGCACCGACGGGCATATCTGGTTGGCCGGCCCCGGCGGCACCGTCGAGATCGCCGAAGTGCAAGAGGCGGCGGTGCGGCCCGACGACGAGCACAGCGGCGACGCCCAACTCAGCAGCCCGATGCCCGGCACCGTCGTCGCCGTCGGCGTCGAGACCGCACAGCCGGTCGCCGCAGGGACGGTCGTGGTCACGGTGGAAGCGATGAAGATGGAGCATGCACTGACGGCGCCGATCGACGGGGTGGCTGAACTTTTGGTCGGCGTCGGCGACCAAGTCAAGGTGGGTCAGGCGCTGGCCCGGATCACTCAGCGCGGACATGGCGACAGCTGACAACGAGGCCGCCCGATCGCGACTGTGCGGATTTGGACGCCGTCAGCGGCGTGTCGCATACGAAACCGCACAATCGAAGGCCGAAGAGGAGCAATCATGACGGACTTCCTGTCCACCGGCACGCTGCCTGACCATTACCAGCAACTCGCAAAGACGGTGCGCGACTTCGCGCAAAGCGTGGTGGCACCGGTGGCTGCCCGCCACGACGCGGAGCATTCGTTTCCCTACGAGGTGGTTGCCGGCATGGCCGACATGGGACTGTTCGGCCTGCCGTTCCCCGAGGAGTACGGCGGGATGGGCGGCGACTACTTCGCGCTGTGCCTGGCCCTCGAAGAACTGGGCAAGGTGGACCAAAGTGTGGCGATCACGTTGGAGGCCGGCGTGTCGCTTGGCGCGATGCCGGTGTACCGCTTCGGCAACGACGCGCAGAAGCAACAGTGGCTGCCGCAGCTCACCAGCGGGCAGGCGTTGGCGGCCTTCGGGTTGACCGAGCCGGGCGGCGGAACCGACGCGGGCGCAACGAAAACCACTGCTCGGCTCGACGACGGGCACTGGGTGATCAACGGCAGCAAGCAGTTCATCACGAACTCGGGCACCGACATCACCAAGCTGATCACCGTCACCGCGGTCACGGGGAACACCGATGGGCGCAAAGAGATCTCGTCGATCCTCGTGCCGGTCCCCACTCCCGGCTTCACCGCCGAGCCGGCCTACAACAAGGTCGGGTGGAACGCATCCGACACCCACCCGCTGAGCTTCGACGACGTGCGCGTGCCGCAAGAAAACCTCCTGGGAGAGCGCGGCCGCGGATACGCGAACTTCTTGCGCATTCTCGACGAGGGCCGAATCGCAATCGCCGCCTTGTCGGTTGGCGCCGCGCAGGGCTGCGTCGACGAGTCGGTGAAATACGCCAAGGAGCGGGAGGCGTTCGGCCAGCCGATCGGGCGCAATCAGGCGATCGCGTTCAAGATCGCCCGCATGGAGGCGCGTGCACACACCGCGCGCACCGCCTACTACGACGCCGCCGCGCTCATGCTCGCGGGCAAGCCGTTCAAGAAGCAGGCCGCCATCGCCAAGATGGTGGCCAGTGAAGCCGCGATGGACAATGCCCGCGACGCCACTCAGATCTTCGGCGGCTACGGCTTCATGAACGAGTTCGCTGTAGCGCGGCACTACCGCGACAGCAAGATCCTCGAAATCGGGGAAGGCACCACAGAAGTGCAGCTGCTGCTGATCGCGCGAGAAGCCGGACTGTAACGAATTGATTGCTCCGCGGTAACGGCCCAGGTTGAAGCCGCCTGCTGGTCACGACACGGTCGGCCGGCACGCATCATCCGGCGAAGTCGTTGATCTTGAGCGCATAATGGCGGCAGCGCCAGTGCTACGGCGGGCTTCGGCGGACCGACTGCCAAGTTCCCACGTAGGCGTGTGGCGGGTTTGCTGAACCCGCCGGGGCAGTGACGCCGACTCAAGGTGCAACGTGAGGAGGCGGCGTGCCGGCAACGGTCGATCTCGAACCGGTCAGGCTGATCAAGCCGGACGGGCTGCCGACATCTGAAGCCAGGTACAGCCGGGCGCTGCCGGAGGAAACGCTGGCGTGGCTCTACGAAATGATGGTCGTCACCCGCGACCTCGACACCGAGTTCGTGAACCTGCAGCGACAGGGTGAGCTGGCGCTTTTCGCCTCGTGTCACGGCCAAGAGGCGGCGCAGATCGGTTCGGCGGCCTGTCTTCGCAAGACCGACTGGCTATTTCCGCAATACCGCGAACTCGGCGTATTCCTCCTGCGTGGCATCGCACCCGGCAAGATCGGCGCCGTCTGGCGGGGAACATGGCACGGCGGACTGGAATTCACCGCCAAGCATTGCGCACCAATCGCGATTCCAATCGGCACGCATGGGCTGCACGCCGTCGGTGCCGCGATGGCTGCGCAACGCCTCGGCGAGGACTCCGTGACCGTCGCTTATCTGGGTGACGGCGCCACGAGCACCGGCGACGTCCACGAAGCACTCAACGTCGCAGCACTATTCGCGGCGCCATGCATCTTCTTCGTGCAGAACAACCAGTGGGCGATCTCGGTACCGGTGAGCCGCCAGGTGGCCGGCCCGTCGATCGCGCACCGCGCGATGGCCTACGGGATTGCCGGCGTTCGCGTCGACGGCAACGACCCACTGGCTTGCTTCGCCGTGATGGCCGAGGCGGCCGACCGCGCCCGTGGTGGTGGTGGACCCACCTTGATCGAGGCGATCACCTACCGAATCGGACCGCACACGACCTCCGACGATCCGACGCGTTACCGGTCCGCCGACGAGGTGCGGCAGTGGGAGACGTTGGATCCCATCGCGCGCTACCGCACATACCTTTGCCATGTGGGGATTTGGACCGAGCGGCTGGACTCGCGAGTGGCGGCGCGTTCGGCACGGATGCGCGCCGAACTGCGTGCGGCGGTTGTAGACGCGGCGGACCTCGACGTCACGGACATGTTCAACACCACCTACGCCGACATCACCCCCGAACTCGCCGAGCAGCGACGGCAGCTTCTGAGCGAGGTGGCGAAGGAGGTGTGACATGACGCAGATGATCGACCGGCCCACGGCCACACCGGAACCGAGGCGCCCGAAACTCACCGAGGTGGGGTCCGCCACCAACGTCACCATGGTCGCCGCTATCAATCGTGCGCTGCACGACGCGATGGCCGCCGACGAACGGGTGGTGGTTTTCGGCGAGGACGTCGCGCGGTTGGGTGGTGTCTTCCGGGTTACCGATGGTCTGGCTGAAACATTCGGCGAGCAGCGGTGTTTCGACACGCCACTCGCGGAGTCTGCGATCGTCGGCATCGCCGTCGGATTCGCACTGCGCGGCTTCATCCCGGTGCCGGAGATCCAGTTCGACGGGTTCAGCTATCCGGCGTTCGATCAGATCGTCAGCCACCTGGCGAAGTACCGTATGCGCACTCACGGCGACGTCGACATGCCGGTCACCGTTCGCCTGCCGTCGTTCGGCGGCATCGGAGCCGTCGAACACCATTCGGAATCCACCGAAACCTACTGGGTCCACACGGCGGGCCTCAAGGTGGTGGTGCCGTCGACACCCGCCGACGCGTATTGGCTACTGCGTCACGCGATCTCGAGCCGCGACCCGGTGATGTACCTCGAGCCGAAGCGCCGGTACTGGACACGAGGCGACATCGACCTCACCGAACCGACACCGCCGATCGGCCGCGCCGCGGTGCGACGTAGCGGAGAGGACGTGACGGTGCTGACCTACGGAGCCGTCGTACAGACCGCGCTGAGCGCAGCCGACATCGCTGCGGAGCGACACGACTGGAAGCTCGAAGTGATCGATTTGCGGTCGCTGAGCCCACTGGATTTCGACACCATCGCCGCATCGGTCACCAAAACCGGACGTGTGGTGGTGATGCACGAGGGCCCACGCACCCTGGGTTTCGGCGCCGAGTTGGCCGCCCGCATCCAGGAGGAGCTGTTCTACGACCTGGAAGCTCCCGTATTGCGTGCTACCGGTTTCGACACGCCCTACCCGCCGGCCCGGCTGGAGAAGCTGTGGCTGCCCGGGCCGGACCGGCTGCTGGACTGCGTCGAAAAGGTGCTCGCGTCACCATGAAGGACAACGTGTTTCGGGTCCCCGATCTCGGCGAGGGGTTGGAGGACGCGACGCTGACCAGCTGGAGCGTCGAGGTGGGCGACGTCGTCGAGCTCAATCAGACGCTGTGCACGCTGGAGACGGCCAAGGCAGAAGTCGAGATTCCCAGCCCGTACGCGGGCCGTGTCATCGAGCGCTGCGGCGAGCCCGGCGACGTGCTGCCGGTCGGCTCTGTCCTGGTGCGCATCGAGACGGAAAGCGTTGAGCCGCCGTCGCGTAACCCGGTGCTGGTCGGTTACGGAGCCGACGACTCGATGGACGTCAGCAGGAGGTCGTCGCGGCCCCGCGCGGCGCCGGCCGTCCGCAAGCTCGCCAAAGATCTCGACATCGACCTCTCCGCGTTGTCGCCCGGGTCCGGTCGCAACGGCGTGATCACCCGCGAGGATGTGCTGGCATCTGCGGGTCCGGCGAATGAGGTGACCCGCGTCTCGGGCGTTCGCGCCCGGATGGCAGAGCGAATGACGCTGTCCCGCAGTCGAATTCCCGATGCGCACGCATGCGTGGACGTCGACGCCACGCGGCTGGTGCTGTTATGCGAGCGGTTCTCGGCGATGGGTGTCGACGTGTCGCCATTTGCCGTGATGTTGCGGTTCGTCACGCTCGCACTGACCCGGCATCCGGTGCTGAACTCGACATGGGTGGACGGTGAGGGCGAGCCGCAGGTGCACACGCACCGCACCGTGAACCTCGGTGTCGCGGTGGCCACCGATCGCGGGCTGTTGGTGCCGGTGATCGCCGATGCGCAGACCAAAAGCACCCGCGAATTGGCTACGCGGCTGGCGGAATTGGTGCGCGCCGCGCGCGACAGCAGCATCAAACCCGCGGAGTTGCACGGGTCGACGTTCACTGTCTCTAACTTCGGCGCTCTCGGCTTGGACGACGGTGTGCCGGTGATCAACTATCCCGAGGCCGCGATTCTCGGGATGGGTTCGCTCAAGCCACGGCCGGTGGCCGTCGACGGCGCAGTGGAGGTGCGGCCCACGGTGAGGCTGACTTGTGCGTTCGACCACCGCATCGCCGACGGAGCCCAAGCCGCCCAGTTCCTCTGCGAGCTAAGGCAACTCGTCGAGACACCTGAAGCCGCCCTGCTCGACCTCTAGCCCGTTTCCCGCGAGCGTGCGCGTCTGCCCGCCGACACGCCTGGGCGGCATGGCACGCGGCGCACGCTCGCGGCAGGAATTCAGCGGCGCCGGGCGCCCGCCAGCCGGGCGGCGAACTCCGGCGAGCGAATCGACTCCGCCTGCGGGCCCACTTCGGCTTCCACCGCGAACGCATGCTGGTCGGTGTCCACGGACCCTGGGCTTATCGTCGCGCGCATCGTCGCCTTGGTGGCGATCACCACGTCGCGAGGTGCCGACGCAGGACCGGCCGCGAGCTCGAACGCCGCCGCGACGGGGTCGTCGGCAACCTTCAGCGCGACCCCGTGACGCACCGCCGCGTCGGCGTCGAACCGCATGCCGAACAGCAGCGCGGCCCGCGCCACCTCCGGCCCCGCCGCCCGCTGCAGCATCCACGTCATGCCGCCGCCGGGGTGGATGCCCAGCTTCTGGAACCGCGGGTCGAACAACGCCCCCGGCCCGGCGATCCGCACATCGCAGGCCAGCGCCAGGTTCAGCCCGGCCCCGACCGCTGGGCCGTTGACGGCCGCAACGGTGGGCAGCCCGCATTCGGCAACGGCCAGGAATCCGTCGTATAGCCGCCGTAGACCCTGCTCTTCACCGGCGCTACCGAGCGCCGACAGGTCAGCGCCGGCGCAGAACGCGCTGCCCGCTCCGGTGACCACGACCGCGTTCACGTCGGCGTCGCCTTCAGCGCGGGCCACGGCCGCGCGCAACGCATCGGAGATCTCGCCGGTGACCGCGTTGCGGCGATCCGGGTCGTTGACGGTGATCAGCGCGACGCGGTCGCGAACGTCGAACAGGACGGAATCAGACACCGGTCAACACTAGCGGTGGGCTAGATTCGTGCGCATCGCGTCGAGGCGCAAAGGAGCGGACATGGCGTTGCGGGTCATCCAGTGGGCCACCGGATCGGTGGGCAAGGCCGCGATCGACTGCATTCTCACTCATCCCGAACTCGAGCTGGCCGGGTGCTGGGTGCACTCAAAAGACAAGCACGGCAAGGACGTTGGGGAGATCATCGGCGCTTCACCCCTCGGAGTAGCAGCCACGTCGAGCATCGACGACATCCTCGCCACCGACGCCGACGCGGTGGTGTACGCGCCGCTCATCCCCGACGCCGACGAGGTCGTCGCGTTGCTTCGGTCCGGCAAGAACGTCGTCACCCCGGTCGGGTGGTTCTACCCACCGGACCAGGAGGCGGCGCCGCTGGCCGTCGCGTGCGAAGAAGCGAAGGTGAGCCTGCACGGCACAGGCATCCATCCCGGCGGCGTCACCGAGATCTTGCCGCTTGTATTCTCCGCCATGTCGTCAGCGGTGACCTTCGTTCGCGCCGAAGAGTTTTCGGACATCAGAACGTACGGCGCCGCAGACGTGGTCCGGCACATCATGTGCTTCGGCGGCACACCCGAGGAGGCCGAAAACGGACCGATGCTCACGCTGTTGACCGGTGGCTTCAAGCAGTCGATTCACATGGTGCTGCAGGCTCTCGGGCTCGCAGGCCGAGCGGAAATCCGCACGGCGCACGACTCGGCCGTCGCGACCGCACCCATCGACTCGCCGATCGGACCGATCGAACCCGGCAAGGTCGCCGCCCAGCGGTTCTCCTGGGAGGCGGTTGTCGACGGCGACGTGGTGGTGCGCGCCGGCGTGAACTGGCTGATGGGGGAGGAGAACCTCGATCCGCCATGGTCGTTCGGCAGTGAAGGTGAGCGCTTCGAAGTGGAGGTGAAGGGCAACCCCGACACGTTCGTCACCATCAAGGGCTGGCAACCGGAAACCGTGGAGGCCGGGCTGGTGAGCAATCCGGGAATCGTTGCGACAGCGGCACATTGCGTCAACGCGGTGCCGTATGTGTGCGCAGCGCCCCCGGGGATCGTGACCTCGCTGGACCTGCCACTCGTCGCAGGCCGCGCCCACCCGCGCCTGCAGCGTCGAGCCTGACTCTCGCCACGCCGCGATGACCGATTCCCCGGACACGGCTAGCCCGTTGCGCGCATCGGCCTTTCACGGCCGCCGGCCCACCCGCTCGGGAGACCTCGCGGTTGAAACGCACGGCATCGCCCCCATTGGCCGCGATCAGCGGTACGGCAAGCCCGCGCGGCTGTTCACGGTCTGGTTTGCGCCGCAGGTGAACATGACCGGCGTCTTCACCGGCACGCTGGCGATCACGCTGGGGCTCGGCTTCTGGCTGGGGCTGCTGGCCATGGTCATCGGCACAGTGCTGGGTTCTCTCGTGGTCGGCTACCTTTCGACCTGGGGACCCCGTACCGGTGCGGCGCAACTGCCGATTTCCCGGATGGCGTTCGGCGCCGGCGTGGTGTTGCCCGCCGGGCTGCAGTGGCTGTCGTCGATCGCCTGGGACGGGCTGGTCGGCCTTTTCGGCGCCGACGCGCTCGCCGTCCTGCTGGGCCTTCCGTTCTGGATCGCCGTGTTGATCCTGTTGGCGGTGCAAGGTCTGGTCGGGTTCTTCGGGTACGAAGTCATCCATCGCGTGCAAGCGGTGCTTACGTTCGTGCTGCTCATCACGTTCGTGGCGTTCGCGGTCAAACTTGCAAGCGGCCATCAGGTCGTCACACCCGCCGCTGTCGAAGGGCACGACCTCGCCGGGGCGTTCGTCCTGGAAGTGACAGTGGCTTTGAGCCTTGCCATTTCATGGGCCAGCTACGCAGCAGACTTCAGCCGCTATCTGCCTGCGGACTCGTCGCTGTCAGCGGTTTTCGGCTTCACGTTCGCCGGCATCGCGTCGGCCTACGTCTTCGTCCAGGGCATCGGTATTGCGGCGGCACCGGTGCTGTCGGAACAGACGTCGGAGGGTGTGCGCTCGGTGATGGGCGGCGGTGTGCTCGGAGCGGTCGCACTGCTGGTGATCGCCTTAGCGGCGATCGGGTCGGCGGCGATGAACGACTACAGCGGGTCGCTGGCACTGCAGACCGTCGGCATTCGCGTGCGCCGACCGGTGTCAGCGCTTGTCGTCACGGTGCTCGCGTTCGTGCTGATCCTCTGGCTGCATTCCGGGGACATGTCGAAACGTTTCCAGGATCTGCTGCTGCTGGTCAGCTACTGGATTCCCGGTTTCGTCGCGGTCACGGGGGTCGACTGGATAATCCGCACCCGTCGTCGCCACCTGCTCGACCCCGACAGCGAGCACACGGACCGTCTCGACGCTGTGGTGGCCTTGGTGGCGTTCGTCGTTGCTTATGGCGCTGCGGTGCCGTTCATGAACACGTCACTGATCGTGGGTCCGGTGGCACAGGCATGGCACGGCGCCGACACCGCGTATTTCGTCGGGTTAGTTGTGGCCGCAACGCTTTACGGCGGTTATCGGACGGTTCGGCTCAGACGCTAACCGGCGTTCTTCTGGCTCAGCACGCGTTTGCGCAAGCCCTCGGTGGCCGTACCCATGACGCCTTTGGTGGCCTTCTTGATCAGGAACCCGGGCAGCGGGACCACGGGATCGACGGACAGCTCGAACCTGACGCGGGTCTTGTCGCCGTCCGGGGTCAGCGTGTAGCGCGCGTCTTGGGCTCGTTGCTGTTTGGCGCTGTTCAGCGTCCAGGACACCCCGTCGTCATGCCATGTGTAGTCCAAAATCTGTTCGTCGGTGATCCCGGCGGTCTTGACCTTCATTTTGGTGCGCACCGGACGACCCTCGTCGTCGCGCTCCAGCACCTCCGAACTCAAGTGCAGGTCCGACCATTCCGGCAGCGACTCGGGCTGCGTGAGCACCGCCATGATTTCCTCAGGGGTGGCTTCGATGACGATTTCGCGGGTGTCGCTGACGGTCACGATGGGCAACGATAGCGGGTCAGGCCCAGCCGTGGTCTGTCTCGGGTTCTGCGCCGAAGCGGAAGCGTCGCCCGCTGATTGCCGACGGGACGATCCTCACGTAGTGCCGCTTCACCGTCGCTGTCCACGGGAGCAGTTGCGCGCGTTCGGCTTCCGCGATCTCGGCTTCAGTGCGCAGTAGGTGCGCCTGGCCCTTCACGATCACGCTCCAGCCTTCTTCGAAGGTGTGATCGTCGACTTCGAACGCCACCCGACTGTTGGCCACCGTGGAGGCCAGCTTGGTTCCTTCCGCCGTGCGGAACAACACGGTGTGGCGCTGTACGACGAAGTTCACCGGGAAGATCTCGGGCTGACCCGACACGCTGGTCGCCAGTCGCCCCAGCGTCTTGCTAGCCAGCAGCTGCCAGCATTCCGGTTCGGCGATGACGGCGATGGCCTCGGCAGACAAGTCCTACTCCCGGTAAGGCAGGGAGGCGACATACGAGGTGTCGACGCCGACGCACCCGAGCGCGGTTGCGCCGCCGGGTGAACCGAGTGGGGTGCCGCGACCGGGCAGCGGCTCGTCGAAGAAACGCGCGTTGTCGGCCAGGTGCTGCAGCTGGTCCTCGGGAAGGTCGGTCTCGTAGTAAATTGCGCCAACCTCGCACACCATTCGGCAGGCGCCGCAGTCGACGCACTCGTACGGATTAATGTACATGCTGCGGTCGCCTTCGTAGATGCAGTCGACCGGACACTCCATGACACAGTCTTTGTGCATCACGTCGACGCATTCTCTGCCGATCACGTAGGTCATGCCCACAGCGTATGAGTTCTGCGGCGTCGGGAACCGGTGCGCAAAGCCCTTGTCTGAGAGGACCAATGGCCCTATTCGCATCCGGAGGACTGCGGTTCGGCCCGCCATTCGGTGACATTTCACAGACCGGCGGCTCCAGCGTGAAGAGGGTGGTGGGTGCGACGACGGGGCGGCGGGACGGATTCGTCATATCGCGTCGACGGCGGGATGGAGACAGCAAATTGGACTTCACATCAGCAATACGCAGGAGCAAACTTTCTTATGACGCGGGTGCTCGTGAAGCCGTCCGCGAGTCCCGTGCTCGCCCAAAAGCTGGAAATTGCTTCTACTCCTCGAACGGGGGGTCGCTCATGAGTGTGGCGTCGCTGAGTCAGGACCTCTACGGGTTTGCCATCGAGTTGCGCAAGCTTGCGTACACCATGCCCGGGGGTCAAGAAGACCCGCTCATTCGGCTCAGTGAGCGCATGGTTCGTTACGCCCGGGAACACGGTACCCAGGAGCCGCCGCCGAGGTAGCGCCCGAAACGGCGCGCTGACCGTGCCGATCCCCGTATGCTCCGGCTGTCAATTCGAACGGTGCAGGGGGAGGAGCGCGGTGATCAAGCGGTGGATATCGGCGTCCGTTCTGGGCGCTGGCCTAATCGCCGGGATGTTCGCGTGCCCGGCACACGCGGACGACGGCGCGGACTACGTAGCTCCAGCGCCGCCGCCGGCGGAGTTCTACCAATTCAACTGGGTTGGTGGGACCAGCCCTACCACATGGGCGGTCACGCACTGCGGGGTCCAGTGTTTGCACATTGCCGAGACGGGCGGCCAAACGGAGCCGTGGGAGGCCGACGCGTACGCGTTGAACGGCTACTGGACGATGTTCGTCAACCGGCTGGATTTCATCACCTGCGATGACGGCAGGAAGGTGGCCGCCGCTGCGCAGTACAACTGGGACGAGAACGGCAACGGCATGGTCAGCGCCGTGAATAGTGGCGAATGCGGTGACGTGCTGGGGCCGATTTCCGCAAACTTCACCCTGACGCCGCTGGCCTCGCCCGCGCCATAGCGAACCGGCAGGGACATCGGACGCCTCGACGCAACGGAAAGGGGCCACCCGTGACGAGCGGCCCCCTCCCGTCTGCGCGGCTCAGCCGATCTTGTTTCTGAAGTCGATACCTGTCTGCGCCGCATCTGCCCATTCATTCATGTCAACCACGGGATGGATATGAAATGAGTTGAAGGGAAGGAACTTTGACGTTTCGGTGAGCAATTCTGTGGCGGAGTCCGTTTCGACGATTGCGAAACCGCCTTCACCATCGATCCGTCCGACGAATTGGTGGAAGGTCGTGCCCGCCGGAGGCTGCCACTTGGAAAACAGTTCAAGAGCGCGGCGCAAGGCCTCTTCGTTGTCTTTACCGGACGCGCCGAGCCGCGATGTCCACGTCATGGCGTACTTCATCAGAATTCTCCTAGCACTTGGCTGAACTAGTAAAGGTTGTGCAGGAGCCGCCAAATCGTGCCGTTCTGCACAGGCCAAAGTGTCCTCCGATGATGCGTGGTCCGTATGCCGAATTCGGAAGTCCGAATCAGCTCTTTGTGGCCCCGAAAAGTTAGCCGCCACAACTTTTTTGCTTCTTTTGCTTAATTGCGGCGCAGTGGGGGTTGAGCGGGGGACCGCTGAGAATAATGCGGCGGGGGTGACACCCACATCAGGCGCCGATGTGCCGGACCATCGCGGGGCGCCGGTCGGGAGGGACTAAGCGAGGTGAGCTATGGCCGATTAGCCGGGAGTCTGGAGATGTTTCGACGAGCGGGCGGATCGTCGGGTGACTGGGGCTCATGCGCTCGTATCGCTCACAAGACCATGAGCAGCCACTCGGTGACCACAGCGACGAAGGCTCCGAATGCTGCGGCTGACGCTCCGATGCCGAACGTTCTCGTACGTTTCGACCAGGCCGTCGCGAGCGCCAGAAGTGATGGGAACACCCACGCATATGGCCAGAACCAGATGCCGCACAGGATCAGCGACCACGTGCCCACCAACAATCCGAGGAGAAGCGGCCGCTCCCGCTTCTGTATGGATATGGGAGACCGGGGCGGAGATCGCCGAGATGGCGTCATGACTTAGAAACCCAGCAGGAGCCACTCGGTTAGCAGCGCGACGAATGCTCCGAACGCCGCAGCCGAGCAGCCGAGTGCGAAGGTCCGAAGGCGTTCAAACCAAATCGTTGCACCTGCAAGTACCGCCGGGATAAACGGTGCGAGCGGCAAAAACGCCAATCCGAACACGGCCAGCGACCAGGTGCCGACTAGAAGTCCGAGAAGTAGAAAGACCGGACTATGTGGGCGTTTCGAGCCGTCGGCAGCTGAAAATGACATCAGAAAATCCAGTTCACGAGCGTAAGCAGGCCGGCCAGTAGCAAGACCGCCACACCTGTGTTGGGGGCAATCGCCAGCGCAATCCCCGCGCTACGGAACAGGGAGCGGCGCGCGAATGCGGCGGTAATCGCGCCGATTGCGGTGAACAACAGCCAGGCGATAGCGATCATGGACCACGCAACGAACGGCGAGGGCGGTCCCGACTTGGCGAATATTGTCAGACGAACAACGATAGCCCACATAATTCCGCCAAGCGCCGCACCAGCGAAAGTTGCGGGCAGCCAGACGATTTCGCCTCTGTGATGCGTCACGGAAGCTACCTACCGAGAATGGCCACAGTCGGCGGTTTAACCGGTGAGCCCAGTTGGGTCGTCGGCGGAATGAGGGGGAATTGGGTGTCGTAGCCATAGAAGCGGGGGACCAACGCTTGGTCACCGACTTGCTGGTCGCGGATTAGTCCCAACATCGGTCCCCACTCGTCGTCTATGTCTGGATATACCTGTGCCATCGTCGTTGTCGTGCTTATGGTCATTGAGTCCCTGAGTTGCATGCGTTCGTTGTAAACCTCCAAGGCCGGAAATGCCGTCGCAGTGCCGCCGATTGTCGGCCCTGACGAGCCGGGCTGCACCGCGAGTATGCCTTTCACGGCGACGGTCGCCTTGGCAAGGTTCTCGCCGCCCGGCGAGAATGGATCCGCGGCCGCATACCGGAGGTACACCGTCCCATCCCGCAATTGCGCAACATTGACTTGTGGTGAGCCGGCTTGGATCTCACCAGTGTCGAGATTGATTGACGGGTTCTGCCGTGCCACCACGAGTCCGTTCTCGTAGTCGATTAAAAAGGACACACGCGAATTCTCCGGAAGGGCGCCCGGATCGAAGCCGCGGTTGTCGCCAACGTTGCGGTCGACCAGATTGGGGATTGTGAAGTTCGGTGCCAAGACAGAGTCGCTCGGTATGAACAGATTGCCGCGAACGATGCCCTGGCCGGGAACGGGGTTGATCCGACCGACGACCACGTTCGACACGGCGCCACGGTTCTTGGGGTCGTAGGTGTGGGGGTCGAGGACGCCGGCCGTATGCCAATCGGCCAATGACTCAGGTTCGCGACCGAAAACCTGCTTGAAGGCTTCGATCTGGTTCTGCAACCGGGCCGGCGCCTGTTCCGGCGGCCCTGGCATGACCGGTATCGGATCGGTGCCGTCAGCCATTTCGATTGCATGCGCCAATTGATCGTCTACCTCGTCCGCCGCGGCGAGGATGAGTTTCAGCTCACGGTCTAACTGGATTGCGTTGAGCATCGCCTCGAACGGCAAAAGCCTGGTGTTCGGGTCAATCTCGACCATGTTGGTAGCAGTATTCACCCGACAACCCATCGTGGGTGCCTTGTCCCTGAGTTGACGCAGTCGCTCCTTCACCTTGTCAATGCCCTCGGCGGCGGCATCGGCCGCGCGGGCGACTGCGAGCGCCTCCCGGCCGTGGGAGTCGAGGTCTCGTCGTGTCTGGCCGACCGCGTCCCGCGCCGCGTCCGCGGCGTCGCCGCCCCAATCGTCGAACACTGTCAACGACTCCAATTGCTCTGAAGCGCCGACCGTGATTTCGGCGCGTGCTCTCGCAGCACTGAATACGTCGCGGACCGCATCGGAACTCCACCGGTCGATATCGGCTACCGACAAACCGCCCATATCTCAGTCGACGGTCGCAACCGCACCCAGGGCGCCGATCTCAGCGACGGCTTGGGCGTTGTCGTCTTCGGTCGTGGCGAAACTCAGATTGCTGGCGTAGAACGCGGTGCCGTGCCCGTCGAGACGCTCGAGCAGGACCGCACTCGTCTGTTTCCATGAACCCACTCGGGCGCTCAGTGCACCAGCTGACCGCCCGACCCATCCGCTCTGCGCATCTGCGATCCGCGCGTCCGCCGAGGCATACCCGGCGGCGATTTCGTCGGCACACTGCATCACCCGACTGGACGCGCGGGCAAGCTGGTCAGGACGAACTTCTATCCGTTGTGACATCAGTACCTCCACGAGAATCGTCGCACGGCCAAAGCCGGGTGATGTGCACTGATTCGGGGAGAGGACCTGCGTACTGCATATCGGGCTCGGCACGCCCCTGTGGCCCCCCTATGCGCCCCCGGCAGGACTCGAACCTGCGACCTACCGCTTAGAAGGCGGCTGCTCTGTCCGCTGAGCTACGGGGGCAGCGCGGGCAGTCTATCCAACAGCGACGGTCCTCCCGGCCGATCGCGGCGCCACGTCAATCCCTCTCCCACGAGGTAGTCGAGCGGACTAGCGTTGTCCTCGAACGCGATTTACCGGGGAGGAGTGAACGAGACGGTGGCTGAGGCAGTAGACGCGGCGGGGCTTCCTCAAGAACTCGGTGCGTTCGACATGTTGCTGCACCGCGGCGAGGCCAACCCACGGACCCGCTCCGGCATCATGGCCGTCGAGATCTTGGACACCACGCCCGACTGGAATCGCTTCCTGAACGTTTTCGAGTATGCGTCGCGCCGCGTGCTGCGGCTGCGCCAGAAGGTGGTCGTGCCGACGGTCCCGACGGCCGCGCCCAGATGGGTGGTGGACCCCGACTTCAACCTGAACTTCCACGTACGACGGATCCGCGTGCCCGACCCCGGCACGCTGCGCGAAGTATTCGACCTGGCCGAGGTGATTCTTCAATCGCCGCTTGATATTTCACGTCCGCTGTGGACCGTCACGCTGGTCGAAGGTTTGCCCGACGGCCGCGCCGCGCTGCTGCTGCATATGAGCCACGCGGTCACCGACGGTGTCGGTGCAGTGGAGATGTTCGCCCACATCTACGACTTGGAACGCGATCCGCCGCCTCGCGAGCCGGTGCCGCTGCCCATTCCCCAAGACCTCACCGGCAACGACCTCGCCCGCGAGGGTCTCAACCGGTTGCCGTTTGCCATCCTCGGCGGCGTCCGTGAGGCCGTCACCGGCGCCGCCCAGGTGGTCGGCCGCGTGCTCAGCAACCCGGTGTCGGCGGTCGAGGGCGTCGTCGAGTACGCCCGCTCCGGCGCCCGGGTGATGTCGCCCGGCGCCGACCATTCCCCGCTGCTTCGCCGTCGCAGCCTCACTTCCCGCAGCGAGGCCATCGACATGGAGCTCGGCGACATCCGCGCCGCCGCCAAAGCCGCCGAGGGCTCCATCAACGATGCGTACCTGGCTGCGCTGTGCGGCGCGCTGCGGCTCTACCACCTGGAGTTCGGCGTGCCCATCGACTCGCTGCCGATGGCGATCCCGGTCAATCTGCGAGCCGAAGCCGATCCCGCCGGGGGCAACCGCTTCGCCGGCGTGATGATCTCCGCGCCGCTGGGAATTTCAGACCCAACCGCACGCATCCACAACGTCCGCACTCAAATGTGCAAGCGGCGCGAAGAACCCGCGATCGACATGATCGGCGCCGTCGCGCCCCTGCTCAGCCTGTTGCCCGACCCGCTGCTGGAATCGGTGGCGGGATCAGTGGTTTCGGCAGACGTGCAAGCCAGCAACCTGCCGGTGTACGGCGGCGACACCTACATCGCTGGAGCAAAAGTGTTGCGTCAGTACGGTATTGGGCCCCTGCCCGGTGTCGCGATGATGGCGGTGCTGATTTCGCGTGGCGGCATCTGTACTGTCACCACCCGCTATGACCGGGCGTCATTCGTCGACGACGAACTCTGGGCGCGGTGCCTGCTGGCGGGGTTCAATGAGGTGCTCGCCCTCGGTGGCTCAGGCCGCGCCACGCCCGCCTCATTCACCGAGTCTGCCAAGTCCAGCGCCGAGGCGCCGTCACCCAACGGGAGTTCACCGTCATGAGCCCGTCCGACAATCGGTCCCTCGATCGCCGGGACATGAGGCTGCCCGGCTCTGTGGCAGAAGTGGAAGCCAGCCCGCCGGGCCCGCACATCGGTGCGTTCTTCGACCTCGACGGCACGTTGGTGGCCGGCTTCACCGGCGTGATCATGACGCGGGAACGATTCCGGCGCAGAGAGATTGGGATCGGTGAGTTCCTCGGAGTCGTCCAGGCGGCACTGAACCACCGTCTCGGCCGCGCTGACTTCGAACAACTCATCTACCGCGGCGCGGCGATGATGAAGGGGCGCTCGATCGACGACATCGACGAGCTCGGCGAGCGACTGTTCGTCCAGCACATCGTGTCGCGGATCTATCCCGAGATGCGAGAGCTGGTTCGGGCGCACCAGGCCCGCGGGCACACCGTGGTACTCAGCTCGTCGGCGCTCACCGTCCAGGTGGAACCCGTGGCTCGATTTCTTGGCATCGACAACATCCTGAGCAACCGCTTCGAGGTGGACGAAAACGGCATCCTCACCGGCCGTGTGCTCAAGCCGATCCTGTGGGGTCCGGGTAAGGCGAATGCAGTGCAGAAGTTCGCCGCTGACCATGACATCGACCTGACGAAGAGCTACTTCTACGCCGACGGCGACGAGGACGTCGCGCTGATGTACCTGGTCGGCAACCCGCGGCCCACCAACCCCGAAGGCAAGCTCGCGGCGGTGGCGGCCAAGCGTGGCTGGCCGGTGCTGCGGTTCTCCAGCCGCAGCGGCAGCAGCCCTGTTTCGGCGCTGCGCACACTGGCCGGCGTGGCGTCACTGGCGCCTGTCGCCGCCGGTGCCGTCGGCGTGGGCCTGCTCGCCGGCAGCAAGCGCCGGGGCGTCAACTTCTTCACCACGAACTGGGGCAGGCTGCTTCTGGCCACCACCGGCGTCAGCCTCAACGTGCTCGGCGAGGAGAACCTCACCGCGCAGCGGCCGGCGGTGTTCATCTTCAACCACCGCAACCAGGTGGACCCGATCATCGCGGGCTATCTGGTCCGCGACAACTTCACTTCGGTGGGCAAGAAGGAGCTGGAGAAAAACCCGCTGATGGGCCCGATCGGCAAGGTCATGGATGCGGTGTTCATCGACCGCGAAAACACTCAGGCCGCCGTCGAAGAGCTTCACAAAGTCGAGGAACTCGCGCGCAAAGGCTTGTCGATCGTCATCGCCCCGGAGGGCACCCGGCTGGACACCACGGAGGTGGGGCCGTTCAAAAAGGGCCCGTTCCGGATCGCGATGGCGGCGAAGATCCCGATCGTGCCGATCGTCATTCGCAACGCCGAAGTCATCGCCGCGCGCGATTCGAGCACCTTCAACCCCGGCACCGTCGACGTCGTCGTCTACCCACCGATACCGATCGACGACTGGACGCACGACAATCTCAACCAACACATCGCCGAGGTGCGCCAACTCTATCTGGACACGCTGAAGAACTGGCCGCACGACAAGGTTCCGGAACTACCTGAAAATTTGCGAGGCAAGCCAAAGAAGCCGGCGAAGAAAGCGCAAGCGAAGAAGGCGCCGGCGAAGAAGGCTGCGGCTAAGAAAGCTGCGGTGAAAAAGACTGTGGCAGGGGGTAATTCACAGGTCGGTGACAGGGCGGAAAGGCAGCGATGAGCGCCCGCACCGACGACCTGGACAGTTTCACCGCGACCGACGACGCGTTGGTGCTTGCTTCCGTGTCGTCGGCGGCCGAGGTGGAGTTGCTCAACAACTGGCTCGCCCAGCAGCGCCGCGAGCATCCGGAGGCCAAGGTGGAGGTGCTGCGGCTGCCCGCTGAGGACGAGCCCGACCCTGGGGTGGTTGCTCAACTCGTCGAGCAGCTCAGCGCCGACGAGGACCGGACGGTGGTGCCGGTGCGCGTGTTCTGGGTGCCAGGTGGTCTGCCGACCCGGGTGAAGCTGGTCGGCTTGCTCTCGGGCCGCGACACGTACCGGCCGCCCGAGATCCTGCAGAAGCGCATCCTGCACCGGGACCCGTCCAGAGCTCGGATCGTCGCGGGCGAACCCGCCAAGGTCTCCGAACTCCGGCAGCAGTGGCAAGACACGACCGTCGGCGACAATCCGCGCGACTTCGCGCGATTCGTGCTGCGCCGCGCCGCACTCGCGATTGAACGGGTGGAACTGCGGCTGCTCGGCCCGGCGTACAAGTCGCCGCGGTTGGTCAAACCGGAGATGTTGGCGTCGGCACGCTTTGTCGAAGGGCTGCAACAGATTCCGGGCGCATCGGTCGAGAAGGCCGGCCAGATGCTCGACGAACTCGCGACCGGCTGGAGCCGGTTCTCGGTCGACCTCATCCCGGCGCTGGGCCGCGCGATTTTCAGCCGGGGGTTCGACCCCAACATCGACTACGACCGCGAGGAAGTCGAAAGAATGCGGCGGGCGCTGGAAACCCATCCCGCGGTCCTGCTGTTCTCGCACCGGTCCTATCTCGACGGCGTGATTGTGCCCGTCGCGATGCAGGAGAACCGGCTGCCGCCGGTGCACACGTTCGCCGGTATCAACCTGTCGTTCGGGTTCATGGGCCCGTTGATGCGGCGCTCAGGGGTGATCTTCATCCGCCGCAAGATCGACGATCCGCTCTACAAGTACGTGCTGAAAGAGTTCGTGGGCTACATCGTCGAAAAGCGGTTCAACCTCAGCTGGTCGATCGAGGGCACCCGATCCCGAACCGGAAAGATGTTGCCGCCCAAGCTCGGTCTGCTGGCATTCGTTGCCGACGCCTACCTCGACGGTCGCAGTGAAGACATTCTGCTGCAGCCGGTGTCGATCAGTTTCGACCAGCTTCACGAGACCGCCGAGTACGCCGCCTATGCGCGCGGCGGTGAGAAAACCCCTGAGGGCCTGTCCTGGCTGTACAACTTCATCAAGGCGCAAGGGGAGCGCAACTACGGCAAGATCTACGTCCGGTTCCCGGAAGCGGTGTCGATGCGTGAATACCTTGGCGAACCGCACGGGCCGATGGCCACCGATGAAGCTGCCAAACGCCTCGCTTTACAGAAGATGGCGTTCGAAGTGGCATGGCGGATCCTTCGGGCGACACCGGTGAACGCCACCGCGCTGGTGTCTGCGCTGCTCCTGACCACCCGTGGCCGAGCGCTGACGCTCGACCAGATCCATCACACGCTGCAGGATTCGCTCGACTACCTCGAGCGCAAAAAGATCCCGATGACCAACAGCGCTTTACGGCTTCGCACCCGGGAAGGAGTGCGGACTGCGGCCGACGCGTTGTCGAACGGCCATCCCGTCACTCGGGTGGACAGGGGCCGGGAGCCGGTGTGGCGCATCGCGCCGGAGCACGAGCACGAGGCGGCGTTCTACCGCAACACCATGATCGACGCGTTCCTGGAGACGTCGATCGTCGAACTGGCCCTGGCAGGCGCAGCGCGGGCCGACGGCGACCGCGTCGAAGCGTTCTGGGCGCAGGCGATGCGGTTGCGTGATCTGCTCAAATTCGAGTTTTACTTCGCTGACTCCGCGGCGTTTCGTGAGCACATCGCCGAGGAGATGGCGTGGCAGGACGACTGGGAAGCGCGTGTGCGGGCCGGGGGCCGCGACATCGACACACTGCTGCACGACAAGAAGCCGTTGATGGCGCACGCGATGCTGCGTCCGTTCTTTCAGGCCTACGAGATCGTCGCCGACGTGCTGCGCGACGCTCCCGCGGAGATCGGCGAGAAGGAGCTGACGAAGCTGGCGCTCGGTGTCGGTGAGCAGTACCTAGCGCAGGGCCGAGTGCGCAGCAACGAGTCGGTGTCGGCGCTGCTGTTCGGCACCGCCCGGCAGGTGGCGGCCGACCAGGGATTGCTGCAGCCCGCAGCCGATTTGATGGAGCGGCGCAAAGCGTTCCTGGCGGAGCTGCGTGCGATTTTGAGCGACATGGATCGCATCGAGATGGCGTCGGTTGCGCAGTTCAACGAGCGGGAGGCCCAGCGGCGTCGTCAGCGTCTGGAAGCGGGCTGATCGGGTTTAGTCGTCGGCGTGGCGGCGCTGATCCCAGCGTTCCAACCGCTCTTGTGCCAGGTGTAAGGCAAAGGCCACGAGCGGAACACCGACCGATAACATCGCTATCACAACAAGATTCATGATGTTCTCCTGCCCGGAGCGTACGTCCAGGCGAACGTATGCCTTGGGACCGACACGGTTTCCGCTGATGCATATTCAAACGAGACCGCCGCGATCGCGTTCACCGAATCAACTGTGTTTTCCGACACACGCCCGCCGTTCGTATCGAGAGCGACGCTCTGGCATTGGTAGGTCATCCTCCCGCGGCCATACGCTGAGGTCATGACCGCAGAGCCACGCACCGCTCGACGGGCACCCATTTGGCCGGTGCTCGTTGGGGTGGCGGTGTTGGCCGGAGCGACGGCGGCCGCGATCGGGGCGCTGTCGCTGGCGGCCGCGCTGAGCGCAACAGGTCTGCCAGATCCAGGATCCCTGACCGCCTACGGGCTGCCGTTCGTCCGCGCGGCAGGCGAAGTCACCGCGGTGATCGCTGTCGGCTCCTTCTTGTTCGCCGCGTTCCTCGTGCCTCCGCAAGAAAGTGGCGTGCTGGACGCAGACGGGTACCGCGCGCTTCGCATCGGGACCGTGGCCTCCGGTGCATGGACAGTGTGCGCGGTGTTGCTGGTGCCGTTGACCATCTCCGATGTGTCTGGCCGGCCCGTGGTCGACATCCTGAACCCGGCGACGGTCTGGACAACCGCCGGCGTGATCAACATTGCCGACGCATGGCGGTGGACCGCTCTCTTCGCGGCCATCGTGACCGTCGCGAGCATGCCCGTTTTGCGGTGGTCGCTGACGCCGTTCCTGCTGGCCGGGTCGCTGGTGACGTTGTTGCCGCTGGGCCTGACCGGTCACTCCTCGGCCGGCGGCTCCCATGACCTGGCCACCAACAGCCTGGTCATCCACCTGTTCGCGGGCGCTTTGTGGGCTGGCGGGTTGCTCGCCTTGGCGGTCCATGCGCTGCGCGGCGGGGAACACGGCGACCTCGCCGCGCGCCGGTTCTCCAGGCTGGCGGGCTGGTGTTTCGTGGCGATGGCACTCAGCGGGGTGATCAACGCGCTGGTCCGCATCCGGCTGAGCGACCTGGTCGGCACCACGTACGGCGGACTGGTGCTGGCCAAGGCGACAGCCTTGTGTGTGCTCGGTGTGCTCGGATGGCGCCAGCGCCGCGTCGGGCTGGCCGCGCTGGGCCGGGATCCTGCTGCGCGTAGGCCGCTGGTGCGGCTTGCCCTGATCGAGGCCGTGGTCTTTGGTCTCACTTTCGGTATCGCGGTCGGCCTAGGGCGCACTCCGCCGCCCTCGTCGCCTATCGGTTATCCCTCGATCCCGCAGGTGAAGATCGGCTACGACTTTTCCGGTCCGCCCACTGTGACCCGGGTTCTCTTCGACTGGCGGTTCGACCTGATCTTCGGCACGGCGGCCATCGTGTTGGCGCTGCTGTATCTGGCTGGTGTGCGCCGACTCCGCCGTCGCGGCGACGCGTGGCCTGCGGGGCGGACTTTCGCGTGGTTGTGCGGTTGCACGGTGCTGCTGTTCGCGACGTCCTCGGGGGTGGGCCGGTACATGCCGGCGATGTTCTCGATGCACATGGCCGCGCACATGCTGTTGTCGATGCTCGCGCCGATCTTGCTGGCGCTCGGCGGCCCGTTGACCCTGGCGTTGCGCGCGCTGCCGGCGGCTGGTCGGGGCGAGCCGCCCGGGCCGCGCGAATGGTTACTAATTGCCTTGCACAGCAAGCTATCTCGCTTCTTCACGCACCCGATCGTCGCGACGCTCATATTCGTCGTCGGCTTCTATGGCCTGTACTTCGGCGGCATCTTCGACGCGGCCGCCGGAAACCACGCCGCACACGTCCTGATGAACGTCCATTTTTTGCTCAGCGGCTACTTGTTCTACTGGGTGGTGATCGGCATCGATCCCACACCGCGGCCCATTCCGCCCGTGGCCAAGCTGGCCACGGTGTTCGCGTCACTGCCGCTGCACGCTTTCTTCGGGGTCGTGCTCATGGGCACCCGCACGGTGCTCGCTGAGGGGTTCTACCGGTCGCTGCATTTGAGCTGGCACACAGACCTGCTCGGGGATCAGCGGCTCGGAGGCGGAATCGCTTGGGCCGCAGGTGAAATACCACTGGCGGTGGTCATGATCGCGCTGTTGATCCAATGGAGTCGCAGCGATCAGCGCACCGCCAAGAGGCTGGACCGGGCGGCCGACCGCGACGAGGACGCGGAGCTGGCCGCCTACAACGCAATGCTGGCCGAACTCGCGCGCCGCGACGCGCGGTCACGCTAACCGCGCACCCCGCCCGCCCGGGGCCTGGCCGCTCGGGGCCGCTGGCTTCGCCCGCCAACGTGAACCTGTTGCGGTGCTCGTCGGCGTGTCGCCTTCACAGCTTCACGTTCGAGACGTGTGGATCGCGCGAGGTGTGGCCTCGCCCGACAACATGGCACTCGTTATCCCCAACAGCCGCTTCATCCACAGGCGCGGCGTTCGACACGACCGATCGGCCGGGCGGCGTCGGTGCCGTTGGCGTCAATGGTGCTGCACGCCGTGAGCGTGAACCGGATGAGAGGAAACAACATGTTCGAGACGCCAATGACCGTGGTCGGCCGCATCATCACCGATCTACGACGCCGCCAGGTCGGCAACCAGGAAGTCATCAGCTTCCGGATGGCCAGCAATTCGCGCCGGCGCGGCGCCGACGGCAGCTGGGAGCCCGGCAACACGCTCTACATCACCGTGAACTGCTGGGGCAAGCTGGTCACTGGAGTTGGTGCCGCGCTGGGCAAGGGCCGCGCGGTAATCGCTGTCGGTCACGTCTACACCAGCGAGTACGACGACAGCAACGGCGTGCGCCGCTCGTCGCTGGAAATGCGGGCCACCTCAGTCGGCCCTGACCTGTCGCAGACGCTGGTACGGGTCATCGAACCGGTGCCTCCAGTGGCCAAGGAGGCCGAGCCTGCAACCGACGCCGAAGAGCAGACGGACGCCGAGTCGCGCAAGGAGGCGCTGCCTCTGTCGGCTTAGCCCTGCTCGGTGGTGCCTAGGATGGTCGGGAGCACTCGAGCCGATCTACGAAAGGCATCACCGACGGCATGGCCGAATACATCTACACGATGCGGAAGGTCCGCAAGGCGCACGGCGACAAGGTCATCCTTGACGACGTCACGCTGAGCTTCTTGCCGGGAGCCAAGATCGGCGTCGTCGGGCCCAACGGGGCAGGCAAGTCGAGCGTCTTGCGGATCATGGCCGGATTGGATCAGCCCAACAACGGCGACGCGTTCCTGGCCAACGGCGCAACGGTCGGCATCCTGCAGCAGGAGCCGCCGCTGAATGAGGAGAAGACGGTACGCGGCAACGTCGAAGAGGGCCTCGGCGAGATCAAGGTCAAGCTCGACCGCTTCAACGAGGTGGCCGAACTGATGGCCACCGACTACTCCGACGAGCTGATGGAAGAGATGGGCCGCCTGCAGGAGGAGCTGGATCACGCCGATGCGTGGGATATCGACAGCCAGCTCGAGCAGGCCATGGATGCGCTGCGCTGCCCGCCGCCCGACGAACCGGTGACCCACCTGTCCGGCGGCGAGCGACGCCGCGTGGCGCTGTGCAAGCTGCTGCTGTCCAAGCCCGATCTCCTGCTGCTCGACGAGCCGACGAACCACTTGGACGCCGAGAGCGTGCAGTGGTTGGAGCAGCACCTTGCCAGCTACAAAGGCGCGATCCTGGCCGTCACTCACGACCGCTACTTCCTCGACAACGTGGCGCAATGGATTCTCGAGCTGGACCGCGGCCGCGCCTACCCCTACGAAGGCAACTACTCCACCTACCTGGAGAAGAAGGCCGAGCGGTTGGCCGTCCAGGGACGCAAGGACGCCAAGCTGCAAAAGCGGCTGCAAGAAGAGCTGGCGTGGGTGCGCTCCGGCGCCAAAGCGCGGCAGGCCAAGAGCAAAGCGCGGCTGCAGCGCTACGAGGAGATGGCCGCCGAGGCGGAGAAGACACGCAAGCTCGACTTCGAGGAGATCCAGATTCCGACCGGCCCGCGGCTGGGCAATGTCGTGGTGGAGGTCGAGCACCTCGACAAGGGCTACGACGGACGCGTGCTGATCAAGGACCTGTCGTTCTCGCTGCCGCGCAATGGGATCGTCGGCGTCATCGGACCCAACGGCGTCGGCAAGACCACCCTGTTCAAGACCATCGTCGGCCTCGAGAAGCCTGACAGCGGCACGGTGAAGATCGGCGACACCGTCAAGCTCAGCTACGTCGACCAGACCAGATCAGGCATCGATCCGAAGAAGACCGTGTGGGAAGTGGTGTCCGACGGCCTCGACTACATCGAGGTGGGCCAGAACGAGATCCCGTCGCGGGCCTATGTGTCGGCGTTCGGGTTCAAGGGCCCCGACCAGCAGAAGCCCGCGGGTGTGCTGTCCGGTGGTGAACGCAACCGGCTCAACCTCGCGCTCACGCTCAAGCAAGGCGGCAACCTGCTGCTGCTCGACGAACCGACCAACGACCTCGACGTCGAGACGCTGAGTTCGCTGGAGAACGCGTTGGAGAAGTTCCCCGGATGCGCGGTGGTGATCTCCCACGACCGCTGGTTCCTCGACCGCACCTGCACGCACATTTTGGCGTGGGAGGGCGATGCCACCAACGAAGCGAAATGGTTCTGGTTCGAGGGCAATTTCGCGGCTTACGAGGAGAACAAGGTCGATAGGCTCGGCCCCGACGCCGCTCGTCCGCATCGCGTCACGCACCGGAGACTGACACGCGACTAGGCTGCGGGTGCTCTCGCCGGCACGCCGCGCTCAACGAGGAGCCCTATGACGGTGAAGCCTGAGGCCGCGAGCGTCGACGGGTGGGACAAATTCGCACCGGGGCTTTTGCACGCCTACGTCGGCAGTTACCGCGGGCCTCAAGGTGATGCTCCGGTCATCGGCGACCGCGGGCTGACCGCACCGATCCAAGTCCGCGCGCAACAGGTGGTGACGCCCGCGCTGCTGGCCGCCCATGGCCGCTTGGGATTCTCGCGCAAGCCCGGCGCCACCAACGTCGCCGCCTTCGGCGACGACAACAGTCACGGCTTCGGGCCGGCGCTTCAGGTGATCACCGACGAGACGCCGATGCTGCTGGAGTCGCTGACCGTGCTGCTGAATCGCCTCGGCGTGGCCTACGTCGCGATCTTGAGTCCCGTGTTCCGGGTGCGCCGCAGCCCCGAGGGCGTGCTCGAAGACATCCGGCCCCGACCCGACAATGGCCGCGCCGGGTCCGGCGAGATCGACGAAGCGTGGGTCCATGTCGAGCTCGCCCCCGGCGTCGACCGCAAGGCGCTCGACCAAGTCGAACGTCAGCTGCCGTCGGTGATCACCGACGCCCAACGCGTAGCGCACGACACCGACGCCATGCGAGATGCGCTGCACACACTGGCCGACGCGCTGGACCGCGACACCTCCGGTCGGTTCCCCGCCGAGCGCCACCGCGTCGCAGAACTGCTGCGCTGGTTGGACGACGCCCACTTCGTGCTGCTGGGTTATCAGCGCTGTTCGGTGTCGGAGGGACAGGCCGAGGTCGACGAATCGAGCCGGCTCGGTGTGCTGCGGCGCCGCCAGGACGTGTTCCCGCAGCTGACGGAGTCGGACGAGCTGCTGGTGGTCACGCAAGCGACGATGCCGACATATCTTCGGTACGGCGCCCACCCGTATATCGTTGTGGTTCGCGACAATTCGAAGGGCGAGGCGGTCGAGCACCGGCTGGTCGGTTTGTTCACCGCGGCCGCGTCCACCGCCAATGTCTTGGAGATCCCCATCATCTCGCATCGGGTCAAGGAGGCGCTCACCAAGTCCGGCCGCGACCCCGACTCGCTGTCCGGACAACTGCTGCTCGACGTCATCCAGACCTTCCCGCGCTCAGAGCTTTTCGCGCTCGACGTCGACGCCATCCTGGACATGGCCACAGCGATCACCGACGTGGGATCGCGCCGCCGGACCCTGTTGTTCATGCGCACCGACCAGCTCGGGCACTTCGTGTCGGCGCTGGTGTATCTACCGCGTGACCGCTACACCACAGCCGTGCGACTGCATATGATGGACATTCTGGTTCACGAACTCGGCGGCAGCAGCATCGACTACACCGCGCGGGTAAGCGAATCACCCTGGGCTGCAGTGCATTTCACGATCAGGCTGCCGGACGATGCGCCGCCCGGAGCCGTCGACACCTCCACGGAGAATCGTCAGCGGATTCAGTCGTTGCTCACCGAGGCGGCGCGCACGTGGGCCGACCGGCTGCTGGGTGAGGTTCGGTCCGGCTTCATCGGACAAGAACAGGCCGAGCACTACGCCGAGGCATTTCCCGAGGTCTACAAGCAGGCGGTGACACCCGAGGACGCGATCGGCCACATCGCGATCATCGAAGAGCTGCAAGATGATTCGGTAAAACTCGTCTTCACCCAAGCCGACGACGGCGAAGACCGGGTCGCGCAACTGACCTGGTTCCTCGGCGGCCAGTCGGCGTCGCTCAGCCGGTTGCTTCCAATGCTGCAGAGCATGGGCGTGATCGTGCTCGAGGAGCGGCCATTCACGGTGACCCGCGCCGACGGCCTTCAGGTGTGGATCTACCAGTTCAAAATTGCCCTGCACCCCACGATTCCGGAGCCGTCCGAAGACACCGACCCCGAGGAGCGGGCGCAGCGCTTCGCCGACGCCGTGACGGCGATCTGGCGCGAACAGGCCGAGATCGACCGGTTCAACGAGCTCGTGCTGCGGGCCGACATGACGTGGCAGCAGGTGGTGATCCTGCGGGCCTACGCGAAATATCTGCGCCAGGCCGGTTTTCCGTACAGCCAGTCGCACATCGAATCGGTGGTCAACGACAACCCGCACACCGCACGCTCGCTGGTCGAACTGTTCGAGGCGCTGTTCGACCCGTCGGACTCCGGCAAACGGGACGCGCAGGCGGCGGCTGCGGCCGTCGCGAAGGACATCGACGCGCTGGTCAGCCTCGACACCGACCGCGTCATGCGGGCGTTCGCGTCGTTGGTGCAGGCGACACTGAGAACCAATTTCTTCGTGACGCGCGAAGGGTCAGCCCGCGAGCAGGGTGTGCTGTCGCTGAAGCTCGACCCCGGCCTGATCGACGAATTACCGTTGCCCAGGCCGAAATTCGAGATCTTCGTGCACTCGCCGCGGGTGGAAGGGGTGCATCTGCGGTTCGGCCCGGTCGCCCGCGGCGGGTTGCGCTGGTCGGATCGCCGTGAAGACTTCCGTACCGAAATCCTCGGTCTGGTCAAGGCGCAGGCGGTGAAGAACGCCGTCATCGTCCCGGTCGGGGCCAAGGGCGGGTTCGTCGTCAAGCAGCCGCCGATGGCCATCGGTGACCCCGGCGCCGACCGCGAAGCGGTCCGCGACGAAGGCGTCGCCTGCTACAAGATGTTCATCGCCGGGCTGCTGGACGTCACCGACAACGTCGACCGCTCGTCCGGCAAGATCACACCGCCGCAGCGGGTGGTGCGCCGCGACGGCGACGACGCGTATCTCGTCGTCGCCGCCGACAAAGGCACAGCGACGTTCTCGGACATCGCCAACGAGATCGCCAAGTCCTACGGCTTCTGGCTCGGTGACGCATTCGCGTCGGGCGGCTCGGTGGGCTACGACCACAAGGCCATGGGCATCACGGCCAAAGGCGCCTGGGAAGCTGTCAAACGGCACTTTCGGGAAATGGGCGTCAACACCCAAACCGAGGACTTCACCGTCGTCGGGATCGGCGACATGAGCGGCGACGTGTTCGGCAACGCAATGTTGCTGTCCAAACACATCCGGCTGATCGCCGCATTCGACCACCGCCACATCTTCTTGGACCCCGACCCGGACGCGCAACGGTCGTGGGAGGAACGCAAGCGCCTGTTCGAGCAGCCGCGCAGCAACTGGGACGACTACGACAAGTCGTTGATCAGCGAGGGCGGCGGCGTGTTCAGCCGCGAGCAGAAATCGATCGAGGTGAGCCCTCAAGTGCGCCAGGCGCTGGGAATCACCGACGACGTGAGCGAGATGACGCCACCGGAGCTGGTGCGTGCGGTGCTGTGTGCACCGGTGGACCTGCTGTTCAACGGCGGCATCGGCACCTACGTCAAGGCCGAGTCCGAGTCCAACGCCGACGTCGGCGACCGCTCGAACGACCTGGTTCGCGTGAACGGGAATCAGGTGCGCGCCAAAGTGATTGGCGAAGGCGGCAATCTGGGTGTCACACAGTTGGGACGCGTCGAGTACGACCTGGCGGGCGGGCGCATCAACACCGATGCGTTGGACAATTCGGCCGGCGTCGACTGTTCAGACCACGAGGTCAACATCAAGATCCTGGTCGATTCGTTGATCACTGCCGGCAAGGTCGACGAGGGGGAACGCACGCAGCTGCTGGAGTCGATGACCGACGACGTAGCACATCTGGTGCTGTCCAACAACTCTGAGCAGAACGACCTGATGGGCACCAGCCGCGCCAACGCGGCAAGCTTGCTGACCGTACATGCCCGCCAAATCCGTGACCTCGAAAGCAACCGCGGGCTCAATCGCGAACTGGAAGCGTTGCCGTCGGACAAGGAGATACGGCGGCGGATGGACCAGGGATTGGGGCTGACTTCACCCGAATTGGCGACGTTGATGGCGCATGTGAAGCTCGATCTCAAAGACCGGGTGCTGGCCAGTGAGCTTCCCGACCAGGAGGTGTTCGCATCGCGGCTTCCGATGTACTTTCCCGCCAAGCTGCGCGAGAACTTCACCAGTGACATCCGCTCCCACCAGCTGCGGCGGGAGATCATCACCACGATGTTGGTCAACGACGTCGTGGACTGCGGCGGCATCACGTACGCGTACCGCGTGGTGGAGGAAGCCGGCGTCAGCCCGATTGACGCCGTACGCACGTTTGTGGCCACCGACGCGATCTTCGGAATCGGCGAAACCTGGCGCCGGATCAAGACCGCCGGCGAAGAGGGTGCGATCCCCGTCAGCCTCTCGGATCGGATGACACTCGATCTGCGCCGGCTGCTGGACCGCGCTTCGCGGTGGCTGATCAACTACCGGCCCCAGCCGCTGGCGGTAGGCGCGGAGATCAACCGCTTCCAGTCCAAGGTCAGGGGGCTGGCACCGCGGATCGCGGAATGGCTCCGCGCCGACGACCGGCAGATCGTCACCAGCAGGGCGATGGACCTGGTGTCCCACGGCGCCACAGAGGATTTGGCGGGCACAGTGGCTGCGGGCCTCTACAGCTACAGCCTGCTCGACGTGATCGACATCGCCGACATCCTCGACCGCGACACCGTGGAGGTGGCCGACACATATTTCGCGCTGATGGGTCACCTAGGCATCGACGGCTTGCTGTCGGCGGTGTCGGAGCTCGACCGGCATGACCACTGGCACGCGTTGGCGCGGTTGGCACTTCGCGACGACATTTACGGATCGTTGCGGTCTTTGTGCTTCGATGTGCTCGCAGTCGGAGAGCCGGAGGAGAGCGGGGAAGAGAAGATTTCGGAATGGGAGCACACGAACACGTCGCGAATCGAGCGGGCGCGACGCATTCTGACGGAGATATATGAGAGCGACGAGCACGACCTGGCGACGCTGTCAGTGGCGGCTCGCCAGATCCGCACGATGACGCGAACCGGAACCGGAACGTCTGCATGAGTGTCCGGGGATTCACCACACCGGTGCCGGTGCGGTGGAGCGACATCGACATGTACCAGCACATCAACCATGCGACGATGGTGACGATCCTCGAAGAGGCCCGAGTGCCCTTTTTGCGTGAGCCTTTCGAAGCGGAGATCACCACGATCGGTCTGCTGATCCACGAGGTGCGGGTGCTCTACAAGGGCCAGCTGCGGCTCGTCGACTCGCCGCTGCAGGTCACCATCTGGACCAAGCGCGTGCGCGCGGTCGACTTCACGCTCGGCTACGAAGTGCGGTCGGTGCACGCCGACCTACACTCGAAGCCGGCGGTGGTCGCCGAGACGCAGTTGGCTGCGGTGCACATCAAAGAGCAGCGGCTGCAACGGCTTTCACCGTCACAGCAGGACTATTTGCGGGCTTGGATGCGATGAACCCGGCTCCCGAGCAGGGCTTGTGGGTGGCTGACCCCGCCGAGCGAGCGAACCTCACCGCCTTCGCCGAACGTGTACGTCGACTCGACGACGCTGCGGTGATCCGGCTGCGGCAGCGCTCTGAGCGCACGGTCGTGGCTTGGGCCGCAACAGGATTCGATGTTCTCGCGAGCCGGGTAGCCGTCGGCAGTGTGCGGCCTGTCGACGTCTGCGTCGGCACCGACGCGCTTCTTCGCGGACTGGCCGCGGCGGATGCTTCGGGATTCGTCGACACCGGCTTTCCGCTGGATTCGGCGTGGCGCGGGCCGCTGCCACCGGATTCGGGATTCGTCCACGTCGACGACGTGCCGGCTGGGGTGGTGCTCGAACTGGCTGAGCGCGGGGCAGAGGTATCCAAAGAGCAGGGGGCCCAGGGTCCGCCGGTGTCGCTGCTGGATCAGGAAGTACTGCACGTCAGCGGAGCCGGCGTGACTGTCGGAATTCCGCTTCGGTGCGTATTCGCTTTGACGGCAATGAGCTTCGTCGATCCGGCTTCAGGCATGATCCGGGTGCGCACGGTAGGGCCGTGGCTGCGCATCGATGCGCCCTATGGTTCGGTGTATTACCGCCGTCAGCTGCTGCGGATCGTGTGACGCTGCGCCCGGGTCAGCGGAGCAGCCAGGCGGCGGTGTTGCGGGGGAGCCGGCCGTCGGCGAGCGGACCGCTGCTGAGCAGCAATTCGCCCTGCGGTAGCTCGACGGAATCGGCGTCGACGTTGAGCGCGCACACCAGCGCGTCGACCCGAAAGATCAGCGCGCCCCTCGGCGCGTCGTCGTCCCAGTGCAACTGTGCGCCGGACAATCCGCGCCGCAAGTGCAGGGCGCGACGAAAGAAGTTCAACGTCGAATTCGGTTCGGCCAGTTGGCGTTCCACGGTCAACATCGCCCACTCTGGCGGCATGGGCAGCCATGTGTCGGGGTTGTCGGAAAACCCGAACGGCGGCGCGTCACCCGTCCACGGTATTGGCACCCGACAGGCGTCGCGACCGCGTTCGGCGCCGCCCGAGCGGAACCACACCGGGTCCTGCAGCACCTCGTCGGGCAGGTCGACGTTCGGCAGCCCGAGCTCTTCGCCGTTGTAGACGAACACGGTGCCGGGTAGGGCGAGCATCACCAATGCCATGGCCCGTGCCCGCGCAAGCCCGACCTCTCCGCCGCCGTAGCGGGTGACTTCGCGATCGACGTCATGGTTGGCCAGCGTCCACGTCGGCGTCGCGTTCTCTAGTGCGGCGGCCGCCAGCGAGTTCTCGATGGCGTCGCGGATCTCGGTTGCGTCGAACTCGGCCCGCACAAGCCGGAAGTTGAAGCCGAGATGCAGCTCGTCGGGACGCAAGTACTTGGCGAACTCCTCGTTGTCGAACACCCAGACTTCGCCGACGGCGACAGCGTGCGGGTAGTCGTCGAGGACGGCGCGGATGGCGCGGTGGATGTCGTGCACGGTGTCGTGGTTGAACCGCGGATCCCGATTGCCGGTCAGCAGCATTTTGGCGCCGGGGTCCGCCATGTCCGGCAAGCCAGGCGGTTTGGCCATACCGTGCGCGACGTCGAGGCGGAACCCGTCCACGCCGCGGTCGAGCCAAAACCGCAGCGTCTTCTCGAAGTCGGCGAAGACCTCCGGGTTGTCCCAGTTGAGGTCGGGCTGCTCGGCGTCGAACAGGTGCAGGTACCACTGACCGGCAGTGCCGTCGGACTCGGTCACCCGTGTCCATGCCGGGCCACCGAACACCGAGACCCAATTGTTCGGGGGCAGTTCGCCGCTCGGGCCGCGGCCGTCGCGGAAGATGTAGCGGTCACGTTCCACGGAGCCTGGTCCGGCGGACAGTGCGGCCTGAAACCACGGGTGCGCCGAGCTGGTGTGGTTGGGAACGAGATCCATGGTCACCTTGAGGCCGCGCTGGTGTGCGGCTGCGACGACGCGGTCGAGCGCGTCGAGGCCGCCGAAAAGCGGGTCGACGTCGCGCGGGTCGGCGACGTCGTAGCCATGGTCGGCCATCGGGGACACCGTGACGGGATTGAGCCAGATCGCGTCGACGCCAAGCAGGTTCAGATAGTCGAGTCTTGCGGCGACGCCGTCGAGGTCGCCGACGCCGTCGCCGTTGCTGTCGGCAAACGAGCGGGGATACACCTGGTAGAACACCGCGCGCGCCCACCACGGGTCAGTACTCGTCATGGCGTCAGAACGGCGAATTCACCATCGAGTGCGCTGCCATCTCGAGGTAGTTCAGCAACTCCTGGCGGTGCTCGTCGTCAAGCGTCTCTGGGTCGACCGACGCCACCGCCGTATGCATGCATCTCAACCATGCGTCGCGCTCGAACGGGCCGATCCGAAACGGTGCGTGCCGCATCCGCAGCCTTGGGTGGCCGCGCTGTTCTGAGTAGGTCCGCGGACCGCCCCAATACTGCTCGAGGAACATTCGTAGCCGCTCCTCGGCGCCGTGCAGGTCTTCCTCCGGGTACAGCGGCCGCAAGATTTCGTCGTCTCGTACGAGCGCGTAGAACGTCGACACGATCTTGTGAAACGTTGGCGCGCCGCCGACGGCGTCGTAGAACGACTGCTGGGTTGTGGAATCCATCCCCTCCATTGTGGGCCATAGCCGACCGTCACCCGATGTTCACCGACTGACCTGCGAACTTGATCAGAAATGTCGTGCACTATGGCCCTATCCGTGGTGAACTGATCGGCGGAGGTGACATGGCGCAGCGCAGGAAGAGCCGCGTGGCTGAGCGCGTCATGCACAGCGTCGAAGACCACGCCGCCCCCGAATCCACCTCGCTGTGGGGCCGCCGCCGGGTTTTGCTGCTGAACTCCACTTACGAGCCGCTGACTGCGCTGCCGATTCGTCGCGCCGTGGTGATGCTGCTCTGTGGCAAGGCCGACGTGGTACACGACGACCCCGCCGGGCCAGTGATCCATTCCGCGAGCCGCACCATCGTCGTGCCGTCGGTGATCCGACTGCGTTCTTACGTGCGGGTGCCCTACCGGGCCCGCATTCCGATGACCCGCGCGGCGCTGATGCACCGCGACCGCTTTCGGTGCGCGTACTGCGGGGCGAAGGCCGACACCGTCGACCACGTTGTCCCGCGCAGCCGCGGTGGCAGCCACACGTGGGAGAACTGCGTCGCAAGTTGCTCGACCTGTAACCACCGCAAGGCCGACCGGCTGCTCAGCGAGCTCGGCTGGACCTTGCGGCTGGTACCGACCACACCCAAGGGCCAACACTGGCGGCTGTTGTCCACCGTGAAGGAACTCGACCCGGCATGGATGCGATACCTGGGTGAGGGCGCGGCGTAATTGAGCGCTGAGATACGGTTTGCCTCGTGAACGCTTTCGAGGTCCACGCCCTGTTCGTGGGTATTCCGCTGTTGCTGGTTTTGATTCTCGTCGCGTTGATCTGGTCGGGGAAGAATCCGCATCCTCCGGCGTACAAGATGTCGGAGCCGTGGACGCACGAGCCGATCCTGTGGGCAGCGGTCGACGAGCGCATCGGCGACGGGCACGGTCACGGTTCGGATCAGCTGACGATCGGAGGTGGCGCCAGTGGCAAGTGGTGAGCTCGCGACGATTCCGGAAACCGGCCTACCGCGCGGCTCGGTCATCACCGCCAGCGGGCGCATCTCCAGTGTCACCGAGCCCGGCGAGCTGTCGCTGCAGTATCCGTTCTCCACGATGGATCTGGTCAAACTCGACGACGCCCTGACCTACGGGTCGCGCACGTCGAAGGCCCGCATGGCCGTCTACATCGGCGACCTCGGGGAGGACACGGCGGCTCGCGCCCGCGAGATCCTGGCCCAAGTGCCTACCCCCAACGACGCCGTGCTGTTGGCCGTGTCGCCCAACCAGCGGGCGATCGAGGTGGTCTACGGCGCCGGCGTGCGCGGCCGCGGCGCGGAATCCGCCGCTCCGCTCGGTGTCGCTGCTGCGGCGTCGGCTTTCAAAGAAGGCAATCTGATCGACGGGCTCGTCAGCGCCGTGCGGGTGATGAGCGCCGCGATCTCTCCGCCGTAGCGCGTCGCGGTTTGTCTGAGGCAGAAGTGACCAATGAGACCACATCTGTCTCTTACTCACACAACTCCCGAGCGCAGACTGGAGTCGTCGTGCCCGGCTCTTAGCGACAATCCGCCCGCTAAGCCGTCGCGTCGAAGCGCCGAGCGCGCAACGCACGCTCGACACCGGCCTTGCCTTCCACCACCAGGCGTCGTAGCGCCGGCGGCAACTCTCCCGCCAGAAACGCATCGGCGGCCGCAAGGCCTTCTTCGCTGATGTCCCACGACGGGTAGAGACCGACCACCACGGTCTGCGCGACCTCACTGGACCGTCGTGCCCAGACCCCGGGGATGTCTTCGAAGTAGCGGGTGGTGAACCGCCGTAACAACTCCGCCTGCCCGGGCGAGACGAGTCCGCCGATGATCGCGCGCCCGACGATGTTGGGCAGCGTGTCGTCTTCGATCACTTTGGCCCACGCCTGCTCTTTGACGTCGACCTGCGGGCGAGCCGCCGACGCCGCCGCGGCGTGCCGCTTGCCCGCAGCTGTCGGATCGCGCTGCACCTCCGCGTCGATCACCGGTGTCTCCGGGCCGTCGGCGTCGATGACACCCGAACGGGCCAGTGCGGTGACGATTCGCCACCGCAGGTCGGTGTCGACGACGAGACCGGGCAGTCCCTTTTCCTCCGGCGCGGTGTCCAGCAGCGCCGACAGCACCTCGATGTGGCGCACTTTGAGCACCGACGAACACAGCGCGTTGACGTACGCAAGCTGATGGTCGGAGCCCGGCTCAGCGGCCCGGGCCAGCTCCAGCAGCCGGTCGGCAAACATCGGCCAGCCGTGTTCACACGCCCAGCCCGGGTCCGCGTAGGAGCCCAACGCGGTCTGCGCCTGCAGCAGCAGCCGCTGCGCCACACCGACCTCGGTCTCCGCCTGCACGCCCCGGCACACCAGCGCCACGAAGTCGCGGCCGCGCAACTCCGCGTCGCGGGTCATCTCCCATGCCGCGGACCACACCAGTGTGCGCGGCAGTGGCTCCGCGATGTCGGCGATGCGGCTCAGCGCGGTCGACAGCGACTCGTCGTCGAGCCGCAGCGAGCAGTACGTCAAGTCGTCGTCATTGACCAGAATCAGCTTGCCGCGCGAAACCCCCTGCAGCGCAGGCACTTCCGTGACCTCGCCGGAGACGTCAAGCTCTTCGCGATGCGCCCGCACCAGCTTTCCCGCGCCGTCGTCGTCATAGATGCCCACAGCGAGCCGGTGCACACGAGTCTCACCGGCGCCGGGAGCCGCCCCGCCCTGCCGGATCGCGAAGCGCGTGAACCGGCCGTCGGCATCCACCTCGAAGTCAGCGCGCAATGTGTTGAGGCCCGTGGTCTTCAGCCATTGGTTGCCCCAGTCCGACAGGTCGCGGCCGGACGCCTTCTCCAGCGCCGACAGGAGGTCGTCGAACGTCGCGTTGTCGAAGGCGTGGGCGCGGAAGTAGTCACGCAGGCCCGCCAGGAAGTTCTCCAGCCCGACGTAAGCCACCAGTTGCTTGAGCACACTGGCGCCCTTGGCGTAGGTGATGCCGTCGAAGTTCACCTCCACCGCGGCCAGATCCGGGATGTCGGCGGCCACGGGATGTGTCGATGGCAGCTGGTCCTGCCGATACGCCCATGATTTCTCGGCGTTGGCGAACGTCGTCCACGCCTCGGTGAACTCGGTCGCGCGGCTTTGGCACAACACCGACGCGAACGTCGCGAACGACTCGTTGAGCCACAAATCGTCCCACCATCGCATGGTGACCAGGTCGCCGAACCACATGTGCGCCATCTCGTGCAACACCGTTTCGCAGCGCCGCTCGTAGGACGCCCGGGTGACCTTGCTCCGGAACACGTAGTCCTCCAAAAACGTTACCGCGCCGGCGTTTTCCATAGCGCCGGCGTTGAATTCCGGCACGAACAACTGGTCGTACTTGCCGAACGCATACGGCACGCCGAAGTTCTGGTGGTAAAAGCCGAAGCCTTGCTTGGTCTGCGTGAAAAGCCTTTCAGCGTCCATGAATTCGGCCAACGAGGCGCGGCAGAACAGTCCCAGCGGAATCGACCCGTGTTCGTCGGTGTATTCGTCGTCCCAGCGGGCGTAGGGTCCGGCGATCAACGCGACGAGGTAGGTGCTCATCCGAGGCGTGGTCGCGAACGTGTGCACACCGTTGTCGACGCTGACCGTCGCGCCGTTGGACACCACCTGCCAGTGCGCGGGAGCAGTGACGACGACGTCGAACGTGGCCTTGAGATCGGGCTGGTCGAAGCACACGAACATCCGCTTGGCGTCGGCGGTCTCGAACTGCGAATACAGATACACCTCGTTGTCGACGGGGTCGACGAATCGGTGCAGCCCCTCGCCGGTGTGGGAGTAGAGGCAGTCGGCGTCGACGACCAATACGTTGTGTTCGTCGACGATGGTGAGCGGAATGCCGGTGGACTCGTCGTAGCCCGACACGTCGATGTCGATGCCGTTGAGGGTGGCGCTGCGCACCGTCTCTGCGGCTATGTCGATGAACGTGTCGGCGCCCGGCAGCGCATTGAACGTCACCGTGGTCACCGACCGGAAGGTCCGTTCGCCCGGTGCGCCGTCACCATCGGTGAGGTCCAGCTCGATCTTGTAGTTGTCGACGGTCACCAGCGCGGCGCGCTCGATGGCCTGGTCGCGAGTCAGGTTCGGAAGTGCCACGCCGTCCAACATATCGCCGCAGTGCGCGGGGCGCCGGGCGGCTCAGGCGGGCTGGCATCAACAGCTGATTCATCCAGCAAACGAGACTGTCATGATCATTTCGCGCTACGAGCGATTCGAGCAGCAAACTTCTGTTGATAGTTGAGCAGCGGGTTCGGCCGATTCCGCGCGCCGGAAGACCAAGCAACTATTTGCATGAGAAAGCACATCATTACGTATGCGTCAATTTCCAGGATCTCTGTCTTTCCTGGACATACGCTGCTCATTGCCTGCGCGCGTGCCCAAACAGTGGTTGGCAGGTCGCGTCGCAGAATCTTGGGAGTTCAGCATGGCATCGACAAAGGGGTCGCACCGGGCCGTCTCTAGCAAAGCTCACCGCAGCGCGGGCGGCACAACTTATGCGCGGTACATCGGTCGAGTCGGCGCATTGGCCGTCGCGCTCGGCGTTGGGGCGGCGATTGCCAGCACACCTGGTGTGGCCTGGGCCAGCCCCGAGAACTCGACCTCGCCGGCCTCGCCGGGTGGCGAGGACTCCAGCCCGGGCACCTCGCCCGGGCCGGCTGCCAACACGCCGCCGAGCCAGAAGCACCGGTCGCTTCCCCCGCTGCAGAAGCCCGGCAAGTGGAACCCGCACAAGAAACCCCCGAGGCAGTCGCCGTCAGGCCCGACCAATACACCCGACTCCGGGACCGCGGTCAGCAGCCCGGGTGCTCTGAACACCTCAGTCGACGACCACGACACCGACGGAAAAGCAGGCGCTCCTGCCGCCAACGCCCCAACAGGTCCCGACGTCACCGCCTCCGAAAAGGACAAGCAGCCCGTCGTGGCGTTCGACGTCGGCGCACAACCTCCTTCGTCACTGCAGTCACCGGTGTCCTTGCCGAATCCGCCTGTGTCGACGGATGATTCGCTTGCCGAGCCAGTGCTCCCGACGGCGGCGCTTCCTAAATTGAACCGAACCCACGAACAGCCAGCGAGGCAGAGGCAATTCAACCGCGGCCCTGCTGTTGCGCTCACCGGGTCATCAGACCCGTCCAAGCCCGCAGCCGACGTCGACGCTCTTACGACGCAGACGACCCTGGCCGGCAACGCCCGAAGCGCCGAGCCGGGAGTGCTGAAGTTCGCCGCACCACAGTCGCCGTCCTCCTCGGCGACGGCCACTTCAGCAGTTGTGCCGACGTCGTTCGCGACGGCCGCCGCAACGCCTGTGACACAAGCGCAGGCAACCCAGCCGACGCTGGCGACCCCCGGAGCCACTGGAGTCATGGGGACGCTGATGAGCGCGGTGCTGTCGCCGCTGCTCGCGCCGTCACCGGCCGCTCCTGCACCCCAGCATCCGCTGTTGTGGGCGGTTCTTGGTTGGGTGCGCCGCTCGTTCAACAACCAGTCGCCGAACATCTCGCCGACTGTCGGTACGCCAGATGCCTTGGGCAACATCAAGATAACGCTGAACGAGACCGACACCGACGGCGACCGCTTGATATACAGCGCTACAAACGGTGCCAAAGGCACGGTCACGGTCAATTCCGACGGGCACAGCTTGACCTACAAGCCCGATCCTGGTGCCACCGGCACAGACACGTTCACCGTGAAGGCCAACGACAACACGAACTTTCACCTGCACGGGCTCTTAGGTTTCCTCAAGCCCAACGGCGGCCACGTTTCCACGAAAACCGTGACAGTGACGCTGCCGGCGGCCGATACAGCTCCGGCTGTGGGCCAGCCAGTTCGCGGAACTCCGAACGCCGACGGGTCATTTGGCGGATCATTCCGCGTCAGTGATCCCCACGTGAACGACGTGACGGTCGCTGTGGCGGACCAGCCGGACTACGGCAGACTCGATTACACCGTCTCCCAGGTGGACGCGACAACCCGACAGGTCAACTACACCTACACGCCGACGCAAGCGGGAAGCATCAAGGCAGGACTCACTGAGGCCGATGAGACCGACAGCTTCACCTTCTCGGTCGCCGACCCGCAGCACCCTCCGGTGCCGGTGGTCGTCGACCAGATCGTCGTGACGCCAACGCATTTCGAGGTTTCTCCTGCGACTGCGTCGACTGGAAACCAGCCGATAGGAATCGTTACGGTTGGCGACAGGCTGTATGTCGCGAACCAGTTGAGCGGCACAGTGTCTGTGTTCAATGCCGACACTCTGGAGCCGGTCGACACGGACGATTCCGTTGCTGGCGCCACTCCCATCTCGGTCACCCAATACCCGGGATTCATCGCTGTCAACGGCACGAAGCTCTACGTCGCCTCGCCAGCCGGTTATGTCGGGGTCGTCGACACAACGACGAATAAAGAAGTGGCGCGTATTCCGGTAGCCACCAACTCGGTACAAATCGCTGCCGCCGGCAATAAGGCCTACATCAGCAACGTCAGCGATAATACGGTGACGGTGATCGACACCCCCGCCGACAGCCCGGCCGCCGGCATCGCCCCGATTCCGGTGGGCGCCCGACCTCTGGGACTGGCCGTCAACGGCGACAAGCTCTTCGTGGCGAACTCAGGCGACAACACTGTGAGCGTGATCAATCTCCAGACGCACCAAGTCGTCGACACTGACACGAATACGCCTGGCGTCCAAGGGATCTCCGTGGGCGGCGCCCCGTTCGCAGTGGCGGCAAGCGGCGACCGCATCTATGTCTCCAACAGCACAGACGGCTCGGTGACAGTGATCGACAGCACCAACTATCACGTCGTCGGCACGGTGGCCGTCGGCGCCAGCCCCTCCTCCATCGTATTCAGCCCGGACGGCACGGTGGCGTATGTCACGAATTCGAGCGACGACACTGTGTCAGTGGTAGACACCACGTCCAATCAGGTCATCACGACAATTCATTTCGATGCCCCGCCCGACCCTTCCACTCCGTCGTCGCTCAACCTCGCCGCGATCAGCGCCGATGGCAAGCGCCTGTTCGTCGACGATGCGGCGGACAACAATGTCACGGTGATCTCTCTCGTAGCGGGGGAGAACGCGAAGGCGCCGCAACCCACAGCGGTAGTCGACCAGGCACACATCAGCGATGCGACGGGCGCCGTCCCCGTGACGGTGACAGTGGGAGATCCCGAGGGCAATTCGGCGATCGTCACGACCAGCAAAGCACAACATGGCGACGTGGCGGTGGTCGCGAACGGCGATGGCACCTACAGCGTCACCTATACGCCGACTGAACAGAGCCGCATCGACTACCACACCGGGCCGACGCAGGACAGCTTCACGGTCTTCGTCAACGACGGCTACCGCGTCGCCGAGGTCCCGGTGACTGTGCCGATCAGTGCGCTGAACGTCGCACCGGAGGTGTCGGTCGATTCGACGGCGCCGAACCAGGACGGCGCGGTGACTGTCTTCATAACCGTCAGAGACCGCAATGGCGTGGAGCCGCCGAACGGCGACCCCATTACCGTCTCGATCACACAGCAACCGACAACAGGAACGATCTCGAATCCGGACTACCTGAACAGCGGCGTGTACATCGCTACGTACACACCAACCCCAGACGCGCGCATCGCGGCGTACGGCACGGGGCCTGACGCGGACACATTCACCGTTACCGTGAGCGATGGCAAGAACCAAGTGACACGCGAAGGCACGGTCAACATCAGCCCAAGCGCCGCTGTCGTCGTGGACACCTTGGATCTGACTGACGCTCAGGATCGCGCAAGGAATGCGGTGGTGGTCGACAACCGACTGTATGTGTCCGACGGCTTGGACCAGGTTGCAATTGTTGACGTCGACCCATCTAGTCCGACCTACGGGACGGTCGTTGGGACTGTGCGAGTGGACGGTCCCAGCGGAGGCTTCCCCGACGGCGTCGTGGCGGTGGGCAACCGCGTTTATGTCGCTGGCGGGTACAACGTTTGGGTGGTCGACACCGACCCCAACAATCCCGGGGACCCTGCAGTCGAGACCCTCCTCGATGAGCCAAACACAGGAGGGTTCATGGGGTCGATACATGCGGTTGGGGACTACCTCTACGCGGGGGAAAACGGCGCGGTTGAGGTCTTCGACATCAATCCTGCGAGCCCGACCTACAACACCGACGTCGGCACTATTTTCCTGAGCCAGCCAGGCGACGCTCGGCTCGCGAACTCCATAACGTCGAGCGGAGATCGCCTGTATGTCGGCGATGAATTCGAGCGGGCGGTCAGTGTGATCGATGTCAACCCCGACAGCCCTAACTACCGCACGGTAGTCGCGTCGATCAAGTACGGTGCCGACGCAAACGTCAGAAACACGCAGGACATGGTCGCCACCGCGACTCGTCTGTACATCAGCGATTACGCCGACAACAGTGTGACAGTGGTTGACATCGACCCCGCTAGCGTCGGATACAACACCGTCATAGACATCGATTCATCCACCGGCGCAATCGACTCAATCAGCGTCCCCTCCGCAGGCGGCATGGCGCTCGTCGGAGACCGGCTCTACGTGACCAGCTTGAACGACAACAGCGTGACAGTCATCGACACGGCGACCAACATGGTAGTAGATGTCGACCCGACGACCAGTAGCACCGACACGGTGGCTACGGGCTTGAGCCCGTACAGGATCGCCGCCAGCGGCAATCGGCTCTACGTCACAAATTTCGATGACGCGACCGTCACGGTGATTGCAATTGCGAATTCGCCTTCCACGGTTTGAGCTGTGCCTCGCGTCGTCATACAGAGGCAATAACGAAGCGAGTAGAACGCGGCTCGATCGACCGGCACACTCGCCATCTGCCGGCGGTTGGCCGGCGGTGGCGCCGCACCACCGTACTGGGTCGGCGGTCGGGAACAGGCTCCGTCGGCTCACGGTTGTGTCGGTGGAAGACTTGGATCACGCCTATCCGAGAGGACCGCTATGCCCGAGAAGTCTGTTGCCGATTTCTGGTTCGACCCGCTGTGCCCGTGGTGCTGGATCACCTCGCGCTGGATCCTCGAGGTGGAGAAGGTCCGCGACATCGAGGCCAACTTCCACGTGATGAGCCTCGCGGTGCTCAACGAGAAGAAGGACGTGCCGGACGAGTATCGGGAGAAGCTCAAGGATGCGTTCAAGCCGGTGCGCGTGCTCATCGCTGCCGAGCAGGCCAAGGGCTCCGAGGTGCTCGCGCCGCTGTACACCGCGATGGGCACCCGCATTCACAATCAAGGCAACAAACACCTCGACGCCGTCATCTCCGAGTCGCTCGCCGAAGTCGGCCTGCCCGCCGAACTCGCCGAAGCCGCCACCACCGACCGCTACGACGAGGCGCTGCGCAAGAGCCACCACGCCGGCATGGACGCGGTCGGCGAAGACGTCGGCACCCCGACCATCCACGTCAACGGCGTCGCGTTCTTCGGCCCAGTGCTGTCGCGCATTCCTCGCGGCGAGGACGCGGGCAAGCTGTGGGACGCATCGGTGACGTTCGCCTCTTACCCCCACTTCTGGGAACTGAAGCGCACCCGCACCGAGCCGCCGCAGTTCGACTGACCGATAGGCTCGGCGCCATGCGCGTCTACCTCGGCTGTGACCATGCCGGATTCGAACTCAAGCAGGCGATCGTCGACCACTTGAAACGCAGCGGCCACGAGCCGATCGACTGCGGCGCCTACTCGTACGACGCCGACGACGACTACCCGGCGTTTTGCATCGCGGCGGCCGAACGCACCGTCAACGACCCGGGCAGCCTCGGCATCGTGATCGGCGGCTCAGGCAACGGCGAGCAGATCGCCGCCAACAAGGTGCCTGGTGTGCGCTGCGCACTGGCCTGGAGCACCGAGACGGCGTCGCTGGCCCGCGAGCACAACGACGCCCAGCTGATCGGGATCGGCGCGCGCATGCACACCGTCGAGCAGGCGCTGGCAATCGTCGACGCGTTCTTGTCCACCCCGTGGTCGAAAGCCGAACGGCACCAACGCCGTATCGACATTCTGGCCGAGTACGAGCGCACGCACGAGGCGCCGCCCGTGCCGGGGGCCTAGTGCCCGAAGGCCACACGCTGCACCGGCTGGCCCGGTTGCACCAACGCAAACTCGGCGGGCGCCCCGTCGCGGTATCCAGCCCGCAGGGCCGATTCGCCGACGGCGCAGCGATTGTCGACGGCCGCGTGCTCAAGCGGGCCACCGCCTACGGCAAGCACCTGTTCCACCACTACGCCGGGGGGCCGATCGTGCATGTGCACCTCGGTCTCTACGGGTCGTTTTCCGAGTCGGAGGTGCCGATGCCGCTGCCGGTGGGCGAAGTGCGGATGCGCATGGTGGGCGTCGACTTCGGCACCGATCTTCGCGGGCCGACGGCATGTGAGGTGATCGACGAGGCACAGATGGACGCGGTGATCGCCCGGCTCGGTCCCGACCCGTTGCAACGCGACGCCGACCCCGCCCGCGCGTGGAGCCGAATCACCAAGTCGCAGCGGCCAATTGGTGCCCTGCTGATGGATCAAGCGGTGATCGCCGGCGTGGGCAACGTGTACCGCAACGAGCTGCTGTATCGGCACGGCATCGATCCTTACCGTCCGGGCCGGACCATCGACGCGAGTGAGTTCGAGTCGATGTGGGCCGACCTGGTGGAGCTGATGAAAGTCGGATACCGGCGCGGCAAGATCCACGTCGTGCGTCCGGAACATGACCATGGTGCACCGTCGTATCGGCCGGGCCGGCCGCGGACGTACGTGTATCGCCGCGCCGGTGAGGCGTGCAGGGTATGCGGCGAAAAGGTACACACGGCCGTGGTCGAGGGCCGCAACGTGTTCTGGTGCCCGGCCTGTCAGAGCTAGCCGTCAGCGGTGTGCAGCTCCGGGAAGATGTCGCGGTTGGCACCATCGGCCAGCGCCAACAGCATCATCCGAACGTAATCGGGGAAGCGTGGCCCCGCGCGGCGGCCAAGACTGTCGTTGGTGACGCGCTGGCCCCACCGGCCGTGAAAACCGCCCTCCTCGTCGTCGCTGGGCCACCAGGTCTGGATGGAGCGGTCGACGATGTAGTCGTAGGTGCGGCCGGGCTGGGACAGGACGGTCGCTGCTTGCGCCGAGTTCCAGTCGACTACGTCGGTGATGCCGGGTATCGGCAGGTCTTTCGGGCGGATCGTCCGTCCCGACGTCGGCTCGTCGGGGCCGTTGTCCGGTGTCGGGGTGTCCGCAGAGGGGCGTGGGATATCCGGACCGGCGAACGAGCCGCTGGCGGCATCGATGAATTCATAGATCCCTGAGGCGAACCCGGCCCAGCCGGCCGCTGCCGAACCGGGGATTCCGCCCACCGCCGCACCGGCCTTCGCGCCGGCCACAATCTTGGCGAGCCATGCGGCCAGTCCCTCGAGGACCCGACCGGGACTGCCGTCGTCTCCAGACGGGTCCGGTCCCGGCGGCGGCGGTGGTGGCACCAGGCCCGGTCCGTCGAATGCGCCGCAGCCCTGAGGTTCTTCCGATGCCGGATACGGGTCGACGTCGTGGTTGCCCGGCTGCAGGTTGAGGCTATGCGTACCCAGTGCAACATAGAATCTCGGGTGGCCCCGAACGGTATCCGGGGTGTCTGATCCGCTCCATGTGCGCACCGTCATGGCGGTCCGGTTTTCGTCGTCGAACTGATGAGCGGGGTAGCCGCTGTCACCTGGCGCCGGCCGAGACCCGGTGAGCCCCAGGTATTTTGGCGTGTAGCCTTCCAGGTCGCCGGTGCCGTCGCCCTCGAGCATGACGGCGATGCACTGCCAGTCCCCGGCGTGGCTGGACACCTCGGCGCCGGACATCTCGCTGCATGCGACCGACTGCTCGTGGGCGGGGAAGAAGAAGTAATAGCACAACAGCTTCGGATTGTGCAGCTTGTTCACGATCGGTTTCAGATTCGGCGCGGCGCTGCGCGAGGCCAGCCTGGTCAGTCGATTCTGGTCGAAAACCTCAGCGTGGTACCAAAAGCGAGAGTCCTCGAGCGCGCCGTCGTAGGCGGTCTTGATGGCGTCGCGATCGGAGTAGACGTTGACACTGGTGCTCGTCACGCCGCTCTCGTGCGACCCCGCCACGTCTTTCCAGCCGCCGAGTTCCAGGAAGTGCTCCTGGTTCTCGCCGGCGAGCGCGTTGCCCAGGAAGGTGCCGCTCGCTTCCGGCACGGCGGTGAGCTGACCCGCAACGACTTTGGGTTCGCGTGGGAACGCAGCACTCGCGGCACCACCCCAACGCGACTTGTCGTCGGCCGGAGATCCGGCTGACCACAGAGCGGCACTTTCCACGAAGCGCTTGACGTTGACCGGCACGTACTTCTCCCTGGGATGCAGCACCAGGATCGGCTCGAAGCGGCGGATCAGCGGCTCGTCGGGATGCGTCGCGCCGGGATCACCAGTGCGAACCTTGATTTCGAGCGCGATGGCGGCCACGTCGGCCGGGGTGGGCCATGTCCAGCTGACACTCGGCGGTACGTCGTCGGCGGCGGCCGATTGCAGGACTGCCGATTTGGCGAGCACCCCCTGTGTCACAGGTAGCTGGTGAACTTGAGTCAAAGTGCCTGCGACGGCGACAGTTTGGCTCGACGACAACGCGATCGCGGCGGCGCAGAGTTGGTGGTCGGCCGGTGTCGGGGGAGGCAACGCGACGGTAGCGGCAGTGGTGGCTTGATCGCTCGCGGCAATTGCCTGCACGACAGGATCCGCGAGAGCGGCGTTGACAAAGGCGAAGGCCGACCAGGCGCAGTAATCTTGCTTCTCGCCGCCGAAATCGATTGTGAATTGCGATGTTTCGGCCCCTACCGGGACGAGCTGGTAGCACGTCAGCCGACGGTCGTCGGTATTGGCGGTCTGGATCTCTTTGAGTGTCACGCCAGCGAATGTCACGGTCGGCTTGGCCGGAACGGCCGGCAGGAGGGCCGCCCGGGCGCTGGTGACGAAGACGAACACCACGGTGTCGGCGTCGACATGGGCGGTGTCGGTAAGGAAGATCGCGGCGTCCCCGGTGCCGCTGCCCGAGGTGATACTGATACTCGGCATGTCAGTAGCCCTGTGCGATTCCGACGATCATGTTGCCAAATGCCGGGTCACAAGCGAGCGGCGAAAACGTACGGTCGATCACCTTCTTCAAGCACTTGCTTGCGAGCAGCGCTTGAATTTCCGGCAGGTCCATCGGCTCGACTCCCTGCTCGCGCAGCCAACCCAACATGGCCGTGGCTATCGGCGGAATCTTGTGGAGCTTGTTGGTCGACCATGCCGTCGCGTAATCACGAGCGCCTGACTCCCAACGGTCGAAGGCCTCGTCCGTGTGCACCACACCGCGAAGCGCATTCGTCGCTGCCTCTATCAGGCGACGCAATTCCAGAGCACACTCCCGATCGTCTTTGAGTGCCAGCACAAGTTGCCTGCCCCAGTCCGCCCAGCAGTGGCTCACCGTTCCAAACACCGGTCGGCGTCGCACGTTCTCGTCGATTGCCCGTGGGTTCAGCCGCCAGATCTTGACGTCGTCGATCACCGTGCGGACGCCATCGGATCCGTTGAGCCGGTTGCCAATAGCGATCCGCTGGCCGGCGATCAGTGGGGTATATCCGCCCCGGTCCGGAAAACTGAGGACCAGCTGGCCATCGATCGAGACGTCGAGGAACTGCCAGCCGTCGTAGAACAAGCTGACAGTGACCCAGTCGCCGACGTCGACGCTGACCGGCTCATCCCCACCGAAACCGACGCTGCGGTCTTGGGTTTGGACAAACCCGTCGAATTTTCGCGGAGCCCTTACCGCCAGATTGAACGACTCGCTTTCGATCAGCGTGCCGGGCTGATCGAGAACATCTCGGGAGCAGACGATGTCGACCGCCACACCACCGACCACTCTCCACTGGAACGGCAGGTGGACGGCGATCGCGCTGTCCGCGCCGCGCATGCGAACCGCGCCCGAACGCGGCGCACTGCCGTCGACAAGGAAATCCGTGTCGGCGATGCGGTGTGCTGTGTCATGGCCAGCCCGCGCGGGAGACTGGTCGAATATCACACCGGGCACGCCCTTATAGCTGTGGTCGAGCACCAATTCCCAGGGATAGTCCATTGGTCCCCTCAGGGCCGCGCGGAAGGTAGGCAGACGGTATCGCACATCAGTACCGCTTTTCGGCGAAACGCGGCAGCGACGACCATGGCGCACGCTGATTGGAAGGACAGGCAATTGGGAATTCGGCGCCGGTGACGAACGATCAGATCGCCCCTGCGGCGGACTCCAACGAGAGCACCCGCACCGTGATCATCGCACTTGTGGCCAACGGCTTGATCGCGGCTGCCAAGACGATCGCCACCGGGCTTTCCGGTTCGGCATCGATGATGGCCGAGGCGGCGCACTCCTGGGCTGACACCGGAAACCAGGTGTTTCTGTTGGTCGCCGACCGCCGCAGCAGGCGGCCTCCCGACGCCCGTCATCCGCTGGGCTTCGGCCGTGAAGCCTATGTCTGGTCGCTGCTAGCGGCTGTGGGCCTGTTCGTGGTGGGGGCTTCGGTGTCGATCTGGCACGGGATCACCGAACTTCTCCGCGGCGAATCCGAGCGGGGTGACTACCTTCCTGCCTACGTCGTGTTGGCCATTGCGCTTGTGCTGAAGGGCATTTCGTTCCTTCAGGCCGTGCGGCAACTGCGGGGTGAGGCGCGGCTGTACCACCGCGACCTCCTGCAGCATGCGCTTGCCACGTCCGATCCGACGACGCGGGCGGTGTTCGCCGAGGACAGCGCTGCGGTGATCGGGATCGTGATCGCCTTCGCCGGCATCGGACTGCACCAGTTGACCGGCAACGCAATGTGGGACGCGATCGGTTCGATCCTCGTCGGTGTGCTGCTGGGTGTGATCGCCGTGGTGCTGATCGACCGCAACCGCCGATTCATCACCGGCGAGCCGGCCTCTGATCAACTGCGCGACGCCGTCGTGGCGCGCATCAAGGACCTGCCCCAGGTCGTCGATGTCCGGTTCATCCGTCTGGTGTTCGTCGGACCGAAGCGCCTGTTTGTCGTCGCCAGTGTGGATCTCGTCGGCAACGACGTGGAATCGAGCGTCGCCCATACTCTTCGACGCCTGGAGCGGGAACTGGAATCCGACCCGCACATCGCCGACGCGGTGCTGACAATCGCCGACCCGGAAACCGGCGACGTGAAGTGAAACCGGCTCAGAAGTCGCCGAAGCCGCCGCCGAAGTCTCCGCCCCCGAAATCGCCGCCGCCGAAGTCGCCCCAGCCGCTGCTGTCACCGACCCCGCTGTCCCAGCCGCTGTTGTCCCAGTTGCCGGCGTCCTGGGCCTCAGCGGCGTCGAAGCCGGCGTCGTATCCGCTGTCGTACGCGTTGTCGTAGCCGACGCCGTGCATCCCGGAGAACAGCGCATCGAACACCAGCATCGAGCCGACACCCCACGCGCCGGCCACCAGCGCCGTCTTCCACCACGGCTCGGAGTACCAGCCTGCCGGCACCGGATGGCCGGCGACGGTGCCGCCGGGGTAGTAGTTCGGCGTGCGCGGAGACGGCGTGGGCGATGCTTCGATCTCGCGGCCTTCCACCTGCACCCGACGGTCTTCGGTGACCGCGCCGGCGGCGCGCTGCCCGTTCAGTGACTCGAGCTCGGGGCCCGGGTCCATGCCCATCGCCTGCCGCGCGGCGCGCACATAGTAGAGCCCTTCGAGCGCGCTCTCCTTTGCCAGTTGGGCCTGCTTCACAGTGGTGGCCTGCTCGATCTGCGACGAGGCTGCGGTGTAGCGCTCCGACGCGTCAGCCAGGGCCTGCTTGGCTGCATCGTCGGTGGCCGTCAGGTTGAGCACCTGGCCACCGAGCCGCTCGATGAGCCGGCGCGCGTCTGCTTTGGCGTCGGCCAGCGTGGCTTCGGTGCGACGGCGCGACGCTCGCGAGGAGCCGATGACCGCCCAGGCGATCGCCGCGATCACCAAGACGAGGATGACGAGTAGCGCGGCGTTCATGGCGTCCACAGTACCGACGATGCCCCAGCGCAAGGCTGCGCCGAAAGCGACGTTTTGCAGGGCTCTTCTCGCACTTCTTCTGCGAAACGTCGCTCTGGACGATCACCGGGCCCGGCGTTCGGAGCGGGTGACGGGAATCGAACCCGCGTAACTAGCTTGGAAGGCTAGGGCTCTACCACTGAGCTACACCCGCAGTGCAGCAACGATGGCACTGTACGGTGCCTTCGCGCACCACGCCAAGCGAGCCGTAGGATCGCCTGGTTACTGGATTCGGGGTGTAGCGCAGCTTGGTAGCGCATCCGCTTTGGGAGCGGAAGGCCGCAGGTTCAAATCCTGTCACCCCGACTGGAGCTGACTACCCAATCAAGGAGCCATGAGCACGTGAAGAGCACCGTCGAGCAGCTGAGCCCCACCCGGGTCAAGATCAACGTGGAGGTGCCGTTCACCGAGCTGCAGCCCGACTTCGACCGTGCCTACAAGCAGCTCGCGCAGCAAGTTCGGCTACCCGGCTTCCGGCCCGGTAAGGCGCCCGCGAAGTTGCTGGAGGCACGCATCGGCCGGGGCGCGATCCTCGAGCAGGTGGTCAACGACGTGCTGCCCAGTCGCTACAGCGAGGCCGTCACGTCCTCGGACGTGCAGCCGATCGGCCAGCCCGAAATCGAGATCACGAAGATCGAGGACGGCGACGAACTGGTGTTCACCGCAGAGGTGGACGTGCGGCCCAAGATCGAGTTGCCCGATTTGAGCACGCTGACCATCACCGTCGACCCGTTCGAAGTGACCGACGAGGACGTCGACGCCGAGTTGCAGTCGCTGCGGACCCGCTTCGGCACGCTCACCGGTGTCGACCGCCCGGCGCAGAACGGCGACTTCGTCTCCATCGACCTGACCGCCACCGTCGACGGCGAGGAGGTTCCGGAAGCCGCCACCGAGGGCCTGTCGCATGAGGTCGGCTCCGGGCAGCTGATCGAGGGGCTGGACGAGGCGATCGTCGGATTGACGGCCGGTGAGTCGCGCGTGTTCACCACCACGCTGGCCGCGGGCGAGCACGCGGGCAAGGAAGCGCAGGTGACCGTGACCGTGAAGTCGGTCAAGGAGCGCGAGCTGCCCGAGCCCAACGACGAATTCGCGCAACTGGCAAGCGAATTCGACACGATCGACGAGCTGAAGGCCAGCCTGCGCGAGCAGGTGGCGCGGGTGAAGCGTATTCAGCAGGCGGAGAAGATCCGCGACGCCGCGATCGAGACGCTGCTGGGGCAGGTGGAGGTGCCGCTGCCGGAGAACATCGTCCAAGCTCAGGTCGACGAGGCAGTGCACAATGCGCTGCACGGCCTGGACCACGACGAGGACCGGCTGGCCGAGGCGCTGGCCGAGCAGGGCAGCAGCCGCGAGCAGTTCGAAGCGGAAGCACGCCAGAACGCCGAAAAGGGGATCAAGACCCAACTGCTCATTGACGCGATCGCCGATCAGCTCGGCATCGAGGTCGGCCAGGAGGACCTCACCGAGCGGCTGGTGCTGCAGGCCCGTCAGTACGGCGTCGAGCCGCAGCAGTTGCTTCAGTTCCTCCAGCAGAACAACCAGCTGCCGGCGATGTACGCCGACGTGCGGCGGGGCAAGGCGCTCGCCGCGATAGTGCACAGCGCGACCGTCAAAGACAGCGACGGCAACGTCATCGACACCGACGAGTTCTTCGGTCCGCGCCAGCAGGCAGAATCGGAGGCGGACGAGGCCGGCGCCGGTGAAGCAGAAGACGACGAAGACGACGCGGCCGACGACGACCAGTCACGCTGAGAGCGAACCGGCGCCTTGCCGGGAGTGCGGGGCGCGGCGAGTTGGTTAGTGTCGAGGAAACAAGCAGAGCAGCGAGAAAGCAGGTACCAGCTGTGACGGACATGCGTTCGAGCGCGCCGGGGCTCAACCTGGTGGACTCGGTCTACGAGCGATTGCTGACCGAGCGCATCATCTTCCTCGGCTCGCAGGTCGACGACGACATCGCCAACCGGTTGTGCGCGCAGATTCTGCTGCTCGCCGCCGAGGACCCGACCAAGGACATCCACCTCTACATCAACTCACCAGGTGGCTCGATCAGTGCCGGCATGGCGATCTACGACACCATGGTGCTGGCCCCCTGCGACGTCGCCACCTACGCGATGGGCATGGCCGCCTCGATGGGACAGTTCCTGCTCGCCGCGGGCACCAAGGGCAAGCGTTACGCGCTGCCGCACGCCCGGATCCTGATGCATCAGCCCCTCGGCGGTGTCACCGGCAGCGCCGCGGACATCGCAATCCAGGCCGAGCAGTTCGCGGTGATCAAAAAGGAGATGTTCCGCCTCAACGCGGAGTTCACCGGCCAGCCGATCGAGCGCATCTACGCCGACTCCGACCGCGACCGCTGGTTCACCGCCCAAGAGGCGCTGGAGTACGGCTTCGTCGACCACATCATCACCCGCGCCGAAGTCAACGGGTCAGGACCGGGAGCAGGACTAGACAAATGACATCGCACATGCAGCCGGCCCACGGCGGAGCCGTGAATCAGCCGCAAGCTCGCTACATCCTCCCGTCGTTCATCGAGCACTCGAGCTTCGGCATCAAGGAATCCAACCCGTACAACAAGCTGTTCGAGGAACGCATCATCTTCCTCGGCGTGCAGGTTGACGACGCGTCGGCCAACGACATCATGGCCCAGCTGTTGGTGCTGGAATCGCTGGATCCCGACCGCGACATCACCATGTACATCAATTCGCCAGGCGGCTCCTTCACGTCACTGATGGCGATCTACGACACGATGCAGTACGTGCGCGCCGACATCCAGACGGTGTGCCTGGGCCAGGCCGCGTCGGCGGCCGCAGTGCTGTTGGCCGCCGGCACGCCCGGCAAGCGGATGGCTCTGCCCAATGCGCGGGTGCTGATCCACCAGCCGGCGCTGGCCGGGGTGATCCAGGGTCAGTTCTCCGACTTGGAGATCCAAGCTGCGGAGATCGAGCGGATGCGCAAGCTGATGGAGCACACGCTGGCGCGTCACACCGGCAAAGATCCAGAAGTGATCCGCAAGGACACCGACCGCGACAAGATCCTGACTGCCGAAGATGCGAAGGACTACGGGATCATCGACACGGTGCTGGAATACCGCAAACTGTCGGCGCAGACGGCCTGACTTTCTGCGTCGTGACGTCGCGCGCGGGTTGCGGCCACGACACGCCCAGGACACGGTCTGCGGTACAACGCGCCGTCCGCCCGGACAGAGGATATGTTTCAGTGCAGCGCCGGCCCCCGCCCGCGTAACAAATACCACTGACGCGATTCGCTCGATGGGTCGCACCCCGGCCGATCAAGCGGGTAGCGTCGGAGCAGACGTCCGATACGACGTCGAAACGACACGGAACATAGAGAACTGACGACGGCGACAGGAAGTAGGACCCGACCACCATGGCGCGCATTGGAGACGGCGGTGACCTGCTGAAGTGCTCGTTCTGTGGCAAGAGCCAAAAACAGGTCAAGAAGCTGATCGCTGGCCCTGGCGTGTACATCTGCGACGAGTGCATCGACCTGTGTAACGAGATCATCGAAGAGGAACTGGCCGACGCCGACGACGTCAAGCTCGACGAGCTACCCAAACCGGCCGAAATCCGCGAGTTCCTCGAGGGCTACGTGATCGGCCAAGACAACGCCAAACGGACGCTGGCCGTCGCCGTGTACAACCACTACAAGCGCATCCAGGCCGGGGAGAAGAGTCGCGACTCCCGCTCCGAGCCCGTCGAACTGGCCAAGTCCAACATTCTCATGCTGGGCCCCACCGGTTGTGGCAAGACGTATCTGGCGCAGACGCTGGCCAAAATGCTCAACGTGCCGTTCGCGATCGCCGACGCCACCGCGCTGACCGAGGCCGGCTACGTCGGCGAGGACGTCGAGAACATTCTGCTCAAGCTCATCCAAGCCGCCGACTACGACGTCAAGCGCGCCGAAACCGGGATCATCTACATCGACGAGGTCGACAAGATCGCGCGCAAGAGCGAGAACCCGTCGATCACGCGCGACGTCTCCGGTGAGGGCGTACAGCAGGCGCTGCTCAAGATTCTGGAAGGTACCCAGGCGTCGGTGCCGCCCCAGGGCGGACGCAAGCATCCGCACCAGGAGTTCATCCAGATCGACACGACCAACGTGTTGTTCATCGTGGCCGGCGCATTCGCGGGGCTGGAGAAGATCGTCTCCGATCGGGTGGGCAAACGCGGGCTCGGGTTCGGCGCCGAGGTCAAATCCAAGGCCGAGATCGACACCCAGGATCACTTCGCCGAAGTCATGCCCGAGGACCTGATCAAGTACGGGCTGATTCCCGAGTTCATCGGCCGCCTCCCGGTGGTGGCCTCGGTGACCAACCTGGACAAGGACTCGCTGGTGCAGATCCTGTCCAAGCCGAAGAACGCGTTGGTGAAGCAGTACACCAAGCTCTTCGAGATGGACGGCGTCGAGCTGGAGTTCACCCAGGACGCGCTCGAGGCCATCGCGGATCAGGCCATCCACCGCGGCACCGGTGCTCGCGGGCTGCGCGCGATCATGGAAGAAGTGCTGCTGCCGGTGATGTACGACATCCCCAGCCGCGACGACGTCGCGAAGGTGGTCGTCACCAAGGAAACCGTGCAGGACAACGTGTTGCCGACGATCGTGCCGCGCAAGCCGTCGCGACAAGAACGTCGCGACAAGACCGCCTGACGACGATCAAGCGGCGAGGGACGAGCCGCGTTGAGGAGTCAGGCAATCAAGACCGCCTGACGACGATCAAGCGGCGAGGGACGAGCCGCGTTGAGGAGTCAGGCAATCAAGTACTCGCCTGACCCGTCGCCGAGCGTGAGCCCACTGCGGATTCCGGGCGGAATTTTCGCGGTGACTGCACGCTCGGCGCGTAGCTACCGCGGGTACAGATCCCCGTAGTAGTCCAGCCAGCGCCGGACGATGACTTCTTCGGTGGTCCCGCCGTCGTACACCGGTGAGATCAGCGGCGCCGCTGACGTCACGTCGATCACGACGATCGAGCGGATTCGGTCCAGCGACAGCGCGGAACCGCGCCCGCGCAGTATGCGGATACCCCGCTCGAACATCTCACCGGATGTGTACACCGCGGCTGTTCCCTTGAACCGGAAGCCTTTTCGCAAGATCGGGTCGACGACGTTGACCTCGACGTAGGGATTCGCTTTCAGGTTGGCGACGGTTCCCGGCGACGCCACGTCGGCGAACATCAACCGCTCGTCGTCCCACACCGTGGTGGTGCCTTTGGGTGAGAGGTTGGGCCGCCCATCCGCGGTGACGGTTGCGACGAAGCCCAACCGCTGCTCGAGAACGGTCTGCTGCATCTCCGGCGAAAGCCTCACCGCGGGCTCACCACGCGGTCCGGACGGGTGTAGACATTCATCGAGTCGCCGCGCAGGAACGCGACCAGCGTGACCCCGGACTGGCTGGCCAGATCGACCGCCAGCGACGACGGCGCCGAAACCGCCGCCAGCACCGGCACCCCAGCCATCACCGCCTTCTGCGTGAGCTCGAACGAGGCGCGGCCGCTGACCAGCAACACCGTCCCGCTCAGCGGTATCCGTCGCTGTTCGGTTGCCCAGCCGATCACCTTGTCCACGGCGTTGTGGCGGCCGATGTCTTCGCGCACCGCCAGCATGGTGCCGTCCACCTCGAACAACGCGGCCCCGTGCAGTCCGCCGGTGCTCGCGAAAACCCGCTGGGCTCTTCGCAATTGGCCGGGCATCGCGGTCAGAGCGTCGGTGGTGACGGTGGCGGGGTCGTCGCCCGGGCCGTGACGACTGATCAGTCGCACCGCCTCCAGGGACGCCTTACCGCACACACCGCACGACGAGGTCGTGTAGAAGTTGCGCGTGACGCTGAAAGTGGGGACCGCGACGCCGTCGGCCAGCGTCACGTCGAGCACGTTGTAGGTGTTGGGTCCGTCGTCGGCGCCGCGGCAGTAGCGCACGGTGAGCACGTCGTCGCGGCGCGTGATCACCCCCTCGGTGAGCAAAAACCCTTGCGCCAGTTCAAAATCCGAGCCAGGCGTACGCATTGTCACGCTCACCGGCTCGCCGTTCACCCGGATCTCTAGCGGCTCTTCGATTGCCAGCGTCTCGGGGCGGTCGACGATATCGCCGCCCTTGAGATGCTGTGCGCGCCGGCGCGCAGTCACCCGCCCCATCGTCTCAATCTAACGAACAGCTCAGTTCACCAGCGCGAGCGCGTGCGCACGACGCAGCTTGCCCGACGGCGTCTTCGGGATCATGCCGGGCGCGAGCACGACGACGTTGCGGGGACGCACGCCGATTGCGGCTACCACGGCATGAGCCACCGCATGCTTGATGCGGCGGACCTCCGCGGCGTCCTCCCAGGCGTTGGACTCGACGGCCACCGCGAACGTCTCCCGGGAGCGGCCGGCGTCCAGCCGTACCGCCACCGCGCAGCCCGGGCGGACGCCGTCGACGCGGCAGGCCGCACGCTCCACGTCCGTGGGGTAGACGCTGCGGCCCGCCATGATGATGACGTCCTTGACTCGCCCGCAGACGACGATGTGGCCGTTTTCCGTCAGGTAACCGAGATCGCCGGTGTTGTACCAGCCCTGATCGTCCTGGGCCGACACGAAGCCCGCCGTCGTGATGTAGCCGGTAGTCAGCGGCTCGCCGCGCAATTCGATGACGCCGACCGCTCGTGGCGGCAGCAGATTGGCGTCTTCGTCGACGACCCGGGCCTCCAATCCCTTTAGCAGCGGGCCGAGCGTGGCCAAACGGACGGTGCGGCCGCCGCTGGCGGGAACGGCGCGACGCAGCACGGCGAGCAGATCCGCATCGACCTCGTCGACCACCAGGCCGCCGCCACACTCGGAGAACGACACCGCGACCGTCGACTCGGCCATCCCGTACGCGGGCAGGATCGCCTCCGGACGCAGGCCGAACGGTTTGCCCGCGTCGATCAGGTCTTCGACGTCGGCAGGTTCGACAGGCTCGGAGCCCGACAGCGCCCACCGCAGCGAGGACAGGTCGAAGTCGCCGGGCTTGGCCTGTTTGCGCAGCCGCTTGGCCAGCAGCACGTAGGCGAAGTTCGGCGCAGCCGTCATCGTGCCCTTGTACTTGTCGATGAGCCGTGCCCACAACAAGATGTCGCGCAGGAAGTCCATCGGGGTGACCACGACTAGTTCGGCGCCGAAATACATTGGCACTGCAAGGAATCCAGTCATGCCCATGTCGTGGAACAGCGGCAGCCAGCTGACGATCACGTCGTGGTCGAGGTCGTATTCCGCGGCGACGAACATGGCCTCGGCGTTGGAGTAGATGTTGCGGTGGCTGATCTGAACGGCCTTCGGATGGCCCGTCGAGCCGGACGTCAGTTGCATCAGCGCGATGTCGTCTTCGTCGGTGTCGACGGGGTCGATCGGATCGGCAGCGAGTAGCTCCTCGATGGTCAGCACGGTGACGCCGTGAGCCGTCAGCACCGGTGCCGCGGCCAAAAACGGCTCGGAGATCACTACGACCTTGGCGGCGATCATGTCGATGACCCGGGTGGTGTCCTGTGCCCACAGTGCGAGATCGGTGCGGGGCGTCGGCTGGTGCAGCATCGTCAAGCTGGCACCGCGCATCCATACGCCCGGGGCAGTCGGCGCGATCTCGACCGGAGCGCCGGCGAGTACACCCACGGCGTCGCCACGGCTCACCCCGGCGGCGGCGAGGCCGCCGGCTATTCGGCGGGCGCGTTCGTGCACCTGCCACCAGCTTTGCCGAAGCGGTGCGTGCGGTTCCCCGGTGACCAGCCCGTGCGAGCTGAGGCGAGCATTCCGGTACATCGTCGTGGTGAATCGACTCATCGGAGCGGCCTTCCTTCGCCTGAAACGAGCATCGGCGCTCAGCATGCCCTCCGGCGGGTTGTTTCGCGGGCAAACGCGCCGATGCTGCGCTCAGGCGGATCGAATCTCTAGGCAACCAGCGCTGACCGGGGTCAGCATGTCGGCCATGAGTGAGCATAGGGTGAAGAAACTCGGCGTCGACTGGTGCGCGACGATCGGGGCCGGCGTGATCGTGATCCTGGCGGTCGCCGACGTGCTGCCGAAGATCCCGTGGTGAGCGAGATGAGCGCCGTCCACACCGAACCCGACACCGAGACACCGGAGCCGACCTTCCCGGCTCGCAATGTGCTCGACTACGTGCCCGGGGTGCTGCTGCTGATCGCGATCGGCCTGCTGGGCAAATACGCCCAGGTGGGGTGGAACGCGCTCGCGCGCCACCAGCACTGGACCGTGCCTGACATCGAATACGTGTTGTGGGCCATCGTCTTTGGGCTGTTGATCACCAACACTGTCGGCCTGCACCGCATCTTCCGGCCGGGTGTGGCGACCTACGAGTTCTGGCTCAAGATCGGCATCGTCGCGCTGGGCGCGCGTTTCGTCCTCGGCGACGTCGTCAAACTCGGCGGTCTGAGCTTGATCCAGATCCTGGTCGACATGACGGTCGCCGGCGGCATCATCCTGGCCGCGGCCCGGCTATTCGGACTGTCCGGCAAGCTCGGTTCGCTGCTTGCCGTCGGCACTTCGATCTGCGGGGTGTCGGCGATCATCGCGTCCAAAGGCGCCATCCGGGCCCGCAACACCGAGGCCGGATATGCGATCGCAGCGATCCTGGCCCTGGGCGCCGTCGCACTGTTCACGCTGCCGCCGCTGGGGCATGCGCTCGGACTGACCGACCAGGAATTCGGGCTGTGGGCGGGCTTAGCGGTCGACAACACCGCCGAAACCACCGCCACCGGATACCTGTTCTCCGACGAGGCCGGCAAGATCGCGGTGCTGGTGAAATCCACCCGCAACGCGCTGATCGGGTTTGTGGTCCTAGGATTCGCCCTCTACTGGGCGTCGCGCGGCGAGGCCGACGAACTCGCTCCGGGCGTCAAGGCCAAGGCGCTGTTCGTCTGGAAGAAGTTCCCGAAGTTCGTGCTCGGCTTCCTGGCGGTGTCGGCGATCGCCACCGCGGGCTGGTTGACCAAAGGGCAGACCACCAACCTGGCCAACGTGTCCAAGTGGGCCTTCCTGCTGACGTTCGCCGGTGTCGGGCTCAACACGAACTTGCGGGAACTGGCCCGCACCGGCTGGCGGCCACTGGTGGTGGCGGTGATCGGGCTGGTGGTGGTCGCGTCGGTGTCGCTGGGACTGGTGCTGCTGACGTCGCGGGTGTTCGGCTGGGGCGTGCACCTGGGCTGAGCGCCTAGAGCGACAGCAGTGACACGCCGTCGCGGTGATGCACGAACGCACGCCTGCCGTCAGCGCTCACGTCGACGTCGAATGGTCTGCGGCCCACCGCGATTGTGGTGGCGACCGCGGTTCTGCCCGTATCGATCACCGACAGGGAGTTGTCCCGGCTGTTGACGACGAACGCCCGGGTCCCGTCGGCGTCGACCGCAACACGGCACGGGCGCGCACCGACGGACAACGTTCGGGCGACGGCATCCGTTGCCGAGCCGATGACCGCCAGCGAGTCGTCGAGATAGTTGGCGACGTACGCGCGACGGCCATCGGGGCTGGCCGCCACGTCCCACGGATACTGGCCCACCGCAACGTCTTTGACAGAACTGGTTACAGTGTCGATGACCGCCACCGCATTTGCGTCGGACTTCACGATGTAGGCGCGCGAACCCGCGGGGGTGAACACCGGGTCGGGCAGATGGCCGCCGAGCCGCAGGCGGGCGATCACCTGGTGGTAGCCGGCGCTTGTCGGGTCGGTGTCGACAACACAGGCCGATCCGTCGTCGTGCAGGCTCACATACAGGCGTAACCCGTTGGGCGCCATGGTGATTCGATACGGTTGAGACGGCAGCGGGATGGCCGCGACTCGGCCGGTGGCGATATGCAGAGCCCATACCGCACGGTCGAACTGGTTGATCGCATACACCCATCGCTGGTTCGGAGCGACCTGAAGTGCCGTGGGCGGACAGCCGAGCTCGATGTGGCCGATCACTGAGTCGCGGGTGGGGCTTTGGGCGTCGGTGTCGATCACCGACAGGCGGCCGTCCACTTCGTCGACCGCGTAGGCGCGACTGCCGTCAGTGCTGAGCACCACGCCGGTGGACCAGCACCGGCCGACGTCGAGTGTGGCGACGACCGTGTGGCACCTGTCGCTGTCGCTGACGGTGTCGACGACCGACAGCGTGCCGTCCTGGTGGTTGGTGACGTACGCGCGGCTGCGGTCGCGGCTCAGCACCAGCGCCGACGGGTAGCGGCCCACCGGCACCACCGCGGTGGTGCCGCAGGCCCCCACCACCTCGACGAGGTCGTCGTCACTGCGAACCACGAACGCGCGCCCCGCATTCGGGTCGGTGGTGACGCCGCACCTGCCGCGGTCGAACTCGATCACGCGAACCTTGCCGTCGCGCCGCGACGGCGCCGTTCGCTCGACCCGCGTACTGCCGGGACCGCCGGATTCGGCGACGTCGATCAATGACACGGTGTGGCAACGGATGTCGGTGACGTACGCGTAGTCACCGGACGGGTCGGGCGCGACACCGTAGGGCGCGCCCGCACTCACGACGTTCGTCGCGCCGGTCGCGATGTCGACGATCGTCACCGTGCCGGTGAGCCGGGAAGCGTCGAGCGCGGTCACGTAGGCGAATCGCCCGCAGGCGTCCACCGCCACCCCGATCGGGTGCGCCTCGACGGGAATGGTTTCTGTCACCGCCGGCCTTCTGAGGTCGATCACCGACACCGAACCGCCGCCGGCGTTGGTGACGAAAGCCTGGCTGCCGTCAGGAGTGACGGCGACCTGCGCGGGATGCTTGCCCACCGGAATGGTCCCGACCACGCTCCCCACGTCCGCATCCACGACCAGTAACCGGTCACGGGCGTTGTCGACCACATACAGCTCGCGGCTGTCCGGGCTGACGGCCACGCCGGTCGGTGCGCCGCCCAGGCGAATCGTCGAGCTGGCGGGATCGATGACCGTCAGCGTGCCGTCACCCTGGTTCGTCACGAACACCCGCTCGGAGTCGGGGGACACCGCGACGCCGTAGGGGTTCGAGCCCACCGCGATCGTCGCCGTCACCGCCTGGATCTGCGTGTCGATGACCGACACGGAATCGCTTGCCGCGTTGGCCACGTAAGCATTCCGGCCGTCGGCGCTCAGCGCGATCCCGTAGGGTGCGCGCCCGACGGCGATCGTCAGGGCCGCCATTCCGCTTTCGGCGTCGATCACCGACACGGAGTCGTCACCGGTGTTGACGACGTATACGCGGTTACCGTCCGGACTGACCGCGACTCCGGTGGGGAACGCACCCACCGAAGCGCTGCCCAGCGCCTGCTTCGGCGCCGTCTCGAGCGGCGGCGCCGGGGTGTTCAACGGGATGTCGTAGGCCGCGTCGGACACGTCGACGAGTGCCGGGACGCGGGCGCGGGGTCGCCGCAGCGCCGCTCGGACGGAGCCGAACAGTGTCCCGGGGATACCTGGCGACGCGGCGGAGGCCGTTGCCATCGGAACCAGGCCAGCGATGCTGACCCGCCACAGCGGGAGGTTCCGGTTCATCACCGATGAGCATAGGTTTGGCGGCGCTGCCGGGAAGGCGTTATCGCAGACCCGGCTCGGGTGCTTGCGCAAGTAAGCACATCTCTTAGAAACCGTTCAAACGCGACGTGACGAAAACCACACTTTCTCGTGGCTGCGCGAGTGTCGCACCCCGTGAGCTGCTTTTTTTGTGAGCACAATGGGCGATTACGCGTGCGTCGTAGGTAAAGGGTTCACTAAGAAAGTGCATAATCGGTACTAGCAGTGACATCAACCTTGCGGCTTGGGGCGAAAGGTGGTCTGTCGTGACGCCGACCGGCAACGGCGCCAGCCCTCACGGGCGACAAAAACTCGAGAGGGTCGTCATCCGATTCGCCGGCGATTCCGGCGACGGCATGCAGCTCACCGGTGACCGGTTCACCTCTGAGGCCGCGCTCTTCGGCAACGACCTTGCCACCCAACCGAATTACCCCGCCGAGATCCGTGCACCCCAAGGCACGCTTCCCGGCGTTTCGTCGTTCCAGATCCAGATCGCCGACTACGACATCCTGACCGCCGGTGACCGGCCCGATGTTCTCGTCGCGATGAACCCGGCGGCGCTGAAAGCCAACATCGGCGACCTCCCGCGCGGCGGCCTGGTGATTGCCAACTCCGACGAGTTCACCAAACGCAACCTCGCCAAGGTCGGCTACGAGGCGAATCCGCTGGAGTCCGGGGAACTGTCCGACTACGTTGTGCATGCCGTCCCGATGACCACGCTGACGCTGGGGGCCGTCGAACAGATCGGCGCGTCGAAGAAGGACGGCCAGCGGGCAAAGAACATGTTCGCGTTGGGCCTGTTGTCCTGGATGTACGGCCGCGAGATCGAGCCGCAGGAAACCTTCATCCGCGAGAAGTTCGCCCGCAAGCCCGACGTTGCAGAGGCCAACGTGCTGGCGCTGCGCGCCGGTTGGAACTACGGCGAAACCACCGAGGCCTTCGGCACCACCTTCGAGGTGGCGCCCGCCAAACTCCAGCCAGGGGAGTACCGCCAGATTTCGGGCAATACCGCGTTGGCCTACGGGATCATCGTCGCCGGCCAGCTGGCCGGCACCAAAGTGGTGCTGGGCAGCTATCCGATCACGCCCGCGTCGGACATCCTGCACGAACTTTCCAAGCACAAGAACTTCGACGTCATCACGTTCCAGGCCGAAGACGAGATCGCCGGAATCGGTGCCGCAATCGGCGCATCGTATGGCGGCGCCTTGGGCGTCACCAGCACCTCGGGCCCCGGCATCTCGCTGAAGTCAGAGGCGATCGGGTTGGCGGTGATGACCGAGCTGCCGCTGCTGGTCATCGACGTGCAGCGCGGCGGTCCGTCCACGGGCTTGCCCACGAAGACCGAGCAGGCCGACCTGCTGCAGGCGCTGTTCGGGCGCAACGGCGAGTCGCCGGTTGCAGTGCTGGCCGCGCGCTCCCCATCGGACTGCTTCGACGTCGCGATCGAGGCCGCGCGGATCGCGCTGACCTACCGCACGCCGGTGCTGTTGCTCTCGGACGGCGCGATCGCGAATGGCTCTGAACCGTGGCGTATTCCAGACGTCAGCACTTTCGCACCGATCGAGCGCAACCTGGCGCAGCCGGGCGAGGACTTCCAGCCCTACGCTCGCGACCCCGAGACGTTGGCGCGCCAGTTCGCGATTCCGGGCACTCCCGGGCTCGAGCACCGTATCGGCGGTCTGGAGTCGGCGAACGGGTCGGGCAACATCTCCTACGACCCGGCCAACCACGACCTGATGGTGCGGTTGCGCCAGGCGAAGATCGACGGCATCCCGGTGCCCGACGTCGAAGTGGACGACCCGACCGGCGACGCCGAGTTGCTCCTGATCGGCTGGGGCAGCAGCTATGGGCCCATCGGTGAGGCGTGCAGGCGCGCTCGTCGCAACGGCATCAAGGTTGCCCAAGCCCACCTTCGCCACCTCAACCCGTTCCCAGCCAATCTCGGCGATGTGCTGCGCCGGTACCGCACCGTGGTCTGCCCGGAGATGAACCTCGGGCAGCTGGCGCTGCTGCTACGCGGCAAGTACCTGGTCGACGTGCAGTCGGTCACCAAAGTGCAGGGCATGGCGTTCCTCGCCGACGAAATCGAGGACGTCATCGACTCCGCCCTCGACGGGTCACTGGCTGAAAAAGAAAGAGACAAGACCAGATTCGCGAAGTTTGACGGTAGCGTGTCGGTGAGTAAGCGGGAGCTAGTGCATGACTGATTTGGATGTCGCCGGCCGAGCGGCTCCGGCCGGGATCGGTGTAGACCTGGGGCTGACCGCGATCAGCGGTGTGCCCACCACCGACGTTCCGCAGAAGGCCAAGGACTTCACCAGCGACCAAGAAGTGCGCTGGTGCCCGGGGTGCGGCGACTACGTCATCCTCAACACGATCCGCAACTTCTTGCCGGAGCTGGGGCTGCGCCGCGAGAACATGGTGTTCGTCAGCGGCATCGGCTGCTCCAGCCGCTTCCCGTATTACCTGGAAACCTACGGTCTGCACTCGATTCACGGCCGCGCGCCGACGCTGGCCACCGGGCTGGCTTTGGCCCGTGACGACCTGTCGGTCTGGGTGGTCACCGGTGACGGCGACGCCCTGTCGATCGGCGGAAACCACCTGATCCACGCGCTGCGCCGCAACGTCAACATCACGATCCTGCTGTTCAACAACCGGATCTACGGGCTGACCAAGGGCCAGTATTCGCCCACGTCAGAAGTCGGCAAGATCACCAAGTCCACGCCGATGGGCTCGCTGGATCAGCCGTTCAACCCGGTGTCGGTGGCACTGGGAGCAGAAGCCACGTTCGTGGGCCGCGCGTTGGATTCCGACCGCAAGGGGCTCTCCGCGGTGTTGCGGGCTGCGGCCCAGCATCGAGGCGCTTCGTTCGTCGAGATTCTGCAGGACTGCCCGATCTTCAACGACGGCTCATTCGACCTGTTGCGTAAAGAGGGCGCCGAGGAGCGGCTGATCAACCTCACGGCAGGCCAGCCGATCACCTTCGGCAACAACGGCGAATACTGCGTCGTGCAATCAGGCTTCGGCCTCGAGGTGGCCAAGACCGCCGATGTGGCCGTCGACCAGATCGTCGTGCACGACCCGTCCATCGAAGATCCCAGCTACGCCTTCGCGCTGTCGCGCCTGAGCGACCAGGACCTGGAACACACCGTGATGGGTGTCTTCCGGCAGGTGCAGCGACCCACCTACGACGACGGCGTCCGAACTCAGGTACGCGACGCGAAGGCGGCCACCCCGCACGACACCGCAGCACTGCAATCGCTGCTGCGGGGACGCGACACCTGGACTGTTGACTGATCTCGGTTCGCCGCTGGCCGGTGTGGTGCTGGCCGGTGGCGCTTCCCGCCGGATGGGCCGCGACAAGGCCACACTGCCGTACATGGGCACCACGCTGGTGCAGCATGTGGTGAGTGTGGTCAAGCAGCGCTGCTCGCCGGTGTTCGTGATCGCCGCTCCGGGGCAGCGCATCCCGGACGTGGACGCCGACGTGTTACGCGACGACGTACGCGGCGTGGGCCCGCTCCTCGCCACTGGCCGGGGACTGCGTGCCGCAGCCGAAGCCGGGGTGCCGTGGGCGTTCGTCTGCGCCGTGGACATGCCTTTCTTGGACGCGGCGCTCATCGACGTGCTGATCGAGTCGTCGAAGAATCTTCCCGCGGAGGTGGTGTTGCCGTGGGACGGCCGCGACCACTTTCTCGCGGCTCTGTACCGGACGTCGCTGGTCGAGCGGATCAACGAGTTGGTAGCCGCGGGCGAGCGCAGTATGGCGGCGTTGGTGAATTCCGTTGACGCGCAGCGAATTGTGGTCGCCGACAGCCGGCCGCTGACCAACGTGAATTCCGCTGCGGATTTGCGTCTGCTGCGCTGATACGCACCGATCTATGCGCCCTATCTGGGCCCGCCATTTATTGACATATTCGTCAATGGTCCGGTCTTTGCCGCCCGAGTAATAGTGTTACCAATATCACCTGATGCGACAGCGCCGGTTTGGATCACAGCACGTCAGGCCGCATCTCACGGGGATATCGACCCCCGAATTCGGTGAGCCAGTTCACAAAATGCTGGTGATTCGGATCACCAATCGACGGGCGAACCCGAGGCTGAGAGTTCCTAAGACACGCCGGGCTGACGTGGCAGGACGCTGAGAGCCACTTCCCGTGACCGCGTCGTTATCGGTTCGAGATTGGCGATTTCGCGATGTGACTTTTTGTCGGATCGTTTGTAACTTCCATTTGTCTTCGTAACCGGAGCAAAACAATTTCAAACCAGAACCTGCGTGTGTGGGGCCACTGGGAGGCTTGCGACTGATCGCGTCGCCTCCGTCGGCCACCGGGACACCGTGGCCCGGTGAGACGAATCTTGTCTCCCTGTCGCGCCTGACCGAGACGGCGCGATTCGAGGAAGCACCCCGCCCCTCCTGGGGCGCTTACGTCCGCTTCGGCGGGCGTCCTTGGCGCGCGCTTGGCGAAAGGAATGATGTGAACAACCTCCGCAAGGTGATCACGAAGGTGATTACAGGGGCCGCCGTCACCGGCGGGCTCGTCGCTGCACCGTTGGCGATGTCGACGGCGACCGCGCAGGCGGACAGCGTGAACTGGGACGCCATCGCGGCTTGTGAGTCGGGCGGCAACTGGTCGATCAACACCGGCAACGGCTATGCCGGCGGCCTGCAGTTCACGCCGAGCACCTGGCGGGCCAACGGCGGCACCGGCTCGTCGGCGCAGGCCTCGCGCGAGGAGCAGATCCGGGTCGCGGAGAACGTTCTGCGCTCGCAGGGGCTCGGCGCGTGGCCGGTGTGCGGCAAGCGCGGCTGAGAAAACGCTGATGTAGAGGCGGGCGGTGTCGAAGAGTTTCGACACCGCCCGCCTCTTTTGCAAATCTCTTAACTCTAAAAACATTTCTTATCAGCGGTCTCCTGAGTAACACCTGCCCATGTGGTCCCGATCACCCCATCGACCAATGTTTCGGGGGCTTTGGGAAAGGGACCGCGATGATGGGGATCCGCAAGACGATCACAATGGCCGCCTTCGCCGGTGCACTACTGAGCGCGCCGCTGGCACTGTCCTCCGCCACCGCTCACGCCGACACCGTCAACTGGGACGCGATCGCGCAGTGCGAGTCGGGCGGCAACTGGGCCAGCAACTCCGGCAACGGCCACTTCGGCGGTCTCCAGTTCAAGCAGGCAACCTGGACGGCAAACGGCGGTGTCGGCTCACCGGCCGGCGCCAGCCGCGAAGAGCAGATCCGGGTCGCCGAGAACGTGCTGCGCACGCAGGGGCTCGGTGCGTGGCCGAAGTGCGGCGCCTACGCCGGCAGCCCCATGCCTGCCGTGAATCGCACCGCTCAGGCGCCGGCCGTCCGCACCGTGTCTGCGACCACCGGCTGCCAGAATGTCGGCAGCCTGGCCGGGATCAGGCTCGATCTGCTGTGCACCACACTCACCGCTCCATTGCAGGTCTTGGGCGGCCCCGTTCGCTGACACCGGGGTCCGCCGCCCCGACCACACGGACGCCCCATTTCGGCGTGCGTCATGCCGGCTGCGCGTCGCGGTCGGTGGGCATGGCGAACGCGCCCCTGGAGGCGATCCCGGCGAGATGGCGGGTCACCAGGGCCTCGGGCACCAGCACGCTGGCACGCGTCGCGACGGCCGAGAGCATGGGTGGGCGCAGGTTGACGATCCGCCCGAGCACCGCCGATTCCCGGATCAGCGGCGTGACGCGCGGCTTGCGGAACGCGGCGAATTGGGCGAACGCGACGGTCAGATCGTCGGCGTTGCCGGCGAACGCGGCGAGGATCGCGGCGTCCTCCAGCCCTTGGCAGCCGCCCTGGCCCAGATGCGGGCGCATCGGATGCGCAGCGTCGCCGACGAGCACGATCGGGCCTTTCGCCCATACTTTCGCTGGGGTGCGGTCGTAGAGGTCGTGGCGCAGCACCACCGCGGGATCCGTGGTGGCGAGGATGTCCGGGATGGGTTGCGCCCATGACGAATATCTGCGGCGCAGATAGGCCAGCTCGCCCTCGGCGGCCGCCGCGCCTTCGGTAGCGCGTTCGGTGGCGAACCAGTACGTGTGCGCGGAGCCCATCGGAACATGCCCGAATTCGACGCCGGGGCCCATGGTCTCGCCTGCCAGATCCGGGTCGATAGAGCAGTCCGCCACCCCGCGCCAGGCGGTGTACCCGGTGTAGGTGTCGGCGAGCGGACCGTTGAGGTGGCGCGCGGTCAGCGAGCGGGTGCCGTCGGCGCCGACGAGCGCGTCGGCGTCCTCCGTCCCGCCGGACAGCGCCAACCGGACACCACCTGCGGTTTCTTCAATACCGGTGAGCGCTACGCCGCGGCGCACCGTGCCCTCGGTCAGCGCGTTCTCCAGGATGCGTGTGAGCGCAGCGCGCTGGATCACCACCAGCGGCTCGCCGAGCGCCCGGATCATCCGATCCCGATGTGGGCGGCGCACCCATGTGCCGTCGCGCCAGCGCATCGCGCCGGCGGTGACGCGGCCGCCGGCGGCACGGACTGCGTCGCCGAGGCCTATCTGGTCGAGCGCTGCAAGGGCGTTGGGCCAGATGCTGATGCCGGCGCCGCTGGAGGTGTCAGTGCGTTCCTCGATCACCGTGACGTCAAAGCCGCGCCGCTGCAGCGCCACCGCGGCCCCCAGCCCTGCGATGCCCGCTCCCACCACCACGACCCGTCTCGGCATGGGCACGACTGTAGTTTCAACACATGACCGCAGCGGAGCGTGAACTAGACATCGTCGTGTACGGCGCCACCGGGTTCGTCGGAAAGCTGACCGCGCAGTATCTGGCCAGCGCCGGTTCGGGGGCTCGCATCGGGCTGGCGGGCCGCTCCACCGACAAGCTGCGTGCGGTCCGAGACTCGCTCGGCGAAGCGGCGAAGGAGTGGCCGCTGGTGACTGCCGACGCGTCGCAGCCGTCCACTCTGAAAGCGATGGCCGCGCGCACCCGCGTCGTCGTCACCACTGTCGGGCCTTACGCGAAGTACGGCCTTCCGCTGGTCGAAGCCTGCGCCGAAGCCGGCACCGACTACGCCGACCTCACCGGCGAGCCGCAGTTCATCCGCAAGAGCATCGACCTGTTCCACAAGCAGGCCGTCGACACCGGCGCGCGCATTGTGCACGCGTGCGGTTTCGACTCGATACCGTCCGATCTGACCGTGTACGCCCTCTACCGCAAGGCGGCCGAGGACGGCACCGGCGAATTGACTGACACCACGTTCGTGCTGCGCGGGATGTCCGGGGGGCTGTCGGGGGGAACGATCGCCTCGATACTCGAGGTGATGCGCGACTCGTCGACCAACCCCGAAGTGCGGCGCATGCTTGCCGACCCGTATCTGCTCTCGCCCGACCGGCCCGCAGAACCAGATCTGGGAGCACAACCGGACAACACGTTGCGCCGAGGCCGCGACATCGCTCCCGAACTCGCCGGCCTGTGGACCACCGGCTTCGTGATGGCGCTGCCCAACACCCGAACTGTGCGGCGCAGTAACGCGCTGATGGGCTGGCCGTACGGCCGGCGGTTCCGATACTCCGAGGTGATGAGCGTCGGGACGTCGCCGGTCGCGCCGGTTCTGGCAGCGGTCGCGACGGGCGGTACGGCGGTCGCAACCGGCCTCGGCAGCCGGTTCTTCCGATTCCTTCCGCAGCGGCTCGTCGAGCGAGTGGTCCCGAAGCCGGGCACCGGGCCCAGCGAGACCGCCCGAGAACGCGGCTACTACAAGGTGGAGACCTACAGCACCACGACGACGGGCGCCCGGTACGTGGCGAGGATGACGCAGCAGGGTGACCCCGGCTACAAGGCCACCTCGGTGCTGCTGGGTGAGAGCGCTCTGGCGCTCGCATTCGACCGCGACAAGCTGTCGGAGCTGCGCGGTGTGCTGACGCCGGCCGCCGCGATGGGTGACGCGCTGCTGGCGCGCTTCCCGGGCGCGGGTGTGTCACTGGAGACCGTCCGCCTGGCCTGACAGCGGTTTCACCTGCGCGCCCAGTAGCCGCTTTCGCGCCGGGTCACCGGGCATTCCTAGAATTGACCGGTGACCCCCCGACCCACTTCGCCGGCTGCCGACGCCCTGCCCAAGGCATGGGACCCGGCCGCTGCTGAAAGCGAGCTGTACCAGAGCTGGGTCGACGCCGGGTACTTCACCGCCGACCCCCACAGCAAAAAGCCCGCGTACTCGATCGTGCTGCCGCCACCTAACGTCACGGGCAGCCTGCACATGGGCCATGCGCTGGATCACACGCTGATGGACGCGCTCACCCGGCGCAAGCGCATGCAGGGCTACGAGGTCCTGTGGCTACCCGGTATGGATCACGCGGGTATCGCCACCCAAAGCGTGGTCGAAAAGCAGCTCGCGGCGGACGGCAAGACCAAAGAGGACTTCGGCCGCGAGCTGTTCATCCAGAAGGTGTGGGACTGGAAGCACGACTCGGGCGGCACCATCGGCGCGCAGATGCGGCGGCTGGGCGACGGTGTCGACTGGACCCGCGACCGGTTCACGATGGACGAGGGCCTGTCGCGGGCGGTGCGCACGATCTTCAAGCGGCTCTACGACGCGGGCCTGATCTACCGGGCCGAGCGGCTGGTGAACTGGTCGCCGGTGCTGCAGACAGCGATCTCGGACTTAGAGGTCAAGTACGAAGACATTCCGGGCGAGCTGGTTTCGTTCAGGTACGGCTCGCTTCGCGACGACGAGCCGCACATCGTCGTCGCCACCACTCGGGTCGAGACAATGCTGGGCGACACCGCAATCGCGGTGCATCCCGACGACGAGCGCTACCGCGATCTGGTGGGCACCACGCTGCCGCACCCGTTCCTCGACCGCAAGCTGGTGATCGTCGCCGACGAGCACGTCGACCCCGAATTCGGCACGGGCGCAGTCAAAGTCACCCCGGCTCACGACCCCAACGACTTCGAGATCGGCCTGCGGCACAAGCTGCCGATGCCGACGATCATGGACACGCGTGGCCGAATTGCCGACACCGGAACGGTTTTCGACGGGATGGACCGGTTCGAGGCCAGGGTCAAGGTGCGCGAGGCGCTGGCCGAGCAGGGCCGCATCGTCGAGGAGAAGCGGCCCTACATCCACAGCGTCGGGCATTCCGAGCGCAGCGGCGAACCGATCGAGCCGCGCCTGTCGATGCAATGGTGGGTGAAGGTCGAGTCGCTGGCCAAAGCCGCCGGTGACGCAGTTCGCAACGGCGACATCGTGATTCACCCGGCCAGCCTCGAATCCCGCTGGTTCGCGTGGATCGACAACATGCACGACTGGTGCATCTCGCGCCAGCTGTGGTGGGGTCACCGCATCCCGATCTGGCACGGGCCCGAGGGGCAAATGGTGTGCGTGGGGCCCGACGAGACTCCGCCGCAGGGCTGGGACCAGGACCCCGACGTGCTCGATACCTGGTTCAGCTCTGCGCTGTGGCCGTTCTCGACGATGGGCTGGCCCGACCACACCCCCGAATTGCGCACGTTCTATCCCACCGACGTGCTGGTCACCGGCTACGACATCCTGTTCTTCTGGGTTGCGCGGATGGTGATGTTCGGAATGTTCGTCGCCGACGACGACGCGATCACGCTCGGCGGCGAACGCGGTCCGCAGGTCCCATTCGAGAATGTCTTCCTGCACGGGCTGATTCGCGACGAGTACGGCCGCAAGATGAGCAAGTCGCGCGGCAACGGCATCGATCCGCTGGATTGGGTGGAGATGTTCGGCGCCGACGCGCTGCGGTTCACGCTGGCGCGCGGTGCCAGTCCGGGCGGTGACCTGTCGATCGGCGAGGACCATGCCAGGGCGTCCCGCAACTTCGTCACCAAGTTGTTCAATGCCACCCGGTTCGCGTTGATCAATGGTGCTGGCCCGGCTGCTCTGCCCGACGACGGCTGGCTCACCGACGCCGACCGCTGGATTCTCGGCCGCATGGAAGAGGTTCGCGCCGAGGTCGATTCGGCGCTGGACGGCTACGAGTTCAACCGCGCCTGCGAAGCGCTGTACCACTTTGCGTGGGACGAGTTCTGCGACTGGTATGTCGAATTGGCCAAAGTCCAACTGGCCGAAGGCATCTACCACACCACCGCCGTGCTGGCGGAAGTGCTCGACACGCTGCTGCGGTTGCTGCATCCGGTGATGCCGTTCGTTACCGAGGCATTGTGGAAGGCGCTCACCGGTGGCGAATCGCTGGTGATTGCGGAGTGGCCGAAGCCGTCCGGCCGGGTGCTGAATCCCTCTGCTGCAGGCCGGATTTCGGACATGCAGAAGCTTGTGACTGAGGTGCGCCGGTTCCGCAGCGACCAGGGGCTGGCCGACCGCCAGAAGGTGCCCGCGCGGCTGGTGGGCGTGGACGCCGCCGACCTGACCGGTCAAGTGTCGGCGGTGTCGTCGCTGGCATGGCTGACCGAGGCGAAGGGCGACTTCACGCCCTCAGCGTCGGTCGAGGTGCGACTCGCGGGCGGCACCGTGACCGTCGAAGTGGACACCTCGGGGACCGTCGACGTCGAGGCCGAGCGGCGCAGGCTCGAAAAAGATTTGGCCGCAGCGCAAAAGGAGCTGACGCAGACCTCGGCCAAGCTCGACAACAAGCAGTTCCTGTCGAAGGCGCCGGCTGACATCGTCGACAAGATCCGCAACCGTCAGCAATTCGCGCGGGAAGAGGTCGAGCGCATTACGAACCGGCTCGCATCGCTCGGATGAGCCTCGATCCCACCCCCGACGAGGCTGCCGCACTGCTTCAAGTCGAGCATCTGCTGGACCAGCGCTGGCCGGAGACCAAGATCGAGCCCAGTCTCGCCCGCATCAGTGCGCTGATGGATCTGCTGGGCTCGCCGCAACGCAGCTACCCGTCGATTCACATCGCCGGCACCAACGGCAAGACATCGGTGGCCAGGATCGTCGACGCGTTGTTGACTGCGCTGAACCGGCGCACCGGCCGCACCACCAGTCCGCATCTGCAGTCGGCGGTGGAACGCATCGCGATCGACGGCGAGCCGATCACCCCGGCGCGCTACGTGGAGGTGTACCGCGAGATCGAGCCGTTCGTGCAGATGGTGGACGCGCAGTCGCAAGCGGCGGGCGGGCCGGCGATGAGCAAGTTCGAGGTGGTCACCGCGATGGCGTTCGCCGCGTTCGCCGACGCGCCCGTCGACGTCGCCGTCATCGAAGTGGGGATGGGCGGGCGCTGGGACGCCACCAATGTGGTCAACGCGCCGGTCGCCGTCATCACCCCGATCAGCATCGACCACACCGACTATCTGGGTCACTCCGTCGCCGAGATCGCCAGCGAGAAGGCCGGCATCATCACCCGCCAGCCGGAATCGTTGGATCCCACCGACACCGTCGCCGTGATCGGCCGTCAACTTCCTGCAGCAATGGAGGTGCTGCTGGCGCAGACCGTGCGCGCGGATGCCGCTGTGGCGCGGGAGGATTCGGAGTTCGCGGTGCTGGAGCGCCAAATCGCCGTTGGGGGCCAGCTGCTGACGTTGCAGGGCTTGGGTGGGGTGTACTCCGACATCTTCTTGCCGCTGCACGGCGAGCATCAGGCACACAACGCGGCGATCGCGCTGGCCGCGGTGGAGGCGTTTTTCGGTGCCGGAGCGCAGCGCCAACTCGACGTCGACGCCGTGCGCGCCGGCTTCGCCGCGGTCAAGAGCCCCGGGCGGCTGGAACGTGTCCGCTCGGCGCCGACTGTATTGCTGGACGCGGCGCACAACCCGGCCGGCGCAGCGGCACTGGCGCACACGCTGCAGAGCGAGTTCGACTTCCGCTATCTGGTCGGGGTGGTCGCAGTGATGGCCGACAAGGACGTCGCCGGCATTCTCGGGGCGCTGGAACCGGTGTTCGACCAGATCGTCGTCACCCACAACGGATCCCCGCGCGGTCTTGACATCGACGTGCTCACCGACGCGGCCGTCGAGCGCTTCGGGCCCGACCGCGTGGTGCGGGCGGCCACACTCGTCGACGCGATCGAGACGGCCACTGCGCTGGTGGAGGAGGCCGGTACAGGCGACGGCTTCGCCGGGGCAGGCATTGTGATCACCGGATCGGTGGTCACCGCGGGTGCCGCCCGGACGCTGTTCGGAAAGGACCCGGCGTGACGCAGCCCGACCCGTGGAAGAGCTTCCGTGGCGTGATGGCCGGTGTGCTGCTGCTTGAGGCGGTGGTGGTCTTGCTCGCGCTTCCGGTGGTGCTGGTGGTGGGCCATTCGGTGCTGGAAAGCACCGGCACGTATTTGATCGCGGTAGCGGCCGTGCTCGTGGTGTTGCCCGCGCTGCAGCGCCACAGCTGGGCGATCTGGCTGAACCTGGGGGTGCAGCTGGTGCTGCTGGCCGGGTTCTTCGTGGATCCGGCAATCGGGTTCATCGGCGTGCTGTTCACCGCGGTGTGGCTGCTGCTGGCTTACCTGCGCGCCGAGGTGTTGCGCCGCCAGCAGCGGGGGCTGCTGCCCGGCCAGCAGCCCCCGCCCGACGGGCTCGACTAATCTGGCCGCCGTGGAGCGCACCCTTGTGTTGATCAAGCCCGACGGTGTCCAGCGCGGGCTGGTGGGGGAGATCATCGGCCGCATCGAGCGCAAGGGTCTGTCGCTGGCGGCGTTGGAGCTGAGGTCTGTGAGCGACGAGCTGGCCCGCCAGCACTACGCCGAACACGACGGCAAACCGTTCTTCGATTCGCTGCTGGAGTTCATCACCTCGGGGCCCGTGGTGGCCGCGGTCGTCGAAGGCCCGCGGGCGGTGGCGGCGTTCCGGCAGATCGCCGGCGGCACGGATCCGGTCGAGAAGGCCGCACCGGGCAGTATCCGCGCCGACTTCGCGCTGGAGACGCAGTACAACCTGGTCCACGGGTCCGATTCCGCGGAGTCCGCGGCCCGCGAAATCGCGTTGTGGTTCCCGGATCGATAGCAGTTGGCCGTGTGCTGGCGGTCGTATGGGATACTGGGCGCGGGTAGCCGGCGCCACACGGTGCTGACGACCCGAATGAAGACTTAGACGAGCGCGACGATCGCGGCCTCTGCGATGCGGCGCGGACCGTCACAGCCGTCATTCGCACCAGGTGCCGAGAGCTTCCGGGCCACTCGGCGCGAAGACCTACAACACTCGGGACCAGCGCCCGGGTTCATAGCGATAGCCCTCGCGTGGCCGCGTCTGTGGACGCGCCCGGGGGCTTCTAGGAGATTACGTGGCCGACGATGACCAAATCCTTGATCAGCCCGACAGCAGCGCACCGCCGGAGGTGTCACCGGACCCGTCCAGCGTCGATGCGCTGACTCCGGTGCCCGACGACGGGCAGCACGATCCGCCGGATTACATGCCGCTGTTCGTCGCTCCGCAGCCCATCGAGCGCGAGGACACCGACGACCAGGACGACGACGAGGACGACGACGAGTCTGACGACGTCGACTCGGCCGACGGCGAGCCGTCCGAGCGGCCGTCCAGCCGGCGGCGCCGCCGCGGGCGGCGCGGACGTGGACGTGGGCGCGGCGAGCAGGGCAGCGGTGAGGATTCCGACGACGACGGCGATTCCGGCGAGGCCGAGGCTGAGGCCGACGGGGAGGAGTCCGACGAGGGCGACGACGAGAACGGCGACGACGAGTCGACGGCGGCCGAGGGGACGACCCGGCGGCGTCGCCGTCGCCGCCGCCGCAAGGCCGGGTCAGGACCCGGCGACGATTCCGCCGGCAACGGCTCGTCCGACGACCCGCCGAATACCGTTGTCCACGAACGTGTTCCCCGCAGTTCCGGCAAATCTGACCAGGACGACAACGAGATCCAGGGCATCACCGGGTCCACTCGGCTCGAGGCCAAGCGGCAGCGCCGCCGCGACGGCCGCGACGCGGGCCGCCGTCGCCCACCGATCCTTTCCGAGGCCGAGTTCCTGGCCCGCCGCGAAGCCGTCGAGCGGGTGATGGTGGTGCGCGACAAGGTGCGCACGGAGCCGCCTCATGAAGGCGCCCGCTACACGCAGATCGCTGTGCTCGAGGACGGCGTGCTCGTCGAGCACTTCGTCACGTCCGCGGCGTCGGTCTCGTTGGTCGGCAACATCTACCTCGGCATCGTGCAGAACGTGCTGCCGTCGATGGAGGCCGCGTTCGTCGACATCGGCCGCGGCCGCAACGGGGTGCTGTATGCGGGCGAAGTCAATTGGGATGCAGCGGGTTTGGGCGGCACCAACCGCAAGATCGAGCAGGCGCTGCGGCCCGGTGACTACGTCGTCGTCCAGGTCAGCAAGGATCCGGTGGGGCACAAGGGCGCACGGCTGACCACGCAGGTGTCGCTGGCCGGCCGCTACCTGGTCTATGTGCCGGGCGCGTCGTCGACGGGGATCAGCCGCAAGCTGCCCGACACCGAACGGCAGCGGCTCAAGGAGATCCTGCGCGAGGTGGTGCCCTCTGATGCGGGCGTGATCATCCGCACCGCGTCGGAGGGCGTCAAGGAAGAGGACATCCGCGCGGACGTGAACCGGCTGCAGGAGCGCTGGAAGCAGATCGAGGCCCAGGCCCAGGAGGTCAAAGCCAACGCCGCCGGCGCCGCGGTGGCGCTCTACGAAGAGCCCGACGTGCTGGTCAAGGTGATCCGCGACCTGTTCAACGAAGACTTCTCGAGGCTGGTCGTATCCGGCGACGAGGCCTGGAACACCATCAATTCTTACGTCAATTCCGTTGCGCCAGATTTACTTCCGCGGTTGACCAAGTACGAGCCCGCGTCGCCGGACGGGCCTGACGTGTTCGCCGTGCACCGCATCGACGAGCAGCTGACCAAGGCGATGGACCGCAAGGTGTGGTTGCCCTCGGGCGGCACTCTGGTGATCGACCGGACAGAGGCAATGACGGTCGTCGACGTCAACACTGGCAAGTTCACCGGCTCGGGCGGCAACCTGGAGGAGACCGTCACCCGCAACAACCTGGAGGCGGCCGAGGAGATCGTGCGACAGCTGCGGCTGCGCGACATCGGCGGCATCGTGGTGATCGACTTCATCGACATGGTGCTGGAGTCCAACCGCGACCTGGTGCTGCGCCGGCTCACCGAGGCGCTGGCCCGCGACCGCACCCGGCACCAGGTGTCGGAGGTGACGTCGCTGGGGCTGGTGCAGCTGACCCGAAAGCGGTTGGGCACCGGGCTGATCGAAGCGTTCTCGACGCCCTGTCCGCACTGCGGCGGCCGCGGGATCCTGCTGCACACGGACCCGGTGGAGTCCAGTCCGGCGCGCAAGGAAGGCGGCGGCCGGCGTGGCAAGCGTTCCCGCAAGGCCCGCGCCGACGAGCCCGCGATCGCGAAGGTGCCCGCGCATGCGCCGGGCGAGCACCCGCTGTTCAAGGCGATGGCGGCGGCCCGCAGCGAAGACGGCGACGACGACGAGGGTTCGCAGAGCGCGGAATCGGTCGCTGAGCTGGAAGAAGCCGTGGTCGAACTCGCCGATGAAGACCTCGAAGACGAGGATCTGGACGGGTCGGACGAAGACGACGAGGACGACGAGGACGAGGACGACGATATCGACGTCGATCTCGACGAGGACGACGAAGACCTCGACGATGATCTGGAGATCGAGGTTTCGCGGGCGGATTCGGACGTGGACTCGGAGGGCCGCGACGACTCCCCGGCCGTCACGCCGGTGTCAGGTGCGGTGGCCCGCAGGCCCCGTCGGGCCGCGGCGCGTCCCGCCGGTCCGCCGAGTCACGATGGGTGAGCTGTCGTAGAGCCCGATTCTGTCGCTACGACAACCTCAGCGGACGTAACGACGCGGTTTGACCCTTTACTCGCTGGTCACGTACCCTTGACGGGTTGTCGCCAGGCCCTGTCAGCACACGGGGCGGTGGCAGAAACCCAGACCCGCGCGCCCCACGGGTAGCGCGCGCCCAGAAAGAGGACCGATGACGTACGCGATCGTGAAGACCGGTGGCAAGCAGTACAAGGTGTCGGCCGGTGACGTGGTCAAGGTCGAGAAGCTGGATGCCGAGCCGGGCGCCACGGTGAGCCTGCCCGTCGCGCTGGTGGTCGACGGCTCAGACGTCACCACCGACGCGGCCAAGCTCGCGAACGTCGCCGTCACCGGCGAGGTGCTCGAGCACACCAAAGGCCCCAAGATCCGCATCCACAAGTTCAAGAACAAGACCGGCTACCACAAGCGGCAGGGTCATCGCCAGCAGCTGACCGTCGTAAAAGTCACCGGGATCAACTAGCAGGAGGCGACGACAGATGGCACACAAGAAGGGCGCTTCCAGCTCACGCAACGGTCGTGACTCAGCCGCACAGCGGCTCGGCGTCAAGCGGTTCGGCGGCCAGATCGTCAAGGCCGGCGAGATTCTGGTCCGCCAGCGCGGCACTCACTTCCATCCCGGCGTCAACGTCGGGCGCGGCGGCGACGACACGCTGTTCGCCAAGGCCGCGGGTGCGGTCCAGTTCGGCGAGAAGCGCGGCCGCAAGACGGTCAGCATCGTCCCCGCGGGGGAGTGACGCGCGCCGAGAGCGACGTTTTGCAGGTCCGCCCTTGCGCGCTTCCTCTTCAGAACGTCACTTCTCGGTGAAAGGAACCACCGATGCCCAGGTTTGTCGACCGCGTCGTGATCCATGTGCGGGCCGGCAACGGCGGCAACGGCTGTGCGTCGGTGCACCGGGAGAAGTTCAAGCCCCTCGGCGGACCTGACGGCGGCAACGGCGGCCGCGGCGGCAGTGTCTATCTGCGGGTCGATCCGCAAGTGCACACGCTGCTGGACTTCCATTTCCACCCGCACGTCACCGCTCCGAACGGCAAGCAGGGTCAAGGCGGCAACCGCGACGGCGCGCACGGCGACGACCTCTACCTGAAGGTGCCCGACGGCACCGTGGTGCTCGACGAGCACGGCCGGCTGTTGGCCGACCTCGTGGGCGCGGGCACCACTTTCGAGGCGGCCAAGGGCGGCCGCGGCGGGCTGGGCAACGCGGCACTGGCGTCCCGCGCCCGGAAGGCGCCCGGCTTCGCGTTGCTCGGCGAGAAGGGACAGGCCCGCGACCTGACGCTGGAGCTCAAGACTGTCGCCGACGTCGGTCTGATCGGCTTCCCGTCCGCGGGCAAGTCGTCGCTGGTATCGGTGCTGTCGGCGGCCAAACCCAAGATCGCCGACTACCCGTTCACCACGCTGACTCCCAACCTCGGCGTGGTGTCGGCCGGTGAGCATTCCTTCACCGTCGCCGACGTGCCCGGGCTGATCCCCGGCGCGTCGCAAGGCCGGGGACTCGGCCTGGAATTCCTGCGGCACATCGAGCGCTGCGCGGTACTGGTTCACGTGGTCGACTGCGCCACTTTGGAACCCGGCCGTGATCCGGTGTCCGACATCGAGGCACTGGAAGCCGAGCTTGCCGCGTATTCGCCTACGCTGCAAGTGGATTCGGCACTCGTTGACTTGTCCGAGCGACCGCGTGCGGTGGTGCTGAACAAGATCGACGTGCCGGAGGCGCGGGAACTGGCGGACTTCGTCCGCGACGAAGTCAAGCGCCGCTTCGGCTGGCCGGTGTTCGAAGTGTCCACGCTTACTCGAGAAGGTCTGCGGCCGTTGGTGTTTGCGTTGTGGGACATGATTTCGGCGTACCGTGCCGCCCATCCCGCCGCACCTGCCCGGCGGCCGGTGATCAGGCCGGTGCCCGTCGACGACAGCGGCTTCACCGTCGAACGAGATCCCGAACACCCGGGAGCGTTCGTCGTCCACGGCGCCCGGCCCGAGCGCTGGGTGAACCAGACCGACTTCGACAACGACGAGGCCGTCGGCTACCTCGGCGACCGGCTGGCCCGGCTGGGCGTCGAGGACGAGCTGCTGCGGCTGGGCGCCACCCCGGGTTGCGAGGTGACCATCGGCGACGTGACGTTCGACTGGGAACCGCAAACCCCGGCCGGCGTCGACGTGACGCCCTCCGGACGCGGCACCGACGCCCGGCTCGACAGGACCGAGCGCATCTCGGCCGCCGAACGCAAAGCCGCGCGGCGTGAGCGCCGGCAGGGCGAACCGTCGTGAGCGCCCGCGAGGCGGTGCGCACCGCGCGCCGCGTCGTCGTCAAGATCGGCACCACGGCGCTGACCACGCCCACCGGGATGTTCGACGTGGCGCGGCTGGACCGGCTCGCCGACGCGATCGAAACCCGGATGAAGGCCGGCTCCGACGTCGTCATCGTGTCCTCGGGCGCCATCGCCGCCGGCCTGGAGCCGCTCGGATTGACCAGGCGGCCAACGGATTTGGCGACTAAGCAGGCGGCGGCCAGCGTCGGTCAGGTGGCGCTGGTGAACTCGTGGAGCGCTGCGTTCGCCCGCTACAACCGCACCGTGGGCCAAGTGCTGCTCACCGCCCACGACATCGCCCAGCGGGTACAACACACCAACGCCCAGCGAACGCTGGACAGGCTGCGGGCATTGCACGCGGTGGCGATCGTCAACGAGAACGACACCGTCGCCACCAACGAGATCCGCTTCGGCGACAACGACCGGCTGTCGGCGCTCGTCGCGCACCTGGTCGGGGCCGACGCGCTGGTGCTGCTGTCCGATGTCGACGGCCTATACGACTCGGACCCTCGCAAAGGCAACGCGCGGTTCATCCCCGAAGTCACCGGGCCGGGCGACCTCGAGGGCGTGGTGGCCGGCCGCGGCCACCACTTCGGCACCGGCGGCATGGCGTCCAAATTGTCCTCGGCGCTGTTGGCGTCGGACGCTGGGGTGCCGGTGCTGCTGGCCGCCGCCGACGACGCCGGCACGGCGCTCACCGACGCGTCGGTGGGCACGGTGTTCGCGCCGCGCGGGTCGCGAATGTCAGCCCGCCGGTTCTGGGTGCGCTACGCCGCCGAGACCACGGGCGCGCTCACTCTGGACCACGGGGCGGTGCGGGCGGTGGTCCAACAGCGCCGCTCGTTGCTGCCGGCGGGCATCACCGCGGTGGCGGGCCGGTTCTTCGGCGGCGACGTAGTGGAGCTACAAGGTCCCGACGGAACCGTGGTGGGGCGCGGCGTCGTGGCCTACGACGCCACCGAGCTGGCCGCGATGATCGGGCGCTCCACCTCGGAGCTGGCACCGGAGCTGCGCCGCCCGGTGGTGCACGCCGACGACTTGGTCGCCCTTCAGCCTCGTCAATAAGGGTCTTTCTTCCCTACCCGCCGCGACCGCCGGACGGCAGCCTATGAGCAGGTTCAACGGCAGGAGCAGGGAGTCCAGTCCATGAGCGCGCAGTTTCCCGACACCGGGACGATCGGTTCGGTGATGGAGCTTGCCACGCGCGCGCCGTCGGTGCACAACTCCCAGCCGTGGCGCTGGCGGGTGGGTCACCGCAGTTTGCACCTGTATGCCGACCCCAGCCGGCATCTGCGGAAGACGGACCCGGACCGCCGCGATCTGATGCTGTCCTGCGGTGCATCGCTGCATCACTGTGTGGTCGCTCTGGGGGCTCTGGGCTGGCAAGCCAAGGTGCAGCGGCTGCCGAACCCGGCTGACCCGAACCACCTTGCCGCGATCCATGTCTGGCGGCAGCCCGCCAACGAGCTGGACATCATGCTGGCTGCCGCCATCCCGCGGCGCCGGACCGACCGGCGCCATTACAGCTCCTGGCCGGTGCCGATCGCCGACATCGGTCTGATGGGTGCGCGAGCCGCGCGGGCCGGCGTGATGCTGCGTCAGGTGGAATCGCTGCCGAAGCTGCAAAGCGTTGTGGCACAAGCGGTTAGCGAGCACGCCACCGACCGCGAGTACCTGACTGAATTGACGGCCTGGAGCGGGCGGTACGGGTCGGTGGCCGGTGTGCCGGCCCGCAGTACGCCGCCGTCGGATCCGGCTGCCGTGATCCCGGGCCGCTTCTTCGCCGGGCCGGGGCTGGCTCAGCCCGACGGCGTGGCGCCCGCCGAGGACAACGCCGTGGTGCTGGCGCTGGGCACCAAGGACGACAGCCAGCTGTCGCGCCTGCGCGCCGGCGAGGCCACGAGCCTGGTGTTGCTGACGGCCACTGCGCAGGGCCTGGCGAGTTGCCCGGTCACCGAACCGCTGGAGATTCCGGCGACTCGGGCTGCGGTGCAGGAGGACGTCTTCGGCGACAGCGGCTATCCGCAGATGTTGCTTCGCGTCGGCTGGGCGGCGGTCAACGCCGAACCGCTGCCGGCCACCCCGCGCCGCCCCCTGTCCGACGTGGTCGAGTGGCTGGACAGCGAGGCGCCGGCGGTCTGACGCCGCTACTCCAGCGGAGCGGTCCACCGCAACACGGTGCCGCCGTCGGGATTCGGCGCCACCGCGAACCTGCCGCCGACGTCGTCGGCGCGTCGGGTCAGATTGGTCAACCCGCTGCCGGTGATGTCTGCTGAGATGCCGCGGCCGTTGTCGGTGACCTCGATGGCCAAGTCATCCTCGACGGTGACGCAGACGGTCACCGCGGACGCATCGGCATGCCGAACCGCATTCGAAACCGCTTCGCGCACAACGGCTTCCGCGTGCTCCGCCAGAGTCGTGCTGACGACGGACAGTGGACCCACCAACTGAATCGAGGTCCGCACATCTGGCGTGGAGAACCGCGTGACGGCCTCTTCCAGCCGCTGCCGCAGCCGGGTGATTCCCGACGACGCCCCGTGCAGGTCGAAAATCGCGGTCCTGATCTCCTGGATCACCGCTTGCAGGTCGTCGACGCAATTGGTCAGCCGCTCCTGCACGTCGGTCGACTGGGCTCGCGGGATCGTGCCCTGCAGCGTGAGCCCGACGGCGAACAATCGCTGAATCACATGATCGTGCAAATCGCGGGCAATGCGGTCGCGGTCGGTGAGGACGTCCAGCTCCCGCAGGTGGCGTTGGGTGGTGGCGAGCTGCCACGCCAATGCGGCCTGGTCGGCGAAAGCGGCAAGCATGTCGAGTTGTTCGCTGTCGAACCGATGCTCGCCCGTGCGACGCAGTGCCACCAGCACGCCAGCCACGGTGTCGGTGGTTCGAAGTGGCAGCACCAGCGCGGGGCCTTCCGTGCCGTTGATCTTCAGGTCGTCCAGCCGGCAGGGCGCGCGCTGCGTGAAGACGGCGCCGATCTGTGTACCGGCGACTGGAATCCTCTGAGGGACAAGCAGATTCGCCTCACCGGCCGTCTCCACCACCAAGAGCTCGGACACCTCGGTGACCAGGGATTCGGGATCGGCCGGAACCGCGACCAACGTCGCGGTGGCTTCCGAGAGCTTCAGCGCCTCGTCCGCAATGAGCCGGAACACCCGCGCGGGGTCGGTGCTGGAGAGCAGCTCGGTGGCGATGTCGCGGGTTGCCTCGATCCACGATTGACGGGCGCGGGACTGCTCGTAGAGGCGCGCATTGTCAATCGCGATGCCAGCCGCGGCAGCCAATGCCTGCGCCAGCACCTCGTCGTCTTCGCTGAATGGCTGTCCGTCGGCCTTCTCCGTGAGGTAGAGGTTTCCGTAAACCTCGTCGCGGATGCGCACCGGCACCCCGAGAAACGTCCGCATCGGCGGATGGTTGGGCGGAAACCCCACCGAGGCAGGGTGCTGCGTGATGTTGTCCAACCGGATCGGCTTGGGGTCGTCGATCAGCACACCGAGCACACCGCGTCCCTCCGGCAACGGCCCGATTTGCCTGCGGGTCGCTTCGTCGATGCCTTCGTAGACGAACTCGCGGAGTTGATCGTCGTGGCCTCGCACGCCCAGCGCCCCGTACTTCGCATCCACCAGATTGATCGCGGTGTGCACGATCGTGCGCAGCGTGTAGTCGAGCTCGAGGTTGGAGTTGACCACGAGCATGGCCTCGACCAGACCGTCGAGCCGGTCTCTGCCTTCGACGATCTGCTCGACGCGGTCTTGCACCTCTTTGAGCAGCTCGCGCAGCCGGAGCTGGGAAAGGGTGTCACGCAGCGGACTCATGCCGCGGTTTGCGTGCTCTGGCACGCCTTTATGTTGGCATCGAGGTTGCTGAGTGCGGGAGGCCTTTCGGTTATTCGGTGATCCGCTGGCGGGGGCCGAGTTTGCTGGCGAACACCGCAGCCTGGGTGCGTCGTTCCATTCCCAGCTTGGCCAGGAGCCGCGAGACGTAGTTCTTCACGGTCTTCTCGGCCAGAAACATCCGTGCCGCGATCTGCTTGTTGGTCAGGCCTTCGCCCAACAGACCCAGAAGCGTGCGCTCTTGGGCGGTCAGCCCGGACAACGGGTCCGCCTGCTCGGCCGAGCCGCGCAGCTTGGCCATCAACGCGGCCGCCGCGCGGTTGTCGAGCAGCGACTTTCCTGCGCCGACGTCCTTGATCGCCTGGGCCAGTTCCATGCCCTTGATGTCTTTGACCACGTATCCGCTGGCGCCGGCCAGGATGGCGTCGAGCATCGCTTCGTCGGAGGTGTAGGACGTCAGCATCAGGCAGCGCAGGTCCGGCATGTCCGACAGCAACTCCCGGCACAGTTCGATGCCGTTGCCGTCGGGCAATCGGACGTCGAGCACGGCAACATCGGGCGCCACGGCCGGGATCTTGGCCAGCGCCTCACCGACCGACGCTGCTTCGCCCACCACTTCGAGGTCGGGGTCGGCGTCGAGCAGGTCGAACAGCCCACGTCGGACAACTTCGTGGTCGTCGACCAGAAAAACCCTAACCACGGCCAACCCCTTTCATGGCGGTCACCACGTCACAAGTGTTGATGATCGACGACGAGCACGGAACAGTTCGTGTGGCGCAGGGTGGCATTTCCCGACGGGCTGGCCAGTTGTGCGACGTTGTGCCGGTCGCGCGGGCCGACAACAACCATCTGCACCGACTCCGCGTTCTGGCTCAGATAGTCGAGCAGGCTGCCGTGCATCGCCACCGTCTGGACGTCGAGGTCGGGGTGGTGGCGGGTCCAGCGGGCCAGTCGGCGTTCGAGGTCGCCCTGCACCTGCCGGTTGGCGTCGGCGACGTCGCGGACGCGGTGAGTGTCTTCGCCGCTGGATCGCCAGCACGTCACCACCCGCAGCCCTGCCCCGCGCAAGTGGGCTTCGGCCACGGCGGCCTCGAGCAGCACGCCGGTGTGCGGGGCGGTGTCGGCTTGCACGACGATCCAGCCCGCGTCATCGCGAGAATGAAGGCCGTTGTGGCCGTGAATGATTGCGACCGGACAGCGCGCCGCAGTGGCCACCGCGGCGGCCGTGGAGCCGACTCTGCCCGGCTGAAAGTGCTTCGAGCCGACCGCGCCGACGCAGAGCATCGCGGCGCCACGCGACGCCCGCACGAGTGCGCTCACGGGGCGGTCATGGTCGATCTGGACCTCAGTCTTGACAGGCTTACCGGTCGCGTCGATCGCTGCGATCGCTTCACGTGGGACTCGTTCGGGAGTCTGCGAGGCCTCGCCGGGATCGGCGGCATAGAGCAGGCGTAGCGGGATGTCGCGAGCGAGCGCTTCGTCGACCGCCCACAGTGCCGCACGCACAGCAGCCTTCGAGCCGTCGACGCCGACGACTATCGACCGAGGTGCGGACTGCTCGGACATCGCCTCTACCGTAGTGGAGTCAGCCGTTGCTCAGGGGTATGACGAGCTGACGTCCACGGGTTCGGCGGCCATCTCGAAGATCCGCTCCGCGTCGTCGCGGTGGCACGGCGCCGTGCCGGGCGTCATCAACATCGCGCTGCCGGTGGCGATCCCGAACCGTACGGCCTTGCTCAACGGCCAGCCGCGCGACAGGCCGACCGTGATCGCGGCCACCATCGCATCTCCCGCGCCCACACCGCTCACCGCTTTCACGGGCACCGGTGAAAAGCGTTGATTGCCTTGCAATGTCACCAGTAGGGCACCGCTGGCGCCGAGGGACACCACCACGCTCTGGGCTATTCCGGAGTCGACGAGCTCACGGGCGGCGGCCACCTGCTCGGCTTCGGTGGCCAGTTCACGGCCGCAATAATCTCGCAGTTCTCGCACGCTGGGTTTGAGCAGGAACACTCCAGAGCTGATGTGCCGCAGCCCGCCTCCCGAGCTGTCGAGAATCAGCGGCACGCCCAACTCTTGGCACATGTCGGCGACGCGCTGATAGAAGTCGTCAGGAACGCCCGGCGGCAAACTGCCGCTGGCCACCACGAATTCGGCCGACTGCGCCACTTCTCGCAGCTGGTCAATGCATTTCGCTTGTTCGACGAACGACAGCCGCGGCCCCGGTAGCACGAACCGGTACTGCTGGCCGCTGCTCTGCTCGTCGATGGTGAAGCTCTCGCGCGTCGAGTCGCGGATGTCGACGCGCCGGTATGGCACCCCGGCCTGGCGGAGGAGTCCGGTCACCATGTCACCGGTGTAGCCGCCTGCGGGAAACACCGCGGACACCGAGCCCCCGAGCACCTGGGCGACTCTGGCCACATTGATGCCGCCGCCGCCGGCGTCGTACCGCAGGCCGCTGCACCGCACCTTGCTGGTCGGTCGGACTTCGTCGGCGCTTGTCGTGATGTCGAGCGCCGGGTTCATGGTGAGTGTGACGATGGTGGTTTGCACTGTGCTCCCATCTAATCCGACCACTCCGCCGCTGCGGTAGAGCTCCTAGAGTCGCTGACAGAATGCCTTTCACAGGGAGGTGCGCCCCATGACCCCCACGCGGTTGGGAATCCTCGTCGGTGTCGACGGTTCGGCGCCTTCCAACGCCGCGGTGCGCTGGGGCACGCAGCAAGCGGCGATGCGCAAACTGCCGCTCACGCTCGTCCACGTGCGAGGCACCACGATGGCCGGTGCGGCCGCATTGGCATGGCCGGTGGCCCCGGTTCCCGATTCCGTCGAGCAGTGGCAACAAGAGGAAGCCAGCCAGGTGCTCGACGACGCCGCCAAGATCGTCGAACGCACCGAGACCGTGCGCCGACCGCAAGTGCATACCAAGACGGTGTTCGCGGCGGCCGTCCCGACGCTCGTCGAGTTGTCCGCCGCAGCCGACATGGTGGTCGTGGGCTGTCGTGGTCAAGGCGCGATGCGGCGGACGTTGCTGGGCTCGGTCAGCAGCGGCTTGATCCAACACGCCCATTGCCCGGTGGCCGTGATCCACGACGAAGTCGCGGCCCGATCCGAGTGGCCCGTGCTGGTGGGCGTCGACGGTTCACCCGCATCCGAAGCGGCGACGGCCATCGCGTTCGATCAGGCGTCGTGGCGCGGTGCCGATCTGCTGGCGCTGCACGCCTGGAACGACACGGACGCGGCCAACCTGTCCAGCCTGGAGTGGTCAGCGCTCGAATCAGCGGCCGACAAGACGTTGGCCGAGCGGCTGGCCGGCTGGGAGGAGCGCTATCCCGACGTCGCGGTCCGGCGGGTGGTGGTGTGGGACCATCCCGCACGCCATCTGATCGAGCGCTCGGAGACCGCTCAGCTGGTGGTCGTGGGCAGCCGCGGCCGCGGCGGCTTCACGGGGATGCTGCTCGGCTCGGTCAGTAGCGCCGTGGTGCACGCCGCGCACACGCCGGTGATCGTCGCTCGGTCCAGTTAGCTTGCGCGACAGCGCTATCCGCGGGATCTGGCCCGCTGCTCGGCGGCCTCCTGTTCCTCGGGTGTGACGATCAGCGCGTCGGGACCCGGAAAGACCGTCGCAACATGGTCGGTGGCGACCCAGCGCACCACGTAGGGTGGCGAGCCGTCGTCGGAGTGCACCTCTTCGATGCGCCCCCGCTGGTCGGGCTTGTCGACAGTGGTGCCCTTGATCACCAGCCAGTCACCAACTCGCGCCTTCATGACTACCTCCCGAAATCAGCGGCGAATTTGCATGACTTCGCTCAACGGGCGCCTCGGCGTGGGCGCCGGAGTCTCTTCGAGCGCCGGCACCATGCCGACGCGGATCAACACCTGTGGAAAGCCGGTACCGCCGGTGAGGCCGGTGATGATCTCGCGGCTCTCCGGTACTTCAGTGATGTGGGTCAGCGTGCAGGTGGCCAGGCCGGCCATCGTCGCCTCCAGCAGCACGGTGGACAGCACCTCGCCGCAATTGAGGGCGTCGGTGCGGGTGTTCTCGGGTGTCGACAGCACCAGAATCTTGGCTTGGTCGACCGGCAGGTCCGGGCGGCGTTCACCGTGGCCCGCGGCCGGGAAGTGCCGGTTCACTTCCACCCGGGCGTTCTCTTCCTCGGACACCAGAGCACTGTGGGGCAGACCCTCGAAGAGGCTGAAAGGCTGTGTCCACCAATGTAATTCATCGTGGTAGTACTGGTCGTATCGACGCAGCGATTCAGTCAGTCGCGAGGCCTCGGCCAGCGCCGGACGGGCATCGTCGGGCAACACGTCCAGCTTGGCCATCGTGGGATCGACCGTGGGCCGCAACAGCTCCTCGAATGCGTCCCAGCTTTCGGGCGCGGCGAACGGCAGCCGGTCTGTGCGGCGGCGCAGAATGGCGTCGGCGCGGTCCCGCTGGGCGGCGGTGACGAACTGGGCGGGCGAGAACTCAACTGCGGCCAAGTGGTCGAGCTCGTTGGGGTTGGGGAAGCGGTCGACGTGCGTGTTCCAGCCCGCAGCGGCCATCGCGACGCGGAAGTGTCCGAGTGCGGCACCGCAACTGATCACCGCTTCCCGCCCCGAGCTGTCGGTGGACCGGACGACGCGCGTGGGGTCCTCGAAGAGGTCGACCTTGTTGACCCCGACCAGCCAGCGCCAGGGCTGGGTGTTGTGGAGAGACGGAGCCCGGCACGCGAGCTGTACCGCCTTGGTGATCACCTCGCTGTCCACACTTTCGACAGTAGGCGAAATCAGGCTGCGCGCCAGAGGTCTTCTTCCGCAATTAGGATGAGCGCAAACGTGGTTGAAATCGGATACCCGCCCGCACCACCTACGGCTGAGACCGCAGACGCGGTTACGGGTGAGACTACTGCCTCTGTGATCGACCGTCTTAGTCATCCGAGGCGAAAGTATTCGGGCTACAGAGGTCGATGCTTTAATCGGTTCGAGTAACATGCGCGGCGACAATTATATGGGGGCGAGGAGTGGCTAACGACTACACAGACGAGGAGTTAGTCGCTGTCATCGCCGCGCTTGAAAGGGACCTTGGAGAACCTGCCCTTTGGTACTCGCCCGACGGCTATCCGGGAAGTTTGGCGTTGTGTGTCATTGATTCCGTGTTTTCGATCGGCGTTAAATACCAGGGCGTCGCCAATCTGGTTAAGCGCTATCGGTCGTACCGCGTCGGGCAGGCAGGCAACGCAGACGCCGATAGCGTTCTTGAGCTTATGGGTACGTTCGAACACCTCGGCGGGCCCGAGGGGTGGGCGGCGAAGCTCGGAAACAGTCAGCGCACGTCTACTCGTAGCGGGATCCTCAAGTCCGAAGCCGTTCTGCTCGAGGCACACATTCTTGCTAAACACAATGTGTGGACCGCTCATGACCTGCGTATGGCTGAACGCGAACGGCGGCTGGCCAACATCAAGGCAGATTGGCAGTCCGTTCCTGGCCAGAAATCCGGCATCTCATGGACCTACTTCCTAATGCTCGCCCAAGTCCTCCCTGGCAACGGTGGCACCGATGATTCGACCGATTACCCCTCGCCGCCGATTCGCGATGACGACCCTGATGCCACAGTCAGCGGCGTGAAACCGGATCGGATGATCAAGCGCTACATCGCGTCGGCGATAAAGGCGACAGAGACCGCCGTCGGGGAGAGGAAGGCAGCTGCCTTGGTCAAGGCCGCCGCTGAGTTCAAGAAGTGGGACGTGATCGCACTCGATCACGCGATTTGGCGTTTTCAGTCCGGGCGCCCACATGAGGATTCGGTCGACGAGGAGTAAGTAAACGAGCCGGAGCATCGAATGCATGAGCCCACCGTTGACGACGAGCGCAAGCTGAGCAAGGCCATCCTGGGTGACTATCAAGCCAACAGGCGGCGGCCACCAAGCCTCCACCGCCGGTGGCGGAGCAGCGACCACCGGATGAGGCCTCGCAAGATGCACTGACCAACCCCGCAAATAGTCCCCCTTACCCTTCTGACAGGCCAGCAAGACGATAACCGCAGGCGTCTGCGTTACCCTGTTTCTAGGTGCACCATCATCGGTGCAGGCCGAAACACATGAACGTGCAGGTTCAGACCGCAGCCGCGCGAGCGTCCGGGACATCAGGAGAATTCGACTGTGGACGAACAACAGGCAACTAAGGCGACGAGCTGCATTGTCAATGAGGAATGGGTCGGCCGCGTGGCTGTCGTGTCGGCCTCCGGCGTAGTGGACATGCTGACGGCGCCGCAGTTGGAGCAGGCGATTCGCGCGGCTCTCGAGCAGAAGCCAGCGGGGCTGGTGATCGATTTCACTGACATCGATTTCTTGGCCTCCGCAGGCATGGGCGTGCTGGTCGCTGTGCACGACGAAGTGACACCGGACGTCCGGTTTTGCGTGGTCGCAGACGGTCCGGCAACCAGCCGCCCCCTCAAGCTCGTCGGCATCGCCGACCTGATCAAGCTGTACGCCACCCGCGACGAAGCGCTGTCGGCCTTGAGTGCGTAAGAAGCCGGCGTAGAAAGCGACATGATCGGGTAGTCAAGCGTCTGCCATGATCGAATCCGTGTCACGCGCCGACGTCGCTAACGCTCAGTGTTTCGAGCGTGTTGGCGTCACGGCCGATCCTGAAAGTGCTTGTCGCATCCGGGAAGAGTTCGCGGGCTGGCTGGAGCGCTTCTTCAATCTGGACCCGATCCGCTCCAGCGATCTCGTGCTGGCCATCAACGAAGCGCTGGCCAACGCCGCAGAGTTCGCCTACCTCAACAACAATCGGCCCAGGACGATGGATCTGCGCGCGCACTACGACGCCGGCGCCGACACCATGACGGTCACTATCGCCGACCAAGGGATCTGGCGCCCACCGGCTTCCAGAGCGCCCAGCAGCTCGCGCGGCCGCGGCCTTCCGTTGATGAAAGCCCTCGCTGACCACGTCAGCATCGAGACGTCAAGCGCCGGAACGCAAGTGCAGATGCGCTGGGACCACGTCAGCGGCGGCGCCTGAGGCATCACCACGTGTCGATGCCGGGCCTTCGATCCGGATTGGCCCAGCCATCCGCGGTCGGCGCCGGCGCCGACAGTAGGGTCGCCGCGATCACCGCCCGGGTGTCAGCCGGATCGATCACGTCGTCGATCTCCAAGTGCGCCGCGGTGTTCAACGCACTGCCCTGCCGGTACGCAGCGGCCAGCAGTTCGTCGTAGGTCTTCTGCCGCTGCGCCTCGTCGGCGATCGCGGCCAGCGTGTCGCGCGCTGCGATGCGCACCGCGCCTTCGAGATTCATGCCGCCGAACTCGCCGGTCGGCCACGCCACGGTGGCCGCGGGGCTGTGGAAGCATCCGGCCGTCATCGCCATCGCACCCAGTCCGTACCCCTTGCGCAGCACGATCGTCACCATCGGCACGCTGAGGTGGCCGCCGATCACGAACAGCCGAGCGAAGTGCCGCACCGTCGCTCTCTTCTCCGCCTCCGGCCCAACCATGAATCCCGGTGTGTCGCACAGAGATACAACAGGAAGGCCGAAGCCGTCACACAGTGACAGGAACCGGGCCAGCTTGTCGGCGCCGTCGGCATCGATCGCGCCGCCCAGCACGGCGGGATCGTTGGCAATCACCCCGACGGCGCGGCCCTCGATGCGCGCCAGCGCGGTGACGACGCAGCGTCCGAACCGAGGCCGCAACTCGAGCACCGACCCCACGTCGAACAGCCCGTTCACCACCGCGCGGACGTCATAAGCAGCCTGGCGGTCCTCCGGCACGAGGTGGCGAAGCGCCCGCTGGTCGGCCACCTCGTAATCCTCAACTGCGCCTTGGAAATACGCGAGGTAGCGCTTCGCGGCGGCCACCGCCTCCGCCTCGTCGGCCACCGCGATGTCCACCACGCCGTTGCGGGTCTGCACGTCGATAGGGCCTACCTCTTCCGGGGTGAAGCTGCCCAGGCCGCCGCCCTCGATCATCACCGGACCGGCCATGCCGATGGTCGCGTCGGCGGTGGCGATGATGACATCGCAGGTGCCCAGCAGTGCCGCGTTACCAGCGAAACAGCGGCCGGCCACCACCCCGACCAGCGGCACCACCCCGGACAGCGCACCCATCTCGGCGAACGTGGTGTAGTGCAGCCCTGCGACGTTCGGAGCGTCGGTGTCGCCCGGTCGGCCACCGGCACCCTCGGCGAACAACACCACCGGATAGCGATGCCGACGGGCCAGCTGCAAAATCCGATCCGTCTTGCGGTGACCGAAGTGGCCCTGCGTGCCCGACAGCACGGTGTAGTCGTAGGCGACGATCGCACAGGTGGACCGTTCCGGCGGAAACACCGCGCCGTTCACGCGACCGAGCCCGGTGATCACGCCGTCGGCCGGCGTCGCGTCCTCGAGCTCGGCGACGGGGCGCCGTCCCCGCTGCGCCGCGACGGCCAAGCCGCCGTATTCCACAAGCAGCCCGCCGTCGGTCAGATCGGCGATGTTCTCGCGCGCGGTACGCATGCCGCGGGAGTGGCGGCGCGCCACGGCCTCAGGCCGGTTCTCGTCGAGCAGCTTGCCGCGGCGCCGATGCACCTCCGCCAGATCGGGGCGGATTGCGCCGGGATCGGCCTGGCGCGTCGGTGCTCCGGCGGCCGCGGGGGAGTGGGCGGGCTCCAGCACCACCACCACGTCGTCCGCGGCGACGATGTCGCCTTGCTTGACGCGGATGTCCTCGACTCGTCCGCTGTGCTGCGCACGCAGCGAGTGATGCATCTTCATCGCCTCGACCACCACCAGTACCGCGCCGGCGGCCACGGTCTGGCCGATCTCGGCGTCGACGGCAATCACCGTGCCGGCCATCGGCGAGCGGATCTGTTCCGTCACGCCACTGCGCCCACGGCCAGCTCGTCGGCAAGCAGCGTCAACAGCGGCGAGCATCCGGCGTCCACCTTCACCGTCGCCAGGTCGTCGCCGCGGGTGCGGCCGCGGTTGACGATCGCGATCGGAATGCCTCGCGCGGCGGCATGCCGGACGAACCGGTATCCGGAGAACACGGTCAGCGACGATCCGGCGACCAGCAGCGCATCGGCCTCGTCGACGAACGAATACGCCTGCGCCACACGGTCTTTCGGCACGCTCTCGCCGAAGTAGACGATGTCGGGTTTGAGCATGCCGCCACATGCTGGACAGTCGGCGATCACGAACGAGGACGTGTCGGCCACGACTGCATCGGCGTCGGGTGCCACCGCCAGCCCGTCGGCGGCCGAGTCGAACGCGGGGTTCAGCGCCTCCAGCACCTCGGCGAGATGCGCGCGCGTCATCGTGTGCCTGCAATCCAGACACACCACCTGCGCGTAGGTGCCGTGGAGATTGACCACTCTGCGGCTGCCTGCCTTCGTGTGCAGAAGATCCACGTTTTGAGTGATCACTGCGGTGACGACGCCGGCGCGCTCCAGTGTGGCCAGCGCACGATGGCCGGCGTTGGGAGCCGTCCGGTCCATGTGCCGCCAGCCGACGTGATTGCGGGCCCAATACCGTTGCCGGTACTCCGGATCCGACCTGAACTGCTGGATCGTCATGGGGTTGCTGGGCGGCGAGTCCGGCCCTCGGTAGTCGGGGATGCCCGAATCGGTGGAGAGTCCCGCACCCGTCAGCACCGCGATCCGGCGTCCCTGCAACGCCGCCAAGAGCTCCGGTGCGTTCATGGCACCGGCCGGGCCGGCCGTGACAGCGCCGCCCACGTCATCTCAGCGGCGTGGCGCGTGCGCCGGTCGGGGACGATCGGCGCGCTGAATGCGGGCTGCTCGGCGGGTGCGCCGCTGATGTGCTCGACGAGCGCGACGGCCAGCCCACGGACCTTCACGTTGAAGTCCTGGCTCGCGCGGCGCAGAACGTTCCAGGCCTGGTCGGCGTCACACCCCATGCATCCCATGATCGCGCCCTTGGCCTGTTCGATCACCCCGCGGGACTGCAGGATGGCCAGCATGTCCTCGATGCCGGCGGCGTTCTGGACGGCGTTGGTCACAAACGCCGCGTTGACTAGGCGTTCGTAGCTGATCAGCGTCGCTACCGTCGCTGCCGTCGCCGGCTGGTCGAGAAGACACGAGATCACGATGTTGCCGCCGTCTTCCCATAGCCCCGGAACCACCGCGGCGCCGCGAACCCGCTCCCAGGTCTCACGGTCCTGCGGCGCCCGCATCGTCATCGCCTCCAGTGTCAGCTCCGGCCAGCGGTCATCCGTCCACAGGTCGAGGCTGAGCACCGGTACCTCGTACCGAAGCGCATCGGCCAGCGGGCCGCCGAGGCCCGACAGTTGCGCGCTGACAATGTCGGACCCCCCGCCGGAGGCCGCCGCCACCACCGGCCCGTCGCTGTAGCGCCTGCCGTGCACGGTGATGGCCAGCCCGATCGCCTCGGGGATGTCGCGGTGCACTCGGTCCAGGATGCGATGCAGCAACGCGAACAGTTGGGGGTACTTGCGCGGGTGAAATTCGGCGCCGGACATCGGCTACTCGGCAGCCGTGGTGACGGTGGCGACGCGATCGAGGCCCGATACCGACAGCAGGGTCTTGATCGGACCTGTCGCACGGACGATGAGCGCGAGATCGGTGCTGGCCGCGACGGTGAACAGCGCGCGCACCGCGGCGCTGTCGCAGTAGGACACCTCGGACAGGTCCACGGTGATTGCGGACGAGTCGGCGGCGGCCTTGGCCAGCACGTCCTCGAACTGGTTGACGTTGGCGAGGTCGATGTCTCCGGTCGCGACGACGACGGGCGGTTGTCCGTTGGCGCTGACCGCCAGCCGAAATTGCCCCTCGGTCATGAGTGCAGCTCCTTGAGCATCCTCACGGTTGTGCCGTGTCCCGTCTGCGTGATCTCGACGGTGTCGACGAAAGCGTTCATCAGCGCGATGCCGTGTCCGCGGTGAGCCTGCGATGCGGGCGGCTCGTGCCAGTGCCCGTCGTCGGCGACGGTCAGCGCCAGATGGGCGTCTGACAGCTGTGCGGTGACGGTCAGCTGAACCTGATGATCCGCCGCCCGGCTCGCGTGTTCGGTGGCGTTCGCCGCGGCTTCTCCCACAGCTAGCAGAACCTCCTCAGCGGTTTCGGCGTTGACAGCCGCGGCGGGCAGCCAGCGGCGAAGCTGGTCGCGGATGGTGGCCAGGCTCGCCGGTTGCGCCGGAGACCGCAGACGCAGCGACGCCGGCGGGTGCCGGTACAGCAACACGGCCACGTCGTCGTCGAACCCGCCCGGGGGCGCCAGCTCGGTCACCACATGATCGGCGACGAAGTCCGGGTGGCTGTGCCGGTAGCGATCCAGCGCGGTGGCCGCCCGATCGATACCCACCTGCAGTGACTCGTGTCTGCGCTCGATCAGCCCGTCGGTGTAGAGGAGAAGCGTCGCACCCGGCAGCAGCGACAGTTCGGCCTCGGGCCGTGACCACACCCTCTCGGTGGCGGCCAGCGGCACCGATTGCGCGTGGTCGAGCAGCCGGGAGCCGGTGCGGTCCACGAGCACCGGCGGGGGATGGCCGGCACTGCTGTAGCGCACGGTCGCATTCGCCAGGTCGATCACCGCGCAGAACACCGTGGTGCAGCGGGCCGCCGGAAGCCGGCGGGCGAAACTGTCCAGGTCGCTGAGCGCCTGCGCGGGTCGAGGCGTGCGCAGCAGCAGCGCCTGCGCCGCCGACCGCAGCTGACCCATCACGGCAGCGGCGGGCAACCCGCGGCCGACGGAATCGCCGACGACCAGCCCGATGCGGTTCTCGTCGAGAGTGATCACGTCGTACCAGTCGCCGCCGACCTCCAACGGCTCGACGGCCGGGGTGTAGCGCACGGCGAACCCGTGCGGCAGCTGCGTAGGCCCGAGGATCGCGTGCTGCAGCGTGAGGGCCACGGCACGGGTCTGCTCGTATTCGCGCGCGGTGATCAGCGCCTGAGCCAGCTGAGCTGTCAGCAGGTCGAACAAGGCGCGATGCTCGGGGCGGATGTCACGCGCCGCGCCGAACTCCACGGCAATCGCCGCTGAGCCGCTGCTGCCGAGCGGGGCGGCGAGGAGCACGGTGTCGTGGTCGCCGGGAACGATGGTCGCGGCCGAAGGTTGTCGGCGCCGTGCACTGTCCAGCACGTTCAGCGTTGTGCGCTCGGCCTGCGCGTCCGGCCAGCCGAGCACCGCCGGCCGGTCGATGCCGCGGCTCCACTGGGCCACCAGTACCCGGCGCGCGGCCAACTCGGTGCCCAGCTGCTTGGCCGCCACCTTTAGCAGTTCGGTGGACGACTCGACTCCGGCGATTGCGGCGGCGAAGCGGGAAAGTGCCGCGTCTCGACGGCTTTTCAGCCATTCGTCGGTGACGTCGCGTGCGGTGCCGACGAACAGCCGCTCCGCGGTGTGTGGGTCACCGACGCTGCCCGCGGAGCAGGCAACCCACACCGTGTGGCCGTCTCTGTGCCGGAACGGCAGCATGAAGTGGCCGCGGCCGTCGCGCTGGCATTGTTCGAACGCGGTCGCGTTGGCGGTCCAACCGGCCGGGTCCGCGTCCTGCGGTGGCACCCACGGCTGCGGCCACGGATACGGCAGGTCTGCGGCGTCATAGCCGGTGAGCGCGAAGAACGCGTGGTTGGCTTCGACAATGGTTCCGTTGTCGTCGCACAGGAAGAAGCCCTCCTGCATGGAATCGATCAGTGTGCGCAGAAACGCCGACTCGCGGTTGCGCAGCCGGGCCATCTCGAGGTTCGAGCGGACGCGGGCCAGCAGCTCGGCAGTCGAGAACGGCTTGGGCAAGTAGTCGTCGGCGCCTGCGGCCAGACCCCCGACGGCGGCCTCCTCGCCGGCACGGGCCGACAGGAAGACCACCGGCAGCGACGCGGTTCGCGGCTCGGCCCGCAGGGCCGACAGCAGCTCGAACCCGTCCAGCCGCGGCATCATCACGTCGGTCAACACCAGGTCGGGGCGATGAGCCCGGGCAATCTCGAGGCCCTCGGCGCCGTCGACGGCTTGCAGCACGCGCCAGTGCGGCGAGAGCACCTTTGTGATGAACGTGCGCATATCGGCGTTGTCCTCGACCACCAGCACCGTGGCGTCGGCCTCGGCCCTGTCAGCGTCGGCGGGTTGCGCGCTGTCACTGGACCATTGCAGCGCCTCGTCGACGTACGCGCGCGCCAGCCGCGGTGACGAGTCGGTGACGGCGGGGTCGGACGCCACTGGATAGGGCAGTGTGACAGTGAATGCGCTGCCCTGGTCTTCGCGGGAGTCGACGTCGACGGTGCCGCCATGCAGCCGCACGAGTTCAGCCACCAGCGCCAACCCGATGCCTGCGCCTTCGTGACTGCGTCCGGTGCGCCCACGGATCCGGTGGAACCGTTCGAAGAGCCGCGGCAGCTCGTCGGCCGGGATACCGATGCCCGTGTCGCGGACCGACAGCACCACGCGGCCGTCGTCGTGGTGCAGCCGCACCTGGATGTGGCCGGCCAGCGTGTACTTGACCGCATTGGACAGGAGGTTCAGGACGATCTTCTCCCACATGGCGACGTCCACCGGGAACGGTCGCGGCAGCGGTTCGATTTCAGCCCGCAAGCCCAGACCGGCCCGTGCCACCGCCGGCGCGAACGACGCGACGAGTTCGCGGGTGGCGGCCGCGAGGTCGACGGGCTCCAACTCAGGCTGGCGCTGGTTGGCCTCGAGCCGCGACAGGTCCAGCAGGTCGTCGACCAGGTGGCGCAACCGACCGGCGTTGCGTCGTATCACTTCCAGGCGCTCGCGCTGTGTGCCGGTGAGCGGCTGGTCGACATCGGCGAGAGCATCCTCGGCGGGACCGGCGATCAGCGTGAGCGGGGTGCGCAGCTCATGGCTGACGTTGGCGAAGAATTCGCTTCTGGCGCGGTCGAGTTCGGTCAGCGCCTCGGCGCGGCGGCGTTCTGTTTCGTATGCCTGCGCGTCGACGATTGCGCGGCTGATCTGTGCGGTGGCCAGATCGAAGAAGCCGCGGAAGTCGTCGTCGAGGCGGCGGTACGGCGTCACGCCCGCCACCATCACGATCGCCGGCATGTCGTCGCCCCCGGCCTGCACCGGCAGGATCAGCGCGATCTCCGGCGGCGCGTCACCCACCGGACTTGCACCGGGCGTCATCGCCGCCGCCCAGGATTCGGGCATGGTGTCTAAAACCGTAGAGGCTCCGGTGTTGACGATGTCGCGCAACACCAGCCCGGCGGTCGATCCGTACACCGCGGCCGACAGCACCGTTTCGTCGGCGATTCCCATCGAACTGACCACGTGTGCCACCGGGTCGCCGGGATGCAGCATGTATATCGCGGCGAACGGGATGTCGGCGCGGTCGCCGGCCAACGCCTCCATGGCCGCCGCACAGACGTTTACCACGGACGCCGCGCCTTTGGTCGCCGCCATGGCGGTCTTCTCGCCCAGCGTCCGCAGCGTGCGCAGCCGCCGGTCCGACAGCACCCGCTGCGTCGTCTCGGTGACCGCGGTGAACACTCCGGCGACCGCACCGAGCTCGTTGCGGATCGCGCTGTAGGAGTACGTGAAATACGACTCCTCGAGATGGCCGAAGCGCATCGGGGCCAGCAGTTGGTCGGCGGAGAAGGTGGCCTGGCCCGTGGCAAGAACGCTGTGCAGTTGGGCGCCGATGATGTGCCACAGTTCAGGCCACACCCGCATCCCTGGCAGCCCCAGCGCCGGGTGCTTCTCGGGACCGAGGATCGGCACCCACGCGTCGTTGTACAGCAGCACAAGGTCGGGGCCCCACCAAATCACCATCGGATACCGCGAGCTCAGACAGATCCCGACCGCGGTCTTGAGGCTCTGTGGCCACTTCGCTGCGGGCCCGAGAGGACTTGCCGCCCAATTGAACGCACGCATGCGCGCCGCCATCTCGCCGTCGCCGACGAATGGCAGCACCTGTGTGGTGCGATGACCGCCCGGATCGGTGCCGGGACCGTGCGTCACTACCTCCTCATACCACGTCGGGGGCTCCGACGTCGGCGAACTATTCGAGGCAGTCGGCCGCGGTGACGATTTCCGCGCTCATGTTTTGCGCCATCATCTGCAGGGCGGCCTCGCCGAGTTCACTGTCGATGTGCGCGACGGCGTCTTTCGGGACGACCACGGAGAAATGGCGCAAATAGGCGTCAAGCGCGCTGTAGAGAATGCACTGCTCGGTCACTTGGCCGGTGAGGATCACCCGATCGATGTCGAGGCCGCCAAGAAGATATTCCAGCGGAGTGGAGTAGAACGCGCTGTGGCGCACCTTGGTCAAAAAGCGGCACCCCGGGTCAGGTGCGATTGGCTTGACCAGGTCGGGCCGCTTTCCCTCCAGCGCAGACTGAACGATGTCGCGCTGGGTGGCGGTGAAGTCACCGTAGTTGTCGTTGACGTAGATCAGGTCGATGTCCTCGCGCTCACGGACTCGCGAAATCAGCTCGGCCAGCGGATCGATCACGTTTTCCACGTTCCGCGTCAGCTTCTCCGCATCCGCATGCTCGTAGGTGTTCATCATGTCGATCACGAGCAGGGCGGTGTTGGTCATGGCATCTGCTTACCCAGTCGTGGGTTATCCGCGCACGGTTGGGGGCAACAATGTGGTCATGGACTTCTACTCGGCGTACCGGCACGGGTTCGTCCGCGTGGCCGCCTGCACCATCAGCACTGCGATCGCGGACCCGGCCGCCAACGCCGAGTCGGTGCTACAGATGGCACGGGAATGTCACGACGAGGCCGTCGCCCTGGCGGTTTTCCCGGAACTGACCCTGTGCGGGTACTCGATCGAGGACATCCTGCTGCAAGACGCGCTGCTGGACGCGGTCGAGGACGCGCTGGCCGCGGTGGTGGACGCGTCGTCGGAGTTGCTGCCCATGCTCGTGGTGGGCGCACCGCTGCGCTACCGCAACCGGGTCTACAACACCGCGGTCGTGGTTCACCGCGGCCGGGTGCTGGGTGTGGTGCCCAAGTCGTACCTGCCGACCTACCGGGAGTTCTACGAGCGTCGTCAATTGGCGCCGGGTGACGACGTGCGCGGGGTCATCCGGGTGGGCGGCGCAGAGGTACCGTTCGGCCCCGACCTGTTGTTCGCGGCGTCAGACGTGCCCGGCTTCGTGGTGCATGTCGAGGTGTGCGAGGACATGTTCGTGCCGGTGCCGCCGAGCGCTCAGGCCGCGCTGGCCGGTGCGACCGTGCTGACCAACCTGTCCGGCAGCCCGATCACGATCGCACGCGCCGAAGACCGCTGCCTGCTTGCGCGTTCGGCATCGGCGCGCTGCTTGGCCGCGTACGTCTACGCCGCGGCGGGGCAGGGGGAATCCAGCACTGACCTGGCGTGGGACGGGCAGACGATGATCTGGGAGAACGGTCGGTTGCTGGCTGACACCGAGCGCTTCCCCAAGGGGCCGCAGCACTCGGTCGCCGACGTCGACCTGGAGCTGTTGCGCAACGAGCGCCTGCGTATGGGCACGTTCGACGACAACCGGCGGCATCACGCGTCGGTGTCAGATGCGTTCCGCCGTCTGGAGTTTCGGCTCGACCCTCCGGGCGGTGACATCGGCCTGCGCAGGCGCGTCGAGCGGTTCCCGTTCGTGCCGTCGAATGCCGAACGGCTGGAACAGGATTGCTACGAGGGCTACAACATCCAGGTGGCCGGCTTGGAGCAGCGGCTGCGTGCGCTGGACTACCCCAAGGTGGTGATCGGCGTATCGGGGGGTCTCGACTCGACGCACGCGCTGATCGTCGCCGCCCGGGCGATGGACCGCGAAAACCGGCCGCGCAGCGACATTCTCGCGTTCACGCTGCCCGGTTTCGCGACTGGTGAAAGGACCAAGAACAACGCGATTCGGCTGTGTCGTGCACTGGGTGTGACGTTCGAGGAGATCGACATCCGCGGGACGGCAGAACAGATGCTCAAGGAGATGGACCATCCGTTCGCGCGCGGCGAAAAAATCTACGACGTCACGTTCGAGAACGTGCAGGCGGGTCTGCGCACCGACTACCTGTTCCGGCTCGCCAACCAACGCGGCGGCATTGTGCTGGGCACCGGCGACCTGTCGGAGCTGGCACTGGGCTGGTGCACCTACGGGGTGGGCGACCAGATGTCGCACTACAACGTCAACGGCGGTGTGCCGAAGACGTTGATACAGCACCTGATTCGCTGGGTCATCTCGTCGGGCCAGTTCGACGCCGAGGTGTGCGACGTGCTGCAGTCCGTGCTCGATACCGAGATCAGTCCGGAGCTCGTGCCCAGCGGCGAGGAAGAGGAACTGCAAAGCACCGAGGACAAGGTGGGACCGTACTCGCTGCAGGACTTTTCACTGTTTCAGGTGCTGCGGTACGGCTTTCGGCCGTCGAAGATCGCTTTCCTCGCATACCACGCGTGGAGCGATCCCGAGCGCGGAGACTGGCCCCCCGGCTTCCCGCCGGACAAGCGGCCGTCGTACTCGCTCAAGGAGATTCGGCACTGGCTGCAGGTGTTCTGTGAACGGTTCTATTCGTTCAGCCAATTCAAGCGCTCGGCGCTGCCGAACGGCCCGAAGGTGTCTCATGGCGGGTCGTTGTCGCCGCGCGGCGACTGGCGCGCGCCGTCGGACATGTCAGCGCGCACCTGGCTCGACGAGATCGAACGCGAAGTGCCAGAGGACTAGCTTCTTCGTCCGCGAACGTGAAACCATTGCGCACCCGCCCGGCGTGTCGTCGCAATGAGTTCACGCTCGCGGCCGGCTCAGCTCAGTGCACCGCGTCGTCGATTGTCTCAGCGGACGGCGCGCAGTCGCCCGCACCGGGCACCAACGTCGCGAGCGCACCGGCGGCGCACGCTCGCCTGAGCGCGCGATCAGGGCCGGCCGCCCAGTCCGCGGCCAGCACACCCGCGAACACATCGCCCGCCCCGGTGGTGTCGACCGGCTCGACGGACGGCGCGGAGACATCGACCTGCGTCCCGTCGGCGACGTGGCGTGCGCCGCGTGCGCCGCGGGTGATCACCAAGTGAGGCACCGGCCATTGCCAAGCGCGAGCTTCGGACTCGTTGACGACGACCACGTCGGCGAACGTGGACAGCTCCGCCACCGCCGGCGACATGCTGGGCGGCGACGCGTTGACGATCACAGTGGCCCCGGCCGAGCGAGCGATGCGGGCCGCTGCCACGGCCGTCGCGCTCGGAATCTCCAGCTGCACCAATACCACGTCGGCGTTGGCGACGACGTCGCGCATCTCTGCAGAGTCCAGCACCAGGTGGGCGTTGGCGCCGGGGGCGACAACGATCATGTTCTCCGCGTCGGCGCCGACGGTGATCGCGGCTGTGCCGCTGGGCCCGGGCACCCTGATCACACCGTCGGTGCCCACGCCGTTGTCGCGCAGGTGGTTAATTAACACCGCGCCCGCAGGATCGGTGCCCACCGCACCGACGAACTGCACATCGGCACCCGCACGGGCCGCGGCCACCGCCTGATTGGCGCCCTTGCCGCCCGGGGCGGACGTCAGCGCCGACGCCAGCACGGTTTCGCCTGGCCGAGGTAGTGCATCGACAGTGAACGTCAGATCGGTATTGATGCTGCCGACCACGCACAGGCGGGTCACGGCAGCCAGGTTAACCTGGATCAATGACTGTGCAGGCAGAAACACTGCGCGACCTGCGCCAGCATGTTCACGACGCGGCCCGGCGCGCGCGGGTCGCTTCTCGCGTGCTGGCCACCCTGTCCACCGCTGACAAGGACCGCGCGCTGCACGCCGCGGCCGACGCGCTTCTGTCGCACATGCATCAGATTCTGGCGGCCAACGCAGAGGATCTCGAAACGGCGCGGGCCGCGGGCACCTCGGAGGCGCTGCTAGACCGGCTGGCGCTGAACCCGCAGCGCGTCGACGGCATCGCTGCCGGCCTGCGACAGGTCGCTGGTCTGGCCGACCCGATCGGTGAGGTGCTGCGTGGGCGCACCCTGCCCAACGGGCTGCAACTGCGCCAGCAGCGGGTGCCGTTCGGGGTGGTCGGCATCGTCTACGAGAGCCGGCCCAATGTGACCGTCGACGCGTTCGGCCTCACGCTGAAGTCCGGCAACGCGGTGCTGCTGCGCGGCAGCTCGTCGGCGTCGCATTCCAACACCGCGCTGGTGAACATCCTGCGCGCCGCGCTGGCCACGGAGAACCTGCCCGCTGATGCCGTGCAGCTGTTGTCCGCCGAAGACAGGTCCACCGTGACGCATTTGATTCAGGCCCGCGGGCTGGTCGACGTCGTGATTCCGCGTGGCGGCGCCGGATTGATCGACGCGGTGGTGCGTGATGCGCAGGTGCCCACCATCGAGACAGGCGTCGGCAACTGCCACGTGTACGTCCACGAGGCCGCCGATCTCGACGTCGCGGAACGAATTCTGTTGAACGCCAAGACCCGTCGGCCCAGCGTCTGCAATGCCGCCGAGACACTTCTGGTGGACGCGGCGATCGCGGACGCGGCGCTGCCGCGGCTGAAGGGCGCGCTGGAAGCGGCCGGTGTGACCATTCACTCGGGCGAAGACGACCTACGCCGCGAATACCTGTCGCTGGACATCGCGGTCGCGGTGGTGGAGGGACTCGACGCCGCGATCGGCCACGTCAACGAGTACGGCACCGGCCACACCGAGGCGATCGTGACGCGGGATCTGGCTGCGGCGCAACGCTTCACCGAAGAGGTGGATGCGGCCGCGGTGATGGTCAACGCGTCGACCGCGTTCACCGACGGCGAGCAGTTCGGCTTCGGTGCCGAGATCGGCATCTCGACGCAGAAGCTGCACGCGCGAGGTCCGATGGGCTTGCCCGAACTGACCTCGACCAAATGGATCGTGTGGGGCGACGGTCATACCCGCCCCGCCTGACAGGAGAAGAATGAGCGTCCCAGCGCGGCCCGCGCCGCTGTTCGCCGACATCGACGACGTGGCACGTCGGCTCGCCGAGACCGGGTATCTGCCCGATACCGCAACCGCCACAGCGGTTTTCCTCGCCGACCGGCTGGGCAAGCCGCTGCTGGTCGAAGGTCCCGCCGGTGTGGGCAAGACCGAACTGGCGCGGGCGGTGGCGCAGGCCACCGGCTCCGGGCTGGTGCGGCTGCAGTGCTATGAGGGCGTCGACGAGTCTCGGGCACTGTACGAGTGGAACCACGCCAAGCAGATCCTGCGCATCCAAGCTGGCCGTGATGGGATTGCCGGCTCAGCCGGCGGTGGCGACTGGGAGCACACCAAGACAGACGTGTTCTCGGAGGAGTTCCTGCTGTCGCGTCCGCTGCTGACCGCGATCCGCCGCACCGAGCCGACGGTGCTGCTGGTCGACGAGACCGACAAGGCCGACATCGAAATCGAAGGCCTGCTGCTGGAGGTGCTGTCCGACTTCGCGGTCACCGTTCCCGAACTGGGCACCATCGTCGCCGAGCGGCCGCCGTTCGTCGTGCTGACCTCCAACGCCACCCGCGAGCTGTCCGAAGCGCTCAAGCGCCGATGCCTGTTCTTGCACATCGACTTTCCCGACCCCGATCTCGAGCGGAGGATCCTGTTGTCGCGGGTTCCCGAGCTTCCCGAACATCTCGCCGAGGAGCTGGTGCGCATCATCGGCGTGATGCGCGGCATGCAGCTGAAGAAGTTGCCGTCGGTGGCCGAGACCATCGACTGGGGCCGCACGCTGCTGGCACTGGGACTGGACACCATCGACGACGCGACCATCGCGTCGACGCTGGGCGTGGTGCTCAAGCACCAGTCCGACCTGAACCGCGCGGCGGGGGAGTTGAGGCTGAACTGATGGCCGCTCGCCGGACCCGCCCGCCGCAGCCGCTCGCGCCGCACGGCATCCCCGGCCATCTCGTCGGGTTCGTCGAAGCGCTTCGGGCACAAGGTATTTCGGTCGGTCCGTCGGAGACGGTCGACGCCGGCCGGGTGATGAGTGTGCTGGGACTGGGTGACCGCGATGCGCTTCGTGAGGGCATCGCCTGCGCGGTGCTGCGCCGGCCGGATCACCGCGACACCTATGACGCGATGTTCGACCTGTGGTTCCCGGCGGCGCTGGGCACCCGTGCCGCGGTCGTTGTCGAAGACGACGACGCCCCGTCACCTGACGACATCGACGAGTTGCGGGCCCAGCTCGTCGAACTGCTCAAGGGCACCGGAGATCCGGAAGGTCGCGACGAGCGGATGGCGGCGCTCGTCGCGCACATCGTCGAGGCCTACGGTCGGTACACATCGAGCCGCGGGCCGTCGTACTCGTCGTATCAGGCGCTCAAGGCGATGGCGCTGGACCAATTGGAGGGCCGGCTGCTGGCCGGGCTGCTCGCGCCGTACGGCGAAGAGCCGAGTCCCTCACAAGAGCAGATCGCCAAAGCGATTGCGTCACAGCGGATCTCGCGGCTACGCAAGATGGTGGAAGCCGAGACCAAGCGGCGCACCGCCGAGCAGCTGGGTCGCGACCACGTGGCGATGTACGGCATCCCGCAGTTGTCGGAGAACGTCGAGTTCTTACGTGCGTCCGGCGAGCAGCTGCGCCAGATGCGACGTGTGGTTGCACCGCTGGCGCGGACTCTGGCCACCCGGCTGGCGGCGCGGCGTCGTCGCTCCCGAGCCGGTGAGATCGATCTGCGCAAGACGCTGCGCAAGTCGATGAACACCGGTGGTGTGCCGATCGACGTGGTGTTGCGCAAGCCGCGTCCGGCGCGTCCGGAACTCGTGGTGCTGTGCGACGTGTCCGGCTCGGTGGCGGGCTTCAGCCACTTCACCCTGCTGCTCGTTCACGCTCTGCGACAGCAGTTTTCGCGGGTGCGGGTGTTCGCGTTCATCGACACCACCGACGAGGTGACTCACCTGTTCGGTCCCGAGGCGGACCTCGCGATGGCCGTACAGCAGATCACCCGGGAGTCGGGCGTCTACACCCGCGACGGGCACAGCGACTACGGCCACGCGTTCACCTCGTTCACCGAGAAGTACCCGACGGTGCTGTCACCGCGCAGCTCGTTGCTGGTGCTGGGCGACGGGCGCAACAACTACCGCAATCCCGAGGTCGACGTGCTGCACCGGATGGTGACCGAGAGCCGGCACGCGCACTGGCTGAATCCAGAGCCGCGGCACCTGTGGGGCAGCGGCGATTCCGCGGTGCCGCGCTATCAGGACGTGATCCCGATGCACGAGTGCCGCAACGCCAAGCAGCTTGCCGAGGTCATCGACGGGCTGCTGCCGGTCTGAGGCTGCTACGCGACGTCTTGCACGTCTTGCTGCGGTGATGACGCCACCGGGGCACCCATGGTGTAGCCGAGGTCTTCGAGGATCCCGATCTCGACGGCGCTGAGGGTGCGCACACCCAGCCCTTTGGGCGTCGCGGAGTTCATCAGCTTCATGGCGTTGGCGGCGTCCGGGTCTTTGTTGGTGAAAGTGTCGTCGTCCAGGTGTGATATCGAGCTGCCGGCCGAGAACGGTTTCGGTGTGTAGATCGGGACTGGTCCGCCATATGCGGCTTCTGCGTTTTGTCCGGCGAAGTAGAGGCCGCCGTTGTCGCCCTCCAAGTTCGGATCGAAAGTGGAGTTCCACTTGTAATCAGTGCTGTCGATCGCCCGGTTACCGGTCGAGTCCGAAATGTACTGGTCGAAGATATTCCACGTTTGGCCGGTGTTCTCGCCCGGCTCCGATACCTTCGATGCGAATCCGAAGGTGTGCAACATTTCGTGCATCGCTGTGGACACGAAATCGTACTGAGTCCGACTGACTGTGTCACCCATGCCCCAGCGGTATGCGAAGTTGAAGTCTATTTCGCCGTCGGGAGCGGAACCGTTGGCGTCCACGCCGGTGGTGATCTTGTTCTGGACGACGGTGTCGTAGAAGCCGGGGGCTTCGCGGACCGGCGGACTCAAGGCGGAGGCGAGCTCCGAGCAGTCCGCGAAGTCGCACTTGGTCTTGCGAATGTATTTCAGCCAGTAGCTGCCCGTGACGTCGTAGTTGAGCGTCACCGGCGACGTCACCGTGAAGTAGGTCGAAAGCACTTTGGCCGCGTATTCCAATTCCGTTCTTGCCTGCGGAGTCCAGTACTTCGCGCCTTTTCCGTAGGTGAACGAGTAATCGAGCTGGTGCAGGTCCGGCCCTTGCTGGATGTCGACGTTCGCCTCGACGGTGTGGGATTGCTTCAGGTTGGCGAGGTTCACGTGAGATCGAGTGTCGGTGGCCGAAACGGTGAACACATCGGTGCCGTCGAAGCCGGAGCCCGGGGTATAGGTGAAGGTCCCGTCGGGGTTGATCGCTACGGTGCCGTGCAGTGGTTGGTGGACGATGCGGTACTTCAGCGGGTCGTTTTCGGCGTCGGCTGCCCCCAGTGTGCCCGTGATCGGACCGCTGACCTGGCCGGTGGTCTGCACCGGCTTGAGGGTGGGTGCCTGGTTGTAGAAACTGCGCCGGATCCACAGGTAGGCGCCCTGCAAGACATCGGAGATCGGGTTGGACGGCGTCCCGGTCAGAGAGGTGGTGATCGAAGCCACAAGGTTGCGGATCGACGTTGCGACGCCGGGTTTTGCCGGAGCCGGCGCGGTCGCAACTGCTACCGGCATGGTCGCGGGCTCGCCTAGTTCGGTTGCCGCAGTTGCCGTTTCGGACGCGAGTGCGGCCTTCGTGGCGGTTCCCGCGCTGGCCAGGGCGGTGCCGACGTCGACGCTGCGCAACGCACTCGTCGTGGTATTGCCGGTCGCCGGTGCGGTCTTCGTCGCGGGCGAGGACGGCAGGGTCAGCCGCCGGAAGTGCGGAACCGCAGCCGTCTTCGCCGCGCTTCGGCGCAGCGTGTCCGTGTTCTGGGCGCCGCTCTGTCCGTTCTGCACCGTCGTTGCATCGCCCTGCGGGGTCGTACCCTCCGCGGCCGAGGTGCCCGTCTCCGGGGTGCCGGAGGCGGCCGAGGCCGCGGGCTCAGCGCCGGCCGCGCCAGCAGACGACGCGACCGGCGTCGAACCCGTCGCATCGCGCTGCGGCGTCGCCTGATTGTCGGCGATACCGGTCGGCGCTGGCTGGTCGCCGATCTTGGGCAGCTTGCTCTTCTTGGTGGTCGACGACGGCAGGGTGCCGATACCGGCCAACTTGTCGCTGCGCCCCCACGACGACGAAGGCTTGGTCTTCGTGGCCGGGTTCACCTTGGCGGGGGCGGTCGGCGCGTTGGCATCGGCGCCTGCCGACGTTGACGACTTGGTGTTCGTGTCGCTGCCGGAAGGCTTGGCCGGGCCGCCGGTCGACGAGGAGGACGAGCCCGCCGATGCGGTGCCGTCCGCGGAGGCTATCGCTGTCCCGTTGACGAAGGCGGCGCAGACGCCGAGCAGCACGGCCATGGCGCCGAGCCACCTTCGAGCCTGGACACAACCTGAATTCGCTCTCCAGTGCTCGGCTTTCACCGCAGCCTCCTCATCCCGAACCGCAAGACGGGCACATTCTTAACAGAAAGCCGAAAGCAATCGAGTGATTTTCGATTCAACTCGTTTCTGATTGTTGTCGACAGCAAGGAGTATTTCGGGCTTTTCGGCAGCTTGCGCTCTCTAAAGGGAGAGGCGGCCGGCCTTGAATTGGTTCGGTCCGAACCTTCGCGTGTAGTTGGCGCGCTATTGCGTTACTTCAATTTGTTGAGAATGCAATTGGTTTGCTACGGCAATGGCGCCCGGGCTGACGGCGCACTGCGCTCACGTCCGCCGGCCCGGCAAGTAAGCTGCCGAAACGTGGCGTCGACAGGCCCGAAGCGGCTCGGAGTGATGGGTGGGACGTTCGATCCCATCCACAACGGCCACCTCGTTGCTGCCAGTGAGGTCGCAGACCGATTCGGTCTCGACGAGGTGGTGTTCGTGCCCACCGGCGAGCCGTGGCAGAAGCATGGCCGTGACGTGACGCCGGCCGAGGACCGGTACTTGATGACAGTGATCGCAACCGCCAGCAATCCGAGGTTCTGGGTCAGCCGCGTCGACATCGACCGCGGCGGGCGCACCTACACCAAAGACACGCTTCGAGACCTGCACGCCCGGTTTCCCGACACCGAGCTGTACTTCATCACAGGCGCGGACGCACTGGCATCGATCTTGACCTGGCAGGACGCCGAAGAGCTGTTCTCGCTGGCACGGTTCATCGGGGTGAGCCGGCCCGGCTACGAGCTCGACGGCGGTCATGTGATCGCAGCGTTCGACTCGCTGCCGTCCGAGGCGCTCACGCTGCTCGAGGTGCCGGCGCTGGCCATTTCCTCCACCGACTGCCGCGCTCGGGCTGCCGAGCACCGCCCGATCTGGTACCTCGTGCCCGACGGGGTGGTGCAGTACGTCGCCAAGCGAGGCCTGTACTCCCGCAGTGAGGGTGATCCATGACCGCAGCCCCCGAGGCCGTCGAAATGGCCACGATCGCCGCTCGCGCCGCAGCCGCGAAGCTGGCCAACAACGTGGTGGTGATCGACGTCTCCGAACAACTGGTGATCACCGACGCTTTCGTGATCGCCTCGGCGTCCAACGAACGGCAGGTCAACGCAATCGTCGACGAGGTCGAGGAGAAGATGCGCCGCGCCGGATACAAGCCAGCCCGCCGCGAAGGTGCCCGGGAAGGTCGCTGGACACTGCTCGATTACCTCGAGGTCGTTGTGCACATCCAGCACGAGGACGAACGCGACTTCTACGCGCTCGACCGATTGTGGCGCGACTGCCCACAAATCGGTATTGATCTGGACGGTGCGCCGTGAGGGTGCGGCGGCTGGTGATGCTGCGGCACGGACAAACCGAGTACAACGCCGGCAGCCGCATGCAAGGTCAGCTCGACACCGAACTGTCCGAGCTGGGTCGGGCGCAGGCAGCGGCGGTGGCAGAGGTACTGGCGAAGCCTCAGCCGCTGCTCATCGTGTCGTCGGATCTTCGCCGCGCTTACGACACCGCCACCGTGCTAGCCGAGCGCACGGGCTCACCGCTGCTGGTCGACGAACGGCTGCGCGAAACGCACCTGGGCGACTGGCAGGGGATGACGCACAGCGAGGTCGACGCGGTGGCGCCGGGTGCCCGGATGCATTGGCGCGACGACGCGACGTGGGCGCCGCGCGGTGGTGAGAGCCGAGTCGACGTGGCACAGCGCGGCACGCCTCTGGTCGCTGAATTGGTTGCCACGCAACGTGATTGGGGTGTCGACGAGCCGGATCGCGCCGTGGTGCTGGTGGCTCACGGCGGGCTGATAGCCGCGTTGACAGCCCAGCTGCTCGACTTGCCCGTCGAGAATTGGCCGGCCCTGGGAGGGATGGGCAACGCCAGCTGGACACAGCTGTCCGGGCACTCCGCTGCGGACGCCCCGTTCGAGGACATCCGGTGGCGGCTGGACGTGTGGAACGCCTCTGCCCAGGTGGCCGGCGATGTCCTCTGAACCCCCGCAGCAGCGACCCGTGTTGCTGATCTTCGCCGACTCGCTGGCCTACTACGGCCCCTCTGGCGGGCTTCCCGCTGACGACCCGCGGATATGGCCCAACCTCGTTGCTGCTCAACTGGGTTGGGATGTCGAGCTGATCGGCCGGATCGGATGGACATGCCGCGACGTGTGGTGGGCCGCCACCCAGGACCCGCGGGCATGGGCGGCGCTGCCGCGGGCCGGAGCGGTGATCTTTGCGACGGGCGGTATGGATTCGCTTCCTTCGCCGCTGCCCACCGCGCTGCGCGAAATGATCCGGTACGTCCGCCCGTCGTGGCTGCGGCGCTGGGTGCGCGACGGCTACTGCTGGGTGCAGCCCCGGCTGTCACCGATCGCGCGTTCAGCCCTACCTCCGCACGTGTCGGTGGAATACCTCGAAATGACCCGCGGCGCCATCGATTTCAACCGCCCCGGTATCCCGATCGTCGCGTCGCTGCCGTCGGTGCACATCGCCGACACCTATGGCCGCGCCCACCACGGCCGAGAAGCCACCGCGGCGGCGATCGCCGAATGGGCAGCCCAACACGGTGTCGCGGTCGTCGACCTCAAAGCCGCGGTGGCCGAACATGTGTTGTCGGGCCGCGGCAATCCGGACGGCATCCACTGGAACTTCGAAGCCCATCAGGCGGTGGCCGAGTTGATGCTCAAGGCGTTGGCTGAAGCCGGTGTGCCCCAAGACAAGCGGCGCGGCTGACAGCAATGGCTGTGGTGGTGGTGACGGACTCGTCGTCGCTGTTGTGCGACGACGACCGGGAACGATGGCGGATTCGGCAGGTACCCCTGCACATCCTGTGCGACGGTGAGGATTTCCGTGACGGCGTCGACGCGATCCCTGCCGACATCCACACCCGGCCCAAGGCGACCACCGCGGGGGCCACGCCTGCGGAGTTGAGCAACGCCTACCGGCAGGCGCTCGAGGACAGTGGCGGCGACGGCGTGGTGGCGGTGCACGTGTCGGCCGCGTTGTCGTCCACGGTCACGTCAGCGGAGCAGGTGGCCCGCCAATTCAGCGGGGCGGTGCGAGTGGTGAATTCCCGGGCGGTGGCGTCGGCGACAGGTTTCGTGGCGCTGGCGGCGGCGCGTGCCGCAGCTTCCGGCTCTGACCTGAATACTGTTGAGGCACAGACTATTTCAGCGGTTTCCCGAGTACGCGGCTACGTGGTGGTGCACCGTTTGGACAACCTGCGGCGCAGCGGTCGGATCGGTACCGCGGCGTCGTGGCTCAGCACGGCGCTGGCCATCAAACCAGTGCTGCGTATCGATCGGGACGGGCGGTTGGTACTGGCGCAACGGGTCCGCACGGCAAGCAAGGCGCTGGACGCTCTCGTCGGCCAGGTGGTCGCGGAGGTCGGCGACCGGCCGGTGGTCGTCGCCGTACATCACATGGACAACGTCAGCGCAGCCAATGATGTCGCGCACGAATTGATCGCCCGGCTGCATCCGGCCGAGCCGCCGACGGTGACACCGATGGGCCCGGTGCTGGGTGTGCATGTCGGGTCGGGCGCGGTCGGCGTGTGCGTCGAGATCGCCGATTTCTGAGCTCACACCGCCGGCCGACCGGTGATCGGTGGCAGATCGGCCAGAGTGACGATGCCCGGTTCGGCGGCAACGACTTTCGGCACTGCGTTTGTCACCGGCATCGCGGTGTAGACCATGCCCAGGCCCATGAAGCCGGGTTCTGTCCAGTCCTTCGGCGGCAGGCAGTGGATGACGGTCCGCATGTTGGGCAGCCCGAAGACCTGCACGACGTGGCCGTGCTCGAGCGGCTTGGGCGGGGTCACATGCGATCCCATGATCCAGTTGAACCCGACGCTGACGATGTTGCGCTCACCGACCCAGCCGCGGTGATAGCCGAACACTCCGGCGACGGTGCCTTCGGGAATCTGCATGAAGCCCAAGTCCGAGTCGCCGGTCGCGGCAGTGAACGTCACGTCGAACGTCATCCTGTCGAGCCTGACGCCCATCGCGTCGGCCATCATCGCGGCCGACTCCGCGAACACCTCGCTTTCTCTGCGCACGCTCTCGGCCAGTCCGGGCGTATCGGGCGACTGCGAGAAACCCATCGCCTTCTGGGTCTCGGCGGATTCGTACGTCGAGCAGTCCACCGACTCGGTGATCCTGATCTCGTCGACGCGTTCACACGAGCCGCTGAGGACCATGCCCACCAGATTGCTCATCCCGGGGTGGGCACCGCTACCGAACATCGTCGAATTGCCTTGCAGACAAGCCCTTCTGATGCGGTCACGATCCTCGGGCGTCTGCTTGCCACCGGTGATCCACGCCGCGCTCGAGCACACATTGATGCCCGCTTCGAGTAGCCGAACCAGCTCGTCGATGTTGGGCCACAGCGGGTTGTAGCAGCACGCGTCGGGTTCGAGTCTGATGAGCGTCTCGATGTCGTTGGTGGCCGCGACTCCTGTCGGTTGCGGCCAGCCGCACAACTCCGCCGCGTCCTTGCCCACCTTGTCCGCTCCATGCGCATACACCCCCACAAGCTCCATGTCCGGGCGACCGATGATCGCGTGCAACGAACGTCGCCCGATGTTGCCGGTGGTCCATTGGATGACGCGAAGGGGGCGGCTCGGCAGATTCGTCATGACTGCGAGTATGCGTGGTCGGTCGCGGCGATCTGCTACTGCTCCGTGAGCTTTGTCCACAGCCTGCATTTCATCCACAGCGCGGCATCGTGCGGCCTCGGCGGCACGGCACGTGTCGCCGTCGATTCCTACCGTTGCGGCATGCGAACCGAACTGCCCGCAGAGCGGCTGCACCGGCGGCTGGGTACGGCACCCGAATCCGACAGCGACGACGACGGTGCCGAGGCCAATGAGTCCCTGTCGAGGTGGTTGCCGGCGACCGCGCCGGACACCGGCCCCGCCTGGCTGGCTGCCATCAGAGCCGACCCCGGACGTGCGGGGTTGTTCGCGCTGGCGGCAGTCGCGGTGATCGCCGTGATGGTCACTGTGTTCGCGATGATGCGGGACAAGCCGCCGCCAGTCGTGTCGGCGAAACTGCCGCCGGTGCAGATGGTTTCGTCGGCCGCGCCCAAACCGAGCTCCAGCGCGCCGAGTCCCGCGCCCGATGCGCCGGCGGTCGTCAGCGTCGTGGGACTTGTGCACAAACCGGGCCTGGTCACGCTGCAGCCCGGCGCTCGGATCGCCGATGCGGTGACAGCCGCCGGCGGCACGCTCGACGGCGCCGACCTCATCGGTCTCAACATGGCTCAGCGGGTGACCGACGGCCAGCAGATTGTCGTCGGAATCGCGCCGGCACCCGGCCAGCCGACCAAGCTGGGCAGCGGCGTGACACCCGCGTCTGGCACATCAGCGTCGCCGAGTCCATCCAAACCAGCGAGCGGGCCATCACGTGGACCGGCAAGCGGACCGTCGGCGGGCCCGGTCGACCTCAACACCGCCACGGTGGAACAACTCGACGCCCTGCCCGGGGTCGGCCCGGTGACTGCGGCGGCCATCGTGGCGTGGCGCGACGCCAACGGGAAGTTCACCAGCGTCGACCAGTTGGGGGAGGTCGACGGCATCGGCCCTGCGCGCTTGGAGAAACTGCGGAATCTGGTGCGGGTATGAGCCGGGCCGGCGATTCGCGTGGACACTGCGCCCCTCGACCTGAGGCTCGCGCCGGCGGCCTTGACGTGCTGGGCGGTGACAGCGATCGCGATCGTCTGGCGCGGTGGAAACGTTGCGGCGCTGGTGTGCACTCTTGTCGCGATCGCTGCTGCCGTGGTGGGCTGGCGCGCTCGCCGCCGTGACGTCCGCCCGTCGACGGTTTCGGCGGTGGTTCTGGGCGCCGCGGTGGTCGGTGCCGGTTTCAGCTGGGCGGCCGCGGTCCGGGTCGACGCGGTCGAGCACCATCCGCTCACCGAGTTGTACGGGCGATCTGCGATGGTCACAGTCACCGCCAGCGAGCAACCCCGCCCAGTGCGTGACGGCGGACGGGTGGTGTTCCGCGGTGCCCTCAGGCGAATCGGTGACGACGACGTGTCAGGCCGCGTCACGGTGTTCGCGTCGGCCCGCGCCTTCGCCGAGCTGACCGCGGGCCGGCCGGCCAGTTTCCGTGCGGTCGTCGGGCGACCCAAGCGGCGGGACTTGAGCGTCGCGGTGCTCTCGGCGGAAGGCACGCCGACGCTGGGTGAAGCGTCGCCGGCGCAGCGTGCCGCCCACTCAGTGCGCCGGCAATTCGCCGACGCCGCGCGATCCCAGCTGCCGGCCGAGCAAGCCGCCGCACTACCGGCGCTGGTGCTCGGCGACACGTCGACCCTGCCGCCGGAGACCGTGGCGTCGTTTCGGGCCGCAGGGCTGACGCACCTGACCGCGGTGTCGGGAGCGAACGTGACGATCGTCTGCGGCGCGGTTCTCCTCCTGGCAAGGCTCGTCGGGCCGCGGGCGGCCGTCGCGCTGGCGGCAGTCGCGCTCGTGGGCTTCGTGGTCGTGGTGCAGCCGTCCGCCAGCGTGCTGCGTGCGGCGGTGATGGGCGCGATCGGGCTGCTCGGCGTGCTCACCCACCGGCGGCGCCACGCGATGCCCGCGCTGTCGGCAACCGTCATCGTGCTGATGATCGCCGCGCCGGAAATGGCGGTCGACTTGGGCTTTGCGCTGTCGGTGACGGCAACCGCGGCGCTGATCGTCGTCGCGCCGGTGTGGTCTCGGCGGCTTGTCGCCAGAGGGTGGCCGAAGCTGTTGGCCGACGCATTGTGCGTCGCGACGGCCGCGCAGCTGGTGACTGCCCCGTTGATCGCCGCGATCAGCGGCCGGGTCAGCGTCATATCGGTGCTGGCCAACATCGCGGTCACCGCCGTGATCCCACCGATCACCGTCGCGGGCACCGCCGCCGCCGTGCTAGCCCTTGTGTGGCCTGGCGCAGCGCAGCTGCTGATCCGGTTCACCGGGCCTGAATTGTGGTGGCTGCTCAGCGTCGCGCGGTGGGCCGGCGGGCTGCCGGGCGCGACTGTAGCCGTGCCCTCTCAACTGCCCGGCGCGATCGTCGTCACCGCCGGCGCGCTCGGCGCGGTGGCCTTGTGGTGGCTCGTCGCACGGTGGAAGCGGGGGTGTCGGGCAGCCGTGGCACGATCGTCGAGTGAGCGTGAGACCCGGTCTGCATCTGGTGCTGGGGGACGAAGAACTGCTCGTCGAGCGGGCAATCGCGGCGGTGCTGCGGGAGGTCCGCGCCCAGGCCGGCACGGCCGAGGTGCCGGAAAGCCGGCTGCGCGCCGGGGAGGTCACCACCAGTGAACTGGCGGAGCTGCTGAGCCCGTCGCTGTTCGCCGACGAACGGGTAATCGTCCTCGAGGCCGCGGCCGAGGCGGGCAAGGACGCGGTGACGCTGATCGCGAACGCCGCGGCCGAGTTGCCCGCCGGCACCGTTCTCGTCGTCGTCCACTCCGGGGGCGGCCGCGCCAAGGCGCTGGCGGACCAGCTGCGCAAACTCGGCGCCGCGGTGCACCCGTGCCCGCGGATCACCAAGGCAGGCGAGCGCGTCGACTTCGTCCGCCGCGAATTCCGCGCCCAACGAGTCGACGCCGACGATGACGTGGTCGCCGCGATCATCGACGCGGTGGGCTCGGACCTGCGCGAGCTCGCCGCGGCCTGCTCGCAGTTGATCGCCGACACCGGCGGTGACGTCGACGTGGCCGCCGTGCGCCGCTACTACAGCGGCCGCGCTGAAGTGAAGGGTTTCGACATCGCAGACAAGGCGGTGGTCGGCGACGTGGCCGGGGCGGTCGAGGCCCTGCGCTGGGCGATGATCCGCGGCGAACCTCGGGTCGTGCTCGCGGACGCCCTGGCCGAGGCGGTGCACTGCATCGCCCGGGTGGGGCCGCTGTCCGGTGATCCGTTCCGGCTGGCCGGCGAGCTCGGGATGCCGCCGTGGCGGGTGAAGAAGGCGCAGCGGCAGGCCCGCGGATGGTCGACGGAATCCGTCGCGGAAGCGTTGCAACTGGTCGCCGCGCTGAACGCGGACGTCAAGGGAGCGGCGGCTGACGCCGACTACGTGTTGGAAGCTGCGACTCGGCGCGTCGCCGAGCTGGCGCGGCCGGCGCGCCGCTAACGCCGATTCAGAGCTTGTTCAGCGCCAACGAGAGCGCCGACTTGCGGTTGGCGGCCTGATTCTTGTGGATGACGCCCTTGCTGGCGGCCTTGTCCAACTTGCGGCTGGCGGCGCGGGCCAGCTCCGTGGCCTTGTCCTTGTCACCAGCCTCGGCAGCCTCCCGGAACGCACGGATCGCCGTGTGAAGTGAGGACTTCACCGACTTGTTGCGCAGTCTGCGGCGCTCATTGGTGCGATTGCGCTTCTCCTGCGACTTGATGTTGGCCACGCGTGAGTTCCTTCGTATTCCTAGAGTCTGGATGTGCCGCCGAGCCGGCAGCGAGAGCCCAGAATATCAGCCAGCGCACGTCCACAACAAAGCGCGGGGCGCTGGCCTGCGAAAACGACGGGAGTGCGGCAGCATGTCAAAGGTGAGCAATGTGCCGACGAAGGAGAGGACAAGCACCAACGGGCACGCCGCCCGCACCCAGTCGGCGAGGAGATTCGAAGGAATCTTCCAGGGCTACCGCAAACGCGGGACCGTACGCGGCGGCGTTCGACGAGATGTTCGACAGCAGCGGCGCGGTGCGTGCGCCCTACCGGGGCATCTACGCCGAGCTCGCGCCGTCGGACGCATCAGAGCTGGCCGCCCGCTCTGAGGCGCTCGGCCGGGCGTTCATCGACCAGGGCATCACCTTTTCTTTGTCCGGCCAGGAGCGGCCGTTTCCGCTCGATCTCGTTCCGCGCGTCATCTCCGCCGCGGAATGGTCGCGGCTGGAACGCGGCATCACTCAGCGCGTCAAGGCGCTGGAGCTCTACCTCGACGACATCTACGGCGAGCAGAACATCCTGCGCGACGGGGTGATCCCGCGCCGGCTCGTCACGTCCTGCAAACACTTCCACCGCGAGGCCGCGGGCATCAACCCACCCAACGGGGTGCGCATCCACGTCGCCGGCATCGACCTGGTTCGCGACGAGACGGGTACCTTCCGCGTACTCGAAGACAACCTGCGCTCGCCGTCCGGGGTGTCCTACGTGATGGAGAACCGCCGCACGATGGCCCGGGTGTTCCCAAAACTGTTCGCTACCAACAGGGTTCGCTCGGTCGGTGATTACTCGTCACATCTGCTGCGGGCATTGCGCAAGTCGGCCGCCACCAACGAAGCCGACCCGACCATCGTCGTGCTCACCCCCGGCGTCTACAACTCCGCCTACTTCGAGCACTCGCTGCTCGCCCGGCAGATGGGCGTCGAACTCGTCGAGGGCCGCGACCTGTTCTGCCGCGACAACCAGGTGTACATGCGCACCACCGAAGGCGAGCGGCAGGTCGACGTCATCTACCGGCGCATCGACGACGACTTCCTCGACCCGATGCAGTTCCGGCCCGATTCGGTGCTGGGTGTCGCCGGACTGCTCAACGCCGCACGCGCCGGCAACGTGGCGATCTCCAGCGCGGTGGGCAACGGCGTGGGCGACGACAAGCTCATCTACACCTACGTGCCGACCATCATCGACTACTACCTCGGCGAAAAACCGTTGCTGGCCAACGTCGACACGTACCGGTGTTGGCTCGACGACGAACGTGAAGAGGTGCTCGACCGCATCCACGAGCTGGTGGTCAAACCCGTCGAGGGGTCAGGCGGCTACGGGATTGTGTTTGGCCCCGACGCGACCGAGCGTGAGCTCGCCGCAGCGGCGAAGAAGATCCGCAACGACCCCCGCGGCTGGATCGCCCAGCCCGTGGTGCAGCTGTCGACGGTGCCCACCCAGGTCGGCGATCACCTCGCGCCCCGGCACGTCGACCTGCGCCCGTTCGCGGTCAACGACGGCGACGACGTGTGGGTGCTGCCGGGCGGGCTGACCCGCGTCGCGCTCACCGAAGGGTCGTTGGTGGTGAACTCCAGCCAGGGCGGCGGTTCGAAGGACACCTGGGTGCTGGCCTCACGCACCTCCGGCGCCGACCGTGAATTGGCCGCTGCGGAAGTGCTGCGCAAGCTGCCGCGCGACGCTCAGGTGCCGTCACCCACGGAGATGGGGCCGGGCCTCACATCGTCACAACAGCAGCAGCAACAACAGCAGCAGTAGCGGGAGGAGCCAGTCATGTTGGCGCGCAATGCCGAAGCCCTGTACTGGATCGGCCGTTACGTCGAACGCGCCGACGACACCGCCCGCATCCTCGACGTCACCGTGCATCAGCTGCTCGAGGACTCCAGCGTGGACCCAGACCACACCTCGCGCGTGCTGTTGCGGGTCTTGGGCGTCAACCCGCCCGATGCGCCGCTCAACGTCTGGTCGCTCACCGACCTCGTCGCGTTCACCCGCAATCTCGAAGGTGGCTGCTCGATCGTCGACGCGATCTCGGCGGCGCGCGAGAACGCCCGGTCCGCACGTGAGGTGACCTCGACAGAGCTGTGGGAATGCCTCAACTCCACCTACAACGCCTTGCCGGAACGTGAACGCGCGGCGAAACGCCTTGGGCCGCACGAGTTTTTCTCGTTCGTCGAGGGGCGCGCCGCGATGTTCGCCGGGCTTGCCGACTCGACGCTGTCCCGCGACGACGGCTACCGGTTCATGGTGCTGGGCCGAGCCATCGAACGCGTCGACATGACGGTGCGGTTGCTGCTGTCGCGGGTGGGCGACAGCGCAGACTCGCCGGCGTGGGTTACGCTGCTGCGCTCAGCCGGCGCCCACGACACCTATCTGCGGACCTACCGCGGCGTGCTCGACGCCAGCCGGGTGGTCGAATTCATGCTGCTGGACCGGCTCTTCCCCCGGTCGGTGTTCTACTCGCTGAAGCTGGCCGAGCACAATCTCGACGAACTCGACCACCGCCCGCACAGTCGCGTGGGCGCGACGGCGGAGGCTCAGCGGCTGCTTGGCCGGGCTCGAAGCGAGCTGGAGTTCCTGCGGCCCGGCGTGCTGCTCGACTCGCTGGAAGAACGCCTCGCAGGTTTGCAGAAGACCTGCCGGGAGCTCGGAGAGGCGTTGGCGCTGCAGTACTTTCACGCCGCACCGTGGGTCGCGTGGAGCGACGCGGGCCGTAACGGTGCGCTGGTGATCGAAGACGGGGAAATCTAGTGACGAGCGCTATGGCGAAGAGGAGCGGCTGATGTGGCGGCTTCGGGTGGTGCACTCGACCGGTTATGCGTACAAGTCACCGGCCACCGCGTCGTTCAACGAGGCCCGACTGACCCCACGATCCGACAACCGGCAGAACGTGATCCTCAGCCGCGTCGAAACCGTCCCTGCGACAAGGTCGTACCGCTATATCGACTACTGGGGAACCGCGGTGACGGCGTTCGATCTGCACGCGCCGCACACCGAGCTCGAGGTCACCGCCTCGAGCGTCGTCGAAACCGAGAAGGCCGAGCCGCCGTCGGAGAAGGTCACGTGGGACGAGCTCAGAAGCGAGACGGTGATCGACAGGTTCGACGAAGTGCTCAGTCCAACGCGCTACACCCCGAGAAGCAAAAGGCTGCAGCGGGTGGGGGAGCGGATCGCCAAGTACCACGATCCGCAGGAAGCGGTGATCGCCGCAGCGGAGTGGGTGCAAAGCGAACTCGATTACGTCGCGGGCAGCACTGGTGTGCATTCGTCGGCGCTCGACGCGCTGCGCGAAGGTAAAGGGGTGTGTCAGGATTTCGCCCATCTGACGCTTGTTTTGTTGCGCAGCATGGGAATTCCGTCCCGCTACGTCTCCGGTTATCTGCATCCGCGCCGCAAGGCGACCGTCGGCGAGACGGTCGACGGGCAGAGTCACGCCTGGATCCAGGCGTGGACCGGCGCCTGGTGGAACTTCGACCCCACCAACGACAAGGAGATCAACGAGCAGTACGTGACCGTCGGGGTCGGCCGTGACTACGCCGACGTCACTCCACTCAAAGGCATCTACTCCGGCGGCGGGTCCACCGACCTCGACGTCATCGTGGAGATCACCAGGCTGGCCTAGCGGCCGATGAGCCGGTACCCGGGATGTACACCGGGCTGTAAGCCTTGCTGTTCGGCGAGCGCAATCAGCAGCTCGCGCAGCTGTGTCCGCTGCGACTCGTCGAGGCCTTGGGTGATCGCACGCTCATGCTGGCCGATGATGCGGGAAAGCTTGTGCATCAACTCTTTTCCCGCGGCCGTGAGATACAGCGCATATTGCCGACGGTCGTCGGGGTTGGGGCGCCGCTCGACATAGCCGCGATCCTCGAGCTGGTCGACGAACGCGACCACTCGGCTAGGCAGCATTTGCAGCTCTATGCTCAAAGCTTGCTGGCTTCGGCCGGGGGCAGCAGCGATCGCCCGCAGGATGCCCACCTGTGGCGGGGTCAGGTCGAGCGCCGCGGCGCGCTTGCTGAACTGCTCGGCAGCGTGCGCGCCCAACTGCGCCAGCAGGAACGCCACGCCGCCATGATCACTGGCCGACGACATGCCACCATAGTACATCGAGTAAATCATTCACATGCTGAACGTTGCGCCTTCCGCACAATGCGGCCTATCGTTCAAGATATGAACGATTCGACTCGATCCCGGCCACTAGAAGGCGGCCCGCCGTTGGCGGTGCTGGCGGTCTTATCCTTCGTGCTTTTGGTCGGCGGCATCGCCATCGGCGTTGCGCTAGCCGGCGTGCCGCCGTCGCCGTTCGCGCCGGGCACCTCGGTCAGCGACTTTTTCACCACACATTCGGCGGCAGCGCAGACTGCCGCGGTGGGCGTTTTCGGTTCCTCGGTGACACTGGCCATATACGCCGCGACGGCCAGTGCCCGCTTGCGCCGGTTGGGGGTCACCGTCGCTGGCGCGACGATCGCGCTGGCGGCCGGCATCCTGGCCGCCGGTGCGCTCGGCCTTGGCGGCCTCGTGCTTTGGCTGCTATCGCGCCACGAGGTGAGCGCCGAGGAGCCGCTGGCGCGAACGGTCTACTACCTGGTCTTCCTCACCGGCGGACCGGCCCACGTGATGCTGCTCGGCCTGCTCATCGCCGGCATCGCTGTCCCCAGCCTGATCCTGGACCTGCTGCCCAGAGCGGTGGCCGGGACAGGCGTCGTCATCGCTGCGCTGGCGGAGGTCACCGCGCTGGTGCTGATCTGGCCTCCGCTCATGGTTCTCTTGCCGATTGCCCGCGTTCCCGGGCTGCTGTGGCTGGTCGCCGCCGGCGCGCTGCTTCCGCTGCGGCGCCCTCACAGGACGGTCGCGTCGTGAAACTCAGCGTGAGCCTTACCAACTACTCGTGGCCGGTCGTGGCAATCCCCGAACACATCGCCGCATTGGCGCGACGCCTCGACGACGCCGCGGTGGACACGTTGTGGGTCGCCGACCATCTCATACAAGCCGACCCGGCCGCCGATCTCAGCGATCCGATGCTCGAGGCGTACGCCACCCTCGGGTTCCTGGCGGCCCAGACCACGCGGTTGCGGCTCGGCACGCTGGTAACGCCGGTGACGTTCCGCGCGCCGGCTCTGCTGGTAAAGGCCGTCACCACACTCGACGTGCTGTCACGCGGCCGCATGTGGTTCGGCGTCGGCGCCGGCTACAACCACGACGAGGCCCGGGCGATGGGTCTTCACCTGCCTTCGACAGCGGCGCGGTTCGAATGGCTGACGGACCTACTGCAACTCGCCTCTCAGATGTGGCGGGGAAACGAGTCGGCGTTTCACGGCCGCCACGTGCAGGCAGAGCACCCGGTCGGACAACCGCAACCGGCGAACGGACGGCTTCCGGTTCTGATCGGCGGGGCGGGGGAGCATCGCACGTTGCGGTTGGTCGCCGAATATGCCGACGCCTGCAACCTATTCGACGTCCCCGACGGCGGTCAGACGCTGCAGCGCAAAGTCGATGTGCTGCAACAGCATTGCGCTCAGGCTGGTCGTCCGTATGAGCAAATCGAGCGCACGGTCACTACTGCATTCGACGGCGACACCGTCCGGTCGCTGGTCGATCGCTGCCGCCGCCTCCACACGCTCGGCATGCAACACGCCGTGCTGATCACCCGTGGTCGCCCCTGGACTCTCGAGGACTTTGATGTCGTTGCTGCGGCGGCGGAGCAGTTGGCGACTGTCAGCTAGTAGCGTGCACTTCCACGCGGTGCAGGTCCGGGCCGATCTCGATTCGCCCGTGGAACACCGACGCCGCCTTGGTGCGCCAGTCGTCCTCCTGCCCGGGCGCCAGCGGCGGCACGTAATGCGTGAGCACCAGCGTGCCGATTCCCGCCCGCGCCGCGGTGGCCGCGGCCTCTTCCACCGATGAGTGGTAGTCGCAGATGTCACGAATCCGCTGCTGCGCAACGCCTTCCAGCAGATCCTTGCGAATCACCGTGTGCACCAAAGCATCTGCGCCTGATGCCAGCTCGTCGAGGGTGGCGCACGGCACGGTGTCACCGGCCAGCACCACCGAGGCGCGTTCATAGCTGATGCGGAACGCGATCGTCGGTACTACCGGCCGATGATCCGTGGGCGCCACGGTGACCCGCACTCCTTCACGGTCCCACACCAGACCCTCGACATGCTCGTGCACGTCGACGCCCGGCGGTTCGGTGAGGTCGGCGTGGTGGGCGATGCGGTAACCGATATCAGGGCCGAACGCCTTGAGGATCGCGTCCACGACGTCGGCGGTGCCCGGCGGTCCGATGATCGGCAACGGCGCCGGATCCGACGCGAACGTTGTCACCCATCGGGTGATCAGCACGTCGCCTAGATCGGTGATGTGGTCGCTGTGCAGATGGGTCAGCAGCAATGCACTCAGCTCGTTCGCCTGGACACCGACGGCCGCCGCCCGTTGCAGCACACCGCGCCCGCAGTCGACGAGCATCGTCTGACCGCCTGCGCGGACGAGTGTCGACGGGCCTGCGCGGTGCGGGTCGGGAATGGGGCCGCCGGTGCCGAGCAGGACGACCTCGATCATCCGTCAGGTATGACATACAGGCGTTACGAAGTCGAGGCTTTCGCACCGCAGCACTTCGCCCGTAGCCTAATGTGAATCACGTCACAGATGCGGAGGCGGCGATGCGGATCGCGGATGTGCTGCGGAGCAAGGGCTCCGCGGTGGCCACTATCAATCCCGACAGCACGGTCAGCGAGCTCTTGGCCGGGCTGGCGCAGTTGAACATCGGCGCCATGGTCGTCGTCGAGGGCGACGATGTGCTGGGCATCGTCTCGGAGCGCGACGTTGTGCGCAAGCTTCATGAGCGCGGCAATGACCTTCTCACACAACCCGTTTCGGAGATCATGACCAGCGTCGTGGTGACGTGTACGCCGCACGACGCGGTCGACTCGCTGACCGTGTTGATGACCGAGAACCGGGTACGGCATGTGCCGGTAATCGACAACGGCCAGCTGGCCGGGATCGTCAGCATCGGTGACGTGGTCAAGACCCGCATGGACGAACTGAACGCAGAGCGCGAGCAGCTGCAGACCTACATCACCCGCGGCTGACCATCGGCGTCCGGCCCGCGCCAATGCCCGACGCCGGTGGAGGAGGCTAGCTCCAGGAGTATTCGGCCCGCAGCCGCGCGGCCACCCGCTCGAACGTCTCGCGCGCCAGGATGGCGCCCTCGCGGCGGATGCCTTCCTCGGGGACGTCGAGCACCCGGTCCAGCCGCACCCAACTGGGCCGGCCGTCGTAATCCCAACTGCCCGGCCCGATGCCGATCCAATTGGGATCGTCGGCGTGATGCTCCTGGCTGGACAGCATCAGGCCGAGCAGCGTGGAGCGGTCCCGGCCGACCACCAGCACCGGCCGGTCCTTGCCCTTCGACGGGTCGTCCTCGTAGACCACCCAGGTCCAGACGATCTCGCCGGGGTCCGCTCGGCCGTCCAGACTCGGGCAGTAGACGATCTTGCGGGCGCGGTAGGCGGTGGGCACGCTGTTCTTAGTCACCGGCCGCCCAGCGGTGATCTCGCGCACCGGTTCCGGCCCGCGCGCAAGCAAGTCCAAGCCGATGCGAAGGCCTTGGGAGATCACTCTGGGGCCCTCGCTGAACACGAAACTTTCCAGCCGTCGCTGAAACGTTCTCTGCAACGTCTTCCATGCCGACGCCATGGTTCCGAGGATAGCCAGGCGCAGCGATACCCTGGAGCGAGCCCGTTGACGCCTTCACCAGGAGATTCCCATCACTAGCTTCGCCGACCAGACGTTCACCGCGCCGGCGCAGATTCGGAACTTCTGCATCATCGCCCACATCGACCACGGCAAGTCCACGCTGGCCGATCGGATGCTGCAGCTCACCGGTGTGGTCGACGAACGCTCGATGCGCGCGCAGTACCTGGACCGCATGGACATCGAGCGCGAACGCGGCATCACGATCAAGGCCCAGAACGTGCGACTGCCGTGGCGCCTCGATGACGACGACTACGTGCTACATCTGATCGACACCCCCGGCCATGTCGACTTCACGTATGAGGTGTCGCGTGCACTGGAAGCGTGCGAAGGTGCGGTGCTGCTGGTCGACGCCGCCCAGGGCATCGAGGCACAGACGCTGGCCAATTTGTATTTGGCGCTGGACCGCGACCTCGTGATCATCCCGGTGCTCAACAAAATCGACCTGCCGGCCGCCGATCCGGACCGCTACGCCGCCGAGATCGCCCACATCATCGGCTGTGAGCCGGCCGATGTGTTGCGGGTCTCCGGCAAAACCGGGGAAGGCGTCGCCGCGCTGCTCGACGAGGTGGTGCGCCAGGTGCCCGCCCCGACCGGGCAGCCTGACGCGCCGACGCGGGCGATGATTTTCGACTCCGTCTACGACACCTATCGCGGTGTGGTCACCTACGTACGCGTCGTCGACGGCAAGATCGTCCCCCGCGAGCGGATCAGGATGATGTCGACTGGTGCCACCCACGAATTGCTCGAGGTCGGCATCGTCTCACCGGAGCCCAAGCCGGCCGACGGTCTGGGCGTCGGAGAAGTGGGCTACCTGATCACCGGAGTAAAAGACGTCCGCCAGTCCAAAGTGGGCGACACGGTCACGACGGCGCGCCACGGCGCTACGGAGGCGCTCACCGGTTACCGCGAACCCAAGCCGATGGTCTACTCGGGGCTGTATCCGGTCGACGGCTCCGATTACCCGGATCTGCGCGATGCGCTGGATCGCTTGCAGCTCAACGACGCTGCGCTCACCTACGAGCCGGAGACGTCGGTGGCACTCGGATTCGGTTTCCGCTGCGGCTTTTTGGGCCTCCTGCACATGGAAATCACCCGTGAACGGTTGGAGCGCGAGTTCGGCCTGGACCTGATCTCGACGTCGCCCAATGTGGTGTACCGGGTGGTGAAAGACGACGGCACCGAGATAGTCGTCACGAATCCGTCGGATTGGCCGGACGGCAAGATCCGCACCGTGTACGAGCCCGTGGTCAAGACGACGATCATCGCGCCCAGCGAGTTCATCGGCACCATCATGGAGTTGTGTCAGTCGCGCCGTGGGGAGCTCGGCGGCATGGATTACCTGTCGCCGGAGCGGGTAGAACTGCGCTACACGATGCCGCTGGGCGAGATCATCTTCGACTTCTTCGACGCGCTCAAGTCGCGCACCCGTGGCTACGCCAGTCTGGATTACGAGGAGGCCGGTGAACAGGAAGCCGACTTGGTCAAGGTCGACATCTTGTTGCAGGGCGAGGCCGTGGACGCGTTCAGCGCAATCGTGCATCGCGACGAGGCGGCCGAGTACGGCCGCAAGATGACCGGCAAGCTCAAGGAGCTGATTCCCCGTCAGCAGTTCGAGGTGCCGGTGCAGGCGGCAATCGGCTCGAAGATCATTGCGCGGGAGAATATTCGGGCGATCCGCAAAGACGTGCTGTCGAAGTGCTATGGCGGCGACATCACGCGCAAGCGCAAGCTGCTGGAGAAGCAGAAAGAGGGCAAGAAGCGGATGAAGACCATTGGACGCGTGGACGTTCCGCAGGAGGCTTTCGTCGCTGCGCTGTCCACCGAGCAGCCCAAGAAATAGCGCGACCAGACAGAGAATCGCATACCCGCGGGCAATTTAGTGCGATTTTGTGTCTGCTCGCAGGTAGCGTGGCTACATCGGCGCGTTCGCCGGCTGGAACACGCCGGTGCTGTCGGCCTCTTCCTCCGCGCGGATCACATGCACCACGGCGTTGATCAACGCCAGATGGGTGAACGCCTGCGGGAAGTTGCCCAGATGCCGACCGGTGCGCGGCTCGATCTCCTCGGCGTACAGATGCAGCGGGCTCGCGAAGCTCAGCAGCCGCTCGCACAAGTGCTTGGCGCGGCTGACCTCGCCGATCTCCACCAGCGCTGACACCAGCCAGAACGAGCAGATAGTGAACGTGCCTTCCTCGCCGGACAGCCCGTCGTCGGTTTCCTCGACCCGGTAGCGCAACACCAGCCCGTCCTGGGTCAGCTCGTCGGCGATCGCCAGCACCGTGTTGCGCACCCGCGGGTCGTCCGGAGGCAGGAACCGGGTCAACACCACCAGCAGCAGCGATGCATCTAGCGCATCGGAGCCGTACCGCTGCACCAGCACGCCGCGGGAGTCCACGCCGTTCTCGAGCACGTCGGCCTTGATTTCCTCGGCGATTGCCCGCCACTGCTGGGCGTAGCTCTTTTCCCCTTGCAGCTCAGCGAGTTTCGCGCCGCGGTCCAGCGCCACCCAGCACATCACCTTCGACGAGACGAAGTGCTGCGGCTCACCGCGCACCTCCCAGATGCCACGGTCGGGCTCGCGCCAGTGCTTGATCGCCTCTTCCACTTGGTTTTTCAGCACCGGCCACAGGGTCTCGGGAATCTGCTCGCGCGATCTGGCGTGTAGGTAAACCGAATCGAGCATGGTGCCCCAGATGTCGTGCTGTCGTTGGTTGTACGCGCCGTTGCCTATCCGCACCGGGCGGGCACCGTCGTAGCCGGACAGGTGGTGCAACTCCTCTTCGACCAGTGTTCGTTCGCCGCCGACGGCATACATCACCTGAAGCGGGTGTCGCTCACCGTTGTTCGCGCCCGACACGTCGGCGATGAACGAGAAGAAGTCGTCGGCCTCGCGGTCCAGGCCCAGTGTGTACAGCCCCCACAGCGCGAATGTGGAGTCGCGCACCCACGCGTAGCGGTAGTCCCAGTTGCGTTCGCCCTGAGGCGTTTCCGGCAATGACGTGGTGGGCGCGGCCAGCAGCGCGCCGGTGGGCGAGTACGTCAAGCCCTTCAACGTCAACGCGCTGCGCTGCAGATAGGACCGCCAGGGGTGGTCGGGGAAGTCACCGATGTTGATCCACTGGCGCCAGCACTCGCTGGTCTTCCACATCTTGTCGGCGGCCTCGTCGTAGGTCTGCGGCGCCGGGTGCTTGGACCACGAGAGTGCGACGAACACATTGTCGCCCTCCTTGAGCCGCGTGCGGGCGCGCGCTTCGCGGCCCTCCAGACCGATCCGCAGGTTCGTGGTGAGCTTCAACTGCGGGTGCGAATCGGGGTCTCGCCGCCCGCGCGCAATCGCCTCGCCGTAGGCGGGCCCGGAGTACTCCCAGGTCGCCCCGATCCGGTGGTAGTCGAACGACGGCTCGCAGTTCATCACCAATTCGACCGTGCCGCTGACGCAACGCACCGTGCGCAGCAGGATGTGTTCAGCGTCCCAGTCCATCGGGGTGCGACGGTGGGTGCGCGAGCGCGCCTCGATGTCATGCCATGGACCCATCACCAGCGCGTCGCGCACGATCAGCCAGCCGGTGTGGGTCTGCCATGTGGTTTCCAGGATCAGGCTGCCGGGCAAGTACCGCCGGGCCGCCGGCACGGAGACGCCGTACGGACCCAGCCGGAAGTGGCCGGCCGCGCGGTCCAGGATCGCGCCGAACACGCTGGGGGAGTCGGGCCGGGGCACACACATCCATTCCACCGAGCCGCTGGAGCTGATCAAACAGGTGTTCTCGCAGTCGGACAGGAACGCGTAGTCGGCGATCGGCGGGAACGGGTTGCGCGTCGAACTGCTCTGGATGTAGGGCACCGGGCTGGTGGCAGAAAAGCGTGCCTCGTGTGCGTCTTCAGCCGGCTCGGCGCTCAGAACCATTTGCTCATCATCGGCTCTTTTCGCACTTTTCGTCTACTGAACCGCCGGAGAGCCGCGGCGCGCGAACGCCGGTGCGTGCTCGGGCAGCGGCCCGATGGCGACGCCGTATCCGGCGACCATGCCCAAGGCGGGCGCCTTACTCATCATCCGCACGGCCAGCGGCGCTTTCGCGGTCGCGGTGTCGTCGGTGATCGTCGTCTCCACCACTTGGGCGTGGATCGCCCGCTGAACCGCCTGAACCAGAACCGTCGGCAGCCAGCGCCGGGCCTGCACCCTCGCCAGTGTCGTCGTGCGGACGCGGCCACTGAGCAGCGGCTCGGCCAGCATCGTCCCGGCGGCCACCGCGTCGGCCACCGCAAGGTTGATGCCCACACCGCCGACGGGCGACATCGCATGCGCGGCATCGCCGATCAGCAGCAAGCCGTCGGTGTACCAGCGGTGCAGCCGATTCATCTGCACGTCAAGCAATTTCACGTCGTCCAGTGAGGCGAGATCGCCGACGCGGTCACCCAGCCAGGGGATCAGCGCACCGACTCGGCCACGCAGTGCGTCGATACCTTCCGCGCGCAGCGCGGCGTCCGAACCCTTCGGGATGACGTAGGCGATCTGGTAGTAGTCGGCCCGGTCGATCACGATGCAGCCGTGGCCGGAGCGGAACACACCGTTCAGGCCCGGCGGGTCGTCGTCGCGTCGGGGCAATCGGAACCACCACACGTCCATCGGAGCGCCAAAAGCTCTGGGGTGCAAGCCCATTGACGAACGAAGGGTCGACGAGCGGCCGTCGCAGGCGACGGTGAGCGCAGCCGTCATCTCCCTCGGGTGGCCCTCGGCGCTGCGGTACCGCACCCCACACACCCGGCCGCTGTGCAGCAGCGGTCCGAGCACCTCGGTGCTGCGCATCAGCGTGAAGGTGGGCTCTTCGGCTGCGGCGCTTGCCAATAGCTCGAGGAAGTCCCACTGAGGCACTAACGCGATGTGTTTGTGGCGGCCGGGTAACCGGCGCAACACGATCTCGATCGGGACGTCCTGCAGTTGCATGTGAATGCTGTCGATGAGCCGGTGCGGCATCTGGTTGAAGCGGTCACCCAGGCCGAGTTCGTCGAGCAATTGCAGCGTGCTCGCGTGTACGGTGTCGCCGCGGAAGTCACGAAGGAAATCGGCGTGCTTTTCCATCACCACCACCGGAACGCCGGCGCGGGCCAGCAGCAGCCCGAGCACCATGCCCGCGGGGCCACCGCCGGCGATCACACATCTCGCTGACTCCGCGCTGGGCTGCACGCGGCAATCTTGGCATGTTGGCCCGGTGCAGAACCGACGCTTACGCTGAGCTGATGGCCGGTTTCCTCAGCTGGTGGGACGGCGTCGAGTTGTGGCTGTCCGGGCTGGGCTTCGTGCTGCAGACCATCGTCGTGATGCCGGTGGTGCTGGCGCTGGCCTACGGGGTGGCGATACTGCTCGACGGTGCCCTGGGGAAAGGCATCGAATTGCTTCAGCGGATCCGGCAGAGGGATTGAGCGCAGATGCCCAAGTCGCGGGTCACGTTGGTGCTGGTGATCCTGGTTCTCCTGGTGCTCGTCGCGTGGCTGCTCACCCGGTGACGTAGCCGTCGCGCTCGGTGCGCGCCCAGGTGCGGAACCTGTTAGCATTCGCGCCATGCACGCGACCCGGGGCAGCAAGGAGTGCTACGTGCTTGCACTTATTGCCATCGGTGAATGCGCTGTCGCAGACGTGCACTGTTGTCGATGAGCCCCTGCCCGCGTGCGGTTTGGTGGTAGCGGCCGTCGATCGGCTCACGCCTTGATTCGTCACCTTTCCGCAGCGGACCCTCTCCCTCCGTTCCCGCCTCGAAAGGTCATCCATGCTGAGCATCACCAAAGTACTTCGGTTGCGTCAGGCGGCCGCACTCGCCGCCACGGCGGCGGTCTTGGCCGCATGCGGCGGCGGGTCCAGTGACGTCGCGGGCGACAAGGGCCCGTCGAACGCGCGCGCGACGCTGACGCTGGTTGCCTATGCCGTGCCCGAACCGGGCTGGAGCAAGGTGATACCGGCGTTCAACCAAACCGACCAGGGCAAGGACATCGCGATCACCACGAGCTACGGCGCATCCGGTGACCAATCGCGTTCCGTGGTCGACGGCAAGCCCGCGGACATCGTGAACTTCTCGGTCGAGCCCGACATCACCCGACTGGTCAAAGCCAACAAGGTCAACAAGGACTGGAACGCCGACACCACCAAGGGCATCCCGTTCGGCTCGGTGGTCGCGCTGGTGGTGCGTCAGGGCAATCCGAAGAACATCAAGGACTGGGATGACTTGCTGCGGCCCGACATCGAGGTGATCACCCCGAGTCCGCTGAGCTCCGGGTCGGCGAAATGGAACCTGCTCGCCCCCTACGCGGCGAAGAGCAACGGCGGCAAGGACCAGCAGGCCGGCATCGATTTCGTGCAGGAACTGGTGAGCAAGCACGTCAAGCTTCGGCCGGGTTCGGGCCGGGAAGCCACCGACGTGTTCCTGCAGGGCAGCGGCGACGTGTTGATCAGTTACGAGAACGAGGCCATCAACATCGAACGGCAGGGCAAGCCCGTTCAGCACCTGATCCCGCCGCAGACTTTCAAGATCGAGAACCCGGTGGCGGTGGTGAGCACAAGTGCCCATCTCAAGGAAGCGACCGACTTCAAGAACTTCCAGTTCACCAAGGACGCCCAGCGGCTGTGGGCGCAAGCGGGCTTCCGGCCGGTCGACCCGGGAGTAGCTCAGGAGTTCAGCGCGGATTTCCCGCAGCCGTCGCAGAAGTTGTGGACGATCGCCGAACTAGGTGGATGGAGCAGCGTTGATCCGGCGTTGTTCGACAAAGACAACGGCGCGATCACCAAGATCTACAAGCAGGCGACGGGATGAGGTGCAAGCGAGAAGCGGAGGCGGATCGCGCATGACGACGGCGATCGATCCCAATCCGGAGGCGGTCCGGCCGGAGGTATCGGAGCCGGAGACGGCCGCACCTGGGCTGTTCTCCCGCGGCACGACGTCGCTGCGTGTCGGCGTCGCCACGCTGTGGCTGTCGGTGATCGTGCTGCTGCCACTGGCGGCGATCGTGTGGCAGTCGGCCAAGGGCGGATGGGATGCGTTCGTCACGGCTGTGACGTCGCCGTCGGCGATCGATTCTTTCCGGGTCACGTTGACGGTGTCGGCCGTCGTCACGGTGATCAACGCGTTCTTCGGGATCGTGGTCGCCTGGGTGTTGGTGCGTGACGACTTCCGCGGCAAGCGGCTGGTGGACGCCGTGATCGACCTGCCCTTCGCGTTGCCCACGATTGTCGCCAGCGTGGTGCTGCTCGCCCTGTACGGGCCGAACAGCCCGGTCGACATCCATATCCAGCACACCCAATACGGCGTAGCGGTGGCCTTGCTGTTCGTGACGCTGCCGTTCGTCGTGCGGGCAGTCCAGCCGGTGCTGTTGGAGGTCGACCAGGAAGCTGAGCAGGCGGCGGCGTCGCTGGGTGCCAGCAGCTGGACGATCTTCCGCACGATCATCCTTCCGGCGCTGACGCCGGCGTTGTTCTCCGGCGCGGGGCTGGCGTTTTCACGCGCGATCGGTGAGTTCGGCTCGGTGGTGTTGATCGGCGGCGCGGTGCCGGGGAAGACGGAAGTGTCCTCGCAGTGGATCCGGACGTTGATCGAGAACGACGACCGTACCGGTGCCGCTGCGATTTCGATTGTGCTGCTTGTCATTTCGTTCGTCGTATTGTTCCTGCTGCGGGCGCTCGGCTCGCGGGCGGCCAAGCGCGAGGAGTTGGCGACATGACTCTGGCGCCTCCGGTGAAGTATTTGCTGCGGTTTGTCGCGCTCGCGTATCTCGTCGCGCTGGTGATCGTGCCCGTCGGCTTGATCCTGTGGCGCTCGTTCTCACCGGGCCTGGGCGAGTTCTTCAGCCAGATCACCACGCCGGCAGCGGTGTCGGCGCTGCAGCTGTCGCTGTTGGTGGTGGCGATCGTGGTGCCGCTCAATGTGCTGTTCGGTATCCCGACGGCGCTGGTGTTGGCGCGCAACAGGTTTCGCGGCAAGGGTGTGCTGCAGGCGATTATCGACCTGCCGTTCGCGGTGTCGCCGGTGGTCGTGGGTGTCGCGCTAATCGTGCTGTGGGGTTCGGCGGGCGTATTCGGTTTCGTCGAGCGCGACTTGGGCTTCAAGATCATCTTCGGGCTGCCCGGGATCGTGTTGGCCAGCATCTTCGTCACGTTGCCGTTCGTGATTCGCGAGGTGGAACCGGTACTGCACGAGATCGGCACGGAGCAGGAGGAAGCTGCCGCGACGCTCGGCTCCCAATGGTGGCAGACGTTCTGGCGGATCACACTGCCGTCGATCCGCTGGGGCCTGACCTACGGCGTGGTGCTGACGATTGCACGTACCCTCGGCGAGTACGGCGCGGTGATCATGGTGTCGTCCAACTTGCCGGGCACGTCGCAGACCCTGACACTGTTGGTATCGGATCGCTACAACCGCGGCGCGGAATATGGCGCATACGCGATTTCGACGTTGTTGATGACCGTCGCGGTTCTAGTGCTGGTCGTTCAGGTTGTCCTGGACGCCCGGCGAGCGCGGGCGAGAGCTTAGGCCGGCAAGGAGCGAAAGAATGACCGACGCAATCGTTTTGCGGGACGTGAACAAGCATTACGGCGATTTCGCCGCCCTCGACGACATCAACTTCACCGTGCCGGGCGGTTCCCTGACGGCGCTGTTGGGCCCGAGCGGTTCGGGCAAGTCGACGCTGTTGCGTGCTATTGCCGGCCTGGACCGGCCCGACACCGGGACCATCACGATCAACGGGCGTGACGTCACTCACGTCCCACCGCAGCACCGTGGAATCGGCTTCGTGTTCCAGCACTACGCTGCGTTCAAACACATGACGGTCCGCGACAACGTCGCCTTCGGCCTGAAAATCCGCAAGCGGCCGAAGGCTGAGATCGACAAGAAGGTCGACGAACTTCTGGAGACCGTGGGGCTGAGCGGCTTCCAGAAGCGATACCCCGGTCAGCTGTCGGGCGGTCAGCGGCAGCGCATGGCCCTGGCGCGTGCGCTTGCGGTGGATCCGCAAGTGCTTCTGCTCGACGAGCCGTTCGGCGCGTTGGACGCGAAAGTGCGCGAGGATTTGCGGGCGTGGCTGCGTCGGTTGCACGACGAAGTTCACGTCACCACCGTTCTGGTGACGCACGACCAGTCCGAGGCCCTTGACGTCGCCGACCGCATCGCCGTGCTCAACAAAGGCCGCATCGAGCAGGTCGGCTCGCCGACCCATGTCTACGACGAACCCGTGAACGGGTTCGTGATGTCGTTCCTGGGTACAGTGTCTTCACTGAACGGAATCCTGGTGCGCCCCCACGACATTCGCGTGGGCCGCAACCCGGAGATGGCCGTAGCCACCAGCGATGGCACCGCGCAGAGCATCGGTGTGGTGCGCGCGACGATCGACCGAATCGTCTACCTCGGCTTCGAGGTGCGGGTGGAGCTGACGGCCGCATCGAACGGAGCGCCGTTCACCGCACAGATCACCCGCGGCGACGCGGAGGCGCTGGCGTTGAAGGAAGGCGACACGGTGTACGTGCGCGCGACGCGGGTGCCGCAGATCGCGGGAAGCGCCCAGTTGCCGCAGCCCGCCGCGGAGGAATTGGCGCAGGCGCAGAACGTCTAGGCCGCGATGCGGTCAGCTTCGGCCACTGCAGCATCAAAGCGGTCCAGCACTGTGGCGGCCACCAGTCGGTGTGCGCCCAGCGGCTCAGCCATCGGGATGCCTTGGGAAGCAGCGTAATTGGCGACACGGTCGGTGATCCGGCCGTGCGCCAGAAACCACGGCGCAATGATCAATCGGCGAGCGCCCATCGCATGCAATTGCTCAGCGGCATCGTCGAGGGTGGGCTGAGGGCCGGTTGCAAAGGCGGTGACGGCTCCCACCCAGCGGGTGCCGGCGGCGACGGCCGGCGCGACAGCTGCAGTTCGCGAATTGGCCTGCGGCCGTGACGATCCGACAGCGACGACGATCACACCCACCTCGCGGTCCCGCCGTGACACGCCGAGTTCGCGCACGCGCCGGCGCAGCACGTTGACCAGCCGTTCGTCTTCACCCAGTACATCGGCTTGGGATGCACCGGACTCGGCAATCAGCGCAGGGATGTCGACGCGTGCGTGGTACGCGTCGGCGAGCAGAAACGGCGCCACGACTGCGCGGGGCACGTCAGCGACAACGTCGCGAAGGTTGGGCGTCGACTGTTCACAGAACGCCACCCGCACGTCGACGCGACGCCGCTGCCGGCGGATTTCGTCGGCGACGGCATAGGTGTTCGCCGCCGCGCGGGGGTCGGCGCTACCGTGTGCAGCGAGAACCAGAACCGGTGAACTCATGAGGCGTGCAGACCGCATTCGATCTTGCCGGTGCCTTTCCAGCGACCGCTGCGCGGATCGGAGCCGTCGAGCGGTTTGGCGGTGCACGGCGCGCACCCGATCGACGGATAGCCGTCGAACACCAGCGGATTCACCAGCACGCCGTGGGCTTCGATGTAGTCCTGCATGTCCTGGTCGGTCCACGCCGCCAACGGGTTGACCTTCACCAGCCCGAAGGCCTCGTCGAACGTGACCAGCGGCGCGTTCGCGCGCGTCGGCGCCTCGACCCGGCGCAATCCGGTGACCCATGCCGAGTAGCCGCGCAGCGCCTTGCCCAGCGGAACCACCTTGCGCAGTCGGCAGCACTCGTTGGGATCGCGAGCGAAGAGGTTCTTGCCCAGCAGTGCGTCCTGCTCGGCGACGGAATGCTCGGGGGTGACGTTGATCACGTTGATGTCGTAGGCGTCGCTGACTGCGTCGCGGGTGCCCAGGGTCTCGGCGAAGTGGTAACCGGTGTCCAGGAACAGCACGTCGACACCTGGACGCACCTTGGCAGCCAAATCGATGAGGACCGCGTCCTGCATGTTGGAGGCGACCACATACTCGGTTCCGAAGGTTTCGTCGGTCCAGCGCAGCAGGTCGATCGCATCGGCGCCCTCGAGCTCTCTCGCGCCTTGCGCAGCCAACTCCCGTAGGTCAGTCTCCGTGCTGATACTCATCGGTGTTCTTCTCTCTTCGCGCAAGCGCTCATCGGTGCTCTTCTCTCTTCGCGCAAGCGCTCATCGGTGCTCTTCTCTCTTCGCGCAAGCGCTCATCGGTGCTCTTCTCTCTTCGCGCAAGCGCTCATCGCAAATCCGCCTCGTCCGCTCGCATTGCCCATGTCGCGAAACGCTCGCCGTCGGATCTTTGTTTCACGAAGTTGCGCACCACTCGCTCGATGTAGTCACCGAGCTCGTCGCTGAGCACTTTGTGCTGGCGCAGCTTGCGGCCGAAACCGCTGTCCAGGCCGAGGCTTCCGCCCAAATGGACCTGGAACCCCTCGACGGGTCCGTCGCCGTCGTCGACCATCTGTCCCTTGAAACCGATGTCGGCGACCTGGATGCGCGCACACGAGTTCGGGCATCCGTTGATGTTGACCGTGATCGGCACGTCGAGCTGGGCGTTGATGTCCTCCAGCCGCTTCTCCAGATCCGGCACCAGCGCGTGCGAGCGGCCCTTGGTGTCGGCGAATGACAGCTTGCAGAACTCAATACCCGTGCAGGCCATCAGGTTTCGGCGCCAGTGCGTTGGGTTGGCCGGCAGGCCAAGCGCTTCCAACTGCTCGACGACCGTGGCGACCTGATCGTCGGGCACGTCGAGGAGAATCAATTTCTGGTACGGAGTGAACCGCACGCGGTTCGACCCGGCCTGCTCGGCGATGTCGGCAACCTTGGTGAGGATCGTGCCGGACACCCGGCCCGCGATCGGGGCGACGCCAACCGCGTTGCGGCCGTTCTTCAGTTTCTGCACGCCGACGTGGTCGACCGGGTGCTTGACCGGCTCGGGTGCTGGTCCGTCGATCAGCTTGCGCTTGAGGTACTCGGTCTCCAGAACTTCGCGGAACTTCTCGACGCCCCAGTCCTTGATCAAGAACTTCAGCCGCGCCTTGGACCGCAGCCGGCGGTAGCCGTAGTCACGGAACACCGAGGTGATGCCCTCCCACACGTCGGGCACCTCCGCCAGCGGCACCCACGCGCCGAGCCGCTGGGCCAGCATGGGATTGGTCGACAAGCCGCCGCCCACCCACACGTCGAGTCCGGGACCATGCTCGGGATGGTTGACGCCGATGAACGCGACGTCGTTGATCTCGTGGGCGACATCCTGCAGACCCGAGATCGCGGTCTTGTACTTGCGCGGCAGGTTCGAAAAGCTGGCGTTGCCGATGTAGCGCCGCACGATCTCGTCGACCGCCCAACTGGCGTCGAGCACCTCGTCGAGCGATTCCCCGGCCAGCGGTGAACCCAGCACCACGCGAGGGCAGTCGCCGCAGGCTTCGGTGGTTTGCAGGCCGACCGCGTCGAGCCGCCGCCAGATCTCCGGCACGTCTTCGATGCGGATCCAGTGGTACTGCAGGTTCTCCCGGTCGGAGATGTCGGCGGTATTCCTCGCGAACTCGGTGGAGATCTCGCCGAGGGTACGCAGCGCAGCGGAGGACAGTGCGCCGCCGTCGCAGCGCACCCGCATCATGAAGTACTTGGCTTCGAGCAGGTCGGCGTTCTCGTCGCCGGTCCAGGTGCCGTCGTAGCCCTGCTCACGCTGGGTGTACAGACCCATCCAACGGAACCGGCCCCGCAGGTCGGTCTTGTCGATGCTGTCGAAGCCGGTCTTGGAGTAGATGTTGAGGATTCGGTCACGCACGTTGAGCGCGTCGTCGTCCTTCTTGAATTGCTCGTTGGCATTGAGCGGCTCGCGATACCCGAGCGCCCACTGGCCCTCGGCGCGCGGCTTGCGAGCGGGCCGAGATTTGGCCTCTGGCACCGGCTGTTGCTCTTCGCGCAAGCGGCTCATCGATGTCATCTTGGGTGGCTCCTCGTCAGAGCCGGCCTGGGAAATGCGCAAATCCACCGGGGGCTGTCCGGCGGCGCAGATCCGGCAGCCAGCTGGAAGTTCAGGTTGGCGGGTCTACGACGTCAAGGCAGACAGCAACAGCTACAGACGCGCTTGAAGTCGACATGCCGCCGCGCTACCAACGAAACGTTGAAGTGGAGGCTGGCGACGGTCACGTCGGCCATTCTGCCACGAACGCCGGTGCGACCCCTAACCGGGCCAGATTTGCGATCAGGGTGAGCAAAAAGTGGCACGACATGCGCCAAGTCCGCGCCCGATTCCCGCTGCGGATTGGTGTCCGGGCCGGCCCGGACGCATTGTTACGGTCGTTAGGTGGTCTCATTTGCGGACTTGCGAGATGCTCGGCCCACCCTTTGGCAGATTGCTGCCGATGATCTGAAGGCAGTCGCATCGCAGGCGGATCGGACTGCGGACAATATCCACGCGAATGGAGCCAAGCCGCTGAAATCGAGCTGGCCGGATCACACCGGCAGCCTGGCGCGCGGCGAGTTGGTGAAGCACGCGAACCGGATGACGAACATCGGCGTGCTTTCTTCCGGCGCCGCCTCTGCGGTCGACACGTTGCAGGACGCCGTTGCGATAGCGCAGCGGCAGCTGCTGGCCGCAGTCGACGACGCGATCGCAGCGGGGTTCGCGGTGGATGACGACGGACGCATCCACCTCAATCCGCACTCGCTGAACCTCGTCGAAGACGGGCTGAAGGCCGCGAAGCTTCAGCTTCTGATCGACGACGCGGTCGAGGCGGCCACGCAGGCCGACCAACTGTGCGTCCATGCGCTCGACACGGTGAGCCTCGATCCGGACACGGTATCGACCGATCAGGCGCAAGCGGCGCAGTCCCAGGCGGTGAAGGATGCGCTACAAGAGATGCGCGATCAGCTGCCCGACGGGTTGCCCGCAGAAGAGGTCGCTGCATGGTGGGCGGAGCTGTCGAGAAAGCAGCGGCAGCAACTGATGCGGGCCGTGCCGGTCGAATTGCACGATCTGCCCGGCATTCCGCAGGCGGTCAAGGACGAACTGAGCAATACGGGTCAGGGCTATAACGCGGTCGAGGCTGTGCGGTGGGCTCTGCAGAACGCGAGTAACGAAGGCATAGACCGGTTCCCGAACAATTGCGCCCACTTCGTGTCCGAGACCCTTGCGGCTGCTGGGTTAGACAACAAGTTCGGTATCAGTGAGGCGGAGTCGTGGTACAAACTGCCGGGATCCGATTATGTCCCACGGGATTTGACATTTCGTGGCCGCGATGCCGATCGGGCTACGCACTCGGATTCGTGGTCTGCCGCGGACCCTCAGCGGGAGTTCTTCCTGAACAACGGCGGCGTGGACGTCGGACTCTCCAACGCTCGGCCAGGCGACGTCGTGTACTTCAACTACGAAACTCCCAGGGACGGCGAGTCGAGCCACCACGTCGCCGTCGTCACCGCGGTCCTGCCTGACGGCGAGGTGCTCTACACCCAGCACACGCCCGGGGCTATCAACCTCGATGCCCAAGACCGCCTTCCGATGATCGAGCAGGCGGAAGGCGCGCAAACCGTGACAGTCGTACGACCACGACAGACATGGTGACCAGATTGACCAGAAATCGCCTCGCTGTGCTGTTGAGCCTCGGAGCGCTCATCGGTTTCGCTTGCGCCTGGTACTCCCTGAACGTGACAGGAACGCGAAATCGGGCATGGATTGATTCCATGGTCGCCAGGCGCTGTTACCCATTACTGCCGATTCCGGACAACCAGGCGATGGGATGGTTCACCATCGTCTCCTCGAGCGTATTTCTCGTTTGCATGTGGGGCGCACTGGGCATGGCCATGTGGAAGCGACGGTGGTGGGTGGTGGTTCCACTCCTGCTGTTGTGCGGTGTGCTCACATTGATTGGCTTCTTCTTCGTCAGATTCGGGCAAATCGACGTGAGTCATCCGGCCGACGCCCTGGCTCCAGCGGACACCGGTGGTCTGCCGTGCGGAAGCGGATGAGATGAGCGGCACGGAGGCGGCTCGCTGGCTGACCAGGAACCGGCTCGCCGGACTTCTGGGGGTTGTGGCCGTCGCCTGCCTCATCGGCGCCGACCGAGCGCTACGGATATCCGGCGCGAGCAACGATGCTTGGGACGCCGAGATGCTCCGGCGAAAATGTCACCCTCCCTGGCCGCCTGTGCCTGACAATCATGCGGTCGGCTGGTTCGCCGTCGTGCTATCTGCGATTTTCATCATCTGCGCCTGGGCTGCACTCGGTGTGGCGGCCTGGAAGAGGCGGTGGTGGGTCATTTTGCTCGCCCTGGTGCTTGCCGCTGTTCTGACGGTAGTGGGTCTTTTCTTCCTGGGCTTCGGTGCGTTGGAAGCTTCCCAGCCGCGCGACGCGCATCTTCCAGCTGACTCGTCAGGGGTCCCCTGCAGGAGCGCGTGGTGAGCCAGCTGACCCGTGTTCGGCTGGCGGCACTATCGGCTTGCGTTGCCATCGCTAATGGCGCTGGCGCCTTATTGTCGCTCGAGGTCTCCGGGAAGCGAGATCAGGCCTGGGAAGATGCCATGCGGGCCAGGCATTGCATCCCACTACTGCCACCGCCCGACAACCACGTAATGGGCTGGTTCACGGTCGTACTGTCCGGATTTTTCATCCTGTGCGTGTGGTGTTCGCTCGCGCTGGCGGTGTGGAGGAGACGATGGTGGCTGGTTGTGCCTGCGATTCTGCTCGCCGGCATGCTGACCGTCATGGGGTTGTTGATTGGAGGTTTTGGGGCGATGGACGCAAGCCAACCTCCCGGTGCTCGGCTTCCAGCCACCGCCACGAATTTCCCATGCGAAGGCGGATGACATGAGCGGCGACGAAATACGAATTGCGCCCGAGCAGGTCGCGTCTGCGGGTTCGACAGTCGCCGCCGAAGCGAATGAGGCCAGAACAGCCATTGCATCCTTATTCGATTCGGCAGAAGCGGCCGCCGCCGGCAACCGCGGCTTCGCGACGGGACCCAAACTTGTCGCCTTCAACGACGATTTGCGCGCTCATTTCACATCGACCGTCGACGAGCTGGAAGGGACCGGCAACAGGATCGTCGCCGCCGCCCAGGCCCACCAAGCCACCGAGGTCGACAACGCGGAAGGCATCAGCCGCATCGCCACTGCCCTGAATGGGCTCGGCAGACTGGGAGCATGACGGGTCGGCCGTTCGGCATCTACATCCACGTGCCGTTCTGCGCCACGCGCTGCGGTTACTGCGACTTCAACACGTACACGCCCGCCGAGCTGGGCGGCGCCAACCCCGACGCGTGGCTGCACGCGCTGCGCACCGAACTGCGACTCGCTGCGGAAAAAATCGGGTCGCGCAGCGTCGACACGGTGTTCGTCGGCGGCGGCACCCCGTCGCTCCTGGGTGCCGAACGCCTCACTGCCGTCCTGGCGGCGGTCCGCGACAACTTCCGCCTCTCGACCGACGCCGAGGTGACCACCGAAGCGAACCCCGAGTCGACCTCCGCCCAGCTGTTCGACGCGCTGCTGGCCGCCGGCTACACGAGAATTTCCCTGGGCATGCAGTCCACTGCGCCGCACGTGCTTGCAGTGCTGGACCGTACCCACTCACCCGGACGGGCTGTGGCCGCCGCACGCGAGGCGCGGGCCGCCGGCTTCGAGCACGTCAGCATCGACCTCATCTACGGCACGCCGGGGGAGAGCGACGACGACCTGTTGCGCTCGGTGGAGGCCGCCGTCGAATCGCATGTCGACCATGTCTCGGCCTACGCGCTCGTCGTCGAAGACGGCACCGCGCTGGCCCGCCGTGTCCGTCGCGGCGAGATCCCCGCACCCGACGACGACGTGCTGGCCCACCGCTACGAGCTGATCGACAAGCGGCTTTCCGACGCCGGCTTCGACTGGTACGAGGTGTCGAACTGGGCGCGCCCCGGCGGCGAGTGCCGCCACAATCTCGGCTATTGGAACGGCGGCGAATGGTGGGGCGCCGGCCCGGGCGCGCACGGCTTCCTCGGCTCGACGCGATGGTGGAACATCAAACACCCCAACACATATGCGCAAGCCTTGGCCGAGAACGCTTTGCCCATTGCAGGTTCCGAGCAGCTGGGCTCCGACGAAATGCACACCGAAGCCGTCATGCTCTCCATCCGGCTGCGCAGCGGGCTTCCCCTCGCCATGCTGGGTGCGGAAACGCAGCGCGCGGAAGTGGCGATCGCAGACGGGCTTCTGGTCCAAGAAGCTGACAGGCTGGTGCTCACCGACCGCGGGCGATTGCTGGCCGACGGTGTCGTGCGGACGCTCCTCGGTTAGCCCGCCGAGAACACACTTGTTCCTGCGAAAGCAGCGAAACAACGCAAACAAGTGTGTTCTCGACGGCGACGAGGCGGCGACGAGGCGACCACGACGAGGCGGCGACGGCGATCAGGCGACGAGGCGAGACTCACGCCTGCTGAGGCCGCACCTCATCCATGTCCAGCAGCCGCGCATGCAGCACCACGCGGTTGCGCAGCGCGGCGCGCACGGCCCGATGCAGCCCGTCCTCCAGGTAGACCACGCCCTTCCACTTGACCGCATGCGGGAAGAGGTCGCCGTAGAACGTCGAGTCCTCAGAGAGCAGCCGGTCCAACGCGAGCACCGTCGTCGTCGTGACCAACTCGTCGAGGCGGATCTGACGCGGCGGAATCTGTGCCCAATCGCGGTAGGACAAACCGTGATCCGGATAGGGCTTGCCGTCGCGGACGCCCTTAAAGATCATCCGCCATCACCATGAAGGGAAAGGGTAGTCGCCCGCACTGTGAGCATCAGGCGCGACCAACGCTCGGCGCGAATCGGCGCAGTTGATCACCGTAAACTGAATGCCGCGGGAGGTGTAGAGCGATGGGAAATGCCGAAGATCGTCGTTTCGAAGTTCTGCGCGCCATCGTCGCCGACTTCGTCGCCACCAAGGAGCCGATCGGCTCCAAGACGCTCGTCGAGCGACACAATCTCGGCGTATCGAGCGCAACCGTCCGCAATGACATGGCCGTGCTGGAGGCCGAGGGCTACATCACCCAGCCGCACACCAGCTCGGGGCGCATTCCGACCGAAAAGGGCTACCGCGAGTTCGTCGATCGGCTCGATGACGTCAAGCCGCTGTCCGCCGCAGAGCGCCGCGCGATTCAGAGCTTTCTCGAGTCAGGCGTGGACCTCGACGACGTGCTGCGCCGCGCGGTCAGGCTGCTGGCCCAGCTGACGCGGCAGGTGGCAGTCGTCCAGTACCCGACGCTGTCCGCATCGACTGTCCGCCACGTCGAGGTCGTCGCGCTGACGCCGGCACGACTGCTGCTGGTGGTGATCACCGACTCCGGCCGTGTTGACCAGCGCATCGTCGAGCTCGGCGACGTCATCGACGAACACCAGCTCTCGCAGTTGCGCGAGCTACTGGGCCAGGCGCTGGACGGCAAGCGGCTATCGGCGGCCTCGGCGGCCGTCGCAGACCTGGCTTCGGAGCTCGGCGGACGCGGCACGCTCGGTGACGCCGTCGGCCGGTCTGCCACAGTGCTACTGGAGTCCCTGGTCGAACACGCCGAGGACCGCCTGGTGCTTGGTGGCACTGCCAACCTGACCCGCAACACCGCAGATTTCGGCGGCTCGCTGCGGCCCATCCTCGAGGCTCTCGAGGAGCAGGTGGTGGTTCTACGGCTGCTTCAGGCGCAGCAGGAAGCAGGCAAGGTGACGGTTCGCATCGGCCATGAAACCGAGGTCGAGGAAATGGCGTCGACCTCGGTGGTCACCACCACCTATGGCGCCGACGGCAACATCTATGGCGGCATGGGGGTGTTAGGGCCCACGCGAATGGACTATCCGGGAACTATCGCTAGTGTCGCTGCGGTTGCGATGTATATCGGCGAGGTTTTGAGTCGCAGGTAGGACCCTGCGGCAGAGAGGGCTACAACAACCGTGGCACGGGACTATTACGGGCTGCTCGGGGTGAGCAGGAACGCCAGTGACGCGGAGATCAAACGCGCCTACCGGCGGCTGGCCCGCGAACTTCATCCTGACGTCAACCCCGACGAGAACGCGCAGGCGCGGTTCAAGGAGATCAGCGTCGCCTACGAGGTGCTCAGCGACCCGGAGAAGCGCCGCATCGTCGACCTCGGCGGCGACCCGATGGAAAACGCCGCCAGCAGCAACGGCTTTACCACAGGTTTCGGCGGCCTGGGCGACGTGTTCGAGGCCTTCTTCGGTGGCGGGACCACCTCGCGAGGCCCGATCGGTCGGGTGCGGCCTGGTGCCGATTCTCTGCTGCGCATGCGGCTGGACCTCGAGGAATGCGCCACGGGCGTGACCAAGCAGGTGACCGTCGACACCGCGGTGCTGTGCGACAAGTGCCACGGCAAGGGCACCAACGACGGGTCCGCGCCGGTACGCTGCGACACCTGCGGTGGCCGCGGCGAGGTGCAGAGCGTGCAACGGTCGCTGCTCGGCCAAGTGATGACGTCGCGGCCGTGCCCCACTTGCCGCGGGGTCGGCGAAGTGATCCTCGACCCGTGCTACCGCTGCGGCGGCGACGGCCGGGTGCGCGCGCGTCGCGACATCAGCGTCAAGATTCCCGCCGGTGTCGGCAACGGCATGCGCGTTCGGTTGGCCGCTCAGGGCGAAGTGGGCCCGGGCGGGGGTCCTGCCGGCGACCTCTACGTCGAGGTCCACGAACAGCCGCACGAGGTCTTTCTGCGCGACGGCGACGATCTGCACTGCACCGTTTCGGTGCCGATGGTCGACGCCGCGCTCGGCACCGACGTGACCATCGACGCGATCCTCGACGGGCCCACGGCGATCACCATTCCGCCAGGGACACAACCGGGTTCGGTAGTCACCATGCGCGGCCTCGGTATGCCGCACCTGCGCACTGGCGCGCGCGGTGACCTGCATGTCCATGTCGAGGTCACAGTGCCTACCCGGCTCGACCACCGCGACGCGGAGCTGCTGCGCCAGCTCAAGAAGCACCGCCGCAGCGACATCGCGGAGGTGAAGGCCACCAGCGCCGCGGCTAGTGGTGGCCTGTTCAGCCGTCTTCGCGAGACGTTCACCGGTCGCTGAGTGACGGACGCGCTCTTCTACGTCGACGCGCTGCCCGACGAGGGCGCTGTCGCGACGGTGGCGGGCGACGAAGGATTTCACGCCGCAACAGTCCGCCGGATCCGGCCCGGCGAACCGCTCCTGCTGGGCGATGGGGCTGGTGAGCTGGCCCGATGCGAGGTCTGCGACGTCGACCGGCGCGCGCTGCATGCCCGGGTGCAGAGCCGGTGGAGCGTCGAGCCGGTGTCGCCCCCGGTGACTGTCGTGCAGGCAGTGCCGAAGTCCGAGCGCTCTGAGCTGGCCATCGAATCGGCCACCGAGGCGGGCGCTGATGCGTTCGTCGCCTGGCAGGCCGCCCGGTGTGTGGCGCGCTGGGAATCCGCACGTGCTGACAAGGGCTTGCGCCGGTGGCGGGCAGTGGCCCGGGCGGCTGCGCGCCAGTCGCGGCGGGCGTACATCCCGCCGGTCGACGGACCGGTGTCCACCGCCGAACTGGTCGACCGCATCGGCGCCGCGACCATGCTCGTGTTGCATGAGTCGGCCGCGGAGGCGTTGTCGGAAAAGCATGTCGCGCAAGCTGATTCAGTTGTCCTCGTTGTGGGTCCGGAAGGCGGGATCACCGACGAGGAGCTCGACGCGTTGACGGCCGCCGGCGGGGTTGCGGTCCGGCTTGGCCCGACGATCCTGCGCACGTCGACCGCCGCTGCGGTCGCGTTGGGCGCGCTGGGGGTCCTGACGCCGCGTTGGGGCCAAAGTGGCAGGTGAGGTGCGCTACCCGCGGTCGATCTCTGGGCGGACATCTGTCTCGGCGGTAGACTGGCGGATCATCGTCCATGACCGAAAGCAGGCTTTGGTAACCACGTGACGCCCCGCGAGACAAGCGCTGCCCCGACCGTTCGAAGCAGCATCGATGTTCCGCCCGATCTGATCGTGGGCCTGCTGGGCTCCGCCGACGAGAACCTGCGTGCGATGGAACGGCTGCTGTCCGCTGAGTTGCACGCTCGCGGCAATACGGTGTCGCTGTCGGGATCCCCTGCGGATGTCGCACTGGCTGAACGCGTGGTGACCGAGCTGATCGTTCTGGTGGCCGGCGGTCAGGTACTGACGCCGGACGTGGTGCGCCAAAGCATCACCATGCTGACCGGCGACTCGAACGAGTCGCCCGCCGAAGTGTTGAGCCTCGACGTCTTGTCCAGGGGCGGCAAGACAATTCGGCCGAAGACGCTCAACCAGAAGCGCTACGTCGACGCGATCGATGGCAACACCGTCGTGTTCGGTATCGGCCCGGCCGGCACCGGCAAGACTTATCTCGCGATGGCCAAGGCGGTCAATGCGTTACAGACGAAGCAGGTCAGCCGGATCATCCTGACCCGTCCGGCGGTGGAAGCCGGTGAGCGCCTTGGCTTTTTGCCCGGCACGCTCTCCGAGAAGATCGACCCTTATCTGCGGCCGCTGTACGACGCGCTGCACGACATGATGGATCCCGAAGTCATCGGAAAGCTCATGAGCGCCGGGGTGATCGAGGTGGCGCCGCTCGGGTATATGCGGGGAAGGACGCTCAACTCGGCGTTCATCATTCTCGACGAGGCGCAGAACACTACTCCAGAGCAGATGAAGATGTTTCTGACTCGTCTTGGCTTCGGTTCGAAAATCGTTGTCACAGGCGACGTTACGCAGGTCGACCTGCCCGGCGGCGCCACGTCCGGTCTGCGAGCGGCGGTCGAGATCTTGGACGGCATCGACGACATCGCAGTGTCGGAACTGACGAGTGCCGACGTGGTGCGCCACAAGCTGGTCACCGAAATCGTCGACGCCTATGCGCGGGCAGAGAACTCGTCCTTGTCGATGAACCGCGCCCAGCGCCGCGCCGCGGGTGCGCGTGCCCACCGGACGCACTGATGAGCGCTTGCGCGAAGAAGAGACGGCACTGATGTCGATCGAAGTAGCCAACGAGTCGGGGCTCGACGTCTCCGAGGCAGAACTGATCAGCGTCGCCCGCTTCGTCATCGAGCGCATGAACGTCAATCCGGCCGCCGAGTTGTCGATGGTGCTGCTGGATCCGAACTCGATGGCCGACCTGCACATGCGGTGGATGGACCTGCCCGGGCCCACCGACGTGATGAGCTTTCCGATGGACGAACTCGAACCCGGCGGCCGCCCTGACGCGCCGGAGCCGGGTCCGGCCATGCTGGGCGACATCGTGCTGTGTCCGCAATTCGCAGCCGAACAAGCCGCGGCAGCAGGGCATTCGCTGGGGCACGAGCTTGCGTTGCTGACCATCCACGGGGTGCTGCATCTGCTCGGCTTCGACCATGCCGAGCCCGAGGAGGAGAAAGAAATGTTCGCCCTGCAACGCGACCTACTCGAGGAGTGGGTGGCCGAGCAGGTGCAGGCCTACCACAAGGATCGCCAGACCGAAAGGGACCGTCGGCTGCTGGACAAGTCCCGGTACTTCGACCAACCGTGAGCGGTCTGGGCGCACTACTGGGCGCGATCGTTCTGATCGCATTCGGCGGGCTGTTCGCAGCCATCGACGCCGCACTGAGCACCGTGTCGATGGCTCGAGTGGAGGAACTCGTCCGCGACGAGCGGCCCGGCGCCGTGCGGCTGGCGCGGGTGATGAACGAGCGGCCCCGCTACATCAATCTCATTGTGCTGCTGCGGATCACCTGTGAAGCGGCAGCGACGGTGTTGCTGGTGGCGTTCCTTTGGGACGACCTCGGGCTGCAATGGGGCCTGGTCGTCGCCGCGTCGCTGATGGTGGTGATCAGCTTCGTGGCCATCGGTGTGGCGCCGCGCACTCTCGGTCGCCAGCACGCGTATTCGATCGCGCTGGCGTCGGCCCTTCCGCTGCAAGCGATCTCGGTGCTGCTGACCCCGATCAGTAGGCTGCTGGTGCTGATCGGCAACGCGCTGACACCGGGCCGTGGTTTTCGCAACGGCCCGTTCGCGTCCGAGATCGAGTTGCGTGAAGTCGTCGACCTGGCGCAGCAGCGCGGCGTGGTGGCCGACGACGAGCGGCGGATGATCCAGTCGGTGTTCGAACTCGGCGACACCCCGGCACGCGAAGTGATGGTGCCCCGCACCGAAATGGTGTGGATCGAAAGCGACAAGAACGCAGGCCAAGCCACATCCCTGGCGGTGCGCAGCGGCCACTCTCGCATCCCGGTGATCGGCGAGAACGTCGACGACGTCGTCGGTGTCGTCTACCTCAAAGACCTTGTGCAGCAGACGTACTACTCGACGACGGGTGGACGCGACACCAAGGTCACCGAGGTCATGCGGCCTGCGGTGTTCATGCCCGACTCCAAACCACTCGATGCGCTGCTGCGTGAGATGCAGCGCACCCGCAACCACATGGCGCTGCTGGTCGACGAGTACGGCGCCATCGCCGGACTGGTGACCATCGAAGACGTGCTGGAGGAGATCGTCGGCGAGATCGCCGACGAATACGACACCGACGAAGTGGCGCCGGTCGAAGATCTGGGCGACAAGAACTTCCGGGTATCCGCCCGCCTGCCGATCGAAGACCTCGGCGAACTCTACGGAATCGAGTTCGAAGAGGATCTGGACGTCGACACGGTCGGCGGCCTGGTGGCGCTCGAACTCGGCAGGGTGCCGCTGCCCGGCGCTGAGGTGACGTCGCATGGGCTGCGCCTGCGGGCCGAGGGCGGCCACGACCATCGCGGCCGCGTGCGAATCAGTACTGTGCTGGTCAGCCCGGACAAGCGGGAGGAGAACGACCAATCGTGACCGATGAGGACTCGAAGCTGGTGGTGCTTGCGCGGGGTGCGATGGCGCGCGCAGACGCGAGCAGCGGTGCGGCCGTGCGGGACGTCGACGGCCGCACCTACGCCGCTGCGCCTGTGGACTTGTCTGCGCTGAGCCTCACCGCGCTTCAGGCGGCCGTCGCGGCGGCGGTATCCAGCGGAGCCGTCGGGCTGGAGGCCGCCGTCGTGGTGGGCGGGGACACCGACGACCCGGGCGTCAAGGCCGTGCAGGAACTCTCGGCCGACGCGGCGATCATCGTCACCGACCGCGCCGGAAACCCGGTGTAGCGCCGAACGTGAACCCAACGCGAAAATCCGGCGCATTTTTCGCGCTGTGCTCACGCTCGGTGAGGGGCCGTAATGGCTGAATTCCGTTCCGGCTTTGTCTGTTTCGTCGGCCGGCCGAACACCGGCAAGTCGACGCTGATGAACCGGCTGGTGGGCGCGAAGGTGGCGATCACGTCGTCACGGCCGCAGACCACCCGCCACACGATCCGCGGCATCGTGCACCGCGACGATTTCCAGATCGTCATCGTCGACACCCCGGGATTGCACCGCCCCCGCACTCTGTTGGGCAAGCGGCTCAACGACCTGGTGCGTGACACCTACAGCGAGGTCGACGTCATCGGCCTGTGCATCCCCGCCGACGAGGCAATCGGGCCGGGGGACCGGTGGATCTTCGAGCAGATCCGGACGATGGCGCCGCACACCACGCTGATCGTCGTCGTCACCAAGATCGACAAAGTCACCAAGGGCGAAGTGGCGCAGCAACTCGCGGCGGTCGCGGAGTTCGTCGGCGACGCGGCCGCGGATATCGTGCCGGTGTCGGCAACCCGCGGCGACCAGATCGACGTGTTGATCGATGTGCTCGCGGCCAAGCTGCCCCCCGGCCCGCCGTACTACCCCGACGGCGAACTCACCGACGAACCCGAAGAGGTGTTGATGGCCGAGCTCATCCGGGAGGCCGCGCTCGAGGGCCTCGGCGACGAGCTGCCGCATTCGCTGGCCGTGGTGATCGACGAGGTGAATCGACGACCCGATCGTGACGATCTGATCGACGTGCACGCGATCCTCTACGTCGAACGCGACAGCCAAAAAGGCATCGTCATCGGCAAAGGCGGCACGCGGTTGCGTGAGGTTGGCACCGCGGCACGCATGCAGATCGAGAAGCTGCTCGGGACCAAGGTGTATCTGGATCTGCGGGTCAAGGTCGCCAAGAACTGGCAGCGGGATCCGAAACAGCTGGGCAGGCTTGGCTTTTAGCTTCCCGCGAAGTCGACGACGGCAACCATCTTGGCGCCGTTCGACGCCGTTGCGAACCCTCCCGCGTTGTACGCGCAATCGGTGATGATCGCCCGGTGCGGCGGGCTGTTCATCCATGCGTCCAGCGCCGCCGCGACTGTGGCCAAAGCGCCTGTGCCCCAATAAACGATCTCACCGGTGCGCGTGGCCTGGGTGTAGCCGGCATCGGCGATCCTGCTCTGCGGTGTCGAACCGTCCGAACCGGCATGGCCGTCGACTCCAGTCCGCAGCATGTCGTCGGCATGACGCTGCGCGGCGGCGGTCAACCGGGCATCGGTGCGCATCGTGGGGCATGCCTGCCGCAGCACCTTGACGCCGTTGTACACGGCGGTGCCGAAATCGTCTGCGACGGCTGGTGATTGGGCCACACCACCGAATACGACGAGCGCAGCACAGACCGAGCTGACCCTGGCGACCGTGCGCTTGATCGTCACGCTGCCTCGCAAACGGCTCGCTGCACTGCTCTAGCAAACCAGATGCTAACCACCGGGTGATCCCGGTGAAGTGGGAATACCCGAAATCGGCTGCTACGCCGACGCCGCAACGGCCCAGCCGTGGATACCCTCGAGCTCGGTGGCCAGTGGAGACCAGCAGCGGCTCTCGGCGTTGTCGACTACGGCGTCGGCAAGCGCCGGTTTCGACGCGGCCCGACATTAATCGGCGGTGCATACCGGGTATGTCGGCTTGTGATGGGAAACTGAATCAATGCGGTTGTACCGGGACCGGGCGGTTGTGCTGCGCCAGCACAAGCTCGGCGAGGCTGACCGGATCGTCACCCTGCTCACCCGTGAGCACGGGCTGGTGCGTGCGGTCGCCAAGGGGGTGCGGCGCACCCGCAGCAAGTTCGGGGCGCGGTTGGAGCCGTTCGCCCACATCGATGTCCAGCTGCATCCCGGCCGCAACCTCGACATCGTCACGCAGGTGGTCTCCATCGACGCCTTCGCCACGGACATCGTCAGCGACTATGGCCGCTATACCTGCGCATGTGCGGTGCTGGAAACCGCCGAACGGCTGGCCGGAGAAGAGCGCGTCCCCGTCCCTGCGCTGCACCGGCTCACCGTCGGAGCCCTGCGCGCGGTGGCCGACGGAGCGCGCCCGCGAGAACTGGTGCTGGACGCCTATTTGCTGCGAGCCATGGGAATCGCGGGCTGGGCGCCGGCGCTCACCGAGTGCGCCCGCTGCGCAGCGCCCGGGCCGCACCGGGCGTTCCATGTCGCGGCCGGCGGCAGCGTGTGTGTGCACTGCCGGCCAGCGGGGTCGTCTACGCCACCAGTCGGGGTGCTGGATCTGATGTCGGCATTGCACGACGGCGACTGGGACTACGCGCAGGCGGCGCCGCCGTCGCATCGCAGCCACGCCAGCGGGCTGGTGGCTGCGCACTTGCAGTGGCATCTGGAACGCCAGCTACGGACGTTGCCGCTGGTGGAACGCATCGATCGGGTGGATCGCGCAGTCGGCGACCACGGGGTGGCGCTGTTCGGGCAGGATATGGCGCGTGATTCGGGGAGCTGAGCGCAGGCGCAAGGCCAAATTCCCGCAACTGCCGCCGGCGCCTGACGACTATCCGACCTTCCCCGACAAATCGGTATGGCCGGTGCCGTTCCCCGAGCTGCCGCCTGCGCCAGGCGGTGGACCGAGACGTCCGCCACAGCACACGTCCAAAGCCGCAGCACCGCAGATCCCCGCCGACCAGCTGCCGCGTCACGTCGCGGTCGTCATGGACGGCAACGGCCGCTGGGCCACGCAGCGCGGCCTGCACCGCACCGAAGGGCACAAGATGGGTGAGGCGGTGCTCATCGACATAACGTGCGGAGCCATCGAGATCGGCATCAAGCACCTCACGGTTTACGCGTTCTCCACCGAGAATTGGAAGCGCAGCACCGAAGAGGTGCGCTTCCTCATGGGCTTCAACCGCGAAGTGGTACGGCGCCGGCGGGAGAACCTCAACGCGATGGGGGTGCGAATGCGCTGGGTCGGTTCGCGCCCGCGCATGTGGCGCAGCGTGATCAAAGAGTTCGAGATCGCCGAACAGATGACGCTGCACAACGACGTCATCACCATCAATTACTGCGTCAACTACGGTGGCCGCACCGAAATCGTCGAGGCCACAAAGGAAATCGCTCGGCTGGCCGCGGCCGGGCGGATCAATCCCAACCGGATCACCGAGGCCACGGTGGCCAAACACCTTCACCGGCCCGACATTCCGGACGTCGACCTGTTCATCCGCACATCGGGGGAGCAGCGGGCAAGCAACTTCATGTTGTGGCAGGCGGCCTACGCCGAGTACGTGTTCCAGGACAAGCTGTGGCCGGACTACGACCGGCGGGATCTGTGGGAGGCATGCGAGGAGTACGTCCGCCGCAACCGGAGATTCGGTCGAGCGTAATGACGCTGCAACAGCGGTTGCGTGACGTGCTGTCCGGCGTGCTGTCGGTGCGGGATGAAGACGACGGCGCGTTGACGGTTCAGCACGACGGGACGTTGGCGTCGCTGCGGGTGGTCACCGTTGCCGAGGGTCTAGAGTTGGTGTCGCTGTCGCAGATCCTGGCGTGGGACATCCCGCTGGACCGCGGTGTCCGGGCCAAGATCGCCGAACATGCCCGCGACACCATGCTCGGCACGGTCACGCTGATCGAGAAGAAGCGGATCGGAGAAGTGTTGCTGCGCTACAACTTTCCGGGTACCGGTCTCACCGACGAGGCACTGCGCACGTTGATCCTGATGGTGCTGTCCACGGGCGCCGACGTGCGTCGCGCGCTGACCGATTAGCCTCGCGCGCAGGAGGCACAGGTCCCGAAGATCTCAATGGTGTGGCTTGCCTCCGAAAAACCATGTGCGGCAGCCACTTCGGCTGCCCACGCCTCGACCTGGCCGCCTTGAACCTCGACCGTGAATCCGCAGGCGCGGCACACCAGATGGTGGTGGTGGTGCGTCGAGCAGCGGCGGTAGACGGACTCGCCGGTGTCGGTGCGCAACGTGTCGACGGCGCCGGCCGCCGACAGCGACTGCAGTGTGCGGTAGACGGTGGTCAGTCCGATGCCTTCGCCACGGCGGCGGAGTTCGTCGTGAATCTCCTGGGCGGAGCGGAAGTCGTCGAGGGAGTCCAGTAGGGCGGTGATCGCTGCGCGTTGTCGAGTACTGCGCACACCGGCCCCGGTCACGTCGTCTCCTCGGCGGCATGGGTGACCGCGGCGGTGACAATGTGGGCCAGATGCTGGTCGACCAGCCGGTAGAGCACCTCGCGGCCGGATCGTTCACCTTGCACCACGCCCGCGGCCTTGAGGATCTTCAGGTGCTGGCTGACCAGCGGCTGCGGTACCCCGAGCGCGTCGACAAGCTCGTGCACGCAGCGCTGCGACTCCAGCAGCTGCAACACGATCGCAATGCGCACGGGGGCAGCCAACGCCCGCAGGATGTCGCCGGCGGTGTCGAGCACATGGCGCGGGGGCAGCTGACCCGGCGCTTGTCCGTGCCGGTGTTGCTGATGCGCTTGCGCCAAAGTGGAAACCGTTTCCATTAGTGGCCAGATTACATGCGTGACCACGCATGCGACAGCGGGTTGGGCGGCCCGCTTGGCGCAGCGCGCGGCCGATTACGCTGGCTACCCGTGGCATCCGTGATCGATACCGTCGTCAACCTGGCCAAGCGCCGCGGGTTGGTGTACCCGTCCGGCGAAATCTACGGCGGCACGCGGTCAGCCTGGGACTACGGCCCGCTCGGTGTCGAGCTCAAGGAGAACATCAAGCGCCAGTGGTGGCAGGCGGTGGTCACCGGCCGCGACGACGTCGTCGGCATCGACACCTCGATCATCCTGCCGCGCGCGGTCTGGGTGGCCTCGGGACACGTCGAGGTCTTCCACGATCCGCTGGTGGAATGCCTGAACTGCCACAAGCGGCATCGCCAGGATCATCTGCAGGAGGCGTATGCCGCCAAGAAGGGGTTGACGGATCCCGAGTCGGTGCCGGTGGCCGAAATCGTGTGCCCGGATTGCGGGACCAAAGGCCAGTGGACCGAGCCGCGTGAATTCAACATGATGCTCAAGACCTACCTCGGGCCCATCGAAACCGAGGAAGGCCTGCACTATTTGCGGCCAGAGACCGCCCAAGGCATTTTCGTGAACTTTGCGAATGTGATGACGACGTCGCGCAAGAAGCCACCGTTCGGAATCGGTCAGATAGGCAAGAGCTTTCGCAACGAGATCACACCGGGCAACTTCATCTTCCGCACCCGCGAGTTCGAGCAGATGGAGATGGAATTCTTCGTCGAGCCGCACACCGCGCCGCAGTGGCACCAGTATTGGATCGACACCCGGCTGGAGTGGTACGTCGACCTCGGTATCAAGCGGGACAACCTGCGGCTGTTCGAGCATCCCAAAGACAAGCTGTCGCATTACTCGGACCGCACTGTCGACATCGAGTACAAGTTCGGGTTCCAAGGCAACCCGTGGGGTGAGCTGGAAGGCATCGCCAATCGCACCGACTTCGACTTGAAGACGCACGCCGAGCACTCGGGCGTCGACCTGTCCTACTACGACCAGGCCACCGACACGCGCTACATCCCCTACGTCATCGAGCCGGCGGCGGGGTTAACGCGGTCGTTCATGGCATTCCTGATCGACGCCTACACCGAGGACGAGGCGCCAAATGCCAAGGGCGTCATGGAGAAACGCACGGTGTTGCGGCTGGACCCGCGGCTCGCGCCGGTGAAGGTGGCGGTGCTGCCGCTGTCGCGCCACGCCGACTTGTCGCCGAAAGCGCGCGATCTCGCCGCCGAACTACGCAAGAACTGGAACGTGGAGTTCGACGATGCCGGCGCGATCGGACGGCGGTACCGCCGGCAGGACGAGATCGGCACACCGTATTGCGTCACAATCGATTTCGACACGCTCGACGACAACGCCGTGACCGTGCGCGAACGTGACGACATGACGCAGGACCGGATCCCGATCGACGGGGTCGCCGACTATCTGGCCAAGCGGCTGCGCGGCTGACTTTTTTGGCGCGAGCGTGCGGGTCTGCACGGCGACACGCCGGCCAGAACCGTACCGGCACGCACGCTCGCGGTCGATCAGCAAGGGGTCAGAAGCGGCCGCCGCCGCCGAAGAAATCGCCCGAGTTGCTCGTCGACCCGCCGAATCCGGTCGAGCTCCAGCCACCGAACCCGCCACGCAGCGCCCCGCTGAGGATGTTGCCGATGATGATGCCCCCGATCATCGCCCCCATGTCCGAGCCGCCGCGGCCGAACCGCCCGGAATAGAGCCGCTGGGCGTTCTGCACGTCGGCGTTGGCCAACGACTGCGCCTGCGCCGCCAGCATCGAGGCGCCGTTGGCGTACGCCATTGCCTGATTCAGGTCGGCCGCCCGAATGGCCTGGGCCGCCTCGAGTTGCCGAAGAGCCTCAGAGAGCCGGGTTCGGGCCTCCGGCCCGATGCTTCCGCGGCGGGTGTCGATGTAGTCCGACACCGCCCGCACCCGCGACTGCGCGGTGAAAAGTGCCTGGTCGAAAGCGCGGGAGAGCCGTTCGGCCGCAACGCGCTCCTCGGCGACGCTGGCCAGCAGCCGGTCGAGCTCGGCGTCGGCCTTGGTGAGTTGGGTGAACGCACCAAGCGGGTCGGCCGCGCCCCGGTCTCGTGCGGATTCGACGGCGGTGACGGCGGCACTGCGGGCGGCTGCGAGTTCAGTCGCATGAGGGACGTTGCCTTCGCGAAGTTGCGCGTCGGCTTGCGTGATGCCGTTTTGGATGTCGGCGATCGCCGACGGCAGCATCGCCGCGGCGCGTTTGATGTCACTTTCTGCTGAGTCCACGGCGTCGAGCAGCGACCGGGCTTGTGCCAGCGCCGACTCGGCTGCACGCACCGTGTCGACCAGCTCGGCCTGCTGGCCGGCGACCGGACGCGCCGCCAACTCCCGCGCGCGCGTGATGTTCTGCTCGGCGAACGTCAGACGCTCCTGAGCCGCGGTCACATTGCCGGACACCGAAGCCAAGGCGGCACTATCGAATTCCGTGCGCAGGGCGGCCATCTTCTGATCAGCCGGCGCGATTCTGGCCGTGAGCTCGACGAGCTGCTGGGTCAACGTGTCGAGTTTGTCTGGGGCATTGATCACGAGGTCGCGCAGCTGCTCGAACGCTTCCTTCTGTGCGTCGAGTTCACGGTCGGCTTGAGCGGCGGAGACGATCACCCGGGTCAGCAGTTCGCGGCGCTGCGCCGGCGTTTCGGGAATGGCGTCGTCGAGCTGCTGGCGAACCGCAAACGCTTGTGCCAGAGCCGACTTCGCGTTGTTGACAGCACGCGTGAAGGGCTCGGTCCTCTCGGGTCCGAATTCCTCGATCGCTAAAGCCAGCTCATTCTCACTGCTGCGCACAGCGTTGTCGACGTCGACCACCTTCTCTTTGGAGAGGTCGTCGAGCACGTCGAGCGAAACCGAACCGAGTAGCTGCGGGTTCGTCGCGTCGATTCGGCGCGCAGCGGCGAATTCGGCCGCACGCCTGCGGCGCCGGCGCCAGCGCATCAATGCCATCAGCACCGCCAAGGCGACCACAATGAGGCCTGCCACCACAATCAGCGTTCGCCAGGAGAACGACGACTTTCCCGTCGTGCCGAGGCCGTTCGCTGCGGCCACCGCGGCACCTGCCCAGTCGTCGTTGCGCAGTGCCGGTTCGATCTGATTGCGCCGGATGTCGTCCACCCGGCTTGCGCTGACATTCTTGACGCTGTCTGGCACAAGGAACGCGTAGGCCCGGTCGACGGTCGCGATCGCCAGGATCGCGTCGAAATCACCGAGATCGCTTGTCCTATAGGTGCTTTTGGCCCAGCTCTCGGCGCCAAGACCGGCGAAGTCGTCGACGTAGACCACCCACAGGCGAGTTTTGCGGTCGCTGTAGAGCTTGTCGATCGCGGCCTGCACCTGCGCGCGCTGAGTAGTCGTGAGCGCATCCGCGCGGTCTGTGACGTAGCCCGGCAGGCGGAACGGTGGCTCTGCGACGGCGTGAGGCGCGACGAGCACGATCGCGGCCAGAACGGCGAAAAGGACGCCGAGCAGACGGGCACCGACGCCGGGGAGGCGGACAGAGCGCATGGTGGCCAATCTAATGAACGGTGCTGGCAGACTGTGGCTCGGTGACCGCGAACGAGCACAACTACACCGCGCACGACCGCGAGCGGATGGTGGTCGAGGCGCCCAAACAAGCTGCGCTGCCCGGCACCCATGCCGAACATCGCACCGACTTCGCCCGGGACCGGGCCCGCGTCCTGCATAGCGCTGCGTTGCGCCGATTGGCCGACAAGACCCAGGTGGTCGGGCCGCGCGAGAGTGACACACCGCGCACTCGCCTCACGCATTCGCTCGAAGTGGCCCAGATCGGTCGCGGAATGGCGGTTGGCCTGGGCTGCGATCCCGATTTGGTCGACCTGGCCGGCCTGGCCCACGACATCGGCCATCCGCCGTACGGCCACAACGGCGAGAAGGCGCTCGATGATTTCGCGGCCGAGTACGGCGGCTTCGAGGGCAATGCCCAGAACTTGCGGATCCTGTCGTGTCTCGAGCCCAAAGCTCTTGACGCTCAAGGCAACAGCGCCGGGCTGAATCTGACGCGCGCCGCGCTGGATGCCGTCACCAAGTATCCGTGGCTGCGACGGCCCGACGTACGCAAGTTCGGTGCGTACGCCGAGGACGTCGACGTGCTCGCGTGGGTCCGCGACGGCGCCCCGCCGGACCGGCCGTGTTTGGAGGCGCAGGTGATGGACTGGGCCGACGACGTCGCGTACTCGGTGCACGACGTCGAGGACGGGGTGATCTCCGGGCGGATCGACTTGCGGGTGCTCGCCGACGACGATGCGGCGGCTGCGCTCGGCCGGCTCGGCGCCGGCGAGTTCGCGGGCCTGTCGGCCGACGACCTGGTCGCGGCGGCCGACAGGCTGTCGCGGCTGCCGGTGGTGGCTGCGGTCGGCAAGTACGACGCCACCCTGGCGTCGTCAGCGTCGCTCAAGCGGCTGACCAGCGAGTTGGTGGGCAGGTTCGCGTCCGCGGCGATCGCCGAGACCAGGAAGTCCGCGGGCGACGGGCCGCTGGGCCGCCACGAAGCCGACCTCCTTGTGCCGGCCCTGGTCCGGGCCGAGGTCGCGGTACTTAAAACCCTTGCGCTGCAATACATCATGTCGGATCCGCGCCATCTGGCACTGCAGGAGCGGCAGCGAGAACGCATCCATCGGGTGGCGCAGTGGTTGCTCGCCGGCGCGCCGGCCACCCTCGACCCGCTGTTCGCGCCGATGTTCAATGCCGCGCCCGACGACGGCGGGCGCGTGCGGGTGGTCGTCGACCAGATCGCGTCGTTCACCGAAGGCCGCATTGAGCGTCTCGAGGCGGCTTTAGACTGAGCTCCGTGGCAGGGCGCATCTCGGATCGCGACATCGCCGCCATCCGCGAACGCAACCGCATCGACGAGGTCGTTGCCGACTACGTGCAGCTGCGCCGGGCCGGCGCAGACTCGCTGAAGGGGCTGTGCCCATTCCACGACGAGAAGTCGCCGTCGTTTCATGTCCGCCCCAACCACGGCCACTTCCACTGCTTCGGCTGCGGCGAGGGTGGCGACGTCTATGCGTTCGTGCAGAAGGTCGAGCACGTCACGTTCGTGGAGGCGGTCGAGCGGCTGGCTGACCGGATCGGCTACACGATCACCTACACCGGCGCCCCGTCGGCCGTGCAGCGGGACCGGGGCAGTCGCAGCCGGCTGATCGCCGCGAACGCCGCAGCGCAGGAGTTCTACGCCCAGGCGCTGCAGTCCGACGAGGCCGCGCCTGCTCGGCAATATTTGTTGGATCGCAATTTCGACGCCGACGCGGCCCAGCGCTTCGGCTGCGGCTTCGCCCCGTCGGGCTGGGATACGCTGACAAAACACTTGCTGCGCAAGGGCTTTGAGTTCAAGGAGCTCGAGGCGGCCGGATTGTCGCGCGAGGGGCGCCGCGGGCCGATGGACCGGTTCCACCGGAGGCTGCTGTGGCCCATCCGCGCCAGCAGCGGCGAAGTCATCGGCTTCGGGGCGCGCCGGATTTTCGACGACGATCCGATGGAGGCCAAGTACGTCAACACCCCCGAGACCGTGCTCTACAAGAAGTCGGCGGCGCTGTTCGGCATCGACCTGGCCAAGCGCGATATCGCCAAAGGCCATCAGGCCGTAGTCGTCGAGGGATACACCGACGTGATGGCGATGCACCTGGCCGGCGTCACCACCGCGGTGGCGTCGTGCGGCACCGCCTTCGGCGACGAACACCTCGCGATGCTGCGCCGACTCATGATGGACGACAGCTTCTTTCGTGGCGAACTCATCTACGTGTTCGACGGCGACCAAGCTGGTCAGGCGGCCGCGCTCAAGGCATTCGACGGTGAGCAGAACCTGGCGGGGCAGTCGTTCGTCGCAATCGCGGCCGACGGCATGGACCCGTGCGACCTTCGGCTCAAGGCCGGTGACGGTGCGCTGCGCGACCTGGTCGCCCGCCGCACACCGTTGTTCGAGTTCGCGATTCGCTCCGCGCTGGCCGAAATGGACCTCGACAGCGCCGAGGGGCGGGTCGCCGCGTTGCGCCGGTGCGTGCCCATGGTGGCCCGGATCAAGGACCCGACGCTGCGAGACGAGTACGCGCGCCAGCTCGCGGGCTGGGTCGGTTGGGACGACGTGGCGCAGGTGATCGGCCGGGTGCGGGAAGAGGCGCAGCGGCGGGGCGGAGCGGTACGGCGCGAGTCGCGGCGGACAGCGGCCTCGAAGGCGTCGCCGTCGACGTCCGCCGAGCGCCCCAATCCGCGGGATCCCACGCTGTGGCCGCAACGCGAGGCGCTCAAGTGTGCGCTGCAGTATCCGGCCCTTGCCGGGCCGGTGTTCGACACCTTGCCGGTCGAGAGCTTCACGCATCCGGGCTATGCGGCAGTGCGCGCGGCGATTTCTGGGGCGGGTGGCACGTCGGCCGGTCTGACCGGTGCGGCATGGATCGACGCGGTCCGTCAGCACGCCGACGGCGCGGCCACGCTGGTCAACGAACTCGGGGTTGAGACGATTCGGGTCCACGACGACGAGAAGCTGCCGCGCTACATCGGCGGGGTTTTGGCGCGCCTGCAGGAGGTGTGGGTCGGTCGGCAGATCGCCGAGGTGAAGTCGAAGCTGCAGCGCATGTCGCCGATCGAGCAGGGCGATCAGTACCACGCGTTGTTCGGCGAGCTGGTCGCGATGGAGGCCTACCGGCGCAGCCTGCTCGAGCAGGCGAGCGGAGACGGCAACGACCTGACCGCTTAGAGGTCAGCGGCGAGCCTCTTGGGCTTCCGGCTCCAACACGATCGTGGTCTCGTCGATCTCCGTCAGCGTCACCATGCGCGGGTCGGGCGAGAGTCGGTCGGCGATCTTGCGGCGACCCGCGTCGATCATCGTCTTCGCGGCGGGGCTGCCGGTCACGGCCTTATAGGTGCCGACGATCTGCTCGTAGCGGCGGCGGCCGGCCTTGGTGCCCAGCACATAGCCCGCGGCCAGTACGACGGCGTAGCGGATCACAGTGGTCCCCTCCATCACCTTGTGCGTTCAGACCATCCTGCCTGAGGACTGGCGCGTCTTGGCACTGGACTGCCCTCGTACGCTAGAGTCAGCCAGCGTTGCGCGGGTAGGTCCGTGTGTGCGAGCGATCCCCTGTAGCTCAATTGGCAGAGCATTCGGCTGTTAACCGAAGGGTTGCTGGTTCGAGTCCAGCCGGGGGAGCCAGGTCAGCCCGAGTTTCCGGTCCGTGTTCTGGGCTTGGGAAATCCCGCAAACTCTTCACATGTGCTTGGCGCGCGAATTGAACGCCCCCACGATGTCAACCGCCGAGCAATCTCGGGGATCCTCCAGCGAATCATCGGTAACGTCAATATACTGATGCGCACAAGCTATTGTCCTTAGCTGATAGCGCAACAGCGCGTCATCGTCGGTCATCATCACCACGGGGAGACACCATGATTCGGAAGATAGTCATCGCTGCCGCGACTGCGGCCGCCGTTGCTGGTATTGGCATCGGCGCAGCGTCGCCTGCCGTCGCCGACGGGCCGTACGCAAACTGCACGCAGGCCCACAACGACGGCCGGTACAACATTCCCAAGGGCGATGACGCTTACGACCCGAAGCTCGACCGTGACGGCGACGGCTACGCCTGCGAGCCCAAGCGCAACTAGCTGATGCCCAGACTGTCAGTGGCCGGATGGGCGGTCGCGGCGACAACGGCCGCCCTGCTGGCTTCGCTGCAGCCGGCCTTCGCGAGGGCCGACACCGTCACTCCGACCGCGGTCGTCTTGAAAGTCGTCGACGGTGACACCGTCGACGTCCGCGACGACGTCCGCGGGCGGCTGCGGGTCCGTCTTCTGGGAATCGATACCCCGGAAACGACCAAGCCCGGATCTCCGGTCGAGTGCTGGGGGCCTGAGGCTACCGAGTTCGCGAAGGCCACTCTGCTCGGCCAACGCGTTGCCGTGGTGGCCGATCCCACTCAAGACCGCACCGACAACTACGGCCGGACTTATCTGCACTAGTCAATCCGTTCACCGGGGCCGGTCATCAGTCGGAGTCTTTGGAGCCTTCGAGGGCGCGGCTGAGCTGTTGATGTGGGACAGCTCTAGCTGGATGGTCGGTGAGTTCGCCTCGGGTTACGTGGGTTTGCGGGCGGTGAGGCGTTCGACGAGGCCGAGTTTGAAGCGTTCGACGCGTTCGATGTCGAGGTTGGGGTCGTTGCGGATGTGGTTGAGGGGGCGGCGCAGGAAGTGTTCGCCGCCGAGGGGAACGGTGAACAGTTCGAGGAAGCGTTGCACGGCTCGGGCGGGGGCGACGCTGCTGCGGATGTGATCGACCAGGATGAGTTGTCCGCCGGGGCGCAGGACGCGGGTCATTTCGTTGAGGGCTTTGGTGTGGTCGGGGATGGCGCAGAGCCCGAAGGTGCAGACGACGGTGTCGAAGGTGGCGTCGTCGAACGGTAGGTGGTGGGCGTCGGCTTGTTGCAGCGTGGCGGGGTGGCCGAGGTCGGCGGCACGTTGACGAGCCAGGTCGAGCATCTGTTCGCTCCAGTCGATCCCGGTCAGCGTGACGGTGTCGGGGTAGAACTCGAGGTTGAGGCCGGTGCCGACGGCGACTTCCAGGGTGGTGCCGGCCGCTTGGCTGCAGACCCATTGGCGGGAGTCGCCGAACAGGTGGCGGTCAAAGAATCCGATTTCGCGGTCGTAGGTACGGGATTTCTTGTCCCAGTATCGGTTCCATCGGGCGGTGCGATCACCGGTGGCCATGGTTCACCTCGATTCGAGTCGGCCAGTCAGACGATTCGGGTGCGTCCGATGTGGGGAACAAACCGGCCGACCGTCTCACAGTAGTCCCGGTAGGCCTGGCCGTGGATAGCGTTGAGATAGGGCTCTTCGACGACGCGGACCTGCAGCTCGATGGTGGCCAGCAGCACGACGAACGCGACCAGGGCGAGCGGGTTGGGGGTCATCAGGGTGATGCCGGCGGCGAAGATCAGCATCGCGGTGAAGATGGGGTTGCGCACCAGCCCGAACACACCACGGAGCACCAATGTGGTGGTCTCACTGGGGTCGACGCCAATCCGCCAGGACTCGCCCATGTCGCGCTGGGCGTAGAGGGTGGCCGCGATACCCGCCACCGCCAGCACCGTCCCGCCCACCTGAATCCACGGCGCCTGCAGGAGCGCGATCGGGGTGAGGATGCCGAGCAGTTGCAGCAGCGGTGCGGCCGCCCCGGCGAGGATGGCAGCGATGAATCCGGCGCCGGCGAACCATTCCAGCGAGCCAGGCCGGCCGTGGATGCCGCGAAACCCGGTCGAGCCGGTGCGGCGGTGCTGGGTCCAGCTGCGCCAGCCGAACCCTAAGACGGCAAAGACCAGGTAGAGAACGAGCGCGGTGGCGGGCATGGGTGAACCTCCTGGCCGGACTGAGATGAGTGTCGATGTGGAGAGGGGCGGTCAAGCCGATGGATGCGGCAGGCCGCGCCTAGTTCTCGGCGAGCGCTTGATCGAAGGCCTGGGCTAGGTCTTCATAGCTGTGTGGCTGGATGCGGGTGTCGTTGAGGAAGAAGGTCGGGGTGCCCTGCACGCCCAAGGCGCGGCCGTCGGCCATGTCGAGTTGGATGCGTTCGAGGGTGGCGGGATTGGCGTAGGCCGCGTCGAACTCGGCCATGTCCAGGCCGAGTTCTGTTGCGAATCCGCGGAATACGTCATCGGCTGGGGTTTGCTTTTCACCCCACTGGGCTTGGGTGTCATACATTTTGCGATACATCGCCTCCAGTTGGCCTTGCTGGGCGGCGGCTTCCACCGCGCGGGCGGCCCGCTCGGCGTTGACGTGGGCTTGCAGCGGGAAGTAGCGGATCACGAAATTCACCCGGTCGCCGTATTCGGCCCGCGCTTTTTCGATCTCTGGGTAGACCGCGCGGCAGCCCTCGCATTCGAAGTCGAGAAACTCCACGAACGTCACCGTGCTGTCGGGCACCGTGTTGAGTCGGTGGCTGTTCTCGCGCACCACCTGCCCGGCCTCGCCGGTATCGGGCTGTGCCGTGGTGGTCGAGTCGCGGTCGCGCACTGACAGGTAGACCAGCGCCCCGATCGCCATGGCGGCGATGACGAACGCGGTGAGCAGGATGCGGCTGGTGCGCGCCATTCAGATACCTCTTTTGTGGGCGTGGACGATCTGGAACGGGGCGGCCCAGCTGCGCGCGGGCAGATGGGTGGTGACGGCCAGTCCGTGTGCGGTGAATGCGTCGGCCAGGCCGGTGCCCAGGACGTCGCGGGCGTGGGGTCGTTCGGCGAGCCGCATGTAGGTCTCGAAGATGGTGCGGGCGGTGGGTGGTGGGTCGAGGTCGATGGCGATGACCTGGCCGGCGAGACGTAGAACGCGGATGGCTTCGTCGATGGCGCGGTGGCGGATGTCGGTGGGCAGTTCGTGCCAGCCGAACACGCTCATCACCACGTCGAAGGTGTCATTGCCGAACGGCAGTGCGGCGGCGTCACCTTCATGCAGCGCCACGGTACCGATCCCGGCGCGGGTGAGGTAGCGGCGGCCGACGGCCAGCATTTCCGGGGAGATGTCGAGGCAATCCACTCGTGTGCTCGGGGATTTGCGGGCGAGCAGGCGGGCGGCGTAGCCGGTGCCGCCGCACAGTTCGAGCACTCGTTTCGGTTTCTGGTCGGCGACGAGCTGGGCGAGCCGGTCATGGGGTCGGCCGGGGATGAACCGGTTGCCGGCTTCGAACAGCGGTCCGGCCAGGGCGAATTTGAGCCGGTTGCGGCCCCAGGGGCGGCTCATGTCGGCTGCCGTTCACTGGCGGTGACCGGGAGTGTCGATGTGTAAGTGCTTGGGGTGGTGGTGAATTGGTGGGCGCAGTCGGTCGAGCAGAACCACCAATCCCGGTCCTGGTAGCGGCGTCGCGCCCGGGCGGTTTCCGGGTTGATCCGCATGCCGCAGACCGGGTCGCGGGGGTAGCGGGCCTCGGTCAGGGCCAGCGTGTGTAGCGGAATCGGGGTGGTGATGCTGCGCAGCGGCGGAGCACCGATCGCTGGGGTGGACAGGCCTTGTCGGGTAGCGGCAGCCGCGATCGGGTCGGTGATCACGGCGTGGCCGGCCCCGGCGAGTGCGGTGATGCGGGCGGCGATGTTGACGGTGTGGCCGAACACGTCGCCGCCGCGGGCGATGACGGGTCCGTGATGGATTCCGGCGCGCAGCGCCAGGAACCCGTCCTCGCCGGCGACCTGCTCTGCCAGGTCGGTGAGGGTGGCCAGCATCTGGGTGGGTGTGTCGGCGGTCAACATGACCGCGTCCCCGATCGTCTTCACCAGCCTCACGCCCGGTTGTAGTGCAGCCTGTGCCAGGTCGGCAAGCCGCGCGGCGAGCTGGGCGGCTTCGTGGTCGCCGCAGATTTCGGTGAGGATGCTGTAGCCGGCCAGGTCGACAAACGCCGCCGTCGCCTCGACCGTGTCGAAGTCAGGTGTAGTGTCGGGCAGCATCATTGGTCTCATCTCTGGTGCGGCCGAGCCACGGTAGGAAGCGCCCCACTCGGGTGGTGTAGTCGCGGTAGGTGTGGCCGTGGACGCGGCGCAGGTAGGGCTCTTCCACTTCGCGCACCTGCAGCTGGATGCCGGCGATCGCGATCAGCAGGCCGGCGATCGCTATCGGGTTGGGCACCATCAGCGTCAGGCCGGTCAGGGTGAGCAGCAGTGTGGTGAAGATCGGGTTGCGCACAATCGCGAACGGGCCGCCGGTGACCAGCTCGGTGCGTTCGGTCTCATCAACCCCGATCCGCCACGAGGCCCCCAACCCCAGCTGGGCCTGCAAGGTCAGCCCGATGCCCACCACCGCAACCGCGATCCCAGTCGCATGAACCAGCAGATGGTCGGCGAAACGCAGTGGGGCGAGCCCGGCCAGGGCCGCCGCTGGGGCGCCGACGCCGACCAGCAGATAGCCCACGTCGGCGAGCGCGAGCGCCCACCATTCCAGGGTGCCGTCGGGCCGCCAACCCCGCCGGTTGCCGCTGTCGCCGATGCGGGCCAGCTGGATCCGGCGCCGACAGGCCCCGATCACCAGCATCAACATCGCGAACAGGCCCAGTGCAGTCAGTGCCATCGCCTGCTCCTTCCCGGTCGGCCCGTCCCCGCCCTGCGTCCTCATCCATCGGGTTGTATCGATGTTGGCGGGGTTGACCGATCAATAGTGTTGGACGCTATCATCGTCGTGTGGCGATGAAAAGTGGTTCGGTCGATCCCGCGATGTGCGGGAATGTGGATGCGGCGACGGCGTTGTTTCACAGCCTCTCGGATGGCACCCGGTTGGCGATCCTGCGCCGGCTGGCGGTCGGTGAGGCGCGGGTGGTGGATCTGACCGGCGAGTTGGGGTTGGCGCAGTCGACGGTGTCGGCGCATCTGGCGTGCCTGCGCGACTGCGGGCTGGTGGATTTCCGGCCGCAGGGCCGCGCCTCGGTGTATCGGCTGGCCCGCCCGGAACTACTGGACATGTTGCGGGCCGCCGAAGCTGTCTTGGAGGCCACCGGCAACGCGGTGGCGTTGTGCCCCAACTACGGCCACCCGACTGAGCGGAAGAAGGTTGCGCGATGAGTGAGGCGTGCGGCTGCGGCAGCGACGACCGCCCCGGCGAGGACGAGCAGGAACCCGAACGGCTTTGGGAGATCACCGAACTGCGCGCCGCCGCGGTGGCGGGCGTGGTGCTTTTGGCCGGCTATGTGGTCGGCTGGTCCGGCGGCCCCCATGCGGTCGAAATCGGCCTGTATGCGCTCGCCTTGGTGATCGGTGCCTACACGTTCGTGCCTTCGACGCTGCGCCGGCTGGCGCAGGGCAAGATCGGGGTCGGCACGCTGATGACGATCGCCGCGGTCGGCGCGGTGATCCTCGGCGAGGTCGGCGAGGCCGCCATGCTGGCGTTCCTGTTCTCCATCAGCGAGGGCCTCGAAGAATACTCCCTCGCCCGCACCCGCCGAGGTCTGCGGGCGTTGTTGTCGCTGGTGCCCGATGAGGCCACCGTGCTCCGCGACGGTACCGAAACCACCATCGCCCCAGCAGAGTTGGCGGTGGGTGACCGGATGCTGGTCAAGCCCGGCGAACGCGTCGCCACCGACGGCACGATCGTGTCGGGGCGCACGGCGCTGGATGTTTCGGCCATCACCGGCGAATCCGTGCCGGTAGAGGCCGGGCCCGGTGATGAGGTGTTCGCCGGGTCGATCAACGGCACCAGCGTGCTGGAGGTTGAGGTCACGTCCACTGCTGCTGACAACTCGTTGGCCCGCATCGTGGCGATCGTGGAGGCCGAGCAGTCCCGCAAGGGCGAAGCCCAGCGCCTGGCCGACCGCATCGCCAAACCCCTGGTCCCCGCGATCATGATCGCCGCGGTCCTCATCGCCGCCATCGGCAGCGTGTTGGGCGATCCGCTGGTGTGGATCGAACGTGCCCTGGTGGTGTTGGTGGCGGCCTCTCCTTGCGCGCTGGCGATCTCGGTGCCGGTCACGGTGGTCGCCGCGATCGGCGCGGCTAGCAAGCTCGGTGTCTTGGTCAAGGGCGGGGCGGCGCTGGAAGCCCTGGGCGCGGTCCGCACGATCGCGCTGGACAAGACAGGCACCCTGACCGCCAACGCACCCACCGTCATCGACGTCGCCACCACCAACGGCGCCACCCGCGAGCACGTGCTGGATGTGGCGGCGGCGTTGGAGGCCCGCAGCGAACACCCCCTCGCGGCAGCGATTCTCGCCGCCGCGCAGGGCCCCGTGCAACCGGCTGATGACGTGCAGGCGGTCACCGGTGCCGGGTTGACCGGCGCGCGGGATGGCCGTCGATTGCGGCTGGGCCGCCCCGGCTGGCTTGACCCCGGCCCGCTGGCCGGCCAGGTCGCGGCCATGCAGGCCGCCGGCGCCACCGCCGTGCTCATCGAAGACAACGACCAGATCATCGGGGCAGTCGCGGTGCGCGATGAGCTGCGGCCCGAAGCCGCCCACGTCGTCGCCCAGCTGCGCCGCGGCGGGTATCAGGTGGCCATGCTCACCGGTGACAACCAAGCGACCGCCCACGCATTGGCCAAGCAGGTGGGCATCGAGGTCGTGCATGCCGATCTGCGGCCCGAAGACAAAGCCGCGCTAATTGGTCAAATGCGCCAACGTTCCTCGACGGCCATGGTCGGTGACGGCGTCAACGACGCCCCGGCCCTGGCCACTGCCGATTTGGGTATCGCCATGGGCGCGATGGGCACCGACGTGGCCATCGAAACCGCCGACGTCGCGCTGATGGGTGAAGACCTGCGCCACCTCACCCAAGCACTGGCCCACGCGCGGCGCGCGAGGCGGATCATGCTGCAAAACGTCGGCCTCTCACTGGCATTGATTACGGTGCTCATTCCGCTCGCCCTCACCGGTGTCCTCGGGCTGGCCGCGGTCGTCGCGGTGCACGAACTCGCCGAAATCGTCGTCATCGCCAACGGCGTGCGCGCCGGACGCACCAAGCCCCTCGGGGGCACCATCATCGAAACCGGAACCGACTCCCACCGGCTGGCCCACACCCGCAACCAGAAGACCACGGCAGCCAGCTGAACTCGGGGCCGCAACATCGGGGTAAGACCCCGGATCGATCACGTCAACGGCGTCGCACTCCGAAGCGCCGCCAGCACGCGATCCCTGGTCGGAAGGTCCAATCGGCACGCATCAGCTGCCAGCTCAGTGCCCGGCTTCATGACATCCATACCATCAACGAGCACTGTTGGCGATGGATATCCACCGACCCTTTCCACCACCACATCTTCAGCGATATCAACCTCAGACAGACACTCGGCGAGCAAGCGCCGAGCCGCCGCTGCATTCGGACATCCCGGGCTCGTGAGAAGTTCCACACGCATACATCTAGCTTCGCTCAATACGCGCGTTGGATCGGGATGGCTGGCCGGTGGGTGGTGTGATCGCGGCGGAAAGGTTGGCGGCCAAGGCCTGGACGCGCGTGGTGATGTCGTCGCGGATGATTCGCATGCGGTCGATTCCGTCGATGCCGCGCAAGGAGGGTTCGTCGGTATCCCACCGCTGGATGGTGACGCCGGGACAGTACTCGTCGAGGTGGGCTTGGCTGCCGACGATGACGACCAGGTCGGCGTCGTCGAGCATCTGCGCGGTGAGTTGGGCGGGCTGATGGTCGCTGATGTCGACGCCGACTTCTGCCAAGGCTTGTACCGAGAGGTCGTTGACGGCGGTCTTGGCGCGGGTGCCCGCCGAGCTGACGTGGATGGTCGGTCCGGCGATCTGGCGCATGAGCCCGGCGGCCATGACCGATTTTCCGGCGTTACTGACGCAGACGAACAACACTGATGTGTCAGCCATATTCGGTGTGTTCCCTTGAGGTTTTCGCGGCTACCGGGTGACGGGCACGTTCAGGTCGGCCAACAAACGGTGGACGCGTTCTTCGATGTCGTCGCGGATCGGGCGGACGGCGTCGAGGCCCTGGCCGGCGGGGTCGGGCAGTTCCCAGTTCTCGTAGCGTTTCCCGGGGAAGATCGGGCAGGCGTCCCCGCAGCCCATGGTGATGACGACGTCGGCCGCCTGCACAATTTCGTCGGTCCAGGGTTTGGGGTATTCGCCAGTGATGTCGATACCGACTTCGTGCATGGCAGCGATCGCGGCGGGGTTGATCTCGTTGCCGGGTTCGGATCCACCGGACCAGGCGACGGCCCGGTCACCGGCCAGGTGGGTGAAGTAGCCCAGCGCCATCTGCGAGCGGCCGGCGTTGTGGGTGCACAGGAACAACACGGTCGGTTTGCCGTCGCTGATCTTTCCTTCCACTCTCGCCAGGGCGTGCAGGCGTTGGCGGGCGAACCGTTCGGCCAACAGCGGCAGGAAGTTCGGAATGGTGGCCCGGCCGGCGAACTGGTCGTAGGACGAATGCAAGAACCGTTCGATGGTTTCGGTACCGAAGGTGCCATCGAACTCACCGCCCAGCCGGGTCGCCGCGGTTTTCAGGGCGAGTTGCTGGTCGATGGACAGATCGTGGCGAAGCTCGTGGGTGACGGGGCTGTCAGTCATGGATTGGGTTCCGTTCTCGTCGTCGAGCCGTCGGCAGGAAGGTGTTGGGAGGTGTGGTGGTGGAACCGGTTGCGCAACGCCAAGGACACGTAGACCAACCCGACCAGGACCGGGACTTCGATCAACGGGCCGACGACGCCGGCCAGGGCTTGGCCGGAGGTGGCGCCGTAGGTGGCGATCGCGACGGCGATGGCGAGTTCGAAGTTGTTGCCCGCGGCGGTGAACGCCAGGGTGGTGGTGCGCTCATAACCGAGATCGAGCATGGTGCCGAGCAGGTAGCCTCCGCCCCACATGATCGCGAAGTACGCTAGTAGCGGCAGGGCGATGCGGGCGACGTCGAACGGTTGGTGGGTGATCTGGTCGCCTTGCAGCGCAAAGAGAATCACGATAGTGAACAGCAGCCCGTAGAGCGCCCACGGCCCGATCCGGGGCAGGAACTTGGCCTCGTACCAGTCACGGCCCTTGGTTTTCTCGCCGAGCCGGCGCGACAGGTAGCCGGCCAGCAGCGGGATGCCCAGAAATATGAGCACGGACTTGGCGATCTGCCACGGGGAGGTGTCGATGGTGGTCTGTTCCAGGCCGAGCCAGCCGGGCAGCACCGACAGATAGAACCAGCCCAGCAGGGCGAACATGATGACCTGGAAGATCGAGTTGAGCGCCACGAGGACGGCGGCGGCTTCCCGGTCGCCGCAGGCCAGGTCGTTCCAGATGATGACCATGGCGATGCAGCGGGCCAGGCCGACGATGATCAGGCCGGTCCGGTATTCGGGCAGGTCGGGCAGCAGCAGCCACGCGAGCGCGAACATCAGCGCGGGGCCGAGCACCCAGTTCAGGACCAGTGAGGACAGCAGCAGCTTGCGGTCGCCGGTGACGGTGTCGAGGCGGTCGTAGCGGACCTTGGCCAGCACCGGGTACATCATGATGAGCAGGCCAAGAGCGATGGGTAGTGAAATCCCGTCCAGCTGAACGCTTTCCAGCGCGGTGTTCAAGCCGGGAACCCAGCGGCCCAGCAGCAACCCGGCGACCATCGCCGCGCCGATCCACAGCGGCAGGAACCGATCCAGGGTGGAGAGCTTGCCCACGACCGCTGGGGCCGGGGTGGTGGTGTCGGTCATGCCGACACCCCGGCGGCTGCGTCAATGCCGAACAGGACGGCGAGGCTGGCCAGCGCGTCGGGCACCACGGCGTAGTACACCCAGGAGGCCCGGCGCTGTGAGGTCAGTAGCCCGGCGTCGCGCAGCACTTTGAGGTGGTGGCTGATGGTCGGTTGTGACACCTCGATGTCGGCGGAGATGTCGCAGACGCAGGCCTCACCACCGGCGTGGCTGGCGATCGCGGAGAACAGCTGCAGGCGTACCGGATCGGCCAGCGCTTTGAGTTTGACCGCCATGTCCGCCGCGTCCGCGGCGGTAAGGGGTTCGCGCAGCAGCGCCCCGGGTGGGCAGCACGCGTCCCCGTCGGTCAACGACTCCTGCGACTTCGACATACATCAATATTGACGGATATCGAAGTTGTTGGCAAATGAAACGTCAGGTGAAGGTGAGTTGGGCGGCGTGGAAGTCGAAGTGGCGCCCGGGGTAGCGGTAGACGTCTTCCAGCGTCATGTAGTCGGAGAAGAACGGATCCCATCCCGGCGGGAAATGCATGCCGCGCCGCAGGGTGTCGTCGGTCTCGCGGGCGAGCCGGTGTTGCAGTGAGTCGATGACCCGGTCGAGTTTGGCGCCCATCCTGCGCCGGTTGTAGACCATGGCGGCGGCGCATGATCCGTAGTAGTTGATTTGATGAAACGGCGTGGTCGCGGCGTTGAGCAACCGGGCGTATGCCCCGCTGACGCGGTCAGGTAGTCGGCCCATCACCCGCACCAGGGGCAGCAGCCGCTGCACGACCATGTAGCCGAACACCATGTGGAACAGCAATTGTTCGTTGGTCCACCGGGTTCCGCGCGTCGGCGCATCCCAGTCGTCGGGGCCGGCGGCCGCCAGTAGCTGGTGGAACGTGACACGCGCGCGCTCCAGATCGGCAGCGATGGCATCGCGGTCCATGCCCCGATCATGCGCCTGCCGCGGCCATGTGACCACGGCCGCGGCAGGTGCGATCGGCTAGCAACAGGACGCTGCGGCGGGGTCAGCCTCCTTGGAGGCTCCGCCGCAACACACCCCACCCTCGCCGTCGGCGGAATCGTCGAGGTGCTGTGGGCTGGTGCCGAAGGTGTCGGAGTCGGCCAGCACCGTGTAGACCTCCCATTTCTCTCCGGCCGGCCCGGTCACCCAGACCTTGTCCTGGGTGGCGAAGCAACACGTGGTGCCGATCTCCTCATCGGTGAACAGCCCCTCGCCGGTCAGGCGGGCGATCTCGGCGTGCACCTTGTCGCTGGATTGGACCTCGACGCCGAGGTGGTTGATGGTGCCGCCCTTACCGGGATTTTCCAGCAGCACCAGCTTCAGCGGCGGCTCGGCGACGGCGAAGTTGGCATAGCCGGGCTTGACCTTGGCGGGGTCGACGCCGAACAGTTTGGTGTAGAACGTGATCGCCTCGTCGAGGTCATCGACGTTGAGGGCGAGTTGCATACGGGACATGATGGACCTCCCACTAGGGATGAGACATATATCGAACTGGCGCGTCGACCTCAGGATGCCACCTTTTTGATATATGTCAAGACAGGTGGCAGGATGGGGTCATGCCCAAAGCGCTGCCCGTGATCGACATGTCCGCCCCGGTGTGCTGCGCCCCGGTCGCCGCGGGCCCGATCAGCGACGCCGATGCCCTGCAGGTCGCGATGCGGCTCAAGGCGCTCGCCGACCCGGTGCGGGTCAAGATGATGTCGCTGCTGTTCAGCTCACGCCCCGGCGAAGAGACCAGCGGCGATCTGGCCGCGGTGCTCGACCTGAGTGAATCCACCGTCAGCCACCACCTGGGCCAGCTCCGCAAAGCCGGGCTGGTGATCTCCGACCGGCGCGGCATGAACGTCTTTCACCGCGTCAAACCCGAAGCCCTGCAGGCACTCTGCGTCGTCCTCGACCCCAACTGCTGCACCTAGCTGTCAGAAGGACGGTCCCTTACTGCTCGCGTCAGGACGTGTGCGCGGCAAGGAGTACCGGGGCCGCCTCGGTGAGGGCTGCCAGCCTCGCCGCCTTGCGGTCGGCGTGCTCAATGGTGAGGCGTAATTGGTTAACGTCGCCCAGCCACCGGTTCTTTTGGGCCTCGACCACCTGGAGGCGAAGGTTGTCACGGATCTCATCGAGCCTTGCGGCCTGGGCCGGTTCAACCTCGCAGAAATCGCACCGGATGCAGGCATGTTCATGGGAACAGTCAGATCCATAGGGGCGGTGGCAATTGCCGAGCGCGATCCGGCGCTGGCCGAAGTGTTCGACGAACTCGTCCCATTCGGCTTGGGTGGGCTCACGGTATTCGGCCGATGGCCGTGCCTGTCTACGGTTGTCGATGAACCGGTCATATGCCTCGAAGACATCTTTCTGATACACCGCGGTGTAGCCGCGCGTGACTTCGATATTGTTGTGGCCCACCATCTTTGCGGCCAAATGGATCGGGAACCCGGCGTTGACGATGTCGGTGATGAAGATCCGGCGAAAGTCGTGTGGCGTGAAATGCAGCGAAGTACCGTCAGCGTCCTTCAAGGCCATGCTGTTGGCCAGCTCTGATAACCACTTTCGGACCGTGCACTGGTTGATTACCCGCGACCGTCCACCCTCTCGGATCTGGATCAGATGCGGCATCGGCGCCGACACCTGGCGTTCCTGTGTGTCGATTCGGCAGCACAGCGGAACGCGGCCATCGATGCTGACGAACTCGACCAGTCGCGCCAAGGTGGTGGTCAACTCCGGGCTGCAGGGAAATATCCGCTCCTGATCGGTCTTGCTCGGTGCGATCTGCAGGAGCGGTATCACGGTGCCATCGGGTTTGCGGTACTGCTTGATGCTCAGATGGGTCAGCTCCAGCATCTCTTCGATCCGGATACCGGTGTGGCGCAACACCTCGATGATCGTCCAGGTCATGAAGGCCCGTGTCACGGTGTAGTGGATGTCAACCCACTTCTCCGATCCATCCTGCAGAACATGGATGCGCACTCGGTCGGCCCGCTTGCCCGGTGTGTGCTTGATGTAGGTGCTCCCGTGCACGGCGAACGGTTCACCGAACGGCGCTGTCGTCGCGACCGCTTGCAGCTCTGCTGCTTGCACGTACGCCCGCCGGGCTGCAGCGACGAGTGCATCGACGTGCGGGGTGAGGGTGCGGGTGCGGGCATGCATGCGGTGTGCCCGCTGGGCCCGGCGCTTCTGCTGGCCTCGGACGTCGCGGATGCTGACCGGGCATGAGACAGCCCAATGGGCCCACGTCGAGGGATCCTCGTGGGACCAGGCAGCCACGTCGAGGTAGAAGCTGCGGACCGCTCCCAGAATGCTCTCGGCGTGCCGGCGCGGAGTCCCATCCGGTTTGGTGCGCAACCACTCTTTCCAGGCGGATGCCTGGGCCTTCGTCAAACTGATTGTGTCGATGCCGGGGTTGGCGTCTTCGATCGGTTTCCAGAACAGCTTCACCAGGTTTCGGCTGGTTCCGTCCAGGCTGGCGTAGTCCTGACCGACGGCGATCTCGGCGAGGTAGGCGATCAACAGTCCTCGCACGCTGGGAGCTCGCACATTGAAGCGGTCGACCAGTTCGGTGGGACTGAGACGTTTGGCGATGAGGTAGTGCCGCAGGTCGTCGGCTTCACCGGCGAACAGTCCGCCGCGGCGTCCGTAGTGCCACATGGCGAGAAGATCCCCCGGCATCCTGCCGGTCGAGACGAGAAAGTCTCGGTAGGCCAACACATGCTGGCTGTGCAGCTCGGTGATTGGCAGCCCGTTGCAGATGCTGATACGTACCAGGTGGGTGGCGGTTCGCCATTTCTTCACTTCCGGTGCGCCCTCGTGCTCCGCGGCGGCGAAGTAGCGATCCCACGCCTTCGGTTCGTGCGTGGTCGTCCAGTCACGGTAGAACCGCGCCTGCTTGTTCTCGATCAACCAGTCATGGCCGGGACGAATGACCCCCAGCATTATGAGTGCGTTGATCGACAGCCTTGCCCCAAGCCGTGTATGCGATCCGGTTGATAAGGCTGGGCACCACGCCTTCGGCTGGCGATCGGAATCGCTGGCGATCCAACGGTCTTGATAACTGTCGCCGACAAAGCCATCCAGCCAGTCCAATAGGCGACTCAGCCAGAGCCGTGCACCGCTGCGGGCTACTGCCTCGCTGCGGTACTTCTCACTCATCCGTGCCATCACGAGCGGAAGTCCCGCAGTGATGATGCGTTCACGTTCGGCGCAGGTGACAGTGTTTCCGAACCACGGATGGTCCTCGGGCGTCGGGGACAGCGAAGGCAGTACTTCGACTGGATGGTTGGCAAACGCAGACGAACTCGCCAGCGACTGGGCACGCGTGAGCACCCGCGCCATCAGAATGCCCGACCGAAAAGAACTTGGAGATCTTCTGCCGCATAGCCTTTCGCCGGCGTGGGCTGCGGTGACGGGGGTCTATTCCAGTGCTGATCAAGTTTGTCGACGAGTTCGGCTACGGTGGGTCGCAGGTAGCGTGTGGTGCTGGCGATCGACGCGTGCCGCATCAGCTCCTGCATTTCCGCGATGGTCATGTTCTCGTCCTGGGCGAGACGCATGCAGAAGGTGTGCCGGAAGTCATGCATCGTGACGTTGGAGCCCAGCAGCGCGTTGCTGCGTTCAAGGATCTGTCGCATTGCCCAATAGCTCAGCGGCCGCGGTGTGCCGCGCAATGTCAGCCAGACTGGCTCTTCAGGCGGACCCACGGGGCGCTCAGCAAGGTACCGGGCGATCCAGAGATACGCAGTGGGACTGATACGGACCATGACACGACTTCCATTCCCGCCCTTGGGTATTACATCGGCGGTTTGGTCGGCGGCATGGAGCATCCCCCGCCGCATGCTGAGCAGTTCACTGGCGCGTAAACCAGAGGAGATCGCCGTAGCGACAATGGCACGGTCGCGGTTTGTTCTCAGCGATGCAAATACCTCCTCGTACAGGTCGTCGCTGAGCGCGCGCGGCGCACGTTCCACTAGCTTCTGCCGATAAGGCGCGCGCTTTTGGGGGCGCGGGTTATCGAAGTGCTGGCGGTGCACGTCGAGTCGAGTGAGATCGTCGCGCGATTTCGGTACCGGGTTGATGAGCGGCCCGAGATCCGACTCCAGGGCGAACTCGTAGAAGCCACTGAGCGACGACAGTCTGCGATTCATCGACGACCGCGCGTAGGAAGACTCCAGGTAGGCCTTGCCCGTCCGCTCGTTCACAGAACCTGGGGTCGGCCGATGAGTATCCGCACTCGATCCGCGGCGTCGTTGCGGGTTCGCGCGACACCGGTACCACCTCACCCAGTCCCGGACTTCGCCCCGCGTTGCCTGAGTCCACGAAACCTGCAGTGCGCCGAGGAAACGACTCCAGCTCAGTAGGTCGTACGCATAGGCGCGCAGCGTCGCAGGCGAGTTGTCGCACGCGAACAGGTCGGCCAACCACAGATTGACGTGGTTTACGCCGGCACCCGACTCGTCGACCAAACGCCACGGCAACGAGCCCGCATTGCCGCGAACGACCGCACCAAGCCTCGGGACATCGAGAACCTCCACAAGTCTCGGTTCGATCCCGTCATCCATCACAGCCCCTGGTCCGGAAGTTCAATCTGCGTGGAGACTAAACGCACCGGCCGACAAGTTGAGCCTGCACAGCCGCACCACGTGGATCATCCAACTGCAGTTAACCGCACCCTGGCTTACCTGGTGAAGTCCGACGGCTGGGATTACTCGGTGGAAGCGGCGCGCGCCGGCGCGGCACGCTCGTATGTCTTCCACGGCAACCCGGCCAGCCACTTCGACGCCATCGCTGCAGCAGAGGCCGAAGCGCGAAACGCCCGACGCGGGCTTTGGGGACCGCCCTGCTACGGCAGCACGGCGGCGACGGGAACGGGCGCGCAGTCCGCACCGCAGTCTCCGTCGGGCCCTACCGCCGGCGCCAGCCGCATCCGTGCCGACGGCTCCCTCGGGAAATGTGTCTTACCGCAGCTGCGCCGAAGCACGTGCGGCCGGCGCAGCGCCCCTGCTCAGCGGCCAGCCCGGCTACCGCTCGGGTCTCGACGGCGACGGCGATGGTGTCGCCTGCGAACGATGAAGCGGGCCAATCACGAGTAACCTGTGATGCCATGAGTGACAGGGGCCGCGGCTGGGAGTCGCCCACACCCCGCGGGCGGGAGTCCAATCCCGCGCCGCCGAACATGAAGTTCGCGAAAGGGTTCGTGATCTTCGCGGCCGTGTTCGCCATCTGCATGGCCGTCTATCTGGGCCTCGCCTTCGCCGGCGTGATCTAACCGCCGGCATGCTGTAAAGAGCGTCAGGCGACCAAAACCCAGCTGTCGCCCTTGCATATCAGCGCGCGGCCGTCGCCCGTCTGCGCCATCGCGCCGCCCGGAAATCCGGACGGGCATCCGAAACCAGCCATTTGCACCCCGAATAGTGTTTGCGGCCTCGTCGTCCACGTCCCGTCGATGAATTCGCCGGAGCGCGCCCCGGGCTGGGTGCACACCAGTTCACCGGCGTTGCCGCGCCCGAACAAATAGAAGGGATAGATGCCGCGACATGGCAGCCCCAGTTCGGCGTCGTGTTGCATCCCAGGCGGATCCGCTTCACAAACTCTGCCCGTGCGGACGTCGACGCAGATCGGGTGAGCGGGACTCGCCGCCGCGACAGGGCAGAAACCGGCTGCGGCGGCGAACGTTCCACAGGCGACCGCACATAGAACAGAGGACTTCATTGTCGCTCCCGAGGTTGCTGCTAGTCCCGATTGTCCGTCTCGCCGGCTCGATTGGCGGAGGTTTCGCAATCTCGATGCGACCAGGCGGCCCACTAGGGTGAGGCCATGCGATTTCGCCGCCTGACGGCCGTCTTGCTGATGTTTGGGGTCGTTGCCGCCGGCTGCGGCTGGAAGCCTTCCAGCGCGCCGCCGCCCTCACCCGACAGATGCACCCCGGCCGACGGGCCCACCGCCGACACCGTGAGCGCCGCCATCGACGGCTTGGCTCCGGCACCGGGCGGCCAGTGGCAGGAAACCGCGCGCGGCCACACCCGCAACTGCCGTCTGTACTGGGTCCAGGTGAAGGCTGGCAGCGACGCGACCGCTCCGCAGCACCTGCTGTTGTTCGATCACAACACCCCCATCGGCACCGCGACGCCTCAGCCCAAGCCGTACACCGTCGTGCTGAGCTCGGGCGAAGACACTGTGACCGTCCAATACCAGTTCGAGCAGAGCGGAGACGCGCCGAACCGTCCGACCGGCATCACCCAGGTGCGATTCCAGCTCGGTGACGACGGGAAGCTCAAGGTGCTAGACCCGCTGCCCGGCCGGTAGGCCAGCAGCGCAGCCAAAAGCGAAGTGGCTCAGTCTTCTTCGCCGATGCGCTCCGGGTGCAGCATCGGAACATCGCGCAGCTGCTCGGGAATACCGAAACCGTCGACCAGCGCCTCGGCGTACGGCCGCAGCGAGCGGCAGCGCTCGTTGATGCCGCGGGTCACGGCCTTCGCCCGCTCCGACGACAGATAACGGTGCTCGATGTACCACGCCTTGTCTTTTTCGATCACCGACAGCGCGTACAGGTCGCACACCATGGACAGCACCCGCCGCGCCTCTTCGTCGTCGCACGCCTCTATGCCGGCCACGAAAGCCTCCAGGATCACCCGGTCGATGTGGGCCTGGGCCGCATGTAGCACGTGGTCCTGCACCTCGTTGAATGCATCGAACGCGTCCATCTCCCGGGACCGGCGCTGTAGCCGCCGTGCCACGCTCGACAGCGTGTACTGCTCGCGATCTTCGAACATCTGCAACTGAGTGCCGCGGTTGAACAGGCTGCCCTCTTCTTCGTTGTCCTGCCGCGTGTCGATGAGCGTTTGGATAATCGGTTGCGCTGCTGTGCGTTTGATCACCCGGTCGCTGACGGTGTTGGCCGCGAACCGCACCCACTCGACGGGGCTCATGCTCTTGATGTCGTCGGCGTAGGCGGTCAGCAACTCCTTGGCCACCAATTGCGTAAGCACATGGTTGTCACCTTCGAACGTGGTGAACACGTCCGTGTCCCCCCGCAACGCGATCAGCCGGTTCTCCGCGAGATAGCCTGCGCCGCCGCATGCTTCGCGGGCCTCCTGGATCGCTCGGCTGGCATGCCAGGTGTTGGCGGCCTTGAGCCCGGCTGCGCGTGACTCCAGCTCGCGCTGCTCCTCCGGGTCGGGAATCTCGGTGCTCTGGATCTCGGCGAGCTTGCCCACCAACTCGTTCTGCGCGAACTGCAGCGCATAAGACTCGGCGATCAGCGGTAGCAGCCGACGCTGGTGCACCAGATAGTCCATCAGCAGCACTTCTCTGTCGTCATCGGGCGACTTGAACTGCCTGCGCTGCAACGCATATCGCGTTGCGATGTCCAGTGCCACCCGTGCGGCCGCGGCGGCACTTCCCCCGACGGTCACGCGGCCGCGCACAAGGGTGCCCAGCATGGTGAAGAACCGGCGGTTCGGGTTGTCGATCGGCGAGGTGTAGGTGCCGTCGGCGGAAACGTCGCCGTACTTGTTGAGCAGGTTGTCTCGGGGGATGCGGACGTGGTCGAACATGATGCGGCCGTTGTCGACACCCGGCAGGCCGCCCTTGTAGTCACAGTCGGAGGTGGTGACCCCCGGCAGGTCGTTGCCTTCCTCGTCGCGGATCGGCACCAGAAAGCAGTGCACGCCGTGACTTACCGGCTCCTCGCCAGGGCCGGCGGTGACCAGCTGCGCGAAAACGGCGGCCATCGTGGCGGTTTCGGCCGCGCCGCCGATGTAGTCCTTGCGCGAAGTCTTGGTGGGGGAGTGGATGACGAACTCGTCGGTCTCGGGGTCGTAAGTGGCCGTCGTCTCCAGCGACTGCACGTCGCTGCCGTGGCCGGTCTCGGTCATCGCAAAACAGCCCAGCAGCTCCAGGTCGATGATCTTGCGCACGTACGCCTCGTGGTGGCGTTCGGTGCCCAGGTTCTCGATCGCACCGCCGAACAGGCCCCACTGCACACCTGCCTTGACCATCAGCGACAGGTCCGACATCGCCAGCATTTCGATTGTGGTGACCGCCGCTCCCACGTCCCCGGTGCCGCCGTGCTCCTTGCGGAACCCGTCCTCGGCACCGCCGGCCGCTGCGATGATCTTCAACTGCTCCAACGCCTTCGTTCGCGCGATCACCGTGTTGGGGGTGTAGTGCGGACGGAACACCTCGCCGGACATCTGCTCGCGGCACCGGTTTTTCACCACGTGCCATCGGCCGTCCAGAGTGTTGCGAAGATGCCGCGCGAGGTCGGGGGAGATTTGAACCGCAGTCGACGTCATACCCGACGGTAACCCGAGTCAGCGCCTGGTAAACAGACCGGTGCACCGTAGGTTTACCTGATTCGCTGTGACATACGGCGCTGGCGTTCAATTGGCGCCATGACATCGCCCGACCCCGCCCCTCCACCGGACGGTCGCACGGTGCTGCCGCACGAGTTCGACCACACCCACAGCGACGTGTCGGGCGGCTGGCTGCGCGCGGCGACCTTCGGCGCGATGGACGGCCTCGTGAGCAACACCGCACTGGTCGCGGGCGTGGCAGCCAGCGCCGACAGTCACACCGTGGTCTTGAGCGGCATCGCGGGTCTGCTCGCCGGCTCGTTCTCGATGGCGTTGGGCGAGTACACATCGGTGACCACAGCCAACGAGCAGATCGACTCGGAGGTGCGTCTGGAGCGTCGCGCGTTCCGCTCGCATCCTGAGGCCGAGATGGACGAGTTGGTGTTGACGCTGATCCAGATGGGCATGACGGAGCGGACGGCGCGAGCGGCCGCCGAGGAAATCCATCGAGACGAAAACCAGGCGCTCAACCTGCACATGATCACCGAGCTGGGCATCGACCCGCGGGAGAAACCGTCGCCGCGTCTGGCTGCGGCCTCGTCGTTCCTTCTGTTCGCAATCGGCGCGATCATTCCGCTCATCCCGTATCTGCTCGGATTCGCCTCGCTGGCCGCAGGATTGGTGTGCGGCGGAGCCGGGCTGCTGATCGCGGGAGGCGTGGCCGCGCGATTCACCGGAAAACGGGTCTGGTGGGCAGCGGTGCGCCAGCTCGCGTTCGGGGGAGTCGCGATCGCGGCTACGTATGTCGTTGGGCTGCTTATCGGTCCGACCGGCTAGACCCGCGGCCCAACGGGGGGTTCAGCTCTCGCTTCCCACGGTGATCGCGGTGGCCTGGTCAGTGACCTCTTCGAGCTCGCTTTCTTCGACGTCGATGCCGGCGAGATGCGGCCGCGTGCGTGCCAGCACGACGACGGCCGACAGCACCGCGGCCGCGGCCACCCAGAACGGCAGGTGCACATTGACTTGCTCGCCGAGCGTGCCGGCCAGCCAGGGCGCCACCGCTCCACCGGAGAACCGCACGAAACTGTATGCGGCCGAAGCGACTCCGCGTTCGACCGGCGCTGCCTTCATCACGGTCTCGGTGATCAACGTGTTGTTGATGCCGAAGAACGCGCCGGCCGCGACTACGCAGGCTGCCAGTGCCGCCTTGCTGTCGGTGAACACCGCCATCACGACCAGCAGCGCAGCGATCGAGGCGAGGTTCGCCAAAAGCGTTGTGACGCTGCCGAATCGGTGTTGCAGTCGCGGGGCGGCCACCACCGAGGTGAACGCGAGGGCGACGCCCCAGCCGAAGAAGATGAGGCCGATTTCATGGGCGCTCATGTCGAGCGGGAACGGGGTGAATGCGAGCAACGTGAAGAAGCCGAAATTGTAGAGCAGGGCGGTGATCGCCACGCCGAGCAAGCCGCGGTGGCGCAGCGCGCGGAACGGGTCGACGACGGTGGTGGCACGCTCGGGCCGCGGCGTCGAGGGCAGCAGTACCGCGGTGACGGCCAGCGCGATCGTCATCAAGACGGACACACCGAAGAACGGCCCGCGCCACGACACCGAGCCCAGCACTCCACCCACCAGTGGTCCGACGGCGATGCCCAGACCCAACGCTGCCTCGTAGAGGATGACCGCCTGGGCGACCGATCCGCGCGCCGAGCTGACGATGGTGGCCAATGCGGTGGCGATGAAAAGCGCATTGCCCAAGCCCCATAACGCACGCCAGCCGACGATGCCCATGACGGTGTCCGAGCAGCCGGCCAGCCCAGCCCCCGCAACGATCACGGCGAGGCCGAGCAGCAGCGTGCGCTTGGGTCCGATCCTGCTCGCCAATGCACCGGTGACGAGCATCGAAACACCCATCACCGCCATATAACTCGTGAACAGCAGCGACACTTGCGATGGCGTGGCGTCGAGGTTGTCGGCAATCGGTTTCAGGATGGGGTCCACCAGGCCGATGCCCATGAACGCCACGACGGACGCAAAGGCTACGGCCCAAACAGGTTTGGGTTGGCGCCACATATGGTGCGGCTTCTCCTTTGTGGTTGTCAGTTGGGTGGTTGCGCAGACGACGACGCGTTGTCGAGCAGCCGTCTCAGCACGTCGACCGCGTCGGCAAGCGTCTGCCGGTCCTCGTCGTCGAGTGCGGCGAGGTGCGGATCGATGACGCCGGCACGGGCAGTCCGTACCTGGCGTAATGTCTCGCTGCCCTTGGGGGTGATTTCGATCAGGACGGCCCTCGCGTCGGACGGATCGGCCGTCCGGGTGACCAGGCCGGCGTCTTCGAGGCGCCGCACCTGCATGGTCATGGTCGGCTGAGAGCAGTGGTCCAGGGCTGCCAGGTCGGAGATGCGGGTGGGACCCTGGTCTTCGATCGTTCCCAGCAGCCGGGCTTGGGCCCACGGGATGGGCAGCGGCGTGCGCTGGGTTGCGAGCCGGTTCAGCCGCGCCACCACGCCCAGCAGGTCGATGCCAAGCGACTCCCGCGTCGACGTCGAACGAGACATACCACCAAATTACATAGGTTGCCTATGCAGGATCAAGGTGTCGCTGTTCACAGCGCGTCAAACCCGACTGGCAGAATCGAGAAGTGCGAGGGATCGGGCCGCAGGCGGAGCGACTCAGGCCGCGGCGTGGGCGCCTCCGGCCTGGAGAGCTTGCTCAAGCATCCGTCATGGCCGCCTTGTCGGCGGCCACGGCGATCATCGCCGTCGTCGTGCCGTTCGCGGCCGGGCTGTCGCTGCTGGGCACCGTCCCGATGGGGTTGCTCGCCTATCGGTATCGCATCCGCGTGCTGTTCGCGGCCACCATCGCCGGCGGGCTGATCGCTTTTCTCGTCGCCGGAATGGGCGGGATGATGACGGTTGTCCAGTGCGCCTACATCGGTGCGCTGATAGGGCTGGTCAAACGCAAGGGCAGAGGCACCCCGACGGTCGTCGTCGTGGCGCTGTGCGCCGGCCTGCTGGCTGGCGCGGTGAGCGTCGGTGGGCTGCTGGTGCTGTCGCGGCTGCGGACTCTGGTCTTCGAGTCGATGACCGCCAACGTCAACGGGCTGGCCCGGTTCCTGTCCCACGTGCCGTACATGGATCCTGTCGCGAACTGGCTTCGGCAGGCGTTCGCCACGGTGCTGGCGTACTGGCCGTGGGTGTTCGGCGGCTCCTCGGTGCTCGCCATCGTGGTCGTCACGCTGATCGGCTGGTGGGCGCTGTCGCACGTGCTGACCCGGCTCGCCGGTGTCTCCGAAATCCAGAAACTGGACCTCCCCGACGATCCGGGCCCGGTCGCGCCCCTGCCGGTGCGGCTGCACGACGTCACGTTCCGCTATCCCGACACCGATCACGACGCGCTGGGCCCCGTGACGCTGACCGTCGAACCGGGCGAACACATCGCGGTCACCGGTGTGAACGGTTCGGGCAAGACCACACTGATGCTGGTGTTGGCCGGCCAGCCGCCGACATCGGGCACCGTCGAGCGGGCCGGCGCCGTCGGGCTTGGCAAGGTGGGCGGCACCGCCGTGGTGATGCAGCATCCGGAAAGCCAGGTGCTCGGCACCCGCGTCGCCGACGACGTCGTGTGGGGCTTGCCGCCCGGTCAGCACATCGACGTGGACAAGTTGCTCGCCGAGGTAGGGCTGGACGGGCTGGCCGAGCGCGACACCGGCGGGCTCTCAGGTGGTGAGCTGCAGCGGTTGGCGCTGGCGGCCGCGCTCGCACGGGAGCCGTCACTGCTGATCGCCGACGAGGTGACCAGCATGGTCGACCAGCCCGGCCGCGACGCACTGCTTCGGCTTCTCGCGGGGCTGCGGGAACGTCATCGGATGGCGCTAGTGCACATCACCCACTACAACAACGAAGCCGACTCCGCCGAGCGCGTCGTCAATCTCGCTGCAGGAAGTAGCGACAACACCGAGATGGTGGAACTGGCGGCCGCGCCGGGAGCGTCACCGCCGCCCGACGCGCGGTCGGGTGCCGCGGTGATCGAAGTGGACGGCGTGGGTCACGAATACGCTAGTGGAACGCCTTGGGCCACAACAGCTTTGCGCGATGTGACGTTCGACGTCCACGAGGGCGATGGTCTGCTTATCCACGGTGGCAATGGGTCGGGCAAGTCGACGCTCGCGTGGATCATGGCGGGGCTGACCATGCCGACGTCGGGGAGCTGTCTGCTCGACGGCAGGCCCGTCAGCGACCAGGTGGGTGCGGTGGCGATGTCGTTTCAGGCCGCGCGGCTGCAGTTGATGCGCGGCCGTGTCGACCACGAGGTGGCATCGGCGGCGGGTTTCGCACTCGATGACACCGACCGGGTGGTGGCCGCGCTGGCGGACGTGGGGTTGGACGCGTCGCTGGCAGGCAGACACATCGACCAGCTCAGCGGCGGGCAGATGCGTCGTGTGGTGTTGGCCGGATTGCTCGCGCGGTCACCGCGCGCCTTGATCCTCGACGAGCCACTGGCCGGGGTGGATGCAGAAAGCCAGCGTGGGCTGCTGCGGCTGCTCGAGGGCTTGCGTCGCCGCACGGGGCTGACCGTGATCGTGATTTCGCACGACTTCGCCGGGCTGGAAGACCTGTGTCCGCGCACGGTTCATCTGCACGACGGCTCGATTCATCCCGCCTCGACGACGGCCGGAGGCGCCGCATGAGTACGCCGACGCAACGCCGACCCGTGGTACTGCTGCGCCCGATTCCGGGCACATCGGCCATACACGAGTTGTGGGCGGGCACAAAATTGATTGCCGCATTCGGTATTTCGGTACTGCTCACGTTCTATCCGGGCTGGGTGCCGATACTTCTCGTGGCAGCGCTGGTGTTGGCCGCCGCGCGGATCGCCCGGATCCCTCGCACGGCGTTGCCGACGATTCCGCGATGGCTGTGGATCCTGCTCGCTATCGGCGGCGTCACCGCGGCGCTCGGCGGCGGGTCGCCGGATATCCACATCGGTTCGGCGGCAGTGGGATTCGGCGGTCTGCTGTACTTCCTGCGGATCACGGCGTTGTCGATTGTGTTGCTGGGTATCGGCGGCATGGTGTCGTGGACCACCAACGTCGCCGACGTGGCACCGGCGGTCGCCACGCTCGGGCGGCCGCTGCGCTGGCTGCGTATCCCGGTCGACGAGTGGGCCGCCGCGCTCGGCCTGGCGTTGCGGGCCTTTCCCATGTTGATCGACGAATTCCGCACGCTGTATGCGGCCCGCAGGCTTCGGCCACGTCCGACGCTGTCGAGCCGCCGGGCGAAACGACGCTGGTGGCGCGACGAGGTGATCGACATGATCACCGCGGCTATCACGGTCGCACTGCGTCGGGCAGACGAGATGGGCGATGCAATCGCGGCACGCGGCGGCACCGGTCAGATCTCGGCTGCCCCATCGCGCCCACGCTGGCCGGATGCAATGGCGCTGTTGACCGTCGCGGCGGTGTCGGCCGCAACGATCGCAAGCGATGTGATCCTGGGTTCCACCAGGTTCTAGCTGGTGTATGGCATGTGTGATATTGGTGTATGTCGCGGACAAATATCGAGCTCGACGACACTTTGGTTGAAGAAGTGATGCGGCGCTTCGGGGTGACGACCAAGCGGGAAGCCGTCGATCTTGCGTTGCGCCGTCTGGTCGGCATTCCGCTGACGAAGGAGTTCCTTCTCGGCTTGGAAGGCGTCGGATGGGAAGGCGACCTCGCTGATATGAGAAGCGAGCCGCCGGCACACCTTTCGTGATCCTCATCGATACGTCAGCGTGGATCGAGTATTTTCGCGCGACTGGTTCGGATGCTGCGCTCACGTCCGGAATTTGCTGGCCCGGCGCGCACGGGATGTCGCGATGTGCGAGCCGGTGGCGATGGAGATCTTGGCCGGAGCCACCGACGCGAATGCCGAGCAGCTTGAACGACTGGTCAATGGCCTAGCCTCGCTGAGGGTGGAGCCCTCGGTGGATTATCGAGCGGCTGCGTCCATCTGTCGGGCCGCGCGTCACGCAGGCCGGCCCGTTCGCAGCCCCAATGATTGTCTGGTCGCGGCGGTTGCAATCCGGCATGAGGCACAGCTCGTCCACCGTGACGCAGACTTTGACGTGATCGCATCGATCACGCCGCTCTCGGCTAAGCGCTACTAACGGTCGGCCGCGGCGTTGGCTGCTGCTTGAGCCTGTGCAAGCGCCCTGTCGACATCGAGCCGTCCCAAAAACATCTCGTCGAAATACGGTTTGAGAGCCTCGAATCCGGCCGCAAAGCCCGCGCCGCCGGGTGCAAGGATGCGCCGTCCGCGCAGCACGTCGAAGAACGGTGCGACGTCGACACCTTCGGCGGCCCAGTGCTCGAAGTAGGTGTGCTGTGCGGTCAGCACCGCCGGGACCGCAGCACCGGTATCGCCGAGATAGGCGTTGCCGTCGGCGCTGCCCATCCACGCCAGTACCGCGCCCACGGCGTCCGAATGTGGTGATGCCGCATTACCCGCTGCCGCAATCCCATTGGTGACGCTCACCCTGCCGACCGGCCCCGCAGGCATCATTGCGACTCCCCAACGGAACGGCGCATTGGCTGCGATCTGGGCGAGGTTGTAGGTACCGGACTGGAACAGTGCCATGCGGCCCTGCAAGAACATGTTGCGTGAAAAGTCGCCGTTGTCGTTGGTGTCGGAGGCCGGCGGGGCGACCTTGTCGACGTTGATCAGCCGCACCAGGTAGCGGAAGGCGTCAGCGGCCTGGGGGTTGTCGAACGCGAATCGGTCTTCGACCGAGAACACCCCACCCGCCGAGCCGATGTAGTTGAGGTAGATGCCCTGAAGGTCGTTGGCGGCGTTGTACGCCCATTGGCGGGCGCCGACGGTAAGCCGCCGCAGCATCGGGCGCAGCGTGTCGTCGGTGTCGTCGGGACTCCACCGCAAGGTGTCCAGCGCGGCGGGGTCGACGCCGGCCGCGGCGAGCAGGTCAGCGTTGTAGTACAACGCGGTTCCGGCGTCGGTCAGCTGCGGAACGCCCCATAGCGTGCCGCGGCGAGTGAACTGCTCGACCACCGATGGTTCCCATTTGGTGGTCGAGTCGGTGATCGGCACGAGCCGGCCGCTGTCGGCGTACGGCGCGAAGTAGGCGTTGTTGATCCAGAAGATGTCGTCGGCGCCGCCACCCGCTATGTCAGTGCGCAATGTGTCGAAGTAGGTGGCAAACGCCACGACGTCGAGCCGGACTTCGATGCCGGGGTGGCGGCGGGTGAACTCGTCGAACGAGCGGCGATACGCTTGCGCCACCTGCTGATCCCACAGTCGCACCGTGACCACGGTGTGTCCGGCCGGCTGGTCGTTGCGACCGATGATCAGTGCGACACCCAGAAGCGCTGCCATCACGGCCACCATCGTCAGCGCGACCGCCGTCGAAAACTTAACGCCCACAATCACTTCAGGCCCGTGACGATGATCGAGCGGACGATGTGGCGCTGGACTGCCACGAACGCCACGATCAGCGGAACAATCGCCAGGGTGGTCGCGGCCATTACCAGGGTCCACTGCGCGTTGTACTGTGTCTGCAATCCGGCGGTGGCCACGGTCAGCACCCGCCACGTCGGTCCGCTGGTGATCACTAGCGGCCACATGAAGCTATTCCATTGCGAGACAACCGTAATCAGTGTCAGTGTGGCGAGGATCGGCTTGCTTGCCGGAACCACGACGTGCACCAGGACATCGAGTGTGGTGGCACCATCGAGGCGGGCTGCGTTGATCAGATCGGCCGGGATCGTCCGGAAGTACTCGCGCAGAAGGAAGATCGCGTACGGCGAACCAAACATGAAGGGCAGTACCAACGCCCAGAATGTGTTGCGCAAGCCGGCCTGGGCCATCATCAGATACAGCGGCACGATTGTCACCGTCGGCGGCACCATCAGTGTGGCCAAATATATCCAGAACAGGACATCACGACCGCGAAACGGGAGTCTGGCGAAGGCGTAAGCCGCCAGCACCGAGAAGGTCAATTGGCTCAAGGCGACAACGGCGGTCATCAACGCCGTGACTACCGTCGCGCGGCCGAATCCGGCGTCGCCCAGAGCGGTGTAGTTCGCCAGCGTGGGCCGTCGTGGCAGGCCCAGCGGCGTGCCCGTTGCAAACTGATGCGGTGGCGTGAAGGCGGTCAGTAGCGCGAAGACGAACGGGACCAACGTGATCACCGCACCGACGGCCAGGAACACGTAGACGGCGGCGTCGCGGCTACGCGAGGTCATAGCTGATCCGCCGTCGGAAATAGAAGTGCTGCGCGACCGTCGCACCGACCAGAATCACGAACAGCAGCAGCGCCATCACCGCGGCTCTGCCGACAGCTGCGGCACCGAAGGCCTCGACGTAGATTCGGTGCGCGACGAGGTCGGTGCGGTTCTGAGGGCCACCGCCGGTGAGTGCGTAGACAGTGTCGAAAACCTGTGCCGCGCTGATGATTCCGGTCACCACCACGAAGAAAAGGGTCGGCCGCAGCAGAGGAAGGGTGATTCTCCAGAAGCGCTGCCATGCGTTGGCGCCGTCAAGCCGGGCCGCGTGGTGAATCTGCTCGGGAATGGCCAGGATGCCAGCGAGAAAGAACAGCGTGAGATAGCCGACGTTGGTCCACACCGTCACCGCCGACACCACCGGAAGTGCCAGCCCAGGATCGGTGAGCCACTCCACCCGCCGGCCCAGCAGGGTATTGACGGCCCCGTCGGTGGGCGCCAACAGCCAGCGCCACAGCACGGCAATCGCGATCGGTGCGCAGATCCACGGCACCACATACACCGTGCGGAAGAACGCGGTGCCCGGCAGGCCGCGAGCAAGCAGCGACGCCGCGAACAGTCCGAGTACGCTTTGGACCGGCACCACCAATGCGACGAAGGCCGCGGTCACCGCTAACGAGTTGCCGAACGTCCCGTCGGTGAGCACCGAGCGCCAATTGTCCAGTCCGACAAAGCGGATTGGTCCGAGCAGATCCCAGCGCTGAAAACTCAACCACGCCACCACGAACATGGGCAGCAGCAAGAACACCGCGACCCCGAACAGGCTGGGCGCCAGCAGCGCGTACGGCAGTGCGGTAGTGCGAAGGCGCCGACGAGGCATGGCAGATATTAGCCTGGCAGCGATGCTGCGCCCGACGATTATCGCCCTCGCTTTCGTGGCGACGGCGTGTGCGGCGGCGCCACTAGAAGTCCACGACCGTCCCGCGTTGCTCGAGTTCGTGGGCGGCGCGACGTTCAGGACGGGTTTGCAGTTCCACGACACGACCGTGGGTGGGCTGTCGGGCATCAGCTACGACCCTGACCGCCAGCTGTACTACGCCATCAGCAACGACAAGTCCCACGCCCGGTTCTATACAATGCGAATCACATTCAGCGGCAACGCTATTGACGCGACGATCGTCGATGTCGTCGGCCTGCAGGGCGTGCCGGGGCGAGCCGATGCGGAGGACATCGCGTTCGACCGCCAGCATCAGCAGCTGTTCTGGTCAAACGAGGACGAGCCGTCGATCCGGGTCGCCGGGCTCGACGGAACCAACCGCGGGAAGTTCGCGGTGCCGCCGACCGTGCAGCCGCGGTTCAACGCCGGCCTGGAAGGCCTGACCGTCACTCCCAGTGGAACACGAGTGTGGGCGGCGATGGAGCATCCCGGCCGCAACGACGGCGAGCCACCCACTGAGACTGCAGGGGCGCTGACCCGGATCACCGAGTTCGACGTCACCACCCGCCAGGCCGTCGCGCAGTACGCGTATCCGCTCGATCCGATTGCTGCGCCGTCGGGAGATCCCACGGGTTTGACCGCGCTCGTCGCCCTCGACGAGGACACTTTTCTGACGGTCGAGCGTTCCCACGGCAACTCGAACGTGGCGCGGGTCTATCGCGCGGAGGTGGGGGGCGCAGACAACGTGCTCGATCGCCCGTCGCTGCCCGGTGTCTCCAAACCGATGACCAAGACCCTGATGGCCGACCTGTCGGCCACGGCAGGTGTGCCGCCGCTCGACAACATCGAAGGCATCACGCTGGGGCCGGATCTGCCCGACGGGCACCGATCGCTTGTGCTGGTGTCGGACAACAACTTCAACCCACGGCAGGTCACGCAGATCTTGGCCTTCCGTATGTGAGCGCCGGCGGACCCGTTACGGTATAGCCGTGTCAGCCAGCGGGGGAATCGACGACGACTTTCTGGTCTTGCCCCGTCACGAACTGGCAGATGCCGCGTTGAGCGCGGCCACCGAGGCGGGCGCCAGCCATGCCGACCTGCGCATCCATCGGCTCACCACCGAGACGATCCATCTGCGTGACGCGCGGTTGGAGACCTCGGTGACCAAGCGTGAAATCGGGTTGGCGGTCCGGGTGATCGTCGACGGCACCTGGGGATTCGCCTCGCATGCCGAGCTTGCGCCCGAGGTGGCTGCCGAGACGGCACGCCGCGCGGTGCAGGTGGCCCGCACGCTGCGGGCGCTCAACGCCGAAACCGTCCGGCTCGCCGACGAACCCGTCTACCGCGACGTCGAGTGGGTGTCGTCGTATGAAGTGGACCCGTTTGCGATGCCGACGAACGACAAAATCGGGGTGCTCAGGGAGTATTCGGACCGGCTGATCTCCGCCGACGGTGTCGATCACGTGTATGCCGGGTTCATCGGCGTCAAGGAGCAGACCTTTTACGCCGACGTGTACGGGTCGTCGATCACCCAGCAGCGGCTGCGCGTGATGCCGGTGCTGGAGGCGGTGGCCGTCGATGCGGCCGCCGGCAGCTTCGACTCCATGCGCACGTTAGCCCCGCCCACCGCGCGCGGCTGGGAAGCCGTCGTCGACGACTCGATCTGGAATTGGTCGCAGGAGCTGGCCGAGATTCCGCCGCTGCTGGCGGAGAAAGTGAAGGCGCCCAGCGTCGCGCCCGGTCCGACGGATTTGGTGATCGACCCGACCAACTTGTGGCTGACCATTCACGAATCCATCGGCCACGCCACCGAATACGACCGCGCGATCGGATACGAGGCCGCCTACGCCGGCACGTCGTTCGCCACACCAGACAAGCTGGGCACGCTGCGCTACGGGTCGCCGGTGATGAATGTGACCGCCGACCGTTGCGTCGACCACGGCTTGGCAACGGTCGGATACGACGATGACGGCGTGGCCGCGCAGAACTGGGACTTGGTGCGTGACGGGGTGTTCGTCGGCTACCAACTCGACCGAGTGTTCGCGCCGCGGCTGGGACAGAAACGATCCAACGGCTGCAGCTATGCCGACTCGCCGCATCATGTGCCGATCCAGCGCATGGCCAACGTGTCGCTGCAGCCTGGGCCGGAGGATCTGTCCACCGAGGATTTGATCTCCCGGGTGGACGACGGCCTCTACATCGTCGGCGACAAGTCATGGTCAATTGACATGCAGCGCTACAACTTTCAGTTCACCGGCCAGAGATTCTGGGCGATCCGCAATGGCAAGCTGGCGGGGCAGGTCCGCGACGTCGCTTATCAAGCCACCACCACAGACTTTTGGGGGTCGCTGGAGGCGGTCGGCGGCGAGTCGACGTGGCAGCTGGGCGGTGCGTTCAACTGCGGCAAGGCGCAGCCTGGCCAGGTGGCCGCGGTCAGCCACGGCTGCCCCGCGACGCTGTTCCGTGGGGTGCGAGTGCTCAACACGATGACCGAGGCCGGGCATTGATCGCCGCGCAGAAGGTGGTCGACGAGGCGCTGGCCGCCGCGAAGGCCGACGAGACGATCGTGATCGTCACGGACCGCTCGGAGGCGTCGCTGCGGTGGGCGAACAGCTCGATGACCACCAACGGCGTCTCGACCGCCCGCTCGCTGGCGGTGATTTCGATCGTGCGTGACTTCGACAGGGCGCACGTGGGATCCGTCGAAACCAGCGAGGTCGACCCGGAGGTGATCCGGGATGTGGTGGCGGCGAGCGAAGACATCGCGCGGTCTGCACCGGAGGCACGCGACAATGCGCCGCTGGTCACCGGGTCGAACGCCCCGGGCGACTGGGATCTGGCTGTGCCGGCGACCGGGCCGGAGGTCTTCGGAGCGCTGGCGGCGTCGCTGTCACGGGGTTTCCGCGGCCCCGACACGCTGTACGGGTTCGCCCGCCACGAGGTGGCGACGACCTTTCTCGCGACGTCGACGGGTGTGCGGCGACGCTTCACGCAGCCGACGGGTTCAGTGGAAATCAACGCCAAACGCGACGGAGCGAGCGCGTGGGCTGGAGTGAGCACGCCGGATTTCCTCAACGTGCCGACAGACCAGCTGCTCGAGGATTTGTCCACCCGGCTGGGATGGTCGCGGCGCACGGTTTCGCTGCCGGCCGGCCGGTATCCGACATTGCTGCCGCCGTCGGCGGTCGCCGACTTCATGATCTTCATGGGCTGGGCGATGGAAGGCCGCGGTGCGCAGGAGGGGCGTACCGCGTTTTCGGCGCCTGGCGGTGGGACGCGCGTGGGGGAGCGGTTGACCCAGTTGCCGCTGACCATGTACTCGGATCCGTCGGTGGAACGTCTGCAGTGCCGGCCGTTCGTCGCGACGTCCACGTCGTCGGAAACGGTCTCGGTCTTCGACAACGGGCTCGACATCGAACGCGTCGACTGGCTGCGCGACGGCGTGATCAATGCGCTGGCCTATCCGAGGGCGGCTGCCCAGGAGTTCGACGCACCCGTGGCGGTGCCCGCGGACAACTTGGTGATGACGGGCGGCGACGTCTCCCTGTCCGACATGGTCGCGCAAACGGAACGGGCGCTGCTGTTGACGACCATTTGGTATATCCGGATGGTGGACCCGACTCTGCTGCTGATGACCGGGCTGACTCGCGACGGCGTGTATCTGGTCGAGGACGGCAAGGTGTCCGCAGCGGTGAACAACTTCAGGTTCAACGAAAGCCCGCTTGATCTGTTGGGACGGGCCACCGCGGTCGGGGCGACGGAGTTGACGCTGCCGCGCGAGTGGGGCGACTACGTCACCCGCGCGGCCATGCCGCCGTTGCTGATTCCCGACTTCTACATGTCCAGCGTGAGCCAGGCGCAGTAGAGCTCCGGGGCTTGTGCTGTCGGCGTAGCGTCTGCTCTGTGATGGCAGAGTTCGGGCGGTTGATTGCGCTGGCGCCGGACGGGCCTCTCGGGCCGATCAACGCCTTGGTTCGGCAGACGTGCGCGTCGGTGTTGCGACTGCCGCCGCTGCCTGCGCCGGTGCCGGCGGGTTCGGATGCGGCGGTGGTCGACTTCGCGGAGCAATTCAGCGTCGACGTGTCGCAGATAAGCGACGCGCAGCGGGAGGACCTGACAACGCGGCTCGGGCGCAACGCTTTTGGTGCAGTGGTGTTGATGTATGTCGCGGACTTCGCGCCTCGGGTACTGGCGGGTCTGCGGTCCCTCGGCGTTGACGATGCGCTTCCCGTTCTTCCTTGGGACGCTGCGACGGATCCGGCTGACGCAGTGTTCAACCGTTTCTTACCGGCGGTAGCACGGCTGACTGCGCTCGATCCCGTGACGTCGGAAGTTGTCCGCTTGCGCGGCGCCGCGGCGCACCGTTGCCGGCTGTGCAACTCGCTGCGGGAGGCGACGGCGTTGGAAGCCGGCGGATCGGAGGACCTGTATGGCGACATCGAGCTTTACGAGGCCTCCGCGCGACTGAGTGATGCGCAGAAGGCTGCGCTTCGGTATGTCGACGCGCTGATCTGGTCGCCGTGGAATATCCCACAATCTGTCGCTCAAGGGGTGCTCGAGCATTTCTCGGAGGCTGAGGCGGTAGAGCTGACGTTCGACGTTATGCGCAACGCCAGCAACAAGATCGCGGTTGCGATGGCGGCCGATGCGCCGCGGGTAGCAGAAGGCACAGAGCAGTATCGAATACTGGGAGACGGCCGGACGCAGTTCGCGTGAGCCCGTGCCTACGATGGTGCCGGATCACCGGGGCGGTAGCTCAGTTGGTTAGAGCCGCGGACTCATAATCCGTTGGTCGCGGGTTCGAGCCCCGCCCGCCCCACGACCCGAATTGCAGAACGCCGCTATACGCGGCTGCGACGTGCGATCGCGCTAGCTCAGCGGCCAAATCTCACGTGAAGTGCTTCCGCGAACGTGAACTGACGGACCCCGTCGTCGGCGTGTCGTCGCACTGGGGTCACGTTCGGCGCGGCATGCGGCGCCGGCCGAGCCGATGCTCCGGCCCAGCAAGTGGGGTAGCTACTTCGGCTGAGCGTTGACACCTTGTCGCAGAGAACGTTCCGTGTGCGCCGTTAAGTACTCCCCGACCGGGATCGGTGAGGTCGCCGAATAACCAGCGGGCAGTAGTACGTCGCCGGCGCTGGTGTTGTAGTAAACGTCCCATCGGTGATAGCCGGCGAACGCGCTCGGGTCGGCTGCTAGCACCTCTGCGTAATCGTCGACCGCGCGCACATACTGATGCGAGTTGTTGTATCGGTACAGCGCCGCATCCCGGTCGTCAGCGAAATCGTGCGCGGCGAGGAAGCGCCCGGCCGCGATGATGCTGTCATGCGGCGAGAGGATGTCGCCGCCATCGCCATAGACGGCGAACGTCGATGGCATGAACTGCATGGGACCTTGCGCACCGGCGGTGCTGATTCCGGCCACTCGACCGAAGGCCGTCTCGATTAGGTGGATGGCCGCCAGGTAGTTCCAGCCCACGCCCGTGGCTCTCTGCGCGTCGCGGTAGTAGCCGAGCAGCTCATCGGCCGGGGTCGGCGGGTCGATGCGCCATGCGGGCAGCGTGTCTTTCGGCTGGCTCATCGCACTGAGTTGCCTTCGCGCGTCGACGTTGCGGTCGTAGCTCTCCCGAAGCGCGTCCGGAATCCTACTGTGCACCAATGCATCCCACTCGGGATGACGGCCGAGAAGCCGGTAGGCCACTTGCTGCCGGCGCGCTGCAGCCGTCATCGTGGTCTCGGGCGAAGAGGGGTTGCGAAGCACCTGCTCGTCGGCCACAAGATCATCCGCTATCTGCGCGGGCTCCGATGACATCATCGGCACACGGTCGGCGGCCGGCGCCGGCGCAGCCACCGACGTGGTCGCTCTGGTGCCTTTCGTGTTCAAGGCAGACGGTGTGGCGGTGTCGCCGTCGGAGCAGCCGACCAGAGCAAGCATGGCGATCACGAGAAGCGCTGCGGTGTGCCGGATCGCGCGCTTACGGCTCATTGTCGCCACTTCCCGGCCTCCTGAAGTGGTCTACGGTTGGGACCACTTCGCGTGCCGCGAGTGTCTCGTATCAGGTCGTGACTCATCAGCCGAACCGACATGGCTTTCACCAATCATTCGTCTTCGTGCGGCCACAACAATGACTGCGTGACGGTGGTGCCGTCGAAGCGGATTTCGTGGGCTGGTTGGCGCAGCGGCTCGATGGTGTTGTCTGGGTGGACGACGACTCCGCCTCCGGCGGGAATTCCCAGCCCGGTGACCGTCCCCTCCAGCGATCGAACCGCGCGCGACAGTCGCGCCCAATCGTCTCGCTCGTCGTGCGTGTCGATGATCAGCGGCACGAGCTTGAGCATTTCCATGAGCTCAGTCGTGCCCGACTCTGTGTTCCCGATGATCCCGTAGCGCCCGAGGTGGATTGCCCCGGCCGAAATACCTACGAGCACAGCCCCTTTCGAGTATCGACCGACAATCACGTCTTTCATGCCGGTTCTCTCGAAGATGTTCCAACCCACGCGCACATCGCCGCCCGCGAGCACCACGAGGTGCGCCCTCTCCAAGTAGGCGCGGTCGTTCGGGCCGAACGATGAATGAATCATGCGGCGCTGGCCGACTCCAATTGCGTCCATCGCGGCCTCGAAGATCTCGTAGAACTCGAGGCGATCCCCGTTGGAGGCACCGATATACGCGGCGCTTACTGGTGTGTCCCCGGTCAGGCCCTCGACGGCTGCCTCGAGGAGCAAGCGATCGTGCCTCTTCCAAAACAACAGCTGGCTGTCAGCCAGTAGGTAGAGCGGTTGAAACTGCGCCGTCGACCGAGTCACCGTCCCTTGTCCGTCGGTGGCCGACATGCTCCCACCCTAACGTCGAACGGGCGCATGGGTACCACTGCAAATACCGAAGTGTGTCACCGAAGCGGGGTTGGGTAAGCCACCATTTCAACGGTGCGGAAGCGCACCAATCAGTCAACTGTGTAGATGGAGCCGCTCGCCATGCGCTCCGAAGATCATCAGGGCCTCGACTGGTCCGTCGATGGCGCCGAACCAGTGCGGCGTCCATGTGCTGAATTCGACGGCCTCGCCGGGTGTGATGTTGAAGTCACGTTCGCCGAGGATCAGTCGCAGCCGTCCGGTTAGCACGAAAATCCATTCCTGGCCTTGATGCACGGGTAATTGTTCGGGTGGTTTACGCCTCCGCATGCTTACGCGAACTTTGAACACCTGTAGACCGCCGGCAGCACCGCTGCGGGTCAACGGCCAGTAGGTGATGCCATGGCGCGTATGCGAGCTCGCGCGCACTCGTGGATCGGGGACCTCGGGTTCACGCAGCAGCTCATCGGTGCTGACCGACAGTGCCTCGGCCAGCCTGGGTAGATGGTCCAGCGCGAGGCGTCGCTTGCCCGATTCCAGCCGACTCAACGTCGAGATGTCGATGTTGGCGCGGGCGGAGACCTCTTCTAAGGTCATGCCCTGCTGGACGCGGAGTTCACGCAGCCGTTTTCTAACCAAGGCGTCGACGTCAGTTGCGTTCTTTGCCTGCATAGCAAAAGAGTTTGGCAATAGATAGTGACACAGGCAAGCTCGGGTCATGGACAACGTTTGGGATTGCGTCATCGTCGGCGGCGGTGCGGCCGGACTCAGCGCGGGCCTGGTGCTTGGCCGGGCCCGTCGCCGCACGCTGGTAGTCGACGCTGGCGAACAAAGCAATTTGGCCGCGCACGGCATCGGTGGTCTGCTTGGCCATGACGGCCGGTCACCAGCTGAGTTCTACGCCGCCGGCGTGCGCGAAATCGCGTCATATCCATGCGTCGAACACCGCACCGGTGAGGTCGTCGCCGGCGCACGCACCGGTGATGTCTTCGAGCTGATGTTGGCCGACGGCCGGCGCGAGCGGACCCGACGCGTGTTGCTGGCCACCGGAATGGAATACCGGCCGCCGTCCATCCGGGGGCTAGCGCCGCTGTGGGGTGCGTCGGTTTTTCACTGCCCGTACTGCCACGGATGGGAAGTGCGCGATCAGCCGTTGGCTGTACTGGCGCGTGGCAAGCAGGCTGTCCACGCGTCGTTACTGCTGCGCGGATGGAGCGATGACATCATCCTGCTGAGTGATGGGCCAGCCGATCTGGAAGACGACGATCTTGCGCGGCTGGCCGCCGCTGGTGTTGGCGTCGACGAGCGGCAAGTGACCGAAATCCTCAGTGCCGACGGGCAATTGGTCGCGATCCTATTTGCCAATGGCCAGCCGCTGAAACGTCGCGGATTGATGGTGGCCGTAACGTTGCACCAACGGTCTTCGCTGGCAGAGCAACTCGGTGTCGAGTTCGGCGAACCGACGCCGCTCACCGCGCAGCGAATCAGCGTCGATGCTCTGTGCCGCACTTCGGCACCAGGTGTCTTTGCCGCGGGCGACCTTACCGCCCAGGTGCCCCAGGTGGCCGCCGCGGTCGCATCCGGATCGCTGGCGGGTGCGGTGGTGGTGCAAAGCCTGTTGGCCGACGATGTCGGGCTGCCCATGCCCGGAGTGGAGTCATCATGACAACCCTTGATGCGAAACAATTTTGGGAGCAGCACTATGGCGCGCGGGACCGCGTCTGGAGCGGACGGGTCAACCCTTGGCTGGTCGAAGTGGTCGAACCGCTACGACCTGGCCATGCGCTCGACCTCGGCTGTGGAGAAGGCGCCGACGCCATATGGCTCGCCCATCGAGGCTGGCGTGTCGTTGCCGTCGATGTCTCGCATACCGCGCTGGAACGAGCCGCCACCGACGCGATTTACCAGGGCGTGGAGCGGCGCATCGATTTTCAGCAGCACGATCTGTCCGACAGCTTCCCTGACGGCAGCTTCGACTTAGTGACAGCACTGTATCTCCAATCGCCCGTGCGGCTTGACCGTGAGCACGTACTACGCCGCGCCGCGGAAGCGGTCGTCGCGGGAGGACTGTTGCTCATCGTGGACCATGGCGCCGCGCCCTCTTGGGCGCCGACACCAACCCACGAACACCGCTTTCCCAGCGTTGACGAGGTGCTGGCCTCACTGGCCCTCAACCCCAACACGTGGGAGCGGCTGCGGGCTGAATCTGTTTCGCGGTCGGCGGTAGGACCTAAGGGCCAGACCGGCACAATGACAGACAACGTAATCCTGTTGCGACGGGTGCCAGAATGCAGCAGCAAAACCGTGAAAGCCTGACCGCATATGTCGGCTTCAGCCGCACAGTCCCTCAGCGCCATAGCCAAAGCGTTGCGCGCGGCTGTACGGAAACTGGCCGAAAAGAACTGCGTGGCTGAGGAATTCGTCGGGGTGACACCGAGTCGAAGGCGGCCGGATGAATAGCAACAAGATCCACTCCACGCTCACAGTTGTGGGTCGCGCACGCCCGCCGCAGCGCGTGTGGGCTGAACCGGTCGGTCACCGGGGCGGCCCTCCAACTGCATCAGATACTGCAACCGGCTGCGGATAGTCCCACGATGCAGTGCGCCGCCGGACTCCTCGGCGAAGAGCACTGGCGAGTCCGGGAACTTCGGACGGACATCGGACAAGAACCAGCGCAGCACCAAGTCGAAACCGCCCAGCACATCGCGGCCGCGGGGCTGGCTCAGACCCGCGCCCGCAGCGGCGACACCACCACAGAAAGCTCCACACCGTAGCGCAGACGCCTTCAGGAGGCTTCACGGCGCGACCCCGTGCCCGTTTCTGGGTGCCACAGTGGTCAGGTGAGCAACGAACAACACCGGTGGAACCACAACACCCACTACTACGACATCGTTCTCGACACCGTGCCACCAAGCGCGCGCACCGCTCTGGACGTCGGCACCGGCGACGGCCTGCTGGCAATTCGGCTCGCCGAAAAGATTCCCGAAGTCACCGCCATAGACTCCGACGCCGACATCATCAACCTCGCTCGATCCAGCACCTCGGCCACTATCACCTGGATCGTCGGCGACGTGCTCACCCATGCCCTGCCCGAGGCGCACTACGACCTTGTGGCTGCCGTCGCGACCGTCCATCACTTCCCCGATCTGACGGCTGGCCTGCAGCGCCTCGCGGACCTCACCGCCCCCGGCGGCACCCTGGTTGTGATCGGCTGCGCCCGCAGCTCGACCCTGCCTGACTACGCCTTCGATGCCGGAGGGGTCGTGCAGCACCAGATCTACTCCCGCACCCGCGGCTTCTGGCAGCACAACGCCCCCGTCCAGATGCAGTTCCCGCACACCTACATCGAGGTCAAGCAGACCGCCGCGACGGTGCTCCCGGGCATGACGTGGCGCCGGCTCCCACTATGGCGATACGCCATCGCCTGGCACAAGACGAAGTAGCAACACACAAAATCAGGCGCGTGATGAACTCGAACGCCAACTCGACGGAATGCATCGCGACGAGCGCGCAGAGCAGTGGAGAAAGGCTTTGGCGCGCCACGGGTATGACGAGTAGGCGCAGCCAAAGGCGCCAAGCGCCGTCAAGCGTGTTCGCTGATCCATTCGGTGGTGAAGCGCTGAATGAGTGAAAACTGTTTGGTCAACTGTCGGCCGATGAAGGTTTCGACCTTGCCGCCGACCAGCGGGACATTGAACTCCACGGTGGCCTTACAACTCAGCCGCGAGCCGTTGGGTGTTGGCGACAGGAGCGCAGTGCCGGAACCGGATCCCGGCGCTCCGTGCGTTGCGATGCTCACCTCGCCGTGTACGACGCCGTCGCGGACCGGGCTCCACGTCTCTTCCTGTACGACGCGCCATTCACTGGGATAGAACTTCGCGACGAGTTTAGGAATCCCCTCGTGGTGTGCGTCCTGAACGATGACCACGTTGACACCAACGTCGTCGTCAACCTTCAACGACTCCAGCCTGCTGCGACCGCCGAACGCCTCGATCCGCGCCCGCCAATACTCCTCCTCGCAGAAGGCTGAATGGATCTGTTCGACGCTGGCCGGAGACTCGATCGCGAAGTCGAATGACCGTGGCATACCGGCCACGCTATCGCTTGTCAGCCCTGCGGCGTGATCAAAGTCTGAACGCGGCCACCGCCGGCGAAACGAGGCCTATGCTGAGTCGACCGAAAGCCTGCACCGTCGAGGGCCGGTGAGGAAGGGGCAGAGTTCTGACAAGTTCTGAAGCCCCGGGGCCGATCGACCCCGTCGACGATCACGGCGACAAGGTGGACTTTACGTGGGTCCAATGGGGATCGGTGGAATGGACGATGCTCTGCATGCTCTACCTGCGTGCGTGCGAAAGCCGTTTGGAGCGGCCAATTCTCGGCGATCACTTCGCCGCACGAGACGTCGCGCGTATCGACTACGACTTCGAGCGTATCCATCGAGCCGTCCGTCCGACGAGTAATCAATTCGGCGTGGCGTTGCGTGGCGCGCAATTGGATGCCTGGACCACCGACTACCTGAACCACCATCGCGATGCCGTGGTTCTCCATCTCGGGTGTGGTTTGCACAGTCGCGCATTTCGACTCGCAATACCCGAAGGTGTGCGGTGGTTCGACGTCGACCTGCCGCAAGTGATTGCGATGCGTCGCCAGTTGTATTCCGAATCTGAGACTTACCGAATGATTGGGTCATCGGTGACCGATGCCGGGTGGATCGACGATTTACCGGAGGGCGGTCCGGTATTGATCGTCGCCGAAGGGCTTCTTGTCTACCTGAACCCCGACGACATCGCAGAGCTGCTCCACCGATTGGTCGACCGGTTCGACAGCGGTGAATTGCTCGCGGACCTGATGTCGAAGTGGGGTCTGCGGATGTCGAAAATTGCGCGGCCCGGAATGATCAAGTGGGGCACCCGGCACGGCGAAGAGATCACCCGTTGGGATTCTCGCCTCAAACTGGTCGATCAGGAGCCTGTTGTCGCCGGCTTCGACAAAATTCCACTCAAGCGGCAACGGTTGCTGTACCACGCCCAGTACGCGATTTCGCTGACGCGAAACCACCTACGGGTCTTCCGCTTCGCGTTCTGACCGCCGTACTCGTGGCCTCCCGGCGCGGAAAAAGACATGCCGGTTCACTTTGCCGTACTGGCGGCGCTGGGCCCGACCGATGCTGCCGCGGCCACCGATGGTCGTGTGGCGACATCTTCGCGGTACCCGGCGCGCCTGCTTAGGCGGGGTATGACGTCATGGCCCCGACAAAAAGTGTTACGGCGAAGCCGCATTCCTCTACCGACCACCGACAACTGGGCTTTGCCGGCTTCCTTTTGCCGTGCCGAATTTGGCATCGGTCGCCAGAAAACCGCGCGTCACCTGCGACGAAGCGGCCACCCGGCCCGACCCTCCGACGATGTTGTCTGACATCAAAGAGTTGTTGTTGACGCCCGCGCCAATTTCTGGAATCGCGAGACCAGCGTCCTTTAGCTGCCGTACGTTCAGATCGGTTCTGCTGATTTCGACTCACCCTCTGGACCACCAGTCGGCTCCGATCCGTTTGGCACATAATGGCAGGTTTTGCTCAACAGTGGACTTGTCGCCGTAGGCACGCAACCACCGGCGAGCTCGCTGCCGGCTGGCCGACTGTTCAGCCGGTCTCCCCGCCAAGCCGGCCTGCATCGAAGTCATCTCGATCGACGCGGCTGGCGGCTCATGCCAGAGCGGGCGCAGCGTTGCGCTTCTGACGGCGCACCGATGAGGGAAGGGACGGTCACATGGGACTGGATGACCGGGCACTTCCGCTGACGCAGCGACAACTTGACATCTGGCTCGCGCACCAGAGCGGTCACTCGAGCACAGAGTGGCAACTCGGCCTCATGGCCAAAATAGACGGTCTCGTAGACCGCGAACTGCTCGAGTGGGCAATCCGTCGCGCACTTCATGAGGCCGAACCAATCCGGGCCGCCTTCTTCGAAGCGGACGGGCAGGTCTTCCAACAGGCCATCGATTACTCGAACGTCGAACTCGCCTTCCACGACGTGCGTTTGTCGAGCGATCCCGTGCGGGAAGCTTGGCGGATAGCGTCGTCCATACAACGCATGCCGATGTCATTCAGCGGTCCACTGCTCAAATTCGCGCTGTTTCGCACGCGGGCCGACGAGTTCTATTGGTTCACCTGCTGTCACCACATCGTCATCGACGGCCTGAGCATCGCGCTCGTGGGCCGTCGCATCGCGGCGATCTACTCCGCAATCGCTTGTGGCGCAGTCATTCCGCCTGCGTTCTTCGGCTCGCTGCACGACTTTGTCACCTGCGAGCTGGAGTACGAGGGCTCCGACGACTTCCGGGCAGACCGCGCTTACTGGAGTGCCCATCTTCCGTCAGCACGTGAACCTGACTACGGGCCGCAGGGCACTCGTGAGCCGGATTCCTATTTTCCCTCTACGCCAACACCTTTGGCTCCCGCTATCGTGAACCACATCAAAGGACTGTCCAAGGAATTGGGCATCCGCCGATCGTCGGTCCTCACCGCGGCTTGCGCGCTCTTGGTAAGTGGATGCGGCGCTCGGGGGTCAGAGGTGGTGCTCGACTTCCCGGTCAGCAGACGGCTGCGCCCGGAAGCCCGAACCCTGCCCGCGATGCTCGCAGGAGTGGTTCCGCTGGTGTTGAAGACGTCGCCACGATCGCGAGTCGCTGACTTCTGTCGGCATGTAGACGCGCAGATCCGAGAAGCACTGTGCCATCAGCGTTTTCCCGTTCACACCCTCGAGGGTGAGGAAAGTGTGCCGGGTGCGGGCCAGTCGGCGCATCGAGTGGTTCTCAACTTCGTTCCGTCGCGGCTCACCCTGGATCTCGGCGGTGTTTCGGCAACCGCTACCTACACCACCTTCGGACCGGTCGACCATTTCGGGATGTTCTTCCTCGGCACCGGCGATCAACAAGCCTTCTGCACGGCGGGTGCAGGGCAACCGTTCTCGAACTTCCATCCCGCAGATCTCGCCGCACGGTTCGAGCGCATCGTGGTGAAAATGGCCGCCGATCCGACACGGCGGCTGCTTTCGATGGACATTGTCGGCGCCGACGAACACGCCGGCCTTCACCGCTGGGGCAATCGGGCGGTGTTGACGCAGCCGGCGGTGCCGGTATCGATTCCAGCTCTGTTCGCCGAGCAGGTGGCACGCGCGCCGGAGGCCGTGTCGGTGGTATGCGACGGACGTTCGCTTACCTACGGCGAGCTCGACAGAGCGTCGAATCAGTTGGCGCACATGCTGATCGACGTTGGCGCCGGGCCGGGTCAGTGTGTGACGTTGTTCTTGCCGCGGTCGGTCGAGGCGATCATCGCGATCGTCGCTGTACTCAAGACGGGCGCCGCGTATGTGCCGATCGATCCGGCGTATCCGGACGCGCGTATCGCCCTCATGGTCGACGATGCCGCGCCGATCGCCGCGATCACCACCGGCGAGCTGGCCAAGCGACTCTGGGAACATCGGGATCTCACGATCGTCGAAGTCAGTGACCCCCGGATCGGTACGTATCCGGTGAGCGGATTGCCGGCCCCGAGGGCCGACGACGTGGCATACGTCATCTACACCTCGGGTACCACCGGTGTGCCCAAAGGTGTTGCGGTCACGCATCACAACGTCACTCAACTGCTCGGTCAGCCGGATCGGCACCTGCCCACGGAGGCGTGGGCGCAGTGGCATTCCTTCGCCTTCGACGCCTCGGTCGAAGAGATCTGGGGTGCACTGCTGCATGGCGGCCGGCTGGTCGTGGTGCCCGAAAAGGTGGCGGGCTCACCAGCAGACCTGCAAGCCCTGCTCGTCGCAGAACACGTCACCGTGCTCAGCCAAACTCCGTCAGCGGTGGGGATGCTTTCCCCGGACGCGCTGGAGTCCGTGGCCTTGCTGGTGGCCGGTGAGCCCTGTCCCGCCGATGTGGTGGATCGATGGGCGCCGGGTCGGGTGATGATCAACGGCTACGGGCCGACGGAGACCACCGTTTGCGCCTCCCGAACGGGCGCTCTGACAGCCGGTTTCGGGACGCCGCCGATCGGCGTGCCCGTGCCAGGGGCCGCGCTGTTCGCGTTGGATGCCTGGTTGCGGTCGGTGCCGGCAGGCGTCATCGGTGAGCTGTATGTCGCCGGTCGGGGTGTCGGCCTCGGGTATATGCATCGGCCGGGGCTGACGGCATCCCGATTCGTGCCGTGCCCTTTCGGCGTTCGGGGCTCGCGGATGTATCGGACGGGCGATCTGGTTCGGTGGGCCACTGACGGTCAGCTGCACTACCTCGGCCGTGTCGACGAGCAGGTCAAGATTCGCGGCTATCGCATCGAGTTGAGTGATGTGCGCGAAGCATTGGCCGGCATCGATGGCGTCGAGCATGCGGCGGTGGTTGTCCGCGAAGATCGTTCCGGCGACAAACGGTTGGTGGGTTACGTCGTCGGCGGTGTCGATCCGGTCGACGCCCGCGCCGCATTGGGGGAGCGGTTACCGGCTCACATGGTGCCCGCCGCGGTGGTGAGCGTCGACGCCTTGCCGCTGACAGTCAACGGGAAGCTCGACGTTCGCGCGTTGCCCGCACCGGAATACCTCGGCGCCAACGGCTTTCGTGCTCCGTCGACCGCGGTAGAAGAAATCCTGGCCAGGATCTACGCGCACGTGCTCGGCGTGTACCGCGTCGGCGCGGACGACTCGTTCTTCGACCTGGGCGGAGACAGCGTCTCGGCGATGCGGCTGGTAGCTGCAGTCAACGCATCGATCAACGCCGGCATCGGGGTGCGCGCGGTATTCGATGCGCCGACCATCGCCCAACTTGCGGCTCGGGTCGGGATGGACTCGGCGGCGTTGGCGCCGTTGGTAGCGGGGGAGCGGCCCGCAGTCTTGCCGCTTTCGTTCGGGCAGGCCCGGTTGTGGTTCGTCGACCAATTACAGGGTCCTTCACCGGTCTACAACATGGCGGTGGCGCTGCGACTGAACGGCCGCCTGGACGTGGATGCGTTGCGGATGGCGTTGGCCGATGTGGTCGCCCGCCACGAGTCGCTTCGCACCATATTCGTAGCCCACGATGGGGTGCCTGAGCAGGTGGTGCTGCCGCCCGAGCGCGCCGACGTCGGTTGGGCTCTGGTGGACGCCAGCGCGTGGTCGGGTGCTCAGCTGACCGAGGCCCTCGAGGCCGCCGCGAGTTACAGCTTCGACCTGGCAGCAGAACTTCCCTTGCGTGCGAAGCTTTTCCGGCTCACAGAGGACGAGCATGTGTTGGCGGGAGTGGTCCACCACATCGCGGCGGACGGGTGGTCGGTGGGACCGCTGGTGGCGGATCTGAACCAGGCCTATGTCAGCCGATGTGCAGGCCAAGCTCCCGATTGGGCGCCGCTGCCGGTGCAGTACGCCGATTACACGCTGTGGCAGCGCGCCCAGTTCGGTGTCCTGGACGACCCTGGTAGCCCGATCGCCGCGCAGTTGTCATATTGGGAACAGGCACTGGCGAATCTGCCGGAGCGCCTGGCCTTGCCGACCGATCGGCCTTATCCAGTGGTGGCGGATCTGCGCGGCGCCAAGGTGGTCATCGACTGGCCGGTCGAGGTACAGCAGCAGGTCCGTGCGCTGGCCGCCCAGCATGACGCGACCAGTTTCATGGTGATGCAAGCGGCGTTGGCGGTGCTGTTGTCGCGGCTGAGCGCCAGTTGTGACGTGCCGGTGGGCTTTCCGATTGCCGGACGCCGCGATGCAGCGCTGGAGGGATTGGTGGGGTTTTTCGTCAACACGTTGGTGTTGCGGGTCGACGTGTCCGGCAATCCGACCGCCGCCGAATTGCTGGCGCAGGTGCGCCGACGCAGCCTCGCGGCCTTCGAACATCAGGACGTGCCCTTCGAGGTGCTGGTGGAGCAACTCAACCCGACGCGCAGTCTCGCCCATCATCCGCTGGTGCAGGTGATGCTGGCCTGGCAGAACTTGCCGGGCAACACGGGCGATCCGGTCAGCGGACTGAGCCTGGGTGATTTGGAAGTGACTCAGGTGCCCGTCGAAACACATTCGGCCAGAGTCGATATCGCATTGTGGCTGTCCGAGCGTTTCACCGGTGAGGGGCAGCCGGCCGGCATCGGTGGCGCGGTGGAGTTCCGCACCGATGTGTTCGACTCGGCCAGCATCGAGGCGCTGATCGAGAGGCTGCGGCGGGTGCTTGCCGCGATGACCGCGGACCCCGCAGTCAGGTTGTCGGCCATCGATGTCGTCGATGCCACTGAGCACGGCTGGCTGGCTGACAACGGCAACTGGGCGGTGCTGACCCGACCTGTGACCGCGGCAGTGTCGTTGCCGGCGCTGTTCGCCGCACAGGCAACCTGCGCTCCCGATGCGGTAGCCATCAGCTGCGGTGGCCGCCAGATGAGCTATCGCGAGCTCGATGAAGCGTCGAACCGGTTGGCGCGTCTCCTGACCGATCAGGGCGCAGGCCCGGGAGGCGTTGTGGCGCTGCTTTTCTCGCGATGCGCTGACGCGGTGGTCGCGATGTTGGCGGTGCTCAAGGCGGGTGCGGCGTATCTGGCGATCGACTCCGCACTGCCTGCGGCACGGGTGGAATTCATGCTCACCGACGCTGCGCCGGTCGCGGCGGTCAGCACCGCGAGACTGCGGTCGCGGTTGGCGGGATACGACGGGCCGGTCGTCGACATCGACGACCCTCGCCTTCCTGAGCTGCCCAGCACCGGCTTGCCGATGCCCAGCACTGACGGGTGGGCGTATGTGATCTACACGTCCGGCACCACCGGGGCGCCGAAGGCGGTGGCCGTGACCCACCCGAACCTGGCGCACCTGGCGGCCTCGACTCCGCGGCATTTGCCGCCGAAACAGGTTTGGACGCAATGTCATTCGTACGCGTTCGACTTTTCTGTGTGGGAAATCTGGGCTGCGCTGCTGGGCGGGGGTCGCCTGGTCGTCGTCCCCGAAGAGGTGGCCAGCTCCCCGGAGGCGTTCCACGCCATGATCGTCGACGAAGACGTCACAGTGTTGACGCAGACTCCGTCGGCGATCAGCGCGTTGCCGCCGCAGGGGCTGGAGTCGGTGGCCGTGTTGCTCGGCGGGGAGGCGTGCCCGAGCGAGGTGGTGGATTGCTGGGCACGAGGACGGGTGGTGATCAACGCCTACGGCCCGACCGAGGCCACGGTGTATGCGTCGATGACCCCGCCGCTGGGACTGAATCTGGACGTCGTGCCGATCGGTGCGCCAGTGCCCACTGCGGCGGTGTTCGTGCTCGACGCGTGGCTTCAGCTCGTCCCGCCCGGAGTGATCGGGGAATTGTATGTGGCCGGGGCAGGCGTCGCCGACGGCTACGTAGGCCGCACCGGGTTGACCGGATCCCGTTTCGTGGCATGCCCGTTCGGCCTTGCGGGGTCCCGGATGTATCGCACCGGCGATCTCGTGCGGTGGGGTGCCGATGGGCAGTTGCAGTACCTCGGCCGGGCTGACGAGCAAGTCAAGATCCGCGGCTATCGCATCGAGTTGAGCGAAATCCAATCCGTCCTGGGTGATCTCGACGGGGTGAGCCAAGCCGTCGTCACAGCCCGTGAAGATCGGCCCGGTGACAAGCGGCTCGTCGCCTACTTCACCGGTTCGGCCGACCCGGCCGAGGTGCGTGCGCTACTGGCGCAGCGCCTGCCGGGTTATATGGTGCCCGCCGCAGTCATCGCGCTGAAGGCGCTGCCGTTGACGGTCAACGGCAAACTCGACGTTCGCGCTCTGCCGGCGCCGGACTACGGTGACATCGAGCGCTACCGCGCCCCCAGCGATGCGGTCGAGGAAATCTTGGCCGGCATCTTCGCGCAAGTGCTCGGTCTGGAGCGGGTTGGCGTCGACGAGTCGTTCTTCGATTTGGGCGGCGACAGCATCTTGTCGATGCAAGTGGTGGCCCGTGCGCGGGCGGCGGGCCTGGCCTGCCAGCCGCGCGACATCTTCGTCGAGCAGAGCGTGGCACGGCTGGCGCGGGTGGTCGGTGTCGTCGACGACACGTGGCCGGCCGACGAAGGCGTCGGACCGGTCGCGCTCACTCCGATCATGGCCTGGCTGCAGGACGTCGGCGGTCGGGTCGACCAGTTCAACCAGACCATGGTGCTCGACGCCCCGCCCGGAGTCACGGGTGCCGATGTGGTGGCGGTACTGCAGGCGCTGCTGGATCGGCACGCCATGTTGCGCCTGCGGGTCGACGACGACGGGACTAGCGGCTGGATGCTGAGCGCGCAGCCGGCCGGATCAGTCGACGCGCACGAGTGCCTGCACACCGTCGACGTGGTCACCGACGAGGCGGTGGCAGCGGCCCGTGCCCGGTTGAACCCTGCCGCCGGGCGAATGGTCAGCGCACTGTGGGCGACGAGGACCGGCGAGTTGGTGATGGTCATCCACCATCTCGCCGTCGACGCGGTGTCGTGGCGAATCCTGTTGGAAGACATCAACATTGCGTGGGCCCAGCACCGCAGCGGCCAACGCGTGACCCTGCGCGCCGTCGGCACCTCGTTCGCCCGGTGGTCGGCTCTGCTTGCCGAACGCGCCCACCACCCCGACGTGGCCGCCCAGGCCGACGCGTGGCAGAACGTCGAAAACACACCGACGCTTCCGCTGCCGAACCCGACCGTCGACACGTACGCCAGCGCCGGGCATCTGTCGGTGTCGCTGGACGCCGACACCGCCGGGGCCCTGCTCGCCGACGTGCCAGCTGCGTTTCACGTTGCGCTGCAGGAAGTTCTGCTGATCGCGCTCGGGTTGGCTCTGGCGGAATTCTGCGGTACGTCCGCGCCGATCGCCGTCGAGGTGGAGGGCCACGGCCGCGCCGACGGACTGGCTGCCGATGTGGATCTGTCGCGCACCGTCGGCTGGTTCACCACGAAACACCCCGTCGCGCTGGCGGTGGGCGGGCTGTCATGGGCACAGGTGACCGCCGGCGATGCGGCGCTGGGGGCAATCATCAAGACGGCCAAAGAACGGCTGCGCGCGCTGCCCGACCCGCTGACCTATGGGCTACTGCGCTACCTCAGCCCTTCTGTCGACATCACGGGGCCGGATCCACTGGTCGCGTTCAACTTCCTGGGACGTCTCAGCGCGGGTCAGATGTCCGAGGACATGTGGCAGATCAGCGCCGACGGCCTGTCGGTGACGACGACGGCAGCGCGGGTGGACATGCCGCTGACGCATGCCGTGGAGCTGACCGCCGGCGCCGTCGACAGCCCTGACGGCCTCCTCGTGCAGGCCACCTGGACATGGGCGCCGTCGGTGCTCGATCGTGACGGGATAGTCCGCCTGAGCCGGCTGTGGAGCGAAGCGCTGGCCGGCATATGCGCCCATGTGCGTTGCGGCGGAGGCGGATTGACCCCGTCGGACATCGCCCCGGCCCGGCTGAGCCAGTCCCAGATCGACGACCTCGAACGGCGGAATCGGGTGGCCGACATCTTGCCGTTGACGCCGCTTCAGCAGGGCCTGCTGTTCCACGCCGGCACCACGGACCGCCACGGCGGCGACACATATGCGATGCAACTCGACATCGCGGTGTCGGGCCCTCTCGACGCCGAGCGGCTGCGGCAGGCCGTGCACACCGTTGTTCGCCGCCATCCCAATCTGGCGGCGGGGTTCTGCTCCGAGTTCAACGAGCCGGTGCAGATGATTCCCGCCGATCCCACAGCCGCCTGGCGGTACGAGCAACTCGGCAGCGAAGAACAGATCCAGGCGATGTGCAACGAGGAACGGGCCGCGGTGTGCGACCTGGCGACCGCGCCGGTATTCCGGGCCGCGTTGATTCGCACCGGTGCGGACCGGCATCGGTTCGTGCTGACCAATCACCACATTGTGCTCGACGGCTGGTCGCTTCCCATCCTGTTGAGCGAGATCTTCGCTGCCTACTACGGACAGCGGCTGACCCCGGCGGTGCCGTACCGGCGGTTCGTGACCTGGCTCGCCGGCCGCGATCACGATGCGGCGCTCGCGGCGTGGGCGCATGCGCTCGTCGGGTTTGACACCCCCACCCTGGTCGGTGCCCCCGGCCTCGGAGTCCCGGGCCGTCGAGGTGTGCACACCAGTGAATTGTCGGAAGAGGCCACTGCGGCGCTGAGCGAATTGGCTCGCGCACAGCACACCACCGTGAACACGGTGTTGCAGGCCGGCTGGGCGCAGATGCTGGCGGTATTGACCGGCACACACGATGTGGTGTTCGGCACCGCGGTGTCGGGCAGGCCGGCCGACGCGGCGGGCGCGGAGTCGATGGTGGGCCTGTTGATCAACACCGTGCCAGTACGCGCACAGCTCAGCGCAGACATCACGACCGCCGAATTGCTGGAGCAACTAACGCAATTCGCGGCCGACACCCTGGAGCATCAGCATCTGGCGCTGCCGCAGATCCACCGCCTCACCGGCCACGACCAGTTGTTCGACACGCTGTTCGTGTTCGAGAACTATCCCGTCGACACCGCCGCATTGAGCGGCGTGGACGGGCTGACCGTCACCGGATTCGAGGGTCGCGAGTCCACCCACTACCCACTCACGTTGCAGGCCCGGCCCGGCCCGCAGTTGACCCTGCGCCTCGAGTACGACGCCGAGCTGTTCGACGTTGGCATGATCACCGCACTCGTCACTCGACTCCGGACCACGCTGAGCGCGATGGCCGCCGATCCCGCTCGGCGACTTTCGGCCATCGATCCACTCGACCACGAACAACACCAGCGCCTCGACGACTGGGGCCACCGTGCGGTCTTGACGCAGCCGGCCGCACCCGCCTCGATCCCAGCGCTGTTCGCCGCACAAGTGCGACGGTTCCCGCGAGCGGCGGCGGTGGTGTGCGATGGCCATTCGCTGTCCTACCAAGAACTGGATGAAGTGTCGAACCGGCTGGCGCACTTGTTGATCGAGTACGGGGCCGGGCCCGCCGAATTCATTGCGCTGCTGATGCCGCGGTCGGCGGAGGCGATCGTGGCGATTCTGGCGGTGATCAAGACCGGAGCGGCGTATCTGCCCGTCGACCCCGCCATGCCGGATTCGCGGTTGCATTTCATGATCGACGACTCCACACCGGTCATTGCGCTGACCACATCCGAGATGCGGTCGCGGATCGAGGGCTGCCGGGAGATGACGGTCATCACTGTCGACGACCCCCGCATTTGGATCTATCCCGCGACCGCCCTGCCGGAGCCGGCGCCCGATGACGTCGCCCACGTCATCTACACCTCGGGCACCACCGGCACCCCGAAAGGTGTTGCGGTCACGCACCACAACGTCACCCGCTTGTTCGCCGGCCTTGATGTCGGGGTCGGCATGGGACCCGGACAAACGTGGACGCAGTGTCATTCGCTGGCGTTCGACTACTCGGTGTGGGAGATGTGGGCACCGCTGCTGCACGGCGGACGGCTGCTCGTCGTGCCGGACGCTGTGGTGGCCTCGCCAAAACACTTGCACGCGTTACTTACCGACGAACACGTGACCGTGTTCAGCCAAACGCCGTCGGCGGTGGCCGCTCTGACTCCACAGGGTCTGGAGGCCGTCGCGTTGGTGATCGCCGCCGAACCGTGCCCTGCCGAGGTGGTGGAGCGGTGGGCGGCGGGCCGGGTGATGATCAACGGCTACGGACCCACCGAAACCACCGTATATGCCAGCATCAGCGCTCCTCTGACTCCCGAATCCCAAGTGCCAATTGGCATCCCGGTACCGGGGGCCGCATTGTTCGTGCTGGATCCGTGGCTGCGCCCGGTACCGGCTGGACTGGTCGGCGAGCTGTATGTGGCCGGACACGGCGTCGGAGTGGGCTACGTGCGCCGCGCCGCCCTGACCGCTTCGCGGTTCGTGTCATGCCCCTACGGGCCGGCGGGGTCGCGGATGTATCGCAGCGGGGATCTAGTGCGTTGGGGCACCGACGGGCAACTGCACTACCTCGGCCGCGCCGACGAGCAAGTCAAAATTCGCGGATATCGCATTGAATTGGGCGACGTGCGCGCCGCATTGGCCGCCGTAACCGGTGTGGAGCACGCCGTCGTGATCGTGCGTGAAGACGGACCCGGAGGCAAACGCCTGGTCGGCTACATCACGGGCACCGCCGACCCCGCTGAGGTCCGCGCCGAGCTCGCCGAAAAGTTGCCGGGCTACATGATTCCCGTTGCCATCATGGCCATCGATGCGCTGCCGCTGACCGTCAACGGCAAACTCGACGTTCGCGGGCTGCCCGCCCCCGACTACCACCACGGCGAGCACTACCGCGCGCCTGTCACCGCTGTCGAGGAAATCCTCGCCGGCATCTACACGCAAGTACTGGGAGTCGGGCGCGTCGGCATCGCCGACTCTTTCTTCGACCTCGGCGGCGACTCCCTTTCCGCCATGCGCACTATCGCCGCGATCAACACCACCCTCGGCGCCGACCTGAGTATCCGCACGCTGTTCGACACGCCCACCATCGCCGAGCTCGCCCCGCACGTCAGCAGCGAACACAAACTGCGCCAACCGCTTCGCGCCGTCCCACGCCCCGAAGTCATTCCGCTTTCATACGCTCAGAACCGCCTCTGGTTCCTCGACCAGTTGCAGGGGCCGTCGCCGGTGTACAACATGGCGGTGGCGTTGCGGCTGCGCGGGCATCTTGACGTGGATGCGTTGCGAGCGGCACTGGGTGACGTGGTGGCTCGCCACGAGAGCCTGCGCACCCTGTACGTGGCGGCTGATGGCATTCCTCAGCAGCTGGTGCTGTCACCTGACCGAGCGGACTTCGGCTGGGACGTGATCGATGTCAGCTCATGGTCGGCTGACCGGCGCTCAGAGGCCATCGACGCGGCATCTCGGCACGCGTTCGATCTTGCCGCGGAAATCCCTTTGCGTATCACGCTTTTCCACATCCGCGATGACGAGCATGTGCTGGTCGGCGTGGTGCACCACATTGCCGCCGACGGTGCATCGGTGACTCCACTGCTACGTGACCTGGACGCTGCATATCGGGCGCGCCGGCACGGCGACCAGCCCGCATGGGCGCTGCTGCCTGTCCAGTACGCCGACTACACACTGTGGCAGCGTGCGCAATTGGGCGACATCGAGGACCCGGAAAGTCCTGTCGCTTTAGAGCTTTCGTACTGGGACGACGTCCTGTGCGGTCTGCCCGAACGGTTGCAGCTGCCCACCGACCGGCCCTATCCGGCGATTGCCGATCAACGCGGAGCGGTCATACCGGTGGACTGGCCGGCCGAATTGCAGCGACGGGTGCGAGATCTGGCCGCCGAGCATCACACGACCACTTTCATGGTGATGCAGGCAGCTCTGGCGTTGTTGTTGTCGCGGGTCGGCGTTACTTCAGATGTCGCCGTTGGGTTTCCGATTGCAGGACGTGCTGATCCGGCACTCGACGAGTTGGTCGGCTTCTTCGTCAACACGTTGGTGTTGCGGGTGGATCTGGGCGGCGATCCGACCGTTGCCGAACTGTTGGGTCAGGTGCGCCGGCGCAGCCTGGGCGCATTCGAGCATCAGGACGTGCCGTTCGAGGTGCTGGTGGAGCGGCTCAACCCCACCCGGAGCTTGGCCCATCACCCACTGGTGCAGGTGGCGTTGGCGTGGCAGAACTCCAGCGGCTACGACTTCACCGATGCTGCGGTCGGCATGGCGCTCGATGATCTCGACGTCACGCAACTGCCTGTTGATACCCACACCGCTCGAATGGATTTGGTGTTCTCGCTCTCCGAGAAGTTCTCGACGGCTGATCAACCGGCCGGGATTGGTGGTGCGGTGGAGTTCCGCACCGACGTGTTCGACGCGGCCAGTGTTGAAACACTGGTCGAGCGGCTGCGGCGGGTGCTGGAGGCGATGACGGCCGACCCGACGGCGCGGATCTCGTCGATCGACATCGTTGATGCGGTCGAGCATGCGCGCCTTGACGCGCTCGGGAACCGAGCAGTGCTGGAAAGGTCTGCGCGCAACACGATCTCGATTACGGCGCTCTTCGCCCAGCACGTGGCGCAGACGCCAGACGCAGTCGCCATCAGCTTCGGTGGCCGCACGATGTCCTACCAAGAGCTCGACGAAGCGTCAAATCGTCTGGGAAACGTGCTCGTTGACGTCGGCGCCACGGCGGGCAAGTGCGTCGCGCTGCTGTTCAATCGATCGGCCGATGCGATTGTGGCAATTCTGGCGGTGCTCAAGACCGGCGCCGCGTATCTGCCCATTGACCCGTCGCTGCCGGATGCGCGACTGGCGTTCGTGCTCAACGACGCCTCGCCCGTCGCCGCGGTGACCTCCACCGGCTTGCGCTCACGGCTGGAGGGTTACGAGGCGACGATCGTCGTCGTCGACGACGCCGCGATCGGCACGCAGCCGGGGAAGCCGTTGGCGGCGGCAGCGCCGGACGACATCGCCTACGTCATCTACACCTCCGGAACCACAGGCACGCCCAAAGGCGTTGCGGTGAGCCATCACAACGTCACGCAACTTCTGGGTTCGCTGGACTCCGGTCTGCCGCGAACCGGTGTGTGGCCGCAGTGCCACACGTTGGCGTTCGACGTCTCGGTGTGGGAAATCTTCGGCGCACTTCTGCGCGGCGGTCGAGTTGTCGTCGTGCCCGAAGAGGTAACGAGTTCACCGCAAGACCTCCACGCCCTGTTGGTCAGCGAGCACGTCGACGTCCTCACTCAAACCCCATCAGCGGTATCGGCTCTGTCACCAGAAGGCTTGGACTCCGTCGCCCTGGTGGTCGTCGGGGAGGCCTGCCCCGCCGAGGTGGTGGACCAGTGGGCGTCGGGGCGGGTGGTGATCAACGCCTACGGCCCCACCGAAACCACGATGTGCGTGGCGATCAGCGCGCCGCTGACCGCAGGTGCCGGAGTGCCGATTGGTAGCCCCGTGCCCGGAGCCGCGTTGTTTGTGCTTGATGGGTGGTTACGCCGGGTTCCACTGGGGGTGGCGGGTGAGTGGGACTGCCCCCAGTTTGGTTGACTCCTGACCTGTGAGGATTCGTCCTTGCTGGAAGGATCAACTCCGTGCCGAAAGCATTTCCTGCCGAGTTCCGCGCTGACGTGATCGCTGTAGCCCGCAAGGGTGAGGCGCCGCTACGTCAGATCGCGAAGGACTTCGGCATCTCCGAGGCCTGCCTGCATCGCTGGCTCAAGATTGCCGACCGCGAAGACGGTATCGACCGAACAGGAGCAACCGCGACCGCGGGTGACGTGTCTGCCGAGCTGCGTGAAGCGCGCAAACGGATCAAGCTCCTCGAGCAAGAAGCCGAGATCATGCGCCGTGCCGTCGGCTACTTGTCCCGGGATGTCAACCCAAAATGATGTACCCGCTGGTCCTTGATCTTGCCGCAGACGGTGTCCCCGTCACGGTGACCTGCCGGGTTCTTGGATTCTCTACCCAAGCGTTCTACAAGTGGCGTAAAGCACCTGTGACACAACGCGACTGGGACGATGCACATCTCATCAACGCCGCCCGCGACATCCACGCCGACGACCCCGCATTCGGCTACCGCTTCATCGCCGATGAACTCCCCGCACGCGGGATCATCGCCGGTGAGAACAGAGTGGCTCGACTGTGTTCGCAAGAACGCATCTGGTCGTTCTTCGCCAAGAAGCGCGGACTGAACAGAAAGGCCGGACCACCCGTGCACGACGACCTCGTTGGCCGCCAGTTCTCTGCCCAGGCCGCCAACGAGATCTGGTTAACCGACATCACCGAGCACCGCACCGATGAAGGCAAGCTCTACCTCTGCGCCATCAAGGACGTGTACTCCAACCGAATCGTCGGCTACTCGATTGATTCACGGATGAAGGCGTCCCTGGCGGTGGCCGCCCTGCGTCATGCGGTCGGCGTCCGCTCGCCCGTCGCCACGATCGTGCACTCCGACCGCGGCAGCCAATTCCGGTCACGCAAATTCGTTACTATGCTGTCGCACAACGGGTTACGCGGCTCAATGGGAAGAGTCGGGGCATGTGGCGATAACGCCGCCATGGAGTCCTTCTTCGCCCTGCTGCAACGCAACGTCCTCGACCGGCAACGGTGGACCACCCGAGCCGAACTCCGACTGGCGATCGTTACCTGGATCGAGCGCACCTACCACCGAAAGCGCCGGCAACGCGCCCTCGGCAAGCTCACCCCGATAGAGTTCGAACTGCTCCACACCCCAGGCGCAACCGCGGCCTAAAATTCACACCCCGCGAGTCAACTGAACTCGGGGCAGTCCCATCCGCCAAGAGCCGCGCTCGATTCTTTGTGTGTCAGCACGACAACCGACCCAAGGAGTGACACACATGATCAGCCAGATCCGCGCCATCGTCCATACCACCGCCGGTGCCGCCCTGCTGGCCTCCGGCCTGGGGCTTGCTGCGCTGAGCATCGCCCAGGCAGCGAACGCCGCACCTGTGCACCCGCCGGAGAGCGTGTGCTGGGAGACCTACAGTGACGGCAGCTACTTCTACTATTACTGCTAGTTCGCGGTAACCATTCGCGAAATTCGAAGCCCTCGCGGTGTTGTCGCTACTAGGCGGGCATGTCCGTCCCCCGGGGAGCGGAGACAGAGCTGTGACTTGCAAGTCCAAAGGGACCTCGTCGGCCACACAGGCCACTTCAGTCGCAGCTGCGGTGGAGATTTTGCTGCCCGCCTCTTAGCGACATCGCCGCAGGTCAGAAAGGGTGCCCCCGGCAGGATTCGAACCTGCCGACGCGCTCGCAGCTAACACGCTGTCTACCAGGCAAAACCATTGTGGCACAGTTGATTACACCTCTACCACAGTGACCACCGATTCACACCGTTTCACACGGCTTCACACACCTTGGGGGTAAGTTGGGGGTAGACTGTAGCAACGTCGCAGGTCAACGCCAACAACCGCAGGATAAAGCCCTGTAGAAACGCACGGAAAATGGTTTGCTTTGTCGCGAGTGAAGCGCACAAGGGAATGGGGATTGAAAGCATGGATGAGTCGAACAGGAACCGCGCGCACTTCGGCTACAGCTCGTTTCACAAAGATGAGGGCAAGCGACACGCGTTGGTCAACGGTGACTCGTACATCACCGCGACCGATCACGCCAAGATCGGAACCAAGGTGTTCCTCAAAGACGAAAACGGGTGGTCCATCCTCGTTCGTCGCGACGGCAAGTCATATTGCGCAGACGGTGCAACACGCGACGGAGCGGAAAGGGAGCTACTCGAAAAATACCCCGACGAACTTGACTGGAAGATCACCGACCGATGAGCCGCAACGAATGGGGCAAGATCAAAAAACAGCCCACAAAGACACCGAGCTATCAAGCCAGCTACATCGGCGTGGACGGGCGACGCCACTACGCCCCGCACACATTCGCCTCAAAGACATTCGCGCAAGGCTGGCTAGCGCAAGAACGCGCCTACAAAGAGCGATGCACCCTTGGCGGAGAACGGTGGAAATCGCCAGCCGAACGCGCCAACGAAAACAAGGCAACCGTTCTGACGTTCGGCGTCTACGGAAAGCGCGTGATTGACGAACGCAAGTTGTCGCCGCGCACACGAAATCTCTACGAATCTCAATGGGCGCAACTGATCGAACCGGCATTCGGCAAGCTCGCGGTATCCGACGTGAGTCCCGCCGCAGTGCGTGCGTGGTTCTCAGGGCTTGATTCCACCAAGGAACGGCGCAACAGCCAGACCTACGGTGTTCTGAGCATGATTTGCAACAGCGCCGTGGACGACGGCCTGTTAGAGCGCAACCCGTGCATGATCAAAGGCGCGATGGCGACCAAGGCGAAAAAGAACGTCAAGATACCCACGACAGTCGAACTGCACGCCATTGCCGACAAGCTCGGCGCTGACCCGCGTTACGAACGATTCAAGGCCCTGGTTCTCCTGGCGGGTTGGTGCGGCCTGCGTATCGGTGAAGCGACCGAACTACGACGCAAAGACTTCGACGCTGAATGCACCGTGGTTTCAATCACGCGCGCAGTCGGTCACCGTAGCGGCGAGTGTCTGCTAGGCCCGACGAAAACGGGAGAGACGCGAGACGTTGACATTCCTCCGCACATTCAACAGATCGTGCGCGACCATCTGAGCCGCTACGTCGGCAGGAGTCCCGATGCCCTGTTGTTCGAACCCGCCAGGGGAGGGTGTCACTTGAATGACCGGGTGTTCAACAAAGACATTTTCCAGAAGGCGGCGAAAGACGTTGGACGCGAGGACTTGAGCGCGCACGATTTGCGCCGGTTCGCCGGTTCGAAGAACGCCCAAGTTGGTGCGACGTTGGCTGAGAACATGAAGCGGCTAGGTCATTCGACTGTCAAGGCGGCGTTGCTTTATCAGCATTCGTACGACGACAGCGGCAAAAAGCTCGCGGCGAATTTGAGCGCCACGGCGTTGGCTGAGATTGCCGCCGCTGCCGATTCCATCGCCGAAGCTGCCGACTCGATTGCCGCTGCCGATCAGGCCGAGTAGCGTGCTGCCCGTGACTGAACCGAACGAACCGGAGCTAGGCATTCTGCGCGCCGAACTGTTAGACGAGAGCCTCAAGACGTACCGGCTAGAGCACGGCAATGAATCGCCTGAGTTCCTGGTCCAATTGTGGTTCACGCGACCTCTCGACGTATACGAGCGCGCGGAGCTAGCGAAACACGGTTACGAGGTCGATTTCCCGTTCGAAGACGACACCATGCGTGCGCTTGTGATCGTCACCGCCGAGACGTTCAGTCAAGTGGTCGAGGGCTTGCACAGCGATCTTCCAGCAGTCGCATCCGACGCGAGACAGACTCAGCGCGAAGCCAAAGCAGAAGACGAACACCTAGGCGCACTGGTTCAGCAGATCAACCTACGGATCAATCCGCAGTAGTAGCCAGTCCGTGTAGTTGCGGAAACGGCGAGACGGTCAAGATTTCCGGCAGTGTCTCCATCGTGAAAACGCGTCCGTCTGTGTCCCGCAACACCGGGCCTAGAGTGTCGTTGACACGCGCCCAACCGATACCGCCGAGCACCGCGAACACAGGCACGCCACCCAGACGAGTCCCTTCGGCGCGCAACCGTTGAAACCGTGCGGCCTTGTCGCGTGCTGTCCCGCCGTCGTTGGCCCCTTTGCATTCGATCATCGCCTTGAGCGAGTCGGTGTTGTCGAACACCACGAAATCAGGCGCGGGCGTAACAGTCAGTTGGAATCGCGCGGCAATCTCGCCTTGGTTGTGGCTTCCAGTCCGAATGAAAGGCACTGCGGCGTCTTGTAATACGGCTTCGGTGGCGTCTTCCAACAAGTCGCCGCGCAGTGTTGAGGTGGCGTCTAACACCTGGCGAAAAGCGCCGCCGTAATGGCGCTGATGCAACAGGCGTTGATACGGCACGCCATCGGTAGCGAGACTGCGCACAGTCGCCCATCCGTCACGGCTGTCGAACTTGTCTTGTTTGACGTGCAGTCCCGGCGGTGGATCGGAGAACAGTTCGCGATTCATTAGCGCGTCAACCGTCGCTGCAACAACCGTGGCTTGGTCGTTAGTCAACGCGCTGCCGTTGCGCTCGATTGAATCGACTTTGTTGCCGGTGATTGCGGCTGCGGGCATGTCCAGCCGCAACGCAACGATGGATGTCGTTTCGGCGAATTCGTTACGTACAAGGCCGGCTATTGTGCGGAATACCAACAGAATTCGTGGGTCAGCCAGCAGCGCATCACGGATTTCGTCAACGGTCACCTTGGTGAAACCATCGGTTGCGGTCAGCGCCGCGCCGTAGACTTCATCGAAATACTCGTCGTCGTAAAACGGTGCGTCATGGACGTAGGCGAAATCTGGTGTCAGATGCGGAACGTACAGGGAGCGCGCAACGTCGGCATAGATGCGTTGGTGGTCTTGCGTTCCGTGTCGTTCGGGAATGCGGCGAATCTCGTTGACTCGTTTGTCCCAAGTCTCGGCTTCGGCAACGTCGTTGACAGTCTGATCAATCCCGGTCATTGGCCTACGGCGTGCAAGACGGCTGGCGGGTCGTCGGATACGTCGGCGGCGATTCGCCGCCGTGCCTCTGTGACGAAATCCTCGTGCAGTTCAAAGCCGAGAGCTTGACGGTCGTAGCGTCGAGCCACTGCGACCGTCGTTCCACTTCCGGCGAACGGATCGACCACCAAACCGCCCTTCGGGCTGGCGCATCGAATGAAGAACTCGGCAAGCCCTTCGGGCATTGCGGCGGTGTGCGCAACGCCTTTGTATTGGTTGTAGGTCTGTGGCACCGAGACCACGTTGCCGGGATCAGCCCCGCCACGGAGGTACGTTTTAGTTCGGTCTCTGCCGAATCCGGCAGCGGTGTTGCGACGACCGTTCAAGTCCTTATCGCGCCGAGCAATTTCGGCGGCGTCGGCCTTGTACGGAACGCGCACGGCGTCTAGATCGAAGTAGGGACGTGGTCCCCGCGCGAAGTGATAGACGTACTCGAACGAGTCTTTCGTTCTGGGACCGAAACGACCCGGTACGGCGTTGGGCTTAGACCAGATGTACGTTTCAATCCACCGCCAGCCCATCTGTTGCAACGACAAGACAAGCTGATAAACGTACGGGTGACGTTGACCGCGCAATGGGCCGCGATTGGCTACGCGATTCTTGATGTTGATGACCAGACTTCCGGTCTCGCTCGTCGCAGCAAACATTTTCTCCGCGTACGGGAGAAACCACTCGACGTAGTGGTCAGGATGAATGCGGCTGTAGGCGCGAGCGTCGGCGTATGGCGGCGACGTGAAGAACAAATCCACGCTTCCGTCTGGTAGTCGTGGGATTAAGTCGGCGGCGTCACCGTTGACAACGCCCTCAGCCAGCATCCGATGCAGCGCACGACTCCCACTTGCCATGACGGGGATACTAGCCAGGGCTACCCACAGCTTCCGTCAGGCGCGCTGACCTGTCAGTGGGCCGTGCTAGGGGTGCTTTCACCGCCGCTTACGACGCGGTATGCCCGCCACTGCGTGCATTAGCTGTTCGGCTTCGTTGCGCAGCTCGGCAGCGCGCATCCTCGTTTCAAAAGCTGCCCGGCGCGCTCGCTCTGCTCGCTCCTGTGCCTGCTGCGTGTGCTGTGCAACAGCGGCGATGTCCTCTGGTGTGAACTCCATATCTGGCGCTTACCCACCCCACGCTGACATATTCAGCGCTTCAGCGCCGGTTTCCACGCGCTTTCCGCTGCGTTTTGACCTGCTTCCGGTAGCCCTTGGTGAGCGTGCGGCCCTCGGCTCTCGCGGCCTTCGCGTTGAACGATCTGCCGGTGACCGCCGTCGTGGGGAACGCCCGCGCTCGCATGCTCGACAGCTTGGCGTGATCGGCGCGAGCGCGCGCCACGTGGCCCTTCACGATCTTGCGCCGGGTCGCTGCGGTCCTGGTCCTGCTCGCCGGGTGAGCTTGGGTCGCGGCCACGGCCCCCACGGTGACGGTCACACCGGCCACGGTACGGCGGCGTTTCTTGCGCCGCTCATCCTCGGATGAACCACCCGACGACGGGGCAAAACGACCGTGCGCATCACGGCGGTAAACGCGTTTCCTGCGACGACCGGCCATCGGCTACACCGCACCCCAGACACGGGCGAACGGTCGCACGCTGATCGCCACGTCAGGGTCCAGCCGTTCCAGCAACCGCAGTTGACCGACCTCGGGGTTACCCGCCACGCCAAAGGGTGCATGACGGCGGGCAAACAACCGGGATGCTTGGATCAACGTCGCGAGCTTGATGGTCGGCGGCACGTCGGGCCAGCCCCACGTTGCGGTGACGCGTACGCCACCCTCGGTAGCGGTTGGGACGACCGGGCTACCGGAGTCGATGAGTACCTGAGTCCACACCCCGCCAGCCACTACGGCGTTGACCGGTGCAGGCAACCAGTTTAAGAGAAGCAAATCATACTGTGTGCCAACGGGTTCGACAGTCATGGCGTCAGTGGTGGCGAAGTCGTCAACGTCGATGATCCATCGGCGGCGGTAGGTGTCAAAGCGTGCGGTGAACAGCCTTGATTCCGGCGCGTCGAGTGATCCGAACTGCCGTCCGGTGATGCGATCCACCGACCGGGACGCCGTTTCAATCGCTAGGGTCAGTTCGGCGTCATCGGTGGCGACGGCATCACCCATGAAATGCGCCAACTCGGCGGCAGTCGCGTACGGCGGTGCCCAACCCATGCGAATCGACCTCTCTCGTCGGGTTTACGTCGTGGCGCTGGTGTTCTCGACGTTTTCGGCGCTCTTGTCGGTGGTCGTCTCCAACTCGGCCGATTCAGCGTCGAACTCGTCGGCGTCGTCATCGCGTTCGCCTGCGCGAGACTTGATTTCGGCGTTGACTACGCCAAGTTCATCGAGCAATTCGGCCTTGCGTTCTGCCAATTCGGCAATGGTGAGCTTGCTTGCCATGATGTGCACCTTTCAAAGTGAACTGTTGCCCTAGTGGCAACCAATCGCAGACGTGTTGTCCTAGATCAATCACCGCTAGGGGCAGTCAATTACGAAACCTCGTTGGTCAGAACGCGATACGCGGCGGTGTCCTGCGGAACGCCATCGGCGCGAGCCCACAGAGTGTATTCCACCTGTCCCTCGTTGGCGCGGCTGTACGGGTTGACGATGAGCGTCAAATCCTTCACGCGCCGAATGACGTAGCCGCTGCGAAGGTCACCGAACACGCCCCACTTGGCGGCCACGCCATCCTGATACGGGGGCCAAGCCTGATCGATGATGACCGGGTACCCGAGCAACGTCGTGTTGTGGGGACCGGTCGAAATGCCTTCGGCAGCGGGGTTCAGAAGTGGACGCCCGTCGTTGTCCGTCAGTCGTTCGATTGCGGCCATGGTCTGATCGTTGAACGACCACACCGCGTTGGCCCGATACGCCGGGTCCACTTGGTGAATTGCGTTGACCAGGTTGTCGTAGGTGGGCGTTGCGGTGTCGAACGTGTCAGTGAACACCGAGATACCGGTATCGATGCCGAACGGCTCAGTGGTGCCGTTGCCGGTCACCCAATCGAGCGCCTGACGGCGACCGATGCGCTCACCGAGCTTGCGCTCTACGAGAGCCTGAACGTCGAACGCCGAATCTTGCAGCAATTCGACTGAAACGCGAAGCGGCAGGTTACCGGCACCGGGTGCGATGTACTTGAACGCACCGAGCACCTTTTCACCGAACACCAGATCAGCCCCGCCAGAAGTCGGCGCGGCGTTCTCCGGTGCGATCACACCGACGTTGGCGGTGTCATCGAGCGTGGGCCAGCGCAAAGGTTCGCCGCCAGAGGTCACGATTTCCTCCACGGCGCTCGCCAGACCGCCGAACGTCTTGAGCCGTTCTACGATCTTGTTTCGCATAGTGTCGGGCACCAGAAACCCGCCAGCGGAATCGGGTGTGGTGCCTTGTGCCCGAAGCTCCACCAGATCGGAGTTTTCGCGACCGGTGCGCATGTAGTGATCGAAGGCGCGTTCCAGCGTGTCGTCACGGCGCGCGGTGCCGACGTGCACAGCAGTAGCCAGACCGCCGTTAACCGGCGCGGTGTACGCCTCTTGCCGCGAACGAATTTCGACGGTGCGCTGTGCGTTGCGCAACTGCACTTCGAGTTGTTCGTATCGCTGCACTTCCTCATCAGACAGCGCGCGGCCCTCGGCGGCGTCGATGATGTCCTGTAGCGCGGCGATGATGTCTTCGACGGTCAGCGGCTCGTTGTCGTTGGCGTCGGCGTTCGCCGGTGACGTGGGCTCGGACCCGTACAGCGGCCACGCCGCCAAGGCGCGCGTCTTGTTCTTCGCGATGAGTAGAGCGTTCGGCGTCGGTGTCGTGATCATGGTGTTTCCTTTCGATAAGTCAGTGTGTCGATTGCGTTGGCGGGCAATGGTGGTCATGTCAGTCGCCTTGACTCGTTGCGGTAACGGATGCGGTGTCGCGCTCGAATCAGCTGCGAAAGTCCTGATTCCGTTGGCGCGCTGGCTTGATCGAGTGAACGCAGCATTACCGACGTTCCGGCATACGCCGGGAAGCATACGACGCTCAAATCCCGTAGACGGCTCACGCTGGTATGGGTGCGCAACTGTCGGCCTTCGATCTGCGACCACTCATCGCGACCGGGAACGAAACCGAACGAGCATGCTTTGAGGTCACCGCGCAAAGCCAGTTCGCGCACATCACGGCCATGACTGGTGTCGGGAATGTCCAGCTCGAAAGGCAGACCTTCGGAGTCCACCGACCAACGCAGCGTGCCTGACGACTGGCGTCCCAACAGCTTGGCGGGGTCGTGTTCGTAGAGTGCTACCACGTCGGTAGACGCGTCGGCGCGAATGGCGTCAAAAGCACTGCGGTGCACCGTTTCCAGATGTCCCGGTAGCTCGGCGTACTGACCGAAAACCGCAGCATGACCGACGAGCTTGTTGCCGGTGACCTCGGCGCGCAGTTCGACGCCGAACCGTGTTGCTTCCACCGTGGCGTTACTCATGGTGTGCTCCGTTCGTGACCGGTGCTGGCAGGATCAACGGCTGTCCGAATCGCTGCAAGACGCCTAGACCGGAATCAACTGTGTCCGAACCCGATTCGGCGTCGGTTTCATCGCTGGCGATTTCATCCCCGCCAGGCAGCGGCGGCAGATTGCGAATCTTGCGAGCTTCGTTGATCGTGAGCAATCCGGCGTCAACCTGGTCGATCAACAGGCCGATTTCGGTTTCGGGATCAGGCTGCACGAACGCCGAGTAATCAAATTCGCACTTCTTACCACCAGTCAAAAGACGGCTCAGCCGCTCCTGAATGCGTGTCGTCCACGGCTCAAGGGTGTAGCGGGCCAGGCCCCGGTTCTGTTCCTGCACGCCGGTGCCCCACGACGTTTGCTTTTCGGTCTGCATGAGCAAATGCGGCGGCACACCGTAGAACCGCGCGATTTCTTCGACCTGAAACGCTCTGCTTTGCAGGAACTGCGCGTCTTCGGCGCTCATCGACCACTTGTCGAACCGCAGCTTGCGATTGATGACGGCGATGTCTCCGGCGTTCGCGCCACCCTGAATGCGTTGACGCAGATCGTTTTTGATCGTCGTCGCTTCTTCTGCGGTCAAGTCTTCCTCTGGTGTGACAATGCCTGACACCATCGCGCCGTTAGCGAACATGCGCGCGGCTGCGCGATCACCGGCCAGCGACGTGCCGAACACGTTGCGCGCGACGGCGATGGGTGAAAGGCCAGTGACGCCATCGGTTGACAGTGCGGGGATATGGGTCAACTGCGCTGCGGTGAACACGCGCCGGGTGCCATCGGCCAAACTCACCGTGAATAGCTTCGATCCATCGGGCTGCATGTCCACCGTGACCGCCAGCGGGTGCACCGGCAACAGGCCCACGATTTGACCGGCCCCGCCGTACAGATGCGCGCAGTAGGCGTTGCCGTGCAAAAGCAGATGCACAAGCACCTGCTCTTTCCATTCGAACGGCGTCGGGCCAGTAGGCCCGCCAGGGGTGTCCAGAAAGGACCGTGCGCGCTCGGTGTGTCCGTCTTTGTTCGTCTCGATGGTCCTCATAGGCAGGCTGGCAATGGTCCCGGCGATCAGGCTCACGGCGCGGTAGACGCCAGCCAGGCCCAGCACGCTCGATTCACCGACCGCAACGCCCGCTGCATTAGGCGTGCCCAGGCCCAGCAGTTCCACGATGGCGGGGTCAGACACAGACCACGACGCCGACCGTTGTTCGGTCGGTTCGAAGCGTGCGGTTCGTGACCACGGCCACCAGGCCATCGCAGCGGGTTTCCTGTCGTTTGTCGTGAATTAATTTTGTCGGGTGGTCGAGAAATTAATTTGGCCGGCTGTTGCGCCTTTTAATTTGTCGACCCGGCTTCGCTTTTCTTTTTGTCGCTGTCGTGTTGCTTGAAAGTTGTTGTGTGCCAGGGCAGTCAGACTGTGGAGGAATGTTCTGCCCTGGCACTATTCGCCAGAATAGGTCAATATCGGAATGGAGGAAAGGGACACACCGAAATGGCGCAAAGTGGAAATGCACGCTCGAAATTCAGAGTGACTACGCCCGGTCCTTGGTGGGACTGGACCGAGACCGATCCGGCAGAGCGCGCGATTCGGTTCATTCAGACCTACTGCCGTGCACCGAAGGGCTACGGCTACGGTCAACCGCTGCGGCTGGCACCGTTTCAACAGCAGTGGATTGCCGACGTGCTTTCTCCTGGCGTGCGTCAAGGCGTGTTGCAGTGCCCGCGTGGTCAGGGCAAGTCAACAAAGCTCGCGGCGCTCGCGGTGTGGGCGACGTTCGACCGCAACGACACCGGAGAGCCACAGGTGCCGATCATGGCGACGACGGTGGGCCAGGCCCAACGCGCGGTGTTCGACGTGGCCGCGAAGATGGTCGCCGCTGAGCCGTTGCTTGATGAGCGGTCGCTGACCTACACCGCGATTGGCTCGACGCGCATTGCAGTTGGCTACAACGGCGGCACGTGCTTTCCCATCGCCAACGACCCCGATGGATTGCAGGGCTTGGACCCGACGCTGGCGATTGTCGATGAGATCGGCTTTCAACCGTTGGAGTCGTGGACTGCGATGGTTCTCGCATCCGGCAAGCGATCACGCTCGCTGGTCTGCGGTGTCGGCACGCCGGGATTGGACAGAGAACGGTCTGCTTTGTGGCACTTACGTTCGGCATATCTCGACGGCAGAACCCCGCCAGGATTTAGCTTCACCGAATACAGCGCGCCCGATGACTGCGATGTGCGCGACCGCGAAGCGTGGCACGTTGCATGCCCTGCCTTGGCTGCCGGTTATCAGGCCATCGACGCGCTAGAGACAGCCGTGGAGATGAGCCCGGAAAGTCATTTCCGCGTCTTCCATCTGGGTCAGTGGCGCGATGGCACCGACAGTTGGCTTGGGTCTGACGGTCGCAAAGTGTGGGACAGCCTCACGGCTCGATTCGATTTGCGCGACGGAGCACCGACGTGGGTAGGGCTTGACGTGGGATTGAAACGAGACTCAACGGCGCTTGTGATCGCGCAGCGTCGGCCCACCGGACAACTTCACACGGTCGCGAAAATCTGGATGCCACATCAGGACTCGGCAATTGATGTGTCCGACATTATGGCTTACATTCGCGAGCTTGACCGGCGTTACGAATTGATCGAAGTAGCCTTCGATCCAAGGCTTTTCGAACTGCCGGCTCAGCAGTTGGCAGACGAGGGTATTCCGATGGTTGAATTTCCGCAGACGTTGGAGCGATCCACTCCGGCGTTCGGCAACCTGTATGAAGCGATCAAGCGCGGCGAGATTTCCCACAACGGAGACCAGCAGTACGCGCAACAGATTCTCAACGCCGTCGTGCGCAGCAACGAACGCGGCTTCACTCTTGCAAAGCAGAAGTCACGCGGCAAAATCGACGCCGCGTATGCCCTGATGATGTGTTTTGACCGGGCATCCGTGAGGCAGAAGGTCCGTTCGCCGCTGGTGGTGCTGTAGAACATGGCTCAGCGTGCGCTACAGGGCCAGCACGGGGTCATTCTGTGCCGTGATCGGCCAAAACACGCCATGCCAAGCCGTTTATAAGCAAAAGAGACAGGGACCCTGCGGCTTCATCACCCTACGGCGTCCGAACTTTTCAACGAGCGCCCTTGCTGCTGTTGCATTCACGGCAGGCCGGTTGCAGATTGCTCGGATGATGGCTGCCACCTCTTGCAAGCGGCACAATGGCGTCCCATGTCGTCGCCCACTCGGTGCACACGCCTTCGATGCGCAGAGCGCAGCGCAATCCGTGTGGTTTCGGTATCGCCCGGTAGGCAGGATCGCGCCGAGTGATCGTGTCGGGTCGCTTCTGACGAGCGCGGTTCTCTATGGCGTTGACCGCTCGGCGGTGCTCGGCACACCGGCCCCCACGGTCGAACCGTTGCCGAGACGAAAGCCCCTGCGTTTCAGCGTAGTTCGGACATCCCGGCTCTAGGCATGGTCGCTTGACTGGCATCGTGAACCATCCTGTGTAGCAACGCTATTCGTCGTCGCGGTCAACGACAATCTGATAGGTGTCGGTCCTCACATAGCGACTACCTTTGTGCTTGCCTTCGCTGCTCAATTCGGCTGCGCCTCTTGTCATCCGCTCGACGTTGAGGACTTCGAGTGTGTCCCATTCCAGTGTCGGCAGGATGATCGCTGTCCCGGCTTCCCATGTTCCCAGTTCTGGGTTGAGCACTGATGAGAAGTGTTTAAACACCGCGTCAGCCAACCTATCGACTGCACGTGTGTCGTGCCCTGGTGCTCGGAACGTCAGCGCCACATCGAAGACGTTGCCTGCTCTGTCGTCAAATCCGGTGACGGTCAACACTAGCGCCGTGTCTGGCACGTCGGCTCCGGCGAACAGCACTGCGGGCAAGTCGGGATGATCGAGATAGTCACCGGTCGGGCTGTATTGAGCCAGGGCGTGATCAGCGAGGTATTGACCCAACCCGGCTAGGACTTCAACGCTGTCGATGGTTTTCATTTCTTTGCCTCTGCTCTGCGGTCGCGTTGTACTTCTGCGGCTGCCTGCGTGCATGGATCGCACCGACAGCCGAAGTTGTTGTAAGTCGATGCCTTGCCGTGACGAGGATCGTCGGGTGCGATGCCGTTTTGCTTTTTGCGGCGCATGTGCTCGCGGTTTCTGGCACGCTTGCGCTCGGCTTGCTCGCGGGAGAGCTTCGCGCGTTGTTCACGCAGCGTCACCGACTCGCCTGCATTCCGCTCGGTATCGGCTAACACACGCCGGACGAGTCCACCCCAATCACTCCACGAGAACCACGGCAAACGTGAAAGGTCGGCCACCGCGTCAAGCAATTCGTCTACGGTGCGCACGCGTTCAATCCAGATTCGGAAGTGCGGCGTGAGCGGCTTGACGCACTCGGGTGCGCACTTGGCGTGGAACACCCGCCACGTGGCTTTGACGGTCACCGTGGCACCGTCTACGCCTGCGCGTGCCAGCCGTCCGTGTGCGGCTGCGTCGGTCTCTCGCAGATCGACGGCGGCAAACCCGGCTCCGACCCCACCGACGCGCTTGTTACAGCGTTCGCACGTCCACCAAAGCCGTCCCGCGCCAGCGTGCAAGCCCCCAGCGGCCCCAGAATCGACCAACGGTGTCCCGGCGTCATCGGGTGCCCGGCCAGTCGTGTTGATCGGTCCTGAACCCGCCAGGGGTTGATTCTTGGTGTGCGTGTCAGTGCTCACGCTCATGTCTTTCATCCTCTCCGAATTCGTGGCGTTGTGCGCATGGCGCAACGGGTGTGTCGCCGGTCGAGAATTGTTTGCTGACTCGGAGTGTGTGAAGGGGTGTGAAGGGGTGAATAGGTAGTTTCCAGAATTTTTTTCTCACGGGAACCTACCAACCAACCCCTTAACACCCCTTCACACTCGCCCGATAACCCCATGTCAGACAGCATTTTTCGGCAGAGTCCTTTCATTGGTCCTCCGCAACGTCATTGGCCGCTTTCATCCGAATTCCGACCCATGCTTGGTATTGCTCAGGCACCGTCGAGTCAGTTAGCGGAGGACGGCTCAGCCCCGGTCGGGATTTGCGGACTGACCTTTTGACTACGCCCGCTTCGACTACGGCAGGATGTTCGATCCATCGCGGGACGAACGTCTGATCGGTCCACGGCTGATGTTCACGGTCTTTCAACCAACGCGAGAACAACGCAAATAGATCGGTGGTCATCATGTGACTTCGTGAATCGAACACGATGCAATCTCGTTGAAACTCGGCCAGTACGTCGGCCTCGTCACGCCACGCCCGAGAAGCGGCAATGACTTCGGGTGGCTGCTGGGAGAATGCTTCTCTGTCGCGATACCACTGCGCCGCACCGTCAACGAGCCACGCAAGGATTGCTTCGTGCTGCTTATCGGCGCCGATTTTTATGCGGTCGCGTAGGCCAGGATCACCGCTGCGATCAGTCGGCTTGTCCAAAGGCTCGCCCGGCTTGCGGTATCGAAACGGAAAGATCACCGCTGCGAGTCGTCGCCACGTTGCATGATCGGATTCATTCACGCGTGGCAGGCGATTGGTAGTAACGAACACCGAATGCGTCGCTTCAAACGTCACGTTGTCTTTGCCGCACAAACGAGCCGAAATCATCGGCGTACCAATGACCGTCTTCAATCGCTTGATGTTGAGATAACCCAACTCGGGTAGTTCTTCCACGACAGCCAACCGGACGCCCCGCAGCGACATGAGTTCGGTGGAATGATCGCCAGCACGCGCCAGCAACAGCTTTTCGGGCAGCGGCTTGGCGTAGTCTTCGCCGATGCACGCCAGAATGCCCGTGACAATCGTGCTCTTTCCGTTTTCCCCGCCACCTTTGAGGAACGGCAGCACATCGTCTGGCGGGGTATATCCGGTGAGCGCCTGACCAAACCGGCGTTGCAACCAGTCGCGCGGTGCTTGCGGTAACGCCTCTAGAGCCTTAGTCCAGTCGGGATGCGTTGCTTCACTGTGGTATTCGGTAGGGCATAGCGTTGTGAGAAACCAGTCGGGGTCATGCGGATGCAGTGTCTTGCCGCGCAGATCAATCACGCCGTTGGCACAGTTGAGCAAGTCAGGGTGAGCGTCCCACCGGCTGTCATCGACAGCCAGGTAGCCGCGTGACAGGTCGAGAATCGACTTAATCCGACTGGCTCCCAACAGCTTCGCCGTCGCGTTGACACGATCCGCTGTGATCACCTGCCGTTGATACAACGTGACTTCTTCGCGATGAAAGTCTATGACGCCTAGCCGCACTGCTTCCTTCACCACGGAATCACTGACGCGTTGCCAGCGTTTGCCGGTCCATTGCATCCATCCGAAACCACTTGAATAGCAATACCTTCCTCTGAGGTATCGGTCTGCGATGTATGCGCTGATCTTGGCGTCGTAGAGTTCCGGCCGATTGCTGGTGGCGTTCGGCGGCGTTTTGCGTTTCGGCCCAAGCAGTTTCGCGAGCCTCTTGAGGAACGCCGCGAACGTCTTCGCGTCGGGATATGCTGCGATCCGATCACACGCCATGTCCACGGGTGCAGCGCCGTGGGCTGCGCGGTCGTCGCACTGCCCCTTGACCTTGCGCAAACCGTTCACCCTGCTACGCCAGACTTCGCCTCGCAATTCATCGGCGCTGCGTTTGTCGCGCTCGATGCAGACGCGTTTGAACACGGTCTCTATCTCGTTAACCGCAGCGTGCCAACCGCTGTGACCCTCACGCGCCAAGTGGTAGACGCTCATGTGCGCATCGGTGAGTTTGTCGTGCGACGTAGCCTCTTGCGCAATCGATTTGACGTGTCTGTTGACCTTGTTGCGCATGTGCGCGCACATCGTTTGGCCGTCACAGAAAGTCGCATCGGCCCACGCGTACAACTCGTCAGCCGACGAATCCATGTCCATCGGGTCGTCAGACTCTTTGACGCGTCCGTGGGTCAGAAAATCAATCCACGCATCGGGCAATATCGGCAGGCTTCGCGCGTCAGGTAGGACGCCATCCCACCGGGCTCTACCGTCTTCGCTCAGCGGTGCCCCTGGCGGGAACCACCAGTAGACCGTGCCGCCTGTGTCGGGGTTGATCGACGGCCAAACCACCGCGAATCTGTGTCGCTTCTGAATGACTTCGATGTCTTTATCGACCTGACCCCGGAAACGCAGCCCGCGAGGCACGCGGAAATATCGGATGCCGCTACAGCCGTCGATACGCGCCGAGCTGGTCCACGTCGGAGGTAGTTCGCAGTTGATTTCGGACTCAATCGCCTTGAGTTGAGCGCCACCGTTCTTGCGCTTGCCGCCCTTGAGGTAATCGTCAACGTCAATGCCGATCACTTCGTAGTCAGAATCAACGCTGCCGAGGCGCAGCGCGATATTGCCGGTCGGCTGTTGCTCGCGCCAACGCTTGACCGTGGCGGGTTCGGGCCACGGTGCCTTGATCCCCGTGTAGCCGGTCGGTGGCGCGTTCTTCTGCCTCGATGGAAGCGGCAGAGTGCCAAACCACCCATTGCGCCGATAAAGCAATGCGGCGGTCGCGAATGGTCGTGATAGATCGACACTAGGCGCGTCAATCGTGATGTTGTCGGCGGTATCCATTAGACTGGACTCGTCCTTTCGCGAACCTGGCAGTTCGGGATGGTTGCCCTCGGTCTCGTCAGCCGGGGGCATTCCCGTTTGTAGGGTCTGGCGTTCCAATTTACGCCCGAATTGGACGTGAATCGCATATAACACGCCCTGCTAAGCCTTGGGGTGCAACGCATTTCAATTTGATTCGTAGCGCATTTCATCTAGTTTCTCGACTGCTTTACGGTTCAGTGGAAATTTCTTCTATTCCGCCTTGGTTCTGACGTTCTCGTTTTTCGCTTTCCGTGCGCTCGCGATTGGCGCGAATGATCGAGCGCAACGACGGCGCTTCGCGGCGGTGCGTGTGAACGCGGAAAGCACCGGGAGAGTTTTCATTCAAGCGCAGCCGTGCGCCGGGTTCATCGTCACCGATCTGCCCGAAGATGACGTGCAGCGTGGCAGCGGCGACACGTTCGGCAGAGGCTCGCGCGGCTTCACCATCGACGGCCACCGCGCGGTCAATCATGTCCTGCAAACGCGCAGCTACGTCGTAGAATCGCTCGCGGTCCTCACGCTGCATGTGTGCGATTTCAGCGCCAGCGGCTCTGGCGAGTTTGTTCGCGGCCTGTGCCGAAACTCCGTTGATCGTGGTCGGTTTCCTAGTCATTTCTTGTCCTTTCGATGGAATGAATGAGAGCAGGAATCAGCGGACCCCTTGGCGGGTCATCGCGTTGCCCGCGAAGTGATGAATTTCTCTAGCTCGTTGAGGTCCAAACGCCACCGAATGCCGCCACGTGGACCGTTTGGCAGGCGGTAGCCGATCAGGTCACCGCTAGCAATCCAGTTCCGAATTGAATTCGGATGAACGCTCAAGTAGTCGGCTGCCTCTTGGATGCTGACGTACTTACGCGGAGCAACTGCCGCGTTTGATTTGTTCGAAGACACGAAAAAACGCCTCTTTCACAGAAAGCGCCAGACAAAAGCCATGGCAAGTTCGGATTGCTTTCTGTGGCCCGTAGCGGATCGGTTTCTTGAGGCGTTTTATTTGGTTCTGCTTTTAGTGCCCGCTCTTGGGTGGAATGACCTGCTATACGGCAAGGCCCCACATACCGAATAGCTTAGCACCATTTGTGAGATAAATGCCAAGCGTGTAAGTCCCTGTTTACCAGCGAACGGTTCGCAACACGCCAGGGGAGACCCTTGGGGGTAGCTTGGGGGTAGAGCCTCCCCGAGTGGGGTAAAGTGCCTGGTAGAAAGGGTGCCCCCGGCAGGATTCGAACCTGCGGCCTTCTGCTCCGGAGGCAGACGCTCTATCCCCTGAGCTACGGGGGCGCATCGCCAAGACTTCGCCGAGACGCTGCGCCGTTGGGCTCGCCCAGACTAGCGCATCATGGCCGTCGCCAGCCCATCGGAATGGATTCGGGCTGTAAACGCCCAGCCCATAGGATGGACCCTCGTGACCCCCGCCGACCTGGCCGCGCTGCTCAGGACCACCGCCGCAGCGGTGCTGGACCAGCATGGCCTCGATACGGCCGCGCTGCCCGCCACGGTCACAGTCGAGCGGCCGCGCAACCCCGAGCACGGTGACTACGCCACCAACCTGGCGCTTCAGCTCGGCAAGAAGGTCGGAGTCAACCCGCGCGAACTCGCCGGGTGGCTGGCGCAGCAGCTCGGCAACGTCGACGGCATCGCCTCCGCCGAGGTGGCCGGGCCCGGCTTCGTCAACCTGCGCATTGCCGCGTCGGCCCAGGGCGCGATCGTCAGCAACATCATCCAGGCCGGCCCAAACTACGGGCACGCCACGACACTCGACGGCCGCAAGATCAACCTCGAGTTCGTCTCCGCGAACCCCACCGGACCGATCCACATCGGCGGCACCCGCTGGGCCGCGGTCGGCGACGCGCTCGGCCGGCTGCTCTCCAGCCAGGGTGCCGACGTCACTCGCGAGTACTACTTCAACGACCACGGCGCACAGATCGACCGATTCACCCGCTCGCTGATCGCCGCGGCGAAAGGCCAGCCGACCCCCGAAGACGGCTATGCCGGCAGCTACATCCAAGAGATCGCCGCCCAAGTGCTCGAGAAAGCGCCCGACGCGCTGAGCCTGCCCCGCGATCAGCAGCACGAGACGTTCCGGTCCATCGGCGTCGACCTGATGTTCAGCCACATCAAGCAGTCCCTGCACGACTTCGGCACCGACTTCGACGTCTACACGCACGAAGAGTCGATGCACACCAGCGGTCGTGTCGAGCAAGCCATCAAAAGGCTGCGCGAGACGGGCAACATCTACGAGAAAGACGGCGCAATCTGGTTGCGCACCACCGAATTCGGTGACGACAAAGACCGAGTCGTGATCAAGAGCGACGGCCAGCCGGCCTACATCGCCGCCGACCTCGCCTACTACCTCGACAAGCGGCAACGCGGCTTCGACCTCTGCATCTACATGCTCGGTGCGGATCACCACGGCTACATCGCGCGGCTCAAAGCAGCAGCCGCCGCGCTGGGCGACGACCCGGACACGGTCGAAGTGCTGATCGGCCAGATGGTGAACCTGGTCCGCGACGGGCAGCCGGTGCGCATGAGCAAGCGCGCCGGCACCGTCATCACGCTCGACGACCTGGTCGAAGCCATCGGCGTGGACGCCGCCCGCTACTCGCTGATCCGCAGCTCCGTGGACACGCCCATCGACATCGACCTGGCTCTATGGTCGAGCGCCTCGAACGAAAACCCGGTCTACTACGTGCAATACGCGCACGCCCGGCTCTCGGCACTGGCGCGAAACGCCGCCGAACTTGGTGTGCAACCGGACACCGGTCACCTTCACCTGCTGACGCACGACCGCGAAGGCACGCTGATCCGCAACCTCGGCGAATTCCCGCGCGTCCTCAAAACCGCTGCTGCACAACGCGAACCGCATCGCATCAGCCGTTACCTGGAGGACCTGGCTGGCGACTACCACCGCTTCTACGACACCTGCCGAGTACTGCCCCAGGGCGACGAGCCGCCCACCGAACTGCACGCCGCCCGGCTGGCGCTGTGCCAGGCCACGCGCCAAGTCATCGCCAACGGCCTGGACATTCTCGGTGTCACCGCCCCGGAGCGCATGTGATCGCCCATCCGGCCGGACCTCGCCACGCGGAGGAAGTGCACCCTGCCGCCGCCCCGCCGAAGCCGCAGACCGCCGAAGAGCTGCTGGCCCTCGCGCCGAACGTCTGGCCGCGCAACGTCTTTCGCGGCGACGACGGGGTGGTTCGAATGGCCGACGTGCCCGTCACCGACCTAGCCCGCGAGTTCGGCACCCCGTTGTTCGTGATCGACGAGGACGACTTCCGCGGCCGTTGTCGCGCGATGGCCGCGGCGTTCGGTGGCGGGGAGAACGTCCACTACGCCGCGAAGGCTTTCCTGTGCACCGAGATTGCGCGCTGGGTCGCCGACGAAGGGCTCTGTCTGGACGTATGCTCCGGCGGTGAGCTCGCGGTCGCCCTCCGCGCGAATTTTCCTCCGCAGCGGATCGCGTTCCACGGCAACAACAAATCGGTCGGCGAGCTGACCGCCGCCGTGCGGGCGGGCATCGGTCACGTCGTGGTGGATTCCATCACCGAGATCGATCGGCTGAACGCGATCGCCGGTGAGCAAGGCACCGTCCAGGATGTGCTGGTCCGTGTCACGGTCGGGGTGGAGGCGCACACCCACGAATTCATCTCCACCGCGCACGAGGACCAAAAGTTCGGGCTGTCGCTTGCCGGCGGCGAAGCGATGGCGGCCATTCGCCATGTCTTCGCGGCCGACCATCTGCGGCTGGTGGGCCTGCACAGTCACATCGGCTCGCAGATCTTCGACGTCGCCGGCTTCGAGCTGGCGGCGCACCGCGTGATCGGACTGCTGCGTGACGTCGTCGCCGAATTCGGAGTGGCCAAGACATCTCAGATCTCCGCGATCGACCTCGGTGGCGGCCTTGGCATTTCGTACCTCCCGCACGACGACCCGCCACCGGTCGAGGATCTCGCCGCCAAGCTGTCCGGCATCGTGCGCCACGAGTCAGCGGCCGTGGGGCTTCCTGAACCGCGGCTGATCGTCGAACCCGGCCGCGCGATCGCCGGGCCCGGCACCATCACGCTGTACGAGGTCGGGACGGTCAAAGACGTTGCGGTAACGCCGCACGCAAACCGGCGCTACGTCAGCGTCGACGGCGGAATGAGCGACAACATCCGCACCGCGCTGTACGGCGCCGAGTACGACGTGCGGCTGGTGTCCCGCAGCAGCGATCGACCCGCGGTCCTTGTGCGCATCGTCGGAAAGCATTGCGAGAGCGGCGATATCGTCGTGCGCGACACGTGGGTCAATGACGACGTGGAGCCGGGCGATCTGCTGGGGGTCGCGGCGACGGGCGCGTACTGCTATTCCATGTCCAGCCGTTACAACATGATCTGCCGGCCGGCTGTCGTGGCCGTGCGCGATCGGCGAGCCCGCCTGATCCTGCGCCGGGAGACGGTCGACGATCTACTGAGTTTGGAGGTGACCACCGGATGACAGGCGACGAAAAGCCCGTGGGCGTAGCTGTGCTCGGGTTGGGCAACGTGGGCAGCCAGGTGGTGCGAATCATCAACGACAGCGCCGCCGATCTGGCCGCCCGCATCGGTGCCCCGCTGGAGCTTCGCGGCGTCGGTGTCCGCCGGGTCGCCCCTGACCGGGGAGTGCCGGTGGAGTTGCTCACCAGCGACATCGACGAGTTGGTGTCGCGCGACGACGTCGACATCGTCGTCGAATTGATGGGACCGGTCGATCCTGCGCACAAAGCCATTCTCGGCGCGCTGGAACGCGGCAAGTCCGTGGTCACTGCCAACAAAGCGCTACTGGCCCAGTCGACCGGCGAACTGGCGCAAGCCGCCGAGCGAGCACATGTCGACCTGTACTTCGAAGCCGCCGTCGCGGGCGCCATCCCGGTGATCCGCCCGCTCACGCAGTCGCTGGCCGGTGATTCCGTGCTGCGCGTGGCCGGCATCGTCAACGGCACCACGAATTACATCCTGTCCGAAATGGACTCCACCGGAGCCGATTACGCCTCCGCGCTGGCCGACGCGAGTGCGTTGGGCTACGCCGAGGCCGATCCCACCGCCGACGTCGAAGGCTACGACGCCGCCGCGAAGGCTGCGATTTTGGCGTCCATCGCCTTCCACACCCGGGTCTCGGCCGACGACGTCTACCGGGAGGGCATCACCAAAGTCACTCCCGCCGACTTCACCTCGGCGCGCGCCCTGGGCCGCACCATCAAACTGCTGTCGATATGTGAGCGGATCACCGGAGACGATGGGCAGCAACGGGTTTCGGCCCGGGTATACCCAGCCCTGGTGCCGCTGAGCCATCCTCTCGCGGCAGTGAACGGCGCATTCAACGCGGTGGTCGTGGAAGCAGAGGCTGCTGGACGCGTGATGTTCTACGGCCAAGGCGCCGGCGGCACGCCGACGGCGTCGGCAGTCATGGGCGACGTGGTGATGGCGGCTCGCAACCGCGTGCAGGGCGGTCGCGGCCCGCGTGAGTCGAAGTACGCCAAGCTGGCCATCGCGCCGATGGGCATGATCGTCACCCGCTACTACGTCAGCATGAACGTGGCCGACCGACCCGGTGTTTTGGCCGCTGTGGCAGCCGAATTCGCGAAGCACGAGGTGAGCATCGCCGAGGTCCGCCAGGAGGGCGTGGTCAGCCAAGAAGGTCAGAGAGTCGGCGCGCGGCTGGTGGTCGTCACGCACGAAGCCACCGACGCCGCGTTGTCGGACACCGTCACCGCGCTGGCCGGGCTCGACGTGGTGCAGAATGTCGCGAGCGTGCTGCGGTTGGAGGGAAACAGCGAATGACCGCGACGGAATCAACGGTGCATCAGCCCTGGCCGGGGGTGATCGGCGCGTATCGTGACCGCCTGCCGGTGGCCGCCGACTGGACGGCAGTCACCCTGCTCGAGGGGGGCACTCCGCTGGTGTTCGCGCCGAGATTGTCCGAAATGACCGGCTGCACAGTGCATCTCAAGGTAGAGGGCGCCAACCCCACCGGCTCGTTCAAGGACCGCGGCATGACCATGGCGGTCACCGACGCCCTCGCGCGGGGTCAGCAGGCGGTGCTGTGCGCGTCGACGGGCAACACCTCGGCGTCCGCGGCGGCGTACGCAGCACGCGGTGGTATCACCTGCGCGGTGCTGATTCCCCAGGGCAAGATCGCGATGGGCAAGCTCGCCCAGGCAGTCATGCATGGCGCCAAGATCATCCAGGTCGACGGAAACTTCGACGACTGCCTCGAACTGGCTCGCAAGACCACCGCCGACTTCCCGACGGTCGCGCTGGTGAACTCCGTGAATCCGGTCCGCATCGAAGGGCAGAAGACCGCCGCGTTCGAGATCGTCGACGTGCTGGGCACCGCGCCTGACGTGCATTCCCTACCGGTGGGCAATGCGGGCAACATCACCGCGTACTGGCGCGGCTACACCGAGTACCACCGCGACGGCCGCAGCGACAGGCTGCCCCGGATGCTGGGCACGCAAGCCGCCGGTGCGGCACCGCTGGTGCACGGCGAACCCGTCAAGAATCCCGAGACGATCGCGACCGCGATCCGGATCGGTTCCCCGGCATCGTGGGGACCCGCGGTCGAAGCCCAGCAGCAGTCCGGTGGCCGGTTTCTGGCGGCCACGGACGACGAGATCCTGGCCGCGTACCACCTCGTCGCATCCAGCGAGGGCGTGTTCGTCGAACCGGCATCGGCGGCCAGCATCGCGGGCCTGCTCAAGTCGGTGGAAGACGGCTGGGTCCGTAAAGGGTCCACGGTGGTGTGCACAGTGACCGGCAACGGCCTCAAGGATCCCGACACCGCCCTGAAAGGCATCCCGCCGGTATCGCCGATTCCGGTGGACCCCACTGCGGTCGTCGAAAAGCTGGGCTTGGTCTAGATGGAGTCGCCACCGTGACATCCGCTCTTCCGGCCGGATTGACGGCCAGTGCCGTGGTTGCGGCGTCCTCTGCGAATCTCGGCCCGGGATTCGACAGTCTCGGTCTGGCGCTCAGTATGTACGACGAAATCGTCGTCACGACACGGGAATCCGGGCTTCAGGTCGAGGTGGAGGGCGAAGGAGCCGGACACGTTCCGCTGACGCGTCAGCACCTGGTGGTGCGCGCCGTGGAGCGCGGGCTCGCGGCCGCCGGCGTCACGGCTGCCGGTCTTGTGGTGCGCTGCCGCAACGACATTCCGCATTCGCGTGGGCTCGGGTCCTCGGCGGCCGCGGTGGTCGGCGGGCTCGCCGCTGCGAATGGTCTTGTCGCACAAGCGGGTTGGCCATCGATGAGCAGCGGCCAGCTGATCCAGCTCGCTTCGGAGGCCGAAGGGCATCCCGACAACGCCTCAGCTGCCGTACTGGGCGGCGCCGTGGTGTCGTGGACGGAAAGCGACGGCGATACCGACAAATACTCGGCCGTGCCGTTGCGGCTGCACCCCGATATCCGCATCTTCACCGCGATTCCCGAGGAGCGGTCGCTTACCGCCGCAACCCGGGTGCTGCTTCCAGGCCACGTCAGCCACGAGGACGCCCGCTTCAACGCCAGCCGGGTCGCGCTGTTGGTTGTCGCGTTGACCGAACGACCGGATCTACTGTTCACCGCGACCGATGACGTCCTGCACCAACCGCACCGCGCGTCCGCGATGCCGAGGTCGTGGGAATACCTGCGAGTGCTGCGGCGTTGCGGTGTTGCAGCGGCGCTCTCAGGAGCTGGACCAGCGGTTATCGCGCTGACTACGCGGTCTGAGTTGCCCGCCGAAGCCCTCGAGTTCGGTTTGGCCAACGACTTCACTGTCCGTGAGATGTCGGTCGGGGAGGGGGTGCGATGGACTTCAGACGTCGTGGCACCTCGCCTGCCGCGATGACAAACACAGTGGCCGACGCCTAGTGGCGTTTCTTGCTTCCGCCCCGGAAGCGGGTTATCCTCGGTGCCGTCCAGCAATCGCAGCTTCTACCTGCGCCGACAGTAGGACGACCACCAATTCTTCTCGGGGAATGACGGTTCGCCCGACAGCTGCGAACCGATGCGATCACCGTTGCAACTACAGCGGTGGGACATAAGCACCCAGCGGATCGCTGAGTGCAACGAACCCCTCGTATGGCGAAACTGCGAGGGAAAGAAAGGACATCCGTGACCGATACGGACCTCATAGCGGCTGACAGTGGCGCCGAACACCCAGAGTTGCCCACCACCGTGACAGCCGAAATCTCGAACTCCGCGCCCGCCGAAGCGCCGGCGCGTGACGTCAAGACTGACGGCGGACTGGCCACGATGGTGCTGCCGGAATTGCGCGCACTGGCCAACGAGGTCGGCGTCAAGGGCACCTCGGGCATGCGTAAGAGCGAGTTGATCGCCGCCATCCGCGAGCACCGCGGAGAGTCAATCAGCAAGGGCCGCAACGGCGATGCGTCGGCCACCGAGGCTGCCGCGGGGCAGGCGACAGATAACGCCGTCGACAAGTCAACCGAGAAGGCGCCCGCCAAGACCGCCGACGGCGCGCAGAGCGGCAGCGAGGAGACCGGGACACCTGCCACCGGTGACGCGGCCAAGTCCGATCAGGCCGATCAGGCTGAGGCCGACGGTGCTGCCAAGACCGCCGGCGACACCAAGCCCGACACTCGTCAACGCGGCGACCAAGCGCAAGGCGACCAGGGCCGCAGCGATCAAGCGCACGGCGACCAGGGCCGCGGCGACCAAGCCCGCGGCGACGACGACGGCGAAGGCCGACAGGGCCGTCGCGGCCGTCGGTTCCGGGACCGCAGGCGGCGCGAACGCGGTGCCGAAGGCGGCGGCGGCGAAACCGAATTGCGCGACGACGACGTCGTCCAGCCGGTCGCCGGCATCCTCGACGTGCTCGACAACTACGCGTTCGTCCGCACTTCCGGGTACCTCGCCGGCCCCAACGACGTGTACGTCTCGATGAACATGGTCCGCAAGAACGGTCTGCGCCGAGGCGATCACATCACCGGCGCAGTGCGTCTTCCCAAAGACGGCGAGCAGCCCAACCAGCGGCAAAAGTTCAATCCGCTGGTGCGTATCGATACTGTCAACGGCGGCCCGGTCGAGGACGCCAGGAAGCGCCCCGAGTTCGGCAAGCTGACCCCGCTGTACCCGAACCAGCGGCTGCGCCTTGAGACCACCCAAGACCGGCTGACCACCCGGGTCATCGACCTGATCATGCCGATCGGCAAGGGCCAGCGTGCGCTGATCGTGTCGCCGCCCAAGGCCGGCAAGACCACGGTGCTGCAGGACATCGCGAACGCGATCACGCGCAACAACCCCGAATGCCACCTGATGGTGGTGCTGGTCGACGAGCGGCCCGAGGAAGTCACCGACATGCAACGCTCGGTGAAGGGCGAGGTCATCGCCTCGACGTTCGACCGTCCGCCGTCCGATCACACATCGGTCGCCGAGCTGGCTATCGAGCGCGCGAAGCGCCTCGTTGAGCAGGGCAAAGACGTGATCGTGCTGCTCGACTCGATCACCCGATTGGGCCGTGCGTACAACAATGCGTCGCCCGCGTCCGGCCGGATCCTGTCCGGCGGCGTCGACTCGACCGCGCTGTATCCGCCGAAGCGGTTCCTCGGCGCGGCCCGAAACATCGAAGAGGGTGGCTCGCTGACGATCATCGCGACCGCGATGGTGGAGACCGGCTCGACGGGCGACACCGTGATCTTCGAAGAGTTCAAGGGCACCGGCAACGCCGAGCTCAAGCTCGACCGCAAGATCGCCGAGCGCCGGGTGTTCCCGGCCGTCGACGTGCACCCGTCCGGCACCCGCAAAGACGAGTTGCTGCTGTCCCCGGACGAGTTCGCGATCGTGCACAAGCTACGCCGGGTGCTGTCGGGGTTGGACTCGCACCAAGCCATCGACCTGCTGATCTCGCAGCTGCGGAAGACCAAGAACAACTACGAGTTCCTGATGCAGGTGTCCAAGAACGCGCCTGGGCCGGTCAACGAAGAATTCGCCTCCTAACGGAGACGACGGAAAACGGCCGCCTTGCGGTGACGCAAGACGGCCGTTTCCTCTGCTGGCTAGTAGCCCTGGATGCCCACGATCGGGATCCATACTCCGAAGAGCCAGATTCCCCAGCCGTGGAAGCCGTCATCCCACACCGGGGTGGCGGTGTAGCCCCAGTAGTTGATCGGGTGCGGATCCACCCACGGCGGCGGGCCGGACCATTGCGCAGGTGGCGGTGGCCCCCAGAATCCCCACGGCGGCAGATCGTCGTCACGCCACCATTTGCCGGGACGGCCCCGCCACCAATCGGCGCTGCCGACCGTCCAGTCTCTGTTGCCCTTGTCCCAATTCCAGTTCTCACCGCGGTTGCGACCCGGCCCGGGCCAGCAGTCGTCGTCGTGACCACATTGACCCGGCTTGGCCGGCATCACCGGTGAGGCAGCCGCCACCGCGGCCCCCGCGCCGAGAGCACCGGCAGACAGCGCGCTGGTCAAAGTCACCGCTGCCAAAACCTTCTTCACCCTCATCTATCACTCCTATTGCGACCGGCGAACTTCGAATCGCCCCGACCGGTCCGAAGCTGGCACCTTTGTTGTCAAACTCTTCGACGGCCGCGCCGACAATCGGCCGCTGTGCCGAAGAGACGGGCGCCTCACCGCGCCATTGCCGTGAGACAGACCCACGACCCCCTAACGCATTCATCGGCCGAGGCCATCCGGCCGTTACCGCAGGAATCGTCGACGCCGGAATAGCGCCTGGCACCCAGGCGTTTCGCGTGAGTGGCGGTTGAGCTGGCATAATCGACCGTCGACACCTCGGTTCCGGTTCACGTCTGACAACTCACGTCTGACCAGGCGACCCGGGTCCACGATTGAAGAGGACACCATGAAATCGGGTATTCACCCTGACTACGTCGAGACCACCGTGCACTGTGGCTGCGGCAACACGTTCACCACGCGCAGCACCAAGAAGAGCGGACAGATCGTCGTCGAGGTCTGCTCTCAGTGCCACCCGTTCTACACCGGCAAGCAGAAGATCCTCGACAGCGGCGGCCGCGTGGCGCGGTTCGAGAAGCGTTACGGCAAGCGCAAGAACGCCTCCGCGCAATCGGCCGACGCCGACAAATAGCTGTTCGTCCGACGCCCGATCTGTCGCCCCTGAGCGCGGAACGGGCGTCGGCTCGCGTTCGGGAGAAGTTCAGAACCGGTCCGGGAGGTGACACAGGTGGCGCACACCAGCGCTGACACCGGCGCGCCCGCGATCGACGCGTTGCTGGCCGAGCATGCCGAACTCGAGCGTCGCCTGTCCGACCCTGAACTGCACGCCGACCCCGGTGCGGCCCGCAAGGCCGGACGCCGGTTCGCGCAGTTGGCGCCGATCGTTGCGACGTACCGCAAGCTGACCGCTGCGCGCGGCGACCTCGAAGCTGCGCGCGAGCTGGCTGCCGACGACGAGTCGTTCGCCGACGAGGTGGTGCAACTGCAAGCGCAGGTCGACGAACTCGACACCCAGCTGACCGACATGCTGGCCCCGCGCGATCCGCACGACCCCGACGACATTCTGCTCGAGGTCAAATCCGGTGAGGGCGGTGAAGAGTCCGCTCTGTTCGCCGCAGACCTCGCCCGCATGTACATCCGCTACGCCGAGCGCCACGGCTGGACCGTGACGGTCCTCGACCAGACGACGTCCGACCTCGGCGGCTACAAGGACGCGACGCTGGCCATCTCCAGCAAGGGTGATTCACCCGACGGAGTCTGGTCGCGGCTGAAGTTCGAGGGCGGCGTGCACCGTGTGCAACGGGTGCCAGTCACCGAATCCCAGGGCCGCGTGCACACCTCCGCCGCCGGGGTGCTGGTCTACCCGGAGCCCGAGGAAGTCGGTCAGGTGCAGATCGACGAGTCAGACCTGCGCATCGACGTCTACCGGTCCTCGGGCAAAGGCGGCCAGGGCGTCAATACGACCGACTCGGCCGTGCGGATCACCCACTTGCCCACCGGCATCGTCGTCACCTGCCAGAACGAGCGCTCCCAGTTGCAGAACAAGACCCGGGCGCTGCAGGTGCTGGCCGCCCGGCTGCAGGCGCTGGCCGAGGAGCAGGCCCTGGCCGACGCCTCCGCCGACCGGGCCAGCCAGATCCGCACGGTGGATCGAAGCGAGCGGATCCGCACCTACAACTTCCCGGAGAACCGGATCACCGATCACCGCATCGGGTACAAGGCGCACAACCTCGACCAGGTTCTCGACGGCGACCTCGACGCACTGTTCGACGCACTTGCCGCCGCCGACAAGCAGTCCCGCTTGCAGCAGGCATGATGGCGCGACTGCGACAGGCGATCGACGAGGCCACACGCAGGCTCACCGAGGCTGGAGTGGCCTCCGCGCGCGTCGAGGCCGAGGAACTTGCGGCGCACGTCGCGCGCACCACTCGCGGCCGGTTGCCACTGCTCGACACCGTCGCCGACGGGTTCTTCGAGTGCTACCGGCAAGCCGTCACTGCTCGCGCCGAGCGAATTCCGTTGCAGCACATCACCGGAACGGCGTCGTTCGGACCGCTGACACTGACGGTCGGTCCGGGCGTGTTCATCCCGCGACCCGAAACCGAAGCGCTTTTGGAATGGGCGATGGCGCAACAATTTTCGGATGCAAGCCCCGTGATCGTCGACGTGTGCACCGGCTCCGGGGCGCTTGCCGCAGCGCTCGCCCGTCACAGTCCGTCCGCCCGGGTGATCGGCGTCGACATCTCGGTCGACGCCTTGGGCTACGCGCGCCGCAACACGAGGGGGACGTCCGTCGAACTGCGTCGCGGCGACGTGCGGGATCGGCTGCTCTTCGACGATCTCGACGGCCGCGTCGATCTGCTCGTCGCGAACCCACCGTATCTGCCCGACGGCGTTGCGCTGGAACCCGAAGTGGCCGAACATGATCCGCCGCAGGCGCTGTTCGGTGGACCCGATGGGCTGTCGATCATCGAGGCCATTGTGGTGCTGGCCGGGCGATGGTTGCGCGAAGGCGCGCCGTTCGCGGTCGAGCACGACGACGCCGCGTCGGCGGCCGTCGTCGCAATGCTGGAGGGCACCAACATGTTCGACGAGGTGACGCCTCGTCGGGACTTCGGCGGGAGACCGCGGTTTGTCACCGCACGCAGTAAGGCCGCGTCATGAGTCAGACGTTCGATTGCGCCGACGAGACGCAGCGCGCCGACGGTCTCGCCGCCGCCGCCAACGCGGTCAAGAGCGGTCGCCTGGTGGTGCTGCCCACCGACACGGTGTACGGCGTCGGCGCCGATGCGTTCGACCCCGCCGCGGTCGCTGCGTTGTTGGCGGCGAAGGGCCGCGGCCGCGACATGCCCGTGCCGGTGCTGGTTGGTTCCTGGCAGACCATCGACGGGTTGGCGTTCGCTGTACCCGACGCGGCGCGGGAGCTGATCCGCGCGTTCTGGCCGGGCGCGCTGAGCATCGTCGTGCAACAGGCACCGTCCCTGCACTGGGATCTCGGCGAAGCCCGTGGCACCGTGATGGTTCGCATGCCGCTACACCCCGTCGCGATCGAGTTGCTGCGCGACGTCGGCCCGATGGCGGTGTCGAGCGCGAACATCTCCGGCCGGCCACCGGCGGTCACCGCTGAGGAAGCGCGGTCGCAACTCGGCGATTCGATCGAGGTGTACCTGGACGCGGGCCCCGCGGTGCAGCAGGCGGCGTCGACGATCGTCGACCTCACCGGACCGACTCCGCGCATCCTGCGCGAGGGCCCGGTGCGAGCGGACGAGATCGCCGACGTTCTGGGCATCGACGCCGCGACCCTTCAGAGGTGAGTCGGGTGGCGCGCTAGCGGATCGGTCTCAGCTTGGTGCAGTACGGTTTTCCGGTGATCACGGCAGCCGGCACCGTGCTCGCCCTCGCCGAGCGAGGCGCGGGTGTTCCGTTGCGGGAGCTGGCTCTTGTCGGACTGACCGCAGCGATCATCACGTATTTCTGCACCGACGGCGTCCGCATGCTCGCTACCCGGCTAGGTGCCGTTGCCTACCCGCGGGAACGTGACGTCCACGTCCAGCCGACGCCACGCATGGGCGGGCTGGCCATGTACATCGGCGTGCTGGCCGCCGTGCTGCTGGCTTCCCAGCTGCCTGCGCTCACCCGCGGGTTCGTGTACTCCTCGGGGATGCCCGCCGTCCTCGTCGCCGGCGGGATCATCATGGGCATCGGGCTGATCGACGACCGGTGGGGACTGGACGCGCTGACCAAGTTCGCCGGCCAGATCACCGCTGCCAGTGTGCTTGTCACGATGGGCGTGGCATGGAGCGTGCTCTACATCCCGCTCGGGGGAGTCGGCACGATCGTGCTGGACCAGGTGTCGTCGATCCTGCTGACGCTGGCGCTCACGGTCGCCATCGTCAACGCGATGAACTTCGTCGACGGGCTCGACGGATTGGCTGCCGGCCTCGGGCTCATCACGGCATTGGCCATCTGCGTCTTCTCTGTGGGATTGCTGCGCGACCACGGCGGCGACGTGTTGTTCTACCCGCCCGCGGTGATTTCCGTGGTGCTCGCCGGCGCATGCCTGGGGTTCTTGCCGCACAACTTTCACCGGGCGCGCATCTTCATGGGTGACTCCGGGTCGATGCTGATCGGGCTGATGCTGGCCGCCGCGTCCACCACGGCCGCGGGCCCGATCTCACAGAACGCCTACGGGGCCCGCGACGTGTTCGCTCTGCTGTCGCCGTTTCTGCTCGTGGTCGCGGTGATGTTCGTGCCGATGCTCGACCTGCTGCTGGCGATCGTGCGCCGCACCCGCGCCGGCCGCAGCGCGTTCAGCCCCGACAAGATGCACTTGCACCATCGTCTGCTGCAGATCGGCCACTCGCACCGGCGGGTCGTGCTACTGATCTACCTGTGGGTGGGGATCGTCGCGTTCGGCGCCGCGAGCACGATTTTCTTCGACCCGCGCTACACCGGCGGAGTCATGTTGGCGGCCATCGTCGTTGCGATCGTAGTGACGGTGATACCGCTTCTGCGGCGCGGCGACGAGCTGTACGACGACGAGTAGTAGGGGCCGGTTTTGGGCTTCCTACCATGTGGTACGGTGCTGGTAGAACCCGGAAGTACCACCGCGGGTTGCCGGCCCCCCGGGCCGTCGGAGCGGACTTCGATGACCCGAGAACGACCGACATAGGGAGAAGCCCCTTGGGTGATTCCAGCGCGCCCGTCGCCCTCCGATACGCTCGGCGGGTCCACTGGGAATCGTCCAGGCATCTGTCAGACACGCGGGATTGAGGTAGCAAGTGACGACGCCAGCGCAGAACGCGCCGTTGGTGTTTCCCTCCGTTGCGTTCCGCCCGCTCCGGCTGCTGTTGATCTGCCTTGCCCTGACCGCCGGGGCGGTGGCCGCGGCCGCGTCGCTGGGTCACGCGTCGTTCGGAGTGTTCCTCGGGATCGGCCTGGCTCTTGGTTTGCTCAACGCTGTGCTGGTGCAGCGGTCGGTGGAGTCCATCACCGCCGAAGCTCATCCGCTCAAGCGCAAGATGGCGCTCAATTCCGCCACCCGGCTTCTGGTCATCACGGTCATCGGTCTGGTCATCGCGTTCGTCTTCCGGCCCGCCGGCTTGGGTGTGGTGTTCGGGCTCGCCCTGTTCCAGGTGCTGCTGGTTTTGACGACGGCGTTGCCGGTCATGAAGGCACTTCGTAAAGAGGGCTCGCAAGCCGCAGGTGAAGGGAGGGACACGACGTCATGACCGAGGCCATCCTCGCCGAGGGGTCGATCGAAGTCGGTCACCACGAGACCGCCAAGTGGTTCGGCCTGACCGTCAACACCGACACCATCTTGGCCACCGCAGTGGCTGCGGTCATTGTGCTTGGTTTGGCGTTCTACCTGCGTGCCAAGGTCACGTCGTCCGGCGTGCCGAACGGGGTTCAGCTGTTCTTCGAAGCCATCACCGTTCAGATGCGCAACCAGATCGAGACCACGATCGGTCTGCGCATCGCACCGTTCGTGCTGCCGCTCGCAGTGACGCTGTTCGTCTTCATCCTGATCGCGAACTGGCTCTCGGTGCTGCCGGTTCAGTACTCCAAGGACGGCAAGCCGCACGAACTACTCGCTCCACCCGCCTCGGACATCAACTTCGTGTTGGCTTTGGCGCTGTTCGTGTTCATCTGTTACCACGCCGCCGGAATCTGGCGGCGCGGCATCCTCGGACACCCGGCCCGGCTGCTCAAGGGGCACGTCGTCTTCCTGGCTCCGATCAACCTCGTCGAGGAGCTCGCCAAGCCAATCTCGTTGTCCCTGCGACTTTTTGGCAACATCTTCGCGGGCGGCATCCTGGTCGCGCTGATCGCCTTGTTCCCGCCCTACATCATGTGGGCGCCGAACGCGATCTGGAAGAGTTTCGACTTGTTCGTCGGCGCCATTCAGGCGTTCATCTTCGCGCTGCTGACCATCCTGTACTTCAGCCAATCCATGGAACTCGAGGACGAGCACCATGACTAGGCGCCCGAACTTGTCCGCAAATCCTGGTGGAAGCGCCACCAGCTAATTAGGAGGATATGAATGGCTGCTCTAGATCCCACAGTCGCCGCCGGCGCTCTCATCGGCGGTGGGTTGATCATGGCCGGCGGCGCAATCGGCGCCGGTATCGGTGACGGCGTCGCCGGTAACGCACTGATCTCCGGCATCGCGCGGCAACCAGAGGCGCAGGGCCGGCTTTTCACACCGTTCTTCATCACGGTGGGTCTGGTCGAGGCGGCCTACTTCATCAACCTGGCGTTCATGGCCTTGTTCGTGTTCGCCACCCCGGTCAAGTAGTCCCCCGAAATGCGCGAGGGGACCATGACGTTGCTTGCGGCTGAGGAAGGCGGTCAGCAGAACTTCCTCGTACCGAACGGCACGTTTTTCGTCGTGCTGATCATCTTCTTGATCGTGCTCGGCGTCATCGGCACATTCGTCGTCCCGCCCATCATGCGGGTGCTGCACGAACGCGATGAGATGGTCACCCGAACCATGCGGGACAACCGCGAAGCGGACAAGCAGTTCGCCGCCGCCGACGACGACTACCGGGCCGCCATGGCGGAGGCCCGCCGGGAGGCGTCGGGAATCCGCGATGAGGCACGTGCAGAAGGCCGCAGGATCCTCGAAGACATGAAGGCGCGCGTCTCCGAAGAGTCGGCATCGGCGCTGCAGAAGGCCAGCGAGGAACTCAAGGCGCAGGCCGACGCGATCTCTGCCGATCTTCGATCCTCGATGGAAAGTCTCGCGGCGACGTTGGCCAGCCGCGTGCTCGGGGTCGACGTCGGTACCGAAGCATCAGCGAAGGCCAGGCGGTAGACATGTCGACCTTCATCGGGCAGCTGATCGGCTTCGCCGTCATCGCATTTCTGTTGTGGCGCTACGTCATTCCACCGGTGCGCCGGCTCATGACCGACCGCCAGGAGGCAGTGCGCAAACAACTGGAAGACAGTGCCGCAGCCGAAAAGCGCCTCCAGGAAGCCAAGCAGGCGCACGACAGGGCTTTGCAGGAGGCCGAAGAAGAAGCCAAGCGGGTGATCGAAGACGCCCGCGCGGACGCGAAGAGCATCGCCGAACAGCTGCGCGCACAAGCCGACGCCGAGGTGGAGCGCGTCAAAGTGCAAGGCCAGCAACACGTTCAGCTGCTCCGGGCTCAGTTCATCCGGCAGTTGCGCCAAGATCTCGGCGCTGAGGCAGTGGCGAGGGCCGACGAACTCGTGCGCGAGCATGTCTCCGATGCGGACGCCAGGTCGGCCACCGTCGACCGGTTCCTGGACGAGCTGGACGCGATGGCGCCGTCGAGCATCAGCATCGACGACCCCGCGACGGCCAAGCTGCGCTCCGGCAGCCGTGAAGCGCTCAACTCCTTGCTCGAGCGTTTCGACGAGGTGACCGGCGACTTGGACGAGTCGCAATTGGCAGACTTGGCCGGCGATTTGGCTGCGGTGACAAAACTTTTGAACCGCGAGGCGATCCTGACCAGGCATCTGGCCGACCCGTCGAGTGATACCGAACCCAAAGTGCGGCTGCTCGAGTCGGTGCTGCGAGGCAAAGTCGATGACGCCGCGCTGCAGATCCTCGGCGCGGCAGTCTCCGGACGCTGGTCGTCGGATGCGAATCTGGTGGACGGAGTCGAGCACGTCGCACGGTTGGCGCTTTTGGTCAGCGCCGAGCGCGGCGGTCACGCCGACGAGGTCGAAGAGCAACTCTTCTGGTTCGGCCGCATTCTCGACGCCGAGCCGCAATTGGAGACCCTGCTCAGCGATTACACCCGCCCAGCCGACGGGCGAGTCGGGCTGCTCAAAGACGTGCTCGGCCGTGGCCGTGACGTGAACCCCACCACCGCGGCCCTGTTGGAACAGACGGTGGACCTGCTGCGCGGAGGCCGCGCCGACGAAGCCGTTGCCGCGCTGGCGCAGATGGCGGTTGCCCGACATGGCGAAGTCGTGGCGCATATCAAGGCCGCGGCCGAACTCAGCGACGCCCAGCGCGAGCGCCTGACACAGGTGCTCAGCCGTATCTACGGGCATCCCGTCTCCGTGCAGCTGGAGGTCGATCCGCAGCTGCTCGGGGGTCTGGCGGTGTCCATCGGCAACGAGGTGATCGACGGGACGTTGTCGTCGCGGCTCGCCGCAGCCCGCAATCGACTGCCGGACTGAATTCGAATGACAGCAACAGACATACGTACACAAAGACGACAAGCCACCACGAGCGCTTGCGCGAAGAGGAGAACCTGATGGCAGAGTTGACGATTTCGCCCGACGACATCCAGGGTGCAATCGAGGAGTACGTCTCCAGCTTCACCGCGGAAACGGCGCGCGAGGAGGTCGGCACGGTCATCGACGCCGGCGACGGCATCGCGCACGTCGAGGGTCTGCCGTCGGTGATGACGCAGGAGCTGCTCGAGTTCGAAGGCGGCGTCCTCGGGGTTGCGTTGAACCTCGACGAGCATGAGATCGGCGCGGTCATCCTCGGCGACTTCGAGAAGATCCAAGAGGGTCAGCAGGTCAAGCGCACCGGTGAGGTGCTGTCGGTCCCGGTCGGCGACGGCTTCCTGGGCCGGGTGATCAACCCGCTCGGCCAGCCGATCGACGGGCGCGGCGACATCGAGTCCGACGAGCGCCGGGCCTTGGAGCTGCAGGCTCCGTCGGTCGTGCAGCGCCAGAGCGTCAAGGAGCCGCTGCAGACGGGCATCAAGGCCATCGACTCGATGACCCCGATCGGCCGCGGCCAGCGCCAGCTGATCATCGGCGACCGCAAGACCGGTAAGACCGCGATCTGCGTCGACACCATCCTCAACCAGCGTCAGAACTGGGAGACCGGTGACGAGAAGCAGCAGGTCCGTTGCGTATACGTCGCGATCGGCCAGAAGGGCACCACGATCGCCAGCGTCCACAATGCGCTCGAAGAGGGCGGCGCGATGGACTACACGACCATCGTCGCGGCGCCGGCATCCGAGTCGGCGGGCTTCAAATGGCTTGCGCCGTACACCGGTTCGGCGATCGGCCAGCACTGGATGTACCAGGGCAAGCATGTGCTGATCGTGTTCGACGACCTGTCGAAGCAGGCCGAGGCCTATCGCGCGATCTCGCTGCTGTTGCGCCGTCCGCCGGGGCGCGAAGCTTATCCCGGCGACGTGTTCTACCTGCACTCCCGGCTGCTGGAACGGTGCGCGAAGCTCTCCGACGAGATGGGTGGCGGGTCGCTGACGGGCCTGCCGATCATCGAGACCAAGGCCAACGACATCTCGGCCTACATCCCCACCAACGTCATCTCGATCACCGACGGCCAGTGCTTCCTGGAGAGCGACCTGTTCAATCAGGGTGTGCGCCCGGCGATCAACGTCGGCGTTTCGGTGTCGCGCGTCGGTGGTGCCGCGCAGATCAAGGCGATGAAGGATGTCGCCGGCTCGCTACGGCTGGATCTGTCGCAGTACCGCGAGCTGGAGTCCTTCGCGGCGTTCGCGTCTGACCTGGACGAGAACACCAAAAAGCAGCTCGACCGCGGTGAGCGACTGGTCGAACTGCTCAAGCAGCCGCAGCATCATCCGATGCCAGTGGAAGAGCAAGTGGTCGCGATCTTCCTTGGGACACAAGGACATTTGGACTCGGTGCCGGTGGCCGACGTCGGGCGCTTCGAAACCGAGTTCCTCGACCACCTGCGCGGCGATCAGGACGGGATTCTCAAGGAGATTCGCGAATCGAAGGCGATGTCCGACGACATCAGCAAGAAGCTCGAAGAAGCCGTCAATCAATTCAAGAAGGGCTTCTCGACGTCGGATGGCAGTTCGATCGTGCCCGACGAACACGTCGAAGCGATGGACGAGTCCGAGGAACAAAAGGAATCGGTGAAGGTGCGCAAGCCGGCTCCGCCGCAGAAGAAGAGCTAGGTAGATGGCTGCCACACTTCGCGAACTTCGCGGCCGGATCCGCTCGGCCGGGTCGATCAAGAAGATCACCAAGGCTCAGGAGATGATCGCGACGTCGCGCATCGCCAAAGCGCAGGCGCGCGTCGAGGCGGCCCGGCCGTACAACGCCGAGATCACCACCATGCTGACGAACCTCGCCGACGAATCGGCATTGGATCATCCTCTGCTGGTCGAGCGGGAGAATCCGCGGCGCGCAGGCGTGTTGGTGGTGTCCTCGGATCGCGGTCTGTGCGGCGCGTACAACGCCAACGTCTTCCGGCGGTCAGAGGAGTTGTTCGCGCTTCTCCGAGAGGAGGGTAAGACTCCGGTTCTCTATGTAGTCGGCCGGAAGGCATTGAGCTACTACAGCTTCCGCAACTGGGACATCAAGGAGTCGTGGACCGGTTTCTCGGAGAAGCCGGATTACGAGAACGCCAAGGAAATCGCGTCGACGTTGGTTGACGCGTTCAACGCCGGCGCCGACGACGAGGGCGACGAACCGGGACCCGACAACGTTCTCGGTGTCGACGAATTGCACCTCGTGTTCACCGAATTCAAGACCATGATGTCGCAGGAGGCGGTCGCTTACCGCATCGCCCCGATGGTCGTGGAGTACACGGAGGAAGAGTCGGGACCGCGGACACTGTTCTCGTTCGAGCCTGACGCCGAGACGTTGTTCGACGCACTGTTGCCGCGCTACGTCACCACCCGCATTTTCGCGGCCCTCCTCGAGTCGGCGGCCTCGGAGTCGGCGTCGCGGCGGCGTGCGATGAAGTCGGCCAGCGACAATGCCGACGACCTCATCAGGGACCTGACGTTGCAGGCCAACCGCGAGCGGCAAGCACAGATCACCCAGGAAATCAGTGAAATCGTAGGCGGCGCAAACGCTTTGGCGGATGCCGCGCAATAGGACCCATTAGGAAAGCGGAGAACCCATGACTGCAACCGCAGAGCGCGACACAGAAAAGAAGGACAAGAAGGACACCAACGGCCGGGTGGTGCGGGTAGCCGGGCCGGTGGTGGACGTCGAGTTTCCGCGCGGCGCCGTGCCGGAGTTGTTCAACGCGCTGCACGCCGAGATCACCTTCGAGGATTTGGCGAAGAAGCTGACGCTGGAGGTGGAACAGCACCTCGGCGACAACCTGGTCCGCTGCATTTCCCTGCAGCCCACCGACGGCCTCGTCCGAGGGGTGGAAGTGATCAACACCGGCGCATCGATCGCGGTGCCGGTGGGCGACGGCACCAAGGGGCACGTCTGGAACGCCCTGGGCGACTGCCTCGACGACACGGAGTACGGCAAGGACCTGGACCGCTGGCCGATCCACCGCAAGCCGCCGAAGTTCGATGAACTCGAGCCCCGTACCGAGATGCTCGAAACGGGCCTGAAAGTCATCGACCTGCTCACGCCCTATGTCCGCGGCGGCAAGATCGCTTTGTTCGGCGGCGCCGGCGTCGGTAAGACGGTGCTGATCCAGGAGATGATCAACCGCATCGCGCGGAATTTCGGTGGCACATCGGTGTTCGCCGGCGTGGGCGAGCGCACGCGCGAGGGCAACGACCTGTGGGTCGAACTCGGTGAAGCCAATGTGCTCAAGGACACCGCGCTGGTGTTCGGGCAGATGGACGAACCGCCCGGCACTCGTATGCGCGTGGCGTTGTCGGCACTGACTATGGCCGAGTACTTCCGCGACGAGCAGGAACAGGACGTGTTGTTGTTCATCGACAACATCTTCCGGTTCACGCAGGCCGGTTCGGAGGTCTCGACGCTGCTGGGCCGTATGCCGTCAGCGGTCGGTTACCAGCCGACACTGGCCGACGAGATGGGTGAGCTGCAGGAGCGGATCACCTCGACGCGCGGCCGCTCGATCACCTCGATGCAGGCGGTGTACGTGCCGGCCGACGACTACACCGACCCCGCGCCCGCCACGACGTTCGCCCACCTCGACGCCACCACGGAGCTCAGCCGGGATGTGTTCTCGAAGGGCATTTTCCCCGCGGTCGATCCGCTTGCGTCCAGCTCGACGATTCTCGACGCGAACATCGTCGGTGACGAGCACTATGCCGTGGCGCAGGAAGTGATCCGAATCCTGCAGCGCTACAAGGACCTTCAGGACATCATCGCGATTCTCGGTATCGACGAGCTGTCCGAGGAAGACAAGCAGCTGGTGAACCGGGCACGTCGGATCGAGCGGTTCCTGTCGCAGAACATGATGGCCGCCGAGCAATTCACCGGCAAACCAGGTTCGACGGTTCCTCTCAAGGAGACCATCGATGCGTTCGACCGGCTGACCAAGGGCGAATTCGACCACCTGCCCGAGCAGGCGTTCTTCCTCATCGGTGGCCTCGAGGACCTCGAGCAGAAGGCGGAGAGCCTGGGCGTCAAGCTCGACGAGTCCAAGGACGACGGTGCGCCGACCAAGTCCGGCAAGGGCGAGGACGGAAGCGATTCCGGCAAGGACGATTCCGGCGACGAGGGCGACGGCGACAAGAATGACGAGTAGGCGCTGACATGGCCGACATGGATGTCAGTATCGTCGCGGTGGAGCGCGAGATCTGGTCGGGCAAGGGCACTTTCGTGTTCACCCGGACCACGACCGGCGAGATCGGAATCATGCCGCGGCACATCCCGTTGGTGGCGCAGCTCGTCGATGACGCGATGGTGCGCGTGGAGCGCGAGGGCGAAGACGACCTGCGCATCGCCGTCGACGGTGGCTTCATGTCCGTGACGGACGACGGCGTCATCATCCTGGCCGAGTCGGCGGAGTTCGACTCGGAGATCAATGCCGACCAAGCCCGAAGCGACGCAGACTCCGACGATCCCAGTGTCGCCGCGCGTGGGCGCGCGAGACTGCGGGCGCTCGGCGAAATCGACTAGGAGCCGCCGCCGGTGAGCGCGTCGATGGCAATCATGGTCGCGCTCGTTGCCATGCTGCTGCTTGCCGTTCTCGCGCTGACGTACCGGCTGTGGAAACTTCGCCAGGGCGGGACCGCCGCGATTCTGCGCGACATTCCCGCTGTCGGCGGCCACGGCTGGCGACACGGTGTCATTCGATACCGCGGCGGCGAGGCGGGCTTCTACAGGTTGTCCAGTCTGCGGTTGTGGCCGGACCGCCGGCTCAGCCGCCGTGGCATCGAGATCGTGTCGCGTCGGGCCCCCCGCGATGACGAATTCGACATCATGACCGCCGAGACCGCGGTGTTGGAGTTGCGCGATACCGCCCAGGATCGGCGGCGCGGTTACGAAGTGGCGCTCGATCGGGGCGCTCTCACCGCGTTCCTGTCGTGGCTCGAGTCGAGGCCTTCGCCCCGCGCACAACGGCGGTCCGTGTAATCTATTGCGGCTCTTGACCGCCCGGCTGCCACAGCACATCCCCGTCGGGGTTGGCGATCCGGGACAGGATGAACAGGAGATCGGAGAGCCGGTTGAGGTATTTCGCCGGCAGGACGCTCATGGTGTCGGAATGTTGTTGTAGCGCAGCCCAAGCCGATCGCTCAGCGCGCCGCGTGACCGTGCGTGCCACATGCAGGAGGGCTGACAGTGCCGAGCCGCCCGGAAGGATGAACGAATTGAGAGCCGGAAGCGACTCGTTGTAGTGGTCGCACCAGCTTTCGAGCCGTTGAATGTACGCCTCGGTGATCCGCAGGGGTGGGTATTTCGGGTTCTCTTCCACGGGCGTCGACAAGTCCGCCCCCGCGTCGAACAGGTCGTTTTGTATCTGGCGCAACACCTGCGCGAGTTGCTCATCCGGCGAACCCAACGCAATCGCTGCTCCGATCGCCGCGTTCGCTTCGTCGCAGTCCGCGTAAGCCACCAGCCGCGGGTCGTTCTTGCTCACCCGCGAAAAGTCGCTCAAGCCGGTGGTGCCGTCGTCACCGGTTCGCGTATAGATCCGAGTCAGGTGAACTGCCATGGCCAAACCGTACCCGCCAGACGGACGCCAGATGTGTGCGCTCCTTGCGTCCACTCGGCTGGCGCGCTGTCTACACTAACCCGCGTGAGCGAGCGCTTTGTGGTGACCGGCGGCAACCGGTTATCGGGGGAAGTGGCCGTCACCGGCGCCAAAAACAGCGTGCTCAAGCTGATGGCTGCAGCTCTTTTGGCCGAAGGCACCAGCACGATCACCAACTGCCCCGACATTCTCGATGTTCCCTTGATGGCAGAGGTGCTGCGGGGCTTGGGCGCGACCGTGGAGCTCGACGGCTCCGTGGTTCGTGTGACGTCTCCCGACGAACTCAAGTACGACGCCGATTTCGCTGCGGTCCGCCAATTTCGCGCCTCGGTGTGCGTGCTGGGACCACTGGTCGGACGATGCAAGAAAGCGCGAGTCGCGCTGCCGGGCGGCGATGCGATCGGCTCTCGGCCACTTGACATGCACCAAGCCGGATTACGGCAACTCGGGGCCAACTGCAACATCGAACACGGCTGTGTGGTGGCCTCGGCAGAACACCTTCACGGGGCCGAGATCCAGCTCGAGTTCCCGTCCGTCGGTGCCACCGAAAACATCTTGATGGCGGCGGTGCTCGCCGAAGGCGTGACGACGATCCACAACGCGGCCCGTGAGCCGGACGTCGTCGACCTCTGCACGATGCTCAGCCAGATGGGCGCCGACATCAAAGGTGCGGGCACGTCGACGTTGACGATCACCGGTGTCGACCGTCTTTATCCCACCGAGCACCGCGTGATCGGTGACCGGATCGTGGCGGCCACCTGGGGGATCGCGGCGGCGATGACACGCGGCGACATCTCGGTTACCGGTGTCGATCCCGCACATCTTCAACTGGTGTTGCACAAGCTGCATGCGGCCGGAGCCACAGTGACCCAGCATGACAACGGATTTCGCGTGGTGCAGTATGAGCGGCCGAAGGCCATCAACGTGGCGACACTGCCGTTCCCCGGGTTCCCCACCGATCTGCAGCCGCTGGCGATCGGCTTGGCGGCGATCGCGGATGGCACGTCGATGATCACCGAGAACGTCTTCGAGGCGCGCTTCCGGTTCGTGGAAGAGATGATCCGGCTCGGCGCCGACGCGCGCACGGACGGCCACCACGCTGTCGTGCGCGGCATCCCGCAACTGTCCAGTGCGCCGGTCTGGGCATCGGACATCCGGGCCGGCGCCGGGTTGGTGCTGGCCGGCCTGGTGGCCGACGGAGACACCGAGGTGCACGACGTCTTCCACATCGACCGCGGGTATCCGCTGTTCGTCGAGAACCTCAAGAGCCTCGGTGCCGAGATCGAGCGGGTCTCGTAACAGACACGAGTCGATGGCCGGCCGACTGTGCTCGGACGGGTGAGCAGCGGTAGACTCGGTGACCGGCAGACCGTCGCGCGTTCAGCCAGCGGTTTGACCAGCTCTGCGAAACTGAGTACAGTGGCAGGGTTGCCTGTTGAA